>CAWGVB010000005.1:0-9629 GCA_963825815.1 uncultured Gemmatimonadales bacterium | reverse complement strand
TCGAGCAGACGATGGGTGCCGCGCTCGTTCTATTTCACGTCCACATGCTCGCAGGCGCACTCGGCTACAGCGCGGAGGAGATTGATCCCGCCACGTGCAAACCAGAGATGGCGGATCAGCGGCCGCCGGTCAGGACCCGCCTCAGGTAAGCCGGCTGACTCGATGCTACCTAGTCCTCCAGAGTAAAGCCGAGCTTGAGGGTCACCTGCCAGTGGGCTACTCGACCTCCTTCGATGTGCCCACGCGTGTCCAACACTTCAAACCACCTCAGGTTTCGCACGGTAGAGGCCGCCTTCCCGATGGCCTTTTCCACCGCGTCCTCCATGCCTTTGTTCGAGGATCCCACCAGCTCGATCGTCTTGTACACGTGATCTGACATAGGGCTTTCCGGGAATGAGGGTTCCTCTGCCGGGCTCACTCGGATCACTACCAAAGAGGCCAGGTATCTACCGTGTGTCAACGTGTTTTACCGCAGGTCCAGTCCGCGAGAAACCGCTCCTACCGGTCGGGTTTCGTGCCTGAGGATCCACTCCGCCTTCGGTACACTGCTTGCAACCTTTACAGTGCTGTTGGGGTTCATACTGAACCTTCCGGTTGCCTGGGGGTGTAGCTCCAGGGTGGAGAGAAGCAACGGTGTTCAGCTGCGACTACAATGGATGGACCGACGTGCCCGAAGCCGAGCGGGAGGCGATTGAGGCCTTCGAGCTCGCTCAGGAGGAGCCTCTTACCGCACGGTTGCTTTCCCGGGAGGGTAGGCGGCTCGCGCGCGGCCGTTCCAGCGAGGTTCCCCGTCTGAAGGCGGCATAGTCCGGCTCGCCTCCTCGCGGGAGAGCTAGATTCATCGGTATGTCTTCCCACTCCCGGGGCCCCGTGCGGAGAGCGTTCCATCGGGCCCTGAGCTGGCTGGGTTACCAATGGCGGGTTACCCGGCGGGCCTCGATTACCATCGAGGGCATTCACCTCCGTGCCGGGCGCCACATGTCCCGCCGGGTGGAAAAGGCCCTGAGCAGAGGGAGGACTCAGCGGGATGAGTTGCAACTCCTGGGCACGCTCCTCGCACCCGATGACACTGTGCTGGACATTGGCGCTGGACTGGGCCTGGTATCAGCCTACTGCGCCAAGCGCATAGGCTCAGAGCGGGTTTATGCCTATGAGGCGGATCCGGACCTGGAACCGTGCATCCGGGAAACCTATCAGCTGAACGACGTGGAGCCCTCACTTGAGATCTGTGCGGTGGGGGCCCAGGCGGGCAGGGTTACCCTTTACCGGGATGAACATTCCATTTCGGCTTCGGTGGTCCGGCGGCGGGCGGGGGCGCGGCCAGTGGAGGTTTCGGGTAGAGCGCTGAATTATGTGGTGGCGAAAATCCAGCCCACTCTGCTGGTGGTCGATGAGGAGGGGGCCGAACCGGATCTCTTCGACGGGGCCGAGCTCCCTACCGTTACCCGGATCGTGCTCGAGTCCCCCGACCGGCTCATTGGTCCCGACGGAACTGACCGCGTCATCGCCCAGCTCCAGGGCATTGGCTTTGGCATCCGCCGGGGCCTGTCGTCTCCTGAACATCTGGTACTCTGGCGTGGGGCGTCCGTATAGCTGGCAAGCGATCTGAGTCAGCCGATGCCCGGGTCCGGATTGCGGAGCTGCTCAACCGAAGGCTGGCTGACTGCGTAGACCTTCAGACCCAGTGCAAGCAGGCCCACTGGAACGTAAAGGGCCCGAGCTTCATCGGACTGCATAAACTGTTCGATGACATCAACACCGATGTCGAGGAATACGTAGATCTGCTGGCCGAGCGGGTGGTGCAGCTGGGAGGAGTTGCCGAGGGCACCGCGCGCTGCGTTGCGGAACGCTCCACCCTGCGAGAATACCCGTTGGAAATCAGTAGTGGTCAGGACCACGTGGACGCCCTGTCCACTGCGCTCGCCTCATTCGGCCGGGGTTGCCGGGAAGGAATCGACCAGCTGGACGAGCTGGGAGATGCCGACGGCGCGGATATCCTGACCGAGATCTCTCGTGGGATCGATAAGTGGCTGTGGTTTGTCGAGGCACATCAGCAGTCAGAGGCGGGGCCTTCCCAGCGCTGATTCGCGCCGGTCACTGATGCAAACGCCCCGCCGGCCGGCGGGGCGTTCGTTTGAGTTTAGGCGTTCTCCAGTGCGACGTCGAATGTCGCGGCGTAGCCACCACTGGTCGGAATTACCGTGAGGACCAGCTCCGAGCCACCCTGGTTGTAAATGCCGTCCCCCGAATTTCTCAGATCCCGCTGGCCCTTTGCCGCATAGGGCTGCTCGGCATGAACTCGATCGGTAAGGGCATCATCGAAGAACAGCTGTGAGGTGAATTCGTAGGCTGCCGTCGCCGAAGCCGGAGATCGAATTTTGAAGTGGATATGCACCGCTCGACCCCGATACCATCCTGGGTAGATGGTCGTGAAACGGGCGACCCCGTCGGCGCCGGTCACCTGGTAGCCCCGGAGGAACTTCTGGCCTGCGGTGTTGAACCCCGGGTCGCTGACATCCGAATAGACCCCCAGCGCGTCGCAATGCCAGACGTCGACAATGGCATTGGCCAGGGGCTCACAGACAGAGGATGAGGCTCGAGTGACATTGAAGGTCAGGGTCAGCAGCGCCCCAGGCTTCGCCGTTCCTGTGCCAGGATCGGTTCGGATGTCAGACCGGTTCAGCTCCTCATCGACATAGTAGGGCCCCTCGGTAAGCTCCGGCCGCACCAGGCAGGACGCGTTGGCGTCACTGCCGGTGCTGCTGGCTGTTGAATCTGAGCAGCCAAAGAACAGGAGGGCTCCGGTGGCTCCGAGAAATTCCAGGGCCTCTCGGCGGGTCAGAACCCGGCCAACAGGAATGTCATCCAGATCCATCGTATCCCTCACCGGTTCGGTGCGGCCGAATCAGCCGGCAGGCGATGGTCGCCATGATGATGGTGCCACTGGTCTCGCGCTTCCTGCTTCCGTTTATCCTGGAGCTGCTGGTAGCGGGTTTGCTGGTCTTTCGTCAGGATGTCCTTGAGACCGGCCTCGAACTTCTTGTCCTGGTCGGCCAACTGTTTCCATTGCTTCTCCAGCCCTTCGCGCCGGGATTGAGCTTCCGAACGGTCTCCCTTTTCGAATGCAGCGCGGGCGGCCTGCATGCTGGCTCGAAGGCTGTCGCGGCTCGCCTTGGTTGACGCCATGTGGCTCTCATATCGCTGAGTATACTGCTGCAGAGCCTTGCCGCTCAGCTGAATGGAATCTCGCAGGACCGCCGGTGCCGGAGGGCCGTCCAGGGCGGCCGAACGCTGCATGTTGTGATGATGAGGCGGACCGGCATGGTCGCCGGAGGGATCCGAGCTACCCTGGGCCTGGGCCATTCCGGCGCTGAGACCAAGCAACAGGGTGAGCCCGACCAGTACGCGGGCTAGCTGCAGGGGCGCGGATCGGATGGGATATGAAAGGTGAGACATATAAGGGCTCCAGTTGAGGTTCTTCAGTTGCCCGGTTCTTCGGGTTGGGACAAACTGAAGGTCATGGGCTGCTCAATTCGACTGCAGGGAGGTGTACGCGGCATGGACGCCAAACGTTGGGCGGAGCCCCGGCCCAACACCCGTGAGTTGCGCCCGTATATGAAGTTGAGCGCGCCTGAACCACCCCAACCCGGGCCTGCGGCTGCCTGGACCAGGAGACTGTCATCGCTAGGTTCGCCTGGGCCGAAAGAGCGGCCTGAACATGGAACAGGTGCTGGCTGCCCTCCTGCCTGACGCCACGGAGGTCAACGACGAACGCGACCTGATTGTCCGGGTACAGGCGGGAGACCGGTCCGCATTCGATCTGCTGGTAAGGCGCCACCTACCCCGGGCGCGTCTGATTGCCAAGCGACTGATGCAGGATCCCGACGACGCCGACGATTTGGTGCAGGACGCGTTCTTGAGGGCGCTCGAACGGATCGGTACCTTCGACGCCTCCCGTGCGTTCGAGCCCTGGTTCACCCGCTTGCTGGTCAACCTGGGGCGCGACCAGCACCGCAAGCAGACCGTACGCCGAACCGAGTCGCACGATCCGGAGGCCATTCCAGGCGGGACCAGGCCCGATCGAGAGGCGGAACGCTCAGAACTGCGAAGCTCCCTAAGCCAGGCCCTTGAATCCCTGCCCGACCGACAACGCTTGATCGTGACACTATTCGAAATCGATGGGCGCTCAACCGAGGAGATTGCGGGCATGCTGAATGTGAGTCAGGTAACAATTCGGTGGCACCTCCATCAGGCCCGGCGTACGCTCCGAGAGGCGCTGAAAGGGTGGGTTGAATGAACTGGCTTTTTCAGGAGCCCCGCCGCGACCCCGAGCTGGGTGACGCGCTGCGAAAGTTGGAGCGCCCCTCCCGGCAGGATGATTCTGACCTTCGTCAGCGCATCGTTGCCGCAGCCACGCCGCAGTTGAGTGGCCTCCGGTCGCCCGGCCGTCACTGGTGGGAGTGGGTTAGCCGGTGGATGCCGGTGGCCATTCCTCTTGGCCTCGCCGCCTCCCTGGCAGCCGGTCTCATTCTGCCTGCGGCTGAGGAGGTTTCACCAACCACTGACTATGCGACGGAAACTTCCGCGGACAGCACCCTGCTTGCCGCGGCCTATTCGGAGGAGTCGGACGCCGGCCAGCTAGCGTCCCACGTGGTGGCACCGGAGAGCGGCGACTGGCTCTTCCAACAGGCAGTGGCTCAATGACCAGCCCCTCCGCACCTTGGCGCCCCGGTGGGAGACTGCTCGCGGTTCTCGTACTCCTGCTGGTGGCTGTGGCCGGCGGACTGGCGGGAGTCGCCATCGATCGACGGGTGTTACTGCCCCGAAAATTCGAGGGACATCGGTTCGAGCATGGACCGGGGCCGCACGGACCGCGGGACCGCGAGTTTCGGAACCGATTTGCTCGCGAGCTCGGTCTCAGCACCGACCAACAGACTCGAATCGATTCGATCATGGAACATCAGGGCCGCGAGCTGCGGGCCATCCGGCACCAGGTTCAGCCCCAGCTCGACTCGATCGTGAGCCGCACCCGGCGACAGCTCGATTCGGTGCTTACGCCGGAGCAGCGGAAGAAAGCGGAGGAGATCCGGCGCAGGCACCCACGCCCACCCGGGCCACCGCCGGGAAACGGTCCTCCGGACGGCCCGGACGGTCCCCCACCCGGAGGCCCTCCCCTCTGAGTATCTGATTAGTGGGCTGGCAAACCCGCGGGTAAGGGTCTAGCCTTTCTGAAGACCCTTACTCCCGGACATGACCCCCGCCGCCCGACTTCCAGCTCCCGACTCACGGCTGCTCACCACTATGAACGGAGACCTTCCCAGTGGGGCGGTCTCCACCGGCCGGTCGGCGCTTCCTGAGGATCTTCTCCGGGAAGCAGCCCACCGGCTGGCAGTCGTCTGTCTCGCCACTGCTGCGCTCTGGGCCGTGGAATTCGTCTTGGTACACCTGGTCCACCCGTTGCCCGGTACGCTGCAGGACACGCAGCTGGCCAGACATGCCCAATGGGTACCAGTGTTCGACCTGGTGGGCGGCGCCAGCCTTCTCCTGTCACTCACGCTGTTCTGGTATACTCGCCGCAGCCGGCGAAGCGCGCGATTCCTGCTCGACCTCGCCCTGATGTACGAGGTCTCCATCGCGCTTTCGATTGGGCTTTTGGACTACGCGGTGGGGACCCCGGCGGGGGTGTCCTGGATAGCTGTCATCATTCTTCTCTTTCCCTCAGTCATCCCGAGCGCCCCCTGGAAGACGTTGCTCGCGGCGCTCACGGCCGCCTCGATGGACCCGCTGGCCGCCATGTTCTGGAGGTCACAGGGAGTCGAGACCCCGAGCCTGGCCGCCATCTTCATTCTGGCGGCGCCGAACTACCTCTGTGCTGCATTAGCACCGGTCATCTCCCACATCATTACTCGGCTGGGCCGAGAGGTGCGCAAGGCCCGGGAGATGGGAAGCTATGTGTTGACCGATCTGATCGGACGAGGGGGGATGGGCGAGGTCTGGCAGGCCACTCACCGCTTTCTTGCTCGCCCGGCAGCGATCAAGCTGATCAAACCTGAAGTGCTGACAGCCGTGACCAAGGTTCAGGCCGACGTACTGGTGGAACGATTTCGCCGCGAGGCGCGCGCCGCCGCCAATCTCCGTTCCCCCCACACCATTCAGCTGTACGACTTCGGAGTGGCCGGAGACGGCACGTTCTACTATGTGATGGAGCTGCTCAATGGAATGGATCTGCAAACGCTGGTGGAGGAATACGGTCCGCTTCCCCCCGCGCGGACCATTCACATCCTGCAACAGATCTGCGAGTCCCTGGCCGAAGCACACGAACGCGGGCTGATCCACCGCGACATCAAACCGGCCAACATTCAGGTGTGCTGTCTGGGGCATTACTACGATTTCGTGAAGGTGCTCGACTTCGGGCTGGTTAAGAGCGCAAAGGGCGATCCGACGGTGGATGCTGGACTCACCGCCCCGAACATGGTGCCCGGCACACCCGCCTATCTCTCACCCGAAGGTGCATTGGGCGAGGTGGTGGATCAGCGGACCGACATCTATGCGCTGGGATGTGTGGCGTACTGGATGCTCACTGGGCGTTATGTGTTTGAGGGACAGGGCGCAGTGCAGGTCATGGCGAGTCATATTCATACCCCACCCGAGCCGCCCTCGCTCTACAGCTTGTTCAGTATTCCCCCCAGGCTCGAGGAGATCGTGCTGGCCTGCCTGGCCAAGCAGCCGGAAGACCGGCCTTCGAACGCGCGAGAGCTGGCCGATCTCCTGACCGGGTGCGAGGTGGGCGGGGAGTGGAGCCGGGAGCATGCCAGGTTATGGTGGGGTTCCCGACTTCAACCTGAAGCCGCGCTGAGCTTCAGCGACTAGCCGAGGCGGTCTTCCGCATCGACGTCCGCAACCCGGCGGGCACCCTCAGTCCAGTCGACCACTGGTGCAACATCCCGGTCGGCCATGCTCAGGGCCTGTCGGGCTCGTGCTACCACCGCGGCACCCTCCGGGACCGCGAGTCCAAACTCCAACTCAGCCTGCCGGCACAGCCGCTCTTCCCGAGCACGACATGATCGGGGAAGCGGACCGAAGCGTGCCGCAATGCGTGCGTGAGTTGCCTCGTGAACGATGGAGGCGGCGATTTCGGAGAGGGTGTGGCGGGGGTTCACTGTAAAGGTCAACTCAACCAGACACTCTCCAGTTTCCGGAAAGAACGCCCCGCGGCAGGGAAAGCGACGGACAACGAAGCGTTGAATGTCCTGGCGGAGCCGACCAAATCGTCGCGGGGCGTGACGGGCAATCAGGTCGAGTGCCCCGGCCAAGCGGTCGAGAACGTCACGACTGTCGATGTCGGGGCGAGTGTTGGTCAGCCGAACCCCTAAGCCGCGCACCTCGTACTCCTGCGTCTGCTCCTGGCCGTCGGGCACGTCCATCGGGTTTCCCATCTACCGCCGTCCTCCAACAGAATTCACTGTTCGTCCGGTGTTTCTTCCAGCCCACGCTGCTGGAGCAGCGGTTTGATGCTCGGGTCGCGTCCTCTAAAAGCACGATACAGGGCCCCGAGATCCTCAGTGCTGCCGCGCGAGAGGATCAGGTCTCGATAGCGCTGGCCGTTCTCCCGCGTCATTCCGCCGTGCTCGACGAACCAGGCATAGGCGTCGTGATCCAGGACCTCGCTCCACAGATACGCGTAGTATGCCGCCGAGTAGCCGCCGCCCCAGATATGGGCAAAGTACGGTGTGCGGTAGCGGGGCGGGATCTCGGGCAGGTCGACATGGTATCGCGCCAGCGCCTGGCGTTCGAAGCTCTCGACGTCCTGTTCCGGGGTACCGCTTGGCAGCGTGTGCCAGGCCAGATCCAGGAGAGCGGCTGCCAGGTATTCCGTGGTGGCGTATCCCTGGTTGAAGGTGCGGCTTTTCTTGATCCGCTCCACCAGATCCTGCGGCATCGGGGCTCCGGTCTGGTAGTGTCGGGCGTACCGGGCGAATACGTTGGGCTCCAGGGCCCAATGCTCGTTGAACTGTGAGGGGAACTCCACGAAGTCGCGCGGGGTATTCAACAGGAGCGGGTACTGGACGTGGGCGAAGAGCCCGTGCAGCGCATGCCCGAACTCATGGAACATGGTGGTGACATCGTCGAAGGTCAGAAGCGCCGGCATCCCTGGAGCAGGCTTGGTGAAGTTGGCAACGTTATAAACCACCGGCTTGGTTCCCCGCAGTCCGGAGGGATCCACAAAGGTGTCCATCCAGGCGCCACCGCCCTTGTTGTCCCGTTTGAAGTAATCCGCATAGAACAGCGCCATCGACGTGCCGTCACGGTCAAAGACCTCGAAGACGCGGACATCGGGATGGTACACCGGCAGATCCTTGCGCTCCTTGAAGGTGATTCCGTAGAGCTGGGTGGCCGCATAGAAGACTCCGTCCTGCAACACTCGGTCGAGCGAGAGATATGGCTTGAGCTGGCTCTCATCGAGATTGTACTCCGCCTGTCGCACCCGCTCCGCGTAGTACTGCCAGTCCCAGGGAGCCAGCTTGAAGCCACCCTTCTGACCGTCGACGAGCGCCTGCATCTTGGCGGCCTCCGCGCGCGCCTTTCGGGTGGCGGGCGGAACCAATTGGCTGACCAGACCGATCGCGGCGTCCGGAGTTTTGGCCATCTGATTGTCCAGGGCGTAGCCGGCAAAGGTGGGGAAACCCAGCAGGTTTGCCCGTTCGATGCGAAGTGCAGCCAACCGGCGTACAATCGCGCGCGTATCATTGCTATCACCGCGCTCGGCGCGATGGATGGACGCCTCGAACAGCCGCTGCCTGACGCCGCGGTTTTCCAGCGACGCGAGCGCAGGTTGCTGAGTGGTGTTCTGCAGCGCGATCAGGTACTTGCCGGCGAGCCCGCGCTCCTTCGCGGCCTCCGCCGACGCAGCAACCTCACCTTCACTGAGCCCTTTCAGCTGTGACCGATTGTCCAGAACCAAGGCCCCAGCCTTGGCGGCCGCGAGCAGCTTGTTCTGAAAACTGGTGGAGAGCCGAGCCTCCTCCTGATTGAGCTGACGAAGCCGGTCCTTGGCGGATTCGGGGAGCTGGGCCCCCGCCCGCACGAAGTCGAGGTGATAGCGCTCGACCAGCGTGTTTTGCTCCGGGGTCAAATTCAACGTGGCACGGCGCTGGTAGACGCTGTGAACCCGCTGGAACAGGCGGGCGTCGAGGTACCGGGCGTCAGAGTGCGCCGCCAGTTTCGGAGCCTCCTCAGTCTGTACCCGCTGCAGCGTATCGTTGGTATTGGCTTGCACCACTGCCCCGAACACCTTGAGAGCCCGGTTGAGCAGGTCACCGGTGCGCTCCAGCGCCACGATCGTATTCTCGAAGGTCGGAGGTGCCTGCTGTCGGGCTATCGAATCGAGCTCGGCCCGTTGCCGCCGCATACCTTCTTCGATGGCCGGCTGATAGTCGGCATTCCGGATGTGATTGAATGCAGGGGCCTGGTAGGGAAGGGAACTGGGTTGGGCGAATGGATTGGCGCTGCTGAACCCTCCCGCCGGGACGGCTGCCGCGCCCGCGCTGGTCTGGTCCGACGTGGCTCGGGCGCAGCCTTGAGCGATGAGGCACAAGGTCAAGGTCAAACCGGATCGCATGGGGAGAGTC
>CAWGVB010000004.1:0-120771 GCA_963825815.1 uncultured Gemmatimonadales bacterium | reverse complement strand
AGCGACGCCAGCAGCCCGAAGCCAACCCATGCCAACGCTGATTGCGTTTCCAGTGCTCGCACGAAACAGACAAGCGCTCCGACGCCCAGAGCAGACGAGCAGCGCGTAGGGCCGCGCCTCCTGCGAGTACCATAGGTGCAAGGGACTGAGCGCAAGGAGCAGCGGCGCCGACGATGGCGACCCTAGCTGCTCGCCCCGATGGCCCGGAACAGGAATGCCGCCAGAGGCACAGTCACCGCGCCCGCGACTGCGGAGGGTAGTCGAAGGGCAGTCTCGGATCGCCGAAAAGCCGGATCAACCAGGTGAAGGAGCCAGAAATACACCGGCGGCTCAAATGCATCGTGGCTGAGGGCTGCGGCGGGGATGTCGGCCAGCGGAAAGCCGAGCGGTGAGCAGCGACGCGTGCTCATCTACCCAAAGCGAGTTCTGTCCCAGTGCGTAGAGCCGAAGTCCCGCTGCGACCAACAGCAGCAGGCCGCACCAGACCAGAATCGACCCTGCTCTCCGACGAGCACGGTTGAGTCTTCGCCGATCTAGAGATTCACGGCGAGCTGGTGCACCTTCCGCAGAGTGCGCCAATACACGTCCTCCATGAGGATATGGGCGAACTCGCCGTTGCGGCCTATGCTGTGAAGCCCATGTATCGGAAGCCCTCGCTCGAGCGTAAGCCGGTCTGCTTCGTACTCCCGCAAGAACACCGGGTGGGCAACCGGCGTCCGCAACACCCCACATCCCAGGTAGCGCTGCCGAGCGCCGGGGATCAGTCGCTCCAGTCCGTCGAGGCAAAGCTGGGCGAGCTGCTCGTCAGGCATGGTCCAGATCGAGTCGCCGACCTCGCAGCCAATGTCCACCGTCAACATCGTCTTGCCCTCGCGGCGCGAGCCAGGGCATGGCCAGAGGAGCCTCGGTGATCCGAAAGAACGGCAGGTCTCGTTCGGGGGTCCAGGTGACGACGTCTGACAGCAGGCCGCGGCCTTCGAACCGCATGTTGACCAGGGTCATCGGACGGTAGCGGAACCGGGACAGGAAACTCAGGGCACCGCTGCCCTGAACCAGCTTTGGGCAGCACGTGCACCGGCGCTGTACTGAGCACGGCTGAAGCTTCATACTCGCGCCCACCCACTCGCACGCCTTTCGCGCGACCGTCCTCGACCAGAATGGCCTGAACCGGGGATTCGAGGTTGATCTTCCCCGGCAGCTCCTCAGCGAGCTTGTCACAGACGAAACCGAGACTGCCTTCGGGATACACGTGCCACACGTGAGGGCTTTCGGGTTTCTCCCGCGAATACCCGTTGGCTACAGCGCGACCGGTGAGTCGGCTGGCCAGCTTGAGACCGAGCACGTGCGCGGTCCCCCGATCGACCTGCGGGGGAATGACCGAGGAAGCGAGCTCAGTGGCCGGGGCTCCCGACCACGACTCCACCAGAGGAATGGCAACGTCCTCTGCCAGCCGGGTGCCGTACTCGCGGTGATACCACTCCGCGGCAGATGCCGGGCGCTTCGCTCCCCACCGTCGGACCCGTCCGGCAAGGGCACCCAGCAGAAAGCGGGGGGTGCGAATAAGCCCGAAGGGATAGCTGTAGGTCCGCCCGCGGAGGTGTACGGCCTCGCCGTAGCGGCGAACGTCGCGACAGCGGGTACTGATTCCGAGAGCCGCCGCCAGACGGTTCGTGATGAAGTGCGCACCAAAGTCGTGGGTGAAGCCGTCGGCGTCGCGAAAGCTTCGCGCCAACCCGGCCACGTGCCGCCCCGCCTCAAATACCACGACTGGAACCCCTCGCCGATGGAGCGCGCGAGCGGCGATCAATCCCGCGAGGCCGGCTCCGACCACGGCCACCGGTGGCCGGTGTGTGCTCATCGTCCGGAGCGCTGGAAAGCGGCCACCAGCAGGCCTCCCTTACTCTGAACCTGTTGCAGCCACTCGATAACTGCAGCCGCGGCACGCACCGGAAATGAGGGTTGCCCGAGGCTGTGACTATCCATGCCGGCGCTTCCCAGTCGGCCATCAAGTTCCTGGCTGATTCCAGCCAAGCACGAGGCGCCGGTGCGGTGCGAACCGTAACCAACTCTAGCCCGGCCAACCCCGCTGCCCGTCCCAGAGATTTTCCATCAAAAAGGTTGGGGTGCCGAGGAAAGCTGTAGCCACTCCAGTGTCTGCCGCGAAACACATTGCCCGCCGACGACTGAGTATAGGGAGTGACAACAAGCACCAGACCGCCGGGGCGGAGCAGGCGGGCGACCAGCTTCAAGGCTGCCAGGGGGTTGTTCACCTGCTCCAACACCCCAATCATGAGCACCGCGTCGTAGGAGGTCTCAGGGAGATTCGACCATTCGACTTCCCCGTGAGGCGGGACGGGTCTTGTCTCGACCTGCCAATTGGCTCCTAAAGAACGGTGTACGATGTTGAGCCGCTCTGCTCCAGCGGGGCCGAGGTAGAGAAGGTGTCCCTGTGAGGGAAGACGCTTGGCGAATCGGGTAATCTCGCGGGCGAAGGCTCGGCCGGTCATCCACCCGTCTGTGCCAGAGAACAGCCGCGGGTCGCGGTCAGGCGTGATGTCCGGATCAGGGTCGGGGGAGCTACTGCGGGGTTCAGGTAGACCAATCCGCAGGTGCGGCAGGACACCGCAAGGAAAGCCTCCGAGCCGCTGGGATCGGAGAAGTCTTTTCCGACTGCTACCGGCTCGGCATCGTCATGGTCGCAAAGAATGCAGCTGGCCGGCACCAGGTGGTGTCCGGCTGGCCGAGGCGCCGGTACCTCAGGCGCGGTTAGCCCGAGGGGCGGGACGGATTCGGGAGAAATGCTGGGCACCGACGTCGTCATCTGAAAACGTCGATCATCCTGAGGCGGATACCTGGCGCAATTCGGCCATGGGAGATGGTGTAACCTCAGTCGCGGTGGTGCCGAGCCGGGTGGCTGCGGCAGCCAGCTTGCGTTGTACGCTACAAACCATCCGAACCCCTTCTTCCAGATCGATAAGGGGCTCGAATCCCAGGAGCAGGCGCTGCCGTTCCAGGGTCGGCCGCTTGACCAGGGTGATCTGGGCAGGAAGCGATACCGTGCGGATCAGGCTTGGGTCGGCCCCGAGCTCGACGCACATCATCTCCGCCAGATCGAGCATGGGTACGATCTCTGGATGACCGATATTGATGACGGTGTAAGGTTCGACCCGGCCAGCAGCCTCGATCGCCCGGACCGCATCGGAGACGTGAAGCCAGCCTCGCGCGCTCCCCCGGTGAACCTCGATCGGCTGACCCCGCGCGAGATTTGACGCGAAGCGGATCATGGCGGAGCGGTGCTCGCCAACGTCCTCCACCTCATCGTAGATCATGCACGGGCGAATAGTGACCGCCCGCAGACCCGAGATGCGGGCCTCGTACTCCACCAACTGCTCCGCCGAGCCACTTGGATAAGCCGTACCGATTGCTCGGCTGCGGTGAGGCGGTCTCGTCCATGGACTCGCAGGCCGGCCCATAGACTTCGGAGGTGGAGATAAACACGCAGGTGCTGTCAGTCGCGCTTGCAGAGCTGCAGGACATTGTTGATGCCGGCCACGTTGGTCGTAATGGCGAGCGAGCCGGCCTGCTCCGAGGTCGTTCGACCGACCACCGCGGCCAGGAGGAACACTACGTCCGGCCCCCAGTCGAAGGCCGGCAGCAGATCCAGGGGCTGAGTGATATCGGCCACCAGGTATTCCGGACGCAACCCGGGGCGAATATCCGTCTCCATGACCTCGTACCCCTCGGCCCGAAGGTGGGCGACCAGCGGCGCTCCGATGTTGCCTTCGGAGCCCACGACCAACGCACGAGGTGTTCCATGTCGCTTCATTCGGCCGTCCTCTTGATGCTCTTACGCGAAAGCGGGGGTGCGCTCGGGAAGTCGCCCGGCTGCGAGGATTGCACCCGCGTGATGTGCCATCGGAACCAATTCAAACGCCGCGCCCAGCTCCTCGAGCACCCGCAGGACCAGGTCCCGCTTCCGGGGCCCGGGGAGATCCATTGCGGGGAAGAAGGACAGCCCAGGGGCCTGTTCAGCCCCCAGCAGATCGAGCGGGTGCAGCAGGAAGCTCGGCTGGACCCCAGTAAGCGCGACATGCCTGGATGGCGCCTCGGAGGTATGCGAACATCAAACCTGATGAGAACCGGCTGAGGTAGAGGAGATAGCTCATGTGGAACGGCAGCTTGGCGATGGGAACCGTAGTGGTCGGGATCTCGAGCAGCTGAGATCCAGTCCGAAGCTGCCAACGGTACGGCTGGATGGGGCGGAATCCGTCTCGGAAGCTGCCGTACAGGGCTGCTCGCTGCTTGCGTTCGTCAGCGGTCAGGCGCGACCGGGCGAAGAAGTACCATCGGGCCAGCGGGCCCAGAAATGTTGGGAGAGTCGACGCATCGTACAGGTAGCCCCGCCGGTTGAGAATCTCCAGCAGGTCAGGGCTCCAGCTGAATCCTGGTCCTCGAAACCCTTTGGGACGTTGCCCGGTTGCCGACGACGATCGCCTCTTCGGCTCGGGCAATCTCGGACTCAATTTGACTCGCCGTAGTATCTCGGCAGCGAGCAGTCATGGGAGAAGGAGTGGTTTCCGATCTCATGACCTCGCTCCGCGATGGCCTGCAGGTAGGGGAGATTGACCGTCCGCGCAGCATCGGCCCCGACGATGAAGAAGGTGAGTCGCAGATTCAGCCGCTCGAACAGGTCCAGGGCCAGTGGCACGAAGGCAGGCAAGTACGAGGGATACGCTTCCCACTGGGCATCGCCCGCGGGTTCGCAGGTAGGTCCACAGATCGTCGAGATCCAGAGAAATGCTGGCCAACGGCTTGGGCGCTTTCATGACAGGCTCGCCATCGGTCGAGAGGAGCCTGTGCCCAGCAAAGGCTCTCAGCTCGGCGGCACTTGCATTGGCCAGCGCCACGGTCTCGTTGACGTTCAGGGTGCCGTTGGCGATCTGGGCCGAGTTGACCAGATAGAGGTTCGGAAGTGAGGTGCGCAGTGGAGGCCGAGAGCGCTCGGTATAGTGCAGGGTCGAGACTGCCAGCATCTCCCGCACGCGGGCCACCTGGGACGCCACTACGTCGCCTCGAGCCGAGGGAAGGGTACATGCGCTGGAGTGCCGCCAAGAAAATCTCCAGAATTTCTGGGTCGCTCTTCTGCCAGACGGTCATCGCTCTGGGTGAGATACCGGGGCAGATACACCAGGGAATTTCCCCCGAAGTTTGCCGGGTCGACCAGAGCGGTCATTTCGATGACACCGGTAAACGGCACCCCTGAATCGGTGATGTTGGTGATGTAGTACCCCGCGAGCGGCTTCCGGAGCAACAAGGAAGCGCAGACGATACCCTGGTACACCACACTTCTGAGACGCTCCCTCTCCCTGCCTGACAGTTGGGGGCAGAGCGCCACGACCTGGCCGCAGGGAACCGTCAGAACTACCCGATCGAAGTTGTGGGTCGCGCCGCCCGTCGAGACTCACCTCCACCCAGTTCATCCGATCCTGAACCCCGGTCACTGCGTGGCCGCAGAGGGTTCGCACCCCGAGTTGATCGAGCCGGCTTCGAAAGACCTGCAAAATTGTGTGGTACCCGCCCTCGACGTACCCGAACATCTCGCGCTTCAGTCCCGAACGCCGCGCGGCATACATCCGGGCGATGATAGCCCAGATGAAAGCGGCGCTGGCGATCCGGTAATTGTCTCCCAGCTTGCTCTTGAGCAGCGGGAGCCAGATCCGTTGGAATGTGCGCTCGCCGGAGAGCCGGCGGAGCCAATCGGTTACGCTGACTTCCTCCAACCGTCGCCAATTGGTGATCCGCGAGGCGTACAGAATGGTTGCTGCCAGCCTGACCTTGTCGCTAAGCGACAGCGGCCGAAACCGGAGAAAATCCACTGTATCGGACAGCGAATGGAACTTGCCTTCACTGTAAAAGCCGGTCCGGGTTGTCTTCCACTGGAGCAGGTGACTGACACCCAGATCCTGCAGAAGACCCCGGAGGTGCTGGTCCGAACTCAGGATGACATGATAGAACCGATCCCAGGTAAACCCGCCCAATGCCTGAGACTGGGTGAGACCACCGGTAACCGGGGCAGCCTCGATCAGCGTAACTCGCACCCCTTGACCCTGCAGCCGGAGCGCCAGAGTCATTCCCAGGATGCCGCCGCCGACAATGGCGACTTCCTGGGTTCTGCCGTTCGGCTCAACCTCTTGGGACACAACAGTCTTCCTGGACCTGGAAGTATCGGACCAGCCGAGGCACCGGCGCGCCGACCATCAGCCAGGATCGGCTAAGTTCCAGAACAGCTGTCCTGAAGGTGGGGAACTGGAAGGTCCCGGCAACCGGTGATCACTAGGCAGTTTACACCATCTGATATTATGCAGTCCGAAACCGACCCCGGCAAGGCTGGTATTTGTTATAGGCCTAGGGGTTTGGGATCGCTCCTGAACCGTTTTCTGGGGACTTTCTGGAAACAAACGTTACAAGGGGGGAAGAGGCTCCCCGGCCAGTCAGGCGAAGCCAGGCAAGCCGGGTCATGAGTCCGAGGTGGCCCATGATGGTCCGGAGAGTCTTCATTTTCGACCGTCCCAGAATTCTGCTCTCCAGGGTGGTGGGATACTCCGCGATGTTCCTGCCGCGAAGATCGAGTTTTCCGATAATCTCGACGATACCGAGAAATCCCGGCTGCCGGATATCGAGTTCGAGCATTGCCTGTCGGCGATACACCCTGAAGCAGCTGGTGTAGGTGCCGAGCTTTTGGCGGGACAGGAGCCGATACATCGCCGACGCCGACTTCGACAAGGAGAGCCGCCACTGCGGCACGTTACGAACCGATCCGCGGGGGTGATAGGGCGACGCTGTGACCAGGTCGACGCCTTCACTCAAGAGCGGGATCATCTTGCGGAGCTCCCGGGGATCGTAGGAGCAGTCACAATCTATTGAACAGACGATCTCCGACGTGGACTCCCGTATTCCAGTCAGTATGGCGGCGGTGACCCCCCGATTTTTTTCGCAGGGAACAATCACACAATCCGCTTTGTGTCCAAACAACTGCTCCAGCGTCTCCAGTGTCCGGTCCCGGCTGCCGTCGTCCACAAACACGAATTCCAGTCGGTATTCCTCCAGTACCTCCTCCAGTTCTCTCAATGTGTTCGCGAGATAGGGCAGCGCAGCTTCCTCGTTGTAGCACGGCACGACGATGCTAACGCCGGGCCGGCTGGATTGGTCTGTCGGTCCGGCATGGCGAGCGAGACCGGAGGCAAGGCCATCCGGGCTCAGGCGGGATGTCAGCTGCTTGATCCCGAGGTGGTCCGCGATGCCGTGAAACGAATACCGTGCCAGATACTCGCGGAGCATCGGTTCCATCTGCCGGAGGTTTCGGTATTGACGGATGCTTGCCGCAAGGGAAGCCGCGCTGATTCGAGGCTGCTCGGGATCGAGCTCCCAGGTATGGAAGTACATCACGAACGGTGCGGCAACGTGCCGATCCCAGTCGGCGATGGCGCGGCGCACAAATTTGCGGGGGAACTGGCGAAAGTAGTTGCCGCCGGCCACCGGGATATGGTACCCGAAGATCTCGGCGGAGGAGACCGGGACCTCCCAGATCGAGCCGGCAGGGCCGTTGTGCTGGTGAATGAATCGGCGCCACGGCTCCCGACGGAATGATCGAAAGATGGGCTTGATACTCGAGTCGTAGCGGTACCCTGCCTGGCGCAGCATGTCGAGAGCCCAGAGGTCGCCGGGGCCGAACCACCGATCAGCGATTCGATACCCCAAGACCTGGCGCCCGGTAGCATGCTCGAGCGCCTCGCGCGAGCGGTGAATGTCCTCCCAAAAGAGAGCTGGGGACATCTCCCGAATACTGCGATGGTCGTAGCCTTTACTTGCTACTTCGTGGCCTCGATCAGTAATATCTCGTACCAGCTCAGGCACCATTTCTGCTACCCATCCCAGGACGAAAAACGTCGCGCGTACGTCGAACTCGTCGAGCAGCGTCAACGTCCGGCGTGCGCCGATCTCGAGTCGCCGCTCGAAGCGGCTCCATCGAGTGCGGTCGATCAATCCCTTAAAAGGTGACAGATGGTAATAATCCTCGAGCACGACGGTGAGGATGTGGCGGCGGATCATTCCTCGAGGGCTGGTGAGGTGAGGGTGGACATGGCCAACAGGCGTACTCGACAAGGCAGGCTCCCGGGGTGGTTCGAAGACCGACATTTCCAACCACCACAGAGGAAACGGTGAACGCCGAGAGATCGGGACCCGCTCGCCTGGCCAGCCGCTTGGAAGCTTTGCTCTATCGTGGTGGGTGGCCGGTTCAGGCCGCCCGGGCACTCGGCATACGCCCGGCGGTGCGGGCGACCCGCCACTCGATTTCCATCAATCATGGTGCCACACCCATTCCGCCGCTGAAACTGGCATATGCATCCGACTTCCACGCCGGTCCCACGCACAGATCCGGACGTCCTGCTCCAGGCCTGCGCCGAGCTGCGGGCCGCTCGTCCTGACGTCCTGTTACTCGGCGGAGATTTCGTCACCCACGTCAGTGAGGAAATCGAATGGCTGGCACCCCAGCTCGCGGACATCCCGGCTCCGTTCGGACGATTTGCGGTGCTCGGAAATCATGACTGGTGGTCTGATCCCGGGCACATCGTCCGGCAACTGGAGATGGTCGGGATTCAGGTGCTTCTCAACCGTAATGTCCAACTCCGACCGCCTTTTGGTAAGATGTACGTTTGTGGGGTTGACGATCACTGGTGTGGTCAACCCGACGCCGCCGCCGCCCTTACCGGTGCTGAAGGAGTTCGCATCGTGCTCATGCACGCCCCCTCGGGGCTGCTCGACCTGGGAGAACAGCGGTTTGATCTCGCGCTCTGTGGCCATACCCACGGAGGGCAGATCGCCCTTCCGGGCGGGGTCCCGATTGTGGTCCCGCATGGCAGATTATCCCGCCGATACCCCAGGGGCCGCTTCGAGCTGGGGAACGGACGCACCCTCCTGGTCAGCGTGGGGTTGGGATGCGTGGTAGTCCCGATCCGGATTTGCGCCGATCCCGAGATCCTCGCTGTGTACCGTCGAGGCCACGGCATAATGCTGACGCTCTGCTTCGGCACCCGGCCGCAGGTGATCAAGGCGTCGGTCCTGCTGCGGGCGTTGAGCTCGCGTTGGCCGGTGATGACGATCGACACCGGGCAGCACTACGACTACGAACTGAACGGCCTGCTCTATGAGCAGCTCGATATTCCGTTGCCCGATCATTGCCTGGAGGTGGGAGGGGCCGAACCTGCCGAACAGACGGCCCTGGTGATGAGCCGTACCGCCGAAACTCTACGTCGCCATCGGCCGAGCGCGGTGCTGGTGATTGGTGATACCAACAGCACGCTCGGCTGCGCACTGGCCGCACAGAAGGAAAGTCTGCCCCTCATACATGTAGAAGCGGGCCTGCGTTCCAATGAGCCCAACCTGCCGGAGGAGGTGAACCGCCGGGTGGTGGACGTCATGGCTACGCTGCTCTGCGCGCCCTCTCCCGCCAGCGCCGCCCGACTTAAGGCAGAACAGGCTCCAGGCACGGTCGTGACCACCGGTGACGTCGCCCGGGATGTTCTGGTCCGGCATCTCGCGCTCGCGCCCCGGACCCAAGACGTCTCCCGGTTTGCCCTCGCCACTATCCATCGGGCGGCCATTACCAGTGACCCCGACGCACTTCGATCCGTGGTTCAGGCATTGGGGAGTTTGGGAATGCCGGTCCTCCTTCCCCTGCATCCCCGAACCCGGCTGGCTCTCGAGCTCTATGATCTCCTGGGCAGCATACCGGAATCGGTGTCGATCAGGCCCCCCTTGGGGTATCTCGAGGCGATTGCTGCCGTCCGCGATGCGACGGCCGTTATCACGGATTCAGGGGGTCTGCAACGCGAGGCTTATTGGCTGGGCACGCCGTGCGTTACTCTCCGCAGTGACACGGAGTGGATCGAGACTGTGGAGTGTGGCGCCAATACGTTAGTCGCTCCCCTGAACGCGCCGCAGGAGCTCGGGGCTGCGGTTCTGGAGCAATGTCGGAAGAAGCAGGAGTACCCATGGACTCCCGAGGCGTATGGCGACGGTCACGCCGCGGAGCGAGTTACCGAGGCGATTGCGGCAAACCTTGCCTCGGTTTCGGTCCCGCCTCTCACTACTCCTGTACGTCGGCTCGGCGGTAGCGCCCGAACATGAGCTCATTCTCCGAGAGTCCCAGCGCTTCCTTGGCGTACTCCTTTAAGGCCATGAGGGTAACCGCAACCAGTAAAGCCAGAAACGCGCCCATGTAGAACGCGGTGAGCTCCGCCAGCCGTGGAATCCTATCGATCTCGGATGTCCGAAGCACGTAGTCGCGGACAGCGCTGGTGTCCGATGGGTCCGGCGGAGCAGCCCGAGCCAATGAGTCCCGGACCAGGGAATCCTGGGCCAGGGAATCCTGGGTCAGGGAATCCAGGGTAGAACCCGGGCGCGCTCGTTTCCGCGGCGTGGCGGCTGCCTTGCCGGATCGCCCTCTATCCGTGCTTATACCCCTTCACGACTGGCTCAGCCAGCGTGTCGCTGGCTGCCGTCTCCCTGTACGTCTGGATGGAGAGAGCCACGGATCGGTCGAACGTGCCGAAGTACCGAGCGATGCAGTACAGGGAAGTGAGGACCAGGACTGCCGGGAGAAGCCCCAGAATTGCCGCTTTTACCCGACGGAACCTGCGCCCTATCCGGCTCCCGAGAGGCTCCCGGCTATAGGGGTCAGGCGGTGAGGGAGGATCCAGCAGGTCGGCGAAGCTGACCCGCGCGAGTGCATCGCGGATGTAAAAGAGATAGCACAGGGTCAGCAGGCACAGAAATGGGGTGTAAAAGAGAAGAAACCACGCGTGCTTCTGGTAGGCCGGCAGGATTTTGAGCGCCAGGATCGGTATGGGCAGCAGCGTGATTGCGAAGGCAGTGAACCCAAGCACACGCCGAGCTACGGCTGAGTAGCCGTGGCTATCTTCCGATGTATGAGGCTCTAGCTTGACCGGATCAACCATCTAACCTTATGAAGCCTCTCGAGGGTTCCTCACCAGTTCCGACGATCCTATTCCTTTATGTACCCACCCAGAACCAACTGAGCAACCTCGGCGGGTCGAACAGCGCCAGCCGCAGTTCGGCTGACGGCCCCAGTGGTTGAAACGTGTCTCAGAAGCGGTTAATTTCTCGACCAAGTGAAAAATTTCACTAAAGCGAGACGTTGACGCTTATGCTACAGCCGTATATCCCGATTCTGCTGCTGATCGTGTTTGTGGTGGCAAACGCGATCCTGATGCTCGGGGTGTCTCACATCTTCTCCACCTACCGGCGTACTCCCACGAAAATCGCTCCGTACGAATCCGGCATGCCGGTGCTGGGCGATGCCCGGGAGCGGTTCTCGGTCAAATTTTATCTGGTCGCGATGCTGTTTATCGTGTTTGACATCGAAACCGTGTTCATGGTGCCCTGGGCGGTGGCGTTCCGGCAGTTGGGCTCGATGGCCGGACTGCTGATCATCGAAATGTTCGTCTTTATCCTCATCCTCGCGGTGGGGTACGTGTATCTGTGGAAGCGGGGGGCGTTGCAATGGGATTGATCAATCCCGCCACCGAGAACCGGGCCGACGAGACCACCACCGTCTCCGCGGTCTCGCCCAACTTCGTCACCACCAAGCTCGATTTCCTGACCAACTGGGCCCGCTCGAACTCGCTCTGGCCGATGCCCTTCGGGACGGCCTGCTGCGCCATCGAGTTCATGGCCACGGCGGCCAGCCGATTCGACCTGGCCCGCTTCGGAATGGAGCGCATGAGTTTCTCCCCGCGGCAGGCGGACGTGCTGATCTGCGCCGGGCGGCTTCCCTTCAAACTGGCCCCGGTGATCCGGCGGATCTGGGATCAGATGCCCCAGCCGAAGTGGTCCATCTCGATGGGCGCCTGCGCCTCGACCGGCGGCATCTTCGACAACTACAGCATGGTGCAGGGGATCGACACCATCATCCCGGTCGATGTCTACGTGCCGGGCTGTCCCCCCCGGCCCGAAGGGCTGCTGTACGGCATTCTCCTGCTGCAAAAGAAGATCAGGGGAGAAACCATTACCGATGATGCGCTCCGGGAGGAGAAGCTGGTCGGCCCCTCGGGTCTCTTCCTCCCGCCCGAGCGGGTCGATGAGCTGAGCGAGCCCTTCGGGAATTCGGTGCAACAGACGAGATCCTCATGACCAGCGGTCAGCCGGAGCCCGTCCCCGGCACCTCCCAGGGGCTGGCCGCGCTGCGCTCGCAGTCCGGCTCGCTCTCTTCCTCCGTGGCTGCGCTCCGTGCTGCATTCGGCTCCGCCATCGAACGGCATTTCATCTCGTCCGGCCAGACGGTTGTCTACCTGGCACGCGAACCGGTCTCACGAAATACTGGCCTGGCTCAAGGACACGCCGGGCCAGGAGTACAACTACCTGACCGACGTCACCGCGGTGGATTATCGAGACCCGGAACGGCCGCTCGAGGTAGTGTATCAACTACGGTCCCTCGGCCGGAAAGCCGATCTCCGGCTCAAGGTTGCCTTGGACAAGCGAGCTCCTCTGGAGGTGCAGTCGGTATACGACCTCTGGCGGGGCGCGGACTGGCTGGAGCGAGAGGTCTACGACATGTTCGGAATCACCTTCGTGGGACACCCTGATCTTCGGCGGATTCTGATGTGGGAGACCTACGCCGAGGGATATCCGCTGCGAAAGGACTTTCCCCTGCGGGGACACTTCAGCCGTGCGGAGCAGACCCGGCAGGCTTTGGCTGCCAACCCGGAAGCGCACTACAGCCTGGAGGAGCTGTCCATTGCCGAGACCTACGGCGAGCTGCCCAAGGAGATGCAGGAGCGCTTGGCGCGGGGTGAGCGGGGGTTCCTGAAATGACACTCCGCACAGTCGAGATGGCCCTGGCCACGCCGGGCGTGGATGCGGCCGGGCGTCCCACCCGGATTCCGCTCGGAGTATCCGATGGCGACGGGCAGTACCGGGAGGATCTCGGGGCCGAGCACATGCTGGTGAACATCGGTCCCCAGCACCCGGCCACCCACGGAGTGCTTCGGCTGGTGCTCGAGCTCGAGGGCGAGACCGTACGCCGCTGCATTCCTCACATCGGATATCTCCACTCGGGCTTCGAGAAGCTGGGAGAGTACCGCCAGTACAACCAGATCATTCCGCTCACCGACCGAACCGACTATCTGTCGCCCATGGCGAACAACGTTTGCCTCGCGCTGGCGGTCGAGAAGCTGATGGGCCTGGAGCTGACCGAGCGGTGCAAGGTGCTGCGGGTGATTGCGTGTGAGATGAGCCGGATCATTTCGCACCTGGTCTGGCTGGGAACTACGGGCATCGATCTGGGAGCCTTTACGCCCTTCCTCTGGTCCTTCCAGGAGCGGGAGCGGATCTACAACCTGCAGGAGGCCTGGACCGGCGCCCGGCTCACCACCAGCCTCACCCGGGTGGGCGGCTTGATGGCCGACATCCCCGAAGGTTGGGAAGCGGGTCTGCGCGAGTTCACCAGCACCTTCCCCAAGACCCTCACTGAAGTGGACACCATGTTCACCCGGAACGCCATCTGGATCGGGCGGACGCAGGGGGTGGGGGCGCTGACCGCGGAGGAAGCGATCAATCTGTCGCTCTCCGGTCCCATGCTTCGCGCCAGCGGGGTGGACTACGACGTGCGCAAGGATCGGCCGTATCTGGACTACGAGACCTACGACTTCGACGTTCCCATCGGCGAACATGGCGACATCTATGACCGGTATCGGGTGCGCCTGGAGGAGATGTGGCAGTCGAACCGGATCCTGGAGCAGGCGCTCGACCGGCTCGAGCGGCTCAAGGGTGCGCCGATCAACGTCAGCGACCCGCGGGTGGTGCTCCCGCCCAAGTCGAGGGCCATGGGAGACATGGAGGCGATGATCTTCCACTTCAAGCAGGTGATGGAAGGGGTCAAGCCTCCCGCGGGCGAGGTCTACATGGGAGTGGAGAACCCCAAGGGCGAGCTGGGCTACTATATCGTCTCGGACGGCACCAGCAAGCCGGTCCGCTGGCGAATACGCCCGCCCTCGTTCATCAACCTGGCCAGCCTGCCCGACCATGTGTGAAGGCGCACTCTTGTCCGACGTGATCGCGATCAACGCCAGCGTTGACATCGTCATGGGCGAGGTGGATCGATGAGTGGCGCGGGGCAGCGGGGCGCGGGGAGCGGGCAGGGTGCTGGCCATGAGACCGGTGCGCACCGGGGGTTCGGAGCACGGCTCGGCGCACGGCGGACATGGGACGGAGACGGCGCCTCACGAGCCGGTCTTCCGGGGTGAGCGATTGGCCCGGCTGCAGCAGCTCTTCACTCTCTATCCCACCAAGCAGGCCTGCCTGCTGCCGGCCCTCTGGATGGTGCAGGAGGCGCGAGGCTGGATCTCGGAGCCGGCCATCGGCGAGGTGGCTCAAGTGCTGGGTCTGACGCCGGCATACGTAAAGGGAGTGGTGACGTTCTACACGATGTATCACACCCATCCGGTGGGCCGTCACTTCATCCAGGTGTGCACCACGTCGCCCTGTAACATTTGTGGCGCCGAGGATGTGGTGAAGGCGCTCCTCCAGCACACCGGCTGTGGCGAGCTGGGCGCCACCAGCCCGGATGGCCGCTTCACCGTGATCGAGGTCGAGTGCCTCGGCGCCTGTGGCTTCGCCACGCCGATCATGATCGGCGACGACTTCATCGAGAGCGTCACCCCGGACAAGGTTGCGGGCATTCTCCAGAGGTACGAGTAATGGGCTACCCCCATCCCAGCCATCCCAAGGAAAATCCGGTTCTCTCCAAGCACTTCGGCAGTCCCGAGGCGCGGACGTTCGATGGCTGGGTGAAGCGGGGAGGATACGAGGGGCTCCGCAAGGTGCTCCGGATGACGCCCGAGGCGGTGGTCGAGGAGATCAAGACCTCCGGGCTCCGGGGCCGGGGCGGCGCCGGATTTCCCACCGGCCTCAAGTGGTCGTTGATGCCCAAGGCGGACGGCCGGCCGCATTACCTGGTCTGTAATGCCGACGAGTCCGAGCCCGGCACGTTCAAGGACCGGGAGATCATGCGGTGGACCCCGCACCAGCTGCTCGAGGGCTGCGCCATTGCCGCGTATGCCATCGGTGCCGAGCGATGCTACATCTACATCCGGGGAGAGTTCACCGAGCCCCTGAAGGTGATGCAGCAGGCGATCGACGAGGCGACCAGCAAGGGCGCCCTCGGTCAGAACGTGTTCGGCAGTGGGAAGCGGATCGAGATGATCATCCATCGCGGGGCGGGCGCGTACATCTGCGGCGAAGAGACCGCCATGCTCAACTCGATCGAGGGCAAGCGGGGCAACCCGCGGATCAAGCCGCCCTACCCGGCGCAAGCCGGCGTGTTCGGCATGCCGACCACCATCAACAACGTCGAGACGCTGGCGGCGGTGCCCCACATCATCATGCGGGGCGGCGAGTGGTACAAGGGTCTGTCCCTCAGCAACCCCAAGAGCACCGGCACGAAGCTCATCTCGGTCTGCGGCCACATCCAGCGGCCGGGCAACTACGAAGTGACGATGGGCACTCCGATGAAGGAGCTCATCTACGAGATGTGCGGCGGCATGCGACCGGGCCGCACCCTCAAGGCGGTCATTCCCGGCGGCTCGTCGGTTCCGATCATGACGGCCGCGGAAGCGGAGGATTGCCTGCTGGACTATGAAGGCGTCGTGGCGAAGGGATCGATGCTGGGTTCCGCCGGCATGATCGTGATGGACGACAGCACCGACATGGTCTATCAGATCTGGCGCCTGGCCCGCTTCTACGCCCACGAATCCTGCGCCCAGTGCACCCAGTGCCGCGAAGGCACCGCCTGGTCGGTGCGAATCCTGGAGCGAATTCTGGCGGGGCAGGGGAAGCAGGAGCACTTCCAGCTGCTGCTCGATCTGTCCGACAACATGACCGGCAAAACCATCTGCGTGTTGAGCGACTCCTGCGCCGCGCCGATCGTGAGCGGAATTCAGAAGTTCCGCCAGGAGTTCGAGGCCTACATTCAAGGCGCGCGCGAGCCGGCAATGGCAGCGGTGTAAAGTGTCGTAATCCTTCGCTTCGCTCAGGATGACAGCATCTCGATGATTGCGATCCATCTACGAGGAACATGGCTGAAGAATTAGTAAACGTTACCATCGACGGCGCCCCGGTGAGCGTCCCCAAAGGGACCACCATCATCGAGGCCGCCAAGCAGGCCGGCATTCTGGTGCCGCACTACTGCTATCACCCGTCGCTCCCATCGCCGGCGGTGTGCCGCATGTGCCTGGTCGAAGTGGAGAAGGCGCCGAAGCTGATGCCGGCGTGCGTGACCCAGGTGGCCGAGGGCCAGGTGGTGCACGTGGGGAGCGAGAAGGCCCAGAAGGCTCGCGAAGGCGTCCTCGAGCTGCTGCTGATCAATCATCCGCTCGACTGCCCGATCTGCGATCAAGCCGGCGAATGCGAGCTGCAGGACTACGTGTTCCAGGAAGGCCGCGCCGGCACCCGCTACGCGGAATACGCCAAGCGCTACAGCCCGGTCGAAGACTTCGGGCCGGATGTGCTGTACGTCCCGAATCGCTGTATCCTCTGCACCCGCTGTGTCCGCTTCATGGAAGACGTGGCGGAGGAGCCGGTCCTCAACGTCTCGGAGCGCGGCGACCGCGCCTACATCGGTATATCCATGGATCAGCGGCTGGATCACCCCTGGGCCGGCAACGTGGTTGATCTCTGTCCGGTCGGATCGCTGCTGTCCAAGGATTTCCTGCACAAGGCCCGGGCGTGGGATCTGGACAAGAGCGCCAGCGTCTGCCCCGGCTGCACCCAGGGCTGCAACATCAGCATCGATACCCGGGATGATGTGGTCGTCCGCCTTCGTCCCCGGCCCAACCTCGAGGTGAATCGCCATTTCATGTGCGACTACGGCCGGATGAACTATCGCTGGCTGAATCGGGGCGACCGGATCGAAGCTCCCCTGGTGCGAGATGGCGGACGCCACGTCGCCACTGACTGGGACACAGCGCTCGACCGTCTGGGGCAGCTGGTGCGCGGGATCTCGGGCTCGGCGGTCATTCTGGCGTCGGGCCGGGCCTCGACCGAGTCTCTGGGTTTAGTCCGGATGATGTTGGGCCGGATGAATGTGACCGCCGCGGTCCAGGTTCCTCTGGGAGACGAGGCGCCGCTGGCCGGGATCCCCGATCTGGCGCTGCGTCGCGAACGGGCGCCGAATCTGGCCGGGGCCGAGCTCCTGGGCTACAAGCCCGACTGGGCCGCAGCATTGGAGCAGGTCGGAGCAGGCCGGCCTGACCATCGTGCTCGATGCCGATCTTACGGAATCGGACCAGGCGCTGATCGCCGGCGCACCGGGCAGCCTGGTGGTGCTCGGTACCGTGTGGCCCGAAGGTCTGCGAAACGCGGAGCTGGTTCTCCCCACTCACGAACATGGCCGAAGAGAACGGCACCTACGTGAATCGCGACCGTCGCATT
The DNA here is from genome assembly GCA_963825815.1 of uncultured Gemmatimonadales bacterium. Taxonomy (GTDB): domain Bacteria; phylum Gemmatimonadota; class Gemmatimonadetes; order Gemmatimonadales; family GWC2-71-9; genus CAVVWJ01. Next base: position 103,263 of record CAWGVB010000004.1, on the reverse strand, counting down.
CAGCGCTTCAGCCAGGCCAAGGCGCAGCCCGGCATGGCTCGGGCGGCCTGGTGGGTAGCGGGCGAGGTTCTCGCCGGCCCGGGGCCGAGCTTCGCGGCGCCATCCACTGCTGGCGAAGCGTTTGCCCTCCTGGGTGAGCGCTGGCCGGCGTTCGCCGGTTTGACCCACGCCGACCTGGGATACACCGGAAGGATTCTGGGGCTCTCCAATGACCGGTCGGCGGAGAGCCAGAGCGCCGATCTGGGGGTCATGTGACGCCCGATCCTCAAGGGATTTCTGCTGGTCAGCATCATCAAGATGCTGCTGGTGTTTACCGTGATCATGGTGGGCGTGGCACTGCTCACCCTGATGGAGCGGAAGGTCAGCGCCTGGATGCAGAACCGGCGGGGCCCCAATCGGGTGGGACCGGCGGGCCTGCTGCAGCCCGCGGCGGATGGGCTGAAGAACATCCTCAAGGAGGAGACCTTCCCGGCCCTGGCCAACCGTTGGCTGTTTCTGCTGGCGCCGGCGCTCTCCTTCATCCCCGCGCTCCTGCTTTCAGCGGTGATTCCTTTCGGAGCCCCGCTGCCGCTGAACTTCGATTTTACCCTCGGCCCACTGGGCCGCTTCGTGCACCACGGCACCATGCCGATGGTCGTGGCCGATCTCCCGATCGGCTTTCTCTTTGTTCTGGCCATCAGCTCGATGGGCGTCTACGGGATCGCGCTGGCCGGGTGGTCATCGAACAGCAAGTACGCTCTGCTGGGGGGACTCCGGGCCGCTGCCCAGATGGTCTCCTATGAAGTTCCGATGGGACTCAGCCTGATTCCGGTGCTCCTGCTCTCCGGTAATGTCAGCCTCTCTGCCATCGTTCACGAACAGCAGCTGGGACTCTGGTACGTGCTCCCGCTCTTTCTCTCGTTCTTCATCTTCCTGATTTCCGGGTTCGCGGAGACCAACCGGCTGCCGTTCGACCTGCCAGAGGCTGAATCCGAGCTGATCGCGGGCTATCACACCGAATACAGCGCCATGAAGTTCTCCTTTTTCTTCATCGCCGAGTACGCCAACGTGGTCACCGTGTGCGCCATGGTAACCACCCTGTTCTTCGGCGGGTGGGACATTCCCTTCACTCACTGGGACGAGTCGGGCGGAGTGCTGCAGACCATTGCCACTGCCGGCTTCTTCTTCCTCAAGGTGATGTTCTGGATCTTCTTCGTGATGTGGATCCGGTGGACCCTTCCGCGTTTCCGCTACGACCAGCTGATGGCTCTGGGCTGGAAGGTTCTCCTGCCCTTGGCTCTGGTTTACATCATGGTGATCTGCGTGGCCATTTACGTGATCGAGCGATTCATTGGTCTTACTGACCCGGTGATGAAGTCACTTGCCCTCTTCGGGCTGAATCTGGTCATCGCCGTGCTGGTCTTCGGCCTCCTGGACCGCGGGGTGTTCGTGCGGGGCTCAGCCCGCCAGCGCCGCGCTCTCGATGCGCCTGCCCGCCGGGCTCCGGCGGTGATCTGATGGCAATCGGCGTCAAAGTCCTCCAGCGGCCCACCCGGCAAGTCAGCTATGTGCGCGCGACGCTGAAAGGCATGGCTCTCACCTTCAAGCACATGTTCGAGAAGAAGGTGACCATGCAATATCCGGAGGAGAAGAGCACCGACAGCGAGCACGGCGGCGGTCGCTGGAGCATCAGCCCACGCTGGCGGGGCACCCATCGCATGCTCACCGACGAGCAGGGGCGCTCCAAGTGCGTTGCCTGCGGCCTCTGTCCCCAAATTTGTCCGGCCAACTGCATCAAGCTGGTACCGGGCGAAGACGAACAGGGAAACCGCTATCCGCTCATTTACGAGATCGACGAGTTTCGCTGCATCTTCTGTGGATATTGCCAGGAGGTCTGCCCGGAAGAGGCGATCCACGTTGGGGTGCACTATGAGAACTCGGAATACACCCGGGGACGCTTTGTGTACGACCTGGAGCGGCTCTCCTCTCAGACCCATACGGTGTCCACGCTGTGGGACCCCACCGACCCGGCAGGTGAGTAAGTGACCGAGGTCGTTTTCTACGTCTTTGCCGTAGCGGCTGTCATCTCGGCCACACTCTGCATCCTCCAGCGGAATCCGGTTTCCGCGGCGTTGTGGCTGGTCTCGACCATGTTTTCCCTGGCGGCCATTTACGTCCTCCTGAATGCGCAGTTCATTGCCGCGATTCAGGTGCTGGTGTACGCCGGCGCCGTCATGGTGCTGTTTCTGTTCGTCATCATGCTGCTGAATCTGGGGCATGCCGAGCCGGACATGCGCGGGCCCTCGACGATCGCCGCTACGCTGGTGATCGTCGGCCTTCTGGCGATCGAGCTGTTTGCGCTGCTCCAGTACAACCCCCGAAAGCTGGCATCCGAGTTCTCCCAGTGGCCCGCGTTCTCCGATCCGGCCACCGTCTTCGTGGCCGGCCAGCTGACCCAGCAGGAGAGTGCGGCGCGGGGGGTGGTGGGCGCCGTCGCCGCTCCCCTGTTTCAGGTGTATCTGATTCCCTTTGAGATCACCTCGATTCTGCTCCTGGTGGCGATCATCGGGGCGGTCGTGCTCGCCAAGAGGAAGGTCTGATGTTCCTCGGCCAGGCGCTCGGACTCTCGGCAGTGCTCTTCAGCCTCGGCGTTGCCGGTGTGCTGTTGCGGCGGAACGCCATCGTGCTCTTCATGTGCATCGAGTTGATGCTCAACGCGGTCAATCTCAGCTTCGTGGCGCTGGCCCAGCTGCACGGCGCGAGCGGCTATGTAATGGTTTTCTTCGTCATGACGGTGGCGGCCGCCGAAGCCGCGGTCGGCCTGGCCATCATCATTGGCATTTTCCGGCATAAGCAGACGGTCGACCTGGGCAACATCAACCTGCTCCGGGGCTGATTTCCTGAACCTTCGGGGAGTATGAGCGCACACTGGGTCTGGCTCGCGGTCGCGTTTCCGCTGCTTGGCTTTTTGATCAACGGCGGGCTCTCGCTCCGTCGGCCGCAGGCCAAGGACATGGTGTCGGTGGTCGGCGTCGGGGTTCTGGCGGCCTCCTTCCTCGTTTCTGCGGCGCTGTTCCTTCAGCTTCGAGCGCAACCGCCGCACCAGCCGATCCTGGTCGATCTCTGGCGCTGGCTCCCGGTCGGGTCACTTCAGATCGACATGGGATTTCAGCTGGACCAGCTCTCAGCGGTCATGTTGCTGATCGTGACGGGGGTGGGGAGCCTCATTCATCTGTTCAGCGTCGGGTATATGAAGGAAGATCCGGGTTACGCCCGGTACTTCGCTTACCTGAACCTGTTCGTGGTGTTCATGCTGGTGCTGGTGCTCGGGTCCAGCTTCCCGGTGATGTTCATCGGGTGGGAGGGCGTGGGCCTCTGCTCGTATCTGCTGATCGGGTTCTGGTTCAGCGACAAGGTCAACGCTGACGCCGGGAAGAAGGCCTTCATCGTCAACCGAATCGGCGATTTCGGGTTTCTGGTGGCGATGTTCATGATCTGGCACTCGCTGGGGACGCTGACCTTCACCGGGATGGTTGCCAAGGCGCCCGCCATCCTGCCGGCAGGAAGTGCCACCGTCACCGCCATCACCCTCTTTCTCTTCCTTGGCTGCACCGGGAAGTCGGCGCAGATACCGCTCTATACCTGGCTTCCCGACGCAATGGCCGGCCCCACGCCGGTCTCCGCGCTGATCCACGCCGCCACCATGGTGACGGCCGGAGTGTATTTAGTCATCCGTACCAACGTGCTGTTCGCCCTGGCGCCGCTGTCGAGCACGGTTGTAGCCGGCATCGGCGCTCTCACTGCGCTGTTTGCAGCAACGATCGGACTCAGGCAGTACGACATCAAGAAGGTCCTGGCTTACTCCACGGTGTCTCAGCTGGGCTACATGTTCCTCGGCGTGGGGACCGGAGCCTACGCCTCGGGCCTGTTCCATCTGGCCACCCATGCGTTTTTCAAAGCCCTGCTGTTCCTCGGGGCCGGCAGCGTGATCCATGCGATGCACCACGCCTATCATGCCACTCACTCGCATGCCGACGCACAGGACATGCGGAACATGGGCGGGCTGAAGCAGTATATGCCGGTCACCTTCTGGCTCATGCTGATTGCCACCCTGGCCATCTCGGGTATCCCGCCGTTCTCTGGGTTCTTCTCCAAGGACGAGATACTCGCCGCGGCCTTCGCCCGGGGCGAGACCAATCGGATCTACCTCGTGTTCTATGCCATGGGAGTGGTCGCAGCATTGCTGACCGCCTTCTACATGGCCCGGCTGATGACGATGACGTTCCTCGGGAGCAACCGCACCGGAGAGCGGGAGCGAGGCCACCTGCACGATGCGCCCTGGGTGATGACCGGGCCGCTGGTGGTGCTGGGCATTCTGAGCGCCTTGGGGGGACTCCTCAATCTTCCGCCCTTCCTCGGCGGTGGAGCCGCCCTCGAGCGATGGATCGAGCCGGTGACCGCTCCGTCGGCCGCATTCTTCCGCCTGCAGATGCCGCACGGAAACACCGAGCTGTTCCTGATCGGTGCTGCGGTTCTGGTGGGCATTGTGGGACTCCTGGCCGGCTGGAGAGCTACCCTGCAGCGACCCATTCCGGTGGCGGCTGAAGCTCCGGCGGACACTGGATTTTGGCGGGTGGTCTACCGGAAGTACTACATCGACGAGATCTATGACGCCGTCATCGTTCGGCCTCTGGTTTGGCTCTCCCGAGTGGTTCTCTGGAAAGGGGTGGATCAAGGCGTGGTAGATGGCGCCGCGGTGAACGGAACGGCCCGTCTGTCCCGCGGCCTGGGCTGGCTGGGCAGCCGACTGCAAACCGGACAGGTCGGCATTTACGTCGTCCTGTTTCTGGTAGGCGCGCTGTGGATCCTGCATTCCGTGGTACGGTGACCCGCCGATGACCCAGTTCCTCGATTCCATCCACTACAGCCAGTGGATTCTGCATGCGCTGATCCTGTTGCCGCTGGCGGGCGTGGTCCCCATCCTGCTCGGGGATGAACGAACCGCCAAGCGGACGGCACTGGTCGTCACCCTGCTCGAGCTGGTGTTGTCGCTCGGACTCTGGTGGGCGTTCGATCCTCAGGACGGCGGGATGCAGCTGGTTTCCAGCGCTCCCTGGATTCCCCGCTGGGGCATCAGGTACCGGGTAGGAATCGACGGCATCTCGCTGTTCATGGTCTTGCTCACCACGGTCATGATGCCGCTCAGCGTGCTGGCGAGCTGGACCTCCATCACCCGGCGGGAGCGGGCGTTCTACGCCCTGATGCTTGCGCTCCTGACCGGGCTGGTCGGCGTCTTTATCGCCCTCGATCTGTTTCTCTTTTACGTCTTCTTCGAGGTGATGCTGATCCCGATGTATTTCATCATCGGGATATGGGGCGGCGCCAACCGCCTCTACGCGGCCATCAAGTTCTTCATCTATACCATGGCCGGCTCGCTCCTGATGCTGGTGGCCATCGTCGTCATGGCCTGGAGGGTAGGGAGCGTCACCGGCGTCCTGTCGTTCAGCTACGAGCATCTGCTGGCCAACGCCGGCACCGCTCGGCTCCGCCGCGCCCTGGCTATTCGCGGCATTCGCTCTGGCATTCGCGATCAAGGTCCCGGTGTTCCCGCTGCACACCTGGCTTCCCGATGCGCACGTCGAGGCACCCACGGCCGGCAGCGTCCTGCTGGCCGCCATCATGCTCAAAATCGGAACCTATGGGTTCCTCAGATTCGCGGTGCCGTTCTTTCCCCAGGTAGCTCTCTCTCCCGGGGTCACCCGCTTGATGGTGGCTGCTCGCCGTAATCGGAATCATCTACGGCGCTCTGGTTGCGATGGTGCAGCCCGACATCAAGAAGCTCGTGGCGTACTCCTCGGTCAGCCACCTGGGTTTCGTGATGCTGGGGATCTGGGGCGTCAGCGTCATCAGTGTGCAAGGCGCCCTCATGGTCATGATCAGCCATGGAATCTCAACCGGAGCGCTGTTCCTGCTGATTGGCATGATCTACGAGCGGCGGCATACCCGGCTGATCGACGACTACGGCGGCATCGCCCGGGTGGTTCCGCTATTCAGCCTGATACTGACCGTCGTGGCGCTCTCCTCGATTGGCCTGCCCGGGCTCAATGGCTTTGTGGGCGAGTTCCTGGTGCTGCTCGGCAGTTTCGGGGCATACCCCTGGGCCACCGGCATTGCCACCACCGGCGTCATCTTTGCCGCCGCGTACCTGCTCTGGGCCCTCCAGCGGATGATCTTCAACCGGCTGGACAATCCGGAAAACGAGCGACTGACTGACCTGAACCGAAGAGAGCTCGCGGTGCTGATTCCCTTGATCATCGGGATCGTCTGGCTGGGGCTGTTCCCCGGTCCGGTGCTCCGGCGGATGGAGCCGGCCACCCAGCGCTTCGTCGAGGGCACTCCAGTCTCAGGGCGGATCGGCCAGACTCGGCGCCACGGTGCACCCGCTGCAGGGGAGCCGCTGATGCAGCTCGACCTGAGCACCCCGCAGGGCGTTACGCTCGGATTGCTGCCAGAAATTCTTCTGTCGGGCTGGGCCCTGGTGGTTCTTCTGGTGGCCAGCTGGCGACACAGCACCGCCGAGGATAGCCGGCTGGCCGGGTGGTTGAGCCTGGCCGGTATCGTCGTCAGCGCCGCCGGTCTGGCCTGGCTCTGGGTGAGTGACGCAACGCCCCTGGGTTTGGCCCAGATGATGGCCCTGGATCCGTTCCGCTATGCTGCCGACGCATTGATTCTGCTGTCTACCGCCGGTGCCATCCTGCTCTCTCTGGGCTACCTCGAGCGCGAGCTGCTTCTGGCTCCCGAGTACTATCCTCTGCTGCTTCTCTCGGCAACGGGAATGATGTTCATGGCGGGCGCCGAAGACCTGATCGTGCTCTTTCTCGGGCTCGAGGTGATGTCGGTTGCCGTCTACGTCCTGGCGGGGTACAACCGGGCCAACGCCTGGTCGTCGGAAGCCGCGCTCAAATATTTCCTGATCGGCGCCTTTGCCTCCGGCTTCCTGCTCTACGGCATAGCTCTGGCCTACGGTGCAACCGGCACCACGAACCTGTCCCTGATCGGGGCGCAGTTCGCCGGCGGACAACTGTCACTCATGGCCGAGCTGGCTCTCGGCCTCCTGCTGATCGGGTTCGCTTTCAAGGTGGCGGCGGTGCCTTTCCACATGTGGGCCCCTGACGTGTATGACGGCGCGCCCACGCCGGTCACTGCGTTCATGGCCACCGGGGTAAAGATCGCGGCCTTTGCCGGGCTGGTGCGGGTTCTCATGGAAGGGTTCCCGGCGGCCGCAAGCATCTGGCAGCCAATCATCGCCGGCCTTGCCATTGCTTCCATGGTGGTGGGAAACCTGATTGCGCTGGCACAGCGAACCCTGAAACGGATGCTGGCGTACAGCTCCATTGCTCACGCGGGCTACCTGCTGGCCGCCGTATGGCCCGGCACCCGCCTGGGCTCTGGTGCCGTGCTGCTCTATTTGACCGCGTATAGCCTCACCACGATAGCCAGTTTCGGCTTTTTAGCAGCGCTCGGTCGTCACGGCGAACGGACGGTAACTTTCGACGACATCGCCGGTCTGTCGGCCAACCGGCCCTGGATTGCCCTGGGCCTGAGCCTGTGCATGTTGTCTCTGCTGGGATTTCCGGGCACCTTCGGCTTCATCGGGAAGTGGTACATCATCTCCGCACTGATCGCGGAGGGCCAGATGATCCTTCCGGTGGTTCTGGTCGTTACCAGCGTCATTTCCGCCGGGTATTACTTGCCGGTGATCATGTCCATGTACATGAAGACAGCTCCCAGCGACGAGCTGCAGCGTGATATGCGGCTCTTCCCGTCGGCCGCCGGGGTCATCGCCCTGTCTCTCGTCGCCGTGCTCGTCTTTGGCGTCTGGCCCCGGGGAGCGCTCGACGCGGCAGTGAAGAGTGCCGGAACGTTGACCCAGACAGGCACACCGGTGGCCCGGCAGTAACGTCAACCGGAACTCTGACTCGCATGAATGTTCCGAAATCGATATTCCGGCAATACGATGTTCGCGGCCTCGTCGACCGGGAGCTGACGCCCGACTTTGCCCGGGCGCTGGGTCGTGCCTTCGGCAGCGTAGCTGCCGACCGTTTGGGCAGAGCCCCCGTCATCGCGGTCGGCCGCGACAACCGGCCTTCGGGCCCGGCACTGTCCGAGGGAGTGCGCCGGGGCATCGCCGAGTCGGGCGGCACGGCCATCGATGTGGGCACTCTGCCCACGCCCGCTCTGTATTTCGGCGTTTCCGCGCTCAAGACCGACGGAGGTCTCCAGGTTACCGGCTCGCACAATCCTCCCGAGTTCAACGGCTTCAAGATGGTTCTGGCAGGTGATGCCTTTCACGGCGAGGACATCCTGGAGCTGTGGGAGATCATCATGGCCGAGCGCTGGCGGTCGGGTAAAGGCAGGGAGACCTCTGACGGGTCGGTGCTTCAGCGCTATCGCGAGGGGATCATCAGCCGGCACAAGCTCGAGCGTTCGGTGCGTGTGGCGGTAGACTGCGGCAACGGCGCAGGAAGCCTGGTGGCCGTCTCAACGCTGCAGGGGCTCGGCGCCGAGGTGACGCCCTTGTTCTGCGAGTCGGACGGGACCTTCCCCAACCATCATCCGGATCCCACGGTCCCGGAAAATCTGCGCGACCTGCAGGCGGAGGTGCGGCGGGGCGGCGCGGAGCTGGGCATCGCATTCGACGGCGATGCCGATCGGATCGGGGCGGTGGACGAAACCGGCGAGATCATCTACGGCGATCAGCTTCTCGTGATATTCGGGCGCGATGCGGTGCGGCGGTTCGGCAAGGGCACTCCGGTCATTTTCGATGTGAAATGCTCTGAGGTGCTCCCGGCCGCTCTCACGGCCGCTGGAGCCCAACCCGTCATGTGGAAGACGGGGCACTCGCTCATCAAGGCCAAGATGAAGGAGCTCAAGGCCCCGCTGGCGGGCGAGATGAGCGGTCATATGTTCTTCGGCGGCGACTACCTCGGCTTCGACGATGCCCTGTTCGCGGCCGCGCGGCTGCTGGAGATTGTGAGCCGCCAGCCATTCGGTCTCGCACCGCTGCTGGCTGATCTGCCCCGCACCTATGCCACTCCCGAAATCCGGGCGGAGTGCCCCGAAGAGGAGAAGTTCGACCTGGTCGAGCGAGCCGCCGTCCACTTTGCCACGCTCTATCCGGTCAACACGATCGATGGAGTTCGGATCACCTTTCCCCAGGGATGGGGCTTGCTCCGAGCCTCCAATACCCAGCCGGTACTGGTGATGCGATTCGAGGCCACCGACCAGGCCAAGCGAGACGAGTACCGGGCCGAAGTCGAGGGATGGCTGGAACGGCAGAAGAAAGCGTTAACGGTGAGCGGCAAGCAGTGAGCACCCTCCCGCTCACCGCTTACCGCTCACCGCTCACGCATCTGGGTTAGCCTTGTCCCGCCGCCGCCGGCGGCTCGCGGCCGCCCTCGGAGCGCTGGTCGCGCTGTTGTTTCTGGGCCGCTGGACCGCCACCCTCCTGGCCGATCACTGGTGGGCGGCTCAGCTCTCGCCCGCCGCCGCGTCATTCATCCTCGATTGGCACATTCTGCGTTTCACCCTCGACCTGTGCGGATGCTTGATGGCGTCCGCCTGGTTCATCGGACATCTGCTGCTGGTCTATCGAGCCGTGGGCACCGTCCAGGTGCGACGAAACGTGGCGAATCTCGAGTTTCGGGAGGCCCTCACCCCACGGGCGTTGCTGACGGTGGTGGTTGTGACGGGCGTGCTCCTCGGCATGGTGGTCGGGGTGGGCGCCTCCCGCTGGTGGCGAGATGTCGCCCTGGCCTGGCAGGGTGTCACCTATGGCAGTAAACGAGCCGCTCGCCGGCCGCGACCTGGGTGTTTATGTGGCGCAGCTGCCGGTCTGGCGCGCGGCGCACGGCTTCTTTCTCCTTCTCGTTCTGCTGGCCCTGACCGGGGCGGCCGCGCTCTACATGCTGGTGGGCGCCATTCGCTGGATCGAGCGGCGGCCGGCGATCAATCACCACGCGCGGGCCCATCTCGGGTGGGTGCTGGCTGCGCTCGCGCTGGCGCTGGCCTGGGGATACCTGTTGGAGCCGTACGAGTTGCTGGCCCGACCGCCGGAACTACTCGATCAGGCAACCTGGCGAGCCACCGCGAACGTCTCCCCGGTTCTGGCCGGTATCGCGCTGGCCGCGGGTGGCATCTCCGCCCTCTGGGCAGCGCGGCCCCGGCATGCCCTGGTGCTGTCCGCCTGGATCGTCCTGGCTGGATCATCCATAGTGACCCACTGGTTGCTGCCTTCCATGCTGACGGGAACCGGCGAGCCGGCGCTGGACAATGCCTCGATGGAGCATCTCTCGCGGGTAGCCTATGGGCTGGAGCCGCTGCGGATCACCACTCTGGAGCCCATCGGGCCGCCATCTCCGCCTGTGGTGCCGTCCCTCTGGAGTGCTGCCGCGTTGGCTCGGGCAATTCCTGGCGATTCCGGACATCTGGTTGCGGTAAACCCGGCGTTGCTGACGCCGGGTGGCAGGCGCCGGCCGGCATGGCTGATCGTTCGCTCGAGCGCGGGCGGGCGCCTTGCCGTAACTGCCGTAGCGGATCAGCGGGTCAGCCCCGACGGCGAGCCGTTGTACTTGCGGCTGGGAGACACCCTGGCCCGTCCAGTTCCTACCACGCTGTTCGATCTGCCTTCCGATGTGCTTGCGCCGGACGCCCCTGCGTATCGCGTGGTGGAGGGAGACGCTCCGGGGGTAAGAGTAGGCTCCTGGCCGCGCCGGCTGGCGCTCGCCTGGGCCCTCCAGGCCGGCGACCTGCTGGGCAACTTGCCCTCCGGCAGCCGGGTCGACTGGCGGCTCTCACCTGAGGAGCGGCTGAATCGCCTGGCTCCCTTCGCGGACTGGAGCGCGCCGGTCGCTCGAGTGGTAGATGGAGAGCTGGTTTGGCTGCTGGATGGCTATGTGACTTCGGGCACCTTCCCGCTCACTCCTCGGACCAGTTGGCGCGAGCGGAGAGTGGGATCGGTCAACGCGGCATTTCTCGCCACGGTCAACGCCGAAAGCGGGACGGTGCGGATTTACCTTCAGCCCCGTACCGACCCAACCGCCGCAGCCTGGAGCCGGGTCTCCCACGGTCTGGTCGAGCCGGCCTCAGCCATCCCGGAATCGGTGCTGAGCAGCGCGGGATATCCTCGCCGACTGGTTCAGGATTCAGGCTCAGCAGCTGGAGCGGGCTCCCTGGAAATTGGGCGTCATCAACCGGGTTACCGAGCAGCGATCGGTCGAACAGCCGCCCGCTCAACTCGGCTGGGCGCCGGACACATCAGGGCCGGTGCTGACGGCCACGCTCGAGGCCGCCGGTGAGCGCCGGCTCAGCGGAGTATTGATCGGATCCCGGGATACGGGCCGTCTCCGCCTCGCGTTGACCCGGCTGGACTCGGCAACCACCCTCCCGGTGCGCGACATCCTGCAGAACCGCTGGGCCCGCTTTCCCTTGTACAACGCGCTGAGTGACTCGATTCAGGAAGATGGCGGCAAGCTCGAGCGGGGACCGCTGAAGGTGGAGCTCGGACCCGGAGGGCCGATCGCCTACCAAGGCTATTTTGCGCTGCGGCCGTCGGGAGGAGCCATCCTCGCCTGGGTGAGCGTGGCCGCTCCCGATCGTCTCGGCGCGGGACGGACATTGAGGGAGGCCTGGAGTAATCTCTTGGGCACGACGGTACCGGCGCCACCGGGCTCGGCTCAAACCGGACGGCTGGATGAAGCGCGGCGCTGGATGCTGCATGCCGATTCCGCGCTCCACGCCGGCGACTGGTCGGAGTTCGGCCGAGCGTGGAGCAGTCTGCGAAATCTGCTCGGAGTGCCCCTCGACTCGGCGCGCTTTTAAAAACTTGCTCGCTGCTGGAGCGGGGACTAGCTTGGAGGGCTTTTTTTGCCGACAGCGGTGCTAGCATTGGGCGGCAATGCGTTGGCCCGTTCCGACGAACCGGCAACGGTCACCAATCAATTCCGCCATGCCCGTGAGAGTGTGGCTCCCATCGTGGAGCTGGCCCGGCAAGGTTGGCAGATCGTCATCGTGCATGGAAACGGGCCCCAGGTGGGAGACGAGTTGGCCCGCAACGAAGCGGCACGAAAGGTAGCGGAGCCGCTGCCGCTGGGCGTGCTGGTGGCGGAAACAGCGGGCTGGATCGGGTACATGCTGCAGCAGTCGCTGCAGAACGCGCTCGCCTCCGCCCGGGTTCAGCGCCAAGTTGTTACCGTGATCACCCAAACACTGGTCGACCGGTACGATCCTGCCCTGAATCAGCCCACCAAACCTGTCGGGCACGCGCTGTCTTCTGCCGAAGCAGCCCGGCTGCGGGAGGCCGGCCGCGCGGTGGGCAAGGACGGCGCGGGTGACTGGCGCCGGATGGCAACGAGCCCGCTGCCGATCGGTGTGGTAGAGTTCCCGATCATTCAGCGATTGCTGAGTGAAGACGTGGTGGTAATCGCGGCAGGCGGCGGTGGTCCTCCCGTGTACCAGGATCCACTCCTCGGCCTGGAAGGGATAGACGCCGTGGTGGACAAGGATCGAGTGTCGTCGATTCTGGGCACTCAGCTCAACGCCGAGGTCTTGATGATCCTGACCAACGTGGATGCCGTGTTCGAGGGCTGGGGGACGCCGGCCGCACGACCGATTCGGCGGATGACGGTCGAAGATGCCGACAACATGGTCGCCGGCGGATCGCTCGACGCGGGCGGCATGAAGCCGAAAGTGGAGGCGGCGGCAGCGTTCGTTCGCCGGGGTGGGCGCCGTGCGATAATCGCCCGTCTCTCCCAGGGCCCGGCAGCACTTCGAGGAGAAACCGGAACTACCATCATGGCGGCATCGTGAATCTGCACGAATATCAGGCGCGTACCCTGCTCAAGGCAGCCGGCATCCCGATGCTGGACGGCGATGTGGCCTCCACACCCACTGAGGCCGAAACGATTGCCCGTCGGCTGGGCGGCAACGTCGTCATCAAGGCGCAGGTGCATGCGGGCGGCCGGGGCAAGGCGGGCGGGGTAAAGCTCGCCCGAAACGCCAGCGAGGCTCTCGACCACGCCACGGAAATTCTGGGCATGGAGATCAAGGGTCTCACCGTTCATAAGGTCCTGGTCGTGCCCGCGGCGGACATCGCCAGCGAGAGCTACCTGGGACTGATCATGGACCGGGAGAGCCAGCGTCCCGTATTCATGGTGAGCTCGGCCGGCGGGGTGGACATCGAGGAGGTGGCCGCCAAAACGCCGGAAAAGATTGTGCGCCTCCCCGTTGATCCCACCTACGGACTGCTGCCGCACCAGGCGCTCGCGCTCGGTTTTGCCCTGTATCGCGATTTCAACCAGGTCAAGGCGGCTGCCCGGATCATGGAGCAGCTCTACTCGGTCTTTACGGCCAATGGCTGTTCGCTGGCCGAGATCAACCCTTTGGTTACCACACCGGCAGGCCAGGTTCTGGCACTCGATGCCAAGATCGTGATCGACGATAACGAGCTCTTCTGGCGGCCGGATCTCGGCCTGATGCGAGATGACTCGGCTGAGGAGCCGAGCGAGGCGGCTGCGCGCCGGGCCAACCTGTCGTTCATCAAGCTGGAGGGAAACGTCGGGTGCGTGGTGAACGGGGCCGGGCTGGCGATGGCCACCATGGATCTGGTGAAGTACTACGGGGGCGAGCCGGCCAACTTTCTGGATATCGGAGGCAGCTCCAGCCCGGAGAAGGTGATCAACGCGCTGAAGATCATTACCGCAGACCCCAGCGTGAAGGCAATCCTGTTCAACATCTTCGGCGGCATCACCCGGACCGACGATGTCGCCAACGGTATCGTTGCCGCCACCCGTCAGTTCAAGGTGAAGGTGCCCATCGTCATCCGGCTCACCGGAACCAATGAGGCAGAAGCCATCCGGATTCTCGAGGGTGTGGGCATGCCTGCTCTGAGTGACATGGACGAGGCAGTTCAGCGTGTCGTACAGCTTGCCCGGAAGGCCGCATGAGCATCTTCGTCGACCGGAGCACCCGGCTGGTGGTGCAGGGGATCACGGGCCGCGAGGGGGCCTTCCATGCCCGGCAGATGCTCGAGTATGGCACCGCGGTGGTTGCGGGAGTGACCCCGGGGAAGGGCGGTCAGAAGTTCGAGAACCGCGTGCCGGTCTTCAATACAGTCGCAGATGCGGTGGCGGAGACGCAGCGCCAACTGCGCCATCATCTACGTGCCGCCCATGGCCGCCGCGGGCGCCATCTTCGAGGCGGTCGACGCCGGTATTCCTCTGATCGTGTGCATCACCGAGGGCATTCCGGTCATGCACATGAGTCGGGTAATGCCCTTCGTCAGGAGCCGGGGAGCTCGGCTGATCGGCCCAAACTGTCCCGGGCTGATAACCCCCGGCGAGAGCAAAGTGGGCATCATTCCCGGCAACATCTGCACTCCCGGCCGGGTTGGGCTGGTGTCGCGCAGCGGAACTCTCACCTATGAGGTGGTCAACCAGCTGACCAGTAACGGGATCGGCCAGAGCACCTGCGTTGGTATCGGGGGCGATCCGATCATCGGGACCAACTTCATCGATTGTCTCGCGGCCTTCCAGGACGATCCTGCCACCGAAGCCATCGTCATGATCGGCGAGATCGGCGGCACCGACGAACAGCAGGCGGCGGCGTTCGTGAAGGAGCGGGTCACCAAGCCCGTCATCGGCTTCATCGCAGGGCAGACCGCGCCGAAGGGCCGCCGGATGGGACACGCGGGGGCCATTATCTCGGGATCCTCCGGAACCGCCGAGGAGAAGTTGTCCGCCTTCGAACGGGCGGGAATCGATATCATGCGCCGGCCGGCTGACGTGGTCGCTCTTCTGGAAAAACGGTTGGGCGCCCTGAGCAAATCATGAGGGAGGAGTCGTGGCAGCAACCCTGACGCTCGGCATCATCAAACCCGACGCGGTGGCCGGCAGAAAAATCGGAGCCATCCTGGCGCATCTACAGCAAGCCGGGTTCATTCCGCGCGCCGCTCGACTGGTTCGGCTGACCCAGCGCGGAAGCCGGAGCGTTCTACGAGGTGCACCGCGGCCGACCATTCTACAACGACCTGGTCGAGTTCATGACCAGCGGGCCCTGTATGCCGATGGCGCTCGAGCGAGATAATGCCGTGGCCCAGCTGCGCACCGTCATCGGCGCAACCGATCCGGCTGAAGCGGCGCCGGGCACCATCCGGAAGCTGTTCGCGGAATCCAAGGGCAAGAACGCCATCCATGCATCAGACAGTCCGGAGAACGCGGCCCGCGAGGTGGCGTTCTTTTTCACCGAGGGAGAGCTGGCCGGGCTCTGGGGTTGAAGCGTTGACCCAAGTTGTTGTCGCTGCTACTTTAAGCGGCTATGCTGCGAGTGGACATCCGGGACCTTCAGCGGGGCCCGGTACGGACGGTGGGGGAGCTTCGCGCCGGACGATCCGGCCTTCGAAGGCCTGGATCTGAACTTGGCCGGACCGGTGGCGGTCACGGGGCAGCTGCAGGCCACCAGCGCCGGGGAATTCCTGTGGCGGGGGAAGATTCAAGGCACCATCGAGGGAGAGTGCCGCCGTTGCCTCGACCGATGTCGAAACCGATGTGGACATCGACGTGGATGCCGCGGTCTTCAGCTCCGATCCAGAAGCGGCCGACGATCCCGATTTCTATCCCCTATTGGAGCGGGCCTCACACATCGATGTGCGCGACGTGGTGCGGGAGGAGTTAGTGCTCGCGGCTCCTACCCGCCTGTTACTCTGCCGCGACGACTGTGCCGGCCTCTGTCTCAGCTGCGGAGCCGATCTGAACGCGGGACCCTGCGGTTGTTCCGCGCCCGCCGAACCTGTCTGAGGTAATCTATGGCCGTCCCCAAGCGTCGAATGTCGAAGTCCCGTAAGCGCCTCCGCCGAGGCCATCACAGTGCCGCAGGACCTCGGACTCAGGCGTGTCCCCGCTGCGGTTCTCCCAAGCTGTCTCATCGGGTCTGCGATTCGTGCGGATATTACCGGGGCAAGAAGCAGGTCGAGGTCGAGGACGCCTGAGCGTGATCCGCATCGCGGTAGACGCTATGGGGGGCGACATCGCCCCGCAGGCGGAAATCGCCGGTGCGCTGCAGGCCCTGAAATCCTTACCCGACGGATTCCTCATCCAGCTGGTGGGCCGCTCTGACGTCATCAATTCAGAACTAGCCAAATATCCCGATGCCGACCGCAGCCGCCTCGAGATCCACGAGGCGGCTGAGGTTATCGGCATGGCCGAGAAGCCGCTCGCGGCGGTGCGGAGCAAGCGGAAGTCCAGCATTGTGATCGGACTGGGACTGCAGAAGGCGGGCGCCTCGGACGCCTTTGTCTCCGCCGGCAACACCGGCGCGCTCCTGGCCGCGTCCACGCTGTTGCTGGGGCTGCACGATGGGGTAGAGCGGGCCACCGTCGCCACGCTTTTCCCCACGGCCAACCAGCCGGTTCTGGTCCTCGACGGCGGGGCCAACGTGGACTGCTCGCGCCCGCGAGCTGGTGGGCTTTGCCTACCTTGGCAGCGTGTACATGCGGGACGTGCTGCGCCGTCCCAGCCCCACGGTCGGGCTGCTCAACGTGGGGGAGGAAGAGGAGAAGGGGAACGCCATCAGCCGGGAGGCCAACAGCCTCCTGCGCCGCAGTCCGCGGCTGCACTACATCGGCAACATCGAGGGGCGTGACATCGTCGCCGGGCACCATAAGTTCGGGGTGGTAGACGTGGTGGTGTGCGACGGCTTCGTCGGCAATGTGATTCTCAAGTTCTACGAGTCGGTGGCGCATCTGTTCGTCAATCTGGTAAAGGAGCGCGCTCCCGACGTGCTGGGCCGGCCGGAGATCAAGGAGCTTTTCCGGATCCTCGACTATTCCGAGTACGGCGGTGCGCCCCTGCTGGGCGTAAAAGGCATGTCCATCATCTGTCACGGCGCCTCCACCGCCAACGCCATCAAGAACGCCATTCGGGTGGCGGTCCAGTCGGTCGAGGTCGATCTGAGTCGGCACATCGGCGCGGAGTTCGCCCAGCGCGAAGCAGGAGCACACGGCATGACCCGGCGGCCCATCGCGGAAATGGCCAGCGTCGGCGTGGCCGTTCCGCCCGGCGTGCTCACCAACGCCGATCTCACCCGCATGCTCGACACCTCGGACCAGTGGATCGTGGAGCGCACCGGCATTCGGGAGCGCCACATTGCCCGGCCGGACCAGTCCGTGGCCATGCTGAGCTGCGAGGCCAGCGTGAAGGCGCTGGACCAGGCGGGTCTCACTCCGAAGGACATCGACGCGATCGTGCTGGCCACAGCCACGCCGGATCGGCTGCTGCCCTCCACCGCCTGTGACCTGCAGGCGCTGCTGGGCGCCGACCGGGCGGCGGCGTTCGACATCTCCGCGGCTTGCCCCGGATTTGTGTACGCGACCGCGGTGGCCGAAGGCATGATCGCCTCGGGGCAGAGCGAGGTGGTGCTCGTGGTCGGCGCCGAGAAACTCTCCACCATCACGGACTTCAAGGACCGCTCAACCGCCATTCTCTTCGGAGACGGCGCCGGGGCCGCGGTGGTGCGGCGGGCCAGCGGCCAAAACGGCCGGGGCATTCTGTCCACCTTCCTGAAGTCCGACGGAAAGCTCGCGCCCCTGCTGTACATCCCTGGTGGCGGTGCGGCCGACCCGATCAGCGAAAAGGTGGTCTGCGAGCGGTCGCACTACATGAAGATGGCCGGCCGCGAGGTCTTCAAGGCCGCGGTGCTGACGATGGCGGAGGCATGCGACGAGGCGCTGCGGCGGGCCGGTGTGACCGCCGACGAAGTTGATCTCCTGATCCCGCATCAGGCCAACGTGCGGATCATCGAGGCCACGGCCAAGCACGCCGGCATGCCGATGGACAAGGTGATGGTCAACGTCGACCGCTATGGCAACACCTCATCCGCATCGATTCCTCTCGCGCTGGATCAGGCCATCAGCGAGGGCCGGGTGAAGCCCGGCTCCCTCCTTCTGCTCGTTGCCTTCGGCGCCGGATTCACCTGGGGCAGCGCCGTCATCCGGTGGTGACGGTCCTGATGTGCCCCGGCCAGGGGGCACAGCGTGTCGGCATGGGGAAGGACCTCGCGGAACGCTTTCCTGCGGCGCGGGAAACTTTCTCTGCCATCGATGACGCGCTCGACACCCGGCTCTCCCGTATCATGTGGCAGGGACCAGAGGACGAGCTCACCCTCACCCACAACGCCCAGCCCGCAATCCTGGCCCACTCCGTGGCGGTGCTCTCGGTTGTTGCCGGTCGGCTCAGTGGCCTCGGTGCGGCCGCGGGCCACAGCCTCGGCGAGTACAGCGCCCACGTTGCCGCGGGCACTCTGAGTCCAGTGGATGCCGCCCGCCTGGTTCGCCGTAGGGGAGAGCTGATGTTGGCCGCCGGACAGGAGCGGCCCGGCGCCATGGCAGCGGTCCTCGGCCTGGCCACCGCCGAGGTGCAGAGCTGCCTGCGACGAGTCCTCGGGGCCCGATGGCATTGCCGTGCCCGCCAATCTGAACGCGCCCGATCAGACCGTGATCTCGGGCGATCCTGCTGGGGTGGAGCGGGCGGGCGAGCGCTGCAAGGCGCGGGGGGCCAAACGGGTGATTCCCCTCAAGGTGAGCGGTGCATTTCATTCTCCCCTGATGGCTCCTGCGGTGGACGGACTGCGTGAGGCACTATCGGAGGCGACCTTTGCCGATCCGTCCTTTCCCGTCATTGCCAACGCCAGTGGCTATGCGGTGCGAACCGGCGTCGACGCCAAGCGCCTGCTGGCGGACCAGCTGACCGCGCCGGTGCGGTGGGTGGCCTGCATGCAGGCCGCCGCCGAACTGGTGCCCGGAGCAACCTTCGTGGAGATCGGCCCCGGCAGTGTGCTGTCCGGCCTGTTGAAGCGTATCGTGCCGGGGGCCAAGGCCGTGACTCTGGGCACCGCCGACGAGGTCGAGCGGTTCCTCCAGTGACGGCTCACAGCATCGATCTCAGCGGCAAGACGGCATTCGTCACCGGCAGCACCCGGGGCATTGGGCTGGCCATCGCGCAACACCCTCTACGCTGCCGGCGCCAAGGTGGCCGTGGTGGGGCGCGATGCCGCGCGGGCCCGGGAGGTGGCGTCGGCTATGGGCAGTCGAGCCTTCGGCGTAGCCTGTGACGTCGCTCAGGAGGATCAGGTGGTCTCGGCCGTGGCAGCCGCCGAAGCCGCCCTGGGAGCGGTGGATATCCTGGTGAACAACGCCGGCCTCACCCGCGACAACATTCTCCTCCGGCTGACCGAGCAGGACTGGGATGCGGTGCTCGACGCCAACCTGAAGGGGGCGTTCCACACCACCCGCGCCGTCATCAAAGGAATGATGAAGCGGCGAGCCGGTCGCATCATCAACATGAGCAGCATCGTCGGTCTGACCGGCAACAAGGGTCAGGCCAATTATGCGGCCAGCAAGGCGGGGCTCATCGGGTTCACCAAGAGCGTGGCGAAGGAGTACGCCAGCCGCAACATTCTGGTCAACTGCATTGCACCGGGATTTATCGAGACCGACATGACCGCCTCCTTGCCCGATGCAGCCCGAGCCACATTATTAGAGCAGATCGCGCTGGGCCGGTTGGGCCGGCCCGAGGATGTCGCGGGCGCGGTGCTGTTTCTCGCGTCGGATTTGGCCGGCTACATCACCGGACAGGTGCTGGTGGTCGATGGTGGCATGGTAATCTGAGACGGACCGTAATCCTTTAATCGAGGGTGACATGAGCAACGTGGAAGAGAAGGTCAAGGATATCATCGTCGAAGAGCTCGGCGTCGAGCGAGAGAAGCTGACCAGCGATGCGAGCTTCATGGAAGATCTCGGCGCGGACAGCCTCGACACGGTCGAGCTGGTGATGGCGTTCGAGAAAGAGTTCGACATTGATATCCCCGACGAGGAGGCGGAGAAGCTCCGCACGGTCGGCGATGCCATGTCTTACCTCCACGAGAAGATAGGGAAATAGTCTTGAGTCGTCGTGTTGTCGTCACCGGCCTGGGGCTGGTGACGCCGGTGGGAAACGATGTCGATAGCACCTGGCAGGCGCTGCTCGCCGGCCGGTCAGGTGCCGCCCCCATCACCAAGTTCGATGCTTCCAACCAGCAGGTCCGCTTTGCCTGTGAGGTAAAGGGCTTCGATCCGCTGCAGTACATCGACCGCAAAGAGGCCAAGCGGTACGATCTCTTTGCCCAGCTGGCGCTCGCCGCCGCTCACCAGGCCATCACTCAGGCCGGGTTGGAAGGTCGCTTCCCAGCCCCCGAACGCACCGGGGTGGTGATCGGAAGCGGCATCGGCGGCATGCAGACCTACGAGGACAACTGCCGGGCGTTTGTCACCAAAGGTCCCGACCGGGTTTCCCCCTTCTTCGTTCCGATGTTCATTCCCGATATCGCCGCCGGGTTGGTGTCGATCCGGTATGGACTCAAAGGGCCCAACTTCGCCACCGTCTCAGCCTGTGCCTCGTCGGCGCACGCGATCGGCGAATCGTTCAATATGATCCGCCACGGTGTTGCCGATGCCATGGTGACCGGCGGCTCGGAGGGGGCGATCACCGGTCTCACCGTGGCGGCCTTCGCCAACATGAAGGCCCTCTCCACCCGCAACGATTCGCCGGAGACCGCCAGCCGGCCATTCGACAAGGATCGCGATGGGTTCGTGCTGGGTGACGGCGGCGCGATCGTCGTACTGGAAAGCCTGGAGCACGCGGAGCGGCGGGGAGCCCAGATCCTGGGAGAGGTGCTCGGGTATGGCCTCAGCGCCGATGCGTATCACATCACCCAGCCGGCGGAAGGCGGTGAGGGGGCGCAGCGGGCCATGCGTGACTGCCTGGCGGACGGCAACATCGACCCCAAGGACGTGGGGTACATCAACGCTCACGGCACGTCCACTCCGCAGGGCGACATCGCAGAGACCGAGGCGGTGAAGGCGGTCTTTGGCGAGCATGCCCGCAAGCTGGTGTTCGGCTCCACCAAGTCCATGACCGGCCACCTGCTCGGAGGGGCGGGCGCTCTGGAGTTCATTGTGTCCCTGCTGTCCTCCACCTGCGGGGTCATTCCCCCCACCATCAATCAGTTCACTCCCGATCCGGAGTGCGACCTCGATTCCGCCCCCAACCGGAAGGTCGAGCGCCGAGTGGATGTGGCGCTCTCGAATTCGTTCGGGTTCGGCGGGCATAATGTGACCCTCGCCGTCAAGCGCTGGGAGAGCTAGCGAAGCGCGTCTCCGGGTGGCAGCCGCAGCAGCCGTCCGTGTAGATTTTGGGCTCGACTCTTCGGCAAGCCAAGGAGATACGATGCCCGGCGGGATCGATCTAGAACGGCTGCGTGACCCTCTGCTGCGTCCCATCGCCGAGAAGGTAATGGCGGGCGGACGCCTGGACCGGGACGATGGGTTGGCTCTCTACGCCACCTCCGATCTCCTCGGTCTCGGTTTCCTGGCCGACTTCGCGAATCGCCTCCGCAACGGCGACCGGGTTTTTTTCTCGGCCAACCAGCACATCAACCCCACCAACGTCTGCATTCTCCGGAACACCTGCAGCTTCTGCTCCTTCGCCCGGATGCCGAAGGAGGAGGGAGCGTATACCCGCTCGCTCGAGGAGGTGTTTCACGAGGCCGAGCAGGCCAGCGGCATGCCTACCCGGGAGTTTCACATTGTCGGCGGGCTGCACCCGAAGCTCCGGCTCAGCTATTACACCGACATGATCCGGGGCCTGAAGCAGCGGCATCCCCATGTACACGTGAAGGCGTTGACCGCCGTCGAGATCGCCCATCTCGCCCGAATCGAGAAGATCTCCGAGCGCGAGGTCCTGCTCGCCATGAAAGAGGCGGGACTCACCAGCCTCCCCGGTGGCGGGGCCGAGGTCTTCAGCACCGCGGTGCGCGCCACCATCGCCGAGCGGAAGCTGACCGGGCAGGAGTGGCTCCGGGTGCATCGGGTCGCCCACGAGCTGGGAATTCCGACCAACTGCACCATGCTGTACGGACACGTGGAGACCGCCGAAGACCGCATCGAGCATCTGATGATGCTGCGGAGTCTGCAGGATGACACCGGAGGTTTCCTGACCTACATCCCGCTGGCCTATCACCCCGACCACAACGAGCTGGGCGAAGAGATGGGCCGGGTGGGCACCGCCACGACCGGCTACGAGGATCTGAAGAACATCGCGGTAGGGCGGCTCTTGCTGGACAACATCCCCCACGTGAAAACCCACTGGCCGATGGTGACGCCCTTCGTCTCCCAGATTGCCCTGAGCTTCGGGTGCGACGATGTGGAGGGCACGGTGGTGTTCGAGCGGATCTACCACGAGGCCGGCGCTCACACCGCCATGCACCTGCCTTACATGGATCTGGTCAGCCTGATCCGGGGAGCGGGGAAGGTGCCGGTCGAGCGGGATAGCCTCTATCAGACGGTGCGGGACGAATTCGACGATCCACCTCCGGAGCCATCCATGCGCCGGGGTGCGGCGCTTCCGGTGGTGCACGCGGCATGAGGCTGGGACGGATCCCCTGGATCAACTGCTATCCGGTCTACGGTGCCATCGACCGTGGCCTGATCAATGTTCCGGCTGAGATCGTCTCCGGAACCGCATCCGAGCTGAACGACCTGATGGCCACCGGGGCCTTGCAGGTGAGCGTGGTCTCTGCCGTCGAGTACGCCAGAAACGCGGCGCTCTACGACCTGCTTCCCAATCTCGCCATCACCTGCGATGGCCCGGTCCACAGCGTGGCGCTCTTCTCCAGCCGGCCGGTCGAGGAGCTGACCGGGCGGACGGTGTTGCTCAGCGCCTCGTCCCGCACCTCCGTGCTTCTGCTGGAGCTGCTCTGCCGCCACCGCTGGGGTATTGCGCCACACTTCGCTACCGCCCGGGCTGAAGCCGCCGATCTCGCATCGCTCGCCGGGCTCCCGCATGATGCCGTGCTGGTCATTGGCGACGCGGCCCTGCATCTCTCGGCCCAGCAGCACTACCCGGTTCGAGTCGACCTGGGCGAGGAGTGGAAGCAGTGGACCGGACTGCCCTTTGTCTTTGCGGTATGGGCGTCCCGCCGGGATGCCCCGACGGCGCGAGTACGGACCGTGCATCGGCGGCTGATGGAGTCGCGCGAGTGGGGGCTGGCTCACCTGGACGAGCTCGCCGCAGCGGCAGCGGCCAACACCGGCGTCGCCGAGTCGGTGTGTCGCGCCTATCTGGGCGATCTGGATTACGCCCTGTCCTATCGTCACCTGGCGGGCCTCACCGATTTCTTCCGGCGTCTCGCCCAGGACGGCCTGGTGCCGGACGGGTCGCTCTCCTTCATCTCGGCGGCATAGGTCAGCTGAGCGGGGAAGCAGGCTGGCAAGAAAGAGTTGATAGAGCGCGGTAAGTACGTCTTGCAAAGGACTGTCAGTATGGATGTTGTAGATCGGACTTCAAGTGAGTTCAGAGGCTATCTCGAGCTCTATCAGCGGGCCTCCCTCCTCGAGCTGGGGCAGCTCGCCGACGCCGAGCGGTGGCGGCATCACCCGGAGAGGGTGGTCACCTACATCATCGATCGGAACATCAACTACACCAATGTCTGCGTCGCCGACTGCAAGTTCTGCGCGTTCTATCGCCGGCCCAAGCACCACGAAGGCTACGTCCTGAGCTTCGAGCAGATCGGCGCCAAGATCGACGAGTGCAAGGCCATCGGCGGCGTTCAGATTCTGCTCCAGGGCGGGCACAATCCGTACATCCCGTTCGAGTGGTATCTCGAGCTGATGCGCTACATCAAGCGGCATCACCCGATTCACATCCACGGCTTCTCTCCCTCCGAGGTGGTGTTCTTCAGCGAGCGTTTCGGGCTGTCCGTTGCCGACGTGATCCGGGAGCTCCGCGACGCCGGACTCGACAGCATCCCGGGCGGTGGCGGCGAAATCCTGGTGGATGAGGTTCGCGAGCGTGTCGCCAGGAAGAAGGCGCAGACCGAAGAGTGGCTCGGCGTTCAGGAAGAAGCCCACCGTCAGGGCATGAAGACTTCGGTCACCATGATGTATGGACTGGGAGAGACGCATGCCGATCGGATCGAGCACCTGCTCCGGGTACGCGAGCTGCAGGCCCGAACCGGTGGCTTTACCGCGTTCATCTGCTGGCCGCTGCAGCCAGAAGGCACCGAGATGTCCGACCAGCAAAAGACCGACGCGGTGAGCTATTTGCGCACGCTTGCCATGGGGCGGATCATCTGCAACAATGTCCCCAATCTGCAGTCCTCCTGGGTCACCATGGGGCTCAAAGTCGGCCAGATCGCGCTGCGGTTCGGGGCCAATGATTTCGGCAGCCTGATGATGGAGGAGAACGTCGTCTCCTCGGCCGGCACCACCCACCGCGCCACCATCGAGGAGATGGAGCGCTGCATCCGCGACGCGGGATACCTCGTGAGGCGCCGGCGCCAGGACTACTCGATCATCGATGAGCCCGCCACCGTGGCCGCATGATCCGGGTCGGCATCGGCTACGACTCGCACCGATTCGTCGAGGGTCGTCCGCTGGTGCTCGGTGGCGTCACAATTCCTCACCCTGCGCGGTCTGGCCGGCCACTCCGATGCCGATGCCGTCGCTCACGCGCTGATTGACGCCATGCTGGGCGCCGCGGCGGCCGGGCGACATCGGCCAGCTCTTCCCCGACCACGATCCACGCTGGAAAGACGCCGACTCGATGGAGCTGCTGCGCACGGCTCACGAGCTGGTGAGGTCGCGCGGGTTATACCCTGCCAGCAGGCCGACCTGACCATCATCACCGAACAGCCCCGGCTGGGCCCCCACCTCGCAGCAGATGGCCGCCACCCTGGCCGAGCGGTTGGGCGCCAGCCCGGGCTCGGTCAGTCTCAAGGCCAAGACCAATGAAGGAATGGGATTCATCGGCCGGGGCGAGGGCATCGCGGTCATCGCGGTCGCCACGCTGGAGGCCCGCTGATCGAGTCCCTGCTCGGGTGGGTGTCGCAGCTTCCGCCCGTCGCCGTCTACACCGTTCTCGCCCTGCTTGCCGCGGTCGAGAACGTGATCCCGCCGGTGCCCTCGGATGCTGCTGTGGCGCTGGGTGCCTTCCTCACCAATCGGGGTCTGACCACTCCGCTCGGCGTCTTCCTCGTCACCTGGCTCGCCAACCTCGCCGGCGCCGCGGCGGTGTACTCTGTGTCCCGGCGCTACGGCCGGCGGCTCTTCGCGACCGAATCTGGGCCGCCGGCTCCTCGCGCCGCGATCACTGGCCATCATCGAGCGCGAGTATCTCCGCTTCGGCGTCGCCGGAATCTTCGTCAGCCGTTTCCTGCCCGGGCATCCGCGCGGTGGTGCCTCCATTCGCCGGACTGGTTCGAATCTGAGCCCGCTGCGCACGCTGGTGCCGATGGGGATGGCGTCCGCCATCTGGTATGGCAGCATCACCCTGCTGCGGCTCGGTGATCGGCGCCGAATGGGAGCGGATCAACCACATCATTCTGGGAGTGAACCGGACGCTCGGCATCGTTGCCGGCGTGCTGGTGCTGCTGGGCGATCGTGGCGTACCTGCGCAGCCGCCGGCGCCGGCAGCGGGAGCGGGTCTGGCACGCGACCCGTGACGCACTGGACCCGGCGACCCCATCGTTTCTGGCCGGATCGGAGATCGCCGAAGGCTCGGCCCGGCAGGCCGCGGCCCTGCTGGTGCTGGAGCTGGCCTATGCCGATCACCGCGCTCACCGAGGCAGATCGCGAGCTGGTGGCCGCCCACCTGCGGGATCGCTGGGGACTGACGCCGGAAGGCAGCCCTCGCCGGAGCCCGAGCACGATCGCAAGACCCGCTTTGCCGGGTACGCCGCCCGGTTGCGCGGGCGTTTCGGCCAGAACCAGCGACTCGCTCTGGTGGAGCGAATGTGGACCGTCGCGTTCAGCGACGGCGCCATCGGCCAGCACGAGGAGCGGCTGATGCACCTGGCAGGAGAGCTGCTCGGCCTCCGGCAAGGAGGATCTGATCGAAGTGCGCAGCTCGTCTCCAGCGGTCAGGCCAGCCATGACGCGCGACAGCTGTCCGGCTCCAGATCGATCGGGACTTCTGGCTGGAAGGCTTTCGCGACTTCCTGGCGCTCGAGTCGGGGCACAGCGCCAACACCGTGGAGGCCTATCTCCGGGACCTTCGCCGTCTGGGAGAGTTTGCCACTTCGCGGGGTATCCGGGATCCCGGCACGGCTCACCCGTGCGCTGCTGCGGGAATTCGTCTTTCTGCTCAAGGATCTGGGACTCAGCCCGCCTCCATCCGCCGGAGCGTGTCGGCCATCCGGACCTACTACGGATTTCTGCTGGGAGAGGGACGGGTCAGGGACGACCCCAGCGACCGCCTGGAAAGCCCTCGGCGCGGGCGGGTGCTGCCCGAGACCCTGAGCGTCATCGGAGGTCGAGGCACTGCTCGGCTCACCCAAAGTCGAGCAACCGCTGGCCTGGCGCGATCGGTGCGCTGCTGGAGCTGGCCTATGGCGCGGGATTTAGAGTTTCCGAGCTGTGCTCGCTCGGCCTGACCGACCTGCTGCTGACGGAGAATCTGGTTCGGGTGTTCGGGAAGGGAAGCAAGGAGCGGCTGGTGCCCATCGGCCGGAGCGTCATCGGTGCCGTCTCGGTATACCTCCACACGATGCGGCCCGAGCTCGACCGGGGAAAGAGCAAGGGGCGCGTGCTTCTCAATGCCCGGGGCGAGCCGCTCTCCCGGGTCGGCGCCTGGGGCGTGGTCAAACGCGCAGCCGAGCGCGCCGGCATCACCAAGCGAGTTACCCCGCACACGCTGCGTCACAGCTTTGCGACCCACCTGCTGGAAGGCGGCGCAGATCTTCGGGCGGTGCAGGAGATGTTGGGCCACGCCGACCTGTCCACCACTCAGATCTACACCCACGTGGACCGGGAATATTTGCGATCGGTGCACAAGCAGTTTCATCCCCGCGGCTGAGCGGCGCTTCTCCAGGTCAGGCTGTGATCCCCGCCGCAACCGGATCGGTACGTTCAAACAGACCGCCCAACCACTCCACGATCCAGGCGGCCTCGAATCCCATCGCGAGAAGCGCGAGCACGCCGGCCGGGATCAGGGCCCAGTCTTCCAAGCCTGGCCGGAGCAGGAGATAGCTTCCACCGGCCAGTGCAGCCGGGATCAGCAGCGTGAGGGCGAGCAGCACCGCGAACGCGATAACCATGAGGAGGTTCTGACCCAGGGTCTCCACTCCGCCAGGACGTCCTGCGCCCACCCGGACCCAGGCCGGATAGAGCAGGGCCGCTCCGTTCTGAATCAGCATGCCCAGCAGGTTGATCGGCGGCAGAAACAGCAGGCTGAGAAGCAGGAGCAGCGTTCGCTCTTGCAGCCCCGGCTCCAGAGTCTGATTTCCCAGAAACGCGAGATAGCTCAGGCCCAGCAGAGCGATCTGCATCAGGGTCAGCATCAGAGTCGAGGCTGACGCTTCGGCCAGAACCACGGACCACCCTCGCAGCGGGTAGCTCCGCAGCAGATCCAGCTTCAGCAGATCGCCCCGCAGGTCGTTCCGCACGTACTGTGGCCCGGTGATCACCATCAGGCCGGCCCAGAAAAGGGCGAGCCAGCCGGCCACCTCAGCGAGTGTTCCTTCTGGGTCGAACGAGAGCACGGCCACGATTCCACCAGCCAGCGTGAGCGAAACGGCCACGTTGCGTATCCTGCGCGTTCGGGTGGCTGCCACCAGATTCTTCCACAGAATGGCGCCCGCCGGCCATCCAGTAGCGGAGAGCCGAATCAGTGTCCGTCTGGGCCGGGACCGAGTGGCGGAAGCGCTGATCGCTTCCACTCGTCAGCGCGGTGGCTCTGCGGAGCGACACTTCCGCCGCGGCTTCCTCGAACGCTGTGTCAGAGCGAACCACCCAGACGTAGTGCAGCACCATGAGGAGCAGGGCAGGCCAGATGGCCGCGAGCCAGTCCGCCACGCTGTGAGCCGCGAGCGGGCGAATCAGGATGCCGGAAGGGGTACGTCAGGAGACGCGGAAGCGGATGATCGAACGCGGCGGCCACTGCACTGAGAAAGCCAGACCCCGCCTGCTGCCGCGCGGCCGCGAGCTCGGGCAAGGCATCGGCAATCCCCCAGACCAGGGCGATGAGGAACGCTCCCAGCAGCGCGAGCGACACTGTCCGGTGACGGGCCCCGAGTCGCCCGTGCTCCGACAGGCTGGTGCGGACGAAGGAGGCGCCCAGCCGGTGAAAGGAGAGGGTCGTCAGCATCACCCAGATCGAGATCACTCTGAGCCAGGGTGAGACCCCGAAGCGTTCGCGCGACAGGATCAGGGTCCAGAGCAGCGCATTGAACAGGATGAGCAGCTGGTTCCGGAGCAGCTTGAATTGAATCAATCCCTGCCGCGAGACCGGTCCGGAGAAGAGGAAGGTGACTTCGGCCGGACTGAAGGCCAGCACTCTTCGCTCCACGCCGAAGATCCAGCCCCATGCGACGGCGCCGAAGAGGGCGAACGCTCCGATCAGCTCGAGAACCTTCGGATCTACCGCCGCGGCTGCCGGACGTCGTCGGGCGCTGGCCTATAAGGAAGAACCAGAGATAAGCCAGGCCGAGCAGGAGTGCCGCGAGGTAGCGGGGACTTCTGAGCTGCCGGAGCTGTCTCGCAATGCGGTTACGGGCCGATCGCCAGGTGAGATACCCGAACACGCCGATCATGGCTGGCCGGCGTCGTCCTCCTGGCCGATGAGCGCCAGAAAGACATCCTCCAGCTTGCGCGAGCGCAGGTCCGGCCGCTCCGCCAGAATTTCCGCGATGCTGCCGAACGCAACCGCCTGGCCTCGTTGCATTACCAGGATTCTGGTGCAGATCTCTTCGATCAGGTGCAACAGGTGCGAGCTCAAAATCACCGCCGTACCCGCCGCCGCCCGGCGCATGATCGTACTCTTCATCCGTCGAATGCCAACCGGATCCAGCCCGGTCAGCGGCTCATCCAGCAGCAGCGCCTTGGGATCGTGCAGCAGCCCGCACGCGATGGCGAGCTTCTGTTTCATGCCGCGCGACAACTCTCCCGGAAGGGCATGCTGCTTATCGGAGAGATCCAGCTCCGCCAGCAGGCCGGGGATTCGAGCGCTCACATCGCCCAGGCGATAGAGCCGGGCCACGAAGCGAAGATGTTCTTCCACGGTGAGATACTCGAACAGGTGCGGCTCGTCCGGAATGAAAGCGAGCGACCCCTTAGCCGCGACCGGGTCAGTCTTCAGATCGTGGCCGGCGACTTCTATCCGGCCGCTTGTGGGTATGATGATTCCAGCGATGCTGCGGATGGTGGTTGTCTTCCCCGCGCCGTTGGGACCCACCAGGCCCAGCACCTCGCCGGCAGCCACGGAAAAGCTGAGCCCCTGGACAGCCGGGAAGTCCCCGTAAAGTTTGTGCAAGCCATCCACTTGGATCACGGGTGCCCCGCGTCAGAACCGGGTGAAACTTTCACCAGCCGCGCCACGTCACATTACGAAACATATCACCCCAAGCGTAGGGGCAGGCGGAATTTATGCGAAACTATTGGCTGCGAATTGCCCTCGGTGCGCTGGCCATCTTCATCGTAGGTATGATCGGCGTCACTCTGGCCAGGCAGGGCGTCGGTCGGGTTCGGCACGTGGTCGAAGGCAGCGGCCCCATCAGCGTTCCCCTGGCGTTCATTCCCTTCCACTTGAATGGTCAGAAGCTCGGCACTGTGAGCAGAGTGGTGTTGCTGCGCGAAGCGCCCAAGCAAATCTCGGCAGTGCAGCTCGAGGCCAAAGTGCGGGATTCTGCCGTCGCGCGCGGACTGGCAGGTTGCCGGCTGACCGCCAACCTCGATAAGGACAGACGCCGGGCAACATCCGCATCCGGACCGGCAACAAGTCGAGCAGGGGTGTTCACCTGCCTCCACGCCGGCGACTCCGCGCCCGGATTTCAGGAGTTCGGCCGGGCCATCTTTCAGCCGGGCAATGTGACGGTGCCGCTGCTGTTGCCGGACGACATGGTAAACGATCTCCGCGAAGGTCACTTTGATGATTCGGACGTGCGAAGACTCCATCGGAGCGGCGGCGGAGGCCCAGGCAGAGTCCATCGGCGATGCCGCGGAAGCGCGGGCCGACTCGATCGCTGAGGCGGCCTCCAGCCGAGCCGATTCCATCGTGGCCCACAGTCAGCGTCTGGTAGACTCGCTCCGCGAGGAAGGGGAGCGCCGGGCCGACTCCGCGCGTCGGGCGGGCCGTGGGCCAGGGAACCCCAACCCCAATCCGAGTAAATAAAGCCGCTCATGCTTCTGGTCCTGGATAACTACGACAGTTTCACCTACAACCTGGTGCAGTATGCCGGCGAGCTCGGCGCCGACCCGGTGGTGTACCGCAACGATGCCTATCTCGGTGGAGGACGCCCTCGCGCTGCGGCCCGAGGCAATCGTCATTTCTCCGGGCCCGTGTACTCCGGGCGAGGCCGGTATCTCGGTAGAGCTTGATTCGCGCCGCTGCCGGGCAAGTGCCGATCCTGGGGGTGTGTCTGGGCCACCAGGCCATCGGTGAAGCTTTCGGCGGAAAGGTGGTTCGTGCCGAGCGGCTCATGCACGGCAAGACAACCCTGGTGGTCCACTCGGGTCACCCACTGTTTCGAGATATCGCCTCACCGCTCGAGGTAATGCGCTATCACTCGCTGGTGGTCTCGCCCGAGGGGCTCCCCGCGGACCTGGAGATCACCGCCTGGTCGGAGGACCGCCCGGCAGGGAGCGAGATCATGGCGCTCTGCCACCGTTCGCTTCCGGTTTACGGGGTGCAGTTCCATCCCGAATCGGTAGGAACCAGGGACGGCAAGCGTCTCCTGGGGAACTTCCTCTCACCTGGCCGGCCTCGCCCTTCGCTCGGCTCCCGCTGCTACCGTCTAACTCGCTTAAATACAAACAACTAGGCTTGTCAATCCTGCTGGTGAGCTGCACGGCACAACTTTTGACTCAGTCAGGGGTGCCTGTTAGCTTCCGTGATGCGCGTCCTGGGTGTCATTCCGGCTCGTCTCGGCTCAACTCGCCTCCCCGATAAACCGCTTCAGCTGCTGGCAGGTGAGCCACTCATCACCCGGGTCATCGAGCGCGTGCTGGAGCACCGGCTGGTGGATCGTCTGGTTCTGGCGACGGACTCGGCCAGGGTGGCGGACGCGGTGAAGACGCCCGAGGTGCAGGCGGTGATGACCGATCCCTCGCATTCGAGCGGGACCGATCGGGTGGCGGAGGTGGCCGGGAGGCCGGAGTTCGGCGAGTTCGATGTGGTGGTGAACATCCAGGGCGACGAACCCTTTCTCTCCCGTGAGGCCCTGGCCGGATCGCATCGGGCGGGTGAGCAGGGGGAGAAGACTCGGGACCGCAGCGGCACCCCTCGCTCCCGGGCTCGCCGTCGGATCCGAGCCGGGTCAAAGTGGTTTTCGATGCTCGGGGTCGGGCTTTGTATTTTTCGCGCGCGGTTATTCCGCACCGGCGCGACAGAGGACCGGAAACCGACGGTTTGTACTGGCAGCACGTGGGGATTTATGCCTACAGCCGTCAGGCTATCACCCGCTGGCCGATCGCTCTCGCCCAGTCCGGCTGAACAAGCCGAACAGCTGGAGCAGCTGCGGGCGCTGCATCATGGCTTGAGCATCGGAGTGGCACAACTGGAAGAGGTGGCGCTCCCCGGGGTAGATACTCCCGAGGACCTTCGACGAGCAGAAGCTCACTGGCACGCTTATCAAGGGCAGGTCTAATGACCACAAGTCCGAACTCGACAAAGTACATCTTCGTGACCGGCGGCGTTGTGTCCTCACTGGGAAAGGGCATCGCCGCCGCTTCTTTAGGGCGCCTGTTGGTAGAGCGCGGGCTCAGCGTCACGATGCAGAAGTTCGATCCCTATATCAACGTGGATCCCGGCACCATGTCGCCCTTCCAGCACGGCGAGGTGTTCGTGACCGACGACGGGGCCGAAACCGATCTGGACCTGGGCCATTATGAGCGCTTCATCGACCGGTCGCTCTCCCGCCAGAACAACATGACCACCGGGCTGGATTTATCAGACGGTGATCAACAAGGAACGGCGGGGCGAATATCTCGGCTCGACGGTGCAGGTGATTCCCCACATCACCGACGAGATCAAGAATGCCATTCGGCGGACCGCGCCGGGGCATGATGTGGTCATCACGGAGATCGGCGGCACCGTGGGCGACATCGAATCGCTTCCGTTCCTCGAGGCCATCCGGCAGTTCCGCCAGGAAGTCGGCCGGGACAACGCGCTTGTTCATCCACCTGACCCTGGTGCCCTACATCGCGGCGGCCGGGGAGCTCAAGACCAAGCCCACCCAGCACTCCGTTCGGGACCTGATGGAGATCGGAATTCAGCCCGATATCCTGATCTGCCGGAGCGAGCAGCCGATCGCGGTGGACATCAAACGCAAGATCGCGCTCTTCTGCAACGTGGACTTCGGCTGCGTGATCGAGAGCCCGGACGTCAAATCCATCTACGAGATTCCGCTGCGATTCTCTGGAGCAGGGGCTCGACCGCGAGGTCTGCCAGCGCCTCCGGCTGGAAACCCGGGAGCCGGATCTCCAGGGCTGGAGATCGATGACCGAGCGGATTCTCCGGCCCAACAAGCGGGTCCGGATCGCGGTGGTAGGGAAGTACACCGACCTGCGCGACGCCTACAAATCGGTGCAGGAGGCGCTGATCCATGGCGGCATTCCGAATGACGCCAAGGTGGAGGTCGAGTGGATCGCCAGCGATCAGTTCACCGATCAAGCCAGCCGCGGCCCGGCTCCTCAGCGGGTACGACGGACTCCTGATTCCGGGCGGCTTCGGAGAACGAGGCATCGGCGGAATGGTGGAGGCTATTCGCTGGGCCCGGGAAAACGATCTGCCCTTCTTCGGGATTTGCCTCGGTCTTCAGGTGGCCATTATCGAGTTTGCCCGCAACGTCTGCCGGCTCCCCGACACCAACAGCACTGAATTCGAGCCCAACTGCGAGACACCGGTCATCTCCCTGATGCACTCGCAGCGGGACGTATCGGACCTGGGCGGAACCATGCGCTTGGGGGCCTACGCCGCACGGCTGCGGCCCGGGTCCAGGGCAGCCCAGGCCTATGGCTCGACCGAGATCAGCGAGCGCCACCGCCATCGGTGGGAGGTGAGCAACGCCTACCGTGACGTGCTGGCGGAGTTCGGCCTCCGACTTTCCGGCCAGTCGCCGGACGGCGGGCTGGTGGAGGTCATCGAGCTGCCCGATCACGCCTGGTTCATTGGCTGCCAGTTCCATCCCGAGCTGAAATCACGGCCGACTCGCCCCCACCCGCTCTTCGCCGGGTTCATCGCGGCGGCGCTTCGCCGCCGGGAAACCGCACCGGCCCGAGCCGCGGCGGAGGAGCTGGCCCGGAGCACGCGCTAGGTGCCGTGGTCGTTCGGCCGGACACCCTTCCTCATCGCTGGGCCCTGTGTCATCGAGCCGGGAGATGTGCTCCTGCGGGTGGCAGAGGTGCTCGCCGGCCTGGAGCGCGATCTCGGCATCCCCGTTTGCCTGAAGGCGAGTTTCGATAAGGCGAACCGTTCCCGTCTCAGTGCGCAGTCGTGGGCCCGGCCTGCAGGAAGGACTGCGGGCGCTCGAGCGGGCCCGGACCGAGAGTGGCCTGCCCGTTCTCACCGATATCCACGAGCCGCAGCAGGCGCTTCCCGTGGCCCAGGTGGCCGATGCCTTGCAGATCCCGGCCTTTCTCTGTCGCCAGACCGACCTGCTGATCGCCGCGGGCCGCACCGGGAAACCGGTCAACGTGAAGAAAGGGCAGTGGCTCGATCCCGAGGCCATGCGCGGCGCAGTGGAGAAGGTGCGGGGCGCTGGGGCTCCGGAAGTGGCGGTGACCGAGCGCGGCACCTTCTTCGGATACGGTGACCTGGTGGTGGACATGCGGAACTTCAGCCGTCTCCGTTCCGCGACTGGGGCGCCGGTGATCTTCGATGCTACCCACTCGGTGCAGCAGCCGGGACAGGGAGACGCTGGCTCCAGTGGAGGCCGGCGCGAATTCATTCCCCCGCTGCTGGCCGCCGCCGCGGCCGCCGGAGCCGACGGCTTCTTCCTCGAGACCCATCCCGATCCCGCCGCGGCTCTCAGCGATTCCGCCACCCAATGGCCGCTCGACCGAATAGCCGATCTGGTAGGACAGACGCTCGATATCTGGGGGAGAGCCCGGGTATGAGCGGGCTGACTGCCGCTGCGGCGCGCAAGGTTCGGCTGCTCGGTCTGGACGTCGACGGCGTGCTCACCGACAACGGCGTGTACATCGGCCCCATCGCGGGGGATCGGGTCGAGCTGAAGCGGTTCGACATTCAGGACGGACTGGGCCTGATCCTGCTCAAGACGGCGGGGATGCCGGTGGTATGGGTCAGCGGGCGCGCATCGGAGGCTACGGCACTTCGGGCGGCAGAGCTGCGAGTCGAAGAGCTGCTGCAGGTTCCCGGTCCGCGGAAAGCCGCGGCTTTCGAACAGGTCCTGCAGCGGCTCGGCATCGGGTGGCACGAGGTTGCCTTCGTGGGTGACGATCTGGCCGACCTGCCGATACTCCGACGAGTCGGACTCCCGATCGCGGTCGCCAACGCCGTGCCCGAGGTGAAAGAGATCTCCGCTGTATACCACCAGCGCTCCGGGCGGCCATGGCGCCGTACGCGAGGTGATCGAAGCATTGCTTCGGGCCCGCGGCGAATGGCCCGCCATTCTGGAGCGCTACTTCAGGGAGCAGGCCGCCGGTGCCGCTTGAGGAATCGGACCTGATTCAGGTCGGACGCCGGGTCCTCGCAGCTCGAGGCTACCGAAATCTCTGCCGCGGCGAGCCGGCTGGATTCGGCATTCGCCAGGGCCGTGCGGCTCCTGGCCCGCGCCAAAGGCCGGGTCATCGTGTCCGGCGTGGGTAAATCCGGTCTCATCGCCAGGAAGATTGCCGCCACCTTGACGTCCACCGGCACTCCGGCGTCGTATCTCCATCCGGTGGATTCCTTGCACGGTGATCTCGGAATCGTAGGGAAGGACGATGTGGCGATCGTCCTCAGCAATAGTGGCGAATCGGAGGACTTGTTCTCGCTGGTGGGCTCACTCCAACGGCTGAGCGTCCCGATCATTGCCATCACCGGCGCCGTCGACTCCGCGCTGGCGCGGCTGGCTTCGGTCGTTCTCGATGGGCGGGTCCGGGAGGAGGCCGGTCCCGACACCGTAGCACCCACCACGAGCACCAGCGTGGCATTGGCCCTGGGCGATGCGCTCGCCATAGCGCTGCTGGAGGACAAGGGATTTCGGGGAGAGGAGTTCGCCAAGGCGTTCGCGCAGCGACACCCCAAGGGTAGCCTGGGTCTCCGACTCCTGCTTCGGGTGCGGGACGTGATGCTGCCGCCGGGCCAACTGCTGCGCTCTGAGGTCCCGATGAGAGAGGCTGTCGTGAGCCTGGCTCATGACCGCGGGCTCGCAATGGTAGCCGACAACGGGCATCTCGCCGGCGTGCTGACCACCGGGGATCTGACCCGGCTCGCCGAGCGCGATCCCAACTTCCTGGAGCGTCCGGTGGGAACGGTCATGAATCCGTCGCCCAAGATCGCGGCCCCCGACGATCTGGCAGCCGCAGCGGTGGGTGTGATGCAGAAGCATGGCATCATCGTGCTCCCGGTGGTGGAGAATGGCGGAGCAATTGTGGGCGTGGTTCACCTGCACGATTTGATGCGAGCGGGGGCGGTGTGATGGGAACGGAAAGGACGGAGATGATGGAGACGACGGAGAGGAAAGTGAACCCGGAGCGCGTCGGAATGATCGCCCGCGGAATTCGCTCCGTCCTCTCCCGTCCTCTCCGTCCTCTCCGTCCTCTCATGCGAGGACCCCGGGGTCAAGCCCACGACTACCGTGCAGGCGGCGGACAGCGCCGATCAGGTGCTCGAGGGATTTTCTCATTACGTCACCAACGAGGGCATCCTGCGCAGCCGGGTGGAGGCCGACACCGCCTTTTTCTACGAGGCGACCCAGATCACCGAGCTTCACAAGGTGAAGGTCGTCTTCTTCGATGTAAAAGGGGCGGAGAGCTCGACCCTGACCGCTCAGCGGGGCACCTATCGCTGGCAGGACGGCTCGATGGAGGCCAAGGGCAACGTGGTGGTCGTCTCCCCTGATGGGCGCCGCTTGGCCACCAGCGTCCTGCGCTACGAGAACGCCACCAATCTGATCATGACCGACCAGCACTTCACCTTCGATCGGGGAGAGGAGCACCTGGAAGGAAACAGCTTCCGCTCGGACCCTGACTTCAAGAATGTCGTCACCGATCGTCCCCGCGGCGTTACCGGGAACGGCATGTTGCTGCCGGGACAATGAGACGGGGCAGCGGGGAAGCGGGGCAGGGAGGCAGCTTGCCAGCAGGCATATGCGTGGGTTGCTTGCTGCCCCGCCTCCCCGCCGCCCTGCCTCCTCGCTTGGCTGGCCTCCTGACCTTCTTGCGGTCGCCACCGCGAACGGCCAAGCCGGCCGCTGCGTCTTCCAGATCACCAACGTAGATCGGCAGGGGGCGGTGGTCGAGACGCCGCGGGGTACCAACTACTTTGCCGGCGGCAACGTTCAGCTCAGCTGTAAGGGCTCACAGGTGACGATGCAGAGCGACAGCGTCGCAGCCTACGGCGGAACTATCGTGCATTTCATCGGGAACGTGAAGTACCGCGACTCCACCCTCACGATGGACGCAGACAAGGGCACCTACTACAAGAACGGCGAGAAGTGGGAGGCCCGGGGGAAGGTCATCACCCAGAACCTGAAGACCGGCTCCAAGCTCACCGGGCCCGCGCTGGACTACTACCGGGTCGTCCAAGGGGTACGGGACACACTGGCGATGTACGCCACCGGCCGGCCCCGAATCGAGTACGCCGATGCCGAGCCGACCGGCAAACCGGCGGAGCCCTACATCATCGTGGCGGATCGGGTGCGGTTCAAGGGCAACGATCGGCTGTGGGCAGGCGGCAAGGTCACCATCGACCGGAGTGATTTTTCTGCCCGGGGCGACTCGCTTCGGCTGGACACCGGGAAGGGAAGTGACGGTACCCTGGTCGGTGGAGCACCGACGATGCGGGGTTTGGGCCGCGACAGCTTCAGCCTGGCAGGGAAGCGGCTTGACCTCAAGCTGCAGGGGCGGGAGATCACCTACGTGATCGCCAAGGGCAATGGCCATGCCGTAAGCAAGGAGTGGGACCTGGTTGCCGATACTATAGGTCTCGACATCAAGAATCGCAGGCTGGAGCGAACTCTGGCCTGGGGAGACTCGATTCGGCCCAACGCCAACTCGCCCGCGTATGCCATGCGGGCAGACTCGCTGGCCCTGGATACCCCGGGACAGCAGCTGAAGGAAGTCCGGGGATTTGGCACAGCGTGGCTTGGCGGCACCATCGATCCCCGCACCAAGCAGCGGGACTGGATGCGGGGCGATACCGTGGTCGCGCAGTTCGTGCAGAAAGATTCGGCCGGGACCCAGCACGCGGCGTTGAGCCGGATCGTGGCCCGAAAGGGCGCCCAGTCGTTTCATCTCGATCCCAGCCCGCGCTACCCCGATCGGCCCTCGATCAATTACGCCCGGGGCGACGTGATTGTGATGACGATGAAACCGGGAGCGCAAGGCGGGGTGGATCGGGTGGACGTACAGGGGCTCAAGGACGGGATTCAGCTGGAGGCGAGTGACGCTCCGCCGGCGGATTCCCTGAAGTCCCGGGGCGACTCGCTCCCGCGGGGCCAGGGGAGCCGATGACCGCACCGGAGTGGGTATCCGCGCTGGGCGACCGTGATCCCTCGGTCCCGATCGGATTGGCGGCCATCGTTCGTGCGGCCGGGCCCACAGACAGTATCGCCTTCTCCGATCTGGTCCACAGCTACCGCGAGGCCTACCTCGCCTGCTACCAGCAGATCGGAGAAGCCGACCAGGAAGTCTCCGGCGACGATGTCCGGCACCACCTCAATTCCTCGGTGCTGCCGCGCCTCGCCACCGAAGGTTGGATCCTGGACACGGCCGGGGGCTATTGGCAGACGGTGCGGCCCCGGGTGGCCTGGTGGGGGCCCACGCAGGAAGAACGGCAAACGGTCTATGACGCGCTGCTGAGCTCCGCCAGACGGGCGGTGCAGCGGGCCAAGACCTACACCCGGAAGCGCACTTCAGCCAGCCTTCTGGAGGGTCTCGATCTCCGCAAGAGCTTCAAGGGCCGGCCGGTGGTCGACCGGGTAAGCGTGAGAGTAGAGCAGGGCGAGATCGTGGGGCTGCTGGGACCCAATGGGGCGGGAAAGACCACGACCTTCTACCTTATTACGGGTTTGATCCTGCCGGACGAAGGACGGGTGCTGCTGGATGGCCAGGAATTGACCGACGCGCCGATGTATCAGCGGGCTCGGAGCGGCATCGGGTACCTGGCCCAGGAACCCTCGGTGTTCCGAAGGATGACCGTCGAGGAGAACATCCTGGCCATTCTGGAGACCCGACCGATGGGCCGGGAGGAGCGTCACCGGCAGCTCGACCGCATGCTCGACGAGCTGTCCATCAAGCATCTGAGAAAGAGCCGGGCCTACTCGCTGAGCGGGGGCGAGCGACGCCGTCTCGAGATCACCCGGGCTCTGGTCTCCGATCCCAAGTTCATGCTGCTGGACGAGCCGTTCGCTGGAGTAGATCCGATCGCGGTTCACGACATCCAGACTATCGTCGCCGGACTTCGGCACCGCGGGATCGGCGTACTGATTACCGATCATAACGTTGAACAGACCCTCGACATTGTAGACCGGGCATACATCATGTTCGAAGGCAAAGTGCAGGCCTCAGGAACGGTTCGTGAGCTGGTGTACGACGACCGGGTCGCGCAGCTGTATCTGGGACCCACGCTCACGGCCAGGCTTCGGGCCCGACTCGAGGCTGTCGCATGAGAACCGGGCTTTCCCAGCATACCAGCCTTCGCCAGGAGCTCCGGGTCAATCCACGGCTCTACCAGGCCATGGATATGCTGTACATGCCGATGATGGATCTGCAGCAGCACCTCAAGCAGGAGCTGCTGGCCAATCCCTTCCTGGAGCTGCTCGAGCCGGAGGACGAGACCACCGAGCAGCCTGCCGCCGAGGAGCAGAAGGAGCAGAAGGAGAAAGAGGAAGAAGTCGACTGGGAGGAGATTCTTCTCAACGGCTTCGAGGTGGGCGGCACCCGGGAGCAGTACGAGCAGCTGGAGTACACCGAGCCCGTCACGGTGGAGACCCGGAACCTGATCGACCATCTGCGGGAACAGCTCCAGATGCTGACCCTGACGCCCCGGCAATTGCTTCTGGCCGAAGAGTTTCTGGGCAATATCAACGAAGAAGGCTATCTCGCGGCCTCCCTGGATGAGATTCTCGGTTCGGTCAACCAGCTCATGGCCGGGCACGTTGAAGCGACGGAGACGGGGAGAAGACGGAGAGGGCGGAGAGGACGGAGAGGGGAACCTCGACGATTTCGGTCCGGGTTCTCCGCTCAGCGGCTCGGCCAACTCCGCCTCTGCCCCTGCCGTAACCGCGCCGACCCTCTCCGCCTTCTCCGTCCTCTCCGTCTTCTCCGCCTTTCTACAGCATGCAGGAGGCGGAGGAGATGCTGGCCATCATCCAGCGGCTCGACCCCTCCGGCACCGGTGCTCGCGATCTCCGCGAGTGCCTGCTGATCCAGCTGGTCGAGCTGGGCGACACCACCTCACTCACCTACCGGCTGGTGAACGAAGCCTTTCCCGATCTGATCGCGCACCGGTGGAACGACCTGGCGAAGCGGTTCGGCGTGGAGCCGGCTGCGGTTCAGGCCGCGGCCGACCAGCTCTCCCGGCTCGACCCCAAGCCCGGCCTCAAGTACTCCGAGCAGAGCGACGGGTACATCATTCCCGATCTGATCGTCGAGAAAATCGGTGGCCGGTATCAGGTGTTCCTGAACGATACCGGGATGCCGCGGCTTCGACTGAGCCGCTCCTATCAGGAGATCGCCCGCGACAAGAAGAAGATGACGCCGGAGAATCGGGAGTTCATCGCCTCGAAGATGAACAGCGCAAACTGGATGATTCAGGCCATCGAGCAGCGGCGGCAGACCATGCTCAAGGTGATGAACTTCATCGTCGACCGGCAGCGCGACTTCTTCGAGAAGGGAATCGAATATCTCAAGCCGCTCACCCTCCGCGAGGTGGCGGAAGTGATCAACATGCACGAATCCACCGTCAGCCGGGTCACCAACGAGAAGTACGTCCAGACTCCCCGGGGGGTGCTGCCGCTCAAGTTCTTCTTCTCCAGTGCGCTCTCGACCGCCTCAGGCGAGGACGCCAGTGCCCGCTCGATTCGCGCCAAGCTGGAGAAGATGGTGGGCGAGGAAAACAGCGCCAAGCCTCTTACCGATCAGCAGATCGTCCATCTCTTCCAGGAGCAGGGAATCCAGATAGCCCGACGCACGGTCGCCAAGTACCGCGACCAGCTCGGGATCCTTCCGGCCCGAATGCGGAAACGGGTATGACCGTTGCCTCGGTCGAGACGCTGGATGTCAGCGTGCTCGTCCCGGCGAAGGACGAGGCCGACAATCTTCCTGAGTTTATCCAGCGCTGTGCCCAGGCCCTGGGGTCAGCCGGTTTTTCCTTCGAAGTCATCGTGGTCAATGACGGTTCCCGCGATGCCACCGACCGGGTGCTGCGCGAGCTGCAGCGGCAGTATCCCTTCCTGGAGATTGTTACCCACCGGCGGCAGCGGGGCATCGCCGATGCTCTCCGTTCGGCCGGCGATGTCGCCCGGGGCGACATCTTCGTTTTCTATCCCGCCGATCTGCAGTACCTCCCCGAGGACATCCCCGGCCTGGTCGCGCCGATTTTGGAGAACCGGGCCGATATCGTCACCGGCACCAAGCAGGGGAAATACGAGAAGGCGTTCGTCTCCCGGGTGTACAACGGGCTCTGCCGCTGGCTCTTCGGCGTCCGGGTTACCGATCTGAATTCGGTCAAAGCCTACCGCCGGGAGGTGATGCTGGGTGTGCCGCTGCGGCCGGACTGGCACCGGTATATGGTGGTGATCGCCGCTGCTGACGGCTACCGTCTTACCTCCCTTCCGGTGCCGCTCTATCCCCGCCGGGCGGGGACCTCGAAGTTCAACTGGCGGCGGATCCCGGTGGGCATGTTCGACCTGGTTTCCGTCTGGTTCCAGCTTCGCTTCGGCCGAAAGCCGATGATGTTCTTCGGCGTGGGCGGCGCCCTGCTGTTCATCATCGGTTTT
This sequence comes from uncultured Gemmatimonadales bacterium, assembly GCA_963825815.1. Lineage (GTDB taxonomy): Bacteria > Gemmatimonadota > Gemmatimonadetes > Gemmatimonadales > GWC2-71-9 > CAVVWJ01. Next base: position 62,040 of record CAWGVB010000004.1, on the reverse strand, counting down.
CTCGCCGGCATTGCCGCGCTGGTGCTCCGGTTCGGGTACGGCATCGGACTGCGGCCGCTGCTCAACCTGGTGGAGACCATGGTGATCAGCGGGATCGTGCTCTTCGGTTTTGGCTTCCTCGGCGAGATGATCGCAGGTATGCGAGAGGAGACCCGGGACATCGCCCGGGAGCTCGCGCGGATCGAAAAACACGACCCCCGGGATTGAACGGTGCGGGTCGTGTTCCTGACCCACAATTATCCCCGTTGGCCAGGCGATTATTCCGGCGCCGCACTCGCCGCGCTCGCCCGCGCGCTGGTGCGCAGGGGTATATCGGTGCGCGTGGTGGCGCTGGGTGAGGACGCTGCCGAACGAACCGAGCAGGATGGCATCCCGATACGGCGGGTGCGGATCTCCAGCCGGCTGGGTCAGACGATCTTCGATCAGGACGCCTTTGCTGCCCGGCTCAGGAGCCCTCGCCGATGGGGCTTCTGCTGCGGCTCTGGCGCCGGCTGAGGCTCGCGGCAGAACACGAAGTGTCCGCTGGAGCCGATCTGGTGCACGCCCATTGGTGGATGCCATCTGGCTTGGCCACTCCGGCCCGTGTTCCCCAGGTGCTCACACTCCAGGGCACCGACGCCGGCCTGATTCGAAGCTCGCGGCTCGCTCGAGCTGCTGCCCGGCGTCTCCTCGGTCGGACTTCCTTGGTTACCGCGGTCTCCCGTTCCATCGGCGAGACAGTTCAGAACCTGACCGGCCGCTTTGTCGGAACCGAGCACGTCCATGCCCTGCCCATAGAGAGTCGAGGGCGACCCTGGACTCGAGGTGGCTCCGGGGCTGTGGTGATGGGCCGACTGGATGATGCCGGCAGGGTGGGGTTGGCATTGGAGACTGTAGCGATGCTCGCCTCCCGCGGTCACAAGCTTCCGCTGACAGTCATTGGAGAGGGTCGCCGTCGTGACGCTTTGCAGCAGCAGGCGCGGCGTCTCGGAGTTTCGGAACTGGTCCGGTTCGTGGGCGCCATGCCCCCCGACCAGGCGCTGGGGCATCTCGCCCGGGCCGACCTCATGCTGCTCACCACCCAGGGTGAGCTCTCAGCCGTTTCGGCCCAGGAGGCGCTCATCTCCGGCGTACCGGTAGTGACTTGCTGGGACAGCGGCGCTCCGGTGGACGTGGTGCCTCAATCCGGGGCCGGCCGGTTGAGCCTGCCGGCTGCGGAGGCTCTGGCCGAGTGCGTACTCAGCCTGCACGCCGATCGCGACGCCCTGGCCGCCAGCCGGTTGGTTGGAGAGGCCTGGCGCACCAGGCTGGCGCCGGATCACGTGGCCCAGGTGTACGAGGGGTGGTACCGCGATGCCCTCGGGAAATAGCCGCCTTCGGATCCTCACCGTCACTCACAACTATCCTCGCTTTGCCGGCGATCCTGCGGGCGCTTTTGCGGCGCGGTTGGCCGAGGGAGTGGCCGCGCGTGGCCATGATGTTCAGGTCGTCGCGCCGCATGCGCCGGGACTGCGAAGTCGGGAGGAAGTTGGCGGAGTCACTCTGCGCCGATTTCGCTACGCGCCCGAAGGGCTTGAGCGGGTGGCCTACACCGGCGGTCTGCACCAAGGAACCTTACGGTCCCCGCTGGCGGCGCTGTTCTTTCCCGGGTTTCTCCTCGCCTTCGAGATCGCGGTGCGTCAGGCCGCGCGTACCTTTCGGCCTCATGTCGTTCACGCCCACTGGTGGTTTCCCGGCGGCTGGTTCACCAGTCACACCGGACTGCCGTATCTGATAACCTGTCACGGGTCGGATGTCCGACTGCTGGAGCGGGGTGCGCCGGTTCGTAGCACAGCTCGCAAAGTCCTGGAACGCGCGGCACGGGTTACTACCGTCTCTCGCTTTCTGGCCCAGGATATCCGAAGATTGCTGCCGGACCTCAAGGCCGAGCCGGTAGTCACCCCGATGCCCTTGGATGTCGTGCGGTTTCAATCGGGCGAGCGGCAACCGAAGGCGGTTCCTCCCCGGATTCTCTATGCCGGGAATCTGCTGCCCAGCAAGGGCGTGGACCTGCTGCTCGAAGCTGCGGCCGCGCTCAAGGGACGTGGCGTGCAATATGAGCTGAAGATTCTGGGCGAGGGGCCGGCCCAGGAGTCGCTACGCTCCCAGGCAGAGCGGCTGGGGATCAGCAACCACATAGTCTGGAGCTCGTTCGTGCCCCAGGAGCAGATGCCCCAGGAGTACGGTACCAGTACAGTCACGGTGCTCCCGACCCGGGGCAGGGCGGAAGGTCTTGGGCTCACCCTGGTGGAAGCGCTGCTCGCCGGCTCCGCCGTTGTCGGAACCCGCGCCGGCGGCATCCCCGAAGTGGTGCATCATGAGGTAACCGGTCTGCTGGCGGCAGAAGATCCGATCGACCTGGCCAACCAGCTGCAGCGCATGTTGGAGGACCAGCCGTTGCGCTCTCGCCTGACCCGGGCAGGGAAGGACCACGTGCTCCAAACCTATGCGCCGGAACCGGCAATCGAGCGCTTTCTCCAGTTGTACCATGCCGCCGCTCACGATCGTCCGCACCGCTGAGCCTCCTCCCGACTGGGAGGCGTATGCCAGGGAGCATGGGACCTTCTACCATCTTCCTCGCTGGCTCGAGTGTCTGCGGGACATCTACCGGTTGCGAGTGGAGTGCTACTCGGCCCGAGTGGACGGCCGGCTCGAGGGGCTTCTTCCCGTTGCAGAAGTGCCCCCGTTACTGGGACCTCGTCGGCTGGTAAGCTTGCCGTTCAGCTACGCCGCAGGACCGCTGGCTCTGAATACCGCCACGGCCGACGCGCTGGCGACTGCGGTTCGGGAGGTCGCCGAAAACCGCGGCATTCGGCGGGTCGAGCTCAAATCCCGGGGCGGTTTTCCTCCAGCTCCCGGGTTCCACCGAACATCTCACTACAGCACCTACGAGATTTCAATCGAAGGCGGCGAAGCCGGCGTCTGGAGCCGGCTGCATCCCGGCAGCACCCAGCGAAGCATCCGAAAGGGTCAGAAGGCGGGGCTGGATATCCGTCGGGGGGATACTCGCAATGACTGGTTGATCATGGCGCAGCTGGAGGAGCGCACCGCGCACTCCCATGGGCTGCCAGCACCTCCCCGGCGCTTCTTTACCGAGGGGGCCAGGCGCCTGCAGGAGGCAGGTTTCGCCGCCGTCTACCTGGCCCTGACGGGCAGCGGAGCTCCGGCAGCGGGGATCACCGTGTGGAAGGGGCCACGCAGCTGGATCTACGGGTTTGGGGCTTCAGATCCGGAATACCTGGAGCACCGCCCAAACCACGTCCTGATCTGGAGCGCCATTCAGGACGCCATTGCAGCCGGCTGCGGCTTCGATCTGGGACGGGTTGCACCGGAGCAGGATGGACTTCTTGAATTCAAGCGCCGCTGGGGTGGACAGGCCCTACCGCTGGCCTATGATTACTGGCCGGAACCTGGAGGATTGAACGTCGCTGCCCGAGACCGAGGCTCCATGGCAACCGCTGCCTCGGTCTGGTCCCGTCTGCCGGCCAGCGTGGCCCGGCTGGGGGCGGGTCTGTACCGATACCTCGGGTGAGCCCGTGAGCTTTGCCTGGCGCCTCCGAAAGAAAATCCTGAAGCGGTGGGCCCGGAACGCGTTCTTTCCATCCACTCGGGTGGGAATGCTGCGGCTCTGCGGCTTCAACATCGGAGACGAGGTGTATATCGCCGACGATCTCATCATCGTGGAAGAGCTGGCGGAGCGTGGAAACATTACCATCGGGCATCGGGTCAGCATCGCTCCTCGAGTCACCCTGGTGACCTCCTCTCATCCCAACCGTTCGCGAATCCGGCCATTCGCTCCGGTCGCCCAAGGGCCCATCGTCATCGAAGACGATGCGTGGCTCGGCGCCGGCTGCGTCATTCTGCCTGGAGTTCGCATTGGTCGGGGTGCCGTCGTGGGCGCAAACAGTGTGGTGGCGCAGGACGTCTTACCTCTGCACGTCGTGGCGGGGCAGCCGGCCAGAACGGTGCGCGAGCTTACTCCCCATGGGGAGTGGCAATGATCCGGATCCAGGCCCCTGCATCGCTGCGCCCCAGTGAGCGGTACGGACTCGAGGTCCTGATTGATCTCTCCCGTGTGCTCGTGGCCCAGAGTGCCGACTGTGAGGTGGTCCGCCTGACGGTCGTGGATCGGCCTTCCGCTGGGTCAGCCGCAGCCGATCTGAGCGCGCAGGCCGCGCTGGAACGTCTCGATGGCGAGGTCAGGATCGGCCTGGCCTCGCTGCGCGCAGTGGCGGAGGTGGCCGGCGGAGCAATGGAACAGCGCAGTACGGCAACCGATCGGCACGGCCGAGTCCCTTCGGCGGAGAATCCGCTCGTTGCGGCAGGGCAGAGCAGGCGTCCGGTGGTATCCCTCCTGGCGATGGAGCTTCGGCGCGCAGTCGTCGCGGTGGCTGGAAGGCGTCCGATCCGCATCCTGGCGCCGTGGCCCGACCGCCATCGGTGGGCCGCGCTGTTGAGCCACGATCTGGACGTAGTGGACTGGTGGGGACTGTTCTCGCTGCTCCGTATGCTGGAGCTGAGCATGAAAGGCTCGTGGGATCTGGCCGGGCGAGTCGGCCGGGCGGCACGACGCAGTTTTAGACGAGATCCGGTGAGTCGCGGGGTCCACTCAATTCTCCAGCTCGAAGCCCACCATGGGATCCGCCCAACCTGGTTCGTCATCTGCGCCCGCCCGACCCTCGGATCCCGTCTGGCAGGGGATGCCACGTACAATCCCGAAGGCTCCTCGGCGCGTCGGATCCTCACGGCGCTGACTCACGCCGGACATGAGATCGGGTTGCACGGAAGCTTCGCCACCGGCACCAGCGCCGCGCGCATGGCCGAGGAGCGGCGGTCACTCAGCCGGCTCGCCGATACCCCCGTGACCGGCGCGCGGCAGCACTTCCTCCGAATGCGACCCGGCCAGACCCAGCATCACATGGTTGCCGCGGGGCTGGAATACGATGCCACCTGGGGTTTCGCCGACCGGAACGGCTTCCGCTTGGGAGTAGCGGACATTGTGCCCGCCTGGGACGCCGGTACTGAAAGCACCTTGCCGCTCGATATCGTACCGCTGGTCTGGATGGATCGAGCACTCAGCAAATACGCTGGCATCGAAGAGCCCGGACGATGGGTTGAGGATGCTCGTGACCTGGTTCGGGAGTGCAAGGTGGTCGAGGGCGCCTGGGTGGGGTTGTGGCACCCCAACACCGTCGAGCCGCTCGGATTTCCCGGAGCAGAGCCCGCCTTCGTCAGTCTGCTTCAGGCGCTGGCCGACGACCGACCGTACTTTGGCTCGGCCCACAAGCTTGTTCAGTGGCGCCGCTTTCGGAGATCAGTTCGGGCTGCCCGGGTTTCAGCGGACGGACGGGTGCTGCTGACGACGCCTTTGGGACATCGAACCCTCGTTGCCCTAGAGGACGAGAGCGGGGAGTCGGTTCAGGTGAAGGTGCAATCGAGTAGGGCCGGTGGCGCGGCCTAGATTCTGGAAGGTTCTGCAATTCGCAGCCGGCGCATTCCTGGTAATTCTGGCAGTACGTTCCCTTGTTCTCAATTGGCAGGAGCTGCGAGCGCAGCCATTGGAGTGGCGGTTCTCCCCCACATGGCTCCTCGCCAGTGTTTTGGTCGTCTTCGCCGGATATGCAGTGCTGATCGAGGCGTGGCGCCGAGTCGTGCTCAGCATGGGAGAACAGCTTCCGTTCTGGACCGCCGCCCGAATCTGGTTTCTCGCCAGTCTGGGAAAGTATGTGCCCGGAAAGGTGTGGGCGGTCGCCGGAGCTGCCGTCCTTGCCCAGCGGGCAGGAGTTGATCCTTCTGTCGCAGTTGCCGGAGCCCTGGTGTTGCAGGCGCTGGCGCTCGGAAGTGGGGCAGTGATCGTGGCGCTGACGGCTCGTGAGGCATTCCAGACGGCAGGAGCAGAGATGTATCCGGCAGCCGCGGCCGTGCTGCTGGCCTGTACCGCCGGTATCGTTGTGCTCGACATCACAACCCATGTTGAACCGCATCGGCCGACTGCTTCCGTCGTCCTTTCCTCGGCTCCGGGCCGTTCAGCCAGGCTGGCTGTTGCTGGCTTTCGCGGCCAACCTTCTTGCCTGGGTAGCCTATGGCGTGGCACTGGTTCTACTCACCAAAGGGGTGCTGCCCGAGCGTACATCTGGGGCTGAGGCAGGCAATCGGAGTGTTCACCTGTTCCTACCTGGTGGGGTTCGTGGCGCTCTTCGCCCCCGGTGGATTGGGACCCCGCGAGTCGGTCTTCCTTCTGATGCTGGCTGGAGATATCGGTCTCAAGCCTGCGGCTGGGCTGGCCCTTGCCAGCCGGCTGCTGCTCACCGGCACCGAGGTGCTTCCAACCATCCCATTTCTTCTCCGCCGGAACGCGGCCAGCTCTTCATCCGTTCGCGAGGCCTGAGTGGAACGATCCGCGTCATCCGAGCTCGACAACCTCCCGCGCTGGGCCCCGTTCGTCATCATGGCCGTGCTGACACTGCTGGCTTTTCGGCAGTATCTGCTCAGCGGCCCCGGCGAAATGCTGCTGGGGCAGGATACGATCGCTGCAGGCATCATGTTCCGGAAATTTTTCGTGGAGCACGTTCGGGCACTGGGCCGGTTACCCCTCTGGAACCCGTATCTCTTCGGCGGGGTACCGACGATCGAGGCAGGCAGCGGAGATATTCTCTATCCCACTTCGATCCTGCACTTTCTGCTGCCCTTGACCAGCGCGCTGGCGTGGAAGCTCATTCTGCACGTGTATCTCGCCGGTGTGTTCATGTATCTGGCGGCTCGGGCACTGGGAGCCCGTCGGTACACCGCCTTGTTCGCCGGCTCGGCCTACCTGCTCTCGGCCAATCTGGTCAGCCTGGTCTGGGGAGGACAGGACGGAAAGATGTACGTCACCGCGCTGTTTCCCGGGGCGCTGTGGCTTCTCATCACCGCCTTGGATCGGCGCTCCTGGCTCCGCTTTGTGTGGCTCGGCGTCGTGGCCGGACTCATGGTAGTGGCCCATCCCCAGTTGGCGTACTACGCCTACATCGCCCTGGCGGGATATGCTGTGGGCAGTCTGTGGGCTCGCCGGCGGGATGGAGCCACCCTGGCCAACGTTCTTGCCGGCGGTATGCTCGCGGCGGTAACGGCGCTGGGCGTTGCCTCCGTGGTGCTGCTCCCGATGTACCGCTATCTCCGGGAAGATTCGCCCCGCGCCGGACCGGGGAGGGGGTTCGAGTACTCCGCCAGTTGGTCGCTTCACGCCGAGGAGGCGGTCTCCTTGTTTATACCGGAGTTCTCCGGCACCGACGTTCAGTCGGAGACGTACTGGGGGAAAAACCCGTTCAAACACAACTCCGAATACGGAGGCGCGCTGGTCTTCGTGCTCGGGATTGCTGCAGTGTTTGGCCTGAAGGGAGATCCGAGACGCTGGGCCTTCGGCGGGATGGCGGCAATAGCGCTGCTCTATGCCCTGGGCTCCGGCACACCGGTGTTTCGGGTGCTCTACGTACTCGTGCCCGGGCTGAAGAACTTTCGAGCGCCGAGTCTCGCGACATTCGTCGCCATCGCAGCGCTCACCATCCTGGCCACACTCTTGATCGATCGAGTGCTGGCGGCCGACGACCCCCGGCGCCCGCCGTATTGCCACCATCGGCCCTTCTGGCTGGAGCAGTGCTGGCATTGTTGATCGCTCTCATAACCTTGGCAGGAGGGAGCGGACTCTATCAGACCTGGATATCTCTGTTCGGCGGGCCGGAGGGCATTGATCGGTCAGCCGCCTTCGCCGCCAATCAGCCGCGAATCGTAGGGGGCGCGCTCGCGGTCACCCTGCTCTGTGGGCTTTCTCTCGGGGCGTTGCTGCTGTGGAGCCGCGGAAGCCTTCGAGCCTCCCATGTCGTCATGATTCTGCTCGCTCTGACGGCGCTCGATCTCCTCCGCGTTGATGCCCGATACATCCAGATTGTCCGGTACGACGAATTCTTCCCGCCCGACCCGGGTATCGAAGCCTTGCGCGACCGCCTCGCTCCCGGAGAACGGGTGCTCGCGGTCGGAGGGGTGTATCCGGAGGGATTTCTTGCCACCTATGGCGTTCCCGAGGTGTTCGGCTATCACGGCAACCAGCTACGGTGGTACAATGCGCTTACCCGCTATGATGTCCGCCAGGCCGCCAGAACCTCGGCCGAGCTCCAGCAGTACTGGGTCGGCTTGCTGAACAGCGGAACGCTTCGGGCCTTGGCGGCACGATACGTTCTTCTTCCCGGCCAGGTGGACCTGCCGGGCTACCGTCTCCTGGGCTCGGATCAGCGGGTGGCCGTGTACGTCAACGACGGGGCCGTGCCGGCGGCGGCGGTGGTACCCCAGGTTCAGGTCGAGCCCGATTCGGCCCGTCGAGTGGAGTTACTCTGGTCGCCCACCTTCGACCCCGCCAAGACCGCCATCGTGGATCAGGCCGTGCTGGCCATCGGTCAGGCCGGAGGCACTGGTACCGCCACTATAGACGGGAACGGAGACGACACCCTCTCCATTCGCGTGCGCACTACCGGGCCTGCCTTGCTCAGCATCAGCCGCACCTACCATCCGTCCTGGCAGGCCGAGCTCGATGGCACCCCTGTCCCGGTCATCCAGACCAACCATGCGTTGATGGGCGTTGCCACTTCCACGAGCCGGCGAACATCGGGTCTTGCTTCGGTATCGGCCCAAGATCGTGCAGCTCGCGGCGGGTATTACGGCTGCAACCTGGATCATCGTATTGCTGGTGACCGGTGCGGCCGCAGTCCTGGGCCTTCGTCAGCGCCGTGGCTGAGCGGATCCTCGTCGTCGTTCCCACCTATAACGAGCGCGTCAACCTCCCGCTCGTGGTGCCGGCCATTCTGCAACAGGACCCGCGCATCGAGGTGCTCGTGGTGGATGACAATTCTCCCGACGGCACTGGCCAGCTGGCTGACGAGCTCGCGGCCTCCACTCCTCGAGTTCACGTGCTGCACCGGCCGGCCAAGTCCGGGCTGGGGAAGGCCTACCTGGCGGGGTTTCGCTGGGCTCTGGACCGGGCTTACGATCTCATCTTCGAGATGGATGCCGATTTCTCCCACGACCCCAAGTTCCTGGGCGACTTCATCCGGGCCATCAACGACGCCGACGTGGTCATCGGCTCCCGATACCGCACCGGGGTCAATGTCATCAATTGGCCGATCTCGCGCCTCCTGCTGTCCATCGGCGCCAACGAGTATGCCCGATGGATCACGGGGCTGCCGCTGGCGGACTCGACCGGAGGCTTCAAATGCTTCCGCCGCGAGGTGCTCGAAGCCATCGATCTGGAGAAGGTCCGCTCGAATGGCTACGCCTTCCAGATCGAGATGAGCTTTCGAGCCTGGAAGAAGGGCTTCCGGCTGGTGGAAATTCCGATCGTCTTTACCGACCGGATCGAGGGACAGAGCAAGATGAACAAGCGGATCGTGCGGGAAGCGATCTGGATGGTCTGGTGGCTGCGGCTGCAGGCCCTGATGAGGCGCCTGTGAGAGGCACCGTCTTCTACAAGATGAGCGGGTCGGGTAACGACTTCGTAATCCTGGATGGCCGGGCCACCCAGGTGGATTCGTGGTCTCCCGAGAGTATTCGCGCCGTTTGCGATCGACGGCGCGGGGCAGGGGCCGACGGCCTGGTAATCCTCACGCCTTCAACCGCGGAGGCCGTCCGGATGTCCTACTGGAATTCCGACGGGTCTCGCGCCGCGATGTGCGGCAACGCGGCCCTGTGCAGTGGCCGGCTCGCGGCTTACCTGGAGATGGTACCGGCTGGAGAATTCTGTCTCCTGACCGACGCCGGTCCCGTGCGGGTTCGAGCCGCGCCGTCCAGCCGAAGTGGCAGAGATCAACCTGCCCGATCTGGAGCTCCTGCCGAACCTTCCAACGGCATCGCCGGGTCAGGGGGAGCGCTGGATGGCCTTCCTGACGGTGGGGAATCCCCATGTGGTTGTGCGGGTAGAGGACACCGAGGAAGTGGACGTGCTCGCTCGGGGGAAAGCACTGCGCTTCGACCCGGTATTTGGCCCCGCCGGAGCCAATGTCAACTTCGTGGCCCCAGCAGCGGGCGCGAACGGGCTCTGGCTGATTCGAACCTACGAGCGGGGTGTCGAGGGAGAAACGCTGGCCTGCGGGACCGGGACCGTTGCTGCCGCCCTAGCCCTTGCCCAGCAAGGCGAGGCGGGCCTGCCGACCGTCTTTCGAAGCAGGGGAGGACCCGAGCTCACGGTTCGAGGCCAAGCTCAGCGGCGGCCAGGCGTCTGACGTGTGGCTCGTTGGCCAAGGACGGCTGGTCTACCGGGGAGTGTGGGATGGGATCTAGGTAACTTCTGTCGTGTTTTCCGACCAGTCCAGTAAATCAATCCGTCACAATTAGTTATGCGCTTCATCCTCGGCGGGGAACCGGTTCTCCACACTTTTCCCCAAGCGTACTTAACATAACATATCTTATACGTCGTTTAACCAAAGAGATAAAAAAGAGAGGGCCGTAGCCCTCCCGTGGTTGCCTGCACTACCCCCCTACATCTTACCGGACGTGAGCTCCGCCAGGCGCACTTGTGCCTCAGTGAAGCTCGGCGAGTCGCTGTACTTCTCTATGACGGTCCGATATGCCTTGGCTGCGTCCGCGGTTCGACCAGCCTCGCGCAAGGCCCGGCCAGCATCCACCAGATAGTTTGCTTTCAGGTACGGGACCTCCGATGAGCTCGAGGCCTGATTGTAGGCATCGGCCGCTTCGGCCCACCGTTTCGAGTTCTCCAATCCCGCTCCGAGCAGCCCGTAGGCCGGAGGCAGATACTTGGCCGGCGGCTTGCTCGCGATGAACTCCCGAAGCCCCACGGCGGCCAGTTCGCTTTGGCCATTGACCATGCGGACCTGATTGAGCGTGATGACCGCTTCGACGGCCGCATCCGTTCCCTTGTAGGTCGTGATCAGACGCTGCAGCTCGCTGGACGCCAGAGGCAGGTTGCCCGCCTCAGCCGCTGCGCGGGCTTGGTTGAGGCTCCGGGCGGCAAACTGCTCTTTCCGTTTGGCGCTCGCCATTATGAACCAGGTCACGATAGCTGCCACCGCCAATACGCGCCAAGGCGATCAGGAGCGGTCGCTGATACCTCTGGTACCAAGGGGGGCCAGTTTCCGGGCCGGCGGTTACTTCACGGGTCTTCGGTTCGACTGTGGTTGCCATGTTCCCCATGGTGAATATTGCCTCGGCGGTCAGCGCCGCCGCTCATGCCCCCGGCGTGACTCGAACACGCGGCCAACAGTTTAGGAAACTGCTGCTCTATCCATCTGAGCTACGGGGGCCGGAACTTCTTTTCTTTCTAAGCGTTGCGGAGCTGCCCCGAAGTGCTTTCTCACCGTCATTACTGCTCGAGGCCTGCCGCTACCGGCGCCGATGCTCTTCTGGGTGGAAAGCGGTCCGTCTGAGCAGCGAAAAATGGCCGCCTGTACAACCCTGAGCAACCCCAAGCGGCATCAGCAGGTGGTTATGACGTGGCAGACAGCGCCTTGCAGCCGGTCCCTGCCCCGCAACGCCCCGATCTCCAGGAGGAAGCTCCAGCCCACCAGCTCGGCACCCAATCCGCGGGCAAGTTGTCCGGCGGCCCGGGCAGTACCACCGGTGGCCAGAACGTCGTCCACGATCAAGACCCGATTGCCCTGGCCGAGCGCGTCCCGATGGGCCTCCAACGCATCGGTGCCGTATTCCAAATCGTATGCTTCAGCCGTCCGCTCCCATGGCAGCTTGCCGGGTTTCCGTGCGGGGACGAACCCGGCACTCAAGGCCGTAGCCACCGCTCCACCCAGGATGAAGCCACGGGCCTCTATGCCTACTACATGAGTTATACCGGAGTCGCGGAATGGCCGGCTCATCTCCAGCACCACCTCACTCAGGAGGGCTCCGTCCCGCAGGACCGGCGTGATGTCCTGAAAGAGGATCCCGGGTTTGGGATAATCCGGGATTACCCGCAGAGTCTGTCGTACGCGGTCGGTCAGCGGTGTCATCAGAGAACCTAAGGACATTGGCCTACATGATGTCGAAGCTTTTGCCTGGCGTGATTGCCGTCGGCATGGTGGAGCGCTCGACCGTAGCAACCCGAGCGTTTGCAGGCCCCGCTCGGAGCAGCTCTTCCAGTGCGGGCAGAACGTCGTCGGGTCCATTTACCACGACCTCTACTCGCCCATCCGGCAGATTCCGGGCGTATCCTGCCAGGCCAAGGCTCCTGGCGTGCCTCGCCACGAACCAGCGGAAGCCCACGCCCTGGACCGAGCCGCTGACCAGGTAACGCACGCCGCTCACTTGATCACCGCCCGGCGGCGTCGCTGCCAGATCACGTAGGCACCGAGAATTACCACAACCGCTGGAAGGATGTACGTGAGCAGCGTGTGATGCACGTAGCCGCCGATGACCGTCTCCACCTGCTGTCCATGCTTGCCAATGAGCCAGCCCAGGTAGGTAAGAATCGCGCACCAGATTCCCGCGCCTAGCGCGGTGAACCCGATAAACCTTGCCAGGGGCATGCGAGACACTCCGGCAGGAATCGAGATCAGGTGGCGAATCACCGGCAGGAGTCGACCGATGAGGGTGCTGATTTCGCCATGCCGACGAAAGAAGGCCTCGGTCCGATCGAGCGAGCGAGAGCTGATGAGCACGTACTTGCCGTATCGTCTGAGCAGCGGCTCGCCCACGTACAAGGCAAGACCGTAATTCACCAGAGCTCCGACAATACTGCCGAGGGTTCCCGCCAGCACCGCCAATGTGCCATTCATCTGTCCTTTGGCGGCGAGGTACCCGGCGGGAGGCATGACGAGCTCGCTGGGCAACGGAAGCACCGACGACTCGATGGCCATCAGCACCAGGATCCCCGGATAACCCAGGGCCAGAATGGTATCCGCCAACCAGTGAAAGAATCCCGAGAGCACGTAGTGGTCAGCGCTCCTCGGAAAACCCGAACTCGCCGACCAGCGGTACGAAACGCACGTCCGCGATGGTGCTGCTGCGCACCTGATCGCCCTGTCGCTCGACCAGGGTGAGGATCTGGGAATCTCTATCGCCGAGGGGAATCACCATCTTTCCTCCGGACGCGAGCTGCTCCACGAGAGGAGCCGGGACTTCGGGAGATGCCGCCGACACCAGGATCGCATCATACGGAGCGTAGGGGCGCCATCCCAGCGTGCCATCGCCCACCAGGACGGTGACGTTTCGAATTCCGGCCGCTTCCAGCGCGGTCCGGGCGCTCTGGGCCAGATGAGCAACTCGCTCTACGCTGAAGACCATGCTGGCCAGCAAAGCCAGGAGAGCCGTCTGGTACCCCGACCCGGTGCCGATCTCGAGCACCTTCTCCTTGCCGGTAAGGCCGATCAACTCCAGGTACCGCGCCTGCACGTAGGGCTGGGAGATAGTCTGTCCGCTGCCGATCGGGAGTGCAACGTCGTCATACGCCCGATGGCGCACGCTTTCCGGAACGAAGAGGTGGCGTGGCACCATGCGTACGGCCCGAAGCACCGCCAGGTCCCGCACCCCTTTCCGCTGGAGCACCTCCACCAGCTGGCTGCGGTAGCCGCCGTAGCTGTCACCCTCCCCTACCCTTCCAGGGACCATCCGCGGACCGTCTCCAGGAGAGAGTAGTTCGTGAGATCCATGTGCAGCGGCGTGACCGAGATGTAGCCCTCCGCAACGGCAAGATGATCGGAGTTCTCGCCCCCCGTCCAGGTGATGGTTCCCCCGCCGATCCAGTAGATCTCCCGCCCCCAGGGATCCTTCATCCGGGTGAGCGACTCGGAGAAGTAGCGACTCCCCAGCTTCGTCACCTGAATGCCGCGGACCTCTTCAGCAGGAATCCGGGGGAGATTGATGTTGAGCAGCATTTGCTCCGGAAAATTGGCCACGCTGGTAATCCGGCGCACCAGCTCCAGCAGCACACCATGGTACGTGGCCATCGTTTCCGGCTGGTTCCCGGCGAATGAGATGCCGATGCCGGGGACTCCCAGCGTGACGGCCTCCATCGCAGCCGCCACCGTTCCCGAGTAGAGAACGTCCTCGCCCATGTTCGGCCCGTGGTTGACCCCGGAAAACACGAAATCGGGCCGCGCGGGCATGAGCGCCTGGATCGCGAGCATCACGCAGTCTGTGGGAGTCCCGTCGATCTGCCAACCGCCGTCCGGTCTTCGCGCCGGGCGGAGTGGCCGATGCAGAGTGAGCGAGTGGGAGGTGCCGCTTTGCTCCCGGTCGGGCGCCACCACGGTGACGCTTCCCACCTGGCGGCACACGTCGGACAGCAGCGAAAGTCCTGGAGCCAAAACGCCGTCATCGTTGGTCACCAGGATGTTCATGACCGAATATGCGTTGAGCGTGAAGGAGAACCCTTCACGTGGATGGTTCGCCGTTCACTTCTTTGCGCGGCGGAGGTGCCTTGCCGTCGAGGATGGCCATGATTTCATCGAGCCCGGCGCGTAGATCCTGAACGGTTTCCGCCTCGAATGCCCGCTTTGCGGAAGCCCGGAGCTCGCCGCTGCGGCGGTACTGGTCGATGCGCTGCCGGGCCCCATCGATGGTGAACTTCTCGGTATAAAGCAGATGCTTCACCAGCATGATCAGCTCGACTTCGCGGCCCTTGTACACCCGGTTTCCCGAGCGGTTCTTGGCCGGATTCAGGAAGCGAAACTGGCTCTCCCAGTAGCGCAGGACGTGCGGCTTGAGCTCGGTAAGAGCGCAAACCTCCCCAATCGAGTAGAACTCCTGAACCGGACGCGCGACGGTTGTGGTTGTCATCTCCACTGCTCCGACTTGAGTTCCCGTGCCATGAGCTCGCCGATGCCCTCGCGAGCCGGCTTTCCGCTGAACAGAACTTCACCGACTTTCTCGATGATGGGTAGCTCCACCCCCATCCGAGCGCCCAGTGCGGCCCCAGCCCTGGAGGTGTTGGCGCCCTCCGCCACGGAGCGGTGCTGGGCCCGGTATTCCTCGAACGTTTGTCCCTGCGCCAGGGCGATGCCCAGCGCCCGATTCCGGCTGAGACTTCCGGTGGCGGTCAGAATAAGGTCACCCATGCCGGCCAAACCCGCAAAGGTCAGGGGGCTGGCTCCCAGTGCTACGCCCAGCCGGGTGATCTCGGCCAGCCCCCGAGTTATCAGCGCGGCCCGTGGGTTATGTCCCATTCCCAGACCCTCCAGGATTCCGGCCGCAATCGCAATGACGTTTTTCAATGCTCCCGCCAGCTCCACCCCGATGACATCGTCATGGGAGTACACCCGGAATCGTCGGAGTGGCGAAGATGCGTTGGGCTGCCTGGGCCGTGGCCTCCGTGCGGGAGGCAGCTACGACCAGGGTTGGCTGCCCCTGACAAACCTCGCTGGCAAAGCTGGGTCCGGACAGCGCGGCAAACCGCACCTCCGGCAGACACTCCTGAAACACGGCAGACATCAGCGCGAGCGTGTTGGTCTCGATTCCCTTGGTGGCACTCACCACCAGAGTGTCCGGCTTGATCACACCGCGCAATCTGTCCGAGCACGCTTCGCACCGCATGACTCGGAGCGGCTGACACGATCACGGGAACATCGGCCGCTGCTTCCCGGGCGTCGCCGTAGGCGCGGAGCCCGGGATGCAGGGGAACGTCCGGCAAGAAGAACCGAGTTCTGGTGCTCTCGATTGATCGCCTGAACGACTTCAGGCTCGTACGCCCAGATCCGAACCGTGTCTCCCTTGAGAGCCAGAAGATTGGCGAGCGTCGTGCCCCAACTGCCGGCCCCGAGTACAGCGACCAGGGTCATGGGCGCGGAGCGCTCGCCGTCCGCCGCCCGAAACGGTTCTCGGTCCCTTTGAGCAGTCGCTCGATATTCCGCCGATGCAGCACGATCACTCCGACCGCGATCAACACGTCCATCCAGAGAAGCTCGGGGATGTCCGGAGGCTCCAGCAGGTACACCGCTACAGGCAGCACCGCGGCGGCGGCAATGCTCGCGAGCGACACGTATCCGGTAAGCATGAGAACGACGCCCCAGACCGCAGCCGCAACGCCCAACGCCAGCGGACTGAGTGCCAGCATCACCCCGGCCGCGGTGGCCACCCCCTTCCCACCCTTGAAGCCCACGAATACCGAGAACACGTGCCCAATGATGGCGGCTACACCGCAGGCCAGCGCATATAGCTCGGAACCGGACACCCGGGGAGCGAAGACCAGTACCGGAATGGCCCCCTTTGCGATATCAAAGAGGCCGACCGGAATGGCGTACTTCCACCCCAGCACCCGGTAGAGATTCGTGGCTCCGAGATTTCCGCTGCCGTGCTGCCGCAGGTCGATTTTGGCAAAGCTGCGACTGACCAGGTGGCTGGTAGGAATGGCGCCAACCAGGTACGACGCCACCAGCCAACCGGCCGCGGCGACGCTCATCGCTTGGATCCCCGGCGAGTGAACTTGAGGCGCAGCGGCGAACCGGAGAAAGGCCAGGCTTCGCGAAAGCCGTGCACCAGGTAACGCTGGTAAGACTCGGGCACCTCCTCCGGGCGATTGCTGACAATGGCCAGAGTGGGCGGTGCGGTGCCGATCTGAGAAGCGTAGAGCAGCTTGACCTCCTCGCCTGGCTTCTGTGGCGGCGCGTTACGCTCGATCAAGTCGGCCAGAACCTTATTGACTTCGGCCGTAGGAACCCGTAGTTGGCGGCCCTCAGCCACCTCGATAATGAGATCGAGTACCTTCCGGATCCGCTGGCCGGTGAGCGCCGAGACATAAAGGAACGGGACGTAGCGGAGAAACGGGGCCTTGGCAATCAGCGCTTCCTGTCCCTGCCGAGCGGTGTTGGCGTTCTTTTCCTCGATCAGATCCCACTTGTTCACCAGCACGATGAGTCCGGCGCCCTGCTCCCAAGCCAGAGAGGCGATGCGCAGGTCCTGGTTGTGCATCCCCACGGTCGCGTCTACTACCAGAACGCAGACGTGGGCCCGTTCAATCGCGCGCTCGGTTCTGAGGGTGGAATAGAACTCCAGGTCATCTTCCACTTTAGCGCGGCGGCGTAAGCCTGCAGTGTCTATGAAGTTCAAGATTTTACCATGATATCGCAAGACACTGTCGATGGCATCTCTGGTGGTGCCGGCCTGGGGGGCGACCAGATGCCGCTCTTCCCCGAGCAGGCGATTCGCAACCGAGGACTTTCCGGCATTAGGCCGTCCCACCACCGCGACGTTGATGGTCTCTTCCGATTCGGCCGGATCATAGGGCGGCAGCCGCTCGACCACCTCGTCAAGCAGGTCGCCGCTGCCCTTCCCCACTGCCGCACTGATCCCCTGGGGCTCGCCAAACCCCAACGAGTAGAAGCCATACTGCTCGGTACTGTGCTCCAGATTATCCAGCTTGTTCACCACTAGAACGACGGGACGTCCCGCCTTGCGGAGGCGCTCGGCTATCGCCCGGTCTACCGGGTTGATCCCCTCTCGCCCATCGACCACGAAGAGAATTACGTCGGCCTCGTTCAGGGCAAACTCGACCTGGCGTCCAATAGCTCGATCCATGGAGTCCTGCGAGCCGGGAACCAGGCCGCCGGTGTCCACCAGCCAGAATCGGCGTCCCTGCCACTCCGCGTCACCGAAATGGCGGTCCCGCGTCGTGCCGGGCTCCTCCGATACGATCGCCGGGCGCCCGCCCAGGATCCGATTGAAGAGGGTGGATTTGCCCACGTTGGGGCGGCCCACGATTGCCACCGTAGGTTTGCTCATGCCGCAACCGGCTCCAGCAAAGCGTCAGCGAAATCGCGGGATGGGCGAATTTCCACCGGGCTGGTCGCTTGGAGCAGTTCCAGGCTGAGACTGTCTATGAACAACCCGTCATCGTTGATCGACTCACCAGGAATGAGGACCAGGTCCAGATCCCTGCCGCCCGAGGAGGGCCTGCTGCACCGCGCTCCCCGGCAGTAGCCCGGCGGTTGTTACGCTTGCTCCGAACAGTGTGTTGGTCACCGGGATCAGGTCGAAGCGGGCGGAGGTAAGCCGGGCCAGCGGCTCCAGAACCATCGGCATCAGCGGCGCCATCGCGGTGCCGGTCACCACCCCCACCCGTCTTGCCCGCCCATTCATCACGGCTGATACCCGACTGGCTCGATCCGCTGTTGCAGCCAGCGCACGGAGCCTACGCCATTTTCGACCTGCTCGAATCCATCGTAGATGTCGGCGGGCGGGAGCGATACGCCCGCGCGCAGATATAATTCGTCGGCCCCAAACGCCCAGGTGATCCCACGCTCCATTCTCGCCCGCTCGGCACACTGCCTCCACCACGCGGATGGCAGCTCGGCACTCGTCCGCCGTCGGCTCCCGGACCAGATGGTGCTTCGAGTGCTCCGTCAGGCCGACTGGAACCACAGAACAATTCAGAACTGACGGGCCGAAGTTGTAGAGGTCCTGCAGCGTCTCTTGCAGAACGGCCCCATCATTGACCCCGGGCGACATCACCACCTGGGTGTGGAACTCGATGCCGTGCGCGGCGAACTCGCTCAGCTGGGGAATGATTTCCGGAGCGGTGGGATTTCGCAGAACAAATCGCCGTACAACTGGGTCGGTAGCGTGCACCGAGACGTAGAGCGGAGAGAGCCGGTAATCGATGATCCGCTGCACATCGTGCGGCTTCAGGTTGGTCAGGGTCGCGAAGTTGCCATAGCGGAAGGAGAGCCGATAATCGTCGTCTCTGATGTACAGTACGTCCCGAAGCCCATCGGGCAGGCCGTCCACGAAGCAGAAGTCACACCGATTGGCGCAGCGGCGGATGCGGGGGGGCTCCAATGCCACACCCATCGGCTCATTCAGAGGCCGTTCGATCTCGAATTCGATTTCCTCTCCGTCCGGTTGGCGGACGTGAAGCACAAACTCTTCTTCCGCCGTCAGAAACTCCCAGTCCAGGAAGTCGTCCAGCTCACGCCCGTTGACCGAGAGAAGCTCGCTGCCCTCCCGCAGGCCCAGCTCGGCGGCGATCGACTCGGGCTGTACTCCGGTGACTCGTATCATCGCACCAAGATCTCTCCCGAATGGGCTAAATTCAACCTCAGGTCTCAGGCTCAAAGTGGTTGTCCGCCATAGCGAACGTGTCTTCGTGAGGGCAGCGGCTAACGGATCACTCGAGGAGGGGGCATGAAGATCAGACTCAAGCCGCTCAAGGAGCAGGTCATGGTGATCACCGGGGCCACCAGCGGGATCGGCCTGGCCACGGCCAAGCGCGCCGCCGAACGAGGCGCCCGGGTGGTCCTCTGCTCTCGGAATGAGTCTGGGCTGCGGGAGACCGTTGCCCAGATCGAGGAGAGCTGGAGGCACCGCCCGCGGCGTGGTGGCCGATGTCTCGAATCCGGATGACGTCGAGCGGCTGGCCGCCTCCGCCATCGAGGAGTTCGGCTCGCTGAACACCTGGGTCAACAACGCCGGCGTCTCGTTCTATGGCCGGTTGACGGAGGTTGCCCTGGAAGACATGCGCCAGCTTTTCGAGGTGAACTTCTGGGGCATGGTGCATGGAGCAAGAGCCGCCGTCCCGCGACTCAGGGCAACCGGAGGTGCCTTGATCAATATCGGCAGCGTCGTCTCCGATCGCGCCATCCCCTTACAGGGCGCCTATTCCGCCTCCAAGCACGCGGTCAAGGGATTTACCGATGCTCTGAGGATGGAGCTGGAGGAGGAAGGCGCTCCCATCTCGGTGACGCTCATTAAGCCCTCAGCGATCGACACTCCCTACTTCCAGCACGCCAAAAACTATATGGAGGTCCAGCCCAAGCCCCCGGCTCCCGTCTATGCCCCGGAAGTAGTCGCCAATGCCATTCTGCGCGCCGCCGAGCATCCCGTTCGAGATATCACGATTGGGGGAGGCGGCCGGGTTCTCACCGCGCTGGGCGCTGCCCTTCCCCGGTTGACCGATTTTTACATGGAGCGGGCGATGTTCGATGCCCAACGGAGCGATGCGCCGGCGGAGCAAACCGGCGGGAACCTGTACCACTCTGCTGGGGAGGAGGGTGTGGAGCGGGGCAGCTACAGCGGCCACGTCATGCGATCCAGCATTTATACCCAGACGGCCCTGTCGCCGGGTCGCGCCCTGCTTGCAGCCGGGGTTGGCCTGGCGGTCTTTGCCGGAATCCGCTCCCTCGCGAACTCCGGCAAAGACTAGACGCTACTGAATGTGGATGAACTTGCTCTGCGAGGGCACGCCGTTCCGGTTGAGAATGAAGAGCTGGTAGTAGCCCGGGCGGCGCCAGTTCCGCTCTGGCTGGAGCGGTAACCTCGACCCCAGTGGCTGACCGGGTGAAGCTCAGCGTATTTGCCCGCTGACCCGGAATCGAACGCGTGGGTTACCGTGCCGAGCCGAATCCAGCGCACCTCGGTGATCTGCGCGGCGTTGGGCGTTGTCACGCTGAAGCGTCTGGCCGTAACCGACCGCCCCCGGCACGGACGAGATGGTCGGCCGGGCGCCCTTGAAGAAGATACGGCGGCGAAAAGATCTCGTGGTTTCTCTCCGGCGGAACCGGAACCGGCCCCGCCATGGCATCGCCGCTCGCTCCGTGCAGGACGGTCGCGTCAGGCAGAAGCAACGATACCGAGTGGTAAACCCGCATCTTGCTCGCAGCGGCCAGGGTAGTCCACTGCCCCGTCTTGGGGTTCCACAGGTCTGCCGCCTTGACCGCATCCGCCTCATTGATGTCGACGAAGCCGCCGCCCCGAGTGCCGCCGGTCACCAGAATGGTGCCGTCCGGCAGAATGGTGGAGTTGATGTGCCGCCGGGGTGCTGACATGGAGCCGGCGCTCTGCCACTGGGGCGACGGCTGATTCAGGTCGATGATCTCAGCGGTGGCGGTCGGAGTGGCAGCCTTGGGATCCGGAGTCGGCCACTTCACATCACCGCCTCCGCCCGCGTAGAAGATCTTGCCCGGCTCCCACATTGCGGAGGTGCCGTAGTCCCGATTGAAGCGGTAGATGTGCATCGGGCCGTTAGTCCACTGACCGCGGCCGCCGCCGGCGCCCGTGCCATCCACATCGAACCAGCGGGACATGATGCGCTCGCCGGCGTAGAAAACCTTGCCGTTGGGAGCAACGTAGTTGCGTGGGTAGTACGGGATTCGTGTCGCCCGCCCCTGGCAGCTCAACCCACTGATTGTTCTCCCAGATCTCGGGGGTTCTTACCACGTCGTTCGACTGGTCGCGGCCAGCCATGGTCAGCATGCGGCCGTCGGGAAGAACGGTGAGTGTGGGATACCACCGTGCCGTGGGGCATGTCAGGCCCTTTCCGCAGGAAAGCGCCGTCGGCACTGAAGAAATAGGTTGTGGGAATTCCGCGATCATCCATTAAATGACCGCCGGACAGCATCAACGTTCCGTCCGGCATCAGCGTGTGACCGGCACAGAACAGCATGTCGTTCACGTGGATCGGAGCGAGACCGCTGGGAGGGCCGCTCGCCGGGTCCCATACCCGGGGCATCCCCATGGTATCGGATATGTCCCGCTTGCCCCATGCAAAGATTTTTCCGCTGGGAAGCAGGTTCATATGCAGCGGCACGATGTCCCAATTGACGAGCGGTCCCCAGCTTCCGGTCGTGGCCTTGGAAGACAGCGGCGTCACCTCGACCGGTGAGGAGCTGACGTTCACCGACCCCGCAGTGAACTCCAGAGTGTGGGTTCCGGTGCCGCGAAGTCCCAAGTCTCCAAATGCCGCCATGCCGTTGGCATCGGTGGTGACCTCGGTATCGCCTTCCAGGGTTCCACCCGAGGAGGAGGTGGCGGTCACCTGCACGCCTGCCGCCGGACTGCCAGCGCCATCCTTTACCTGAACTACGGGCTGCACCGCCGGGTCGAACACCTCGCCATCGAGAGCGGACACCGGAGGATTGGTTGTGATCACAATGCTGCCCGGTGCGCCGGCTTCCACCGCGGTGGACGTAAAGGTGATGGGTGATCCGTCGAGGCTCGCCGTGGCGGTGGTGCCCTGCGGCCCCAGCTCGGTGCCCAGGATTCGGGTCACCGATGCGTGTCCGTTCGAGCCGGTCTGGGTCACTGCGCTGGAGACGCTTCCGCCACCCTGGGCTGCCCATGTGACCTGCACGTCCGGAACCGGGTTCCCGTTGTCATCGGTAACCAGCACCACGAGCGGACTGGGGAGAGGCTGCCCCACAACGCCGTTCTGGCCGTTGCCACTCACCATTTCGATCTTCGTGGGAGTTGTGGGGGGGACGCTATCTCCGCCGCAGCGAAGCGAGGCGGCAGCCACCAGCGTGGCTATCGTCCACAGACGGACCTTCCGAACTCGACTGATCATCACCATGACTATGGATCCACTCCAGGGGGTCCGAGGCGCCCAAACGGATGGCGTGAACACGGGCGTAGATGCAGGTACCGGGCCCGATCCTGGGCTCGATCCTTAGGTGTAAGTTCCTAACTTTGCGCCAGTTACGCGACAGACCCAGACCAGCCGTTGCGCCGACGCCACGGAAGGCTAACCGCGGCACGGCACCCGAGGCCAGCCCAGAAAGGCGCAAGCAGGGCTCCGTCGTTATCGGAGCCAAAGCTAATGGCATGGGTGTGAAGCGGGGCTGAAACGGAGATGAAGCCACTAGAGCGGGCGACCGGACTCGAACCGGCGACGTCCAGCTTGGGAAGCTGGCATTCTACCACTGAATTACGCCCGCGAGTTCGTAAATGTGAGGAGGAGGCTAAGAGGGGTCAAGGAGGCAGCTATTTGGACACCGAGGCCTCCAGAAAACTCCGCAAGTCGGGCTCACTGATTGCGGGTTCTCCCGGTGAGACATTGTCCAGCCGGCCTTGCCGCATCCACCGCTCCAATTCTCCGACCAGATCGAAAAGGTGATCGAAGGAATCGACGATGAAGAGCAAAGGCTGGTAGTGATCGATTTCGAAGTATTGATTGATGACCCATTCGAGCTGGATTGGATAGCGCTGTACTTCAGGCGAATCGATGGCGTGCGCGATCTCGCCATAGGAGCTCAGCAGGCCGCTGCCATACACCCGGAGACCGTCCGCTCCGCGCATCAATCCGAACTCGATGGTGAACCAGAAGAACCGCGCCAAGGCTTTGAAGATGCTGGTTACCCGGCGGATCTTCTCCTTCTCGTCCTTGATGCCCGCCACGATCTCTGCAGCGGTATGAGCGCAGTCGCCGAAGCGAACCAGGGTATCGGCAAATGCCCGGTCGGTGTGCATCGGCACGTGACCGGCGATGTCGTGGAAGATGTCCGGCTCCGGCAGATAATCGAGGGTCGCGCCGTCCCGGATGGTGATGGTGGTAGGAAATTCCCGATTGCGTAAGCTGTTGAAGAACAGGAAAGATGGGATATAGCCGCTCACCGGCTTTGCCTTGAAGCCGGTGAGCGGGCTGAGAAATCGATTGACGTCATCCAGCCGGGGCACCCGGGTGGGCTCCAGGCACAGGCTGTCGATTCCCTGGAGGAACCGGGTGTTGGCGTATCGGCGCCACCGTTCTTCCATGCGAGCAAACAGACGTTTCCAGGCGTCGTGGTTGGCCTCGGAGTACAGCTCGTAGGGCTGATGGATATAGAGCCGGCCTTCCTGCTGCGCCTGCTCGATAAACGGCGCCTTCGTCGTAGTCAGCCCGACTCCCGCCTGCTGCTTCCCTACTGTGGTCATGCTCCGTCTCTCCTTAGACCTTCTTGTACCGCCAAGCCACAATGCCGGCGCCCTTCGCGCTTGCCTGGATCGGCTGGGATGCTCCCGCCTTGAGGGCCGGGATCTGGACTTCCTGATTGGCCACGACGGTGCCCTTCGCGTCCAGGAACTCGAAAATCAGGGTCATGGCCGCGGGCGTCACTGGCTTGCCCTGCGCAGTTTGGGCTTCACGCCCCGTGGCCGTACCACTGATGGTGGCCCCTTCAGCCGTTGGTGCGAACGTGCTGACCGTCACCGAGACCGGCATGGAGAGCACCCGAGTGGCCGTCTTGTTTGCCTGCGGCTTCCTTCTTGGCCATGCGCTGGCCGTTGGCCAGCATCCGCACGATCTCATCATTGTACGGCTCGATCTCGGCCAGGCGACCAGCAGCTTCCGCCAGCTTGGGCCCATTCTTGAGGCCGATGTAGCTGTTGGCGAGGCCGTATAGCGCATCTCGGTTATACGGCTCCTTGGCCACTATTTGCTCGAACGCGGCCGCCGCCTGGTCGTACTTCTTCTCATTGTACAGCGCAATCGCGGCGTTCATGGCACCTGCGCTGGCAGCCGCAGCGGATGGAGCGCCGGCACCGGGTGCGGCGGCCACACCGACTTCTTTTTCGAGGGCCGCGGCTTTGTCGTTCTGACCCGTGGCCCGATAGGACGTCGCCAGCGCTCGCTTCACCTCCGCGTCCTGAGGCACCCAGC
Organism: uncultured Gemmatimonadales bacterium; assembly: GCA_963825815.1. Classification (GTDB taxonomy): domain Bacteria; phylum Gemmatimonadota; class Gemmatimonadetes; order Gemmatimonadales; family GWC2-71-9; genus CAVVWJ01. The sequence goes on along the minus strand of CAWGVB010000004.1, from coordinate 37,709 downwards.
CCAAGTACTTCTCCAGGACCTTGACCGCGTCCTGATGGCGGCCGGCCTTCTGATACATCGCGCCGAGATTTCGAGTCGCCACATTGCGGTCTTCGACCGCATTGGTGCGCTCGCCGATCTCTGATGCCTTCTCCCAGTAGGCGATGGCACTGTCGGTCTGTCCCGCATTCGCGAAGATGACCCCGGCATTCAAGTAAGCTGAGGGTTTGTCGCGGTAGATCGTGTTGGCCTGCCGGAAGAGGGCCAGGGCAGAGTCGTTGTTCTGCTTCTTGACGAAATCGATTCCGCCATTGACCAGCGGAACCCAGCCGGTGTATCGGGTCTTGCTGATATCCTCCTTGCAGGCCGGCATCAGGGCCTCGGCCTTGGTGAGTGAGCTGTCCGCGCCGACCAGGTCTCCCTGCCTGCAGATAGGTCCGGCCCAGGTAATACCAGGCTGCTGGATTCTTCTCCTGGCCGTTCTTTTCAATGGCTTCGAGCAGAACCTTCTTGCCCGAGCTCAACGCGCGATTCCGGTTCTCGGGAAGTTCTGTTTCGATACCGGTTTTGAGATAGGTGGCACCGCTGCTGACCTTGAAGTGCCCCGGCTTGATTCCGCACTCTGGGGGCGACATAGCGGGACGGCAGCGACTTGACGACGCGATCGTTGACGGCAGTCTGTTGGGCGCCTGCGGGAACGGCGCCGGCCCCGATGAGCACGCTCACCATGACGATTGATGGTTTTCACTCGCTACGACTCCTTGTTCGAGATCAGAGACCGGAGGGCCCGGTCGTGCAAGTCCCTTGCCACTTCATGGGCCGGCTGCCCAGTGCGACGCGCAACTGCTGCAACATCATCGTATTCCGGCTTCACCCTCGGGCCATCAGGCCCCTCCAGCACCTTGACTCTGACGGCAGTTCCGTCCGCTGAGGTCACCTGGACTTCACGCCGAGCCAGAGTGACACGCTCTGCAATTTGGCGACGAATTCCGGAGGTGGTACTGTGCCGGAACAGGGCCGCCGTGACGCGGTCGGCCTCCGGGGGCGCGGTAACTTCCACTCGGAATCCAGTGCGTCCCTTCTTCATTTGAGTGGCCCAGACCTGGACATCGAGCGCGCCGGCGTTGAAGAGCGCCTCACGCAGGGGCTCAAGATATTCGGGACTCAAGTCATCCATGTCGGTGGAGAGCAGGACGACTTCTCCGGCCTCTGCGGCACCCGACGCAGTGATCAGACGAAGTGCATTGGGATAGGCCGAGGGGTTGCGTCCTCCGGCTCCCCAGGCTCCAGCATCGAGTGGCCGCCAGCGGGCAGGAGGTGCTCCGGACGAGAGTACCCGGAGGAGAACCGCTCCAGTTGGCGTGGTAGCTTCACCTACCACCGGACCGACCGGCGTGACCTCCAGCCCCTCCAGCAAAATGGCGGTAGCCGGGGCTGGAACTGGAATTACTCCGTGAGCCGCTCGAACCCAGCCGCTGCCCAAGGCGACCGGCCGGTGATAAATCCGGGTGATGCCCAGCTGCTCAAACCCCTCGATTCCGGCGACGATATCTATCAGCGCATCCACAGCTCCCACTTCGTGCAGCGGCACCTCATCCCCCGGAAGGCCATGAACCCGCCCCTCCGCCTGGCCCAGGAGAGTGAACGCGTGAACTGCCCGCTCGAGCACCCAGGGTGAGAGCTGGGCACCCTGAATCAAACCAATGAGGTCGCCGATCCGCCGGTGCTGATGATCATGCTCACCCTCATGCTCAACCTGGTCGTGCCCGTGATGATGGCCTTGATCGTGATGGTGATCTTCGATCACCTCCGACGGGCGCTCCCGCCGGTCGCCTGGCAGCACCACATCCACCTTGGTGGCGGCCACACCGCACCGTTCCACCTGCTCGATCTCGATCCGGACCTCGGGAAAACCGAGCCGGGCAGGCACCCGCCGGAGCCAATCCGGCGAGGCTCCGGCGGCAATCAGTGCCCCGAGAACCATGTCGCCGCTGATTCCCGCGGCCGGGTCCAGAATCGCAAACCGTGCGTCAGGCATAGACTTACAATATGCCTGCTCGGCAAACCGCAAGCAAACCTGGAGTGATGGCGGCGGCAGTTGCCGGGGGAGAGTTAGCGCTGGGGGTTTGCGGTTCTCAGATGATCGAGAATGCGCTCCGCCTGCCGCTGAGAGAACCCAGGCACCGAGGCGAGTTCGGCGACCGAGGCGGATCTCACCCCGGCAAGGCTTCCAAAACGTTCCAGCAGGAGTCGTCGTTTGGTCGGTCCAATTCCTGGGATACTGAGCAGCTCGGAAGTAATCGTCCTCTGGGCTCGGCGCTTTCGATTGTAAGCCAGGCCGAAGCGATGGGCCTCGTCTCGCGCGCGCTGGAGCAGTCGCAATGAGGGGCTCCGGCGAGGGAGCCGGAGGCTCTCCGTGCGGCCGGGCAGAAAAACTTCTTCCTCTCGCTTGGCCAGGCTGATGATGGGCAGCTCGGGAAACCCGAGCTGTTCTACTGCTGTGACCGCAGCGCTGAGCTGGCCCTTGCCGCCGTCAATGACGATCAGATCCGGGACCGGCAGCTGCTCTTCCTTCCGGCGGGTGAAATATCGGGTGAGTACCTCCTGGATTGCGGCGTAGTCATCCTGTTGACCAGCGCCCCGAATCTTGAATTTGCGATACTCGCTCTTCCGGGGACGGCCCGCCTCGAACCACACCAGAGACCCCACCGTGTCCCGGCCCTGATTGTGAGAGATGTCAACGCAGATGAAGCTGCGCGGCACGACGTTCAGGCCCAGGTCCCGGCCCAGCGCGTAGACCGGGTCCTCGGCTCGCTCCTCCGTTTCGAACGATTCGATTCGAAGGCTTTCCAGGAGATGCATGGCGTTTTGGTCGGCCAGGGACAGCCAACGCTGGGCGGTGCCACGCTGGGGTATGGACCAATCGGTATTGGGCAACAGTTCGCGCAGGGTATCCCATTCATCCGGCGCGAAGGGCACCACCAGCCGGCGGACCCGATCCTCGGCGGGCACGTAATAGCGAACCAGAAACGCACTCAGGACCGCGCTGTCCTGTTCCTCCTCCACGTTCTCGAGAAAGCGGTGTTCCCGCCCCACCACCCTGCCGCCGCGAACCCGGATCAGCACGCCCACAGCGTCGTCTCCGTCCCGGGCATATCCAACGACATCGGCGTCGCCCGTTCCCATCACTTCGACGCTGAGTGGCTCCTCCAGCCGGTCGAGCCAGCGGAGCGCGTCCCGCAGCTCTCTGGCCCGCTCGTAAGTCCTCCCGGTCGCTGGCTTCGAGCATGGCTTCACGCACCCGCGCGCGCACATCCTGGGTTCGTCCTTCCAGGAAGTTGACCACGTCTTCCACCATGCGCTGGTATTCCGGAAAATCGTGCCAGCCCATGCAAGGGGCGCGACACCGCCCGATGTAGTAGTCGAGGCAGGGACGCTCCCGGCGCTCTTCCGGCAGCTTGTCCTGGCAGCTCCGAACGGTGTAGAGCCGGCGAATGATGGCCAGCGTGCGCCGAAGCTGTGCCACATCGGTGTAGGGACCGAAATAGCGGGCCCCGGGAATGTCGCGTCGGCGGGTGACCAGCACCCGCGGAAAGGGCTCGCCGAGGGTCACGGCTATGGAGGGGTAACTCTTGTCGTCCTTGAGTCTGACGTTGAATCGAGGGCGGTACTCCTTGATCAGGTTGTTTTCCAGGATCAGGGAGCCAGGCTCGTTCGGCACCACAAAGGTTTCCACGTCGGCGATCAGACGCTGGAGCAGGCGATTCCGTGGGCTATCGGCAAAGTCGGTTGCGAAGTAGCTCCGCACCCGGTTTCGGAGCCGTTTTGCCTTGCCGACATAGAGCACCTCACCATCCTGCCCTTTCCAGAGGTAAACCCCCGGCCCCTCCGGAAGGGTATCGAGCTTTCTCTGGAGTAATTCGGGTAGGGCGGGAGTGCTCACGTCGTGCTTGCTCGGAATCAGGGATCTGCGTGGAACCGGCTCTCAGCGGGAGAACCAGGGTACGCGGGCCAGGAGGCGGCGTGACTCCGGAATCCCCAGCTCCGCGGTAATGGCAAAGTACGCAACTCCATAGATACCAAGGGAAAATAACGCCACGATCAGAGGATGCTGACCCTGAAGACCCAGCTTGACCGCGCCACCCGCAACAGCGGCTGCCCCTGCCCCGCCCCACAGCCTCGCCATCACCCCGCCGGAGATTCCGGTCCTGCCGATCCGGCGATTGAGTCCGTGGCGGAGGAGGATGAACTCGACCCAGCCGGCAATCCCCGCCGAAACAGTGAGACCGGCCGCGCCCCACTTGGGGTCCAGACCCAAAAGGGGCGGGAGCGGAATGGCGAACAGATATCCCAGCCCGACCGTAAGAATCACGCGGATTATGCCGAACCGAAGAGGAGTTCTGGTGTCCTGCAGAGCGTAGAAGGTAGAGGCGTAAAGCCGGCCCAGGGTCGACGCCAGCAGCCCGACGGCCGATCCGGCGAGAATGCCCCAGACATACACGGTCATGCTCCGGGTAAACTGACCCGATTGATACAGTGCCCCGGTGATCACGTCGCCCAGGAACAGGAACGCCACCGCCGAGGGCACCACGAAGAACGCGATCTGTTTAAGCCCGCGTTCCAGCCGAGTCCGCAGCTGAGCGGCGAGCTCACTTTCTTCTCCGGTCTCTCGAGACATCGCCGGCAGCTCGGCTGCCGAGACCGACATCCCGAAGAGGCTCACCGGAAGGGTGTACAGCACCTGCGCATAGGAGAGCGCCGCAACCGCTCCAGTGGGAAGCAGGCTGGCCAGCACGGTGTCCACATAGGCGCTGATCTGAACCACCCCGCGGCCAATAAATACCGGAACGAAATTTCGGATCACGGTGCGAACCGCAGCGGATCGTCGCTGCAGCGTCAGTGTAAGCCCGCCGAGGGCCCCCAGAACGGGTGGTAACTGAACCCCGAATTGGAGGGCACTCCCCAGCACAGATCCCCAGGCGGCGTACTCCGCCAGGCCATAGCCGTGCACCGAGCGTCCGAAGGCAATCAACGTGACGATGATCGCGATGTTCCAGAGGACGGGTGCAGTGTACGACAGAAAGAAACGGCGATGGCTGTTCAGCACCCCGAGACACCAGGCCGACAGAACCAGCAGACCGGCGCCCGGAAACAGGATTCGTACCAGCCGGATGGTGATCTCTCGCTTCTGACCGGAGAACCCCGGGGCAATCAGCGCGATCAGTGCGGGGGTGGCCAGCACTCCCAGCAGCACCAAAACTGCCGACGCCAATGCGAGCAGCGTGAACACCGCGCCCGGCTAGTCGGCGGGCTTCCTCTTCCTCTTCTCGGCCGAGCAGCCGGGCATACACCGGAATAAAAGAGGCGGAGAGTACCCCTTCTCCAAACAGGTTCTGCAAAAAGTTGGGAATCCTGAACGCCGCGTTGAAGGCATCGGCAGCGTCCGAGGTGCCGAAGAAGTGGGCGAAGACCCGGTTGCGAACCAGGCCCAGGATGCGGCTCAGCAGGATTCCGGCGGCCACCATCGCCGCAGGACGCGCCCGCTTGGCTGTCAGGGCCGTGGCTGGGGAGGAAGGGTTGGGCGGCGCTGCGCAGGGTCTTCCAAGAGGCGCTGCAGGAATGCGTTCTCATCCTGCAGTGTTTGGACGCTGCGCGCCAGATCATCGATCTCGGCCTCCATCAGCTCCACCTTCTTGGCCAGATCCGAGAGAGCCGGGGGAGTCTGCTGAGGTCCTTCCAGTCGGCGAGCCAGTGCCCGTCCTATGGGAGAGTCCACCACGATGCCCATAATGGGGATGAGAAGTGCCACCAGGAGAATCAACGCAATGACCGACATGGGTCGAGTCTACGACGGGTGCAGGGCCCCTTCAAGGGCCGTGGCATACCAGGCTTCGATGCTCTCGCTCAACTCCTCGATCAAGGTCGGACCATAACGCGCCAGGAATGACGCTATGGTAAGGAGCCGTTCCTGTGGCTGCCCTTCCGGAAGCACCAGCGCGCGAGCCCTGGTCAATTGTCCCAGCTCGACTTCCTGTCTGCGCTTCAAATGCTGCACCAGCTTCTTCTCGACGTCCTTGAGCGCGGCGAGCGCCTGATTCTTGGTTCCCTGCACCGATTTGGTCAGCGTGGGATCGATCTCGGCCGCTCCCCGAGCCAGCTTCTCATAGCCTGAGAGCAACTCCTCCCGAAGTGACTGGAGCGTGCGGTTGACGGAGTCGGGCAGCTGAGAGCGCACCAGTCGCGCCTCGAGGGAGCCGGGAGGCTCCAGCAGCTCGAAGAGATCGATGCCGAACTTCTCCAGGATCCGTTCTACTTTCGGCTCGACGATCACCCCGGACCAGCGGGGAAGAACCGTCTGCCGGGGCACCCGCATCCGCTCGTAGATCGGAAGCGTGAGGGCGAGGTACTTGAGCTCCCCGGGACCACCGAGGTAGGCCACCGTCGGCAACAGGGCGCTCTCCACAATCGGTCGGAGCAGCACATTGGGCGACAGCCGCTCCGGCTCGGCGGCGGCGATCCGCTGCAGGGCCTCGAGATCATACCGCTGCCGGCCCCGCCGGGTGATATAGCTGCCATCGTCCAGCAGCAGCCGATCTCTCCCCATTGGCCCCTCCAGCATGACCAGCGTGGCGCCCTCTCCGACCGGCACTCCCGGATCCATTCCCACGGTCATCAGCTCATGCTTGCGATGCTCCAGATCCGCGTCCAGTTCGCGGGCCAGTCCCAGCGCCCGGATGAGGTGGCGCGCCGCCGCCCGTTTTACCGCTGGATGCGTGCTGTCGAGACACACGATGCCCGCTGGCGCGAGCAGTTCGGCCAATGCTCCGGCAAAGCCGGCAGCAAGGCTGACCTCCGGCCGGTAATGCCGGCGCAGCCAGTCGATGGTCCAGGTGCGAAATTCGGAGGCGGGGAGGTCGGCGGCGAAGGTGTCCAGCAGCTCCAAGATCGAGCTGCCCAGCTGCTCACGATAGAGCGGTGTCAGCGGCGCATCGGGTGGCGCGGGGTGGAAGAGAGACGTTTCGCACTGCGCCTTCGGCGGTGATCCAGCTGGTGTGGCTCGCCTCGGCAAAGTCGTGATCGTCTCCCGCCACCCAGAAAACCGGGACGACGGGCCGCTGCCATTGCCGCTCAAGTATTCGGGCAAGTCCGGCAGTCGAAAGAGCCTTGTAGATGGTATACAGCGGACCGGTGAACAATCCCGGCTGCTGGCCGGTGGTCACCACCAGTGCACCAGGCTCACGCAGGCGAGCCAGTGCCGCATCGCGGGCAGGACTGGCCACGAAGGCCTCGGCTAGAGCCGGATCGAAGGCTCCTTCTCTGATGGAGGGAAACTCCGCAATCGAGCGCAAGCGGCGTCGGTACCAGGCGCAACGTCACGCGACCTGCCCCATCAGGATAGAGCGAGGTGATCCGGCAGTAAACGGCGCAGCGTCGTAGTCACCAAAGCGCTGCCGAATCCGCACGCCTGAGCTCTCCACCATGTCGGAGATCTGGTCCGGCTCGAACAGCCGCACCCGCTCGAGATATTGACGACCGGCCGAAGCCTCGATCCGCTTGCACACGTACCGGCCATCGGGCGACACCGACCGAGTGACTCGAACGGTGTGACCGTCCAGCTCCAGGGTTTCCTGAGGCACCAGCTGCCGCCGAACGGACGCGGGATTCAGAAAGTCGATCACGAACCAGCCCCCTGGTCGCAACGTGGAGATCATCTCACGCAAGGCACGTGCGTGCTCGTCGTCACGCTCGAAATAGCCGAAGCTGGTAAACAGATTGACCGTGAGGTCCATTGAACCGGGGCGGACCGGGAGCCGGCGCATGTCCGCCCGGATCAGAGGCGCAGTGGTGATGTCCCGAGCGAGTCGCAGCAGCGTCGCCGAGAGATCGAGCCCGAAACAACAGGCGCCGGCATGCACGAATGCCCGGGCATGTCGGCCGGCACCACAGGCTACATCCAGAACCCGCCACCCTGGGCGAAGGCCGACGGACCGGCTGATGAGGGCCACAGCACGGGCAGCATCGGCTTCGTCACGATGCGGATACAACTTGAGGTAGTCTTCACCGAACCACTCTTCGAACCATTCGGTCATGAGTCGGGTGCCGCCGAGTCGAGCGTCAGCGAGTGCCTCTAGACTCCCTTATGGTACGGCTCTCCGCGGAGAATCGTATAGGCCCGGTACAGCTGCTCGCACAGAATCACCCGGGCGAGCTCATGGGGAAACGTAAGCGGCCCCAGACTCCAACGGGCTGACGCCCGCGCGATCACCGAAGAATCGAGGCCGGAGGAGCCTCCGATCAGAAAGGCGAGCGGCCGGCCCTGCAGCAGCCAGCCTTCGAGCTGACGGGCCAGCTCCCGGCTGGACCATCCGACACCCTCCCGGGCCAGGGCAACAACCGTGGTGCGATCGGGAATCTTTACCTCCAGCCTGGCGGCCTCCTCCGCTCGTTGGACTGAGGTGTTGGGAGCCCGGCTGGCCTCGCGGACCTCCTGCTCTCGGACGTGAGTGTAGCGTCGCAGCCGGCGAATGTAGTCGTCAGCGGCCTGACGGTAGTACGGCCGCAGCTTCCCGACCGCTACGATCTCGATGTCCACGCCTTATCTCCTCCCGTCCGCCCGTCCGGCCCGGCTGCCCTGCCCGCCATCACGCATACATGCCCCGGAGGCGGTGCACCGCGGCCACCCGCTCGATCGCCTGCATGTAGGCCCCGATCCGCATGTTGATGCCGTGCCGGCCGGCCATGGAGGCGACTTCCTCGAACGATTGCATCATGATCCGCTCCAGTCGCTGGTTCACGGTGTCCTCGTCCCAGAAGTATCCCCCCCGGTCCTGGACCCATTCGAAGTAACTGACCGTTACGCCTCCCGCGTTGGCCAGAATATCGGGGATGACGAACACGCCGTTCTCCTCCAGAATCTTGTCCGCGCCGGCGGTGGTGGGGCCGTTGGCCCCCTCACAAATGATCCGGGCCTTGATGTCGGCAGCGTTGTGGCTGGTGATCACGTTCTCCAGCGCGGCAGGCACCAGCACGTCGCAATCCAGGGTGAGCAGCTGTTCGTTGGTAATTTTTTCGGCCTCAGGGTAGCTGCTCAGAAAACGGTGCTGCCTGACGTGCTGAATCACCTCGCGCACCCGCAGTCCGTTGGGATTGTAGATCCCACCCGACTTGTCGCTGACCGCGATGATCTTCATGCCCTGCTGCTCCATCAGCGCCGCAGAGACCGAGCCCACGTTGCCAAATCCCTGGACCGCGACCCTGGTGCCCTGCACCGGCATCCTGAGGCGATTGAGGGCCTGGCGGGTGACGATCATGCATCCGCGGCCCGTCGCCTCCCGTCGGCCGAGCGACCCGCCCATCTCTACCGGCTTGCCGGTGACGACGGCGGTTACGGTGTGCCGCTTGTGCATGGAGTAGGTGTCCATGATCCAGGCCATGACCCGCTCGTTGGTGTTCATGTCGGGCGCGGGAACGTCGGAATCGGGGCCCAGAATCTCGATGATGGCGGAGGTATATCGGCGGGTGACTCGCTCCAGCTCGACGTTGGACATGCTGGCCGGATCACAGACCACGCCGCCCTTGGAGCCGCCGAAGGGGATGTTCACCACGGCGCATTTCCAGGTCATCCACGCGGCCAGCGCTTTCACTTCATCCAGCGTCACGTTCAGGTCGAATCGGATACCGCCTTTGGCCGGGCCGCGCGATGTGTTGTAGAGCACCCGGTAGCCGGTATACACATCCACATCGCCATTGTCCCGCAGAATCGGCACGGAGACGATTATCTGTTTTTCCGGGCTGCGGAGCACCTTGTATAGACCAGGGTCGAGGCTCAGCCGCTGGGCCGCGTAGTCGAAGCGGGACATCATCGCCTCGAAGGGATTCTCCTCGGCCAGAAACTTGTCTTTATCGGGACGGATGAGGTCTTGATTGGGACGGCTGACGGTGGTCATATCGCTCCGGTACGCTCCGAAAGATGTTTACAGTCGCTCCACGGGGGTAACGACGGTATCCAGCGCAGCGGCGATCTCCTCGCCGCCTTCCTCCCACTGCAGATCCAGCATTGCCACCAGCGGCTCCGGTACCGAGCTGGGCCACCGGTTCCGCAGCTTCACGGCGTCCTTCTGGGTGATCACCACATGATCGGCCCGCCGGGCCGCATGAGCGAGCCAGGCCACGTCTTCGTCGCGGTAGTCATGATGATCTTTCCAGGTGGCCACCTGCACCGCCGCTCCGGTTGCCTTGGTTTGCGCCACAAAGGCGTCCGGATCCGCTATGCCGGACGCCGCCACCACCCGTTTTCCAGCCAGGCTCGATGCCGGGTGCCGAAGACCACTGACCATGCCCTCGACGTACTGGAGACCCAGATGGGCGATCGCGACCGGCCCCTTGATCCTGGTCTGCAGATCGGCCGCCAGGGTGAGGGCCGCCTCCGCGGTGGCCCGCTTTCTGGTCACGACCACCGCATCGGCCCGCTCCAAGGCGGCGAGACTTTCGCGCCAGGGCCCCGCAGGCAGCGGCCAGCGAACGGCGCGGGTAGTCTCGGCGCTGACCACCGCGATGTTCAGGTCCCGACGCACGTCCAGCCGCTGATAGGCGTCGTCCAGCACCAGCACCTGAGCTCCCCGGGCGAGGGCCCGCTCCGCACCGGCCGCCCGGTCCGGATCAGCGACCACCTGGGCCTCGGGGACGGCATGCTGGTGCACCAGCACCTCGTCATTGCCGTACCCACGCAGAAGGATGCCGGGGACCAGCCCTCGAGACGCGTAGTACTGCGCCGTCCAGATTGCGATCGGCGTCTTGCCCGATCCACCCACGGTGAGATTCCCGATGGCCACGGAGGGCAGCGGCAGATCGTGCACCTCGAGCCAGCCCCGCCGATAGGCGGACTCCCTCGCGGCCATGACACCACGCCACAGTCCTGCGGCCGGAAGCAGGGCCAGCCGTACCAGTCTGGCATCCGGTCTCCGGCTGGTCCAGAGCCAGCGGACTACGCGATGGCTATCGCCTCTGCGCGCCATGCGTCGGTCCGGGAGAGCTGTGCGAGACTGGCGGAAGCGCGGGTGACACCTTCGGCAAACCCATCGTCTCCTTGATCGACTTCGAACGGGATTCCATAGGTGACCCGCACCCGGGCGAACGGCCGGGGAATCATGAACCGGTCCCAAGAATGTAACCGCCAAACCCGGTCGGACTCGGCGTGGACCGGAATAACAATGGCATTCCCGCGCTGGGCTGCTGCGATGACCCCGGGTTTGAGCTCGCGCCGCGGCCCCCGTGGCCCGTCCGGCGTGAAAGCCACAGACCGCCCGGCACGGAGCTCTCGTACCGCTGCCAGCAAGGCTCGCGCGCCACCGCGGGTGCTCGATCCATAGAGCGGCCGGTAGCCCAGTGAGGTGGCAAAATCGGCCAGATACTGACCATCCCGCGCCTCACTGACCACGATGGCAACACCCTGCCCCCGGTGTTGCCAGAGCAGCGGGAGCAGCGTCTCGTGCCAGAGCAGGTAGACGTGGGCTCGACGGGCCTGATATATCTCCCGCCAGCGATCCTCGTGATGCACCTCGATGCGCCAGGATGCGGCCAGAACCTTCATCGCAGGAGCCGCCATCAGGCGCGCGGCACGAGGCGACAGTTTCAGTCGCATGGCGTGAGCAGCTCTCCGGCCATCGTAACAATCCGGTTCGACGCTCCGGCTTGACCGAGACGTTCCCGCACCAGGGCTAGACCTACCCTCTGCTGGACTGTCCGAGGGTCGGCCGCGTCCAGCAGTGGCCGGAGCTGCGCGGCCAGCTCGTCGGCGGAAGCCCGATCCTGCAGAATTTCCGGCACGACCTCTCCATCCGCTACCAGATTGACCAGGCTCACCCACTTCACCGTTCGCAGCCGCTGAAAAACCTTCCAGCTGAGCTGATGAACCTTGTACGCAACCACCATTGGTGTTCCCGCCAGCGCCGCCTCGAGCGTCGTGGTTCCCGACTTCACCAGCGCGGCATCGGCCGCGGCCAGCAGAGTTGCGGTGTCCTCTCGAACGATCTCGAGACCGTCGGGATCGGGATAGATGCCGTGCGCGGTCCCGGCTACGAGTACCCGGTCACAACTCCCGTCCTTGAGCAGCTGGTAGGCCGCATCTCGAAACGGCTTCCACAGTCTCCTGATCTCCTGGCTCCGACTCCCCGGGAAGATCGCTAGAGTCCGGCTCTCGGCCGGGATGCCCAGACGGGCCCGAGCCTCGCGGCGGCTTGGCCCCGCGGGACGGTCAATCAGGGGGTGACCGACGTAATCGCTTCTGACGCCGAGGCCGTTGAAAAACTGCTGTTCGAACGGCAGCACAACCGCGAGACGGTCCACTGCCGCCGCAAGCCGGCGGGCTCGTTCCGGGCGCCAGGCCCAGAGCTGAGGAGCGATGTAGTACAAAACCTTGGTACCCGCACGGTGGGCCGCTTCCGCCACCCGGAGATGGAAACCGGGATAGTCCACCAGTATGGCCAGATCGTAGCGCCCTACCCGGAAGTCTCCCTGCAGAGCGCGCAGCAGGCGATAATGGGCGCGGATCTTGGTGACAATCTCGACCACGCCAAACGCCGCAAGTCCTTCCATGGGATAGCGGATGGTGGCCCCGGCATCTTCCATCTGCGGTCCGCCCAGGGCCTCGATGGTCCCGCCGGGATAACGCTCCGCGAGCGCGCGAACCACGGAGGCTGCATGCAGGTCTCCGGACGGTTCACCGGCGGAGACGAAGATGCGAGGCGTGCCCCGCTGCAGCATCAATGGGTGGATACGGCCAGTGGCTGCGTCCGGACCGCGTCGGCAACCCGCAGCGCGAGCGCCAGCGCCGCGCGACCCTCCTCCCCGCGAACCACGACCTCACGCTGCCCCCGAACGGCGTGCACAAAGCTCTGCAGCTCCAGCGCCAGGGCATCGGCCTCGGGAGCCTCCAAGACGATGCGCTCGACCACGTCGGCCAGCTCCCGCCCCGTTCCCGGCTGCCAACCGTTGCGCACCCGCATGAATTCGCCGCCGCCGCTTGCCAGATCGAGAGACAGATAGCCGTTGGGCTGGAAGAGCCGAAGCCGCCGAATCCGCTCCCGGGCCACCCGTGAGGCCGTCGCCTGTGCCACCGCGCCGTTCGCGAATTCCACCCGGGCATTGGCCAGATCCAGATGCGACGAGAGCACCGAGATACCCGATGCTCTCACCTCCGTGGCCATGCCGCCGCCCGTCAAGTGAAGCACGAGGTCAAGGTCGTGAATCATCAGATCCAGCACCACCGCTACGTCGGTCCCCCGCGGCTGGAAGGGAGCCAGTCGCTGACTCTCGATGTACCGAGGGACCGTCCAGGAACGGCTCCGCCGCCCGCAGTGCCCGGTTGTAGCGCTCGATGTGCCCGACTTGCAGCTGAAGACCCCGGCGCCGGGCGGCCGCGATCAAACAGTCGGCTTCCTCCAGCGTCGCCGCGAGAGGTTTCTCCATCAAAACCGGAATCCCGAGCTCCAGGGCACGAAGGCCCACCTCCGCGTGTACCGGTGTCGGGACCGCGATCGTGACTGCCTCGACCCGGGCCAGCAGGTCGTCCATCTCCATGAAGGCCGTCGTTCCCGAGCTCAGCCGCGACTTTCGCCGCGCGACCGGCGTCGATGTCGCATACCCCAATCAGACGAACCTCGTTCAACCGGGCCAGGTGCCGGGCATGATGTTGGCCCAGCGCTCCTACGCCGATGACGCCAACTGGAAGTCTGGTTCTCACGCGGGAACACCTCGTTCACTGGACTCCACGAAGGCGAGAAAGCGCTCGACCTCGGGAAATGGCGGAAGGTCACTGCGAGCTCGTTCCATAGCCTGGGAGAGGTTGAGGTCCGAGTTGAAGAAAAGGCGATAGGCACGCTTCAGCGCGGCCACAGTCTCGCCCGAGAAGCCCGCCCGCTGCAGGCCGATTGAGTTGAGGCCGTACAGCTCCATCGGATTCCCCACCGCCTTCACGTAGGGCGGGATGTCCTGGTTCACCCGCGAGCCTCCGCCCACGAAGGCGTAGGTGCCAATGGTGACGAACTGATGGACGGCGTTGAGGCCACTGAGAATGGCGCGGTCGTGGATGGTGACGTGCCCGGCACATTGGGTCGCATTGGCAATCACGACGTCGTCACCGACATGGCAGTCGTGGGCCAGATGCACGTAGGTCATGATGAAGCAGCGCGCTCCCACCGTGGTCTTGAAGGTGGCGGTGGTGCCCCGATTGATCGTGGAGTACTCGCGGATGATGGTGCCTTCGCCCACCTCGACCCAGGTTTCCTCCCCCTGATATTTGAGGTCCTGAGGGTCGCCGCCGAGGATCGAGCCGTCTCCCACATACACATCGTCCGCCAGCCGCACGTTGCGCTGGAGAGTTACCCGGGGCCCCAGCCGGCAGCCGTCGCCCACCACGACGTTGGGTCCAATGATGGTGTATGGTCCCACGGCCACTCCCTTGCCCAGCTCGGCAGAAGGATCGATGAGCGCCGTGGGATGAATGCTCGGGCTCACCGATCCACCACCCGGGCCATCATCTCAGCTTCGGCAACCACCTGACCCTCGACATAGGCCATCCCTTTCATCCGGCAGGTCCGACCCCGGTTCTGCAGCATCTCCAGCTCGCATCGCAGCTGATCTCCGGGCAGAACGGGCCGGCGGAACTTTACGTTGTCGAGCGACATGAAGTAGACCACCTTCTGATCCGGATCCTCGATGGTGCCCAGCAACAGCATCCCTCCGACCTGCGCCATGGCCTCGATGATGAGCACACCGGGCATGATCGGATGGCCCGGAAAGTGGCCCTGAAAGAAGGGCTCGTTGATGGTCACGTTCTTGATGCCCACGATCCGCCTGGTACCCTCGACCTCGATGATCCGGTCCACCAGCAGAAACGGGTACCGGTGGGGAATGACGTCCAGGATCCTGCCGATGTCCATCACAACCCCTCCCACTCGTTGACCGGTGCGGGTGAGCCAGCGAGCCAGCGCAATATTACCCTGATGGCTCGGCTTTGTGGCCACAATGTGCCCCTCGATCCGCCCGCCGATCAGCGCCAGATCACCCAGAATATCTCCCGCCTTATGGCGCACGAACTCATCCGGCCAGCGCAGTGATCCCCCCACCAGGCCGTCGTCCGAGAGCACCAGGGTGGACTCGAGAGCAGCGCCGAGGGCCAATCCCCGGGCCCGCAGCGCCTCTGCCTCACGGAGAAACCCGAAGGTTCGTGCCTCCGATATCTCCTGAGCGAAGGCGCCGGGAGTCATGTCGTACGAGCCGGTCTGCCGGCCGATCAGCGGGTGGTTCCATTCGATGGTCGTGGTGATCCGGAGGGATTTGGCAGGCGCCACCACGTAGGACGAGTCACCTTCCGCCAGATCAAAGGCGGTGGGGACCCGGTATACCACGGGATCTCCCGGCTGTTCCGCGATTCCCGCGTCCGCCAGCGCCTTGAGGTAAAGCGAGAAGGAGCCGTCCCCGATTGGAGGTTCCGGACCATCGAGCTCGATGGTGAGGTCATCCAGCTGCAGCGCTGCCGCGGCCGCAAGCAGATGCTCGACCGTCTGTACGATGGTCTCTCCCTCTCCCAAGGCGGTGCGCCGCTCGGTGGACTGCACCATGCTGAGGCGGGCGGGAATGGTAGGACGGTCCGGCAGATCGGTTCTGCGGAACACGATTCCCTGGCCGGCCGGACCAGCCCGGCAGACGGCGGAAACGTAGGAGCCGGTGTGCAGCCCGATTCCGCTGACGCAGGCGTCGTGCGCGACAGTGCGTCTAGGCACGGGGGCCTCGTTTGGGCGCCAGCTCCTCCAGCTCGTCCACGATCGGCGCGAGCCGGTACATCGCCGCCTGGGCCCGGAGAAACTGCCGGTGGGGTCGGGCCGGGTGCCCGCTGAATGAAGCACCTGGAGGGACATCGCCGAAAATGGCGCTCTTGGCCGCGATCCTGGCCCGATCGCCGATGATCAGATGATCGGTCACTCCAACGTGTCCCGCCAGAATCACATCGTTGCCGATGCGAGTGCTGCCGGCAATTCCCACGCCGGCCATGATCAGGCACCGCTCACCGATCTGCACGTTATGTCCTACCTGGACCAGATTGTCGAGCTTGGTGCCGCGGCCGATCACCGTATCGTCGATGCTCCCCCGATCGATACAGGTATTGGAGCCAACCTCCACGTCGTCCTCCAGCACGCAGCCACCAAGGTGGGGTATGCGATTGTGCCCTGTGCCATCGGACAAGTAGCCGAACCCGACGCCACCGATGACAGCTCCGGCTTTGAGTACCACCCGATGACCGATGCGGCTGCCGGCGTAGCACACGACGCCCGGACCGAGCACAGCGTCCTCGCCCACCGTCACGCCATCGCCTAAGGAGACATGCTCCGCCAGTCTGGTGCGCGCTCCAATCCGGACATCTCGCCCGATCACAACGTAGGGGCCGATGGAAACGGCTGCGCCGAGCCGGGTTCCGGAGCCGATCCGGGCGGAGGAATCGACGCCCGAGCTCTGGGCGCTCGGCGGAAACAGGGTACCGATGACGCGGACCAGCGCCTTGTAGGGATCGGGTACGACGATTCGAGCGGGAGGGCCACTCGGGCCTGCGGCCAACTCTTCGGGGATGAGAACCGCCCCGGCGTGGGAGGTACTGAGATCAGTGGCGTATCGAGAGGAGACGGCAAAGGAGAGCGCGTCGGGACCGGCCCGGCTCAGCGGCCGGATCGAGTCGATCCGCACAGCCCCGTCACCAATCAGGCGGCCACCGACGAGATCGGCGACCGCCTGCGCGGTAAGGCCACCAGCCGTCACGCGACTAGCTGCCCGCTTTGAGCTGCTGGATGACGCGCTGAGTTAAATCCAGCGATTTATCCGCGGTAACGATCCCGTTGTTGGGGGCGCTGACGTCGAAGATCATGGCGTAGTTCCCCGCCGCGCGTACGCCCTCGATCACGCTATTGACCTTGGTCTGAATCGGATCGAGCAGCTCCCGCTCCCGGGTGGCCGCCTTCTGCTGCAGCTCCTGAGTGCGCTGCTCCAGCTTCTGCTGCTGGGCCTGGAGGTCTTTCCGCTTGGCGGCTCGCTGGGTGGGGCTGAGCATGACCGATTGCTGATCGAAGTCGGAGGCGGCAGAGTCCAGGCTGGCCTGGAGCTTCTGCACTTCAACCCGATAGGTGGCGAGCTCTTTGGTAAAGGTCGATTCCGCGGTGACGTATCCGGGGGTCGATTTCAGGATTGCCTGGGTATTGACGTAGGCAATCTTGGGGTTCCCGGCCTGCTGGCAGCGAGCGACCCGGTTCCCGCCACCGACAACGCGGCCAACCCTAGCCAGACTCGCACGACGACAAGCTTCATGCTTCACTCCCGATGAAAGGTGCGTACGACTTAGAAGAAGTTCCCCAGCTTGAAATGGAGCTGCCACCCCGGATTGGGACGGCCGCGTGATGTCGACCTTGTCGAACCCGTAGGCCAGATCCACCCCGATCGGCCCCAGGGGTGAGATCACTGCGCGCTCCGAAGCCCGCCCCCCGGAACAGTCTGGTCGGATCCCACTGGCGGGCAGAGCGGTAGACGTTGCCGGCGTCGAAGAAGGCACTCAGGTAGAGCGACTGACTGATCCGTGCCCCGGTCTCGACCGTAAAGGCGGCGTAGGACTCTCCGAAGGACTGGGAGCTCGCGGCAGTCCCGCCCCCGGCGCTCGGGTCGAACCCATTCGGGGTGATGGAGAACTCATCGTAGCCCCGCAGCGGAATCCCGTACTGCACGCCTCCCAGGGCGTACAGGTCCTGGTAGAAGGGCCCGGCGTCGCCAAACACAAACCCCGATTTCGCGGTCAATCCGAGCACGAACTGCACTCCGGCGCCGAGCTGACCGCCGCCTCCCATGCTGCCCAGCGGCGCATACCAGCGTCCCTCCAGGTCCACTTTCTGGAAGTCGCCGGTGCCGCCGAGAAATCCGCCGGTAAGCTCTCCAGCTGGCGGTGGTCATGATTCCGGCCGTGGCGAAAGGAAGACCAACCCGGGTATCCCGCACCAGGCTGGCACCCAGGCTGGATTTGGTGCACCCCACCGGGCAACGGAACTGCTGCTGGATATCAGCAGAGCCACCCTCATACCGGATGTCCTGCAGCGAGTATGAGGTGAACAGCCGGGTATAGCGAGAGCCCAGGAAGGGGAAGCCCAGCTGGAAGCTTCCGCCGGTCTGCTTCCGCCGGCCCAGCTCTCCGACGGTGTAACGCGCCCGGGAATCGAAGAGCGATAGAGTTCCCGAGATCCGGCTTTCCCGAATGGCCGGATCGGTGTAGCTCAGAGTGAAGTCGTTGATGTTCTTGCCGAACTGCCATTGAAGCTTGCCCCGCTTCCCCCGTCCGAACAGGTTCGGCTCCTCCAGACCCAGGAATCCGCCCACTCCGGTGCCCTGCCCCAGTGAGGCGCCGAAGTTGATGTTCCCGGTGCGGCGCTCTTCAACCCGGAAGATGATGTCAACGTCGGCCCCGTTGGCGGACGGCTTCACGTCCGGCGGAGGCATTGGCTGCTGAAAGAACCCGAGGTTCGCCACGTTCTGATAGGAACGGATCAGGCGATCCTGGCTGAAGAGATCTCCCGGCAGCATCACGATCGCTTCGCGAATCACCCGCTCGTGGGTGACATCGTTGCCGACGATCTCGATCTTGTTGATCGTGGCCGGCGTTCCCTCCCTGACGTTCCAGCGCAGGTCCACCAGCGGCACTCCCTTGGGGCCGGTACGGCGAATCTCCTCCGGCTGCACCTGGGCGTAGATGTAACCGTTATTGGCGTAGAGCTTCTGAACCTTCTCAGTGGCTTCGTTCCACTGGGTCTGGCTGAAGGGGCGAGCATGGCCCACCGGAGTGCCGTTGGGCCCTACCGGTCCGAACGGGTAGAACGCCCGCAGTTCCTCGGTCGAGAACCGGCGATTTCCCTCGATGTCAAACGCCCCCACACGGTAATTCTGGCCCTCATCCACGGTCAGGTGCAGGATGGCCTTGCCGCCGGTGGAATCCGAGATCAGGGAGTCCTGGGTGACCTGGAAATCGACGTAGCCGTGGTCGGCGTACCAATTGGGCAGCCGCTCGCGCACATCCTGCTCCACCGTGCGCTCGTCGTACTCCCCCTTCTGGAACCACCAGAATCCTTCCGGGTGGCGTGGCCATGTGCTTAAGCAGGGCCTGGTCGGTGAAGTGCTTGTTGCCATCCACTACCACCTGGCTGATGGCAACCCGGTTGCCCTCGGTGATGTCGAAGACGACCCGGGCCCGGCCAGGCTGCGGGGTAAGCTGCACCACCTTGATCTGGGAGGCGTAGTAGCCCTGGTGCTTGTAGAGGGAATCGATGGCGGCGCGCGCCTGTTCCACCGCGTTGCGGTCCAGCGGACGGCCCTCGGTGAGATGGACTCGGCCCTTGACCTCGCCCTCCCCCACCCGATTGACACCGCGCACAGTCCACTTCTCCAGCACCGGGCGTTCCTTCACCCGCAGGACCAGCAGCAGGTGCTGTCCCTGATTCCGCTGCTCAACCAGGACATCGTCGAACTGCCCGGTCTGGAACAGCGCGGTAATGGCCCGCTGGATATCGCGGTAATTGATGGGCTGGTGAACGATGATGCCCGAGCTGCCGATGATCTGGGATGGGGTGAGGCGCTGGTTTCCCTGGACTACGATGCTGTCAACCGCAGGCGGGCCGGGCTCCTGAGCCGCGAGAACCGCCTGCCCTCCACAGGGGAGTAAACAGGCGGCAAAAAACGAGAGAATACGACGCATCAGCACGGGGCGGAGGGTAAGCGCGGCGGGCCTCCACCGGAAGCCCGCCGCGCGGCACTAGGCCTGGGTACCGGTCAGCGCCCGGAAGACCAACCGTTCGCCGTCCGGCGAAACATCTACCTCGATCTCGTCTCCCCGGCCGAAGTCGCCCATGAGGATCTTCTCGCTGAGCGGATCCTCGATGTAGCGCTGGATGGAACGCTTCAGTGGGCGGGCTCCGTAGTTCTGGTCGTAGCCGTGCTCCACCAGGAACTGCGTGGCTGCCGGCGTGAGCTTGACCTCGTCGCCCAGACGCCGCTGCACCTCGCGGAGCAGGATGGTGACGATCTGTGCGATGTGATCCTTGGCCAGCGGGTGGAAGACGATCACGTCGTCCAGTCGATTCAGGAACTCCGGATTGAAGACCTTGTTCATCTCCTCTTTGACCGTGTCCTGCATCTTCTCGAAGCTCCGGCCCTGATCGCCCCCGTGGAATCCGAGCGTCTTGCCCTGCATGATGTCCCGGGCGCCGACGTTGGAGGTCATGATCACGACGGTGTTCTTGAAGTCGATCACCCGCCCGTAGTTGTCGGTGAGATGTCCCTCATCGAGCACCTGGAGCAGAATATTGAACACGTCGGGGTGCGCCTTTTCAATCTCGTCCAGCAACACCACCGAGTACGGCTTGCGCCGTACTGCCTTGGTGAGGGTACCGGAATCCTCGTAGCCCACGTAGCCCGGGGGCGCACCGATCAGGCGCGAGACCGAGAACTTCTCCATGTACTCCGACATGTCCACTCGAATGAGAGCGGAGGCGTCGGCGAAGAGAAACTTGGCCAGGGCCCGGGCGAGCTCGGTCTTTCCCACTCCGGTCGGGCCGGAGAAGATGAACGAGCCGATCGGCCGGTTGGGATCCTTGAGCCCTGCCCGGGAACGGCGGATGGCTCGGGACACGGCCTTGATCGCCTCGTCCTGGCCCACCACGGACCCGTGCAGCTCGTCTTCCATCCGCATGAGCCGGGCGGTCTCGGCCTCCTGTAGCCGGGTGACGGGAATACCGGTCCAGCGTGACACGATGAAGGCGATGGCCTCCTCGTCGATCACCGGCCGCTTGGTTTGACGTTCGCGCTCCCACTCCTCGTTCTTGAGCCGGATCTGATTCTGCAGATCGCGCTCCTGGTCGCGGAGGGAGGCGGCGCGCTCGAAGTTCTGATCCCGAACGGCGTCTTCCTTCTGAACGTTGACCTTTTCCAGCGCCGTCTTGAGCTCCGCCACCTCGGCCGGCGGCACCTGCGACGCGAGCCGCGCCCGGGCTCCCGCCTCATCGATCACGTCGATGGCCTTGTCGGGCAGGAACCGGTCGGTGATGTAGCGCTCGGAAAGTTCGGCTGCCGCGCTCAGAGTGGCATCGGGAATGCTGATCCGATGATGGTCCTCGTACTTCTTCCGCAGCCCCTTGAGGATCTCGACCGTCTCTCCGACCGTGGGCGGTTCGACCACCACGGTCTGGAAGCGGCGCTCCAGCGCACCGTCCTTCTCGATGTACTTGCGGTACTCGTTGAGGGTCGAGGCGCCCACGCACTGCAGCTCGCCCCGCGCCAGGGCGGGCTTCAGCATGTTCGAGGCGTCGATGGCGCCCTCGGCGGCGCCCGCGCCGACCAGCGTGTGCAGCTCGTCGATGAACAGGATGATCTGCTTGTTCTGGGCGATCTCGTTCATGACCGCCTTGAGCCGCTCCTCGAACTGACCCCGATACTTGGTGCCGGCGATGACGGCCGCCATGTCCAACGACAGGACCCGGTGATCCCGGAGCACGTCGGGGCAGAGTCCATTCGCGATCAGCAGCGCCAGACCTTCCACGATGGCGGTCTTGCCCACGCCTGGTTCGCCGATCAGGACCGGATTGTTCTTCTTGCGCCGAGCCAGGATCTCCATGACCCGCTCGATCTCCTTGGCCCGGCCGATGGTCGGGTCGAGCTGCCCTTCAGCGGCGAGCTGGGTGAGATCGCGGCAGAAGTGATCCAGGGCCGGGGTCTTCGACTTCTTCTCCGACTTGGGCGTCGAGCTGGGCTGGCTGCTGCTCCCGCCGGCAGATGCCTGGGGCATATCGCTGCCGAGGAGCCGCAACGTTTCAGCCCGCGACTGCTCGAGATTCACGCCGGCGTCGGTCAGCACCTGGGCCGCGATGCCTTTCTCCTCTCGCAGCAGACCCAGCAGCAGGTGCTCGGTGCCGACGTAGGAGTGATTCAGCTCACGCGCCTCGGTCATGGCCAGCTCGAGCACCTTCTTGGCCCGGGAGGTGTACGGCAGATCGGGGCCGGCGGCCGCGGCCGCTTTGCCCTTCTTTACCGTCTCCTCGATCTTCTGCTGGATGTCTTCCAGATCGACGTTCAGGTTGGTGAGGACTGCCGCCGCCACCCCCTCGCCCTCACGGATGAGGCCGAGGAGGATGTGCTCCGTCCCCACGTATTCGTGATGCAGGCGGGCCGCTTCCTCGCGGGCCATCTGCAGGACTTTTCGGACACGGTCGGTAAAGTTGTATCCGTTCATCTCGGTACCCTACGTAGCTCCGAAGGTCTGCCGTTGCGGCTCATCCGCGACGTCCCACTTCGGATTCCAACACTTTGCGCACGAACTGTGCCCGCCGCACCGGCAGCTCCGGATCGTTGGGAGCCACCCCTTCCGCCACCGCCAAATGCGCCGGTTGGGTGTACACCAACAACTTGTTAAGCGTATACATGCCGACGTCGGGAATGAGGCTCACTCCAACGCCTAGCCGCACGCCGCTCAACAGGTTCATGGCCTCTTCGAACGACAGGGCTCGTGCATAACGAAGGAGGCCGTAGGCACGCCAGACCTTGTCCTCGATGATCGAAGGAGCGTCCCGCAACAGCACCTGCCGGGCCTGCTCTTCGTAGTCCATGACTTGCCGGACCATCTTGCCGAGATGGTCGAGCAGCTCATACTCGGAACTACCGAGCGTGGTCTGGTTGGACAGTTGGAAGAAGTTGCCGACGACCTCGCTGCCCTCTCCGTACAGGCCGCGGAAAGTCAGTCCAACCTGCGCCAGGCCCTGTAGAACCTTGGAGATTTCCTTGGTCAGCACCAAGCCGGGCAGATGAATCAACACCGAGGCCCGAAGTCCGGTGCCGACGTTGGTCGGACACGAGGTAAGGTAACCAAACTCAGAATGGAATGCGAATGCAAGTCGTTGTCCCAGTTCGGCGTCCAGCCGGTCTACCTCGGCGTACGCAGCATCCAGCGCGAAGCCGGAATGGAGACCTTGAAGCCGCAGGTGATCTTCCTCGTTCAGCATCACGCCCAGGCGGTCCTGCACCAGGATCGAGGCCCCGGAGCGGACCCGGCCGTCGGCATCCAAACCGGCTAGCTCCTTACTCACCAAGTGGCGCTCGTGCAGCAGCTGCCGGTCGGTCCGTTCCAGCCGGTCGAGCCGGAACTTGATTGCCCGGCGCAGCAACACGGTGTCGCGGGCGGCAGACTCGACGATCTGGAGAATGTCCTCTCGCTCCGTCTCCGAATTGCGTCCCTGGAAGACCCGCCCGGCCAGATTGCGAGCCAGCCGGATCCGGGTCGAGAGCACGAGGTGACTCGAGGGCCCGCTGGCATCGAGCCACCCTACGCCGCCATCGGTCAGCAAGCTGAGATCGATCATTCCACCACCCGGAGCCTGTCCCGGAGCTCGGCGGCAAGCTCGAAGTTCTCGGTTTCCACCGCGAGCCGCAGTTGCTCCCGCAGCTCCGCAGCCTGATGCCGCTCCTTGGGCGGTGCCGTCCCTCGATCGCTGTAGCGCTCACCCATGTGGTGGGTAGAGCCATGAAGCCGGCGCAGCAGGTCCCGCAGCGGCACCTCGAAGGAGCGATAGCAGTCGGGGCACCCCAGCCGGCCGCTCTCCCGGAAGTCCTGCAGCGAACCGCCGCAGCGGGAGCAGGTCTCTCCCGCCCGCGGAGTGCTCGGCGTCTGTTCCGGCAGCTCCTGACCCATGGCCGCCAGGAACGTTCCCAGCGGCGTCTTGGGCTGCGAGCCCGGGCTCTCCACTCCCTTTTCCGCGGCGCACCGCTCGCACAGGTGCAGCGTCGTGACCTGTTCGTTCACGATCTGAGTCAGGTGAATGACCGCCTCACGTTCATGACACTGCTCACAGGACATCAGGGCATGGACTCCACGCTGGAAAGCGGAACCAGACGTCCCCCATCGAGCGAGAGCACCCGGTCGGCCCGGCTGGCCAGCGATCGATTATGAGTGACCACCACCAGCGCGGTCTCGAACTGCCGCGACAGGTGGGCAAACAGCTGGTGGAGTCGCTCGCTGTTGGCGTAGTCCAGATTGCCCGAGGGCTCGTCAGCCAGCACCACGAGGGGATCCGCCACCAGAGCCCGGGCCACCGCCGCCCGCTGCTGCTCTCCACCCGAGAGCTGAGAGGGCCGGTGCGACATGCGGCCGGCCAAGCCCCACCGCCGCCAGCAACTCCTCCGCCTTGCTCCGGGCCTTGGCGTCGTCCTCGCCGGCAATGAGGAGCGGCATCATCACGTTCTCCAGCGCGGTAAACTCCCGAAGCAGGTGATGGAACTGAAACACAAAGCCGAGCTTCTTGTTCCGCACAGCGGCCAGGGCCTCCGCGGTGTGGTCTTCGTATGACTGGCCCGCCAGCCGAACGGTCCCACCGGAAGGACTATCCAGGGCGCCCAGCAGATGCAGGAGCGTGCTCTTTCCCGATCCGCTGGCCCCGACGATGGCCACGAACTCTCCCCGATCGACGCTCAGATCGATGCCCGCCAGCACCTCGATCGGGTTGCCGTCGCCGCCGCGATACACTTTGCGCAGTCCCTGGGCTTCGAGCATGGCCGTCATTCGTGGCGGATGGCCTCCACCGGAGTGAGGGCCGCAGCGGAGCGCGACGGATACACAGTGGCAAAGAGGGCGATGGCCAGGCTGGCAAGCACGACAACCGCGACGTCCTGCCACTCGATGTGTACTGGGAGGTGGTCGATGAAGTATATCGCGGGATTGATCCGGACCCACCCCGATCGGTCGACCACGTAGGAAACCGACAACCCCAGGCAAGGCCAATGGCGGTACCCACCACGCCGATCACCGCGCCCTGTACCAGAAACACCCGGGCTACCGCCGGTCCGGTCAGACCCATCGCGCGGAGGATTCCGATCTCGCGGGTCTTGTCGGTTACTACCATGGTCAGAGTTCCGACAATATTGAAGGCCGCCACCACCATGATGAAAAAGATAATCAGCCCCATTGCGAGCTTCTCCAGCTGGAGCGCGCTGAACAGACTCGCGTTCTGGGTCTGCCAATCGAGCGTGCGATAGGGATAGCCCAGCTGCTGCGCCAGGGACTCCCCAATCTGGGGAGCACGATTGGGATCATTTACCCGCACCGCAATTCCAGACACCGCGTCGCCCAGGCCGGTAAAGCGCTGGGCCAGGGCCAGCGGCATGACCACAAACTGGTTGTCGTACTGAAACATTCCGGTGTCGAATAGACCCGTCACCTCGAACTTCCAGAACCGGGGCACAGCGACCCCCAGGGCCGGGTTGACCTTGGCCTGGGTCACGGGGACGAGCGTCACCACGTCCCCGGGGTACACCGAGAGACGGGAAGCCAAACGCGACCCCAGCAGGATGCCCCCATCCACGCCGGGCTTGGTGGTCTTAAACGAGAGATCGCCTTTGGTAACCGACTGGGGGAGCGAGGTGACCGATCGGCGTCCCGTATCGGGATCGAAGCCGAGAAGATTGACGCCCTCGCCGTAATCCTGGCCTGCGGTGATTCCTGCCTGACTGATCACCTCCGGGCTGGCCGCAACCACGCCCGGATGGCGGCGCACCCGCTGGAGCACCGTTTGCCAGTCATCCAGCCGGAGCCCCGAACCGTAGGTGAGAACCCGCAGATGCGGATTGGCCACCAGAATCCGTTCCCTGAGGTCATCCCGCAGACCATTCATCACCCCCAGCACTACGATGAGGGCGGTGACTCCGACCGCCACCCCACCGGTCGAGATGACCGTGTTGAGCGATGCCGTCCTGGAGTTTCGCCGGCTCCGCAAGTATCTCCGAGCGATCCGCCACTCCAGCTTCGACGGCCAGCGAAGACCAGCCAGCAGCTGCCGGGCAGACTCGCTCAAACGAGCCAGCTGCCCCGCTGCCCTGCTGCCTTGCAGCCCTGCCGTCACGATCCCTCCGGGCGCATGGCGGGAAAGATGATCACGTCTCGAATCGAAGGCTGATCCGCCAGCAGCATGACGAGACGATCGACACCCAGGCCCATCCCTCCCGCTGGCGGCATTCCATACTCCAGGGCCCGGATGTAGTCGGCATCGTAGCTGTGCGCTTCGGCATCGCCTCTGGATCGCTGCTGCATCTGATCCTCGAATCGCCGGCGCTGATCGTCGGGATCGTTGAGCTCGCTGAAGGCGTTCGCCAGCTCGCGGCCGCCGATGAAAAGCTCGAACCGTTCGGTCAGGCTGGGCTCGTCTCGGTGCTCCTTGGCCAGGGGAGACAGAGCCTTGGGGTAGTCCACCACGAAGGTGGGCTGGATCAGATGCGGCTCGACAAAGGTCTTGAAGACCTCATCCTGCAGCCGAGCTCCGGCGAGAGCCTCCACCGCATCCGGTTCGCCCCCACCACGCAGCACCGCTCGGCGGAGCTCCTCTTCTGAGGCAGACGTCAAATCCAGCCCGGCCCGGTCTCGTACCGCCTCGAGAAAGCGCACCCGAGGAAACGGCGGGGTGAAGTCCAAGGTGGTATCAAACCGCTCCAGCACCTGGGTCTCCAGGCAGTGCTGCACCACGCCGGCGACCATGGACTCGGTGAGCTCCATCATGTCACCATAGTCCGCGTAGGCCTGGTACACCTCCAACATCGTGAACTCGGGATTGTGGGTCCGGTCCATTCCCTCATTCCGGAAGTCGTGCCCGATCTCATACACCCGCTCGAATCCGCCGACCAGCAAACGTTTGAGGTACAGCTCGTCGGCAATCCTGAGGTACAGCGGCATGTCCAGCGCGTGGTGGTGAGTAACGAAGGGTCGGGCAGCTGCGCCGCCATAGAGTGGCTGGAGGATCGGCGTCTCCACCTCCAGAAAACCACGGTCATCCAGAAAGCGGCGCATGTACGCGACCGCCCTGGCCCTGAGCCGGAAGATCTGACGGACCTCTGGATGGACCGCGAGGTCGGCGTAACGCTGGCGGTAACGCACCTCGGGGTCCTGCAGGTCTCCGAAGCTGACCGGACCGCTCTCAGTCTGCTGGGTCTTTCCTCGGGGGAGCGGCCGGAGGGACTTGGCCAGCATGGTGACGCTATCTGCCCGGATGGTGATCTCCCCCTTCTTGGTGCGGAACAGTGTTCCCTCTACACCGATGTGGTCGTCCAGGTCGAGCAGCTCCACCAGCTGGTAGTGCGGGCCGAGGGCGTCACGCCGGAAATAGATCTGGATCCGGCCGCTGGGGTCCTCCAGATGGCCGAAGGCCGTTTTGCCGTGCGAGCCGAAGCGATCCAGCCGACCGGCGACCCGCACCTGAGGGCCGGAGTCGCCCATGTCGTCCTGGTATGCGGCCAGGGCCTCGGCGGCGGTGTGCGTGCGCTCGTAGCGATAGGCAAAAGGCCGCACGCCCAAGTGCCTCCAGCGCCGCCCGCTTTTCCCGACGGGCCGCCTCGACGTAGGAGCGCTCCTCCACCGTACTCACGCGGCCTTTCCCCCGAATCGTTTGAGATACGCCTGGATGAACGGGTCGAGATCTCCATCCATGACCCGTTGCACGTCACCCACCTTTACCTCGGTCCGGTGATCGTTCACCATCGTGTAGGGTTGGAACACGTAGGAGCGAATCTGGTTACCCCAGGAGTTGTCGGTCTTGGTGGCTTCAACCACCGCGCGCGCGGCCTCCTGCTCCTCCAGCTTCTTCTGGTACAAGGCTGCCCGCAGCATCTTCATTGCGGTTGCCCGATTCTTGGTCTGGCTGCGCTCCTGCTGGCACGACACCACGGTATTCGTCGGAATGTGGGTGAGCCGTACCGCTGATGAGGTCTTGTTGACGTGCTGGCCGCCGGCCCCGGAAGCTCGGAACACGTCCATCTTGATGTCCTCATCCCGCAGGTCGATCTCGATCGTATCATCCGACACCGGATAGACGAAGACCGACGCGAACGACGTGTGGCGCCGCGCCTGAGAGTCGTAGGGCGAGATCCGCACCAGACGATGCACCCCCTTCTCCGCCTTGAGATAGCCGTACGCGTACTGCCCCCGGATCTCGATCGAGACGGACTTGATGCCGGCCTCCTCGCCGGGAAGCAGGTCGAGAATGGCGACCTCGAAACCGTGTCGCTCGGCCCAGCGGACGTACATCCGCATGAGCATCTCGGCCCAGTCCTGTGATTCGGTTCCACCGGCGCCGGGATGTATGGTGAGCAGAGCATCCCGGGCGTCCTCCGGGCCCTGCAACATGGCCTGGAGCTCGAACGCTTCCGCCGCCGTCTGCAGCTCGTCGGCTTCCCGCTCGAGCTCTGTGTGAAGTGATTGGTCGGGCTCAGCCTCGAGGAGCTCCGCCATTTCCAGAGCGCCTCGCAGCCTCTGATCCAGATTGTCGTAGGGGGTCAGCCAGTTCTTGAGGGTCTTGATTTCCTGAACCGACGTTCTCGCCACCTCCGGGTCGGACCAGAATCCGGGAAGAGCTTGCCGAGCCTCCAGGGAGCTCAACCGCTCTGATTTGCCGGACAAGTCAAAGAAAGTCTCGAAGTTCGGCAACGCGGCGTTGGAGATCGGTCAGACGATCGGCGAGCTCAGACATGCAATCTCTCCCTAGGGGTATCGCTGAAACCTAATGGGAGGCGCTCGTCGTTAGAAAATTTGCCGCCCACCCGCCAGAATCTCGTTCAACGCCTCCCGGAAATATCCGGTGGAATCGGCAATCTCGCGCCCCACCTGTTCCGCGTACTCCTCCCAGCTCTTTTTGATCTCCTCCTCGAACAGTTCCTTCAGATTTCCGTCGCGAAGTCCCTCCTGCCGCTTGCCCGGATGATACACGACCATATCTGAGATCAGCGCCCGGGCCAACCGCTTTGCCTTGAGCGCCGGGTCCTGAGAGAGAAATGGATTCTGCGGCCGGGCACCCGCCGGCGCCGGAGACGATGGCCGTGGCGGAGAAGCGGGAGATAGGGCGGGCGGAGGTGTTGCCGGCTTGGGCGCTGCCGGCGGTGCCGTTTGGGCCGGCGTGGCAGCCGGACGAGGCGCAGACGGCGGGGGGGCCGCCGGCACGGGCGGGTTCGAGGGCGCCGCTCTGGTAGCGGGAGGAGCCGGCATGGGCCGTCCGGGCGCGGCTGCCGAGGCTGGAGCGGCCGGGCTGGCAGGCGTCGCCAGCCGCTGCCTTCTGGGGAGCGCCCGGTCGGGGCGGAGATCCCGCGGGTCCTGCTGCTGCCGGTGCTGCAGGCCGAGGACTGAGGCTGGGAGGAGCGGGGGGCCTGGGTGCCTCCGCGACCGGTTGGGGCATGGAAGCCGCTGTCGGCCCCGTTCCTTTCGCTGCCGGCCGGGGCGGTGATAGTACCTCCTCCCCCTCTCGCTTGACGGCAAAGACGGCGCTACAGACACTGCAGCGCGCCCGCACGCCTCCCTCGGGGACCTTGGCCGGGTCCACCCGGTAAATGGTGGCGCAGTTCGGGCAGGTAACGTTCATCTCAAGCTCCTCTGGGCTTCTCGCGAGAAGCCGGGCCGGGACGTTCTTCTCCGTTGGCACCGTGTCGCCGATCGACCACAAAGACCGAGCCGGGTAGCGTCTTCGCGTAGCTCTTCATCTCAGTGGCAAGCTCGCTCACCTGCGCGGGATGGGCAAACCGACGATGCCGGTTGGTCACGATGCCGATCGACAAGGTCATCAGGGGGACCCGATGGAGCTGGCCCCGGCGATCTTTCCCGAAGAAGTAGCCCGCCCGGCGATCCTGATCGTTGTACTGCAGCGGCACCAAGGCGTCGAACACCTCGAGAATCTCGCTGCATACCGGGCTGATGTCCTCAGCCGGTATGATGAAGATGAAGTCATCTCCCCCGATGTGACCTACGAATCCTCGAGCTCCGAGCAAGCCCTTTACCACGTCGTGGAGCACCCGAGAGAGAATGTAGATGACGCGATCGCCCTCATAGTAACTGTAGCGATCGTTGAATTCCTTGAAGTGATCCAGATCGGCGTAGCAGACGGCGAACTCCTGATTGGATTCCAGGCGCCGCCGGATCTCCCGCTCGATCTCTGTGGTGCCGGGCAGGCGGGTAGACGGGTGCACCGAGACGTCCCGTTCAGTGCGCACCAGCATCGCATCCAGCCGCGACCGTTGCTCCGCCGGAGCAAAGATCCCGGTGATGACCTCGTCCACGCCCGAGGCAAACCAGGCTTGGACCCGTTCGGGATGATGCGCGGCGGCCAGGGCGGTTACCGGAACGATGGCGGTAAAGGCGTCGCTCTTGAGTCGGCGAACCAGACCGAGGCCGGTAGTGCCCGAGTGGTCCCCGTCCACGAAGAGGAGGCAGGGATGGCCACGCAGGACGATCGACTCCACCTCATCCGGCTCGCTGAAGACCATGAGCGGGAAGGAGTGCACCCCGGCCCACTGGCGTACCAGGGCCGGGACCGGACAACCGTCCGGCGAAAAGAAGAGTATCGTCGGGCGAGTCCGCACCCACAGCCTCTCGTAAGAAGTTATGTCTGGCTAACTTAGCGAGACGAGTTCCGCCAAGTCAAACCAGGAAAAATGCCGCCACCCCCAGCATTCCATACAGGGCGAGCAGCTGCACCCCCTCGAACCAGTTGGATTCTCCATCCAGGGTAATGATGGCCGTTACGCCCGTGGCCATCCCCAGGGCCAGGATCTCGAACGGGGTGAACGCCAGGTTCATGTCCCGTCCCAGAAGCACGCCCGCAAAGACAAGTATCGGCGCAACCAGTAACGCGACCTGAGTGCTGGAGCCGAGAGCGATTTGCAGCGCGAGATCCATCTTGCCCTTTCGGGCAACCACAATAGCCGTAGCGTGTTCCGCCGCATTGCCGATCAGCGGGACAATGATCAGGCCCAGGAAGGTCTCGGTCAGGCCGAGAGTCTTGGTCGCCTCGGTGGCCGCATGGACCAGGAGCTCGGACTCTATGGCGACTCCCACTGTCGCCCCAGCCAGAACCAGCGACGCCTTCTTGAGGGTCCAAATTGGTCCCTCCATCGGCGGCGACTCGGACCAGAAGAGACAGCGATGGGTCTTCAGGGTGAAGAGCAGTGACAAGCCATAGGTGAGGAGCAGGATCAGGGCGACCGATTCGGAGATCCTCAGTTCGGAGAGCCGAGCGGCACTTCCGGGGTGAAGGGCATGAAACAACGCCGGCAGCACCAGGGCAATGACCGCCAGCGACAGCATACTCGCACTCATTCCGGCATTCGCCCGGTTGAACCGGAGCTCATTGCGGCGGAGCCCACCGACCACCAGTGAAAGACCCAGGATCAGAAGCAGGTTGCCCAGAATGCTGCCGGTAATAGAGGCTTTGACCAGACCCACCAGGCCGGCCTGTAGCGCGACGATCGAGATGATGAGCTCCGCCGCGTTTCCGAAGGTGGCGTTGAGGAGTCCTCCTATGGTGGGTCCACTGCGGTGAGCCAGATGCTCGGTTGCTTCTCCCATATATCCTGCCAGGGGCAGCACCCCCAGGCAGGCAGTGGAGAACACCGCCAGGGCCGGCGCGTGGAAGACACGCTCCAGAACGATGCTCAGGGGAACGGCAAGCAGCAGCAGCGCTCGCCAGGGAACCGAACGCTTACCCGTAGTCGGCTCCGCTTGACCCGGGCGAGGGTGCCTCGGCCCGGGAAGCCGCATGGCCGCCTGCGCCCGGTCGGCGGAGACGCCGGCCTCGGCCAAAGCCTTGACCAGCGCTCCACGCGGCTCGTGCAGTGCCGCCAGCAGCAGGTGCTCCGCCGATAAGACGCCCCCGGTTTCGCGCGCCTCCTTCGAGGCGACCTCGATCAGCCGTTTCGCGTGAGAGGTGTAGGCCAACTGTTCGCCGGGCCCACGGTTGGAGCGTCTCCGCCCGCTGGCCTCCAGCCGCTGCTCCACCAGGCCAGGGGCCACTCCGAGCCGGCCGAACAGAGCCGAGGCCGTGCCGTCGCCCCGGAGCAGCCCCAGGACGATGTGTTCGGCGCCGATCGCATCATGGCCCAGCCGCACGGCCTCGGCACGAGCGTTTTCCAGAGCACGCTGGGCGTAAGCGCTCAGCGTGCGAGGATTCATGCGGGGAGACGGCGGAGGACTCAGAGCGGCTTGGCTTCGTCGATCAGCATGATGGGAATGCCATCCTCCACTGGATAGACCAGGCGGCAGGTGTGGCAGACCAGCGACTCGGGTGAGGTGCGGTACTCGAGCTCTCCCTTACACTGGGGACAGACGAGTATCTGCAACAGCTCAGGAGCCAGAGTCATGAGAACTCCTTGATGATGAAGTGGCGGCACGGCCGCCCGAGATGGACTCCGGAAAGCCGAACCGGCTCAGCGCCGAGGAGCTCTTCCGCCAGTTCGGCAACGCCTTCACCCAGCAGTCCAGATAGACCGGCGCTCCCAGCAGCTCTTCCAGCCGAGCGCGGGCGTGAGCTCCAAGAGCCTTAATGGTGGCGCCGGATCGGCCGATCACGATGCCCTTCTGCGACTCGCGCTCCACGAACAAGGTGACCCGAATGTATATGGGCCGTTCCGCTTCGCGAAACTCCTCCACTTCGGCGGTGAAGGAGTAGGGGACCTCATCTCCCAGGAGCTCGAAGGCCGCCTCCCGCAGGTACTCGACCACGAAGAACCTCTGTGGCTGCGTCCCGATGTCTTCTGGATCGAACTCGAACTCGCGCTCGGGCAGATAGCCGCGAATCCGACTCAGAAGGAGCTCGATGCCCTCTCCGTCGGTCGCGGATATCAGTGGCGCATCCCCCTCGAGCTCAGCCCGACGGCTGGGAGGGACCAGGTCTCCCTTCGTGTATACGGTAAGGACGGGAGCGGGCAACGGCGCGGTCAGTCCAGCCAGCTGCTGAAATGCCGGAGCAGGAGCCAATGGTGCGGGATGAAGATGCAGCACCAAATCCATTTTCCTGACTGTTGCCAGTGCGATCTCGCGCATCCTCTCCTGGAGCAGGTACGAAGGATCGAGCAGGCCAGGCAAGTCATGGAAGATGTATTGGGTCTCGCCCTCGGTCCGGATGCCGGTGACCGGAAGCCGGGTGGCTTGAGGTTTCGGACTTACGATGGCAAGGTGCTCGCCGACGAGCGTGTTCAGCAGGGTGGACTTGCCGACGTTGGGGGCACCGGCAAGAGCGATATGACCAGTTCTGGTGGGCATTCTGGAAGTTAGGGGACTCCTGCCGGTTGGCCATTGGCTCCCGGCCGCGCTACCGGGCGAGCTCCTCGCCGGTGCGGCGCACATCGGCGGTTACCCGATCCCAGTTATAGTAGGTCTCCACTGCCCTTCTCCCCTCGAGTCCCAATCGCCTCGCCAACTCCTGGTTCTGCAGTAGCGATTGCACCGCCTCGAGGCTGGCCCGCAGGTCAGTGGAATCGACCAGAAGTCCGGTCTCTCCTTCCCGTACTGCATCGGGAATCCCTCCCTGCCGAGCACCGACCACAGGAAGGCCGCAGGCGGAGGCCTCCACCAGGGAAATGCCGAAGCCTTCCATGAGCAGTCCCTCGGCTCGAGACAGGCCGAGATAGATCTCGGCGCAGTTGTAGAGCGCGGGCAGCTCCTCGTCCGGCACCGCGGTGAGGAATCGCACCAGGTGCCCGACGCCCAGGTCCCGCGCGAGCGTCTCCAGCTGGATTTGGAGGGGCCCCGATCCGACTATGGCGTACCGGAGATCGGGATACGCTGCGCGGAGTCCTGCCAGCACCCGGAGTCCGGTATCGATCCCCTTGTGCCCCACCAGCCGAGCCACGGTGATGAGCCAGCGTCCAGGCCCGAGTCCGTAGCGAGCTCGGACAGTGAGCGAATCCAGTCCGGGTCGGAAGTGTGCCGGGTCCGTGCCGAGGGGGATGCGGCGGACATCGATGTCGCCCGACTTGAATCCGAGTTCATCCAACACGTCGAGGCACAAGCGACGGGTCCACTCACTGATGGCCACCAGGACCTCGGCGCGGCGAAATACCCGCCCGGCTGCGCCCCGCTTGAAGCGGGAGGCACCGATCCGCTGCTGCAGCAGGAGCAGCTCCGATCCGTAGAGAACGATTCCGTAGGGAATTTCTTCCCGGCCGCTCAGCCAAAGTGCCGGAAATCCCGCAGGCTTGAGGTTGCCGCACCAGACGAATCCCGGACGAAAGGCCCGGGCCAGCTGTGCGGCCCGATGGGACCAGAGCATTAGCCCTTGAACTGTGCGGAGGCGGCTGCTGCGCATGCCGAGGCGGTCCACCCGGTTGGGGAGTTGAGCGTCTACCGCCGCACTTTTCTCGTAACTGCCGGTGGAGATCAGCAGGCTCCCGGGTGGGTAGCGTTTGGCCAACTCGCCGGTGAGCCGGGCGATGCCTCCGGCCATCGGCGGGAAATCGTAGGTGAGGAGCAGCTGCCGATGCCTCGCGGTGTTGAGGTCGAGAGGCTGGTAGGCGCCGGTGCTCATATGAGGCCAATTGTAGATCGGATCACTATGAAGGGGAAATCCACCGGCGGGCGGCGCCGGGAGAAAGCCCTACCAGACCGTGGTAGGGCTTCACCTGGCAGCCGGTCTTACTCGATAACGATGTCGACTCGGCGGTTCTTCTCCCGATTTGCCCGGGTGTCATTCGGGGCAATCGGCTTGGTGCGCCCGAAACCCTGGGTGGACGGAATCCGGGCCGCGGGTATTCCCTGCGTCACCAGAAAGTCGCGCACCGATTCGGCGCGGGATTGGGAAAGTTTCTGGTTGTAGGCATCGGTCCCGATTGAGTCGGTATGGCCTTCGATCTCGAGCTTGTATTCACCGGGGAAGCCCAGGAGAACACCGCTCAGTTTGCTCAACTTCTCGCGGGCAGCCGGCTTCAGGGTAGCCCG
The DNA here is from genome assembly GCA_963825815.1 of uncultured Gemmatimonadales bacterium. GTDB lineage: Bacteria > Gemmatimonadota > Gemmatimonadetes > Gemmatimonadales > GWC2-71-9 > CAVVWJ01. Next base: position 2,932 of record CAWGVB010000004.1, on the reverse strand, counting down.
ATTCGTCTCGAAGTTCACTCCCGACAGGGCCGCGACCAGGCCCCGTGCTCCCTGCCGGGTCTCCATGATGGCGGAGATCGACGCATATAGACGGGCCTGAAGTTCGGCGGCCGTGCGCTCCGCTTTCGACCGGAGGTCGGCCTCTCGCTCAGCCTCGGCCCGAGCTTGCTCCGCAGACCGGGCCGCACTGTCGAGCGCGGCCTGTTGGGCGGCGGCCTCCTGCTGCCGCTCAAACTCGGCTCGCTGCCGCTCCGCCTCCTGCTGGGCGTCCTCGGCCCGGGTCGCAGCCAGTTCGCGCGCCACATCGGCCCGACGGGCTGTCTCCCGGGCCAGCTCGGAGTACTTCTTCTGATCCTTGGGCTTCTTAACCCAGATCAGCTCCAGTGAGTCCAGCAGGTTCAGCGCGGAGCTGAACTCCGGCCGGGCATACCTGGGGGCGTCCAGCGTGCGAGCAATGGCCACGGCATGGCGGGCCGCCATCACGGGCAATGGGGTCAGCGAGTCGGGTGTGGGCGCCGACCGATCAGACACGCCGGAGCGATAGAACTGCTCCGGTACCCGCTCATAGGTCACCGTGGTCGACTGCAGGGGAGCATCCGAGGCCTGGGGCAATGTCAGCTCAGCCACCACCACCGACGAGGGGCGTCGCACCTGCCCATAAGGCTCGGCCGTCACGATGACGCCGAGGGTTCGCGCCGCGGACGATCCGGTGACATTCTGCTTCTTCACCGGCACCTCGGCCAGGCTCTCGACCTCCTCATCCGCCCGCACCACCCAGGCCACATACGTGGTGGCAAAGTCAGTGACGCGCCGGGGATCCGGCAGCTGGTTCAGGGTCAGCTTGATGCTGGACCTTCCGCCGCGGTACTCGATCTCGGCGCTGCCCTTTACCTGGGGAGCGGCGGGGGTACCCGTGACCGGCAGCTTGGTCTTTTTGCCGTCGGGAAGGCGAACGACCAGGGTCATTCCCGAATTGTGAGACAGGGGCGGCAGGACTTCAGGGCCGGCCCCCAAAGCCAGCAGTGCTACACCAATGCGTAATGGTCCCCACATTGAGCCTCCAGAAACGTCAGAGTGATGGAGCAGGGGCGAAGGAGTCGGCAGCGTGAACCGGAGGGGTGCGAAGCGGTTAGCTGCGGCTGAGGGTAGCTTCGGAGGGTGTACCGCGGTTCTTAACCGGAGTCATGTAACGATTCCGGGCGGGTGACTAAGTTAGGGAGATTGGCCTCACTTCCCCTTATCAGCGAACGAGGCAATGGTCCACGGAGCGAAGCCGCCGCTGCCGTCGCGCACCCACACCGTCCCGCCTTTGGGGTATTTCTGGTTTAACGCGTTGCGGACCTCTTGTTCGTGGAAGTTGCCTTCTTGTATCCGGGTTTCTGTAGCGCGGATCTCCATGTCAGCGAACGTTCCCAGCTCGTCCTCGCTGCGCTTCACGAGCTTTTCGATGCGTTTGGCGGGATCGTCTCTGAGCAGTTCGCGGCGCATCAGCTCACCGTGCATGTATTCGTGATCACGCGAAGCAGCAACCAGACGGGCAAAGGTGTCGGACGTTTCCTTCGCTCTATTGACCTCGAATAACACCGAGCCCTTCACCAGATCAGGATTGAACAGGGCTCGCCGCCTCACGATCAGGGCCTGCTTGGTCACATACCAGTATCCGTCGAACGGTCGTCCGGGATCATCGATCCCGGAGACGAGATAGCCCGCGCTCGCATCGTCTTTCCAACTCCCGGGATGGGTTGCGTGCAATCCGTGAGCTGCATCCTCGCCTTCGAACGCGCAGGCGTCCTGACCGAACTTGCTTTCCCGGACGACCAGTTTCTGTCCCTCCAGGACTCCGTCCTTCGGCTCCTGGATGAATGTTGTCTTCCATTGGCGCGGGACCACCTTGGCGGTCCCGGAGGTGGAAGCTTTCTTTTTTCCATCGCTCACTTCCAGATCAACGTGGACGTCCTCCAGCAACACCAGCTCCACCTTGCGTTCAGTGGTCTCGAAGGTCACCGAAGGCGCGCCGGGCGAGCCGATCGGGTTCAAGGTCCATTTGAGCGATTTGATGCGGCCCTTGGACCGGGACGCGTCCAACGTTGCTTTGGTGCCCCGCTGGGCGGACCCAGCGGTCAGTACCGCCCGCAGCGGGATTTCATTGGGCGTGAGTGTCATCACGCTTTTCATGTAAACGTCGGTGTTTGCGCCGCTTTCTTGAGCGAAAATCAAACTGTCGGCCGCTTCGGGGACTTGGATTTCGGCACTTCCGTCCTGCGCCGGCTGCTGAAAAGTCATGGACTCAACCGTCTTGCCCATGATCTTCATCTTCATTTTGTGCTTGCTTGCATCGCTGTGGCTGGCGAGCTTCGCCACATTGCCGGTCAGGTCTAGGATCAACTTCAGGTCGGCCGTCTTGCCCCCTACCAGCGTTCCGCTGAACGGGCCCGCCTGGTCCTCATCGGAGTCTTTGCCTTTGATCTTCCCTTCCCAGATTTCGGTGGACCCCTCGACCCGATGCTTGTCGAGGACGAATTTTGTCGAGCCCGAGCGATGTTTGCGGGTGCCTGCCAGCGTGATGTCGATATCATAGGTGTAAAGGCCCTGCCAACGTTCCACCCCTTGGAACTGGCTGGCAGTTCCTTGCGCGAGAGCGGAGGGCGAGAGCGCGAGGGTGCCCATCAATGCCGCGACGGAGCGGCCCCAATGCGGTTCGAGGCGAGGCATGCGCACGACGTCGACTCTCTTCAGACTCGGTGGGCGGCAAAGACGTGGCTGATCAGCTTCCAATATCCAGCCCAGTTCCGAGTCGGTCAACTTTCAGCGAAGTTCAGCCGCCTGTTCAGCTTGGATTCAGCATCGCCTGCTCGTCACTGAGTCCCCCGCGCGCACTGACGGCGGCTGGGGCCGGAAAATAAGAAGCCCGGGACCTCTAAACGAGGGCCCG
>CAWGVB010000003.1:0-252776 GCA_963825815.1 uncultured Gemmatimonadales bacterium | reverse complement strand
GCATCGGGGGACCTGGCATCCGTCAAAAAGCGCGTCGAACCGGTGTATTTCTTGACGAGTGAGTTGCCCAGCATCGTGCCCTGCCCATGGCTCTTGGCGAACTCGTCGATCTCCTGCTTCAGCTTGGGACTTCCTTTGCGAATCAGCCAGCCCACCTCCCCGCCCTCGTTGATCGGCACCTCCTCGTGCACCCGGAGGTCCGGGAGAATCTTGCTCCAGAGCCGGGCCGCGTAGCGATCCACGACGGTGAGGTCGATCAGACCCGCATTGACCATTTCCAGCAGGTCGTCGTCCGCCAGGTCCTCTGGGGCTGCCTCGAGCTTGATCGCCGGTTTGCCCTCGCGGGCGAATTGCGCGTTGAGCTGCTCGAGATGACTCCAGTAGCTCGAAGACCGTCGCACCACCACCTGCTGGCCGGACAGGTCGTCCAGCGAGCTCATCGGCTGCGACTCGGGTCCCGTGACCGCCACCTCCTTGACCCCGCGAAAGAACGGACCGCCAGCGTCCGCCTTGGCGAGACGGTCGGGGGTGAGCGTGAGGATGCCGGCGGCTATATCGCCCAACCCGCTCAGGAGACCGGGAATGAGCGCGTCGCGCGAAGTGGGGATGAAGACCACATGAATATTTACGTGCCGCCTAGCCGAGTACTTCTTGCTGAGCCAGTCCTCGAACGCGCGGAGCAGTTCGTATTCCGCGCCGGTCTGCCGGCCGCGATCGATCCAGTATTGGGTTCGGGTGGGCGTGATCAGGACGCGGATCACCCGCCGGGCGATCATGCTGTCGAGATCGCCGGTCCAGGCGTCGGCGAGCGGCCTGACGAACGGTGCTACCTCGGTGGGCACGGCGTCGCCCCGCCCCGCGGAGTCCGACGTGGCGGAATCGGCCACGCCAGCGAGTGCGCCGGGGCCCGCGGATGAGGTGGGATCGCGGGAGGCCTTGGCCCGCCGGCGTGCCGGACGGACCGTGGCATCCCGATACAAGAGCAGTGGCCAGAAGAACACCGATAACGATTCTAATCAGTCTCAATGTGACGAACGGCTGCGGCATGTGCCACCTGGACGATCCGTGAGCTAGACTGGACGGGAGTGATCGTGTGATGCAACTGCTCACTGGCACAGCCACCCCGCCGATGGACGAATGAACCTATCTGCTGGACGCCGGAGCGCAGTTTGCCAGTTTAGGAAACGGCCGAGAAATCGGACAGTAGACTTTCGGGTAGCGTTCCGACGGTGCGCATGAAATCGAGGGATCAAAATTGACCGCCTTCTTAGCCTCATGAGTCGCTGGCGGGAGTTTCTGGCCTCCCTCCCGGCGTTTTTCCGGAGCCGACGTCCGGTCGACTTCTCTCACCTGGTCGAGGGACCCAGCGAAGGAGCCATCGTCCTGGTGGGCACCAGGAAAGATGGCTTCATCCCAGGAAAGCTCACTGCCGGCCTGTTCCTCCCGATCTTCGCTCAGGCCTGCGCCCAACGGGGACTTCAGGTCCTGGCGTTTCCGAACCCGGACGATTTTCTCTCGCAGGAAGGATATCGCCCAGCCGGCCACCGTGATCCTGGTGTACAGCGAGGTTCGAGTCCTTCGTGCCGGGCTGGATCCCACCTTTCAGAAGGTGCTCGAGCGCGCACAGCGGCTCGGCGCCGGAGTGGTGCATCCGCCCGAACATTGGACTCGCTATTGCCGACAAGCTGGCCACCCGGGAGCCTGCTGGTTCCAGCGGGTATCCGGATGCCGGAGCTCGTCACCGAAAAGGCGGGAACGGTACCCGTGTTCTCCAATGAAATCGTGGGATCGAATCGGCCGGTGCAGCTCCATTAGCTCCGGCGCGCTCGATCCCTCTCGCTATAACACCCGCTATATCGATGCGGTACATCACTACCAGGGGCGGGCGTATCACGTCTCGCTTCGGGCGATGGCGGTGGGACCCACCTGTGTCGCAGTCTACGTGAGGGCGCGCGCGGTCAGCGAGGGAAGCCCGTCGGTTCACAACAAGAACACCCCGGTCGATCGCGAGCTCCTGAACTATCTCCACGCCGAGATCGTCGAGCCCAGGCAAGACGAGATTCACTCCATCTGTGAGCGGATCGGATCCAGGCTCGGTCCCGGATTCTATGCCCACGACATCGTGCCGGAGCGGGAAAGCGGCTTGCTCTACGTGTGCGAGACCGGGTTCAAGTTTGACGACCATGCGTGGCGCGACCGGATGGCACCGTTGCGAGGTTCCCTGGCCTGCGATGACGGCAATCCGTCGGTCGAAGTCGTCAGGAGCGCTGAGGCCTTTCTGTCTGCTCCTCCGCCACCTTCTCCACCGAAAACTCGCCCGTCACATCGGCGGACGACACGGTCAGGACCGCGACTGAGGCGGGGGATTCGGGCGGCAGCGAATCGGCCAGCCCCCAGGCGAACGGCAGGGTAGCCAGTACCAGGAGTCCCGCAATCCAAAACGGCACTCCCACTCCGAGGCGATCCATCAGGAGGCCCGCGGCAACCGGGAATAGCACCCGCGAAACCCCGCCGAAGGTGTGTTGGACCCCCATGTACATCCCGCGCTGGTTGGCCGGCACCACCCGCGACAGGAGCCCGGTGACGCAAGGGAAGAGAAATGCGGTGCCGAGCGGCATCAGGGTAAAGCCGAGGAGGATGATCCCGCCGTGTGTGGCCAGGCCGGTGCAGCCGAGGCCCATCGCCAACAAGACGAGGCCCAGTCTGGAGAGCCGCGCCTCACCCAGCAATTCCACCATGCGCCCCAGCAAGAGTGAGCGCACCACCACGCCCATGCCGCCCAGGTACATGACGAAGTAGCCGATGTTCCGCTCGGTGACATCCAGCCGGTTCATCAGCAGGAGCGGCACGACCTGGATGGTTCCGTAGAAGGCTCCGATGCCAATGGTGTAGATCCAGATGAGCCGCGAGGCCGGCTCGTGCCAGTGGGAGAGTACCCGTCCGATTGCCTGGCGCGGGCTGGTGCTCGAGGGAGCAGCTGGGATCCGGTCGCCCGAGGCTGGTGCGACTCGACCAGGAAGCGCGCGGCGAAACCCGCGACCAGGAGCGCCAGCGCTGCCGCGCCGATACCGGGCGCCGCCCTCCCTCCGATGCTGATCATCACCGACCCGAACGCCGGACCGGCCACGGCGCCCAGACTGGTCACCGCCGAGAGCCAGCCCAGGCTCTTGGTCCGCTCCTCCGGCGGTGAGGCATCGGCCACGTACGCCTGCACCACCCCGATCGTGCCGCCGCCCAACCCTTGCACCAGGCGGGAGAGGAGCAGTACCGGCACCGATCCGGCGAAGCCAAAGATGACATAGGCACAGCTGGTGAGCAGCAGGCCTGCGAGTATGGCGGGCCGGCGGCCGTAGCGGTCGGAGAAGCTGCCCCACAGCGGGGCCACAGCCAGCTGAGCTACCGAGAAGGCGGAGACCAGCAGTCCCACCACCGTTGCGCTGGCACCCAGCTCGGTGGCATAGAACGGCAGCAGGGGGACGATCATGGTGAGCCCCACCATGTCCACGAAGGCGGTCACGAACAGCACCAGCAGTCGCGCCATGGTTAAAGCTCCCGGGTCCGTCTATGAAGCGAGTGGAAGCAATCTCCACTCATGCGGGGCGCGCGGGAAGAGTCGTTTATACGACCACTGAGAAACTGGAGCAGCGATTGGAACCCGCAGCAACGAAAAGGCCCGACCCACAAAGTGGTATCGGACCTTCGGCAGCTGCGATCGGCTGGAGAAGAAGAGGACGACTAGCTCAGTCTCCGTCGGCGTCCGATTTCTCCGTCTCGAGCACGGCTCCGTCGCGGGCCAGCTTGACCTCCCATAGGACGTCGCCGGCGAGCACCTGCACTTCACGGAGACACTGGTCGTCATCGTCGGGCTGGACGGAAACGGAGGTTCCATTCATTCGTGCCTCCGCGATGGCGATGGCGTCCGCGACCGGGATCGAGCCGGGGCACGGGTCGGCCGACGCGCCCACGACGCTGGAAGCGACCACGGAGCCGCTCACGATGTCCAACCGAACGTCATGCAGCGTGCCATTCCCGAGGGCGCCGACGGAGTACTCGGGAGCGGCGTCCACCAGGAGAGCGGCTTTGACGGCCTTGCCGCCGGTCACGCTCGCTTCGCCGACCTCAACCGACTGCCGGAGCGATACTTTCGCCTGCGTGAGGGCCTCCTGCAGCTTGGTGACCCGGGGTCCCATGCCGTCGGCTCCGGAGCAGGCGGCGAGGATGATGGTGTAGGAGGTCCCGATCAAAAAGGCATGCGCTCTCATGTGTGCTCTCCCTGTCAGCGGCTAACCAGAATCTGTGCCAGTGTTCCAGTGTAGGGAACAAGCAAAGTGCGCATTTGTGACACGAAGCAAGGTTTCCCGTTGGAGCCGCTCTCCCCTGACCCCTTACTTCCCGTCAATAGTCATGTTGCCGTCGATGTCACTGAGCGAATGGTTAGGGTCCGAAGTTGAGCAGCCGGCTGCTGGTCTCGACCCGACGCCCCTTGTTGGCGCCTTCGGTGATCTTGCCGACCAGGTGGGTCTGACCCGAGACCGCCTCGACGGTTCCACTCAACTTTGCTTTGAACGATTCTGAAGCCGGCACCGCGGTGACTACCCAGGACGAATGAACCAGTATCTTGCCGGCTTGCCCCGACGACCCCTCGTCGAAGCCGAACACGAGGGTCGCCTTACCCTGCCGCTCGCCATTCACCGTACCCGACATGGTGTACTGTCCCGAGCTGTCCCGCTTGATCGCCTTCACGTGATAGGACAGCTCGATCTTATTATCCTGACTCGGCCGTATCGGCCGGAGTCACACTCTGACGATTCGGCGAGTGTCCGATGGATACGAGCCCCAGGCTCAGCACCACAAACGCAGGACTCTGGATTCTGGTGAACATTGGTGGCCTCCTCAGGAGTAATCGTGAATAGCTTCAAGCGGGTAAGCGCATCTGTTTCCGCAGACTCTTGTCGAACGCCGCGGTGGGAACGAAGCGCCGGAGCAGACTGATCTGGCGCGCGGCCCGTCCTGCGGTGTAGCGGCGGCGCGGATTGAGCTCAGTGGAGGCCTTCACCACAGCGCTCGCGACCAGCTCCGGCGTGTCGGCGGTCTTCATCCCATCCCGCAGAACTCCCTCGGCATTCGTTCGCGCCGACCGGTAAACATCGAGCTGCTGGTCTGCCTGGTAGACGTTCCCTTCGAAAGCGGTCCGGGTGTAAGCGGGCTCGACCAGCACCACTCGGACACCCGAGCCCCTGATCTCATGATCCAGCGACTCGGAATAGCCTTCCACCGCGTGCTTGCTGGCTGCGTACAGCGCCATGAACGGCGCCGGGATCAGGCCCATGACCGAGCTGAGGTTGACGATCCGTCCCGCCCGCTGCTTCCGCATGGTGGGAAGGACGGCCTTGGTCATGCGAATCAGGCCGAACAGGTTGACGTCGAAGAGGGACTTCGCCTGTTCCAGCGACGACTCCTCCGCGCCGGCGACCAATCCCACCCCGGCGTTGTTGACCAGGAGATCGACCCGGCCGGCCTTGGACAGCACTTCACCGACCGCGGCCTGCACCGACTCGTCGCTGGTCACATCGCACACCAGGTATTCGATCCCCGGCGACTTCGTCGCTGGCGCCCGGCGTGAGGTGCCGAACACCCGATAGCCGGCGGCGTGAAGCGCCCGCGCGGTGGCCTCGCCGATCCCTCCCGATGCGCCCGTCACGATCGCCACGGGCCGAGTCTGCTGCTGCTGATTGCCTGACATACCGTGCTCGCTTTCTCTTGGGGTCCATTCTTCCACTGTGATATGACGATCATCATATTCCTAGGCAAACGCAAAACCGGCACCGGCGCATAGTATCAGCCTGTTCGGGTGAGATGGTTCAGAGCCGCCTCGCGCACTGCATCGGAGAGCTTGGGGTCGTCCACGGCGCGGGCCAGGACCAAGGCTCCGAGCGCCGTAGCCATGGTGACGAGTGCGCGCTGGTGCGCACCAGGCTGGCCCCAATCGGGCGACTGGCGAGCGACCAGATCGATCATCTCCTTGATCCGGCGGGTGGCGGCCCGGCGCACCTTGGCCGACTGGCGTGGCATCTCCGAGCCGAGCGCGGCGACGGCGCATCCGCCCTCGAGGGCTGCCACATGCTCCTTCGAGAGATAGCTGCGGAGCATGGCCTCGAGCTCCTGCTTGGCCGGTGCCGCAGCGGCGACCCGCGTCAGGAAGGCCACTGTGTCGGCGCCGGCCCGGTCCGCCGCCTCGGCCAACATCCCCTCGCGCGAGTCGAAATGGGCGTAGAAGCCGCCGTGGGTGAGGCCGGCCTCCTTCATGATCTCGGCCACGCCAGCTCCGCCGTAGCCGGTCCGCCGGATGGCGCGGGCGGCGGTCTCCACGATGCGCTCGTGGGTGGCTTCCTTGCGGCTGGGGGCAGGTCGTCTCGAGGTGGCGGCGCTCATATGACGATCATCATACATCAATGGCGACTCGAGCGCAAGGGGGCCAACACCCGTACGCAGCCGCCTTCTACTGTGCCACATTCGTCGTGGGCAGTGTCGCCGTGAACCTGGTGCTTGCCGCAATCGTACACGACCAATTGTTTCAACTGGAGGTCGATGAGCGCGCGGTCGCATACGCCCGGCGGGCACTTCCGGTGGGTTCTTGGTCAATGTCGCCGCGACAGCGGTGGCGCTGGTGCAACCCGATGCCGGGGCCGAGCGACCTCAAGATCCGCCCGATCTGGGAGCCGGAGGACTTGGCCCCAGATCGCGGCGGGGGTGAACGAGCTTCGCGCCAAGATCGCGAAGAACACCAAGTAGGACGGAGCCGACTCAGCTGCCGCCGCCCAATCGAATACCGATGGTGATCGGGACGAAGCTCGCGGTTGCGTCATCCAGGGTCTCGGGATCCACGGTGCCACCGAAGACGGCGTTATATCGGCCCTCAATGAAGGCAGCGAGATTACCCAGATCGAAATCGAACCCTAGCCCGGCGTTCACTCCGAAGTCCGTCTCGTCCGAGTCGATGCCCTCCGCATCATTGCCCACGGCTTTCACGTTGTATGCGCCGACACCCCCGATAAGGTAGGGATGGAACTTGCTTTCCTTGGACCTATTGAACATGAACACAGCGTTTGCGGTGCCCTGGATCATCTGCCAGTCAGCGTCCAAAGCCTCTGCCGCGAAACCGAAGCGGTGGTACGTCCCATCAATCTGAAAACCAATGGGGAAATCGGCCGGCTGAAAGCCTATCGCCGCCCCGCCGTGCCAGCCGGTGTTCGCCACGTCACCGAAGGTGCCGGCGGGCACAGTGGCACCACCATCGATGGAAAATCTGAGCTGGGCCACTGCCGGGTGGGCCACTGCCACCGCGAGAAGAGCCACCACCAGTACGCCAATCCTGAGTTCTCGCATAAGCTCTCCTATTTGGGGTTCGCGTACGGTCCTAATGGGCGACGGCCTCCATGACCGACGCCCCGCGCGTCACAGCCCTTGCCTAGTGCAGGAGGTCCCTTTCAAGGACTCCGGGGACACCCTGTCCCCTCCAGCGACCAGCAGGAACGCGGCAAGTGACAGGCAGCACGCACGATAGGTCTCATGCCCTCCCCGCAAAGACACAGGTGAAGTGGCAGGGCCGGCTGCCCGACCGGTCGAATGTAGGAAGACCGAGCTGGGCGAACACCTTGGATGTTAGTGTAGGTTTGCGCTACTGAGGCAGCGATGGGTGGGCTCCAGCCTTCAGGCCGAGCCCACGAAAAACGGCCGCGTTTTCTGTGGCCGAGGAGGAAAGGAGCGGGTCCATGACACTCCTCGAGCAGCTCACGGCGGCGCTGGGCGAGCGATATCGGGTCGAGCGCGAGCTCGGCCAGGGGGGAATGGCCCTCGTCTTTCTCGCCCAGGACCTGAAGCACCGGCGTCGCGTCGCCATTAAGCTCCTCAGGCCCGAGCTCTCGGCCGCCCTTGGCAGCGACCGATTCCTCCGCGAAATCGAAATCGCCGCGGCGCTTCAGCATCCCCACATTCTCCCTCTCTATGACTCGGGTCAAAGCGGCGGCTTGCTGTACTACGTCATGCCGTTCGTCGAGGGCGAGTCGCTCAGGCAACGACTCGCCCGGGAGCAGCAGCTTCCGCTCGATGCCGCGCTCCAGATCACCCGGGAAGTAGGCAGTGCCCTGCAGTACGCCCACGAGCACGGAGTGGTGCACCGCGATATCAAGCCGGATAACATCATGCTGTCGGGGGGCCAGGCCGTCGTCGCCGACTTCGGCATCGCCCGTGCGCTGGAGGCGGCCAGTCCGGAGCGACTCACCCAGAGCGGATTGGCGGTAGGCACGCCGCAGTATATGAGCCCCGAGCAGGCCGCGGCCGGGACGGTGGACGCTCGCAGCGACCAATACAGCCTGGCGTGTACCCTGTACGAGATGCTGATCGGTGAGCCTCCTTTCACCGGACCGTCGGCCAATGCCGTCATCGCCCGACACTCGTTGGAGCCGGTCCCGAGTCTCCGAGTGGTTCGCCAGGCGGTGCCGCCGGCGGTGGAGGCGGCCATCATGCGAGCCATGGCAAAAGTGCCCGCCGACCGCTTCGCCTCGATTCAACGGTTTCTGGAGGCGCTCACTTCCCCGGATATCCCGTCATTGGCCACGACCGCGCCCAGCGGACTGCGGCCTCGGTCCCCAGCCCGTCCGAGCCGGCGACTGATGATCGGCCTGGCCGGCGGCGTGCTGGTGGCAGCGGCAGCGTGGTGGCTACTGCAAGGCCGCACCGGCCCGGGGGCACACGCAGCGTCGGCGGGGTGGCGGCGGTTGCGGTCCTCCCGTTTCAGGAGGTGGCGGGTGATCCGGACAGCTCCTATCTCGCTGAGGGAATGACGGAAGGCCTCATTGCCGACCTGTCAGAGGTCGGCTCGTTGAAGGTGATCTCGCGCTCGTCGGGCGCCGCAGCACAAGGAGCGATGAGATCTTTGGCTGAGCTTGCGAGTGACCTCGGCGTCGACGCCGTGGTGAAGGGCTCGATTCGAAAGGCCGGCGACAGCGTACGGGTGAACGTGCGACTCCTGCAGGCGCGGGACAGCACGCTCCTCTTTGCGCGGGATTATCAGGGTGGCATGGGAGAATTGCCGGACCTACAACGGCAGATCACGCTCGCCATTACCGGCTCTATCAAGGCCGACGTCAAGGGTGCCGAGCGAAGCCGTCTCGATCTGCGGCGCAAGGTAGATCAACGGGCGTACGACGCCTACCTGCGCGGTCGCTTCTTTCTGGATCGCGGTGAGCTGGGCCAGGCGCGGAAGCTGTTCGAGAATGCCGGCCGAATCGCTCCGGATTGGGCGCCTCCCTACGTCGGCCTGGCCAACTACTACGCCGCACTTCCTTTTTACAGCAACGTCTCGCCGGCAGAGGTACTGCCCCAGGCCCGCTCGGCGCTGGTGCAGGCTCTCAGGCTGGATGAGACGCTGGCAGAAGCGCATGCGGTCAACGCCTACATTCGGGCCTATTACGAGTGGGATTGGCGGGCCGCCGAGCAGGAGTTCAGGCGCGCTCTCGAGTTGAGGCCCAACTACGCAGACGCCTACTTCTCCTATAGCCGCTTTCTGGCGTCGCGCCGCCGGTTCGACGAGGCCATCGGGCAACTCGGCCGGGCGGTAGAGCTGGATCCGCTGTCACTCTCGCTCCAATCCAACCGCGCCCTGCTCGACTACTTCGCCGGCCGTTACGAACAGGCGGACAGCCGGCTCCGGGACGTTCTCAAGAGCGACTCCAGCGATGTGCTGGCCAAATGGGGACTGGCGCTGGTGGCGGAGCAAGAAGGGAAACCCCAAAAGGCAATCGCACTTCTGGAGCCGATCAGCGGCAGCAGCATGCTCCGCAAATCTTCGCTCGGTCATGCCTACGCCCTCGCCGGCAACACGGCCCAATCGCGGAGGATCCTCGCCGAGCTCCGTCAGGCGGCGGCCCGAAGTTACGTACCCTCTTACTGGTTCGCTGTGGTGTACATCGGCCTTGGCGAGCGCGAGCTCGCACTGCGCTCTCTCGAGCGAGCGTACGAGGAGCGTTCAACCGTGCTGGCCTACCTGCTGATCGATCCTCGGCTCGCCCCGCTCCGAAGCGACGCACGGTTTCTTGCACTGGCACAACGGCTCCGAGGCGAGTAGGTACTCCGCGCTTCGAACGACTGGTGAAGGGGAGCCTGAAAGAGGATGTCGGGTTTGCCGCCGATTTCGCGCGTTACTGGATAGGCGATCCAAACTCGAGCCTGTCCTCTTTCTGGAGGTCATTATGCGGTTCACCTTCTCCAAACTCGCGGGAGCCCTCTCGCCACTCCCAATCCTGCTCGTCTGCGCCTCAGGTGTCGCCACAGCGCAGGATCCCAATGTGATCACTGCCTCGGAGCTGGCCGGCAGCCGGGCCGAAAATACTTACCAGGCGATCCGGCATATCCGGCCTGAATTGCTTCGTTCCAGGGAGTCCGGCTCGCTGATGCTCTTCGGAGTTCGGCATCCGGCGGTCGCCGTGAACAACAATCTGATCGGCGGGGTCGAGGCATTGCGATCCATTCCGGTTGATCAGGTGACTCAGCTCGAGTACCTCAGCGCCTGGGAAGCGGGCAACCGGTACGGGATGACTTTCCAGGATGGGATCTTTCTGGTGCAGACCCGGTACAGTCCGGCGAACCAGCTTTCGATGGCACGATGAAGGAAAGGGGTGCGGGTTCTGGCTGGCTCAGCTGCCAAGGTCCAGCGCCAACCAGTCCCGCGCCTTTCTCCAATCCCGCTGCACCGTCCGCACGTGACTCCCAGCGCCTCCGCGGTCTCTGCTTCGGTCAGCCCACCGAAGTAGCGGCACTCCACCACCTGGCTCAGCCGCTCATTTACCGTCGCGAGGCGCTCCAGTGCTTCATCGAGCGCGACCAACCGGTCGCTTTGCTGCGCGACTGCGAGCTCGTCCTCCAACGCGAGTGGGGGTACTCCCCCACCACGGCGCAGGGCCCCGTGACTGCGGGCGTAGTCCACCAGAATCCGCCGCATTGCCCAAGAGGCGACCCGAAAGAAGTGCGCCCGGTCGTGCCAATGAACCCGCGGTTGATCAACTATCTTGAGATAGGTCTCGTGCACCAGGGCAGCCGTGTCGAGCGTATGACCCGTTCGCTCGCGTTGCAGTTGCCAGTGAGCGAGGCGGCGGAGCTCCTCGTAGACCAGGGGAAAAAGGTGGTTCATTGCCTCCGGGTCGCCCCCCCGGACCTGGAGGAGAAGCTCGGTTATCGATGGACGATCGGCTGCCGGTTCGTCGGGGGCCATTGGATGGCACCTCCCTGGCTCGCTCTGTGACCTCCAGGTCCCTCGTTCCTTGGAGTCAGTGCGGATAACAAGGCTCAAGATGAGTGCTGGGACTGGGTGTCGCAAACCCAGTACGCGTGACGGGGCTGCTAGCAGCATGCTCGATGTCGAATTTCATGCCCGCCGTTCGACATTCTAAGGAAGCCCTGCTCCGTACAGGGAGCACCACCCACCCCCATCCACCGGAGCGTCACGATGCTGCTGATCCGCGAGGTGTTCCACTGCCGGCCCGGCAAGGTCCGCCCCCTACTCGAGAAGTTTCAGGCGATGAACCGCATCATGGCCAATGCCGGCCAGGGCAACATGCGCCTGATGACCGACTTCAGCGGCGAGCGCTACTGGACCCTGGTCGCCGAGTTCGAGACACCCGGCATGGCCGAGTTCGAGAAGATGATGCAGGGCGAGGGGATGAGCGAGGCGGACACGAAGGAGTTCGAGCGCCTCATGGAGGGGTACCATGACCTGATCGACAGCGGGCACCGGGAGATCTACCGGCTGGAGCCGGCCACGAAGGGGTGATCGGAGTCGCGGAGATCCTAGCTCTCCAGCACGAGACCCATCGCGACATCTCTTCTCCTGACCCGCTCGATGGCTTCGTTCACTCGTGCGAGCGGCATGACATCGACGATAGCCGCGATGCCATGCTTCGACGAGAACGCGAGCATCTGCGTTGTATCCGCACGACTCCCTATGTAGTTCCCATAGATGGATCGCCGAGAATTGTTCAATAGCCCGCCGCTCAGCGATAGCTGCTTCAACGGCGACGCCACCAGGCAGAGCTGACCCTGTGGCGTCAGCATTCTCACAAAGGAGTCGATGTCGAAGGCGACATTCAGCGTCGAGAGGATGAAGTCGAACTCCCCCTGGTACTCGGTCAGGCGCTCCGCGTCCGAGCTGTCCGCGAATGCGCCTCCCAGCCGCTCGATCAGCGCTCTCTTGGCTGGCGAATGCGAAAACGCCGTCACGCGGTGCCCCATCTTGTGGAGGAACTGTATGGCCAGGTGACCGAGCCCTCCGGCGCCCAGCACCGCCACTCGAGAACCGGCGGCCAGTCCGGCCCGAAGAATGCCTGCGTACACCGTCAGGCCGGACGAGAGCAGAGGGGTTGATGTGGCCGAATCGAGCTGCGGCGGGAGCCGGAAAGCGAACCGAGCATCGACAATGATGTGTTCGGCCAGGCCGCCGTAACGGTCGACGGCAATGACCTTCTGACTGGCGCAGAGTTGCTCGATGCCCCGCTGGCAGAAGGAGCAGTCGAAACACGCCTCCTGCTGGTACCCGATACCGACGCGATCGCCGGTGTGCAGGTCGGCGACCTCGGAACCGGCCTCTTCGACGATTCCAACGATCTCGTGGCCGGGGACCAGCGGATACCGCGCGTCACCCCAATCATTATCGATGAACTGGATGTCGCCCCTCGCGAGGCTACGATGCGTGATCCTCACCAGGACTTCACGGCCGCCGAGAGTCCTCTCATACCGGAAGGGCTCCGCCGTGCCGCCTTTCTCTCTGATCGCGTATGCTCTGATCTGCATGATTCACTCGGGTTCCATGGCCCGTGCTGAAAATACCCCACACCTTGCGCGCGGTCGTGGGCCCGCTGCCGGAGATTTGCCGGCTTGGGCTAAGCAACTATCCACCCCAGCGGTATGTCTCACATTCTTGCCCGACGTGTAACCTTCAGCTGGGCTCTTGCGTAGCTACTGAGCCGAGCCGGTCGCGACACCTACACCCGTGCGGAGAATTTCGATGTCCGTCTCTCATTCTTTCGTCTGGGCCTTGGCCCTGCTGTTGTTCTCTTCAAGCGCTGCCGCCCAGGACAGTCTCACAGTCGACCGGATCTTCAACTCCAAGGACTTCGCCCCAGAGCAGCTGGGTCGGGTTCGCTGGCTGGAAAGGGAAGCAGCATACCTCAGGCTGGAGGCGGACAGTGCCACGCCCGCAGGTCAGGCGCTCGTCCGCTATGATGCCGCGACCGGCAGGCGTGCCGTTTGGATACCGGCCGCAAGGCTGGTACCACGCGGTGACTCGATTCCGTTGACGGTGGAGGACTACACGGTCTCGCCGAATGAGCGCAGGCTCCTGATTTTCACCAATTCGGAGAAGGTCTGGCGACAGAACACCCGAGGCGACTTCTGGTCGCTCGATTTATCAACCTGGCAGCTTCGAAAGCTGGGCGGCGCTCAGGCCAAGCCTTCCACGCTGATGTTCGCCAAGTTCTCGCCCGATGGAAATCGGGTCGCCTATGTCCGGGAAAACAATCTGTACGTGGAGAATCTCGACGACCAGCGCATCACTCAGCTCACCCATGACGGCTCTCGCACGGTCATCAACGGGACCTTCGACTGGGTCTATGAGGAGGAGTTGAATCTGCGCGATGGCTTCCGCTGGAGCCCTGATGGCGCTCGCATCGCGTACTGGCAGCTCGATGCATCCGGCGTCCGCGATTTCCTCCTGATCAACAACACTGACTCGC
The DNA here is from genome assembly GCA_963825815.1 of uncultured Gemmatimonadales bacterium. Taxonomy (GTDB): domain Bacteria; phylum Gemmatimonadota; class Gemmatimonadetes; order Gemmatimonadales; family GWC2-71-9; genus CAVVWJ01. The sequence goes on along the minus strand of CAWGVB010000003.1, from coordinate 238,992 downwards.
TGTACTCCTTCACCATTCCAGTGCAGTACCCCAAGGCGGGCACCACCAACTCGGCCGCGCGGGTTGGCGTGGTGAGCGCGTCGGGCGGCAACACCGTCTGGCTCCGTGTTCCCGGCGATCCCCGCAACAACTACATCGCCCGCCTCGATTGGGCGGGAAGCTCGGCTGAGGTCGTGGTCCAGCAGCTCAACCGGCTGCAGAATACGCTGGTGGTGATGCTGGGGGATGCCAGGACCGGCCAAGTGCGTACCGTACACACCGAGAGGGATAGCGCCTGGGTGGATGTGGAGAATGACCTACGCTGGCTACAGGGAGGAAAGAGCTTCACCTGGATCAGCGAACGGGACGGCTACCGGCACCTGTACCTCATCTCACGGGATGGGAAGCAGCAGCGTCTGCTCACTCCAGGCAGCTTCGACCTGCACAACCCTGCCAGTCCTTTTGGCGAACCGCTGGTGGTGGGACAGGATTCAGCCCGTGGTTGGATCTACTACACTGCATCGCCCGAGAACGCCACCCAACTGTATCTCTTTCGAAGCCGTATCGACGGAAAGGGCCGACCGGAGCGACTGACTCCCAGGGACCAGTCCGGCTACCACCGATATTTCATCTCCAGCGATGGCCGGTGGGCAATCCACAACTTCTCGTCCTTCGGCACTCCCCCCATCACCGACCTGGTCACCCTTCCCGAGCACAAGGTGATCCGGACCCTGGTGGACAATCGGAGGCTGCGAGATGCTGTAGCCAAGCTGAGCCGGGGCCGAGCGGAGTTCGTGAAGGTGGCCGCCGGGCCGGGACTGCAACTGGATGCCTGGGTGATGAAACCGCCAGGCTTCGACTCCACCCGGCGGTACCCGGTCTTCTTCGAGGTCTACGGCGAGCCGGCGGCGCAGACCGTCCTCGATATCTGGAAGGGCGCGGGGTACCTCTGGGATCTGATGCTGACCCAGAAGGGATACGTGGTCGCCTCGGTCGATAATCGCGGTACGCCGGCTCCCCGCGGCCGCGCGTTTCGCAAAGCCATCTACCAGAAGGTTGGAGTACTCAACGTCGGCGATCATGCGGCAGCGCTCCGCACCATGCGGAGCTGGCCCTGGGTAGACTCGACCCGAATCGGCGTGTGGGGCTGGAGCGGCGGCGGTTCGATGACCTTGCATCTGATGTTCCGCTACCCCGAGCTCTATCAGACCGGCATGGCGGTAGCGCCTGAAGCCGACGTGCGGATGTATGACACGATCTATCAGGAGCGTTACCTCGGACTACCGCAGCAGAGTCCCGAGGCGTACCGCGAGGCCTCAGCAATCAGCTACGCGGACAAGCTCCGCGGCAACCTGCTGGTGGTGCACGGCCAGGGAGACGACAACGTGCACTATCAGGCGACCGAGCGGCTGATCAATGCACTGGTTGCGGCCAACCGGCAGTTCACGATGATGGAGTATCCCAATCGGAGCCACTGCATCTGCGAAGGGGACGGAACGACGCTGCATCTCTTTTCGCTCCTGACGCGATATCTGGAGCAGAATCTGCCGCCGGGACCCCGCCCTGCGGCAACTGCACCGTCACCCGAGTCGACTTCGGCACGTTCCGGACACTGAGCGCGACGGACTTATGGACACAGCCACAATCCTTCATGCGGACCTGGACGCGTTCTACGCCTCCGTCGAGCAGATGCTCGACCCGTCGCTCAAGGGGAGGCCGATCGCAGTCGGGGGCGGCGTGGTGCTCGCGGCCTCCTACGAAGCGAAGGCCTTCGGTGTCCACGGCGGCATGCCGGGTCGGCGGGCGCGAGAGCTTTGCCCCGACCTGGTCTTCGTCGGCGGGCACTTCAAGGAGTACCAACGGCTCGGCGACGCCGCGATCAGGATACTGGGCGACTTCACGCCGCTGGTCGAACGGATCTCGATCGACGAGGCTTTCGCCGACGTCGCAGGCTGCACCCACCTCTTCGGCACGCCGGCCGACATCGCCGCAGCGATCCGCCGACGCGTGCGCGACGAACTGGCCCTTCCCATCTCCATCGGCGTCGCCCGCACCAAGCACCTCGCCAAGATCGCCTCGCAGGTCGCCAAACCAGACGGGCTGGTTGTCGTCGACCCGGAGACCGAGCTCGCCTTCCTTCATGATTTGCCGGTGGAGATGATGTGGGGCGTCGGCCCGGCGACCAGGGCGCGACTCGCCGAAAGCGGCATCGCTACCATCGGCGACCTGGCGAAGAGCTCCCCAGGCGCGATTGCCCGGCTTCTCGGCCGTGCCGCGGGCGAGAGGCTGACCGCCCTCGCCTGGAACCGCGATCCTCGTGCTATCCGGACCCATGTACACGCCCACTCGGTCGGAGCGCAATCGGCGCTCGGCCGAAGGCCCGTGGAGGACCCGGTCATCCGCCGGTCGCTCCGCCACCTTGCCGACCGGGTCGGCTCGCGCCTGCGGGCGAAGGGCAAGTGCGGGCGGACCGTGACGGTGCGGGTGCGCTTCGGCGACCTCCGCTCGGTCACCCACGCCGTGACGCTGCCGCAACCCGTCGCCGCGACTGCAATCCTCGCCGAGATCGCCGAGGACCTGGTGCGAGCCGTCCTCAGGAGCCATCCCCAAGAACGCGCGATCTCTCTCGTTGCCATCTCGGTATCGCATATCGAGGAGCAGCCGGCGGTGCAACTCGATCTGCCGCTCGGCCTCGCCGACGAGGCGTGGCGCCCGGGCGCTAAGGGAGGCATGGCGCGCCTCCTCGCCGACCGCGCCATCGACGCGATCCGCGACCGTTTCGGCTGGGAATCCGTTGGCTATGCCTCGGTCGCCCTCGACGCCCGCCGCTCCGTTCCCGACGCCTTCCGCGAGCTGGCGGAACGGCAGTTGTAGGGACTACGCCGGCGCCGGCGCCGGAAAATCCTATGCGGCGTCTTGAGTCGTACCGTGCCCCCGCATGCTCAGTGTCCCGCCGCGTCCACCAGCTTCGGCGCCTGCTCGGTGAACGAGTAGCTCCCCTTGGGGCACTTGACCGCCGGGTTCGTCGGCGAGAACACGCCCGCCGGATTGTCCTTCCAGAGCCAGACGTGCAGGTCGTAGTGGTGGAGACCCTTCGGCTGCAGGGGCACGTGCCCCTCCATCGGCCCCTGGAGCTCCTGGCCGAAAATCGCGGGACGAGCCGTGCCGGCTACCTCGGTCGGCACGAACCACTCCGCCGCGGCCAGACGCAGCCGGTCCCCGACCGGCTCGTAGATCAGCACCTGAGGCTTGGCTGGATCCAGCGTGGGACTGATGACCTGCAGGTTGAGGAAGTGCACGCCCATCCCGCCCGGCGTGTAGTGAATGCTACCGGCACCGCCCTTCACGTACTCCACGCAGGCGAGCGTCGAGAAGTAGCCGTCATGGATCGCAACTACCGGGTCTTGGTACTTCTCCAGCCCGGCGCGGGCATGCTGGAGCTCGGGTGACAACTCGGTGGGTCCGGCGGAGTGCCCGTCGCTCTGGGCGACAGCTGAACAGGGGTAGCTCAACAGCGCCACCAGGCCGAGGACAGGCACGAGGGTACCGCAGAATCGGCGCTGGGCCGAGGTTCGCATGGGGCCTCGATGGAAAGTGTGCTGTACGGTGCGGGCAAATATCGGTTCCGTCAAGCGACCCGACCTCGCTGGTGCCGCGTACGACCACTGGACGGCAGAGGATCCGCGCCGCAAGTTGACGACTCGCATCATACCCAGGGCATCGAAGTTGTCGCTGGCTATCCCGAACTCCCGATCGCGCTGTGGAGGAGACTAACTATGGACAAGGCCACCCTCGATCAAATGTGGGACCAGTTCCGCCAGAAATACGGCGTGTATCTCCGCCTGCTTGAGACGATACCGGCCGAGCGCTACGCCACCCACCCGGTCCCCGGCATGCGCACGCCGCAGGAGCTGGCGGTACACACCTCATCGATCGTGCGCGACATCGCGGAGGGCGTGGCGAAGGGCCGCATCACGGCCGACGAATCATCGGAAGAGAAGTTCGCGGCGGAGCTAGGCAATAAGGCCGCGCTTGTGGCCTTTGCCCGGCAGTGTTTCGAGCAGGCGGACGCGGCGGTCAAGCGGATCGGCGACGCGGAGCTTGCGGCGATGGTGCCCACACCGTGGAACGCGACCTGGCCCGGTTATGTCGCATTCTACGTTCTGCACGACGAGTTCCTCCACCACCGCGGCCAGCTCTATGCCTTCGCCCGCTGCTGCGGCGCAGAGCCACCGTTCATGTGGGGGTACGCCGACAACGCGCCCGAGTACCAGCCACGCGCGGTCGCGGCGGCTGGGGCTTAGCCCCGTTCCAGTTTCCCCCTCGTGACGCACCCCCAGCTTTCGGATTCCGGTCCTAAACCGCATCCCCGAAGGCTCGGTAGCTCTCGCCTCCGATGGGAAGTCTTCCGCTGCCGTCAAAAGAGCGATACAAAAACACGGTTCTTGCTGGAATTGGCGCACGCCGTCGTGGCGACACCTTGGAGTGACGATCCGCCCCCGTTTCTTGAGATCGGAACCAGGTCAGGGGGTTCAGCTCTGCTGATACTCAGGCTCCTGGACTTGGTGTACACCCGATCAATGCGGCGGCCGCTCGTGCTCACGGTAGATCCTTATGGGTCACGCCCGTATGAGGGCGCCCCGTTTGAATACGATGATCGGCACTACCGTGCCATGAAACGGAACTTGGCGAGATACACCAATCATATTCATTACATGATGGATTCCGAATTGTTTCTCAGCCAGTTGGATCATCTGTATATCTGGCGGTACGGCAGCCGTGTACCATTCGATCACTTCAGTTTGGTCTACCTGGACGGCAGCCATGACCCTGGCGTGGTTTGGACTGAAATCGAGTGCCTCCTGCGCAGAATCATCCCGGGCGGATTTCTGATTGTGGATGATACCGATTGGTTCGATGGGGCTGTTCGGAAGCGACTCGAGGCTGAGGCGCCACGGCTGCCGATAACGCTCCGCCACCATGGCAAACAGACCATAATCGTTGTTCAGCCAGGTCCACCGCGCGCCTAGCGTCGGCAATCGCGCCTTGGTGGGCCAAAGAGTTCTTCCTGGGCAGGTGATGTCGATTTCCGGTATCCCAGGACGACGTATGGGTAGAGCAGGCCACCAGGGCCGCTCCCAACCATAGAGGAGGTCCTATGCGGGTCATGGTGATCGTGAAGGCGACGAAGGACTCGGAAGCGGTGTCGAACCCCTTCGAGATGGAAGGGGCCGAGGAGATGTTCGAGCAGATGGGGAAGTTCAACGAGGAGCTGATCAAGGCGGGGATCATGCTCGTCGGTGACGGGCTCAAGCCGAGCAAGTTCGGGAAGCGGATCCACTTCAGCGGGGCCAAGCGGTCGGTGACCGACGGTCCCTTCGCGGAGACGAAGGAGCTGGTGGCGGGGTTCTGGATCTGGCAGGTCCGGTCGATAGAAGAGGCGATCGAGTGGGCCAAACGGTGCCCCAACCCGATGCCGGGTCCGAGCGACCTCGAGATCCGCCCCATTTGGGAGGCCGAGGACTTCGGCCCCGAGGTCGCGGCGGGGATGAACGAGCTTCGCGCCAAGGTCGCGAAGAACACCAACTAGGTCGGAGCCCTCGATGCAGGGCACAAAACTCACCCAGCACCGCAAATAGGGAAAGCGCCGCGACCGGACATTCCGATGCGGCGCTTTCAGTTGCCCCTAACCTCGCTGCTCTCGGGGCAGGCTCTGGGCTCGAACCAGGACTGAAGGTCCCCTCGAAGCAATGTCATTCTCTGCTCATCCGAGTAAGCGCTGTCCGCGCCTCGACCACAAAGGGCTGTAGCTGGGGGTCGGCTCCGCGCCAGACATCGACCACGAACTGGTACGAGTCCATCGCCTTCTGCACGCTCGCCCAGGCTCTCGGCGATGCGGGCCTCGCTCCAGCACGCCGAGGACGAAGAGCGGGCCCTCGCCTCTCCAGACCCAGCGATCCAGGACCGCTCCCGCCTGTCGCGCCTGCCCCTGCGAGGCGAGCAGTCGGGCCTCGATGAGCTTCTCATAGTAGCAGATCGTTCACGATGCAGAGCGTGTCCGGGATCGATTGAAAGAGACGCAACGCCCGGACGGAATCGGCTCGAGCCAGCGCGAGATACGCGGTCGCGGCCGCGTGGAGGTATCGGCCGCGGAGCTTGCCGCGTGGCGCTTTTCTGCGTCCGAGCCTCCTGCTCGGCGCGGAGCGCGAACCGCGCCAGCGACAGCCGTGTCTCTTCGGGCCAGCCACCAGGGGAGGCCACGCAGTTGCCGCGCCTGGATGTTGAAGCGGAGGGATCGGCCACGCTGTTGCCAGGCTCGAACGCCCGCCCAAAGGTTGCTGGCGGCCAGAGATTCCGGGATCGCCCCAAGGAGCGCGAGGACAAGGAACGGATCCAGGAACCAGGTGAACCGCGAGGCCTTCGGGTCGAGGAGCAAGCGGCGATCCGTCGCGTACGCCTCGTGAATGTGGCCCCGGTAGGCCAACGCGTTCGCCAGATACTGATGGTACATCAGGGTGTCCGTCCAGGGATCGACACCGTTGCCGCTCCGCGTGGTCAGCTCTCGCAGGAGCCGGACCGCGGCTTCACCCGAGTCGGCCCACCAGCCGAGCTGGCCTCCTGGGCCGAAACTCGCGGCGTCAAGCAGGCCCGGGTGGAGGCGCTGTCGATCATCCGAGCCGCCTCCGGCGCGTGTGACCGCTCGGGATCGAGCAGCAGGGCGGCCAGTCGCGTCGCAGGCGCATTGACGTCGGTCGGATCGAGGCGCAGGTAGGCGGCGGCATACTTCCGGGCCAGGTCGGGGCGATTCAGCCGGATCGCCAGCTCCACCGTATGCTCGTACGCCGGCGCGAACCCCGGGTCGAGGGCGATCGCGTGGTCGAAGGCCTCGAGTGCCTGGGCGGGAGTTCCCCCAAGAGGAGGCTCGCTGTGATATACGCGCATCACCGAGCTCGGTACCACACCTCGGGGTCCTCGGGATAGCGGTGGGCGGCCTCCTCCAGGGTTGAAAACCACCGATAGCTGAAGCGGATCAGATCGGCCGGGTCGGTCGCATCCTCAGCACGCGATGTCAAAGGAGTCGGCGGCGATCTGCATGCTATCTTTGGGGGAAAGCCCGCGATTCAGCACCACCGCCTTCCGGACGTACTCCTCCCCTGCCGGTACGATCGCTAGTTTGAGGGATGCCAACCGAGCGCCATCCCCATCTGCTTGAAGGCGATCGCGAAGGTGCTGTCCTGGGTGATGGCCTGGTCGTAATACACCAGGGCAGAGTCCCAGAGACCCCGCCGATAGAATTGCTCCCCGTACAGGAAGGCCTTCAACGCGGGGAGCGATCGGGACCCGATCGATACCCGTCGCACCGACCCGATCGGGCGATCCCGTCCCAGCGCCTGAAGGATCCTGATCCCGAGCGAGTCGGCCAGGTCTCCGATGTCCGCCGTGTCACCTTTGACCTCGAGATCCGGCTCGACTCTCTTCCGGGCCAGGTCCAGCACCGTCGCTCGAAGGCTGACGGTGTCTCTCGCTTTCCTTACGCTCCCGAAGACCACCAGCCCGGCACCGGTGCGGTGGCCGAAGCTCTCGGCCGACACCCGATCGGCGCGGCCGCTCCACCGCTTGAGTCCCACCGTCTGCGGGACGGTGCGCAGTGGTCCGGCGCCGTCGAGGTCCCGGGAGAGGATGTCCACCAACCCCTCGTGCCAGATTTGCAGTGACGGGTCGAGCACGTCGAATGGGGCGATCGCCAGGAGGTTGGGATCGGTCGGCGGAGCCGGCCGGTCCCCGACAGGAGGATTCCCGCCGCGGCCAAGGCGGCCAGACCGATCGGCCGCGACCCCAACGGCGTACCGCGACACCGGAGCGGCGCGGCGGTGCGGCGTCCGGCGCACTCACGGTTTCGGCGAGCTCACCCGCCGTCGCGAACCGGTCAGCAGCAGCGGGGCGGGCGGCTGGCGGTTGATTCGACAGGGTCTAGCTCCCATTTCCAGCGACATGGCGGTGCTGTTCGATCCACTGCGGACAGCTCAGGCGGCGGATCGGCGCCGAGCTCCGAACGCACCAGCTCCCCGTAGGCCTGTCCGCAGCGCAGCGCCTCGGCGCGCTCGCCGGCATTGTCCAGGGCTGTCATGAGGCCGAGCGCGGCGTGAGAGCTCAGCGGGTCGAGCTCGAGCAGGCGTCGCCACCACTCCGCCGCCACCCGGTGCTCGCCCCGTTTGGTCGCTTCGGCAGACAGCACCTCCAACGCAGCCCGGCATTGGCTCGCCAGCCGGGCCCGCTCGGTCTCCGCCCAGTCCTCGAATTCCCCGCCCCCATTCAGGTAGAAGCCGTCCAGAAATGGCGCGGTGTAGAACGAGACCGCCCTGGCCTGGATCGTTCTCCTCCAGCGCGCAGGCGAACGATTCCACGTCGCTCGAGATCACGGCGGGATTGAGGCGGAGCTGGATCGATCCGAGGAACAGGTCGGGCGCGTGGAGATCGCGGCGGAGGGCGTAACAGGCCTGGTTGAGGAGTCCGCGGCCGTGCTCGGCGTCGGTTTCGGGCCACAGGGAGGCGATGAGCTTGTCGCGGCTGAGGCCCCGCTGACCCGCGGCGGCAAGGAGGGCGAGCAGCCCCAGAGTCTTCCTCTGCTGGGCCGCGCCGGTGCCAGGGATGCCGTCGATGTCTACGGAGAGTCCGCCGAACGTCTTGAGGTGGAGCATGTTGCTCCGTTTGACTGGCCTTTGAGTGGCTTCTGACCAGGTGCCTCTAACTTAGCCCCCGTACCGTGAAGTAGCGAATCCAGCCGGTACCCACCGAGGCCTGTTACCTCAAGTCAGGAGCCAGCCCATGATCCACCGCAAACTTCTCATGGCCACCGCCATCATCGCCTCTGTGGTCGGCACCGCCTGCTCGGACACGACGGCGCCGAAGAACGAGGCGACCACCGTCAATCCGTCCGCCGCCGGCCCGGTCACCGAATTCACCTTCATCAAATGGTTTACCACTGCTCCCGCCATGACGGGCAACACCAGCCTTGGCGCCGGCACCTTTGCCGGGACGATTACGAAGCGAATCGTGTTCGACAACGGCGTCATTGTTCAGCTGGGGGCTATTTATCAGGTCACAGACCCGAGCGGTGACCGCTCATTTACCGCAGTGATCGAGGGTACGGAGAACCTCCAGACCGCCGCGGCCGTGCTCAACGGTGTCGTCACGGCGGGGTGGAGGGTCGGCGCGCAGGTGCATGTCACTTTTGACGTCATCAGGCCGTGCGCGCTTGCGACAGGGCCCAGTGCAGTTGGGACATGTTTCCAGGGGACCATCCGCATTCAAGGATAGTGTCTGGACGTCAGGCCGAGTCCCAAAGAAAACGGCCGGTGCACTTGCACCGGCCATTGCCCCTCCCCTCGCACGCTCGGGGCAGGCTCTGGTCTCGAACCAGGGCTCTCCTGATCCAGAGGGGGGCATAGACACCCCCAATTCCAGCAACTTGGTAACCTTTACGCCAGTTCGTGTCACCTGATGCTGAAGTTTGCCGGCTTTCATGCTGGACTTTGGCCGTACTTTACTCACTCAAATGTTGGAGTTTGCCGCGCTGTTCCGGACATGGGTAGCTAGCCGCCCGCATCCGGCCCATCTTCAAGCACCCTCTTTCAACCCATATGCCCGAGCTTCTAGCCCACCTTGGCACCGCCCTATCGGAGCGCTATCGGATCGAGCACGAACTCGGCCGCGGCGGGTCGGCGACTGTTTACCTCGCCACCGATCTAAGGCACGGTCGCCTAGTCGCCGTCAAGGTGCTTCGGCCTGAGATCGCCATGAGTCTCGGAGCCGAGCGGTTCCTGCGCGAAATTCGAATCGCAGCCCAGCTGAACCACCCCCATATAGTTGCACTGTATGACTCCGAAAGTATCGGTGGCTTGTTCTACTACATCATGCCCTACATCAAGGGTGAGTCCCTTCGCGAGCGCTTGAACCGAGAGCAGGAGCTGCCAATCCAAGATGCGTTGGTCATTGCCACTGAGGTTTGCGACGCATTGACCTATGCTCATGAGCAACATGACGTTGTGCATCGTGACTTGAAGCCTGAGAACATTCTCTTGGAAGCTGGCCACGCACTCGTTGCCGACTTTGGGCTGGCTCGAGCAATCGCCGCGGCTGAGGTCGAAAATCTGACCCAAGGCGGCCTGGTCGTTGGAACGCCCGCCTATATGAGTCCTGAGCAGGCAGTAGTGGCGGAGAAGCAGATCGATCAGCGCAGCGACATCTATTCTCTCGGATGCGTCATCTATGAGATGTTAAGCGGCGAACTGCCCTTTTTAGGCTCCAGTGCGAGGGCAGTTCTGACTCAGCACTCAATTGCTCCAGTTCCGAGCATACGCAATCTCCGACCCTCGATTCCCGCGGCGCTCGACACAGCGGTGATGATGGCGTTGTCCAAAGCACCTGCAGATAGGCCCCAGACTGCACGAGCGTTTAGCCAAGCCCTTACTGGTAGCGCCACCGCGTCGGAGGAGGTCAAGCGCGTGGCTTCGCCAGCGGGCGCTGCAGTTACAGCGGTGACAGATAGGATCGTTGCCGCGGCGACGGAGGTTGGCAATTGGCTGCGGCTGCATCGTAGACCATCCCTCGTTCCCACCCGAGTAGCGGTCGAGGTTTTTAAGAACGAGTCCGGCAAATTCCATCGCTTGATCTGGTCGGCGAGATAGCTGCTGACTGGCTTGCGGATGGGCTTCAGCGAATCGAAGACATCGAAGTAGTCCCTGCAAAGTTTTCATTGTCCCTGGGCTCCTCAGCGTCTAAAGGTCGGGAGCTGGCTGAATTATCGGGCGCTGGGACCATAGTGTCAGGCGTGTATTACACCCGCGCTGATTCCCTCCGCTTTCATGCGCAGATCAGCGATGTTCGGAGTGGGCGACTTATGTATTCACTCGGTCCAGTCGCCGGGCCTGAGCAGCAACAGATGGAGGTTATAGAGTCGCTGCGGCAGCGAGTGCTCGGGGCTTTGGCTCTGCACTTCGGTGCTGCAGGGCATGTAGCGGATAAGGGCGGGACCCCGCCCACCTTTGCGGCGTATCAGAACTATCTGGCGGGGGTTCGAGCAGGTAATGAATTCAGGTTACATGACGCGATCAGGCACTTGGACGCCGCGGTAGGCATGGACTCGGAGTTTCTCGGGGCTTGGTTTGCAAAGGCGGACGTACACTACAACCTGGCAGGACTTTCGGCGGTAAGCCTCGGCCTAGGGGACCCAGAGGTCGCTTCGCAGTTCGCTGCCGGTGACTTCGCCTGGCACCGTCTCGAAACCGCCCGCGATCGAATGAGTCCAGCTCAGAGGCACCTCTTGGATTGGATGGAGGCTCAACGTCAGGGGAGACCTGAGTCGTGCCCTTTATGCTGTTCGCAGGTTGGTCGCTGTGGCTCCCGATCCGGCGGCCCGTTCGCTGCAGGCTCTTTGTGCAATACGGACCAATCGGTTTGAGGAGGTAACCGAGATTACGGAGACCGCTAGTCTGGCTGATTGGGGCTGGGCTGTGAGTGCCGAGGCCTTGCATATGCTGGCGAATCATCGGCGGGAGCTGAGTGAAGTTAGACACGTGCGGCAGCACCACGCGGATCAGCCGCTCACTGTGATCTCAGAGTTGAAGGCGCTGGCCGCACTGGGACAAGTACAAGAGGTGAAAAAGCTGCTTGAGGATGCCTTTTCCCGTGCATCACAGTCGGGTTGGTGGAACCAGGGCTCTTTGGCCGCGATCATGGGTCTAGAGCTGCATGCACATGGGCACCGCAAGGCTGCCGAAGAACTACTGCAGCTTTCGATCGACTGGTACCTGGTGACGCTCTCTGCGCTCGATGCAACTCGGGCTCATCGGTACGGACTTGCACGGAGCCTATACTGGTCAGAAAGGTGGCATGAGGCACGTCTGCTGTTCGTTCAGCTGCTGGCAGAGGCCCCCAGCGATCTCGATTACATGGGTTATATGGGTGTGGCTGCCGCGCGGGAGGGGGATCGTGATGAGGCGCTACGGATCAGCGAGCAAATGGCGGCGTTCGTTCGTCCTTACCCGCTCTTCGGTCAGCCGAGTCTGTGGCGTTCAAGAATCGCGACGGTCCTTGGAGCACGCGATGAAGCAGTATATTTGCTCCGGGAGGCGATCGGTCAGGGCCTGATGCCACTGGATATCGCGCAAGGATTTGGATACGCGATGTGGCTTCACTGCGACCCCGACTTTGAGGCACTCAGAGATCATCCCCCGTTTAAGGTCCTTGTTGAGCCGCGTAGAGAGAAGTCAGTTCGCTCTGGCACATGACACCTCATCAGTTCTCCTCTACTGCAAATAGGGAAAGCGCCGCGACCGGAAAATCCGATGCGGCGCTTTCAGTTGCCCCTCCTGGGCTCGAACCAGGACTCTCCTGATCCAGAGGGGCCGCTGTAACCACGCCGAATTCCAGCAACTTGCTAACCTTTACGCGAGTTCGTGTCACCCGATGCTGGAGTTTGCTGGGTTTGATGCTCGGACTTTGCCGTACTTTACTCACTCAAATGTCGGAGTTTGCCGGCCGGGGAGGATGCTGGCTGGTAGCCTCGTCAACTCCTGGTCGCCGACGCGAGCGGGTGACAGCCATGCCCCTGCCTTATCGGCGTGAGTGGCGGCTGCAGCTGGCTATGAGTAGGCCGACGCGTCGCAAAGAACAAGATCAGCGTACGGAAACGAGTGAGAGGATCAAATGAAAGCTGTGGTTCGCGTCGGTTTAGCAACTCTCGCGCTCCTCGTTCTGTGGGCCGTCGTCGTGTTCGTTGGGACCTCGGAAGGCTGGTGGAAGCACACACTCGCTCCTCGCGGCGACACCGCCGGGTTCATGGACGCCGCTGCCAAGCTCGTCGATTCCAGCAACACAGGCAACGCTGTGTTCGTCGTAATCCACGATGGCGCTGTCCACGGCGTCCATGCCGTCTCCGTTGGCGAAGCGGTGGACGTGAATACCGTGTTCCAAACCGCTTCTCTCAGCAAGTGGATCACTGCTTGGGGTGTTATGGCGCTCGTCCAAGAGGGAAAGCTCGATCTGGACGCACCTGTTAGCACCTACCTGACCCGGTGGGCGCTCCCCAAAAGCAAGTTCGACAACAACAAGGTGACGGTGCGGCGGCTGCTGAGCCACACCGCCGGGCTCACCGACGGACTCGGCTACGCCGGCTTCGCGCCCAACGCGGCCGTCCAGTCACTGGAAGAATCCCTCAAGCGACCGGCGGATGCGTCTCCCGGGGCCAGCGGCACTATAGAGGTCGGATACGAGCCCGGGTCCGAGTGGCGGTACTCGGGAGGTGGCTATGCAATCCTTCAGCTCCTGATTGAAGAAGTGACCGGCGAATCGTTCGAGGGCTTCATGCAGCGCGTCATCTTCCGACCCTTGGGTATGGTTCGGTCGTCATACAGTTGGACACCTGCAGCGGGATCGACACTCGCGACGTTCTACGATGTTGACTCAAAACCGTCGACTCATTACCGATTTGCGGCCGTTGCGGCCACGTCGCTGTACACGTCGGCGTCCGACCTCACGCGTTTCGTTCAGGCCCACCTACCGGGAAAGAACGGCGAGCCGATTGGGCGCGGCGTGCTTGGGCCAGCGATCATCAACGAGATGTGGCGGCCGCACGCATTCAAGTTTTCGGAAGCCATCTGGGGCCTTGGAACTATCCTGTACGCCAGCAACAACAAGGGTGGCTTCGTCGTCGGTCATGACGGCAACAACGAGCCTGCGATAAATACCGCCGCACGTCTCAACCCGGCCACCGGCAACGGCATCGTGATTCTCGAGACCGGTACAGCCCCTCCTCGCTACGCGGCTGGCCGGCGAGTGGGTCTTCTGGGAAACGGGCAACGTGGACTTCCTCGCGTTCACAATCGCGATCCCGGGGATGCTTCGCCTGATCGGTCTCGGCAGCCTCGTGATCGTCCTGGCTGTGCCAACAATCGCTTGGTCGATTCGACGCAAACGTAGGAGTCGATCTCTCAATGCCGGCGCCGCCTAACCCCCGCACGCAGCCGGCATTCAATTTCCTGCTCAACCTTTGCCTTTGGCAACGCTCTTGTTTGTCCCAACCCGAGCCCGGCACTGTCCCTTGGGAAGGCTGTACCAAACTCGGCGCCATTACCTCAGGGAACCCTTCGTTCGGGTGCGTTTCGGCACAGATAGGTACACACCCAGCGCACAACACAGAAGCGGCGCGAGGCTCTGAGTCCTCACGCCGCTTCTTATTGCCCCTCCTGGGCTCGAACCAGGACTCTCCTGATCCAGAGGGGCCGCTGTAACAGCCAAACTCCAGCAACTTGCTACCCTTTACGCGAGTTCGTGTCACCCGATGCTGGAGTTTGCTGGGTTTCATGCTCGACTTTGCCGACTTTTACTCGCCCAAATGCTCAGGTGGTTGCCGAGCTGGCGGCCGTCTGGGGTGCCTCCGCCTGGTCCACGTGATCGGGTAAGAGGGCAGGGCGCAGAGATCTCCCCGATTTCCTGCGCGTGGGTTTCGGCCCTGGCCTGGCATCAAGAACTTCCGGGATCAGGACTTCACGAGGCAACTGGAATTCGTCGCAGACAGCCTGCCATGTGGTGACTCCCAGCAGGGCACTGGCGATCTGCGATCGTTCGTCTGGCGTGCGGTGCGGCATGCTGGCCCTAAGCACCTCCTCCGAAATCGTCAACTCGACCGCCTCGTGCCACGTCGCCGGCGGTTCGGTGGAGCTGGTTCCACTCTCCGCCTCGACGATATAGAAGCCATAGATTCGCCGACCCTCTCGGTGCTCCCAGGCGGCATCAAGGTGCCGCAGCATCTGATGCCGCACACGCATCCAGGCTGTGGAAGTTGTCGGAGCAGTCTCCGTTCGTTTCCCCTCGACAACGATCACAGCATCGGCGGAATCCAGATAGACGTCTGGTTGACTTGGTCCTTCAAGCACGTACCAGGCGCGAGGCGACGAGCGGCGTTCCTGAAGACTCCGTAACGCCTCAGCGAGAGTGTCGGCATCCCGATCTACGACTCGGCGTCGGTTGGCCATCACCTCCGGCCGGCGACCCCATGCCGCAGCATCATGTGGCTCCTCCGCATTCTCCAAGAGCCATCGAAGAAGCGCCGGCGGAGCCGCTAATCTCGCCTCCCTCGGCCACCACTTCGCCACCCGCAGGCGGGGGTGCCAGCCTGCGGCCTCGGCACTTTCCGAGTGTTCGCCAGTTCGAGGAGTCCCTGGAGCCACAGTCTACCGGATGGATCTAGACACTGCAGGCGCCCGAACACGGGCGCGATTCGGGTGCGGGATGAATCATGGATGCCCACGAGGGTTCCTCCTTCGGGATCGACAGCGCGCTAAGCCAAACTCCTGTAGGCACTGGGATGGTGGTGGGATTTGCTACGGGCCCGGGAATGAGGCCCCGCTGAGAAGCATATCGCTCTGCATCGCTGACGGATAGACGCTGCGGGATCTAACCCGCCGGCGCTCGCCCACCGCACAAGTAACCAGTAGGAGGTTTAGCTTGTCGGCTCAACGAACCCTTACGCGAGTTCCGTGTCACCCGATACTGGAGTTTGCTGGGTTTCATGCTCGACTTTGTCGTACTTTACTCACTCAAATGTTGGAGTTTGCACGCTATCCGTGTGCGGCAGATCCACTAGTCTCGGCTTGCAGGCCCGTTATCCGCAAAGAGCGTGGTCCAGCGTGGTCACTACGAGTCCCCCTCCCGCGCCCAACCCCACGTCCAAGTAATGAAACCCGCCAGTACGAGGGCGGCTGCAGTCTAACACCAGTTAGGCCGACACGAGTTTATGCATGCTAACTGAGCTTCTCACCCTTTTGAGCTTGACTGGGCCGCGCTCCTCGGGTGATTTATAGCGTGTCTACTCTAGCGACTGCTGCGCCGCTGCCCCAGCGACAAGACTCACCTGATGCCACCTGAAACCCCCAGCCAACGCGGCGACGTGGAAACGCACGGTGCCGTGCGCGGGCTCGACCGCTTCGAGGGGTTCAGCGACGCGGTTTTCGCAATCGCGCTGACCCTGCTGATCGTCGAGATCAAGGTCCCCGGATCTCCCGAGGGCCCGCATGGCTACAGCGACCTGGTGAGCGCCATGGCCGAGCAGTGGCGCGAATTTCTCGCGCTGGTTCTGTGCTACGTCGTGATCGGCGCCTACTGGCTGCAGCACCATTATTCGGGCCGCATCTATGCCAAGAGCGATCACTGGTTCGGCGCGATCAACCTCCTGTTCCTGCTGGCCATCGTCGTCATCCCCTATCCGATCCGCGTCTGGTGCTTCCACCTCGGCACGCGCTTCGAGCCCGTCGCGTCGGTGACCCTGGTTGCGGGCCTCGCCCTGACCGCCTGCACCTGGATGGCGAAGTGGTTCTACGGAATGCCAGGCCGCCGGGTTATGGACGAACGGCTCGCGCCCGATTTCCTCCGGCAGATGACGCGCCGCTACGGCATCGCGACGCTGATCCAGATCGCCGCAGTTCCGGTCGCGATCGCGGCGCCGCGCGTCGGCGTGGCGATCACGCTGCTGTGCGTCGCCTTCTTCCTGCTGCCGCAGCCCAAGCCGCGCTATAAGCCCGGAGAGGAGCCGAGCGCGAAGGAGAAATTGAAGGAATAGCGCCGCTGAGCAGATCTTCGCGCTCATTCGTGGGAAAGCGCCGCGACCGGGAAATCCGATGCGGCGCTTTCAGTTGCCCCTCCTGGGCTCGAACCAGGACTCTCCTGATCCAGAGTCAGGCGTGTTGCCAGTTACACCAAGGGGCAGTTGTTTTGTGTCATGGAGCTGAGGGGGATCGAACCCCTGACCTCTGCAGTGCGATTGCAGCGCTCTCCCAGCTGAGCTACAGCCCCATGGTGGCCAGTCTACCCGCCACGAAGCCGCGAAACTTACCGATTGTCCCCCGCCGACGTCAACCAAATTGAATCCCGCCCCTCCCAATCGGCGTGACAGGTTCCCCCCAAAGCCCTAGCTTACAGGGTCCAACTCCAATATTCCCAAGCCGGCATGACAACGACACCTCACTCCCCGCCCACTGACCCCCTTCAGGCCGGCCGAGCCGCTCTCGCCGAAGGCAACTGGGAGGCGGCGCGGCGCAGCTTCGAGGCTGCCAGCCCCGAGCGCGACTCGCCCGAGGCGCTCGAAGGTCTGGCGATGGCGTGCTGGTGGCTGGAGGAGTACGCCAGCGGCATCGAAGCCCGCGAGTGTGCCTACCGGCTCTACCGCGCCCGCGACGACATGCTCGGCGCGGCCCGGATGGCCATCTGGCTCAGTCACGACTACGCCGAATACCGGGGAGAAACCGCGGTCGCCAATGGCTGGCTTCGCCGGGGCGAGCGGTTGCTGGAAAAGCTTCCCCTGTCGCCCGAACATGCCCTGCTCGCTCAGATCAACGCGCATAACGCGCTCATGGGCCTGCGTGATCCCGTGGAAGCCCGCCGGCTCAGCGCCGAGGCGGCGGAGATCGCCAGGAAGGTTGGCCCCGCCGATATCGAGATGCTGGGTATAGCGCTCGAGGGACTGGCGATGGTGAACGCGGGCGAGGTGGCTCAGGGCATGAGCCGTCTGGACGAAGCCACCGCGGCCGCCCTCAGTGGCGAGTTGAACGACCCCACCCTGGTGGGAACCGCGTGCTGCTACCTGATCCGCGCCTGCGAGCAGGTGCACGACTATGACCGGGCGGCCCAGTGGTGCCACCGGGTGCGAGAGTTCAGCCGGCGCTGGAATCTGACCGGACTCTTCTCCGCTTGCCGGATCCAGTACGCCGGTCTTCTGACCATCAGGGGAGCGTGGACCGAAGCCGAACAGGAGATCGAGGCCCTGCACCGCCACGTCCAACAGGTTCAGCCCCGCCTGGTGCCGATCGCGCAGATCCGCCTGGCCGACCTTCGCCGCCGACAGGGCCGCTGGGAAGAGGCCGAAGACCTGCTGGCCAAGAGCGGGGCCCATCTGCTGGCGGTGCTGGGGCGGGCGCAGCTGGCTCATGATCGGGGCGAGATGGGCGTGGCGGCAGAGTTGGCCGAGGAGTACCTCCGCCGGGTGCCGACGGCCGACCGCACCGAGCGAGTACCGGGTCTCGATGTTCTGGCCCGGGCTCGTACTAGTGAAGGATCGCTTGACCCGGCCCGAGCAGCCATCTCCGAGCTGCGGACCGTTGCCGAAATACGTGGGCACCGAGCCGCTGCAGGCGATCGTCGCGCATGCGGAGGGCTGCCTGCTTGCGGCCGAAGGCAACCACGAGGCCGCCTGCGAGCGTTTAGAGACCAGCGCGTCCCTGTTCGAGCGGAACGAGACCCCGTTCGAGGCCGCCCGGTCGCGTCTTCAACTGGCCCAGAGCCTGAACCGGCTGGGGCGCCGGGAGCCGGCGTCCCTGGCCCTCGAGGATGCCCATAGCACCCTGGATAAGTTGGGTGCCGCCCGACCAGCGAGAACCCCGACACCTCCCGAAACCAAGACTGCCAGGTCCGAGCGTCCCCCTATTGTTCCAGATTCAGGACGCGCTCGCCGGCCATTACTCGATCCAGCGCGAGCTGGGCAAGGGTGGCATGGCCACGGTCTACCTCGCTCGCGACCTTCGACACGACCGGCTCGTGGCGCTAAAAGTCATGCGGCCGGACCTCGCCTCCTCAGTCGGGCCGGAAAGATTTCTTCACGAGATCCGCATCACGGCCCAGCTCCGCCATCCCCGCATTCTCCCAGTATTCGATTCCGGTGAGGCGGCGGGCCAGCTCTGGTATACCATGCCGTTTGTCGAAGGCGAGACCCTAAGGCAACGGCTGGTCCGCGAACGCACCATGGACGTGGAGGACGCGGTCCGAATTACCTGCGAGGTGGCATCGGCTCTGGACTACGCGCACCGGCGCAGCGTCGTACATCGGGATGTCAAGCCGGAAAACATCATGATCGAGGAGCAGCACGCGGTCATCGCGGACTTTGGGGTGGCCCGGGCACTCGACAAGGCAGCGGGCGAGGGTCTCACCGCCACGGGCTTTGCCGTTGGAACGCCGGCGTACATGAGCCCGGAAGAAGCCAGCGGAGTGCAGGAGGTCGACGGACGGGCCGACGTGTACGCCCTGGGCTGCGTGCTCTACGAGATGCTCGCGGGAGGACCGCCTTACACCGGCACTCCGAAGGCCGTGATCGCCCAGCGGCTGCATAGTCCCCCTCCGGCCATCAGCCACCGCAGAGCAGGGGTGCCCCGCTGGCTGAGCCAGGCCATCGCCAAGTCCATGGCGATCGATCCGAACGATCGATTCAAGACGGCTGGAGAGTTCGCGGAGGCCTTGAGCAACCCGGCCCATTCGGGCAGTTGGCTCGCCCGCATTACTGCCCGTCTCCTCAACCGGGCACTCCTGCTCACCAGTCTGGCCTTCCTCCTGGCGGTACCAGCTTTGGGCCGTCCGGAGGCTTCGGATACTCAGCTCTCCCGCTGAGCCACTGAAGGAGTACTTCCATGCCCCACGACACGCAGCAGCGACTCTGGTGGTCCATTGGAGGTGTTGCGCTCTGGCTGGTTGTTCCAGGGCTACTGAACGCACAGGAACACCAGCACCCGCCCGGAATGCCGACCGCCGAGTCCGCCTCCGCCCCAACACCACTCTATGAGAACCTCGGCAGTCTGCACCATACGGTGACGACCCAGTCGGAGAAGGCGCAGCAGTACTTCGACCAGGGGCTTCGGCTGACCTACGCCTTCAACCATGACGAGGCGATCAAGTCGTTCAAGCAGGCGCTGGTGTATGACTCCACCTGTGCCATGTGCTACTGGGGCATCGCGTACGCGCTGGGTCCCAACATCAACCTGCCGATGGACAGCTCGCTGGTGCGTCCGGCCTGGGACGCGTCCTACAATGCCGTCCGGCTGTCGGTGAACGTCTCACCCAAGGAACAGGCCTACATCGATGCCTTGAGCAAACGCTACTCGGCCGACCCCAAGGCAAACCGCGCTGCGCTGGACACGGCCTGGGCTCGAGCCATCGGCGCAGTATCCCGGAAGTATCCTGATGACGACGATGCGGCGGTCCTGTACGCCGAGTCCCTGATGGACCTGCGCCCCTGGAACTACTGGACAGCGGCCGGGAAACCCATGGCGCCGAGCACCAAGGAGCAGGTCAAGCTGCTGGAGCAGGTGGTGAAGCGAAATCCGGATCACCCGGGAGCCTGCCACTTCTACATCCATGCCATCGAAGCCTCACCCGAGGCCCGCAAGGCACTTCCCTGTGCCCAACGTCTGGGCAGCCTGATGCCCGGAGCCGGGCACCTGGTGCACATGCCCACCCACATCTACATCAAGCTGGGCGAGTGGGATCTGGCTGCCGGAGACAATGCGCACGCGCTGCACGCCGACGAAGAGTTCATCAATGAGCGGCATCCAACCGGCGTGTATCCGCTGGGCTACTACACCCACAACTTCCACGTGATGTGGTACGCCCTCAACATGCTGGGCCGGAGCGAAGACGCTCTGAAAGCAGCTCGAACCATTGGGGAGCGGATTTCGCCGGAGGTCGTCAAGCAGATACCCTCGCTCGAATACTTCTCGCCCACCGTGCTCTATACTCTGGTGCGCTTCTCCCGGTGGGACGACATCCTGCGGCAGCCGGCGCCGGCGGCTCATCTTCGCTACACCACCGCTATCTGGCACTACGCCCGCGCCCTGGCGTTCACCGCGCGGGAGCAGACCGACTCCGCAGCGGTCGAGCGCGATTCTATGGTGGCAATTGCCGACGAGATGCCGGCCGATCAGATGCTGAATCTGAATTCCGGCAAGTCGCTGCTGGAGATCGCCAAGGCTCATCTCGCCGGTGAAATGGCAGCTCAAGGAGGACAGGTCGACGAGGCTGTCGCTTCGCTCCAGGCGGCGATCCAGGGAGAAGACCAGCTGGTGTACGACGAGCCGCCGGCCTGGTACATGCCCCTTCGTCAGCGGCTGGGCACGATTCTGCTGGCGGCAGGAAGACCGGTACAGGCGGAAAAAATCTTTCGCGAGGATCTCGACCGACGCCCGGAAAACGGATGGTCGTTAAATGGTCTGGCCCGAAGCCTTCGAGCCCAGAACAAGCTGAAGGCCGCCGAGAAGATCGAAGAACGATTCGAGCAGGCCTGGAAGACCGCCGATGTGAAGCTGGCGCTTCGATAACCGGGGTTGGCGGACTACTCCGGAGTGCTCTTCCGGGTGATGTAGACCAGCGTACATCCGCCCACGCTGGTGGTGGCATCGTGGGTGGTGCTGGGGTTGGCCCGATGGTAATCCTCCGGGCCGAGCTCAATGCCCTGACAGCGGCAGTCTCCCGAGATCAGGCAGAGCTCTTCCACCCAGTCATGGCGGTGGCGAGCGATCGTTGCGCCGGGCTCCAGACGCAGCAGAGAAATCTCTATTCCCTCCTCCTCACTGCCGCTCAGGGGCAAAGCCAGCGTGCCCCGCTCCATCAGGTTCCACGCCGCTTTGCCGGAGCGGACCGCGCGAGGTGAATCGAGCGGCGCCGCCGTTGCTGACCCCGCTATCGCGAGCAGAACCGTGTCCATCACAACGGCCATCTGACGCCCGGGTACCTTGCCGGCTGCGGGAAGAAAGTCGCCGACGCCGAGTCGCATTCCCTCGCCATCCAGCTCGCCTCGCATGATGACGTAGCCCAAATGCCCCGGGCGGTACGCGTCAGCCAGCCAGGATCCGGTGGGGAGCGACAGCAGCGAGGTCAGTGGACCTTCCTGGGTGCCGAACAGCACCTTTACCTCGAGCCCATCTTCCTTTCGCCACTCACCCGCCCCGTTCAGCACAAAGGCAAAGCTGTTGCCCCCGATGCGATCCAGGATTCGCTGCCGCAAGGCCTCGGGAGGATGGAGCGGCTCGATGCCGAGGGCCAGCAAGGCTGCGGTCTCCCGGTAATGCCGGAGCTCCGTGGCGCAGCTCTCGCAACCTCGTGGCCAGATGGCTTGCGAGGCTCCCGTCTGAATCGGCGTCGGCCAGGCCTAAGGCCAAAGCCGCCAGACGATTGGCCAACTCGGGCGGGTGGTTCATGGCGCCTCGCGTCGGAGGGAACGTTCCAGCTCCGCCCGGACCAGCTGCAGTGCCTCCCGCAGTGATGCCAACACGTCATCCGACCGAATCCCCAGCCGCTCCGCGATATCGGTGATGCCGGCACCGCCCCGCGACGCCAGGGCGAGCACTTCCCGCTGCCGAGACCCAAGCTGATCCACAGCCCGATTGACCCGGGAGCTTCGCAGCTCGGGAGGACACCGGAGCAGCCGGCGAGTCAGCGGCACATCTCCAACTCGATCATGGAGCTCCCGGGCGCTTGGCACCGCCGTTCCGGTCCTCAGCGCGATCGCCCAGCTGCGGCACCGCTCCAGCAGCCAGGGTGAAACCGCCGGAAGTTGACTGAGCCAGGCCCGTTTTTCCCACAGCTCGGCGAAGGTTTCTTCCACGGCGCCTTCGGCGTGGCGGGTGTCCTCACTGATCCCGAGGGCAACGGCGTAGAGGGAGGGGCCGAGCAGGTCGAACAGCTCGCCCAATGCGGCCTCGTCCCCTTCGGCTATCCATCGCGCCAATTGGCGTTCAGCGGCGGCACCGTCGGGTGCAGAGACCTTGCGGCGAGAGTGTTGGGAATCGGCTGAGAGAGGTGTAGAGCTCACAACGGAAAATATCAGTATCCAGGTCGGTCCGTGTAAACCCTATTTCCGCTGAAGATCGTAGGTCAGGACCTGCTCTTTACCGTCTTCGCCCGGACCGGAAACGAGGATAGTGAGCCGCTTTCCCGCGGTTCGCTGATAGCTGATCCGGGTAGGAAAGTCGTGCGCCAGATTTTCGAAGACGGCTCGCTTGCCCTTGGCGTCGTATTCGGTCAGCGGGAACGACACCGAGGACTTTCCTTCGGGAAACGGCGTCAACACCAGGGTATCCCCTTGCTGCTGAAAGCGCTCGAACTCGAACCCCGCCGGCTTTCCGTTCTCGGTGTACTTGCTGGCGCTGAGAATCTGGCCCGCCATTCACGCCGGTATAGTGCGCCTCGAATTCGCGACCACCGATCTTGCCGCGCCAAGTACCCTCGAGCCAGGTCAGATCGGTGATCTGAGGCGCGGAAGCGGGGAAGCTGGGAAGCGGGGAGGAAGAGAACAGCACGAGCAGCAGGGACGATGATACGGCGGCGCGCATGTAGAGCCTCGCAACGTGTTTCGACTGGACCTCCCCGCTTCCCACCTTCCCCGCTTCCCCTCCTACTGGTACTGGATATACAGCGGCTTGGGATACAGTTCCAGGACCTGCTGCGGCGTCATCATCGGCTTGTCGTTTTTGTAGAACAGCTTGAACCCCGTGTACTGAACCGGGTGGCGGACGACGAACCAGCGGTACGCGCCCATCTTGCTGCCCGGCGTCCCCCAGCCGTCCATGTCGATGATGACCTGAACCCGTGGGTCCAGCCGAATCTGGGAGGCGTTGGTCAACATGTTCCGGGTGAACCGGTGCACCACCAGGACCTTGGGTGGAAGCTGGTGCTCCTCGACTATCCGGGCCAGCACGCCGATCGCATGGTTGACCTCCGAAGCATCCATCCGGCCCATCCAGTCGGTCCCGGGCCGCTTGCCGTCCTTCATGGCAAACTCGGGATCCAGCGCCAGCTGCACGTGGGGGTACTTGAGATAGGGTACCAGGACCTTGAGCTCGTCTTCGACATTGCTGACCCCAACCTGAATATCCAGGAAGATCAGCCAGCCCCTTTCCTCCGCCCAGCCCGCCACTCGGCGGATCACGCTGTCCGGCATCTGGAGCCGGTACTTCCGCGCCGGGCCGGGATAGCCCTGAGCCACCGTGGCGATCAGATGCAATGCCGGCAGCACCTTCGTGCCGCTGTCCGCCGCCGCCCATTCGGTGGCCACCTTTTCCAGGCGAACCAGCATTTCCTCCGGCGGGAGCTCGCCCAGAATGCCCATGCGCTTCGAGAGCGGGTTCCCATAGAACGCCACGATCCGGTGTTCCGGGAGAATCGAGCCCGGCAACGGTGGGGGGGCCTTGACCGGCCACAGGGCCGAGTCGCTGGGACTGATGTTGAACAGTCCCCGCTTCTTGGGAGCCACCCGCGGCCGGGGAGCTCTTTACCCCTGCTTTCGCGCTGTCCCGCCTGGCCGAGTCGCTGAGCGCCGCGCGGCTATGGGTGAGCAGACTGTCGAGCAGAGTGACGGTATCGCTTGCCGCCGAATCGGTCGGGGGCACGGCGCGGGAATCAGAATGGGACGGGGAGACCAGAGCGCCGGCTGCACTTCCCAGTCCTGCTTCAGGTCCTCCTGCTGCTGTACCGCGCGAGCGGGGGCGTTGCCGCAGCCGAGCAGAACGGCGGTGAGAAATGCGACAATGATGGTAGAGCGCAAGGTGGACGTGGCCGGGGAGGAACGGTCCATAAGCCCAGATTCAAGGGAGATGCGGTCGCCGATCGGCTTGCCGCATCGATCTGCAAGGCCAGGGCCAAGCCACACTTCCACCTCAATCCCCATCGCTGTACGGGACATCCAGCGTCATGCCGTCCCGCGCAATAATGGTCTCCGGGAACACCGCCTTGGCCTCGGCCAGGAGCTCGGCGGCGTCACGGTTGTATCGCGAGCTGATATGGGTCAGAACCAGGCGGCGGGCGCCGGCCTCCACCGCTACCCGGGCGGCCTCCGCAGCCGTCGAGTGGCCGGTCTCCTTGGCCCGATCCTGTTCATCACCGCCAAAGGTGGCCTCGTGCACCAGCAGATCGGCTCCGCGGGCGGCCTCGATCACCGCGAGGTGGGGGCGGGTATCGCCGGTGTAGACCAGCGACCCGCCCCCGACGAGGGGCACCAACCAGGTCGCTGGGGCCGATGGTTCGGCCATCGGGAAGTGTGATGGGCTTGCCCCGGTGCAGGTCCCCCCAGAGCGGACCTTCGGGAATGCCCAGCTCGCGAGCCCGGTCTGGGTTGAAGCGGCCGAGACGGGCGTGCTCCACCAGCGCAAACCCACGGTATCGGCCCGGTGATCGGTCTCGAAGACCACGACGTCATATTCATCACGGGCCAGCCGATCCCCCGGTTTGACCTCCAGGATCTCGACCGGAAACTTGTTGCGCTCGATACCCAGCGTAATCGCCGCGCCGAGTACCCGCTGAGCACCCTTGGGTCCGTAAAGCATCACCGGCGCCGACCGATCCTGCAGCCCCAGGGTGCGCAGGAGACCGGTCACCCCGAGCATATGGTCGGCGTGATAGTGGGTGAAAAAAATCTCGCGAAAGCTGAAGCCGACACCGTAGCGCATCATCTGGCGCTGGCTTCCCTCTCCACAATCGAAGAGGATGGTCTCGCCCTCCCGCTGTACGGCGAGACCGGCCACGTTCCTGTCGATGGTGGGGATGGACGCGCTGGTGCCCAGGAAGGTGATGCTCAGCATGTCGGGGAAGATACAGCGAGGGAACTGCTAAAAGCGTGAGCGGGAGAGCTACGCTCTTAGAACAGCTTGATCGTCACCGGCACCTTTCCCGGGTGCTTCTTGAGCTCGTCCAGCAGCTCCTTCAAGGACTTGGACACGTCCCGCATGTCGTAATACAGGCCACTGTCGGTGGCGAACTTGCCCAGCGTGCCCTGGCCCCGGTTGATGGCCGCCAGCGTCGAGTCCAGCCGCGCGGTCATGGCGGCCAGGTTGCCGGTGAGTGTGTCCGCGCGAGTGAGCGTACGCCCCAGCG
Organism: uncultured Gemmatimonadales bacterium; assembly: GCA_963825815.1. GTDB lineage: Bacteria > Gemmatimonadota > Gemmatimonadetes > Gemmatimonadales > GWC2-71-9 > CAVVWJ01. Next base: position 213,330 of record CAWGVB010000003.1, on the reverse strand, counting down.
CGGGATTGGCCAGCGTGCTGTCCAGGCGGGCGCTCAGCTGGCGGAATGACGCCATCGTGCGGGTGAGCTCCGCCGTGGGCCCCCGAGTGGAATCGCCGTAGATCCGCATGGTTCGCTCCGCCGCCTTGAGGGTGCCCTCCATGGTGGTGAGCATGGAGCGGAGCTGTTCGCCGGTTTCCTTGTTCATGATGGCCTGGGCCCCGATCAGGATGCTGTCCGCCCGGTCGCTCAATTCCAGGGCCCGCCCCGAGAGCCCGAGATCCTGGGTTCCCAGAATGACTTTGCCCGGAGGCAAGAACTCGGCGGCGCTTCCTGGGTCGAAGTCCACGGCGTAGTCACCCACCAAGCGTTACCGAGACGATTTTTGCCTCGGCATCGACGCGAGGGCGGACGTTGGATGGAAGACTGGCCGTCACCAGCACGTTGCCGACACCTCGAAACTCGATCTTTTCCACCCTGCCGACATTGACTCCTGACACCCGCACCGGCGAGGCGCGCTTGAGACCGCTCGCGTTGGCGAATTGAATGTGGGCGAGGTTGTCGGCGGAGACCGACCGTCCACTGAGCCACATGGTCCCAAAGATGAAGACCAGGATGGCAACGGTCACAATCGTGCCGACGATGACTTCACGGGAATAGCGAAAGTCCATGGGGCTCAGGCCGCGAACGAGGGATTGTCGAAGTCACGCTCCAGGAACTCACGCACCTTCTGATTCGTCGAGTCGAGGAACTCCTGCGGGGTGCCCTGCATCACGATCTTCCCCTCGCTCAAGAGGGCCAGCCGGTCGGCCACTCGAAAGGCGCCGCGGACGTCGTGGGTCACCATGACGCTGGTGACGCCGAGCTCATGGTCGAGCCGCTGAACCAGGCCATCGATGATGTCGGCATTGACGGGATCGAGGCCGGAGGTGGGCTCGTCGTACAGCAGATACTTCGGATTTCCGGCGATAGCGCGGGCGATGCCGACCCGCTTGCGCATCCCCCCGGACAGCTGGGCGGGAAACTTTTCGATGGTATCGGGCGGCAGATTGACCAGCCGAATGCACTCGGCAACCCGCTGACGGCAGTACTCCAGGTCGCCGTAGCGGTCCTCGTCGGTGATGCCCAGCCGTACATTCTCGAACACATTCATCGAGTCGAAGAGCGCGCCGTTCTGAAAGACGTAACCGATGTGCGAGCGTAGCTCGGACAGCTCCCGGCGTTTCAGCACGCAGACGTCCTTCCCATCGACGTAGATCTCGCCCTCATCCGGCCGGATCAGGCCGATGACGTGCTTGAGCAGCACACTCTTGCCGGTTCCGGAGGGCCCCAGGAGCGCAACCGTCTCCCCCTCACGGACCTCGAAGTCGACGCCGTTCAGCACCACCTGTTTGCCGAACGCCTTATGGACGTTGCGAAGCTCGATCATTGATTCAAGAGCAGTCGGGTGAGCACCGTGTCCAATACGAGAATCAGCACGGAGCTGGCGACCACGGCCGTGGTGGTGGATTTGCCCACTCCCTCCGCGCCCTGCTGGGTATTGAAGCCCATGTAGCAGGAGATCACCGTAATGGAGCCGGCAAAGAAGAAGGCTTTGATGACCGAGTACCACGCATCCCAGGGCCGCCAGTAGTACTGCGCTCCATAAATGAAGTCCGCGTCCGTCACCGGCAGAACGGCTTTCACCGAGATCCAGCCGGACACCACCCCGGAGAGGTTCGCCAGAATGGTGAGGGCAGGTATCATCAGGAGGCCGGCCAGAACCCGGGGGATCACCAGGTGCGACGCGGGCGAACGGCCCAGGCTCTCCAGTGCATCGATCTGTTCGGTCACCCGCATGGTTCCCAGCTCGGCCGCATAGCGGGCACCGATCCGGCCGGCCAGGATCAGCGCGGTCAGCACCGGACCCAGCTCCAGAATGATGGACGAGACCACCAGCGTTCCGACCACATAGTACGGAATGGCGCCAGTAAACTGGTAGCCGGTCTGCAGCGCGGTAACCGCGCCGGCAAACGCCGAGATCAGCAGCACGATGAACAGACTTCCAGCGCCGATGTTCCAGGCCTCGATCATCATTCTGGGCCACCAGATTCGGACCTCGCTGAGGCCGCGAATGGCTTCCACCACGAAATAGGTCAACCGCCCCACGTGGGATGCGCCATCCAGTACCAGCCGGCCGATCAGGGCCAAGGGATTCATGGGGACCAAAGCTAATTCCGTTCAGGTTGCGCCGTTAGGCAAGCAGTACCTGCAGCTTCACGCGCGCGCGTTCCGCCGGAGTTTGCTCCGCTGGTTCGGCCGCAACGGGCGCGACCTTCCCTGGCGGCGCACCCGCGATCCGTATCACATCATGGTCTCCGAGTTCATGCTGCAGCAGACCCAGGTCATGCGGGTGGAGGGGTACTACCACCGCTTTCTGGCACGCTATCCCACCCTGGAGGATCTAGCGTCAGCCTCACCGGCCATGGTGCGGGAGAGCTGGGAGGGATTGGGCTACTATCGGCGAGCAGTCAACCTGCACCGGCTGGCACAGGAAGTGGTCCAGAACAAAGGAGGCGTCATTCCCTCGGACACCGAGGAGCTGCGCCGGCTGCCGGGAATCGGGCGGTACACCGCCGCGGCAGTCGCGAGCTTTGCTTTCGAGCGCGAGGTCACCCCAATCGACACCAACGTGGGCCGGGTGCTTCGCCGGGTGTTCCATTCCCGAGCCAGATCCAGGGCTTTGGCTCGACGGCTCGAACGGTCGGCGGAAATGCTCCTGCCCAGAGGCGGCAGGAAAGCCTGGATGTTCAATCAGGCAATCATGGAGCTGGGTGCGCTGGTCTGTACCGCTCGGGTGCCCCACTGCGGGATCTGTCCGGTGCGGGCTATGTGTCAGACGGCTGTCCGGGAAACGGGGAGTACTACCTCAGCATCGCCCCGGCAACGAGCGCAACCAGGCCGAGAGTCCCCGCGATCGAGGCGACAATCCGCTGGCGGGCCCGCAGTTCGTCGAAGTAGCGGGCCCCGTCACCGGTAGGATCCAACCGTCCCAGCCGGGTAGCAGTGGGTAAGGCGATGAGCAGAGTAATCAGCGCGGCGATCACTCCAGCCCCCTGCATCAAGACCAGCCAGAGGCTAAATCCTGCGATCTCACCACCACTGATGTGGAAGGTGAGGATGATCCCCGAGAGGACCGTGAGCAGAGCGCCCGGTGCTATTGCCACCTTGGTCAGCTTCGACTGGGCTCGGACGACCGCGCCGAGTCCGCTGCGCTCCTCCTGCTTGGCAGCGATGCCGACCACCATCGAGGCAATGGCCCCGCCCAGCCACATGGTGAAGCCCAGCAAGTGAAGAAAGAGCCAGGCGCGACTCACGAAGGAGTCGCCGAAAGGATCGCTCCGTCAATCGGCTGGCGGCCGGAGAAGCCGGTATCGATCTCGTGCCAGTGGCTGATCCGGTCCTCACCCAATCGCCAGCAGAGAAAAATGGGGCGATCGTCCCGCAGAGAATAGAAATCCACCAACCCGCCCTCAAACCCCTTGAAGACGCAGCCGATGGCCTCGAGCTCCTGCAGATACTGGTTGATGCGATTGGCGTGACGGGTGACTTCTTCCCGGGCTGCGACCAGCTCCTGGGTCTCGCCCCAGTCCGCGCGAGCTCCGCCGGTCAGGACCTCGAACCGGCCCACCGCCGCGCGCCACGCCGGGTACTCCACCGTGAGATCCGCGACTACCCGACGGACCAGCGGCAGGGTGCGTTCGGCTTCTTGCAGGGTAAACAGCTTGAATTCAGACATTCCCGCTCCGTCGCGCTACCCCCATACGATCTTCACGGCCGGTATCTGTTCCGGGTGACTGATGAACCCTACCACCCGGCCGGCTTCGTCCACAACGGTGATGGTCGGCCTGAGGTGGGACTCGGTTGGTTCGAGGTCCATCCGGACCTCGAACCCGTCGAGCTCCCGGTCCGGCCGCACCACCGGCGAGTTGGTCCGCATCAAGGAATCGGCCCGGGTATGCCAGGGATGTTTGCCCTCGGCCAGGCAACGGGTAACCAGATCGCGATCGCTGAGGGTCCCCAGGAAGCGGCGGGTCCGATGGTCGTCCACCACCGGCACCACGGAGATGTTCCGGGTCTTCAGCATGATGGCGACCTCACTCGCCATCGCTCCGGCCACCGCGACATGCGGATCTGCAACCATGACTTCAGCGGCTTTCATGGGCTCAATTTGACCGCAATGAGGGAAGGGTCAAGAGTCGGCGCCCCAGCGTTCCAGAGCTTCGCGGGTGGCGCGGCGCCCTTCATGAGCGTACTCGCGCACCCGATCGACCCGGAACGTGGTATGTCGTTCCACCTGGGGCCTGACGTACACCAGCGGGGGGCGTCCGGAGTCGGCCCGCCACAGGGCTAACTGGCTCTGGGTGTTTCCCGCCATAAGAATTCCGACAGCGTCATCGTGGGCTCGGACCAGTGGAGGCGCGGCCGGCGGGTTGGCCGAAGGTGTCAGATCAAAGCCCGGCCCCACATCCACCGCAAGGACCAGCTCAACGGCCAGGTCGGCGGCGGGTTCGAACGGCACAACCGCGCGGAGCCCTCCGTCCCCAAACCTCCGACCGTTCATAATCACCGGAGGGTAGTACAGGGGAAGCGCGCAGGTGGCGCACAGCACGTCGATGAGCGGAGCATCGCGGGCCCCGGCGCCGAAGAGCACCAGCTCCCCGGTATCGAGATCCACCGCGGTGACCGTGAGTGGAACGGTGAGGTCGGCAAAGCGGCGGGCCGGAACGATGCCCTCGATCGCGGCTCTGAGCGGCGCCGCTTTAAGCAAGGAGCGAAGAAATAGTCCGGCTACCGGCGCCCACCGATCCCGCACAATGCTGCGCGGACCCACTTCGGCCATTCGCTCGAGGAGCTCATCGTTGCCCATTCCGCTCGCCAGGCCCGCCGCTACTACCGCTCCCATCGAGGTGGCGACGTACCAGGTCGGCTCAAAGCCTGCCTCCTTCAGGGCTCGGCAGGCGCCCAGATGGGCCGCCGTCTTGGCGCCACCGCCGCTGAGCACCACCGCGGCTGGCCGGGTCAAGCCTGCTCTTTCCTCCGGTGCTGGCTCTCGGCGCGGGCGTAGCGGTCGCGCTCTTCGCTGGTCTCCGGCACCAGGCGGGGGACCCGGGTTGGCCTGCCCTCCTCGTCCAGCGCGACGAACACCACATGGGCCGTATGCGTGTGTCGCCGCTCTCCGCTGCTGACCCGTTCGGCGTAGACCTCGACCGTGATGTCCATGGACGAGTTGCCGACGTAGTCTACGGTCGCCATACACGTCACCAGCGCGCCCACCGGAATCCGCTCCCGGAAATCCACCCGCTCGATGCTGGCCGTCACGGCGGGACCGCCGGCGTGACGAATGGCTGCCACTGCCGCCGCCTGGTCGACCAGTGCCATCAGCTCACCGCCGAACAGGTCGCCTCGGACGTTTTGCATGTGGGGCATGACGAAGGTGGTGATCTGACCGACAGAGTAGGACATGGGACGAGAAGGCGGAGAAGACGGAGAGGAAAGTCGCCCCTCCGCCTTCTCCGCCCTCTCCGCCTTCTCCGCCTTTTTAATAATCCACCGGCCTGAGATAGTACTCGCCGATCGCGGTCCCGCTCAGCATGGCAACGGTGGGCAGCCGGCGTTTCCAGTGGGTGGAGTCGAGGCGGCTGCGGACCAGGTGAATTTCCGATTCCTCGAAGCCCAGCGCGGCGATCTCCGGCTGGCGGTAGCCCAGAAGAATCCAGTGCAGAATCGCGTCGGCCCGCGGATAGGAGATCCCGAAGTCACCCTCATCCGTTTGACCCTTGATCAGGTCGGCGCTGGCCGGCTTCGCCACGATGACATCGGGCACGCCGAGATGCCGGGCCAAAGCCCAGACCTGGGTCTTGAACAGGTCGCCGATGGGGTTCACCGGGGGCGAGTCGTCGGCATGCCAGGTGAAATAGCCGAACAACCGCTCGGTCTTGTTTCCGGTCCCCAGCGGGAGAGCGCGCAACGCGGCGGAGAGATCGAAGAGAGTGATCATGCGGGTGCGGGCCATGATATTCCCCAGCCGGGCCGGCTCCACGTCCCCCCCGATGGCCGAAGCCAGAGCATCCACGGACGCCGAGATGTCCACCGTTCTGCTGGGGATCTCGAGCGCATCGATCACCAGCTGGGCGTGGTCCAGACTTTCCCGGCTCGAGGTCCGATAGGGCATCCGGATCCCCATCACGTTGGCCGGTCCCAAGGCCTCGACAGCCAGATACGCCACCAGCGAGCTGTCCACTCCTCCCGAGAGGCCGATCACCACCCGGTCGAACTTGCGTCGGCGTTGCACCTCGTCGCGGATGAACTCGACCAGCCAGCGGCGGGTGAGGTCCGGATCGATAGCGAGGGGGTCCTGCTTCGGGTGGAAGCGGGCGGGGGAGGGGGGAAGCGGGGAGGCGGGGACGCGGGGAAGCGGGGATGTAGCCGAGCTGCCGCGCCCGACTTCGGCTGGGGAGGCTTTACCTCCCGCGCTTCCCCGCATCCCCGCTTCCCCGCTCCCGTCTCGCGTGATGCAGCGATCCCAGGAGATGCGGCAGCCGCATCTCGAGATCGGCCAGGAGGGGAAGATCTGCCCGGGCACGGGTGATCTCCTCGAAGTCCAGTACCGCGGGAATGATCGCTTCCTGAAACACCGGCGCTTGGGCCAGGATGTCTCCCCGGGGTCCGGCCAGAATCGAGCCGCCGGGAAATGCCTTGCCGCCCTCGAACCCCACCAGCTGAGGCAGCGCGACATACACTCCGTGCTCACCGGAAATGTCCTGCGCCAATCGGGCCCAACGGGCGAGACTCACCGGACGACCCGCGGTGTCGTCGCTGGTGACCACCCCTCGGGCGGGGCTGGCACTCGGAATGATGATCAGCTGGGCGCCATCGAGTGCGGCCAGCATCGGCGTGAAGGAGTGCCAGGCGTCCTCGCAGATGAGCATCGCGGCTCGACCCCAGCGGGTATCGAACGCCTGCACGCTGCGGCCGGCCTCGACGAACCGCTCCTCATCGAAGACACCATAGGTTGGAAGAAAGATCTTGCGATGGATGTGGCGGATACCGGCGTCGGCTCCTCCGAGGGTGGCATACAGCCCGGAGTTGTAGAGTCGGTTTCCGTGGACTTCGTAAAAACCCAGCGCGATGTCCAGGGAGGGAGCGCCGGCTTCGGCGTGCTGCCGGCTCAAATCGTCGAACAGCTGGTCGGCGGGAACGGCGAGATCGCGGACCCCGCCCTCCAGGAAGTAGCCGGTGAGCGTGGATTCAGGTGCAACGATCAGATCCGGCGGCTCGGGCCAATGGCCCACTTCCCGAAACAGCGCGCCTACCCGGCAGAGATTCTGCTCGTACGCACCCTTGTGGGGCCGTATTTGGGCTATGGCAAGTCGGAGCACGTCCTAAAGGTAAGAGGTGAGAGGTTATAAGTGAGAGGCCTCTTACCTCTCACCGCTGACTTCTTACCTTTAATGAATGGCCGATCTGCTTCATGCCGTGCACGGCATCCCCAACGCCTGTCAGATCCTGACCAATGTCATCACCGGCGGTCAGCCCAATGCTGAGCAACTTCGCGCCTTGAAGGAGGCAGGTGGAGGCGTCGTGCTGGATCTCCGGGACCCGATGGAGCCCCGCCCAGTGGATGAGGCCGGGGTAGTGCGGCAGCTCGGCATGGAGTACGTCAACGTACCGGTCAGAGCAGGCGCTTTAAATGACGAGACGTTGGACCGAATCCTGGCGGTGCTTCGAGGCGCGGGAGAACGAACAATTTTCTGCCACTGCGGGAGCGGTAACCGGGTTGGCGGGGCGTTGATTCCCTACCTCATGCTCGACCAGCACATGGAGGAACAAGACGCCGTGGATCAGGCGATGCAGGTGGGGCTTCGCAGCGCCGAGATGATGGAATGGGGTCTCGATTACGCCCGGAGGCACCAGCCCCCAGACCAGAGGTAAAAACAGCTGCGGGTCGGGCCTGATTGCGACCCGACCCGCAGTGTTCTAGCGTGGGCGGCGCTCCGCCACCACCGCCGTTACCACCCCCGCCATTGCCACCTCCTCCACTATGGCCTCCGCCACCCGAGGACCGAGCACCTCCTCCATCGTGGCCGCCGCCACCTCCGCCGCCACCACCACCAGAGCTCCGTCCCTCCACCCGAGCACCACCGCCACTGGACCGCGGCGGTGAGCTTCCCCGGTCGACCTCTCGCCGGGAAGGTGCTTCCCTGATGGGCTCCCGCTCGGCTGAGCGGGGGGAATCGCCGGCGCGCCGCTCACCGGACGCCTCGCGCGAAGGTCTTGCTTCGATCTCACGCCGAATCAGCCTGGGTTCCCCGGCGGAGCGACCATCACTTGCTTCCGCAGGCCGCGCCCGTCTTGCCACCGGACGACCCTGCACCCGGGAGGCATTGTCGATCAGCCGTCGAGGCGCCGGACCATCGGGCAGCGCGGCAGTCGGTCCTTCGGCAACCCGACGCGCCCGGCCCGCGATGCCCGGACCGCGGATCGGGGAGAGCGGCGAACGGTACCCCGTGTTCACTGACCGAATGTCGTTACGGCGATCGCGGTAACCGCCAAACCTGCCCCCAAAGCCGTACGGTGTGTAGGAATTCCCGTAGCGGTACGGCCCATACCCACCACCGCCATAGGGGTAATAGCCGTACGGTCGCGGATAGACGTAGTGGGGATAATAGGCCGGAGCGTAGTAATAAGGATTGTAGAAGAACGGGTTGTAGAACGGATTATAGGCGTAGAAGTACGGGTCGTAGTAGTAGCTGCGATACGGCCAACCGAAGGCGATCGAGACTCCGAAGGGCGACCCGTAGTACGCCGCACCACAGAAGCTGTAGCACCAGGGGTCATAGTACGCCGACCCGTGATAGTGTGAGCTGTAGTTGGCCGCGTATTCCGTATGCTCAACCACGTCGTAGTTGAGCAGGTCGTAATCGAAGTCGCCTTGAGCCATCCGCCGGACCAGGTCATTCAGCTCCTGCTCCGGATCTTTCGCGAGTCGGGAGGGCGCAAGCGCTCCATAGTCCCAGTGGTCGCCCAGTGACGAATCCCTCGAACCGGAATGGCTCCCGCGCAACGGCGGCGTACACGGCGCCACGGCCTTTGGCGTCGGTCTCGAAGGCATCCCTGCCACCCCGCCCTTTTACCTCATACCGCTTTCCTCCACGGGCGAAATTGTCCTTGTCGGGGTCGACCGGGAACAGCACACGGAGGTAGCCCTCGGGATCCACCTGAAGGATCAGCAAGTAGCCGTCCTCCTCGGTTCGCACCTCAACCTTGGCGTGGTCGCCCGGGAGGAAACGTCCGTCGTTACTGAGCCAGAGCTGGATCGGGGGATCGTCGTGGGGTGCGGCGGACGGCTGAGCCGAGCCGGAATCCGCAGCGAGCAGAAAAGGTAGAAGCAGGACGTTGATCATTGGGGCCTCCGGAACATCTTCAAAACCACGATGGCCTGCGGCGGTTACTGCATTGCCTTCGTCACCGCTGCGAACGGCGTGCCACCGTGTATGTGCTTATAAAATAACTGCTTGGGAATTCGGGTTCAGGAAAAGTGTCCTCTTTTCATGCAATTGAAGTTTCTCGCCCACCGTTCCATCGATGCCAGTACATCCGCATCTCGGTGATCCGGTCGGCTTCAGTCTCACAGAAGATGGCCCCCCGGGCCTCAACCCACTCGCCGGTATGCCGGCGCCGAAAGACACATTTGAACTCGGTGGAGAACCAGGGCCCTGCCGCGTAGATCTCGCCGGAGGTAAAGCTGATCTCGGACTGGTTGTAAGGCACCTCATTCCAGTATCCCCGAATTGCGTCGGTACCCTGGATTGGGGCGGTAAACGGGGTCTCGATGAACACCGCATCGGGGGCGTACACCGTCATCAACAGGTGCATGTCGCCGGACGACCAGCCGCGCCCAAATGTGTCCACCAGCGAGCGGCCCAACGCTCGAGTGGCCTCAGTAGATTGGTCTGCCGCCATGACCCTGAACTTACATGCCTGGACCACGGTCGGTTGTGCCGCTGCCCTCTCTTGGGCGGTGCCGCTGGCCGCCCAAACCCCCTGCCCTCCCCGCGCCGACTCGATCCTTGCTGCCGGTTGGCGAGCTTACCGGGCCGATTCTACCGCAAAGGCAAAAGAGCGCTTTGAAGCAGCGCAACGGCTCTGCCCGCAGAATGCCGATGGATGGGTAGGTCTTGGATTCACGAAACTGCGGCTGGGCGATGCCAAGGCAGCCGACGACCTGTTCACTCAGGTGCTCAGCCGGGATGCAACCAACACCGATGCATGGGAAGGACGAACCCGGAGCAGCCTCAGGCTGGGTGACACGACTCGGGCCATCGCGTCCGGGCGGCGAGTTCTCCGCTTGAATCCAAACAATCAAGAAGTCCGCGCGCTGCTCAACGCCGTTGCCCCGGAATGGGAGCACCCGGCGCCACGAAAGCAGGAGCGCGCCACGGAGCTCCAACTGGTGGCGCGAACCCGAGGGCGGGTGTTCGAGGTGGCGTCAGGGACCGCCTGGCGGCGGTTCTATGTCAAAGGCGTGAATCTCGGCGCCGCACTCCCGGGCCGCTATCCATCGGAGTTTCCCGCCGACTCAGCTGTCTATGCCGGCTGGTTGAACATGTTGGCAAGGATGAACGCCAACACGCTCCGGGTCTATACCATCCTTCCCCCATCCTTCTATCGAGCGCTCCGCGCCTGGAATCTGGCTCACCCGGACCGGCTGCTGTGGCTGATCCATGGTGTGTGGACCGAATTGCCACCGAGTCACGATTTCAACGAGCCCAGTTGGAAGCGGAGTTTCGAAGACGAAATGCATCGGGTGGTTGACCTGCTACACGGAAGCGCCACGATCGAACCTAGACCCGGGCACGCGGCTGGGCACTATGACGCCGATGTTTCCCGCTGGGTTCTGGCGTACATCATTGGCCGTGAGTGGGAGCCGTTCGCGGTCAAGGCATTCAATGAGAATGCGGGCGGCGGGTACCAGGGCCGCTACTTGCAGGTCCAACAGGCGCCGGCCATGGACGTGTGGCTGGCCGCCGAGTGCGACGCGATGCTCAGCTACGAGGTAGCGGCCTACAACGCGCTCCGACCAATCGCCTATACCAACTGGCCTACCCTCGATCCACTGCACCACCCGACCGAAGCAACCAGCAAGGAGGAGGCGGCTTGGCGGCGAAAGTTGGGACAGCTCTCCGGGGCGAGCCAGCTGGAATACGACAACGACGCGGTCAGCCTGGATGCCAACCTGATCCGGGCGACGTCTGCGAACCCGGCGGGCTGGTTCGCCAGTTATCACGCGTATCCGTACTACCCCGATTTCATGAATCTCGACCCAGGATACAGAAGAGCCCGCTCCAGTGAGGGACCGTCGAACTACTTCGGCTACCTACGGGATCTCGTGATGCATCACCCTGCAATTCCGACTCTCATCGCCGAGTACGGGGTTCCGTCCAGCCGGGGGATCGCCCATTTCCAGATTCAGGGCTGGCACCACGGGGGCCACGATGAAGTGACCATGGCCGCCATCGATGCCCGGCTCACCCGCGAAATCCACGAGGCTGGAGCGGCGGGCTCCATTCTGTTTGCCTGGCTGGACGAATGGTTCAAGAAGAACTGGTCGGTAATGGACTACGAGATCCCGCCGGACAACACTCGTCTCTGGCACAACACCATGGACCCGGAGCAGCACTATGGGATTCTGGGAGAGTATGCCGGTGACTCGGGGAGCATTCCCGAGTTGGGCGGCAATTCATCCAGCTGGCGCAGTCTTCAGCTCGTCCAGCGACAGGAGAAGCGGAGTACTGCCGCACCCAGGGCGCTTCGAGCCGGCTCGGATGAGTCATTCATGTATCTGGCCGTCGAGCTCGATCCCGCAGCCTTCTCCTGGGACTCCCTCGGTGTGCAGCTGGCCATCGACACCTACGAGGCAAAAGTGGGGCAACATACGCTGCCGCGTACCTCAACCCGAAGTGAGATCGGATTCGAGTTTCTGGTGGATCTAACGACTCCCGATTCGGCCTCGATCCAGGTGCTTCCGGAATACAACAGATATGATGCCCGGGTATCACCCGCCGGCGACGATAACGGAAGGTTCTCTCGGCGCCCGGTGGTTACCCGGAACCGCACCGATGGCCGCTTCGATCCGGAGTTCATCATCATCAATCGAGCGCGCGTTGGCCGGAACGGAGAGTTCTATCCCGCCCAACGATACGACAGAGGCCGCCTGCGCTACGGCACCGAGGACGCGTCGACCCTTTCGGATTGGTATTACGACAGGCGGGCAGGAATTCTCGAGCTCCGGATACCTTGGGACTTGATCAACGTGACCGATCCATCCAGCCGGACTCTCCTGTCAGACCCGCAAGTCAGCGGTGATTTCGGCACCGTCTCAGCCGATGCGTTTCACTTCGGAGTGGAGGTATACCGGAAAGGTGACAGCAGCCGAGTAGCGGGCGCTCTTCCGCGCTCCAGCAACGGAACCTGGTCGTCTGCCCAGTTCCAGCCCTGGCGCTGGAGAGGTTGGACGGTGCCGCGATCGCATGCCCGGCTCAAACCGGTTTACGACAGTCTCAGGCTGTTGTGGCAGGAAGCTTCCACCAGAGAGCCAGCTCCACCCGGGGGGAGAGCTCATTCAGAGTAACCGGGGGCGGGCTCCAAACTTGCGAGGCAGCTTTCACTCCCCCGTCCCCTGCCGAAGCGGAACAGGCAACTCCTTGAGTCGACAGTCATTGCGAGATTGGGCCCGGCCCGATAAACGAACTGTAAGTCGGGGTCAGTGCAAAACGCGCCCGGGCTACGGGAGCTGCGCATTCCTGATCGGCTGCCTGGCCCTGCTTGTCGCCGGCCCTTTACCTGCCCAACAGGCGGAAGCGGATGAAGCCTGGTCACACGCGCAATATGATGCGGCACGTTCCGCGTATCAGCGCGTCCTGGCGCAGGAGCCCGGGAACGTACGAGCCAACCTTCGAATTGGCATGATGTTCTCGTGGGAGAACAAGCTCGACTCTTCGCTGGTGTACCTGGCCCGCGCGCGGGTGGGGGATCCGGCAGATGTCGAGATTCGGCTGATTCAGGCCCGGGTCCTGGCCTGGGACCAGCAGTACGACGCGGCTTTGCTGCGATACGACAGTGTTCTGGCGACTCACCCCGGATTGCGCGATGCTTCGCTCGGACGAGCTCAAACGCTCGCCTGGGCGGGAAAATTGGAACAGTCGCGCTCTCTCTATGAGCAGATTCTGGCCCGCGACTCCACCGATGTGGAAGCCATGCTGGGGCGGGCACGGGTCAGCGCCTGGAGCGGCGATCTTGCGTCTGCCGAGGAGGCCTACCACCAGCTGCTCACCCGGGATTCTCGCGATCTCGAGGCGAGAGTCGGCCTGGGATACGTGTACCTCTGGCAGGGCAGAGAGGCCGCGGCCGAGCGCCAGGCGAGCTACGTTCTGGCCATCGACCCGAACCACAAAGGCGCCCAGGAGCTGCATCGGGTTGCCCGGGAGGCCTCGCGGCCGTCGGTGGATGCCTCGGTGAATTGGAGCAACGACTCGGATGAGAACACGAGCTTTTGGCAGACACTGGGATCCACAGCAACCCTGGGGCAAGGCGTATGGGTGTTCGGATCGGTCAATGCGCTCGAGACCAGCGATCCGGTGCGGGAGGCAACCCGGGTAGGCGGTGAGGCGGGACTTTCGTATCGGACGGCAAAGGTGCAGCTGCAAGGTGCCGGAGGAGCCCGCAGGCTTACGCCCGAGGTGGCCCCACCTCGAACCGCGGCAACCTACCGCGCTCGCGCGAGCTATCGCCCGGTGTCTCTGCTGGGTGTCAGTCTGGGCTACTCCCGGCAGCCCTTCGACGAGATCGCGGCGCTGATCGAGCAGGGGCTCGACATCGAGTCGCTGGACGCAGGGGTGGACGTGAAACCAACAACCACCCTCACCCTGTACGGCGGGGCGGGCGCCGCCTGGATCACAGACGGAAACAGCCGCACCAGCTTCTCGGCAGGTCTGAACCAGAAGGTTGCACGCAAGTTCGTGGTGGGAGTATTCGGCCGAACGCTGAGCTACGAGGAGCAAGGAGTAGGATACTTTTCACCGGACCGTTTCTCCTTGATCGAGGGAACGGCTGGCTATTCCCACGAATCGGGAAACTGGGGAGCCAGTTTGAGTGGAGGACTTGGCGCCCAGCAGATCGGCGAGGAAGGAGCAGCGCAATCCGAGTGGCACCTCGAGGGCCGGGTTGGGCCGCGATGGGGGAGTGGCAACCGAATCGAGGTGTTCGGACTGGTGACCAACAGTGCTGTCAGCAGCACAACCGGAGCCTTCCGCTATAGGGCCGCGGGGCTAGTCGCACGGATCGGCCTTTAGTCGCAGGAACGCTGGATGCGCGTTCTGGTGATAGGCGGGACCAATTTCATAGGCCCCCACGTCATAACCCAGCTGCACCGGCAAGGCCACGAGGTCACGGTCTATCACCGTGGGGTGCACGAGCCCGACCTTCCCTCCGCCGTGCGCCACATCCACAGCTCCAGAGCAGCCATCCCGATTCTGCATTTCCCCTCTGCACTGAGCGACCCTCCTCCCGACGTGGTGCTGCACATGTTCCCGGTGGGAGCGGAGGATAGCCGCACCGCCGTCGCAAGATTTACCGGAATAACCCAGCGAATAGTGGCCGTGAGCAGCGGGGACGTGTATCGAGCCTACGGCAGACTGCTGAACACCGAGCCGGGGCCTCCGGAGCCGATGCCGCTGCAGGAAGACGCGCCGCTCCGCGAGACTCACTTTCCGTATCGCCAGGCTGCGGCCGGCCCGATGGATTGGACGTACCACTATGACAAGATTCTGGCGGAACGGGCGTTGTTGGAGAGCAGCCTCCCTGCCACCGTCCTGCGACTGCCTGCAGTCTATGGCCCAGGCGATCCGCATCATCGGCTTCGGCCGTATGTCAGGCGGATGCAGGATCAGCGGCCGGTGATCCTGATCGATGCCCTACAAGCCGGATGGCGCTGGACCCACGGGTATGTAGAGGATATCGCGCGGGCGATCGCAGCGGCCGTGGTAGATCCGCGAGCCACGGGGAAGGTTTACAACGTGGGTGAAGCGTCTACCCCCACCATGGCCGAGCGGATTCATCAGATCGGGCGATTGATGGGCTGGCGGGGGCAGCTCAGATCAATGAACAGGGAGCGGTTGCCTCGGCACCTGCAGATACCGTTCGAGGCACGGCAGGATTTGGTGATGGACAGCCGGAGAATTCGCGTCGAGCTGGATTACACCGAGGCCGTGAGCGACGAAGAGGCCCTCAGGCGTACCATAGACTACGAGCAGCGGAGCCAGGTCGTGCCGGGCGACCCCGGCGCTCAGGAGTATGCGGCGGAAGACGAGGCGGTTCAGCGAGGCGATACGTAAGTCTCGAAGAAGCCCGTGCCTGAATCGCTCACAGTTTCCCCCAATACTCTCCCCTGGAGGATGAAGCGCCCCCGCATCTGGAGGAAGGCTCGCCGGAAGCCATCGGCATTGCTGGGCGTGGCCAGCGCGTCTTCCACCTTCACGGCCAGGCGGAGAGAATCCTGGTCCCGCGTTGCCACCAGATCGAACCGGCTTGGAGCAGTGAACCCGGGGCGACCCCGAGCCGGACGGAACCCAGCGTAATGGATGTGGTTGAAGCGGAGCACCTGCTTGACTCCCAGCGAGTCCTCCAGAGTGAGGAAAAAAGGAGAGCGGACCGCGGCTACTTCGCTTGGGTTTCGCTCCGGCCCATATACCCCGCCATATAGCAGGGCCAGGCGTTTCCCCTGCCCCGCGCCCCACTCCCAGGTGACGTCCCGCCAGACACCCCAGTTGTGATCGTGATAGGCAGGAACCTGATGAAATTTCCGGCAGCGCCCAGCCACGCAGATGGAGCCAGAAGCATGAGCGACCAGGCCGGGGACGACGTAGCCGGAGACGAACTCGTCACTCCGCAGCTCGACCGGCGGGAAATAGCGGTTGGACGCGGGCTGCAGGATGACATCGATTCGGACCGTCCCCCCGGATCCCGACGCGCCGCCGATCAGATGGTACACGCCACTCCGCTGGGTCACCGAGCTTCCCCCAACGATCAAATCTGCCCGGGTAGTGTCGAGTCGCACCCGCTGGGACGGCTCCCGCAGCAGAAAACGGTGATACCTCCCATCGGCTTGCCGGTGAGTCACCAGCAGCTGGCCCCCCCAGCGTCCCGCTGCCGTCGGGTTGTGCTGGTCCCGAGGGATCTCGCCCCCTACCAGATACGTGATGTACCACCACTCGTTTTCCGAGGGGACAATGTTGAAGTAGTGCCACTCGCCCCAGGTGGAGTCGGCGACGGGTGGAATGTGGAAGCGATCGAGCTCGTCGTAGAGCTGCTGGCTCGTCGGGGCGAGGTAAGCCGAATCAGCCGGCGTGTCTCTCCATGAACCGGCAACGAGGTTCAATCCCGACCCAACACTCACGGCCCGGCTGGGAATGTCGCCTCCCGCTCTGACCGGGAGCACGCGATCACCTCGTTGGAGATAGAGAAGTTTGCCTTCAACCGCCGGGGAAACGGTCCGTACCAGGTTCTGGTGACGCGCTCCGCCGAACACCTGGCGGACGAGAAAGCGGGCCCGCTCAACCCCAAAGAACATGCTGCCGATGCCCCCGGTTCTCATGGCTTCTACATCGATCCCCTGAGGCAGGACCGTGACCTCTCCGCCCCCAACCAGAGACACATCGCGCGATTGGTCCAGCATGGCCTGGCCAACGGAAAGGAGGACGATCATGACTCCCACTCCGAGGGAAAAACCCAGGAGCAGGAAAAGGGAACGGAGCTTCCGGACCAGCAAATGCCGGAAAGCCAGTGTGGCTATCACGCGGTAGAAGCGGGGAGCCCGGGAACCGCGGACGATTCCGCGCGCTCGGGGATGACGATGTGGCCGTCCAACATGTGAATGATCCGATCGGCCTGCTCTGCCAGCCGGTCGTCGTGAGTGACCACGATCAGCGTAGTTCCGTCCTGATTCAGCCGGCGGAAAAGATCGAGGATCTCGTGGCCGGTGGCCGCGTCCAGCTCCCCGGTGGGCTCATCGGCCAGGAGTAGCGCCGGCCGGTTGGCCAGGGCGCGAGCTATGGCCACTCGCTGCATCTCTCCGCCTGAGAGCTGGGTAGCCCGGTGGCGGGCCCGGTGGTCCAGCCCTACATAGCCCAGCAACTCCAGAGCTCGAGCGCGCCGCTGTTCCCGGGGCACTCCGGCTTCCGCCATGGGAAGCTCCACGTTCTCTTGCGCCGTCAAAACAGGAAGCAGGTGAAATCGCTGGAAAATGAACCCCAGCCGAGTTAGCCGAAGGCGGGTGAGCTCGCGATCGGAGAGTGATTGCAGAACCGTCCCCAGGATCTCTACCGTGCCCGAGGTCGGGGAATCGATTCCGCCGATGAGCTGCAGCAGCGTGGACTTGCCGCTGCCGGAGGGGCCGACCACCGCCACGTACTCACCGGCGCCAATCTCCAGTGACACCCCTCGCAAGGCATGCACGGCTTCGCCGTACATCGGGTAATCCTTCCGAAGGTCGCGCGCGACCAGCACCGGCCGGCTCATGCCGCCTCGGCTCGAAGCACTGCGGCGATGGCTGCCCGCGAGGCGAGCCACGCCGGATACAGCGCAGCCAGAGATCCGGTCAGGAACAGGACCAGCGCCGCTCTGGTAAGGCTCTCCCGCCGGGGCACGAAGAAGGAGAATGCAGCGGGCAGGCCGGGAAAGCTGGTCAGGATACTGTCGAGATAGCGGGCCGTGACCAATCCGAGCAGGATACCCAGAACCGATCCGATGACAGTGAGAGATACACCTTGCAGCAGCACCTCGCGGACCACGGTAGCACGGCTGATACCGATAGCTCGCAGCGTTGCGATCTCTCCCAGTCGCTCGTTGACCGTGATGGTAAGCAGCGTCGCGATCAGCAGCACCGTCACGATAAGACTCATGGTGCCGAGGATATAGGAGAGCTGCCGAAAGTAGACCAGCCGCTGCTTGAACTCGCGCACCAGGTCGGACACGCTGCTCACTTCAACCTGAGGAAACCGCTCGCGCAGTGCTTTCGCCACGCCGGGAGCGGCAGTGTCCTCACTGGCCCTGACCATCAGAAGCGAGGCTTGATCCCCCACTCTCTTGCCCGCCAGCGACTGCATCACCGGGAGCACCGTGCCAACTGACGGCTGCTCCCGATAGTCGTACACCCAGCGCACCAGACCCCTGACCACCACTGTCCTGCCCACTGCGGCGGTGACGACCTGCGGATCCAGGCGGCCCACCAGGGTGACACTGTCTCCAACCTCTGCCTGAAGGACTCGCGCCGCCGGCAGGCTCAGCAGCACGCCGATGCTGTCGCGGGGGCTCAGGTCTCCTCCGGAGAGAATCGTGTAGAGGGCCTGCGCCTCGGGCTGGATCCCGTAGCCAAACAGAGTGATCAGGCTGTCTCTCCGCCGGCCGTACAACGAGGCTCCCAAGACGGCTCCCGCCGCGGCAATGCCCGGCATATGCCGAATGGATGTCACCAGCTGGGTGGCGCCGGACAGCGTGGCATCGGTATCAAACGGCAGCGTTCCTTTGGGGGTCAGCCGGATCTGATATCCTTTGGCCAGAAGCAGCTCGGCAAATGACTTCTCGATTCCACCACTCAGCATCACCATATCCAGCAGCATGGCTGCCGAGACCGCGATGCCCGCGATCGACAGGCCGGTCCGCAGTCGATGTCGACCCAGGCTCTTGAGACTCCAGCCCAGCCCTCTCACCCGCGGCCCCACAGCACCAGGGGGCGAGTTTGGACCAGTCTCCAGGCCGCCAGGGCACCGGCCACGGCTCCCAGCACCAGCGACAGCACGACGCTGAACCAGACGATGTCGGGCGTGATAATGGAGAAGGTCAGGACGGTATCGAAGAAGCGGCGATAGTAGGCGTTGGTGGCCGCACCAGCCAGGTAGGCCAGTCCGGTTCCGAGCAGGCAGCCCAGCGCCGCCACCAGAATGGCTTCCAGCAGAAGGGCGCCGAATATGGTGCGGCGCCGCACGCCCACAAATCGCATGACCGCGGCATCCAGCCGACGCTCCTCCACCTTGAGGAGCATGATGCAGAGGACGAACACCGCGCTGGCCACGATGGTGATCACCGCAATCGCCCGGTGAAAGCGGCTTACCACCCGGAAGGTCTGGGAGGATTCCGCGGCGATGCTGGCCGACGGGTAGGCCCGGAACCCGTAGGCGCTCCGGTTCAGAACCGCGCTGGCTGAATCTGCAGAAATACCGGGCCTGAGACCGATACTTAGACGATCCACCCGGTCCGGGGACCCCAGGAGGGCCGCCAGGTCGGGAAGGTGCATCCGGAGATGGCGCTCGCGTTTAGCGATCTCAGCCGGATCCGCTCTGGGCTCGTAGATGGCCGAGACCGTCATCAGGGTGCCGGCCGTATCCGGCCGGGGACCCAGTCGGACGGTGTCGCCCACCGAGAGCCCCAGCTCCTGGGCCAGTTGACGCTCGACTGCGACCCCGCCGCACTTGTGCCGCGGCCGAGCCCGGCCACGGCCGGAAGCAGGAACAGCAGCGACGCCCAAGTGCCGGGCCAGAGTAGTCATGAAGGAAACTAGTGCCGCACGGTTCCTTTCTGGGAATGCCTGGAGCCGAACATCTATGACGGGTCAGAGCCAACCGAGGGTTGCCGTGGTGGGCATGAGCGAGTCCGGCAGGGGCTGGGCGTCGCTGGTGGCGGGAGCCGGCTGGCCGCTGACGATCTACGACCCGGACGCGGCACTGCTTCACGACGGCGAAGATGATATCGCCACCCGGAAGCGGCACTCTCAGGGTGTCGGCCTGCCGGCCATGCGGGAGCCACCGGGACGACTCGGCCCCAGGCCAGCTCCGGCTGGGACGTAGCCTCCTGGATGCCGTCAGTAACGCCGACTGGATCATCGATGCCACTCGGAGCGACCTGCTCCACCGGCAACGGCTCCTGGAACAGATCGAGCGCGCGGCACGCATGGCAGCCATCGTGACCTGCGGCGCGCCTGGTCTTTCGCCGACGGATCTCTGTGCCCGCCTTCGCCGGCCCACTCGGCTCGTCGTGGCGCATGCCCTCGATCCGGTGGAACACGTGCTTGCGGTCGAAGTGGTGCCGGGCACGCTGACTGATCCAGCAGTGCTGGACGAGCTCAGAAACTGGCTCCGCCAACTAGGACGGGTACCGATCGTCCTGCGGAAGGAAGTGCCGGGTAACGCCACCGGACGGATTGCCGTCGCGGTATGGAGGGAGTGCATTCGGCTGGTGCTGGACGGCGTGCTGGAGGTGCGGGACGTGGATGTCCTGGTCTCCTCGGGCCTGGCGGCCCGCTGGGCCGCGGCCGGACCGTTTCAGACGGCCTATCTCGAGGCGGGCGAACGGCAGACGGCGCAGCTCAGCGCCTTGTTGCGGGCTCTGGAAACCCGCTGGGAGGGCGACAACGGCTTCTATTTGCCGCCGGCCGAGCACCAGCACCTGATTCGGTTGATCGAGCGGGCCTACGACGGTGAGGGCGATGTTCTCAAAGGCGCGCGGGACGAGCGGCTGGCTGAGTTGAGGAGAATCGTAGGCTACTGACTGCCAAAAGGATGTTCGAAGCTCAGGTACAGGAACAGGCCCTCTGCTTCGTCCCCATCTGGCCCCAACCCAATGGTATACGCAGCTCCGGGCACGACCTGCAGCTGACCAAAATCGATGGCGGTACGGATTCCAGGATTGAGAACCCAGGTTGATGCCCCAGTCATCCGTCCCTCGCTCACGACCTCACCCACTTCGTACCAGACTGTCTCCAGCAGAAGATTGAACCGGGGACGAGCCAGCCAGATAACGCTGCCGCCCAGGTTGAACCCATACGTCGTCGCCTGGTCGCCCGCGGCATTGCGGGCCGAGGGCGTCAGAGTGGCTCCTGCATTCCAGTGAGTGACCACAGCTCGGCTCAGCACCAGCGTCAACGGAACGTTGACCTGAACCCCCACGCCTCCCCTTCCTCGTCCCGCAGCTTCACTACCAGTAGGTAACAGGAGACTCAGCCGAGGAGCGGCGACAACGCGGGCCTGGGGATTGCCCGCCAGCTGATACCGATAGTTGAGGGCCACGTCGCCCAGACCGGTCCCGCGGCCTTCGGTATTCAGGAAAGGAATGGTGTAGCTGAGCTGGTGCTGGATGCCGCCGAGCGGCCATTCCTGGGTGAAGGAGAAAGCCCAGTCTCCGCCGGTGCGGGCGTAGTTACTGATGTGCTGAACGACCCCGGCTTCCTGGTTGTAGGCCTCTTCCACCAGAAAGGAGTTGTCCTGGATTTGAGCGGTGAGAGGTGAGCCGTAAGCGGTGAGCAGAACTATCGCGAAGGGAGAGAAGTACTCGACGGCTCCGGTAGCTCATGAGTTCCCCGCTTACCACTTATCGCTTGCCGGTATCTACCCCAGCCACTCCCGGAAGGTCCCGAAGAGCAGCCAGCCATTCAGACCCATGATGACGCCGGCCACCAGCCAGGCCAGGGCGGCCGTGCCAGCGCTGTTCACAAACTCACCCATTTTCGACCGCTGACTAGTGAAATACACCAGCGGCACCACGGCAAAGGAGAGCTGCAGGCTCAGGACGACCTGGCTCAGAATCAGGAGCCCGCCGGCCCCGCGCTCACCGTAGGCTGCCGTGACAATCACGGCAGGAATGATGGCAATCAGCCGGGTGATCAGTCGCCGGAGCCAAGCCGGCAGCCGAATGTTGAGGAAGCCCTCCATGACGATCTGACCGGCCAGGGTCCCGGTGATGGTCGAGTTCTGACCCGACGCCAGCAGGGCGACGGCGAAGAGGGTGCTGGCCATTGTGGTTCCCAGCAGCGGCGCCAGCAGTCGGTAGGCATCGCCGATGTCCGCCACCTCCTGGTGTCCGGTGTTGTGGAACGTGGCCGCAGCCAGGATCAGAATGGCCGCGTTGATGAAGAACGCGAACAGCAGGGCGACGGTTGAGTCCAAGGTGGCGAAACGAATGGCCTCCCGTTTGGATGCGACGTCGGGCAATACCTTCCGGGTCTGCACGATGGACGAGTGCAGGTAGAGGTTGTGGGGCATGACCGTGGCGCCCAGAATGCCGATGGCGATGTACAGCATCATCGGATTCGTCACGATCTGGGTGGTTGGGATCAGGCCTCGGATGACATGGGAGAGGTCCGGCCGGGCCATGATCAGCTCAGCGGCAAAGCAGACGCCGATGGTGGCCACCAGCGTGATGACCAGCGCCTCGAGGTAGCGAAATCCCTTGTGCTGCAGCAAGAGGATCAGCAGCACGTCGAACGCGGTCAGACACACACCCCACATCAGCGGAATGCCGAACAACAGGTTCAAGGCAATGGCCGACCCGATCACCTCGGCCAGATCACAGGCCGCGATGGCGATCTCGCACAGAACCCAGAGCACGAAACTGACTGGACGCGAGTAATGGTCCCGGCAGGCCTGCGCCAGATCTCGGCCGGTGGCAATGCCAAGCTTCAGGGCAAGCGCCTGGAGGAGAATCGCCATCAGGTTCGAGAGCAGGATGACGCTCAGCAGGGTATACCCGAACCGCGCACCACCGGCCAGATCGGTTGCCCAGTTGCCCGGATCCATGTAGCCCACGGCCACCATGTATCCCGGCCCGGCAAAGGCGAGCGCCTTGCGCCAGAAGGAAACGCCCTTGGGCACATGGACGGTCTGATATGACTCGGGCAGACTCGGGAGCGTGCGGGGATAACGCCAGGCGGCGAGTTCGCGGACGGGCTCGGACGAGGCAGCGCTCATACCGCCCCCGTGCAGGCGCACTGGAGAACGTGACCGAGCTCCCGGCCGATGACGTGCTGCTGTCCGCCAACCTCGATGGTCACCAGATCGTCGAACGGCTGCCGGTCCACAACCGTCACCCGCACGCCGGGCTTGATGCCCAAGGAAGCGATGTAGCGCAGCCGCTCGGGCTGGCTCTCATGAACCCGATGGATCTCGACGGTCTCGCCAACCGGGATCTCGGACAGCGGTGTACAGGACAGCTCGTGGACGGAGCCGTCTGCCGAAGGGATGGGGTCGCCGTGAGGATCCACCGTCAGGGTTGCCCAGGGCGTCGGCCATCCGTTCGACCATGGTATCGGAGACCGCGTGCTCCAGACGTTCGGCCTCGGCATGGACCGTGTCCCAGGAGTAGCCCAGGAACTCCACCAGATAGGCTTCGATCAGGCGATGACGGCGAACCATCCGCAGAGCTGCCCGGCGACCCTCATCGGTCAGCTGCACCCCGCGATAGGGGATGTGCTCCAGCAACCCGTGCTCCGACAGCCGCTTGACCATCCCGGTAACCGATGGCGGCGAAAGCGCGAGCAGATGGGCGATCTCGCTGGTTGAAGCGGGACGACCCTCCGGAGAGAGCTGGTAAATGGCCTTCAGGTAGTCTTCGACTGACCGGGTCAGGCTGTCGGATAGGGCTCCGCGCTCACACTAGGCTCCGTTTAGGCTTGCCTAATACTGATGTGCGAGCCGCCTAATGTCAAGTTTAACCGAAACGTGAAGACCTACCCGACCTCGGCCAGGAAGCTGGTGAGAATCCGTTCCGTCATTCCCCAGATGATGGCGTTCTCGAGCTGGTACGCCTGGACCTGCCGGCTCTTGCCTGCCACCTCGAGCTGAACCGGATGATGGGTGTCGGGACGCAGCAGGTAGTCGACCGGCACCCAGCTGGCCTGAGCCACTTCAGCGTTGAGCCGCATGGCCGGACGCTCAGGCAGCAGAAACACAAATGGCCGTACCGCTATAGGCGGCAGTACTGGGGTGCGGGGGATGACGTCGGGTAGACTGCCGATAAGGTCCTCGGGCCTGAGCTGAACCCCCACCTCCTCGGCGGTTTCTCGGATAGCGGTTCCGGCAAGGTCGGCAGTCGCCCGGCTCTCGTCGGCCGCCGGGCAAGGCCATGTGGCCAGACCAGGGATCTCCCGAACGATCGGCCCTGCGGATGAGGAGGATGGAATCGGGTTGAGGGGTAAGGATGATGGCGACGGCTGCCCACAGCAGGGAGGGATCCTCATCGCTAGAACCCCCTATTGGGGTGGCCAGACGCTCCCGCAGGCGAGCTACCCGAAGCGTGACTGAATCAGGTGCTGTCAATTGGAGATTCCGGTTAGCCGCTCGCTGACCTCCCATAGACGTCGCGCGACTGCCTCATCGTTGGACTCACGCGACGAGGTCACCGGCCGCTTGTTGACGAAGTACTTCCCGGTAACGCCTTCTACTTCCTGCGATGAAGCCAGGTAGACGATCGTTTCCGCTCCTTTCTCCGGCTTGGCACCGAAGGTGCGAGCGAGCGCATCTCCGGCAGCCGGCACCCCCATGTAGTCAGCCAGGAGTCCGGTGGCGATCACGCCCGGATGCAGGCAGTTGGCGGTGACTCCCGCTACCCCTCAGGCGCCGCGCGAGCTCATAGGTGAACAGGATGTTGGCCAGCTTGGATCGGCTATAGGCCCGGTTTCCATCGTAGCTCCGCTCGCCCTGGAGGTCGGCAAAGTCCAGCTGCGATCCGCTGTGGGCGCCGGACGAGACGTTGATGATTCGGGACGGAGCTCCGTCCCTCAAACAGTCCAGCAGCAGATTCGTGAACAGAAAATAGGCCAGGTGGTTGACGGCAAACTGCTGCTCCAGGCCGTCAACCGTGAGCTCGCGCCGGCGGGTAAACACCCCCGCATTGTTGATCAGGACGTGGACAGCCGGGTGGCGCTCCCTGATCTCAGCGGCCGCTCTTCGGATCTCGGTCTGGGAAGACAGGTCTGCCGCTACGACGTCGGGCACCGGCAGCCGAGCGCCGGCTGATCTCGCCGGCGACCTTGTCTCCATCGGCCTGCCGCCGGCAAACCAGTACCAGGCTGGCGCCCAGACTCAGCCGAGTGCTTCGGCACTGGCCTTACCAATGCCCCGGCTGGCCCCGGTGATCACACAGACTCGGCCGGTCATCTCAGCGGGCATGGCGATTACTGGAGATTGGCCGCCAGCCACTCGAGCGTGGCGTCAAAGACGGTATCCAGCTCGGGAGTGGCTGAGCGCCAGGGGTGCGTTGCCCCGAAGGTATGGCCGCCGCGCTCGATAGCCAGCAGCCTGGTCTTCTTGAAGCGGCTGGCCGCCGCCAGGACTTCGGCTTCGTTGAACCGAACCGATTCGTCCTCGGTGCCGTGGATGATGAGCCAGGGGACCCGGATCCGTGCCGCCGCTGCCTCGATATCCAGGGTCTCGGCATTCTGCTCGATGTCGTCCAGCACGTCGGTGTACAACGGCAGGATCTGACCGGTACGGGCGTTCTGAATCTCGGTTTGGCCGCGAGCCCGCCAGGCGCTGCGTTGGTCCTCCGGCCATCGCTCCACCCGGGAGATGGCCGCCCAGGTCACCAGGGTTCGGACCCGTGAATCTCGCGCGGTTTGGAGGACTGCGGTGCCACCGCCGCGCGAATGGCCAACCAGAGCGAGCGTACTCGGCACGGCGACGCCGAAAGCGCCGCTCATGAGTGCATCGAGAACGCGCTGAAGGTCCTGGAGCTCGGCGGAGAAGGTGTTGTGCCCGAAGCGATCCGGCAGGGAGAACTCACCGGCGTCGTCCACGCCGCTCCCGCTGAGGTTAAAGGTGACCGCGGTGAATCCGGCCCGGGCCAGACGCTCGGCCAGGTGGGGGAACATTCCCCAGTCCTTGAAACCCTTGAACCCGTGGACGACGACTACCGCCGGTCGGGAGGTTTTCCGACTCGCCGATCGAACGTCAATGAGGATCTGACCCAGCACTCCGGGCAGAGAATGCTTGGTAAGAGCAGGTGTAGCCATCGCTGAATGGTAGTCGGGTTAGAGTACCGCCGGCTCCAGCAGCTCGACCTCTCCAGCATCTGGCGTCCAGCCGGGCGCGAACCCCGAGAGGGAGTGTCCACTGGGCGTCGATATGGCCGATCGGAAACCCGTAGGCCACCGGAATCCCCAGGGGGCCGAAGTAGGTCGCTAATACCTCGTCGAAGCCGAGGGCCCCATCCGAGGTGGCGCGATCCATCTGAGTAAACCGGCCGATGATTGCTCCGGCCAGATGGTGAAGAACACCCAGGGTCCTGAAGTGGGCCAGTATCCGGTCGACCCGGTAAAGATCCTCGCCCACGTCTTCCAGGAAGAGGAGAGCTCCCTCGAACTCGGGAAAGTACGAGGTGCCGACAAGACAATGGAGCAGGGTGAGATTGCCGCCAATGAGCGGACCTTCGGCTGTTCCGCCGGTCAGGGTGACGATTCGAGTTTCCTGGGGGATAACTGCCTTTCCCGGTGGATTCGAGCCGGTCCAACCGGCCGGCCGGCTGGGCGGAGGTAAGCACCCGGGAAAAATGGCTGCGGCTGAAGCTGGGCATGGCCGCACGAGCTACCGGCCCATGAAACGTGACGACACCGGTACACCGATTGATTGCGTTGAGCAGGGTGGTGATGTCGGAAAAACCGATGAGCGCCTTGGGGCGTCGCGCTATCGCCGCGAAATCCACCCGGTCGAGCAACCGGAGGCTGCCGTAGCCTCCCCGTATGCACCAAACTGCATCGATAGCGGAATCCTGGAGCGCCGCGTTAAGATCGGAGAGTCGCTCCTCGTCAGAGCCGGCCAGGTAGCCGTAGCGCTTATGGGCATTTTGTCCGAGGACAGGTTCGTAATCCAGCGCACGGCAGAGCTCCTGGGCCCGTATTAGATCGTCTCTCTCCAATACGGGACCAGCGGGAGCAACTAAGGCAACACGATTGCCGGGCACGAGTCGGGGAGGCTGGACCAGCGCTTTTGCCCGCATTGTTGATCCCGAAGTAGATTGACGCACCTAATCAGGGAGAACTGCCATTGCGTGCTTCGCAGCCCGCATTGCTTGCTGCCGGTCGCATCATCGCGGAGATGCGCGATTCGATGGTCTCTCAATGGACCGACTGGCTGGGAGACCGAATGACCGCAGCTCCCACGATACCGCGGTCTACGGTCGAGCGGGAGTTCCGGCTCCTGTTCGATGTCCTGACCGAGATGGTTGGCCCGCTGCGGCGCGAGGTCAATTCCGTCTGGCATCACGTCTGCGAGCACTATGGCCGGGTGGCGTCGGCCCGAGGACTGGCGGCCGGCGAGGTGGTCGAGGAACTGCAGTTCCTGCGCGAGCTGCTCATTCGCGAGCTGGCGCCCATCCTGGTGGCCATGCGCGCTCGCCAGGGCATGGCCATCATGCTGCGGCTGAACCGAGTAATCGACAAAGGCGTGGCGGTTGCGGTCGTGGGATACACCGATGCTCTGGTGGCTACCCTGTTCGCCCAAAACGGGGTGCCTCTTAGCAGCACCAAGCAGGACGTGGCCGAGGTGGAGCGGCAACTCGATCTCCTGGAGCAAGAGCTCCAAGCCGTCTCCCCGCCGATCAAATAGCGGCACTTTCCCGGTGCCGCTGTCGGACCTTTCGGAGCTGCTGCCCGCGGCTCCCTGGTTGCTCCCTTTTCTAACTCTGCCTCGGCTCGCTCGTCGTACCCCCAACCTCAGTGATGCGCCCCGCAGCTCCGGGCCGATGGTGTCGATCATCATCCCAGCCCGGAACGAGTCCCGGACCATACGCGACCGTCATACAATCGGTGCTCGAATCGACCTATCAGCCCTTTGAGGTATTGGTGGTGGACGATCGATCCGTGGATGACACCGCCACCCTGGTGCGCGGGTTTACCTCTGATGCCCGACTCCGACTTCTCAGTGGTGAGGAGCTGCCGACAGGGTGGTACGGAAAGCCCTGGGCCTGCTTTCAGGGATATCGCGCCGCGCGGGGCGACCTGCTGCTGTTTACCGATGCCGACACCACGCACTATCCCGAGCTCCTGGAGCGTGCGGTAGGGGCGCTGCTCACCCAACGGGCTGACCTGGTGACGGTCTCCCCCCGTCAACGCTGCATCACCTTCTGGGAGCGGATCGTCATGCCCCAGATCTGGTTTCTGCTGGCCCTTCGATACACTCCGCGAAGTGTCAACCGAGCGCGGCGGCCGCGTGATGTCATTGCCAACGGCCAGTTCATTCTGACCAGCCGCACCGCGTACGAAACCGCCGGCACGCACGCGGCTGTCCGCCATGAGGTGGCGGAGGACCTGGCCCTGGCCCAGACCTATGTCGGCAAGGGCCTCAAGCTCCACTTTGCCTTTGCCGAGCGGTTAATGGAGACCAGGATGTATGAAGGACTTTCTTCGTTGATCGAAGGATGGTCCAAGAACATCTACTTGGGGGGACGCCGATCCTTCCCAGACGAGCCGCTCCAGAGATCTCTCGTTCCAGCGATGCTGATCATTGCAATGGTCTTCTGGTTGATTCCACCTGCGCTCTTGATCTGGAGCGCCGCTGAAGGCTGGGCCGTTCTTTCGGCCGCGACGACACTGGCCGTGGGCTTGTCATTGGTATTCTGGATCGTGATCTGTTATGGAATGCTGATTCCGCCACTCTATGGTTTGGGCTACCCGCTTGGTGCATTCATGGCGCTGTACATTGTTCTTCGGTCTACCTGGCGGGGTAACCGGCGGATAGAGTGGAGAGGACGAGTGTACGGCGAAAGCAAAAGCGGCGACAAAGTGGGAGGACCGTAGCGCGCGCGTGAGTCTATCGCCGATCTGCCACCACGTTCTGCAGCGGAATTCTGGCGCCGAGAAGACGTCCGTCGCCATTGAGTCTCAGATCATAGCGGGTATCGCCGATATCCATTCGCACCGAGTCGGAACTCATGGAGGAGAGCCTGGCAACCAGCGTCTGCCCTCCTCCCAGATTGAAGAACGGGACGGAGGATCCGTGGTTGGCGGCACGGGCCCGCCGCACGGCCTGCTCGATAAGCGCGAACGAAAGGTTGAGGTAAGGAATAGCGCCCGACTCCGTTCCCATAACCCGAGTTACCAGCCCGCTTCTCCCAATCTCGTCCACCGCGGCACTGTCCTCCTTGAAGATCACCCGGGCCCGCTGGACGATCCTCGGCCGGCTCGTTCCGCTGTCGGCGCCTTCCTGCACGGTCACTTCGATCAGAGGGACGCTCCCATCGGGCGCAAGCACTGCGGCGTAGCGCTCTGACGTGCGCTTGTCGTTCCGAATGCTCAGGGTGCCTTCCAGCTTGGTGGCGGTACGGACGAACCGCTCGGTCGCGACCGTATCGCGTCCGCGGAGAACCAGGAAGGAACCACTGTCCGCGGCTGCCTGCGCCGAAAGATCCCCGCCGGTACTGATCAGCGCTATGACTGCAAGCAGCAATAGTGTTTTCATGGTGGAAATGTCCCCGCACCTGTTCCGGGAGTCAATTCGATCCCAGTGGCAAGATTCCGATGACATCCGCATACCCGGCGGCAGCTACCGTGGGCATCCGCTTTCGGCGATGGGCCACGGATGGAGCTTCAGCACGCACTGCAGTCGATCGGCTCCATTGCCGACTTGCCTGGCCTCATCGCTGGGCTGGGCCACTGCGCCAAGCTGGAGCCAATTCCGCACTCCGCCTGGAACAAGCCCGGATCTCGTACCTTCGACTTAACATTGGTAGGCCAAACCACTGGTCTTCCCTGGTTCGCCATAAACAGCACGCAACCTGAGCGAGATGCGGTCCTCCTGGCCCGGCGCATCGCGCGTCGAGGCAAGCTCGCTGTGGTGCTGGCGCTGGACAGCCAAGGCCGTCAGCTCGGGATATCGGTGGCGTTTGGCCGCGCCCCCGGTCTGCGGGTCAGCCTCAGCACCCCCGACGCAGAATCTCTGGCTTCTCTGGCGCGGCTGGCGGGCACACCGGAAGGCGGCACACTCGCCTTTGCCGCTCGAGCAGCTGAGGCACTCTCAACCGAACCGGTGGGAAGGCGCTTCTTCCGGGAGTTTAAAGGAACGCTCGACCGGATGGCGTCGGCCCTGCCCGAGCCCATGCCAAGAGCAGACCGGCACGCGGTTGTCCTGCTCCAGCTCACGCGCGTCCTCTTTCTCTATTTCATCCAGAGTAAGGGCTGGCTCGGACAGCGAAACCGGTTTCTGGCCGAAGAGGTTGACCGTTGTCTCAGCCGGGGCTGCCGTATCCACCGCGACTTTCTGCGGCCACTCTTTTTCGGCACCCTGAACCAACCCGTGCCTGACCGAAGCGGGATGGCTCGGCAATTCGGCGCCATACCATTTCTCAATGGCGGTCTCTTCGAGCCTCACGTGCTCGAGCGGCGTTACCGGGCCGATATCCCGAATCCACTGTGGTGTGATGCCTTCGACCGGCTGTTCGAGCGCTTCCACTTCACGGTTTCCGAAGGCGCCAAACCAGGCAGCGTCGCCCCTGACATGCTCGGCCAGGTCTTCGAGGGTGTCATGGACCCCGACGATCGTCGGGCATCGGGCACGTTCTATACTCCTGCCGCACTGGTGGAGCGTTTGGTGGATGCGGCGTTGACGGTGGTGCTCGCCATCCGAATGGGGTGCAGCGAGCAGGAAGCCGAGCGCCGGTTGATCGAGCAAGATCCTGCTGCCGCACGCGTGCTCGAGGGGATAACGGTGCTCGATCCGGCAGTGGGCTCCGGAGCCTTCCTCCTGGGCACCCTGCACCGCCTCTCCGTTACCGGCAAACCCTCGAGCCACGCCGAACGAAAGCGCCGCGTCCTCCAGCAAAGCCTGTACGGCGTGGATCGCAACGCCGCGGCAGTGCGTCTGGCAGAGTTACGCCTTTGGCTGTCCGTCATCGCCGATGACCCCAGTACCTCTGCCCACGCCGTGCGGCCCCTGCCCAATCTCGACTGTCTGATCCGTCAGGGAGACAGCCTGTTCGATCCCGGAGGCCTCGATCTGCTTTCTGCCGCGTCGCGCCAGGATCCGACACTGATAACCGAGATCTCACAGGTGCGGAAACAGGTAATCGGCGCCACCGGACCCCAGAAGAGGAGCTGGGTTCGCCAACTGCGTCAGCTCGAGGTACGAGCCCTTGGCGGCTCCCTTTGCCAGGCTGAGGAGCAACGCCGCGGTGTTATTGCCGGCTATTTGCAGCTCGCCCGGGCTCCGGATTTGTTCGGCCGGCAGCGAGGACTGGATCGGGAGTTGCGCGCCGGCCTGAGCCAGGAACGCGCCGCTCTCCGCCGGCTACGTCAGGCCCGCCGGCAGCTGTCCCGCCAGGAGGAAGTTCCCTGGTTTCACTATCGCAGCGCGTTCGCCGACGTTTTCGCCCAGGGAGGCTTCGATCTGGTAATCGGCAATCCACCCTGGCTCCGCTCCGAAGCAATCCCGCCTAACACTCGGCGGCAGATCGCTGCCCGGTATCGCTGGTGGAAATGCAGCGGTGTGGGCTATGGCAAGTCTCCCGATCTGGCCATCGCCTTTCTGGAGCGAGCCTTCGAGCTGGCCCGGCCGAGGGGCATCGTAGCCATGCTGGTACCCGCCAAGATCGCTACCGCCGGCTACGGTGCGGAGGCCCGTCATGCGCTCGCCAGCTCCACGACACTTCATGTGCTGGCCAACGTCACCGGAACCCGTGAGGCAGCATTCGATGCCACGGTGTATCCGCTGGCGCTGGTTGCCGGAAACTCGACTCCATCTTTCAACCAGATGGTTCGCACCAATCTCTCTTCCAACACGGGAGATCGCCTCGAGCAAACCGGACTTCGCGGCGGGGCACCCTGGATCCTGAAGCATTCCGGTATCCAGGCAGTGTTAGTCGAGCTGGAACAGCAGCAGCCTCACCTCGCCGAAAACATCACATGTCATCTGGGGGTAAAAACCGGACTGAATCAGGTGTTTCTCGATCCACCGGCAGACATCGAGCCGAAGTTCCTCCGTTGGGCTCTTCGGGGACGTGACGTCAGGCCGTTTCGCTGCTGTCCCAGATTGCGGCTGCTCTGGACTCATGATGCCGGGGGGCTTCCGCTTTCGCGCCTTCCACCCAGGGCTCACGCCCATCTGAATCAGCATGCTGATGCACTTCGGTCCCGCCGAGATTTTCAACGGGAGCCGTATTGGACAGTGTTTCGGGCGGTGCCCGCCGTGGCACGGTACCGGGTTGTGTGGTCTGATCTGTCCCGGCAGCTCAAAGCAGCCGCCTTGACCACCCGAAACGATAGCCAGTGTATCCCGCTCAACACCTGTTATGTGGCGCCGGTCGCAAGTGCCCTGCAGGCTCACGCCCTGACGGCCTGGCTGAATTCCACCTGGATCCGTGCTATAGCCATGCTGAGCGCGGTGCCGGCGTCCGGCGGATTCTTTCGATTCAATGCCGGGGTGGTTACGGCTCTCCCACTCCCGCCTGTGGTACTGGCAGATCGAGACTTGGCCCAGCTCGCGCTCCAGGGTCGGGCCGGCAACCCGGTTGAGACAGAGATCGACGCGCTGGTGGCGCATCATCTCAGTCTCGCGGCGCGCGCGCAAAGGGCCCTTCGTGATGCCCTGGGCACCTGCCCCATCGATCATCGCTGAAGCGCTGGTCGAGGTGCCGGATGCTCTTCTCACCATACTGCGTCCCGGACCATTGGCCCCGCCTGCGCACATCGCGGCTTACCTGGCGCGAAGTCTCGGCCCGGTTGAGTCTCCGATTAAACCGCCCTCCTGGCTGCTGACATGCCAGCAACCGAGCTTTCGCCGAGTGTTAGCGGCAATCGGGCGCTACCGTGGTGCACTCCTGGCAGATCCTGTGGGAAGCGGCAAAACGTTCATTGCCCTGGCCGTGGCGGCGCAGCTCAATCAGACAACAACTGCGTGCCTGGTCCCTGCCTCCCTGGTGTCCCAGTGGCATGCCACAGCTGAGCGGGTTGGTGTTCCCGTAGAGCTCTGCTCCCACGAGCAGGTCAGCCGGGGAAGGCTGCCGCAGCGGCACCCGAGGACTCGTCATAGTCGATGAAAGCCATCACTTCCGAAATCCCCACACCAGACGCTATCGGCACCTCGCTCCCTGGCTGACTGGCCGCTCCGCCTTGCTGCTGACCGCTACACCCATCGTGAATCGAGCGGCAGATCTCGCCGCGCAGCTGCTGTTATCGATCCGAGATGATGCGCTGACCCTCGAGGGGGTGGGCTCACTCCGGGCTCTGCTCAAGCAGGGCTGCTCAGCTCCAGCACTGGGCGAGCTGGTGTTTGAGACCGACGCAGAAATTGACTGTAGGCCCCAGCGTGTGGTCCGGCGCCAACCTGCTGATCCCAGAGAGTCAGTGGCCGCCGAGGCGGTGCTCGCGAAGGTGGGTACGCTCAAACTCTCCCGCTGTCAGACCACCGCCGAGCTGATCAGAGGAGTTTTCCTGCGGGCGGCGGCGTCGAGCCCGGCTGCATTTCAGGAGAGCCTCCGTCGTTACCGGCGACTGCTGCTGCACGCGCGGGATGCGCTGAAGGCCGGACAGACCTTGGACAGGAGGGAACTGAGACGCTTCACTCGCGAACTGGACGACCAACTGGTCTGGTGGGAGCTGCTGCCTATGGGCCGGGCCGAGTCAGAGATCGAACTGAGCGACCTGGAGCAGCTGGAGATGATGATTTATCAAGTCGAAGATCCATCTTCGAGACAAGACCTGAAGCTGGAACGCCTCCGCGTCCTGCTGGGTGATGGCATCCCAACGCTGGTGTTTGCCACCAGCCGCGCGACAGTGCGTTACTTGCGCAACGCGCTATCCGATCTCCACGTCGCATGGTGCACCGGCGATCGGGCCGGCATAGGACACGCCCCATTGCCGAGAGACAATGTGCTCGGCTGGTTTCGGGCAGCTACCTCATTGCCCGGGGCGCCCAGGCACCTGGTTGTAACTGACGTCGCGGCGGAAGGGTTGGACCTGCAGCGGGTGGCCCGAGTGGTTCATTACGACCTTCCCTGGACCCCCATGCGGGTAGAGCAACGAGAAGGACGAGCTGTGCGTTACGGCTCGAGCCACGCGCGGGTAGAGGTCATCACCCTGGCTCTACCCCCGCCGCTGGAACGGCGCATCCGCGTCAACGCCACGCTGGCCCGGAAAAGCAAACTGCCTGCCGCGGTGGGGCTGGGGCCTTCGGGAAAGCATGTCTGGCGCTGGCGAAGCGAGTTGGCCAGCCGGTTCGCAGGGCTCCCTGAGGCTACGGGACTGGCTCAGGTAGTGAACTCATCGAGCGGTCTTCTCGCGGGG
This sequence comes from uncultured Gemmatimonadales bacterium, assembly GCA_963825815.1. Taxonomy (GTDB): domain Bacteria; phylum Gemmatimonadota; class Gemmatimonadetes; order Gemmatimonadales; family GWC2-71-9; genus CAVVWJ01. The sequence goes on along the minus strand of CAWGVB010000003.1, from coordinate 179,216 downwards.
TTTGTATGCGCGCCCTCGGGCCGCACCGCTGGCTTGAGCAGCACGGTTCTCTGGATCGATGACCAGGCGCACTGGACCGAGTCACCCGAAGTTATAGGGGCACGACTCGCGTCTGCCGCCGCGCAATCAGAGACCGGTGAACCTGATCCTGCCCAGCTGCAGCATTATCTCGCCGTACTGGCTAAAGCCGATACGGGAACGCCTCAATTCGACAACCGGACGGCGTTGGACTGTCCCCGACCCGAATCCCGCCGCTCGAGTGGTGCTGGCCCAGCTGCACGTGCTGGTGAGAGAAGCTGTGCGTCGCCACGACCCGGCGGCTCTGGCCTGGCTGGAGCGGGCAATCGGCTTTGTAACCCGGGGCCACACCGCGGGTGAGGCCGCACTGATGGAGCGGCTGGCCCAGGCCCGGCGAGGTGACCTCAAGGCTCTCATCCGGACACTCCCCCCGGACAGAGCCGATGCCCGAGCACCTCGAGGTGAAACTCACCGGTCTGGTGCTCTTCGGACCTGCGAAAACCGGATGGGCACGGTAGCTTCTCCGTCATGTCCCAGCTCCAAACCGTTCTCTTCGATCTCGACGGCACCCTGATCGACTCGATCAGGCTCATTCTCGACAGCTATCACCATACCCTCACCCAGCACAATCTTCCGGCCCGATCGGACGAGGAGTGGCTTCGAGGCGTAGGCACTCCGCTGCATGTCCAATTCTCCCAGTGGCATGACTCTCCCGAGATGCTGGAGGCCATGATTGCCACCTACCGGGAATTCAATCTCAAGCACCATGATCGAATGGTGACGGTGTATCCCGGCGTGGTGGAGGCGGTGAGAGAGATCAAGTCGGCAGGAATCCAAACCGGTCTGGTCACCAGCAAGAACCGGCAGGGCGCCCTTCGCGGACTGGCGCTGGTTGGTCTGGAAGCGCTGATGGACGTGATGGTCTGCGCCGACGAAGTGAGCAACCCCAAGCCCCACCCGGAACCGGTCGAGAAGGCCGTGGCGCTGTTGGGAGCCGATCCGGCGCGCACCGTCTACGTCGGCGACAGCATTCACGACATGCACTCGGGCCGAGCCGCCGGGGTCAAGACGGCCGCGGCGCTCTGGGGGCCCTTCGGGAGGTCACATCTGGAGAGTGCCGGTCCGGACTACTGGTTGGAGAAGCCGGAGGATCTGGTCGGCCTGATGATCAAGAAAGCGTAAGCGGGAAAGCAAAAGCGTGAGCGGTGAGCGGGAAAATCACGGACGTGCGTCCAGGACTTCCCTCAGTCTCCGCATCAGGGTCTCCACCGTAAACGGCTTTTCCAGATAACCGATGCCGGCAGGCATCGAGCCGTCGCTGGTAAAGGCACGCTCGGCAAAGCCGGACATGAAGAGCACCCGAAGCTCCGGCCGGCGCGACTGAAGCCGCTCTACCAGCTCATGCCCTCCCATCTCCGGCATCACCACGTCGGTGAGAACCAGATCGATGGTCTCTTCATGGGTGTCGAAGATTCGGAGCGCTTCCGCGCCGTTGCGAGCCTCGAGCACGGTATACCCATGCCACTCGAGCAGCCGGCGAACCGAGGAACGAACCGCAGCCTCATCTTCAACCAGCAACAGGGTCTCGGTTCCGGTCTCGGGCATCCGCTGGGGAACGGTGCCAATCGGAGCCTCGGGTCCCCAGTAGCGGGGGAAATACAGGGTGAAGACCGCGCCCTGGCCTGGCGCGCTCTGCACCGTGACGCGGCCCCCGGCCTGCTCCGCAATACCGTACACCGTGGAGAGTCCGAGTCCTCGGCCGCCACCCTGCTTCGTGGTGAAGAAGGGCTCGAAGATCCTTCCCTGGGTGGCCTCATCGATGCCAACGCCGGTGTCGCTCACGCTGACGCTGACGTAGGGCTCTTCATCGAGCTCCGTATCGGCGGTGACGATGCGGACCTGACCACCGGCAGGCAGCGCATCCCGCGCGTTGAGAATCAGGTTGACCAGGGCCTGCTCCACCTGGGCGGGATCAACCAGTATGGTGCCGAGCTCAGGCTGAAGCTGAGATTCCAGATTGACGTCGGTGCCGAGCAGCCGCTGCAGCATGGGCTCGAGCTCTTGCACTGTCGTGTTGAGCGAGACCACACGGGGGCGGAGCAGCTGTCGCCGGCTGAAGGCCAGAAGCTGCCGGGTAAGGCCGGCCGCCCGGTGCCCCGCATCTCTGATCTGCTCCACGTCGGCGCGGATGGGGTCAGCCGGCCGAAGCTCCTGCAGGATCAGGTCACTGTAGCTCAGAATCCCAGTCAGCAGATTGTTGAAGTCGTGTGCTATGCCGCCCGCCAGCCGGCCTACCGCCTCCAGGCGGTGGGACTGCTGCTGTTGCTCCGCCCGCTGCTGTTCGGCGGCTTCTCGGGCCTTCTTCTCGGTAACGTCTTCCAGGAGCACGATGGCGCCGGATATGTCCCCAGCCTCAGCAACGAGCGGGATGCTCGACATCCGGAGAACCCTGCTGATCCCGGGGATGATTTCGACCGTCAGCTCCTCATCGAACGTGCTCTCGCCGTCGCGAAGCGCGCGCGAAACCCCCCAGTCGTCCGGCTGCACCGGCAGGCCGCTCGCGGTCCAGTGTGGAGCGTGTTGCAACACCTGCCCCACGTTCTCGGGCTTCTCGCCCCAGACCGCCCGGCTCGATGAGTTGTCTACCATCACGCTGCCTTGCGCATCCAGTACCCACACCCCGAATGGCAGCGCATCGAGGGTCTGTTCCAGCAGGCGCTCGCCCCGTCCCGCCTGGCTGACATCGGCCATGGCGGCAACCACTCCTGCGGGCCGACCTTCGGCATCACGAACCACCGACGCCCGATCCTGCACCACCGCATAAGCTCCATCAGCTCGGCGGAACCGGTATTCGGCCGACCAGGCGATCTCACCCCCGGCGATCGCGGCATCCATGCTCTGGACGACCCGCTCCCGATCGATCGGATGGATCCTGTCGTACCACCAATCAGGCGTCTCACCCACCTCAAACCACTGATAGTCGAGAGGAGGTGCCGTCTCCCGATCCCAGGTCAGCCGGTCGGTCGAGAGCTCCCAGTGACGGACCGCGCGGCCGGAAGCGACGATGACCCAGCGGTAACCCTCCTCCCGCTCCCGGAGCGCGAGCTCGCCCTGCTTCCGCTCGGTGATGTCCTGGATAGCCGCGATAAGATGTGACGGCTGGCCCTCGGGCCCGGTCACCAGGGAAACGTTGACCAGCGCCCAGATAACTTCTCCGGCGGAGGTCAGATAGCGCTTCTCGACGGTATAGTTCCGACTTTCCCCCACGAGCAGGAGCCGCATTGCTTCCTGTTCGGCTGCCAGATCTTCGGGATGAGTCCTGGTCTCCGCGGGGAATCCGATCAACTGTTCCGGAGAGCTCCCCAGCAGATCTGCCAGGGCTCGGTTGACCCTGATCCATCGGCCATCGAGTGAGAGCAGCGCCATGCCGACGCCGGCGTGCTCGAACGTGCTGTAGAGCTGCTCCTCGTTGTCCCGGCGGCCCAGCTCGGCCTGACCCCGCTGAGCCATTTCCCGGCGCAGCTCGATCTCAGTAACCGCCGATGCCGCAAGATCCTGCAGTAGTGCGATGTCCCGCTCCGACCACAATCGTGGCGTGCGGTCGACGACACAAAAGCTGCCCAGGACGTGTCCCTCGCGGGAAACCAGGGGTACGCCGGCGTAGGAAACCCACCCCAGATCCCGAAGTGCCTGGCTATGGCGCAGCAACGGATGCCGGCGGGCGTCTTCGACCACCAGAGGCTCCCCGGTGCCGGTTACGGTAGAGCAGAAGGAGAATGAGAGAGGAGCGGTGCGTCGAGTTGCCCAGGGCTCGGGTAAGCCCGTGGTGCTCTTGAAGAACTGGCGCTCGTCGGTAACCAGAGAGATCAGCGAGGTCGGGGCGCCCAACAGTCGGGCAGCCATCCGGGTGAGCCGGTCGAACCCTTCTTCCGGCGGGGTGTCGAGCAGGGCAGTTTGGCGCAGCGCCGCCAGGCGGTCGGGGCGGAGGAGCAGACTATGGGTCATGACTGGCGAGCCCTATCCCCCGACACTTCAGCAGGTTGTGTTGTACGGTTCCGGCTTGCTAGTTCGGTTGGTTCTGTTGCGGCCCGACGTAATGCCCATCGTGGAAGGTACTTGGCGGCATGCTCTCCGCTAGAACTATGCCGCTTGCCAAGCTCACCTCGGGGACTATTTTACCGCCGCTTCTGTCCTCGTCACCAAGGGTTTCTTCATGCGCCTTCTTCCCCGCGACGAGAAGTTCTTCGACCTCTTCAGCACCGTCGCCAACTTCAGCGTCGAGGCCGCCAAGCTTCAGGTGGACCTGCTCAAGGCCGAACCGATGCGCCGCCGGGCCATCGCGGAGGCCATCAAGCGCCTGGAACACCAGGCCGATCAGGTCACCCATGAAGTGGTGACCCGGCTCGATCGGGTGTTCATCACCCCGCTCGACCGGGAAGACATTCACCTGCTGGCCTCCAGACTGGACGATGTCATGGACCTGATCGACGGGACCGCCAGCCGGGTCCAGATGTATCAGGCCGGCGAGGCTCCTCCCGGCGCGATCCTCATGGCGGATGTCGTGCTCCGGTCCACCCAACAGCTCCTGGTGGCGGTGATGGGGCTGGAGAAGAACAAGGACCGCGTGGTGCTCGACGCCTGCGCCCAGGTGAAGCGGCTGGAAGAGGAGGGAGACTCGGTCTATCACGAATGGGTCGCCCGGCTGTTCGATGGCTCGCCCGACGCCCTGATCGTGATCAAGTGGAAAGAGATCTACGACACGCTGGAGAAGACGCTGGACCACATGGAAGATGCCGGTAACGTGCTGGAGTCCATCTCGATCAAGCACGGCTGAGCATGGATCACGCCGTCCTTTATGTCCTGGTCATCATCGGCGTCGCGCTGATCTTCGATTTCATCAACGGCTTCCATGACAGTGCCAACTCGATCGCTACCGTAGTCTCGACCCGGGTCCTGAGTCCGGGAGTAGCGGTAGTCTGGGCGGCATTCTTCAACTTCATGGCGGCGTTCGTGGTGGGGACCGCGGTGGCCAAGACCGTGGGCAAGGGGCTGATCGACCCCATGGTTGTGGATCCCAGCGTCGTGCTGGGTGGACTGCTGGGGGCCATTCTCTGGGATCTGATCACCTGGTTTCTGGGACTTCCTACATCGTCTTCCCACGCCCTGTTAGGAGGCTACGGCGGGGCCGCCATCGCCAAAGCCGGGTTCGGCGCCCTGATTCTCTCCGGCTGGATTCTGCCGGTCGCCTTCATCGTGCTCTCACCGCTGCTCGGTATGGCGATCGCACTCGGGCTTACCGTGGGATTATCCTGGCTCTTGCGGAGCATGCGTCCGGGGCCGCTGGACAAGGCCTTCCGAAGGTTGCAGCTCCTCTCCGCCGCTCTCTACTCATTGAGTCATGGCGCCAACGATGCGCAGAAGACGATGGGAATCATCGTCGGCCTACTGGTTTCCACCCAGCATCTATTCCTGAACCAGCAGGGTTGGCTCGGCTTTTTCTACGTGGCAACAGCGGACCGGATTCCGCTGTGGGTGGAGTTCGCGGCTTACACCGCCATTGCCTGCGGGACCGCGCTCGGCGGTTGGCGGATCGTGAAGACGATGGGAACCCGGATCACCCGCCTTCGTCCCTTCGGCGGATTCTGTGCGGAGACTGCGGGTGGAATTACGGTGATGATCGCCTCCCGCTTGGGTGTGCCCGTCAGTACCACGCATACCATCACCGGCGCTATCGTAGGCGTGGGCGCCGCGCAACGGCTCTCCGCCGTGCGCTGGGGCGTCGCCCGGCGGATCGTGTGGGCCTGGGTTCTCACCATGCCGATGAGCGCCGCCATTGCTGCGGTGGCGTATCTGATTTTGAGTAAGCGGGTCTAACGAATCTGCATCTGCAGTCAGGCAGCCTGTATTAGGCCTCGATTCTCGATAGCCTCTCGATAGTCCTCCAGCAGACGATCGTATACCTGGTCCCAAGTCCGTTCGGCTGCGGTCGCCAGGCCACCCTGGGCCAGGCGGTGTCTCAGACCGGGGTCATGCAACAAGCGCCGAAGGCCCTGCCCGATTGCGGCTGAGCTGTTGGGCGCCACCAGCCAGGCGTTCTGACCGTGCCGGGCAAACTCCAGCACTCCCGCGGCGTTGGCGGCCAAACAGGGAAGCCCGGATCCCATGGCCTCCAGCAGGGAGTTCCCGAATGTTTCGGTAGTGGAGGGGAAGACGAAGAGGTCGGCGGAGGCGTAGGCTTCGGCCAGCCTCTGCTCGTGCATCAGGCCGAGCACATGCACGCCGGGCATTTGCCGGCGCCGGATGCTGTCCTCCAGCGGACCCCGTCCTACCAGGGCCAGCTGAGCCGATCCCCGCTCCGAACCGAGTGCGCTCCAGGCAGTCAGGAGCTGCCTGAGGTTTTTCTCTCGGGCTATGCGGCCGATGTAGGTGACCAGGAGATCGTCGGGGCCAAGGCCGAGAGCCTTGCGGTAAGCCTCAGTACGAAACCGGGGGTGGAACTCCAGGGGGTCCACTCCCCGGCTCCAGATGCCGGTATGCATCACTCCGCGGCTCCGGAGGTGGTGCTGATACATCTGAGAGGGACAAAGCACCCGGTAGGCCTGGCCGTAGAACCACCGCAGATAGTGCCACCCCAGCCGTACCGCCCATTCCACCCCGTACCGAGCGGCGTACTTGTCATAGTCGGTGTGAGCCGACGCGATCACCGGCAGCCGCAGCTGGCGGGCGGCCTTGAGACCAGCCAGGCCCACCGCGAACTCCGTGGCTACGTGGGCCACATCCGGCTGAAAGGCGCGGAGGTCTTCTACGATGTCGCGCTGACGGGGAAATGCCCACTGGACATCGGGATACAGGAAAAGCGGCACGCTGGGCGAGCGGTGCACCTCAGGGCGATCCGGCTGGCCCGGGGGAAGCGTATAGCTGGCGGAGTACACCCGGACGACGTGGCCCCGTTGCTGCAGTGCCTTGGTCAGCCGGAGCAGGGTAACGCCGACCCCACTGACCATCGGCCAGTAAACCTCGGAAAACAGGGCGATGCGCATGGGAGAAGGCTACGGCACGGCCCGATAGGCGACAAGGTGGGAGGGGAGGTTCTAGATTGTGCGCATGAAGATCCGGGAGCCCGTCAACGGAGCGTCTCATCTGATCGGCCTTCTGCTCGCAGGGGCGGGAACCATTTTCCTCCTCCGGATGGCGCGCGGTCCCGAGCAGCTGGCTGCGTTCGCCATCTACGGCGGCACCCTCATTCTGTTGTACGGATCCAGCAGCCTGTATCACTCGCTTCCTCTGTCGGAGCCTCGTCTCCGGGCCCTGCGGACTCTCGACCACATTGCCATCTATTTCCTGATTGCGGGCACCTACACCCCGATTGCGCTGCTCACCCTGAATAGCCGTCTAGGCTGGGCTCTGCTGGGGATCGTGTGGCTGATCGCGATGGCGGGGATTCCCTTCAAGCTCTTCTTTCTCGACGCACCAGTCTGGGTTTCGACCGCCACCTACCTCGCCATGGGATATCTGGCGCTGGTGGCCGTGATTCCACTGTCGCGGGCGGTTTCGCTGGGAGGCCTCCTCTGGCTGGTTGCAGGCGGAGCCGCCTATACCGTCGGCGCCGTCATTTTCAGCTGTCGCCGCCCCGACCCACTCCCGTGGTTCGGACATCACGAGATCTGGCACATCCTGGTACTGATCGGCAGCGCATGTCACTTCGCCTTCATGCTTTACCACGTGGCGTGAGATGAGTGGACTGGAGATTCGTGCGCCGGAGCTTCCCGAAGCGCGCCAGGTCATCACCCCGGAGTCTCTGGCTTTTATCGAGCTGCTGGCCCGGCATTTCGGGCCTCGTCGCCAGGCGCTGCTCCAACGTCGGAGGGAGGTCCAGCGATGCCTCAGAGGGGGCGAGCTGCCGAACTTCCTGGAAGAGACTCGGCCGATCCGCGAGCGCAGCTGGCAGGTGGCGTCCGCACCCGCCGACCTGAACGATCGACGGGTGGAGATCACCGGACCGGTGGAGCGGAAGATGATGATCAACGCGCTCAATTCCGGGGCGAAGGTCTTCATGGCGGATTTCGAGGATGCGCTCTCTCCGCCCTGGACTAACGTGATTGCCGGCCAGCTCAACTGCATGCAGGCGGTCCGCCGGACCCTGGAATACGTGAGTCCGGAGGGCAAACGGTACAGCTTGAACAACCAGCTCGCGACTTTGGTGGTGCGGCCACGGGGATGGCACCTCGAGGAAAAGCACGCGCTGCTGGACGGCGAGCCCGTGTCGGCCAGTCTGTTCGACTTCGGGCTCTACTTCTTTCACAACGCCCGGGAGCTGCTGGACCGCGGCAGTGGGCCATACTTCTACCTGCCCAAGCTGGAGAACCACCACGAGGCGCGGCTGTGGAACGAGGTGTTCGATCTGGCGCAGGATGCGCTCGGAATCCCTCGGGGAACCGTGCGAGCGACGGTCCTCATCGAGACGATCCTCGCGGCCTATCAGATGGACGAGATCCTGTACGAGCTACGGGATCACGCGGCCGGTCTCAACGCCGGCCGCTGGGATTACCTGTTCAGCATTATCAAGAACTTTCGGGAGCGGGCGGACTTCCTCCTTCCCGACCGTTCCCAGCTGACGATGACGATTCCGTTCATGCAGGCGTATACCGAGCTGCTGGTGAAGACCTGTCACCGGCGGGGAGCTCACGCCATCGGCGGAATGGCGGCGTTCATTCCGAGCCGCCGCGACCCACAGGTGAATGAGACCGCGCTGGCCAAGGTTCGCGAAGACAAGCTGCGGGAAGCGCGGGCCGGTTACGATGGCGCCTGGGTGGCACATCCCGACCTGGTACCGGTCGTGGCTGACGTGTTCGGGTCTGTGCTGCAGGGCAAGCCCCACCAGAAAGATCGTCAGCGGGACGACGTAGAGGTCACCCGGGAGCAGCTGATCGATGTTCGTATCCCCGGAGGTCGCATTACGGAATCCGGCCTGCGAGGAAACCTCAGCGTTGCACTGCAGTACCTCGCGGCCTGGCTGGGGGGCTCGGGTGCGGTTGCCATCAACAACCTGATGGAAGACGCCGCGACCGCCGAGATCGCTCGCTCGCAGCTGTGGCAGTGGATCCGCCACGGTGCCACCACCGATGACGGAAAGCAGATCACGGTGGAGTGGTGCCGGACGATTCTGTCAGAGGAACTGCGGCGACTGGAAGCGGAGGGAGGAGATCAGCCGCGGCTCATTGCGGCGGCCGACCTGCTGGACACGATGTTTTCGGCGCGAGAGTTTCCTGAGTTTCTGACGCTGGCGGCGTATCAGAGGCTGAGCTAGGAGCTGCTCCTCACCTGACTCCCAGCTCTACTGGGGCGGCTGGGGTCGAACCAGCAACCTCCCGGTTAACAGCCGGGCGCTCTGCCAATTGAGCTACACCCCAAATGGTCACGGCAATGGGGCTGTGACTCTACTTGGGTCGGGCCCACGAGGTCAAGTCACTTTCGGCCGGCGTACAGTCCGTCAGCGGATTTGCTGTTCCCGCAAACCCACCCGCAGATCGAAGTCTTCCCGGGCAAGACCTCGGGTGACTGGCCCGCCCTGTCGCTCCGGGATGGGCGCCTCGCTCCACCCCGCGGCCTCCAATACCTGTGCTGTCAGCAGGTTCACCGCATCAGCCTGATCCGGCGCTGTTGCGTTGGCCGCGGCGAGGTCGAGCCAGGCAAGCGCTTCCGCAAAGGCATAACGCTCCATCGCAGCATCACCGGCAATTCGGGCAAACCGATAGGCGAGCGCAGGCTCGCTTCCCCGGTCGGCATGCCGGGCGATCTCTCGGGCCATCTCACCACTGCCGGATGAGGCGATAAGCCGCTCGAGCGCAAGCGCCAGGCTTCGATGAACCTCGCCCCGACGGGCATCGGTCAGTCGATCCCGAACCACGTGGGCGATGACGGGGTGAGCGCAGCGGTAAGAGCCCCCTTCTTCGACCAGAAGCCGCCGATCAACCAGGGCGTCGGCTACTCCCGCTGCGTGCAGCCGCGAGATGCCGTGCACGTGCGAGAGCACCTCCGAGCGGCACCCCAACCCGGCTACGGCGATGGTCATGAGGATTTCCCGCAGCTCGTCGGGCAGTCGTTCGATCCGCTCCGCAATGACATCGTGCACCGTCTGGGAGACCGGGAATTCCCTTCCCTGCTCGCTCATGGCTTGAGGGGAGACAGTCCACTCGCCGGTCTCATCGTCTACCGCGAGCAGGCCCTGAGCGAACATGGTCTTCAGCAGCTCGATGACGTAGAACGGGTTACCCGCGGTCACTCCGTAGATCCGATTGGCGAACCGCCGGGCACCGGTAGGCGTGCTCACATGCCCCATCTCATGGATCATCCCCCAGAGCTGTTCCTCGCTCAGAGGATGAACCGACATGACCGCGGCCTGAGACTTGGCCCGGAGAACCCGACACAATCGCACCGAGGGTGCGTCTCGTTCCACTTCTCCCGAGCTCAGGGTACCCAGCCAGAGCACCGGGGCTTCTTCGGTCCGCCGAACCAGATACCGCAGCAGGTCGCAGCTCTCGCCGTCACACCACTGCATATCGTCAATGGAAACAACCAGCGGGCGCTCCGCTGCCAGGGCGAGAATTACCTGCGCCACGCCCTCGAACAGCCGCCACGCGGAGGAGGTGTCCACCGGCGGCGATAGCTCAGGCAGAGAGGGGAACCGCTGCCGTATTTCCGGCTGCAGGCGAGCCACTTCGGCCAGCCACTCGGGGGGCGCACCGGCCAGTCCCGGCGCGCTGAGCGCATCGCGCAGCATCTCCATGACCGGCTCGTAGGGAATGCCGGGTTTGGCGTCGTAGCCGTGGCCCCGCAAGACACTGCCGGCATTGGCCACGGCCCAACGGAGAAACTCCTCGGCCAGGCGCGATTTGCCGACGCCGGCCTCCCCCTCGAGCAGCACGATCCTGCTCTGGCCTCGTTTCACTTCTTTCCATGTTTCCAGCAGGGATCCCCACTCGTTTTCCCGCCCGATCAGCCTGGCCTCGAAGCTGGGCGCCCGGGCATACCACTCATCCGACATGGGACGAGCATTGATGGGAGAGACATCGGCTTCGACCCGACGAATCAGGTTGAGCAACCCCCGGCTGGGCTCGCACCCGGTCTCCTGGAGCAGAGTTGCTCGGTACTGCTGGTAGCGTCCGAGCGCGGCGCCCCGGTCGCCGGCCAGATAGCGCGCCTCGATGGCCAGCCGCACCGCGTCGTCGGAGAGCGGCTCACCCGCGAGCCAGCGGTCGGCGATCGCGATGGCATCGCGCCAGCGCCACTGGCCCATTGCTTCCCGGGTCAGTGTGCTCAGGGCCTCCTGGTATTGATGCATGAGGCCGCGCCGAGTCTCGGCGGCCCACTCTTCGAATCGTGGAGAGTGACGAATGGAAAAACCCGAGAGGAAGCGCGGAATCTCTGTGGTGAGCGCAAGGGCCGGCTCCTGGGCCACTCGGCGGCGAAATTCGCACACCTCGCAATCCAGGGGGCCTTCCAGACCTACACTCGCGCGGCTGATGCGGAGCAGCTCGCCGATTTGACCCCGGAGATGTTTCAGCGCCTGCCGGAGGGACGCCCGCGCCTCGTCATCGGACGACTCTCCCCAGAGGAGTCCGGCCAATTCCTCGCGGCTGTGAAGCCCGGATTCCAGAGCGAGATAGGTGAGAAGGGCGAGCGCCTTGGCGCTGGGCTGCGGCACCAGCCGACCCGTATCGGCGCGGGCGAGTATCGGTGGACCGAGCAGAGTCAGGCAGACGTCTGCCACCGTAATGGTCCTGTAGGGGATGTTACAACCTGGAGAGGAAAACCCGGGACCGGCAAGGGGCCTTTCACGATCGATTCACGATCGGTCGTCAAATTGTGCTCCGATTTCGACACCCGACCCAAGGAGGTCACATCATGTCAGGCAGCGACACCTTCCGGATCACCCTTACCCCCGAGCAGAAGGAACAGGTGCGTAAGGCTACCGGGAAAGAGGCGAACACCATCGAGTTGACCGCCGAAGAGCTGGAAGAGCGCATCGCGCCGATGACCATAGCTGGGAAGCGGAGAGCGTACCCCAGCTGAAAATTCACGGAACTTTCACGGAAGCCGTGAAGATTGTGCCATCGTTTCGCCACACCAGTCACATCACGCATAAACACCTTGCCGGAGGACATCATGAAAGACCAGAAGAATCAGTTCCGCATCGAGCTGACCCCGGACCAGAAGAATCAAGTTCGCCACGCAACCGGCAAGGATGCAGAGGCAGTGGAGCTCTCGGTTGAAGAGCTGGAGGAGAGGATCGCCCCTGCCAGCCTGAAGCCCAACCGAGAGGGTAATTCTGGGTGGCCCAAGCCAAGGTACTCGGCTTGGGCCCGCGCCGCCGACCGGTCCGGACCTCAACGGGTCCGGACCGGCCGTCTGGTGCATATGGTTTTCACGCTACAGCTTAGAACGTCCTCACAAGTCCCGATCCCATGCCGGACATCATCAGCTCCCCCGAAAGCTCCATTGAAGAGCTCCGGGATGAGGTAGCCCGCCTTCGGCTGATCCACGCGATCGGCCTCGAGTTCAGCACGTCGCTGGACTTCGACGAGCTGCTTCCCCGGATCTTCCATCGCGTGCTGGAGGCGCTCGGCGCCGAGGGTGGGTCCCTCTGGATCGCGGAGGATGAAGAGCTCTGTTGCCGACTGGCCGAGGGGAGAGCGGGCAAGAAGCTGGTCGGCGCCCGGGTGCCGATCGGCACCGGGTTCGTGGGCGACGTGGCCCAGCGGCCCAGGACCACGATCGTGACCCGCGCCGTGGAAGATCCGCGCTACCAGCCGGCCCTCGACTCGGGAGAAGCTCTCGCCACCACCGTCATGGCCACGGCCATGGTATCCGGCGGGGTCACCGTCGGATCGATTCAGGTAGCCAACAAGCTGACCGGCGACGGCATCTTCGATCAGCGCGACCGGGAGCTGCTCGAGGGACTTGCCGCCAGTGCAGCCGCTGCCCTCCGCAACGCGCAGCTCCACAGCGTCGAAAGCCGGGCTCGGGACCTGGCGCTCCTGCTGGAGATCAGCCGTGAGATCACCGCAACGCTCGACCTCGACCGGGTGCTCCGCTCGGTGGTGAACCTCGCCTCTCAGGCCCTGCCGTTCGACCGCGGAGCAGTGGGTCTGTATCAGAAGGGTCAGTGCGAGATCCGCGCGGTGGCAGGACAGGAGAAAGTCGACCCGGATGACCCCAAGCTGCAGGACCTGATAGCCCGGGCGGCGTGGGCGGCAGGTCATGGAGAGCAGCTCTATCTCTGCGACCGGACCAACCCCGCCTCGGATGCCGAGCGGATGTTCGTCTCGATCTTCGGCCCGGACCTGGAGTCGGACGGAGTCGAGAGCGGGCTCTACCTGCCGCTCAAGGATGAAGAGGGAGTCGTCGGAGTTCTGGTCTTCGAGTCGGGCAAGCCTGACCTGGCCACCGAGAGCCAGCTCGAAGTCGCCGCCATCCTGGCCAACCAGACCGCGGTCGCCCTTCGCAACGCCCAGCTCTACCACGAGGTCCCCATGGTGGACGCGCTGGGAGCGCTCGCCGCCAAGAAGAAGGCACTGTCTTTCCCTGCCCCGCCGCAAGCTGCAGCTGTACCTCGCCGTTGCCCTCGTCGTCCTGGCCGCATTGACCCTGTTCCGCTGGCCCCTCCGGGTGTCCGGCAGCGGAGCCAGTTTCCGGCCGGCCGCCTACGCTCCGGTGCGAGCGCAGGTGGCCGGCGTGGTCGAACGGCTGCTGGTCAGCGAGGGATCCACGGTCTCCCGCGGTGCGCCACTCGCGACGCTGCGCGCCACCGACCTCATGGCCCAGCGCGCGACCACGGCCGCAGACCTGGAAGCGGCGGAGCGCTCCGCCGCGCTGGCAGCGAGCCGGGGCGATGCCGGCAGAGCAGCGGATGCAGCAGATCCGCGGTGAATCGCTGCGCCAGGAGCTGGCGTTGCTGGACGAGGAGGTGGCGCTCACCACCGTTCGAGCACCAACAGCCGGTATGGTGCTCACGCCTCATGTCGGCGAGCAGGTCGGCAGCTCGCTCGAGGAAGGTGATCTGCTGCTGACGCTGGGCCGGACCGACACGCTGGAGCTCGAGTTCGGGGTCGATCAAAGAGACATCGCCCGGGTGACGCCGGGACAGACGACCCTGCTGCGGGTGGATGCGCTGCCGCAGCGCACATTCGACGCACGGGTGACCTCGGTCGGCCTGGTTCCACTCGACAGCGGTTCCACGGTGCACTACCCGGTCCGGGCCGTGGTGGCCAATCCTCAGGGTCTCTTGAAGCCGCAGATGGCGGCATACGCCAGAGTGCTCACCGTCACCGGAGAGCGCGCTCGATCGAGCTGCTCCGAGGGCCGGGCCGGTGGCTCAGGGTACGGTGGTGGAAGGTGCGTCCATGAGATACCTGCCCTCTGCTCGCCGTCCTCCTGGCCTGTGGTCAGCAGCCCGGCGCCCGTGTTCCAGCCAAGGGGACGGAAACTGCGTCGCTGGCCAGTCAGCCGCCGACCGTCGTCTCGGTGGACACGGTGACGGTTCAGGTCCCGCTCAGGCTGCCATCGCAGCTCTACGTGGAGCACGATGCGACGGTGTTCGCCCGATCCTCCGGGCGTGGTCCAGTCCATTCTGGCCGATCTCGGTAGCCGGGTTCGAGCCGGACAGTTGCTGGCGCAGCTGGAGACCACGGACCAGGAGATTGCGCTGTCTCAGGCGCGGGAAAAGTTCACCAGCGCCCAACAGACAGTCGAGCGGCAGCGGGCATTGAAGGTGGCGGGCGTCGTCACCCAGGCCGACTCCGAACGGATAGAGAGCGAATATCGCGAGGCAGTCCTGGATCTGCGGAAGGCCGAACGCGATCTCGATCTGACTCACATCACCGCACCATTTGCCGGGATGGTCACCGCCCGCTCGGCGCGGATCCACCGGATGGTCAATTCAGGCGACTCGCTGTTTCGGATTACGGCAATGAGTCCGTTACTCGCCGCTATTCGGGTACCCGAGGCTTCGGCAGGGGTAATCCGCATCGGAACCTCGGCTGAGGTGGTGGGCCCGAACGGGGTAACCGTCTCTGCCCGGGTCATTCGAGCGTCGCCCGTGCTGGACGCGGGGAGCGGCACCCGTGAAATCATCCTGCAACTCGGCGGACAGGCCGGCCGGCCTCACCCCGGGGAACAACGTCACCGTTCAGCTGGGCGCAACCCGCCGGCAGGTCGTGGTAGTGCCCCGAACGGCGGTCGCGCAGGACGGCTATGCCCTGATCTGGGACAACGAGAAGACGATCCTTCGCCCGGTGACCCTCGGCGCCGAGCTGGGCGACGGGAGGGTTGAGGTGCTGAGCGGGCTCGCTGCCGGAGAGAAGGTCGTCCGGACCGCGCAATGAGCAGCGGCCCCAAGCTTCGCGAAGATCTCGTGCTGGTGGAGCAGACCTACCGCGGTGAGCAGAGCTTCATCGTAAAGGATCCGGAGACCCGCAAGTACTTCCGGTTCCGCCCGCTGGAGATCCGGGTGATGCAAGCTCTGGACGGCCAGCACACACCGGCGGCCGCGGCGGACCTGCTCCGGGCCAACGGCGTCCCGGTATCGGCAGCCGCCGTGGAGAAGTTCGCCGCCAAGCTGACCGGGATGGGACTCTGCCAGAGGACGCTGGCCGAGCAATCGGTGCTGTTGATGGAACGGCTCCGTGCCGAACGTCGCCGGCGGCTGAGTCCGCGAGTGTTTCAGGGCGATCTCTTCCGGATCAGGTGGTCGGTCGGTGACCCGGATGAGTTGCTGAACCGCTGGTTGCCGCGTCTGCGGTTCTGTTTCTCCCGCACATTCCTCGGCCTCTCGGTTGCGCTATTCCTGGTCTATTTCCTGATCGTCGGCCTCCGGTGGTCGGAATTTTCCAGCGCACTGGCCGACCTCTACACGCTCAGAGTGGGCCTAGGGGATCTGGTGGTGCTGTGGCTGACCGGCACCGTCATTATCGCGATCCACGAGCTGGGTCATGGCTTCACCTGCAAGTATTTCGGGGGCGAAGTGCATGAGATCGGTGCAATGCTGATCTATTTCGAGCCCGCGTTCTTCTGCAACGTCAATGACGCCTGGACCTTTCCGGAGCTGCGCGCCCGGCTCTGGGTTACCGCAGCCGGTTCCTGGATTCAACTGGTACTCGCCAGCATCGCGGCGATCGTCTGGTGGGCGGCCAACCCGGGTACCCTGGTGTCGCAGGTGGCGTTTGCCGCGGTTCTCATCGGCGGGCTCACCACGGTCCTGATGAACCTGAATCCGCTGATCCCGCTGGATGGCTACTATGCGCTGAGCGACTACCTCGAGGTTCCGAACCTGCGGCAACGCGCCGGACGCCATCTCTCCTGGCTGATCAAGACCCGGGTGTTCCGTCTGGATCTGCCGGAACCTCCAGCCGACGAGCGGGAACAACGCATCTTCCTGATCTATGGCGCCCTGGCGGCCGGATACATCACCCTGATCCTGGCCTTCTGTGCCGTCAACACCTATGGCTGGCTCAGCCGCACACTCGGCAGCATCGGAACCCTGATCTTTGCGGGTATGGTCTTGCTTGCCCTCCGGCGGCAACTCCTGGCGTGGAAGGATTCGTTGGCAGCCGTATTTCACAAGCTGACTACCCGGCTGAGATCCGCCCGGGCTCGGTCGCGGCTGCTGGCCGGTGCCGCCGTGGTGCTCATCCTTGGATGTCTGATCCCCTGGCCCATCACCGTCTCCGGCCCGTTCACGGTCTGGAGCGGAGCATCGCTCCCCCTGACAGCACCGGACAGTGGGATGGTCGGGCAGGTCAATGTTCGGGAGGGAAGCCGGGTGGAGACCGGGAGCCCGCTGCTTCGGCTTCGCAGCTTCGGCCTGGAGCGGGAGGCGGTTGTGCTTCGTCGGACGGTCGATTCGCTGTCTCTGGTGATTGCCCAGGCCAGGGCTGCGGATCGGGCTTCGGATGTGGCCGAGATGGAGGCTCTTCAGTCTGTCGACGCGGCCAGGCTCGCAGGGCTGGACGAGCAGATCCGCGCTTTCAGCATACGGGCGGTAAGCTCGGGCATAGTCCTCACCCCGCGGCCGGAAGAGCTGGCGGGCCGCGGAGTCTCCCGGGGCGAGGTTCTGCTCCGCCTGGGACGAGTCCGACAGTCTCGAAGTGCGGATCTGCGCTCACGGGAGCCGGGGCGAGCTCGGTGGTATCCGGCCAGCCGGTCAGCCTCCTCCCCAACACCATGGCGGCAGAGGCGCTGACCAGCAGAATCCTTCAGGTATCCACCTCCGCCGAGCCGTCCCACTCACTGGAAGGAAGGGTGCGGTTGGCCGGCGCTCGACCCCTGGCGGCCGGGGATGAGCGGCCGGGCCAGAGTCACGCTGCGCCAGTCCAACCTCTGGGGCGCCCTCTGGTGGTCCATCCGGCGCGAGATCCGCAGCGATATCCTCCTCTGAACTGCCCGCTTGCGCAGATCGTCCCCGTGTTACAACCATATAGCATCTAGTTTTCAGGAGCCCGAGCCATTCGGCGCGACATGCTGGCCCTGGTGCGCCAGGCCTTTGATGGTCGTTACCAGGTCGAAAGTGAGATCGGCCGGGGAGGGAACGCGCGCATCTTTCTCGCCCGTGACCCTGAGGGCCGCCAAGTCGCGCTCAAGATCCTGCATCCCGAGCTCCTGGTCAGCGTCGCCGCCGACCGGTTCCTCCGGGAGATCAAGCTCGCCTCTCAGCTCAGCCACCCTCACATCGCGCGGCTGCTGGATTCGGGAGAACGCGACTGGCTGGTCTACTACGTGATGGAGCTTCGTGGACGGCCAAACCCTGCGGGAGCGACTCGACAGCTCGCGGCAACTCTCGATCGGGGAGACCCTCCGGATCGCATCCGATCTGCTGGATGCGCTCGATCATGCCCACCAGCAGGGCATCATTCACCGCGACGTCAAGCCGGCCAACGTGGTGCTGTCGGCGCAGGGCGCAATCCTGCTGGACTTCGGCATTGCCCGGGCGGTCGTTGCTTCGGGATCCGACCAGCTGACCCGATCGGGAATTGCGGTGGGCACCTCGACCTACATGAGCCCGGAGCAGATCACGGCTGTAACCGACATCGATCACCGCTGCGACCTTTATTCCATGGGCTGCGTGCTCTACGAGTGCCTGGCGGGCCAGGCACCCTATCGTCCACCGCAATGAGGCGGTGGTGCTGCAGCTCCACCTCACTCAGCCGGCTCCGGACGTCCGCACCCTCCGCGGCGACACACCCCCGGAGCTCGCCACCGCAATCGCCAAGGCCATGGCCAAGGCGCCCAACGATCGCTGGCGCTCGGCGGCCGAGATGCGGGAGACCTTGGCGGCGGTGCCTGTCCCGTAATCCCGAATCGCAGGTTCCCTCCGCTGGCCCGCTCCAGGACCCATCTCTATCTTGTAAAGACACTCCCGATTTCCGAGGCATCCCTTGGCCGACCTGCTCGAACCCTTACGTGCGGCACTCGATGGGCGCTATGCCGTTGAGCGGCTGCTCGGGCAGGGTGGGATGGCCACGGTGTACCTGGCCAGAGACTGCCGCCACGATCGGCCGGTTGCCATCAAGGTGCTCCGCCCGGAGCTCGCAGCCTCTTTAGGGGCAGACCGATTCCTCCGCGAGATCAAGCTCGCCGCCAATCTCCAGCACCCCAACATTCTTGCGCTGTACGACTCGGGGGATGCCGGGGGATTCCTCTATTACGTCATGCCGTTGGTCGAGGGTGAGTCTCTGCGTGCCCGGCTCGACCGGGAAAGCCAGCTCTCGCTGCCGGACGCCATTCAACTCACCTGCGAGGTGGCCGAGGCGCTGCACTGCGCCCACAGCCGGGGCATCATTCACCGCGACATCAAGCCGGAAAACATCCTGATCCAGGAAGGCCACGCCCTGGTGGCCGACTTCGGGATCGCCCGGGCGGTGACGGAGGCAGGAGGCGACAAGCTCACCGAGACCGGGATGGCGGTCGGCACACCCCACTACATGAGTCCGGAACAGGCGCTCGGCGCCGATCACCTGGATGGGCGCAGCGACGAGTACAGTCTGGCCTGCGTGACCTACGAGATGCTGGTGGGCCAGCCTCCCTTTGATGGGCCCAACGCGATGGCAATTCTGGCCCGGCACTCGATGGAGGAGGTGCCGAGCCTGCGGGTGGTCCGGCACTCCATTCCCGACGAGGTCGAGGACGCCATCCATGCGGGCTCTGGAGAAGACGCCGGCCGACCGCTTCCCCACGGTTCGGGAGTTCTCCGATGCCTTGCTGCAGGCGGATCTTGGCCCGACCGCACGGCGGACCTCACCGCAGGCATTACGGGCGCACCGGAGAAGTACTCCAGTCAAGTCGCCGGCGCTCTCGGCCAAGAGTCCGCGACTCTGGGCACTCGCTGGCTGCGGCACTGGTGGTGTTGACAGGCACCGGTTGGGGGATCTGGCGGTTCTCGCATCGTACCGGCAGCACCGGCTCAGCAACCGGCTGCCGGCGGGCTCGACCCACATCGCATTGCGGTGCTCTACTTCCAGGACTGAAAACAGCAAGGACTCTCTCGGCTACCTGGCGGATGGGTTGACCGAGGGACTGATCCGGGAGCTGGATCAGGTTCAGGGTCTGGACGTGATCTCCAAGGGCGGCGTAGCGCCGTTCCGAGGAGACAGCGTCTCGCCGGATAGCGTCGCCCGCGCCCTGCATGCCGGAACACTGGTCTCCGGAGCACTCGAGCGGCAAGGTTCCAATCTTCGAGTCACAATCCGGCTGGTGGACGGCGGGAGTGGAGCCGACTTCGAGCGGGCCAGCTTCGAGCAGCCGGCGGGCAACCTTCTCGCAGTTCAGGACACCCTGGCCCAGAAGGTGGCCGAGCCTGATTCGAAGCGTCTAGGCGAGGAGATCCGGCTGCGAGAGCAGCAGCGGGAAGGACTCGGAACGTCGAGGCCTGGGCGCTGGTGCAACGGGCGGCACGGCACCAGAAGACGGCGGAAGACGCCGGCCGAGAAGGCTCGATACTCTCGGACTCGATCGCGAGTTCGCACCGGCCGATTCGCTGCTAGCCTCGGCCGACCGCTCGATCCGACCTGGGCCGAGCCGATCGTAGAGCGGGAGATGATCGCATATCGTCGGTCCCGGCTGTCCGCCGATGACCCGCTCAAGGCGGCCCGCTGGATCGAGAATGGGCTGAGACACGCCGAGCGGGCGCTGAGCTCGGACCCGAGGATCCTGACGCCCTGGAGCTGCGGGGCGACCTTCGTTACTGGCGTTGGCTGCTGGGGCTCGCTCCTGACCCGCGCGCAGGCCAAGGCCTCTGTGGCCAGCGCCCAGGCGGATCTTGAAGCTGCCGTCAAGATCGCTCCGTCGCAGGCGGGGGCGTGGAGCACCCTGTCACACCTCTACTACCAGTGCGGCGACCTGATGTGAAGCTCGCAGCCCGGCGCGCCTACGAGGAGGATGCCTACCTGAGCAACGCCGACGTCATCCTATCGCGGCTCTTCTATTCCTCCTACGACCTGGGCCAGTTCGTCGGACGCTGCTCACTGGTGCGACGAAGGTAAACAGCCGGTTCCCCGAGAACGACAAGTTCGTGGAGTGCCGCCTGTGGCTTATGACCACCAAAGGCGCCGAGCCTGACGTCCCACTCGCCTGGCGGCTGGCGGACACGTTGATCCAGCGCACTCCGGAGAGCAAACGGGAATTCCAACGACACAACTCCCAAATGATCGTGGCCGCGATTTTAGCCCGAGCCGGTCTCAAGGACAGCGCTCGGCACGTCGCCGTTAGATCACGCAGCACTCCGGCTCGACCCCACTCGAGATGTCGAGCTGTATTGGCGCCTTCGCCTATACTCTGATGGGGGATAAGGTTGAGGCACTCAAATCTCTTAAAGTGTACCTGGCCGCGAATCCGGAACGGCGGGCCATTTAGCGGAGGACTCCGGCTGGTGGTTCCGGAGCCTGCAGGAGGATCCCCGGTTCAAGGAGCTGGTTGGCGTTAAGCAGTGACGGCAGTGTGCAAAAACGTCACTCTTGCGTCGAGGTGTACCGCGCTGTACATAAGCTGAGTCAGCGTATTCTCCCCAGAAACGCGATGTGGGACTATCCCCAGTGCTTGCAGCCCGGGGTAGGCGGCACCGCACCACCACCAACCCACCGGTGAGATATGCATCCTCGCCTCGTTTTTACCGCTCTGGCGGTAAGTCTTTTCGCCCTTTCATGTACTGAAGACCGCAAGAGACCCACGGAGCCCAGCACAGCAGCAACTGCCAAGTCGTGCCCGAGCACAGATCCGAATTCAGATTCAGCAGCTTATTTGCGCGCTGTTTCCCACGCGACCGATCTACTGCAGTCCGCCAGCGACTTCTACAACAACATCAAGACGAAGAAGACAGACCAGGATCGGCCGATCGCCCCAGGCCAGGCGGTCGACCTGGTAAACTTTACGTTCAAGCAGTTCTATGCCGGTAAGCTCCTCGACCCGCCTGGTTCTCTAACACACCGCAAGGGTCGTCGCTAACGTTGACCTGTTGTCCTTGTTTCCACGCGGCTTCCCCGACGAGCTGTGGCGATCTCGCGACCACCGGCCTGCCGCCCCCACCCTCGCCCCATTCGACATTCAGGTATGCGGTCCGGCCGGATGCCTGGTACAGCCGCGGACAAACACAGTGGGGTGAGCATCCAGCCGGAGCCTGTCCCACTCCCTGCATTATCTCGGTAGATCCGCTACCGTAAATCAGGCGTCGCCGCGGACGGGCCGCTGTCGGACGAACCTCGACCAGTATCCCTTGTTTCGTGAGTTCAGGCTATCCGCCGCATTTACTGAGTTCGCCAAGCCGGTCCTCGTCGGCATCTGCCATCTGAAGGCCTCAGACGGCGGCCCCTTTGCACCGCCGGATGATGCGACTGAGGCACGGCTGCAACTGGCGCATCCAGATCCCAACAACTCCGAGGCAATCGAGATCCTGGCCAAGGTAAACGCGCCATTCCTGGCCTGCGCGGATCTCCTGGCTTCCAACGACGAGTTTACGCCGGTGATCGGCGCCCGCCGTCCCTCCACTTGGGCCAGTTTGCTCAGCTGCCGGTAGTACCCTGAGGCACGCACTCGGTCCTGTCCTTCAAACGCTTCTTCCGGAGCGGGCCGAGGCGGCCGTGCTGGGCTCCTGCTGTCTGGGAGGCACGACCAGAAGTTCAGCCCGTGGGCAGCCGTGGATCCGGAGAGCGGCAGTTCGCTGAGCCTCCTTAGCCAACCGAATTCGCATACGAGTGACCGCAACTATTTCGTGGGAAGCGCCATTCGGCCGGTACCCACCCCCCGGCCCGGGTGATGGTTGCCGCGATCTCGAAGTGCAGATGAAGAATTCAGATGGAACGCCATTGGGTGCGGGCACAATTGTGACCGCCTCTCTCATCAAGGTTAACGCACCCGACGGTACTACTCCCGTGCTTGGGGGTGACAAGACGCAACCAATCGGGGCCTCGGCCACAGGTGCAACCTTCGCCAGCTTCACTGATTTAGACATCGACCAGCCCGGCCAATACCAGCTCAAGTTCGAGGCGCCGGGCGCGATTCCGGTGACCTCGCAGACCTTTGACGTCTATCAGCTAGTGTTCACCGTGCAGCCTACGGCTTTGGCTGAGGGAGTGGTGGACGAGGGCGCGTTTCTGGGGCAGGCTGTTTCCGGCTTTGGTAACCCCGTGGTGCAGGTGGCCACTCTTGACTATCAGGGGAGCGTCGTGGCTGCGGCCTCAGATCCAATTATCATGTTCTTGCCCTCAAATCCCGCATTGACGTTGCACGGTGACGACCACATCAACTCGACGAGTGGAGTCGCCAATTTTACGGACATTAGTGAGGTCCGGACCGGGCTGACTGTGAGCATCTTCGAGGGGTTGTGTGGGTGGCGCCCCTCTCCAACGGGCTCGCTCCTTGTTTTTACTGGGCCTTCAGCTGGACCGGCGCACATCTCTGACCAGATTGTAAGTCATCCGTTCAACATCCGCCCAGTCGGCTGTAACATTCAGTAGCAGGAAAGCCTGTACATGAGGCCGGTTCCTTAGGGACCGGCCTCATGCTCGCCCCAAAGGAGTCACCTCCGCGTCCAGTAGTCCGGACAGCTCCCCGCGAAATCGCCTCCCTGTAAGTGCCCGGTATCTCGGGCGGGACCAGTCGATCACCTGCTAGGTCTTGTCAGCGTGTTATCTTGTACATCATCCCCCGCATTTTGAGGCGCTCCGGTGGCCGATGTGCTCGACCTGTTGCGTTCCGCGCTCGAAGAGCGCTATGCCGTCGAGCGTCTGATCGGCGAAGGTGGCATGGCCACCGTCTACCTCGCGCAACGACATCCGTCACGACCGTAAGGTCGCCATCAAGGTCCTCCGCCCGGAGCTTGCCGCCTCGATCGGGGCCGACCGGTTCCTCCGCGAGATCAAGGTCGCCGCCAAGCTCCAGCACCCCAACATCCTGGCTCTGTACGACTCGGGCGAGGCCGTCGGGTTTCCTCTATTATGTCATGCCGTTCGTGGAAGGGGAGTCGCTCCGGGCCCTGATGGAGCGGGAGCAGCAGCTCTCCCTGCCCGACTCCATCCAGCTCACCTGCGACATCGCCGACGCGCTGCATTACGCCCACACCAACAAGGTCGTCCACCGCGATATCAAGCCGGAGAACATCCTGCTCCGGGACGGCCGGCCCCTGGTGGCGGACTTCGGCATCGCGCGGGCAGTGAGCGCAGGCAGGCGAGAAGCTGACCGAAACCGGAATGGCCGTGGGAACTCCGCACTACATGAGCCCGGAGCAAGGCGCTGGCCAGCGAGCACATCGACGGACGCACCGACCAGTACAGCCTGGCGTGCATGCTCTACGAAATGCTGGTAGGCCAGCCGCCGTTCCACGGGCCTAATGCCATGGCCATCCTGGCGCGGCACTCTCTGGAGGCGGTGCCCAGCCTGCAGGTGGTGCGCAATTCGATTCCCGATGAGGTGGAAGACGCGATCATGCGGGCCCTGGAGAAGACCCCGGCCGATCGATTCCCCACCATCCGGGATTTCGCCGATGCGCTCGCCGAGGTGGATCTCGGGACCGCGGCGCGCCGGACGTCCTCCCGCTCACATGCGAGCACGGAGCACTGCTCCGCAACGCGTTCGGCGCACCACCGGCACTGTACGCGCGCAGCCGAAAGGGTTTCCCGCCAAGGTCCTGGCCTTTGCCCGCTCTCGGCGGCAAGGGGTTTTGGGCAATCGCCACCGTTGCCATTCTGATCGTTCTGGGACTTTCGACTTGGCTGGTGTCGCGGCGGTCCGGCGCCGCCTCCGGCGAGGCCCCTGGCTTCAGTCCCGATCGCATCGCGGTGATGTACTTCGACAGCCGCGGCGGACAGGACTCGATCGGCTACCTGGCGGACGGTTTGACTGAGGCGTTGATTCATGAGCTCAGCGAGGTCAAACCACTTCAGGTCATTTCCAGAGGCGGCGTTGCCCCATATCGCAACGCCGCTGTCGCACCCGACAGCATCGGGCGAGCGCTTAAAGTCGGAACCTCTGGTTCAGGGAAGTGTCGCCGGCTTCGGTAACAAGCTTCGGGTCAGCGTCTCGCTGGTTAATGCCGCGAACGGTGAGGAGATCGGGAAGAAGACCCTGGAGCGGCCCAGGGAGGAAATCTTTGCGCTGCAGGACGATGTGGCGCGGGAGGTCTCGCTCTTCTTCGCCAGCGCCTGGGAGAGCAGATCAACCTCCAGGCGATCCGGACCGGTACCACGAATCCCAAAGCCTGGGAACTGGTTCAGCAGGCCGGCAAACTGAGCAAGGACGTCGACCCCCTCTTGGTCGCCGGTAATACCGCCGCCGCTGGGCGACGTCTGGACGCAGCGGATTCGATACTGGCTGAGGTGGAGCAGCTTGACCCAAAGTGGGTTGCTCCTCCCATCGAGCGTGGCTGGCTGGCGTACCGGCAGACCGACCTTGTGGACGGATTCGACAAACCGCTCTACTCCAAGTGGACCACCCGTGGGCTCGAAGATGCAAACCGGGCGCTCAAGCTCAAACCGGATGACCCAGACGCCCTCGAACTCCGAGGCATCCTCCAGTACCTTCGCTGGATTCTGAATCTGGAGCCCGACCAGGCCGGGGCTAAGCTGTTGCTCGATGCGGCCGAGCGTGACCTGGAAGGGCCGCAGTGGCCGCGAAGCCGACTGCGGCGAGGGCATGGACCTATCTCTCCCACCTTCTCTCGGGGCAGGGCCAGCTGGCGGAATCCAAACTTGCCGCGGTGCGTTCGTATGAGGCAGACCCGTACCTTTCCTCGGCCAAGCAGACGCTTTACAGCCTATTCATGGATCCTATTTCCTGGAAGATCAAGTCGAGGCTAAGCACTGGTGCGACGAAGGCGGCCAAAGGTTCCCGGACTATTACCGCTTTGCCGAGTGCCGGTTGTGGCTCATGAGCATGAAGGGTCAAACTCCGGACATTGCCAAGGCATGGCAGGTGCAGGCGGAGTTTGTGAAGCTCACTCCCGCGAACCTTCGGGCCTATTACTCCCTCTACGGACGTATGCTCGTTGGTATGGCCCTGGTGCAAGCGGGGCTCCCTGACAGCGCCCGATCGGTCGTGAGCCATAGTCGCGGCGACGCTACGGTCGATCCGGGCCGTGAGCTTGCTTATTACGAGGCGGTGGTGCGGACCCAACTCGGAGACCGGGACGAGGCTTTCCGGCTGCTCAGCACGTACGTCGCGGCTAACCCTCAACAGCGTGCTAACATCGCCAAGGACGAGGGGCTGCGGGATCTCCGAAGTGATCCCCGTTTCGTCACCCTCTTTGGCAAGCCCAACCCGAGTTAGTTGTTCGACAGACCCAGCAATAGGTGCGTGATTGCGCCACATGTCTCAGTGGTGCTTCTGCTTGCGACCCGTTGCCAGCCCTTGGGTTAGGAGGAATTAGGTGGTTTCTCCCAATGGCGCATTATTTGCGTTTTCGGTGAAAGCGCGATATCATGGGTCGTTTCCCCAAAGTCAGCCGGCGTTTTCCTCTTTGGCGTGCATGTCCGGTTCGAGCACCGGACGGTGGGCAGCGCATCTTGGCACTCTAGGCAGGAGCGTCGAGCCCCAAGGATAATGAAGAGGGCACCAAGCAGAGTAGGCTGACCTTGCCACAAGTTACCCCGTGGGATGTCTCTGATGTACGGCTGATTCACGCTGAGTTCACGATAGGCGCGAAGATTGAGGATTGTCTTTGCGCCTTTTTTTCTGGAACATTCCTGAGGGGGTATAAAATGGCTCGCAGTTCGTTGTTTCTGTTCGCCGCGGCGGCGACTCTCGTACTCGCCGCATGTACCGAGCGCGAGCCTGAGAGCACGACAGGTCCGGAGTTCGCGCCCACCACTACTGATGCCTGCGGCTTCAGCAATTCGCTCGTCAGCGGTTACTTCCCGGGTTCGCGGCAGTCGTACATGCTCACGGTGAAATCGCGCATGGCGAGTTCGACGCAGGCTTCACAAAAGCGTACCTACGGATTCGAATTGATGGACTCGATCGGTTCTGTCTCCCGAAATACCGCCTTTTCGACCGATCCCGCCGCGGGAGCCCAGCTTACGATCGCTATTATTGGTTGCGTCTTTCCCAACAACAGCTTCACCTATCCAACCAACGCGCTCAACGACTTCACCAAAGCGCTGAACCGCGCGGCGGGGGGTGCCTATTTCGTTCGTGGCGGCGGGAGCAGCTTTTCGGGGCGCGGCGCGACAATACTTGGCACCATCGGTGGCGTGGCTGGAAATCTGTCCGGTATCGCCCCATCGACCGGCAGTACTTCAGACAACTGGACCAATATGCTCTCCGGGAACGGAACATCAGTGGTACAGGGAGTGCTGTTTTATGGCTACGACGCCAGGACCGCTCCGACGGGTCCAGTGCTGTACGAGTGGGCTACCGTTCCCTCCGAGCCTTCGTTCAACCCCGCGGCGGTTGTCTCAGTCTGTGACGAGAACCCTGCCAACCCGGTGGTGCATGAAGAGGCCGTCGGGGTCCTCTTCTATGTCAGCTCCAACATCTGCGACACTCAGCAATCACTGGCCATGGGCGAGGCGGGCTGGGGGCCAAAGGCTTTGGCTGCCAGGCTTGGCCGGGTCTTGGCTGACGCTTTGACTCCAGCACCGCTCCAGGCCACGACGTTAGCAATCACCTCGGGCGGCGGAAAGACCTCGACGCTGCCGAAGAGCAAGTTCGGCAAGAAATCGCTGACTTCCCTTAACGTTGCCTGGAGGGAGGATCCAATTGCTCCGGGCAGCACCTGGAATGGCACCAGTCTGGCCCAGGCGCGACCGGTCTCGGCGACGGCGAGCGCGATCGTAGATGAAAGCAATGCGGCCGTGTTCGGTTTCTGCGCCTATCTTAGTGGAAACAACAACAATGGCACCCCGACAGCCCGGAGAGGCTCGATCCGCAGCAGGCGCCGGAATGCACTACGCCACCTAATGGGGATCCGAAGGCGCTCTCGGTAGTCACCACCAGGATTGACGACTCCCATTCCCTGGCTGACTTCGGCAGAGTCTGGGTCACGAAGACCGGGACCATCACGATCGCCTGGACGGTCCCCACCGGCACAGGCCACGACGGGAACGATACACACAGCGTAGGGCTGAATGTAAAAGCCGGCATTGAAAAAGTAACCAGCACATTGGCTCGGGAAGGGCGGCTCTTCCGGAGCCGCCCTTTTTTCATTATGGCTGTACGGCGAATGGGAGGAGCGGTAACCACTCACTAGAGATCCACTTCGCTAGGGAACCGCCAGAGCATCGCCGGTGTCAGGGAGAGCGGGATGTGCCCATGAGCTCGAGCAGAATGGCCCGCTCGGCATGAAGCCGGTTCTCCGCCTGCTCGACCACCACCGCATTGGCGCTCTCCAGAACCTTGTCGTCGATCTCCACATCCCTCAAATAGGGGAAGGCGTGCATCACGATCCCCTTGCCACCCCGGGTGGAGCGGAGCCGCGACGGAGTGAGCCGCCAATCTCGCAGGCCTGAGCGCGTCTCCTGCTCCTGCTCCGTTTTTCCGAACAGCTTGACCGATCCCCACGACGCCACGTAGACCGCGTCGGCGCCGACCAGCGCGTCGTCCGGATCATCGCTGATATGAACGAACTCCCCACCCTTTTCCTGTGCTGTCTTCCGGATCAGGGCGGTGTCTTCGGGATCGAGCTCGTAACCCTCCGGTCCGCAATCACGATCTCCATGCCGAGACCGGCTGCCGCCAGGGCTGCACTCGCCGGCACGGCCGTAGGCAGCGCTCGAGGGTGCCAAGCCCAGGTGAGCACGAACCGTTTTCCCTCCACCCGGCCAAGCCGCTCCTCGCAGGGTCAGGCTGTCGCCCAGCGCCTGGCAGGGATCTCTGCGGGCGGAACCGACGTTGATCACCGGCTTGGGACAATGGCGGGCGAAACTATTGAGCAGAGAGTCTTCCCGAGCCGCAACCCAGCTTCCGCTGGTTTCGAAGGCACGCACGGCAACAGCGTCGGTCATCCGTCCCAGCACCCGGGCGGTGTCGACGATCTGCTGCTCGGCCTCAGCCTCCACGGCCTGCCCGCCGTGAAGCGACATCGCCGTTTCCAGACTGAGCCTGATGTGGGGATCAGGCTGGAGGAGGACCAGTCCCAGGATCCTCCGCTCCAGGCCACCGGAGAGCTCGCCCTGTTTGATTCGTCGGGCGAGTTTCAGCACCGTCTCAACGTCAGCGGGAGACCAATCCTCCAGGGCCAGGAGATCGCGCTTGGTCACGGAACCTTCGGAGAGCTATTGGGAGCGAACGCTGCCGGCCGGGCGGCGGAGTGAACCAGGGGAGCGGCCGGCAGAAGAGTGAGGACCGGGACGCACGAGCGTTGGCCGCCCGGGGCCAGAGTCCTCACTGCTCCAGGACGAGATGCAATCAGGTTTGCGACTGGTTGCCCGCTGCGGTCGTTTCGACGATAGCGGGGCCTCCATTGCTGGTGTCAAGGTCGTGGATGTACAACGCGGCACCAAACCCGGTGCCGGTCTCACGTACTACCCCTCGCGGCCAGGTTTAACGCCTCGCCCAGGCTAGGCGAGAAGGCAAACTCGAGCGCGGATGGCGCCCGTTGGCCGTCTCTCGTCTCCGGGAGGTAGGCGGTAAGAAAGCGATCGACGATGACAGGATGAACTTCTCGGTTTGCTGGGTGGGGAAGGCCGTGGCGACGTTCGATCTCGAACAGGAGGCGCTCCGCCACGAAAAGGCGCTCCTGTTCAATCGCTGCAGGAAGCATCACATAGTTCCTCACGGGAGTTACCGGCGCCCTGGCGTATGGCCGGCAAGTGGTGGGATCGGGCGACGCCAGACGCCCATCGGACCTCCATAGCTTAACTCGCCATGGTGACCGCCGCCATCCATCGCTCGCCTACCTCGAGATCCTCCCGGGTCAGGTTGTGGCCGCCCACGCTCCAGTGCAGGGTAACCTCCGCCCCGGCCTGCGTCAGCAGGTCGGCGAGCGCCTGGCTTTGATCCGGCCGCACGATAGGGTCGAGGCGCCCGGCGGCTATGAGAACCCGCGTCTGTGATAGTTGCGGCAGCGGCTCGGGCACTAAGGGCACCATGGGGCGGAGCAGAAACCCGCCGCTCAGAGTGCCGGGGTGAAGCAGCAGCAGTGCGGCTGCGATGTTGGCCCCGTTGGAAAAACCCACCGCAATGGGCGGAACGTCGCCCAGCTGATAGCGAGTGCGAGCCTGGCTGACGAAGCGGGCCAGCTGCCCCGCACGAAGCTTGATGTCTTCGACGTCGAAAAGTCCCTCGGCGTAGCGCCGAAAGAACCTGGGCATCCCGTTCTCCAGAACCTGACCCCGCGGGCTCAGGAGCGGAGACCCCGGCGCCAGAGCCCGGCCCAGCGAGAGCAGGTCGTCCTCGTTTCCTCCCGTGCCGTGCAGCAGCAGCAGAGGCACGGCACCAGGCCGCTGCCCGGGCACGAATCGGTGCACGAAATCGAGCTCCGGGGCCGTCATCTTCCCTGCCCCGCAGCGGCAGGGGGCAACCGGAGCGGCGGCAGCGCCCGCTCGATCTGCTCCCGGTACGCCTCGTATATCGGAGGCAGCTTCAGCTGAGATCCCAGCTCGGCCGGGGTTTCATCGATAGTGAATCCGGGCCCGTCGGTGGCGATCTCGAAGAGAACCCCACCCGGCTCCTTGAAGTACACCGAGTGGAAGTACTGCCGGTCCACCACCGGGGTAATGCTGAGACCTCGGGCTTCGATCGCCGAGCGCTGCTCCAGCTGGTCTGCGTCACTGGCCGCCCGAAATGCCATGTGGTGAACCGTGCCCACCCCTCCGGCGCCACGCCAGAAACCGGTTGCGCGTCTGAGGTTGACCACCAATCCCGATCCGTTCGCGTCGGCTTGAAAACGGAGCAGCCCTTTATCTTCGCCACTGGGTTGAAAGCCCAACATCTCGGTCAGGAGATTTCCGGTGCCCTGGTCACCATCTTCCCAGATGGTTGCTCCATGCAGGCCTCGGATGGCGTGCTCGGGACTGATAGGACCTTCGTTCCAGGGCTGCTCGCCGGTGGAGACGTCACCCGCAACCAGCTCCAGCAGGAGACCGTCGGGATCGGTGAGACTCAGAACCTGGTCGTCGAAACGGCGGCTGGGCCCCTCGTATGTGATTCCCTGAGACAGAAGTCGCTCGATCCAGAAGCCGAGTGAGCCCGCGGGTATCGTCAGCGCCACCGTGGCGATCTGGCCGCCGCCCTGCCGGCCGCGGTGCGCACCAGGCCAGGGGAAAAAGGTGAGCAGAGACCCGGGACGTCCAATCTCGTCGCCGTAGTAGAAGTGATAGCTGCCCGGGATCGTCGAAGTTCACCGTGAGCTTCACCAGCCGAAGCCCCAGAACCCCAGCGTAGAAGTCCAGATTTCGCTGCGGATCGCCGGCGATGGCGGTGATGTGATGGATCGGCACAGTAAGTCCTCTCGCTACTTGGGTAAGGCGGGTCCGGCCCCGGCGCCGCTACTGCCGACGGCCCGGGCAATTTCGTCCAGATCTTCCAGGGTGAGCTCCAGGGTCGCGGCCCCGATCCACCCGTCTACCTGTTCTGGTGATCGGGCGCCGACGATGGCTCCGGTGACGCCAGGCCAGGCGAGAGTCCAGGCAATCGCTACGGCGCCTACGGTGGTGCCATGCGCTGCGCCACGGGCCGAAGGGAATCACGGAGAGCAAGATTCCGTCCCGAGCCGCGGTGGCTTGAAATCGGGCGATCGCCGGCGCCAGTCGTCTTCCGCCATGGTTTCGACTCGCTCCTCAGAAAACCGATCGGTGAGCAGCCCCGATTGCAGTGGACTGTATCCTATGACTCCGGTTTTGTGGGCCGCACACCAGGGGATCTCGGCCTCTGCGGCCTGCCGGCGGATGAGCGAGAGAGGCGGTTGCAGCGAATCGACGTGACGGATGGCCTCGCAGCGCTCCAGCAAGCGGCACATCGAAATTGGAGACACCCGCCGCCCTGACCTTCCCCTCCTCCACCAGGCGGATCATCGCTTCCCACGAGTCTTCAATCCGGAGTTCCGCTCTGGTCGGGCCAGTGAAACTGGTACAGATCGATCTGCTCCACGCCCAGTCGGCGCAGTGATGCCTCGCATTCCGCCGGATGGATCCGGGCTCCAGAACCTGGCGAGGAGGAGCATCGGGTCCTCCGCTCGTCCCACACCATGCCCGCATTTTGTGAAGATGTACGGCCGGTCGTTCGCGGGAATGCCCTCGAGCGCCTGCCGGACCACTTCTTCCGAATGCCCCAGGCCATATACCGCAGCGGTATCGATCCAGTTCACCCCCCGGTCGACCGCGTGGCGAATGCTGGCAATGGACTGGGCATCATCCTGCGGTCCCCAGCCAAAGGCCCAACCACCACCTCCTATCGCCCACGCGCCAAACCCCACCGGGGTCAGTCGAAGCTCGGTGCTGCCCAATCGCCGAGTCGGCAAAGTCGCTATCATCAGTCCCATCCCATACTCGGGCCAGATCCTCTACCCACAACCGTCACACCATGCCGGAAGCTACACCCACGGAATCGAAGCCGCCGAGCACCGCATCATCCAGCGGCTACGCCCCGACGCTGGGCCTGTTCTCGGCCACCATGATGGTGGTCGGCGGAATCATCGGATCCGGAATTTTCCTCAACCCGGCCATCGTTGCGGCCCGGGTCGGGACCACCGGCGCTGACGCTGTTGGCCTGGGTCCTGGGTGGTGTGGTCGCCCTTATCGGAGCACTGGTCTATGCGGAGCTCGGAGCCTGGCGGCCGGTAGCCGGCGGAGGATACGTCTACCTGCGCGACGGGTATGGTCCGCTTCCCGCCTTTCTTTACGCCTGGACTCTGCTGCTGGTGATCGCCACGGGGGCAATCGCGGCAGTGGCCGTGACCTTTGCCAACTACGCGGCGGCTTTGCTGGGCTGGAATGCCGGAGCGAGAGTACCGCTGGCCGTGGCGGCCATCATTACGCTGTCGGCAGTGAATTACGTAGGAGTCAGGCCTGGCGCCCTCACGCAGAACGTGCTCACCGTGCTCAAGCTCGCGGCGCTTGGTGTTGTTGATCGTCGCGGGTCTCACGGCTGCCGCTGCCAGCGGTGGCGCCGAGCCGGAACCGCTACAGCCGCGGAACACCGCACTGATGCTGGCGGAGCAGCGCCTGGTTCCGGTGTTGTTCGCCTTTGGCGGCTGGCAACAGACCAACTTCATTGCGGAAGAGCTGATCGAGCCGGAACGGAATCTGCCGCGGGCCCTGATCGCCGGCGTGAGCATCGTGGTCGCAGTGTACCTGCTGGCGAACCTGGCCTATCTCAGAACTCTCGGCATCGCCGGCCTGGCGCAGAGCAGCGCGCCGGCAGCCGACGCCATGACCGCGCGGCTCGGCTCGGTCGGCGGCACCCTCATCGCCGCCGGCATCGCCATCTCCAGCTTCGGCTTTCTGAACCTGGTCATTCTGGTGTCGCCCAGAGTCTACCGGACCATGGCGCAGCGACGGCCTCTTCTTTCCCAGCCTGGCACGGCTCCATCCCAAGATACCGGACGCCGGCCGCCGCCATCGTCTTTCAGGGAGTCTGGGCCATTCTCCTGACCCTGACCGGGCATTACGGCGACCTGCTCGATTACGTGGTCTTTGGCGACTGGATTTTCTTTGGCTGCAACCGCGGCGACGCTCTTCGTCTTTCGGGCCCGGGCCCGACGC
Source organism: uncultured Gemmatimonadales bacterium (assembly GCA_963825815.1). Taxonomy (GTDB): domain Bacteria; phylum Gemmatimonadota; class Gemmatimonadetes; order Gemmatimonadales; family GWC2-71-9; genus CAVVWJ01. The sequence goes on along the minus strand of CAWGVB010000003.1, from coordinate 146,019 downwards.
GGCCTGGAGCCGAAAGACATCCGATTCAGGATGCCGGGCTACCCCGCGGCGCCTCTGATCTTCATACTGGCGGCGGCTATACGTCGTCGTCGGATCGATCGCATCGAATCCGGGGAATGCGGTGAAGGGAGCTACGCTCATCGCGCTGGGGATTCCGGTCTATCTGTTTTGGAAGGGGAAGACCCGGTAGAGGCGGCTTGATCTCCTTCAGCCGCTTCCTCGTCATCGAGGTACTCCGCCCGGTACATCTGGATGAGCTCGAAGAAGTAGGAGATCGCCAGAGGGCCGATGATCAGCCCCAGGAGGCCGAAGTACTGGATGCCGGCAAAGGCCCCGATGATGGTGATGAACGGATGGATCCGGGCCCAGCGCCGGAACACCATCGGCCGAATCACATTGTCGACGTTGCCCACCACCAGAATGCCCCAGAGCGCCAGGGCGATGGCCCGGCCGTAGCTCCCCTCCAGCGCCAGCGCGAGAGCGCCTGGGCCCCACACCAATCCGCTCCCAACCACCGGCAGAATCGCCAGCACCACGGTGACCACGCCCCAGAACAGGGCGTTAGGAATGCCGGCGGCCCAGAACGCGAGTCCCACCAGGACACCCTGGACCGTAGCTGTCAGGCCGGTGCCGATCAGGGTTGAAAAGGTGACGTCCCGGAAGCGGTCTCGCAGAATCTCGGTGTTGTTCCGGGAGAAGGGGATGAATGGCTGGACCTGCTTCCAGGCGGTGCGAGGCTCCAGCAGGAGGTAGTAGAGGCCGAAAAAGGTGATAGTCAGCTGGATCCCCAGTCGGGTTGCGGTGCCGACCAGACCGAGCGCGCTGGTGCCGATGAAGGAGACTACCCGTGACCCCAGGGTCTCGATCTGCGCTCCCACATCGTACGGCCCGATCCGAAGCTCCCGGATGCCGGGCCAGCAGCGGGCTTTGAATGACGCCCGATGGCCATGTCTTGCGCTTCACCAGCAATAATTCCCAGGAAGGAGACCCCTGGCCCGAGCACCAGGATCACTCCGAGCAGCACCACCAGCGCCGCCGCAATTCGTGGTCTGCGTCCGCTGGGCCAGCCACCGATGTAGTGGAGCGAACACGACATACAGCACTGGCGCGCCCGAGCAGCCCGGTAATGAAGGGCCACAGGGTCCAGACCAGCGCCATTCCCAGAACGAAGATCAGGAGCGCAGCCCGGTCGCGCTTGCTGTCCAGAAACGCCATCGCGGAAGAGTAGGGACACGGGGTACCCTCCGCCAGCAGGACTAGGCGGTCTTGCCGTCCTCGACCGGGCTCCGGCCGGGATGTATCTTCGAAGGTCGGACTCAACCCTGCGCAGGACTCGTGGTCTCGATCATCCAGCTACTCAACCGAGCCTCCCTCATCAGCATCGCGGCCCTGGCCGCGGGGCTGATCCTGCTGTTTCTGCTCTGGCGTGAGGGCCGCAAGCGGCGCCGGGCCCAGCGTTTGAGCGACGAGCTGCGGAGTCAGCTGCAGACGGTGACCGCCACCATGCGGGAAGGGGTTATTGCCTACGACATGGACCGGAAGCTTCGGTTCGTGAACCCGGCCTTCGAGCGGCTAACCGGGTATTCGGATGAAGAGCTGCGGGACCAGGAGTTCCTGCAGTACATCCACCCGGACGACCGCCCCGCCATCATGGCGGAATGGGATCGGCTGTCCCAGGGGAGAGCGCTCAGAGACCAGGAGTACCGGGTGGTGACCCGGAACGGGCAAACCCGCTGGTGCTCCAGCGGCTGGGAGCCGATGCGGGACGAGACCGGACGCCAGATCGGCTACCTGGGCACCGAATTCGATATCACCGAGCGGAAGGTGGCGGAAGAGGAGATGCGGCTCGACACCGAGCTGTTCCAGGCGGTGCTCGAGGTCGAGCAGGCGGTCAGCGCGGCCGGACTCGATTCCGAGACCGTGATGCGAGTGATCGCGGAGCGGAGCAAGACGCTCACCGGCGCGAGCGGCGCGGTCATCGAGGCGGTGGAAGGGGACGAGGTGGTACCGCTGCTGCACATCGGCACCGAGGCACCCCGGCTCAAGCTGGACGGGAGTCTGTCCGGGCTCGGTGTGCGGACCGGCGAGCTGCAGCGCAGTGACGACACCTACAATGATCCGCGAGTTCGACACCAGGCCTATCGCGATCTCGGCATCCGCTCGCTGCTCGTGGTTCCGCTGCGGGATGAACAACGCATTCTCGGTCTGCTCAAGGTCGTTTCACCGGAGCCCAACGCCTTCACCGACCGGGATGCCAAGGCGCTGCGTTTGCTGGGTGGGCTGATGGGGGCGGCGCTGGGTCATGCCGAGGCGTACGAGGGACGGCAGGCCCGGTTGGAGGAGCGCACCCGCGCCCTGCAGGAGAGCGAGCAGCGGTTCAAGCAGCTGATCGACGTGGCCCAGGAAGGGATTTGGGTCGCCGATGACCGCGGTGTCCTCACCTATGTCAACCAGCGCATGGCCGACCTCCTGGGGTACGCCAACGGCAGCATGCTGGGTCGTCAGGTCTACGATTTCATCGAAGCCGAATCTCGCTCCGGTGCCAAGCATACGTTGAGCCGGCGGGGAGCTCGGCCCGGGACGAGTCAGGACCTGCGGTTCCGCCGGCGCGATGGCACCCAGCTCTGGGGCCTGGTGTCGTCCAGCCCGATCCTGGGCAAGGATGGCGCCCTGGTGGGCACCGTCGGGATGGTCACCGACATCACCGAGCGGAAGCGCGCTGAGGATCAGCTCCGCCGGACGGCCGACCGTCTGGCCATGCTGCATGACATGGATCAGGCGATCGTATCGGCGCAGTCTCTTCCCGAGATCGGCCGCGCCGCGTTGGGACGGATGCGCCGGATGATTCCCTGCCAGCAGTGCCTGGTCGCCCTGTTCGATTTCCTCAGCAGAGAAGCCCAGATGATCGCCGGATTTTCGGCCGGCTCCCAGATCCAGCCCAGCTCCGGTGCCGCTGGCTGATTTCGCCTCGAGCGATACCCTGCGCAGCGGATCAGTCCGCTATGTGGAAGATCTCTCGACGGTGGATGACAGTCCTCCGTTCCACCGCCAGCTTCTGGCCGGCGGCATGCGTTCTATGCTCTCAGTCCCCCTGCTGGTCGAAGGGGAAGCCATCGGCGAGATCATGATGGCGTCGGGTACACCAGACGGGTTTACGGCGGAGCACCGCGACATCGCACTGGAAGTGGCTGCCCCGCTGGCTATCGCCATCCGGCACGCTCGCCTCCGAGAGGAGTTGGCGCGGCAAACCGGAGAGCTGGAGCGAAGAGTGGCCGAACGCAGCGCCGCGGTTCGCGCGGCGACGGCGGAGCTGGAGACCGTGCTCTACTCCGTCTCCCATGACCTGCGGGGGCCGCTTCGCCAGCTCCTGGGCTTCTCGAAGCTGCTGATCGAGGAGTCCGCACCGGAGCTGGAGCCATCGGCGGTTCACTACGCCCAACAAGTGCATCAGGCCGCGAATAGCCTGTCGAGCCTGGTGGACGACCTGGTCAACGTTTCCCGTATCGGTCGCCAGGATCTGCTTCGCCGACAGGTCGACCTGACTCCACTGGTCGAGGACGTGGTCGGGCAACTTCGGAGCCAGACCAACGGCAGGGTGATCGATTGGCAGATCGAGGAGTTGCCCAATGTGGAGGGTGACAGCGCCCTGATCAAGCTGGCGCTGAACAACCTGCTCTCCAATGCGGTCAAGTTCACCCGACCCCGACAGAAGGCAGTTATCCGAATCAGACCGGTCGAGTCCGATGGCCAGGTCGGCCTGGCCATCGAGGACAATGGAGTCGGGTTCAAGATGACGTACGCCGGGAAACTATTCGGGATGTTTCAGCGGCTTCATCGAGCGGATGAGTTCGAGGGCAACGGAGCAGGCCTGGCCGTGGTGCAGCGCATCGCCCATAAGCACGGGGGCCGGGTCTGGGCCGAGGCCGAGCCCGAGCGCGGGGCAACATTTTATTTGACGCTGGGAAGCGGGGCATGCTGGGACAGCGGGGCAGCGCAAAGTTCATCGAATGCAGACGACTAGTTCGGTACTGAAGTCCAACTTCTGAGGAATGACCTGCCCCGCTGCCCCGCCGTCCCCGCTGCCCCGCCTAACCGACATTCTCGTGGTCGAGGACAGCCCGCTCGAGGTGGAGCTCACCGTCCGTCCGCTGCGTGAGCTGGGAAGCGACCCGGAGATCGCCGTCGCTCGGGACGGCGAAGAAGCGCTCGACTTCCTTTTCGGCCGAGGCGGATACCGCAGCCGCAGTGGCGCGGCACCTCCCCGGCTGATCCTGCTCAGTCTGAAGCTGCCCAAGCTGGACGGTCTGGAAGTGCTGCGAGCCATTCGCACCAACAGCCGAACCAGCACCGCTCCAGTGGTTGTCCTGACCGCTTCGGACGACCCCCGCGAGCTGGCCCAGTGTTATCAGCTGGGCGCCAACAGCTGCGTCCAGAAGCCGGTCCACTTCGAGGACCTGCGCTCAGTGCTCCAGGCCATCGCCCGATATTGGCTGGGGCTGAATCAGTCGCCTCCCGGACCCGCTTTGCCCCTCCTGTAAACCACCTGCAACTTTTGGGAGAGTTCCGGCGTCTGTGGACACGACCCGGCTATCAACCGTCGCCCTGCTTTGAGGAATTTTCGTGCCGCCACTACTTCTCCGCGCCGCGCTTCTTTGGGGGTCCATCGCACTGATCCAGCCGCCACATCCGCTGGTGGCCCAGAAAACCACGCCGGTTACCCTCGACATTCCCTTTCGGCGATTCGTTTTGCCCAACGGGCTGACCGTGATCGTTCATGAGGATCACAAAGCGCCGATCGTAGCGGTGAACGTCTGGTATCACGTCGGGTCCAAGAACGAGCGGCCGGGCCGCACCGGTTTTGCTCATCTGTTCGAGCACCTGATGTTCAACGGGAGCGAGAACTACGACAAGGATTTCTTCGGCCCGCTGGAGCAGGCCGGCGCCACCGACATGAACGGCACCACCAACGAGGACCGAACCAATTACTTCGAGAACGTCCCGACCAATGCCCTGGACCTCGTGCTCTGGATGGAGTCCGACCGCATGGGGCATCTGAGCGGGGCCATCAGCCAGCCGAAATTGGATGAGCAGCGTGGAGTAGTCCAAAACGAGAAACGCCAGGGAGAGAATGAGCCCTACGGCAAGGTCTGGGATTTTCTCACTCCCAAGCTGTATCCCTCCAATCATCCTTATTCCTGGACCACCATCGGCTCGATGGACGACCTCGATGCCGCCAAGCTGCCTGACGTGAAAGATTGGTTTGCCACGTACTACGGAGCGGCCAATGCCGTGGTTGTCGTGGCGGGCGACATCGACGTGCAAACCGCCAAACAGAAAGTCGAGCAGTACTTCGGCGATATTCCGGCAGGTCCTCCGGTGGCTCGGCAGCAGGCCTGGATTGCCAAGCGGACCGGCAGTCAGCGGGGCGTGATGCAGGACCGGGTGCCCCAGGCGCGCATCTACAAGGTGTGGAACGTCCCCGGCTGGGGAACTCCCGAGGCGGATTATCTCAACCTGCTGAGCGACGTGTTGAGCAGCGGCAAGTCATCTCGGCTCTACAAGCGTCTGGTCTATGATGATCAGACGGCAACCGATGTTTCGGCCTATGTGGATATGCGGGAGATCGGGGGACTCTTCGTGGTCGAGGCAACCGCTCGCCCGGGCGTCGAGCTGGCGCGGGTGGAGAAGGCGGTGGACGAAGAGGTGCGCCGCCTGCTGGCGGGCGGACCTACGGCAGCCGAGCTCAGCCGGGTCAAGACTCAATACCGGGCCGGCTTTATTCGCGGCGTGGAGCGGATCGGCGGATTCGGTGGCAAGTCTGACGTCCTGGCGCAGGGTGAGGTGTTCGCCGGCCGTCCTGATTTCTACAAGGTGAGGCTGAATCGGGTCCGTCAGGCCACCACCACGGAACTGAGCAGTACGGCCCGGCAGTGGCTCACCGATGGGGTCTACACCCTCGAGGTTCATCCCTACCCCGAATTTCAAACCGCGTCCGCTGCGGCCGACCGCTCCAAGCTCCCGATACCGGGCACTCCGGCAGAGGCAAAGTTTCCCGAGCTGGAGAGGGCCACGCTTTCCAACGGACTCAAGATTGTTCTCGCCCGCCGACCGTCCATCCCGCAGGTCCGCTTCGACCTGGTGCTCGACGCCGGCTTTGCCGCGGATAAGTCTGCCATTCCGGGTACCGCCAGCATGACGCTGGCCATGATGGATGAAGGCACTACCCGGCGGAACGCCATTCAGATCAGCGATGAGTTGGCCCAGCTGGGCGCCAACCTGAGCACCGGTTCCCGGCTGGATGTCTCCAGCGTTTCCCTCGAGGCGCTGAAGGAGAATCTGGACCCGTCACTGGCTGTCTATGCCGACGTGGTCCTGCATCCGTCGTTCCCGCGGCAGGATTTCGAGCGGCTGAAGAAACAGAGACTGGCTCAGATCCAGCAAGAAAAGGCAGACCCAGTAGGATTGGCGCTCCGGGTTTTTCCCGGCCTCCTGTATGGGCCGGGGCACGCCTACGCGAATCCCTGGACTGGGTCGGGCACCGAGGAATCCACCGGCCGGCTCAAGCGGGAAGATTTGATCCGGTTCCACGACACCTGGTTCAAGCCGAATCATGCGACGATGGTCGTGGTGGGCGCCACTACGATGGCGGAGATCCGGCCCCGGCTGGAGCGGCTGTTCGCCGGCTGGAAGCCGGGCGATGTGCCGGCCAAGTCGATCGCCACCGTGGAACAGCAGCCTCGCCCGCTGGTCTATCTGATGGACCGGCCCGGCTCGCTTCAGTCGGTGATCATCGCCGGCAACCTCGCGCCGCCCAAGGCGAACCCAAATGAGGTTGCGATTCAGACCATGAATGGCGTACTGGGCAGCGACTTCAGCTCGCGGGTCAACATGAATCTGCGGGAAGACAAGCACTGGGCCTACGGCGCTTATACCTTCTTTCGGGATGCTCGTGGCCAGCGGCCTTTCATTGCGTACGCCCCGGTCCAGACCGACAAGACCAAGGAGGCCGTCGTCGAGCTCGACAAGGAGCTTCGAGGCATCGTGAAGGATCGACCGATCGAGCCGGCCGAGCTCTCGCCGGGCCCAGGCCTCGCTCACCCTGACGCTCCCGGGCTCGTGGGAAACCATGGGGGCGCTTGTCGGGCGCGATCACCGACATCCTGAGCTACGGGCTGGACGACCGCTACTATGATACCTTTGCCCAGAAGGTGCGGTCCCAGACGATCCAGAGCCTGACGCAAGTGGCGGCCGACGTGGTCCACCCCGACCAGCTGATCTGGGTCATCGTGGGCGACCGGTCGAAGATCGAGCCGGGAATTCGGGAGCTGAAGCTGGGCGAGATCCGGCTGATCGACAGCAACGGAAAGCCACTGACCTGATAGCTGACCCAAACTCTGATGGAGTAGACAATGCCAACCAGCAGTGCCAGCGCAGTGTGGGAAGGTGTGTTGCGCAGCGGGCGAGGTCACTTCAAGGCGGGCTCCGGCGCCTTCGAGGGTGATTATTCGTTTGCCACCAGATTCGAGAATGCCCGGGGCACCAACCCTGAAGAGCTGATTGCCGCGGCACACGCGGCCTGCCTCAGCATGGCGCTGTCGGCCGGACTGGAGAAAGGCGGCACCCCCGCTACCCGGATCAGCACCAAAGCGTCGTGCACCGTCGACAAGGCGGGAGAGGGATTCAAAATCACGCGGATGCGCCTGGAGGTCCGGGGCAAGGTTGCGGGCCTGGATCAGGCCGGGTTCGCCAAAGCAGCGGAAGCCGCCAAGAACGGCTGTCCCGTTTCTACCGCACTACAGGGCAATGTCCAGATGGAACTGGACGCCAAGCTGGAATAGATCGGAGGTGCTGGTATTCTGTATATTGTATACAAAATACTTTATCCGAGAGATCTGCGGTGATCGGGCGTAAACCCCTCAGAGATCAAGCGTACCAGGAAATCCTCGAGCGCGTTCACCGAGGCGACTTGGCCCCCGGATCCCGGGTGAGGGACACGTCGCTCGCCGGCCAGCTGGGGATAAGCCGTACCCCGATTCGCGAAGCGTTGCTCCGGCTGTCCCGGGAAGGAGTCCTGGCCGCCGACATCGGCCGGGGCTTCAGCGTCTCCCGTCTGGATGCAACGGAGATGCGGGAGAGCGGCGCCATCCTCAGCGCTCTCGAGGTGCTGGCGCTACAAACGTCCCCCGACTTCACGCCGGAGCGGCTGGGCCGGCTGAGCGAGATCGATCGAGGGCTGGCCTCGATCCGAAGCGACGTGGACCGTACGGTCGGTCTGGAGGAGGAGTGGCACCGAACCCTCCTGCTCGGGCTGCCCCAACCACCGGCTTCGCGATATGATCGACAATCTCTGGCAGGTGCCGCGACGGTATATCCGGGTTTACCTCCGGGAGGCCGGCAGGGTGAGCTTGTCGACTCAGCATCATGCCCGCATCATCGAAGCACTCAGGCGAAACGATCGAACTGCCGCGGCCGAGCGACTGGCGCACCACTGGGAGAGGGGAATCGAGGAGTTGGGCTCATGGCTGGAACGATAGCGACCGATCTGGCCCCGGACATAACTGCGCTGGCGCCAGGACACTCCGGGGTGTTCTCGAGTGGCCCACCTGAACAACGCTGGGGCGGCACTGGCTCCCCGCGTTGTCCGCGAGGCGATCGACGAGCATCTCGACCTGGAGAGTGAGATCGGCGGCTACGAAGCGGCCGAGATGCGCGCGGGAGAGGTGCGGGAGGTATATGCGGCCGTAGGCAGGCTGTTGGGAGCAAGAGGCGAGAACGTGGCGCTGATGCAGAACTCCACCGTTGCCTTTGCTCAGGCAATCAGCGCGTTCGACCTCGGGCCGGAGGACAGCATTCTCACCAGCCAGGATGACTACGCCTCCAACCAGATCATGTACCTGTCCCTGGCGCAAAGAAGGGGAGTACGCATCGTTCGAGCGCCCGATGCTCCCGAAGGAGGGATCGATCCTGAAGAGGTGCGCCGCCTGGTTGCACGTCAGCGGCCAACCCTGGTTGCCCTTACCTGGATCCCGACCAACTCGGGTCTGGTCCAGCCGGCGGAGCGCATAGGTGAGATCTGCCGAGCCTCCGAGATTCCGTACCTGGTGGATGCCTGCCAGGCTGTGGGTCAAATGCCGATCGACGTCACCCGTCTGGGCTGCGACTTCCTCTCGGCCACGGCTCGCAAATTTGTCCGGGGACCGCGGGGTCTGGGCTTCCTCTATATATCCGATCGGATGCTTGGTCGGGGCGCCCATCCACTCCTGATCGATATGCACGGAGCCACCTGGACCGAGCGCGACACGTTCGAGCTCACTCCAGACGCCCGGCGCTTCGAGACCTGGGAATTCGCCTACGCCCTCATGTTCGGCCTCGGCGCCGCCGCCCAATACGCGCTCGATGTGGGCCTGGAAACGGCTCGCGACCGCAGCCGGGGTCTAGCGGCCTATGTTCGAGAGCGTCTCGCCCGGCTTCCCGGTGTTCGGGTGCTCGATCGAGGGCCGGAGCTCTGTGCCATCGCCACGGCGGAGATCGAAGGATGGCACTCGAGGGACGTAAAACTGGCACTTCGGCGGCGGGGCATAAACACCAGCTCGCCCGAGCGGGAGGATGCGGTTATCGACATGGACTCGAAGCAGGTGACGTCGGCGCTGCGGATCTCGCCGCACTACTACAACACCACGGAAGAGATCGACTCGGCGGTTGAGGCCCTGAGTGAAGTCCTGGCGGAGGGCCCCTCGGTTTTAGCCTGAGGCCTTCTCCGTGCTGTCAGTCCTGGCAGTGTCCTTCAGAACCGGCTCCAGAACCCGCCACATCGTTTCCGCCATCCGGCGCTGACCCTCGGCTGTGGGATGGACCCCGTCGGCCTGATTCAGCGCGCTGATTCCACCCACTCCTTCGAGCAGAAAGGGAACCAAGGTGGCGCCATGGGCTCGGGCCAGCTGGGGGTAGATGGACTCGAACTGCTGACTGTAGGCGCGGCCGTAGTTGGGAGGAATCTTCATTCCCACCAGCACGAGCTTTGCGCCCGGCTGCAGCTGGTGAGCCCGTGTCAGAATGGCGTCGATGTTGGACCGCAGCGAATCAGCCGGTAATCCCCTCAGGCCATCGTTTGCCCCGCTTTCAATCACCAGCACCGACACCGGTTGCTGCAGGAGCCAGTCCACTCTTCTCACCGCACCCGCGGATGTCTCACCGCTCACCCCGGCATTGATCACCCGGTACGAGAGCCCCGCCGCATCGATCTTCTGCTGAATCAACGCGGGATACGCCTTGGCTGGATCGATACCGTAGCCTGCGGTGAGGCTGGTTCCCAGAAAGAGAAGGGCCGGGCGCTCGGAGCTTTTGTCTGGCGGGTTCGTGGCTGGTTCGTCCCTGGGCTGCGGCTCGCAACTCGCGACGGCCGCGAGCACGCCGGAGAGCAGGAAGTGTCTGAGTATCATTCGTGAATGTCTGATGCCATTCTGCGCTGCCGATCGCTGAGCCGAACCTACCGCTCGGGCAGCCGTGATCTCACTGTGCTGAAGGATATCACCTTCGATGTGTCGCCGGGCGAATTTCTGGCGATTCTGGGGCCATCGGGCAGCGGGAAAACGACGCTGCTCGGGCTGCTGGCGGGACTGGACCTGCCCAGCAGCGGCATGGTGCATCTCGACGGGGAGGATCTGGGCTCGATGACCGAAGATGAGCGAGCCAGGCTACGGGTGGAGAAGATCGGATTTGTCTTTCAATCCTTTCAACTGATGCCCACTCTGACCGCTCAGGAAAACGTGCAGGTCCCTCTCGAGCTGAGGGGTCAACCCGAGGCCGGCGTTCGGGCCCGCGACTTGTTGAACCGGGTGGGGCTCAGCGGGCGGGAGCACCATTACCCGGTTCAGCTCTCCGGTGGCGAGCAGCAGAGAGTGGCTTTGGCACGGGCATTCAGCACCCGCCCGAAAATTCTGTTTGCCGACGAGCCGACCGGCAACCTGGACACCAGCACCGGCGCCACCATCATCGAGCTCATGGCCGAGCTGAACAACGATCAGGGAACGACGCTGATCCTGGTCACTCACGATCTCGAGCTCGCTTCCAGGGCTCGCCGGACCATTCGGCTGGCGGATGGTCGCCTCAGCGGAGACAGCGCGGCGTGACTGAGCCCGCCTTTCTCTTTCGGATGGCAGGTCGAGAGCTGAGAGCTGCCCGGGGGCGGGCCGCGTTGCTGGCCGGCACCGTGGCCGTTGGCGTCTCTGCGCTCGTGGCAATCGCGTCATTCACCGAGAACCTGCGGGACTCGGTCGACCAGCAGGCGCGCGCCCTGCTCGGCGCCGACCTCGCCTTCTCCAGCCGGCAGCCATTCTCCAAGTCGACAGAAGCGGTGTTGGACACGCTCGCCCGGCAGGGCGCCGAGCTGGCCCGGCTCACCAGCTTTGCCGCAATGGCCTATGCGCCGAAGGGGAAGAGCACCCGATTGGTGCAGGTGGCCGCCGTATCGGGCGGCTATCCGTTTTACGGCGAGATCGCCACCCAACCTCCAGCGGCGTGGCGCGCACTGCAGCTGGGACCCAACGTCATCGTGGACCCGTCGTTGCTGCCGGCTCTCGAGACGGGAGTGGGTGACACGCTGGCGCTGGGTGAAGCCCAGTTTCTGATCAGCGGCACCATTCGCAGTGCTCCCAATCAGGTGGGTTTCCGCTTCGCGCTCGGGCCGCGAATCTATATCCCCGCAGCATCGCTGCAGGCCACTGGTTTGTTGGGATTTGGTGCCCGGGTCCAATACGAGACGTACGCGAAGCTTCCCCCGGGCATCTCGGCGCAAGCGTGGGCCAGCCGCCACCGATCGCAGCTTACCAGCCGAGCGAGTGCGGATCCGCACGGTAGCGGAGGATCAACGCAACCTGGACGAGGTGCTCTCGCGTCTGGCCGGCTACCTGGGACTGGTCGCCCTGATGGCCTTACTGCTGGCGGGGATCGGAGCAGCCAGTGCCGCGGTGGTCCAGGTTCGCCAGCGCACCGAATCCATTGCCGTCCTCAAGTGCCTGGGCGCCACCGGCGGACAGGTGTTCCGACTCTACCTGCTGGAATCGGCGTTGATGGGTTTAGCCGGGAGCCTGGTCGGCACCTTGCTGGGCATTGCGCTGCAGCAGCTCCTTCCCCGGCTGCTCGGAAGCTTGCTGCCGGTTGAGGTGGTTCCTGGAGTTTCCTGGAATGCCGTTGCTCTCGGGATCGGGGTTGGCTTCTGGATTACCTTGATCTTCACCAGTTTCCCTCTTTTGGCTGTGCGCGCCATTTCACCGCTCAGGGCGCTGCGTCGGGTCTATGAGAGCGAGCGTCCCACCCATGATCTCTGGTGGGCTGTGGCGACTATCGCACTAGCGGCCAGCATCCTCCTCCTCGCGGTTTATCAAGTCGGGAGCTGGCGTCAGGGGGTCATCTTCGCCGGGGGCGCCGGACTCACCCTTCTGCTGCTATGGGCGTCCGCCTGGAGTCTTACCCACACACTGCGGCGCCGTTTCCCTCAGGGATTGCCGTATGTCTGGCGGCAGGGACTGGCCAACCTGTACCGGCCTGCCAATCAGACCACGATTTTGATCCTGGGTATCGGGTTCGGAGCGTTCCTGTTGGGGACTCTCTATCTCATGCAGCACAACCTGCTGCAGCAGCTCAGGACAACTGGAGGCCCGGGGCGCCCCAATCTGGTGCTCTTCGACATTCAGTCCGATCAAATGACAGCGGTCCGTCAGGAGCTCCAGAGAGCAGGGCTTCCGCTCTTCGGACCGACCTCGATCGTGCCCATGCGGATAGCCGCGATCAACGGACGTTCCGTCACTACCCTGCTAAGCCGCCGGGCCAACGACGAAGAGCCGGAGGACGCGTGGGCACTCCGGCGCGAATATCGATCGACCTATCGTGACAGCCTGGTTCCCACCGAACGAGTTGTCGAGGGAACCTGGCAGCGCGCCAGATCCGGACCACCCGCTTTGATATCGCTGGAGCAGGACCTTGCCCGGGAGCTGGGAGTCGGAATCGGCGACCAGATCATCTGGGACGTGCAGGGAGTCTCGCTTCCGTCCCGGATCACCAGCTTGCGCGCGGTAGATTGGGCCCGGTTCGAGCCTAACTTTTTTGTGGTCTTCGCTCCGGGCGCGCTGGAGCGAGCACCCCAGACGCTGGTGGTGCTCACGCGGATCCCCGAGCCTTTGGCGCGAGGCCGCTTTCAGCGGCGAATTGCCGAGCGGCTTCCCAATGTCTCCACCCTGGATCTCTCGGTCCTGCAGGAAGCGCTGGAGCGTCTGGTGGAGCGCGTGGCACTGGCTATCCGGTTCATGGCTCTCTTCAGCGTTGCGGTCGGAGTTCTGGTCCTCGTCGGCGCGTTGGCAACCAGCCGATTTCAGCGCATCCGGGAGGCTGCCCTGCTCCGGACGCTCGGGGCCACCCGGTCCCAGATTCTTCGCGTGGTGCTGGCCGAATACCTCTCGCTCGGTCTCCTGGCAACCGCGGTGGCGCTGGTGCTTGCCACTCTCGCCGCCTGGGCGCTTGCGCGCTTCGTCTTCGAGGGTAGCTTCACGATCCCAGTCGCAGGGATGAGCGCATTGGGCGCGGGCATCGTGGCACTCACCGTGGCAGTGGGCCTGGCCAACAGCCTCGACGTCGTTCGCCGCACTCCGTTCGAAGTCTTGCGCGAGGAATAGAACAGCCTCCCCGAGGATTCCCATGCTGGCAATCGACCTGACCGGTAAGCGCGCGTTGATCGCGGGAGTCTCCGACGACGGCGGCTTTGGATTTGCCATCGCCAAGGCGTTAGCCGAAGCCGGAGCGAGCATTTGCGTCGGGAGCTGGCCACCGGCCCTGGGCATCTTCACCAAGCTGCTGGAGCGGGGGAAGATGGACGAATCGATGCGGCTTGCCGGCGGCGGTAAGCTCGAATTCGAGCGGATCTTTCCGCTGGACGCCGCCTACGACAGCCTGGCCGATGCACCCCCGGAGATCCGGGAAAACAAGCGGTACAAGGACGTGGGAGACTTCAGCATCCAAGGAATGACCGGGCGCATCCGCCAGGACTTCGGCGAAACGGCGCTGGATATCGTGGTCCACAGCCTGGCCAATGCGCCGGAAGTAAAGTCTCCTCTGGTCGACACCAGCCGGCAGGGATACCTCTCCGCAATCAGCGTCAGCGCCTACAGCAACATTTCCCTGGTGAAGCACCTCTCACCGCTGATGCGCAGCGGCGGGTCGTTTCTTTCCCTGACTTACCTGGCGGGTGAGCGGGTGATTCCGGGTTACGGCGGGGGTATGTCGTCCGCAAAGGCGGCTCTGGAAGCCGACACCAGAACCCTGGCGTTCGAGGGCGGCCGCCGCTGGGGCGTGCGGGTCAATGCAATCTCGGCCGGACCATGGGCGTCGCGGGCCGCGAGCGCCATTGGGTTCATCGATACCATGATCCGCTACACCTCCAGCAACTCTCCCCTGCCCCGCCCCATCGACGCCACGGATGTGGGGGCCACCGCGGCATTTCTTTCCAGCCCGCTGGCCCGTGCCATCACCGGTAGCGTGGTCTACGTGGACAACGGCTTCCATGCCATGGGCATGGCCGTGGTGGATGGAGACAGGTAGCCGCTAGCGCCCCCGGGCTACGGCCTCGATCAGCTGGGCCAGTACCGCAAGCTCGAACGGCTTCTCGATCAGCGGCCGGGGGGTTCGGGAGATGAAGTTGCTCCAGGCCGGTGAAGCCAGATCGCCGGTAGTAATGATCAGGCCTTCAAAGAGATCGGGCCGATGTTCGGCCAGCCAGTCGTGCAGCTCGACGCCGGAGCAATTCGGCATTCTGAGGTCGGACACGACGATCTGATACCCGTGCAAGCCAATCCGCCGCATCTTCCCGAGCGCAATACTGCCGTCCTCGGCTTCTTCCGCGTCCCACCCCCGCCGGCGCAGATAGCGCACCACCGCCGTCCGAATGGTGGGCTCATCGTCCACGACGAGCGCACGCCGCTTCAGACCGGCGACGGAGATGTTCGCGAAATGAGAATCAGCTTGGGGCACTGCTGCCCGATGAAGCCGAGGCGGGGTGGACCGGCCAGGGGAGCCGCGGGTGTGAGCTCAGGCTTCTTCGTATAATACTAGCCTGATTTTGCCCGCCGGGCACGAGCCCACAAGGCCACCCCCACTCAGCGAGCCCACCGTGATCGAACTGTCGTCCGAATTCGATGGATCAATTCATCGGCTGATACTCAATCGGCCGGCCCGCCGGAACGCGCTCACTCCCGACTTGGCTCGAGCCTTGGCCCAGGAGATCGAGCAGATCGAGGAGGCCGGTGACGCGCGGGTCATTCTGCTGTCCGGCGCAGGCGGCCATTTCTGCGCCGGCCTCGACCTGCGTTGGCTGGATTCTCTGGGAAGCACACCCAGCATTGCGGACCTGCAGCGTGGGCTGAGCGACTTTCAGTCTGCCATCATTGCGGTTGTGCGCTCGCCCATTCCCGTGATGGCCGTAGTCCAGGGAACCGTGGCCGGGTTTGGATTCGATCTCGCGCTGGCCTGCGACATGCGCCTTGCCGGAAGCAGTGCCACCTTCACCTCGGCCTTCGCCCGAATGGGACTGGTACCCGACGGAGGCTCCACCTTCACCCTTCCCCGTCTGGTGGGGGTTGGACGCGCGCTACGAGTCCTCATGACCGACCAGTCGATCGACGCCCAGGCTGCCCTGTCGATCGGGATGGTGGAGGAAGTGTTTGACGACGCCGAGCTCGAAGCAGGGGTTACCCGGGTGGCCGGGGCCCTCATTGCCGGCGCACACTCGAGCGTCCGGGCCATTAAGCGCCTCTCCCGGGCCCAGGAGGTTGGCGCGCTGGAGCAGGCGCTCTCCACCGAAGGCGCGGCGCAGCTGCAGGCTCTCCAGAGCGCCGAGTTCCGGACCCGCCTGCAGGCGTTCACCGCCAAGACCATGGCTAAACGAGCCGGATCGTGAGCCCGCGCTCCGGAATCTTTCAGCCCGATCTGCTCGCCGGAAAAGTGGCTCTGGTCACCGGCGGCGGCACCGGAATCGGTCTGGGGATCGCGACCGCACTGGGATCCGCCGGCGCCGCAGTAGCGATCGCCAGCCGCAAGCCGGAGCACCTGGAACCGGCGGCCGACCGGTTGCGCGCCTCCGGCGCCAAGGTGACGGCTGTCGAAGCCAATGTGCGCGAGCCCGAGGCGGTGGCCCGCATGGTCCAGCAGGTATCGCAGCAGCACGGGAGACTGGACATTCTGGTCAACAACGCGGCGGGAAATTTTTATGCCCCCAGCGCTACGCTGTCGCCCAATGGCTGGCGGGCGGTGGTGGAGACCGACCTCTACGGGACGTTTTACTGCTGCCAGGCGGTGTACCCGCTGATGAAAGCCCAGGGAGGCGGCCGGATCGTTTCCATCTCCATGACCCTCCATTATCGGGGCTGGCCCTTGATGGCTCACGCCACCGCAGCGAAGGCCGGCGTTGACGCGCTGACCCGGACCCTGGCCATGGAATGGGCTCGCGATCGGATCACCGTAAACGCGGTGGCCCCCGGGCCCATTCCAACAGAAGGAGTCAAGAAAGCCTTCACTCCGCCGGGAACGGATGCGCCCGACCTGTTTGGCATGGAGCAGTACGCCAGCAAGACCATTCCGCTGGGCCGCTGGGGCACGCCGGAGGATATCGGCCACATGGTCACCTACCTGGCAAGTCCGGCGGGTGACTGGATCACCGGCGCGATTATGGTAGTGGATGGGGGGAGTTGGCTGGGAAGCGGGGAAGCGGGGAGCTGGGAGGCGGGGAAGCGGGGAAGCGGAGGCGAGACGTGGAAAGAAGGATTGACCGCCTGCGAGGCGAAGCACCTGCAATCGACGGAGTGGACATGTCCAGAGCTTCCCCGCTTCCCCGCTTCCCCGCTTCCCCGCCATGTTCCTAGGCCACTACGGGGTTGCCCTCGCTTTGAAGCGCGCGGAGCCCAAGCTTTCGCTGGGCACCCTGTTTCTGGCGGTGCAGCTGTGCGACCTGCTCTGGGGAGCGTTCCTGCTGCTGGGCTGGGAGCACGTGAGGATCGTTACTGACGGTTCCTCGCTCCTTCCGCTCGAATTCTACGATTATCCCATCTCCCACAGTCTGGTGGGCACCATCATTTGGAGTGTGGTGGCCGCTGCCTTGTATTACTCCTGGCCCACCCGCGATACCAGCCGGCATTGGCAGGCGGCCGCACTGGTGGGTCTGGCGGTTTTCTCCCATTTCGTGCTCGACGTCCTGGTTCATCTGCCTGATCTTCCACTGTCCGGCAACGATTCTCCCAAGCTGGGCCTGGGGCTCTGGAATCACCCGCTCACCGCAATGATGATGGAACTGGTTTCTCTTGGCTCTCGGTCTTGCCGTCTACGTAACTCTTCGCTCCCATCGTCACCCAGTCCGTCCGGTCAGATTGTCCCTCCTCGTGCTGGTGCTGCTGGGGACCTACCTGGCGAGCCAATACGGGCCGCCGCCGCCCAGCGTGACCATCGTGGCCCTGGGCGACATCGTGTTTCTGCTGGCGGTGGCTGCTCTGGCAGGCTGGGCCGACCGGCGGGCGACGCCGGCGGAGCTGGAGCACCGGCGATCGGTCGCCCGGGCAAGCTGATGGACCGCCTCTTCTTCAGCCTGGGTGCGCTGTCCGCCATGATCTCAGTGGCGGCCGGAGCCTTCGGCGCCCACGCTCTGCGGAGCCGGCTGGACCCCGACAGCCTGGCGGTCTTCGAGACCGCCGCGCGATATCAGATGTATCACGCGCTGGGATTGTTCGCCGCGGCGTGGGCGGCAACCCGCTGGCCCGGTGCCTGGCCCAATCGATCGGGATGGCTCTTCGTGGCGGGGACGGTGCTGTTCTCGGGAAGTCTCTACGCTCTTGCGCTCACCGGTATCCGCTGGCTCGGTGCGATCACCCCTTTGGGCGGAGTTGCATTCCTGCTGGGCTGGCTGAGCCTTGCCCTGTCCCCCCGCGGCTAACTGCTCAGACCCTCGCTCAGCTCCTAGCCTACTCCTCACGCGTCCTCCTTCGACCAGCGGAAGAACAGGATGCCGATGGCACCGAAGATCCACAGATTCCCCGGTATCCACATCAGCAATCCGCCCAGCTGCTGATCGTCCAGCGGCGACAACCCCCATGTTCTCGGCGCGGCTACGTACCAGGGGTACAGCACGTCATCGGCAAAGGTGATGAACGCGCCCACCACCTGCATCGGAAGGCCGATCAGGAACAGGTACAGAATTCCTGATTCCGGGGACAATCGTGGGAGCTCGGAAGCGGAGCTCATCACCGGCCACCACATGATGGTTGCCGTCACCATGAACATGAGGTGGGTGACGATGTGCACCTCGTGGCTCCGCATCATCAGGTCGTACAATGGCTGCAGATGCCAGACCACGATGGACGCACTGAAGAGAAGCGCCGCCACCCAGGGCCGGCTCAGGAGTTCGGGCCACCGGGAAGACGCCAGGCCGCAACGCCAACGGGCGGAGCAGCCATCCGGGAACTCCGGAGAGCAGCAGCGGCGGAAACACCAGGGTGAGCACCAGGTGCTGCACCATATGGATGGAGAACAGGTAGTAGTCGCTGAGATCGTGGACCGGCCCGTTCAGGGAAACCAGCAGCAGGACCAGCGCGGTGCAGAACGAAAGGATCTGAGCCGGCGAGGCGGGTGGCCCCCAGCCGTACCTCCGGCGGAGTGGACCGATCCCGTAAAAATACAAGGCACCGAGAAGTCCGGTGCCGATGAGAACGCTGGGATGAAGCGACCAGCCCGGATCGAATGGGCCGGTCGGTCGAGGTCGGTCGTCGATGATCACCCTGACCGGGCAAACCACATGTGGTACGCCATGAGGACCATCAGGCCGACGATGATCACGGCCGCGATGGTCAGGGGAAAGACGAAGACCCCGGTGAACAGCTTGCTGTCCTGCTTGAGGTGCATGTAAAACATGGCCACCAGGGCAAACTTGGCAGCCGACATCAGAAGCAGCAGGGGAACGAAGAACGGCTGGATGGCAGAGGCGGTTGGGCCCGGCGTGCTCGCCGTAGGTGATCTCGTACAGCCCCACCTCGAGCGCGGTGAGGACGAAGAGCACCAGCCCCACCTTGGCATACACCGCTGCCCGGGGGTGCGCGTGTTCCTGGTGTTCGGCGGCCGTAGCGTGGGCTTCCATAGTGCGCCTCACTTGATGAGGTAGACCACGGGGAAGATGACGATCCAGACCACGTCCACGAAATGCCAGTACAGCGCCGCCATCTCGAGATTGAGCGACTTCGACGGCGGAATTTTTCCCCTGAGACCCAGGATCCAGAGCGTCAGCAACCAGATCACCCCGATCGTCACGTGGGTGCCGTGGAATCCGGTCAGGGTGAAGAAGCTCGCGCCGAAGAGGTTGGTCTTGAGGGTGAGCCCCTCGTGCACGAAGTGGGTGAACTCGTACACCTGCATTCCCACGAAGAAGATGCCGCAGAAGATGGTGGCGCCGAGCCACCCGACCAACGCCTTCCGGCTGCCCCGCTGCGCTCCACTCAAGGCCAGCACCACGAACAGCGAGCTGAACAGCAGCAGCGCGGTACCCAGGGTGACCAGCGGAATCTCGAGGATCGGCTTGAAGTGCTCGCCCGACGGCGAGGTCCACGGCTCGTGGGGAAAGGGCCCGACCAGGCTGCGTCCCTTGTTGACCAGATAGTTGGAGATCAGCGTGGCGAAGAACATGCATTCGGACCCGATGAAGGTCCAAATGGCCAGCTTCCGGCTGTCCAGCCCGGTCGAGGTCGCGTGCTCGAGACCATGAGGAACGTCGTGGGCGACAGCGGTCAAGGTCTACTCCTTCATCCGGCGGGCTCGAAGGCCCAGCGATAGACTCCGAAGAACAGCAGCGCCACGGCCGCGATCACCGGAAGCGCCCCTGCCTTGTCATGTCCCAGCATCATCAAGGTGATGAAGACCGAAGCGACGCCGACCGCCGACACCAGCGGCCAGTACGAGGGGTTGGGAAGATGGATCCCCGCGCCGCTCACCCGGGCCGGCTCCGGGAGAGCCGCTCTCCCCTGCTCTCGCTTGATCTCCCACAGGGCATCCCGCCCGTGGACGACCGGGATCTCGGCGAAGTTCCACTCCTGAGGCGGAGAGGGGATCGACCATTCCAGGGTAGCGCCATTCCAGGGATCGGCCGGCGCGTTTCGCGGCTTGCGCCAGGTCTGCATCACGTTGACCAGAAAAACCACGAACGAGAACGCCAGGATGAAGGCTCCTACCGTCTCGATCTGATTCAGAGGTCTCGAATCCCAGACCCTGCGGGATAGGTGTACGTCCGCCGGGGCATTCCGTTCAGCCCCACGAAATGCATGGGGAAGAACGTCAGATTGAACCCGATCAGCATCAGCCAGAAGTGCAGCTTGCCCAGGCCCTCGTTCAGCATGCGGCCGAACATCTTGGGCCACCAGTAATAGGCGCCGGCGGTGAGGCCGAAGATGCTGCCGCCGAACATGACATAGTGGAAGTGGGCCACGATGAAGTAGGTGTCAGTCTGCTGCAGGTCGGCCGGCGGCTCCGAGTGCATCACCCCCGACAAGCCCGCCGATGATGAACATGGCGATAAAGCCGATGGCGAAGAGCATCGGGGTGCGGAACTGGAGCGAGCCACCCCACATGGTGCCGATCCAGTTGAAGATCTTCACCCCGGTGGGGATCGCGATCAGCATCGTAGTCAGGGCAAAGAACGTGTCCGCGATCGGCCCCATGCCGGTGGCGAACATGTGATGGCTCCATACGCCGAAGCCAAGAAAGGCGATGAACACACCGGAGAAAACCATTGCCGCATAGCCGAACAGCGGCTTGCGGGAGAAGACCGGCAGGACTTCCGAGATGATGCCGAAGGCCGGCAGGATGAGGATGTATACCTCGGGGTGGCCGAAGATCCAGAACAGGTGCTGCCAGAGGATCGGATCGCCACCGCCCGACGGGACGAAGAAGTGAGTGCCGAAGAACCGGTCGAACATGAGCAGGATCAGCGCCACCGTAATGACGGGGAAGGCCAGGAGCAGCAGAACCTGGGTAATGAAGCTCATCCACACGAACATCGGCATGCGCATGAGCTTCATGCCCGGTGCCCGCAGGTTGACGATCGTGACGAAGAAGTTCACCGCGGCGGCCAGCGACGCGATGCCGAGGATCTGGAGACCCAGCATCCAGAAGTCCACGTTCATGCCGGGCGAGTACTGCCGCGAGGTCAGGTTGGCGTAGCCGAACCAGCCCTGGTCGGGCGCCGCGTTGAAGAGCCAGCTGACGTTGAGGAACAGCCCGCCCAGGAGGAACACCCAGTAGCTGAAGGCATTCAGCCGGGGGAAGGCCACGTCCCGGGCGCCGATCTGCAGCGGGATCATGAAATTGAAGAACATGGCCGAGAGCGGCATGATCGCGAGGAAGATCATGGTCGTGCCATGCATGGTGAACAGCTCGTTGTACCTCTCGGGAGAGAGGAAAGTATTGTCCGGGCTGCCCAACTGGATTCGAAGCAGCAGCGCCTCGATGCCGCCCATCAGGAAGAACACAAACGCTGTGGCTCCGTACAGGATCCCGATCCGCTTGTGGTCGACCGTGGTGATCCAGCTCCAGAGTCCGGTTTTCTCCCCGTGACCCGCCGCTGTGTGCACCCGATGCTGATCTAGAACCCTGGTTGCCATACGAACCTTGTCATCATTGTGGTCAGATAGTCTACTGATGGGCCCGCAGATACGCGGCAAGGGCCCGGGACTCCGGCTCGCTCACGCCCAGGTTGGGCATGAGAACGCCCTTCTTGATGGCCTGCGGGTTCCGGATCCAGCGAGCCAGATTCTCATCCGTGTTCTTCAGGGTGCCGGCCGCGATGTAGGATCGGGCGCCGACGTTCGCCAGGTTGGGTCCCACCATGCCCTTGGGGGCGTTCACCGCCTGCAGGGAATGGCAACCCACGCATCCCTTGGTCATAAACAGCTGCTCGCCGGTGGCGTAGTCCGAGCCCTGCGGTTTCTGAGGGGCGCCCGGCTGCTGAACCGTCGCTCCGACGCTTGCCGTCTGGACCGCGCTGGGGGATGATGACGAAGCCGGCTTGCTTCCCGCGGCGGGCTTGGCGCCGGCCGGCGGTTTCGGGCCCGAGCGTCTGCATGTGCGCCACCCAGGCCTGAAACTCCTCCGCCGGCTGTGCCTTTATCCGGTAGGCCATGCGGGCGTGCTGGATTCCGCAGAATTCGCCACACTGCGCCGGGTACTCCCCCGCGACCTCCGCCTTGAACCACAGCCGGGTTTCTCGATTGGCAAAGACATCGCGCTTGGCCGCAAACTGCGGGACCCAGAAGCTATGGATGACGTCAGCGCTTCCCATCCGGAGCGACACTGTCCGACCCACCGGCACGTGCAGCTCGTTGGCGGTGGTCAGGTTGTATTCCGGATAGCGGAATTCCCACCACCACTGATGGCCCACCACCTCGATCGTCAAGGCGTCCTTCCCTGGGGTGGCGTTGGTCTGAAAGATGGCGCGAACTGTGGGAACGGCGATGGCGGCGAGGATCAGCGCGGGAATGACGGTCCAGATGATTTCCACCGTGGTGTTGCCGTGGGTCTGGTGCGGCTCCGGATCTTCCGGTTTACCCCGGAATCGGAAAATGGCGTAGATCAGCACTCCTTCGACCAGCACGAACACGAGCAGCGCCCACTTTACCGTGGTGTCGAGCAGGCTGTCGGCAATGCGGGCAAAATCGCCGCGGGGAAGGAGTGTGGTCTGGGGATAGTGCTCCGGGCTACAGCCGATGAGCCCAACAGCGAGCAGGCAGAGCGCGGTGACCAACCGGGAGCGCCAGGCAGCGGTCCTCAACATTGCGCGTTCATCCTGTTCGTAAGAGCCATCAAAGTCGCATGGAAAAGCCTGAGCCAGCAGCACTTTACCCTTGACCCCCAAAGGTGTCAAGGAAAACGCACGGCATTCCGCCATGCTGTTGCCGATGGTATCTTTTGGCTGGAGTTTCCTCAAGCCTGGAGATCTCATCTCCGGGCCGATTCCTTTTTACGCCTGGTTGCACCAATGATCCGTGAAATGCAAGAGAAGCTTGGCCGCGAAATCGACCAGCTCAGTCACGAACTCAATATTCTGCTGCCTCAGGCCATCGCTCAGGCGGTGGAGCTCGGTGATCTGCGCGAAAACTCCGAGTACAAGGCCGCCCTTGAAAGACAGCAGTTCGTACAGGCCCGTCTGGGGCAGCTGCATCAGCGGTTGAATCAGCTGGGCCAGCTGGCCAATACCGAAGCCCCCACCGACCGCGTGGGCCTGGGGTCCCGGGTCACCGTCCTGGACCTCGACACCAAGGAAACCGATACCTACGTCGTGGTGCTGGCAGAGATGATGGACATCGATGCCGGCCACATCTCTCTGGCGTCACCTCTGGGCCGTGCCTTGGGTGGGGGAAAGGTGGGCGAGGAGGTATCGCTCAGGTTGCCGGCCGCCACCCGGAAGCTCCGCATCATAGACCTGGTCACCGTGCATCAGGCCGAAGCCGGGGCCAATGGGGCCAAAGGCGACGGAACCAACGGTTGATGGAATTTCCCAAGAAGCAGCTGCTGGTGGTGGGAGACCGGGTTCTCATTACGCCCGAGGACGGCGACGAGCGCACCCGGGTGGGGCTATACCTTCCGGCCACCGCGATCGACGCCCAGCAGGTGCAGACCGGGCTGATCGTCGCCACCGGTCCGGGAACCCCCGTGGCCGACCTCAGTACTCTGGACGATGAGCCCTGGAAGATCGATGCGCGCGAGGGCCGGAGCCGCGGGATGCAGGCCAGGGTTGGCGACCACGCCATCTTTTTCCGGAAGGCCGCCGTGGAGATCACCTTTGAGGAGCGGAAGTACCTGGTGGTTCCGCAGGCTGCGATTCTGGTCCTGGTCCGCGACGATTTGCCGATTTGATAGTCGTCAGTCCCTAGACGCGAGTCCGCAGTTGTCTCAGTCCTCAGTCACCAGTCAGCCTTGTGTGTTTCTTCCTCACCATTGCCAGTCCCCTGACCCTGAGCGAGATCCGCTCGATGCTGCCCTCCGGCCTGACGGCGGATCTTGCCCCCGCGGCTGAGCGAGCCCGGCTGAGTCGCCTGCACCCATCAGCCAGGACCGTGGCTCAGCTTCTGGTGGGCGCCTGCTCCTGCGATCTGGTTCGGCCTCGCCAGGAGAGCTCCTTGGACGATGAGCGAGAGCACCGGGGCCGCTATCAGCGTCGAGGGCTCCCCCGGAGCCAGATCATCCACGAGCTGGAGCGGCATCGCCGTGGCCCGGTGCCCCGTCCCGAGCCCGCCGAGGGCTGGCGCAGCGCTCTCGCGGCATTCGTGGCCGAGCACGCGCGCAACGCGGGACCGACCCTGTACCTGCTCGAATTTCTGCCTCACGACCACTCCAGCAGTTCTGCGGCCTCCCCGGCACGCCGCTCCGTGGCAGAGGTTCGAGCTGCAGTCGACACCTGGCTCCGCGAAGGAGAACCAGTAGTAGTGTCGTGAGGTCAACTGGACAGCCTTCCCGCGACTTTCTATACTGGCACCGTTCAATCCCGTCGACTCTCCCCCAATGAGGATCCATGTTCAAAGCCTTTGGTTCTCAGGCTGCGTCAGCCGGACTACTCGCCGTTGGGCTGCTCTTGGCGTGCGGCCGGAAGGACGCTCGACCCGACGTTTCCGCGGACACTGCCTCCAGCGAGGAATCCGCTGCCCAGGACACTTCATCCAGCGACGCTCCGGCTGCGCAGCCAACCGGCAACCCCACCTCCGCTCCTCTTACTCCAGCCGACATCGAACGCTGGACCAAAGGGATGGATGGCGAGCTGCAGGCGGTGCGTGAAGCCGGCGCCAAGCTCAAGAGCGCGCGGACCAGCGACGACACCTTGAATGCAATGATGGGCGTGCAGGAGATGGCCACGGTGGACGCTGGAGCGAAGGCGGCTGGGATCGACCCGGAGCGGTACAAGTTCATCCGCAGCAATCTCTCTGCCGTGGTGGGCTATCTCACGCCGTCCCTCGGCGGCATCGACACCACCAGTCTGCCCCAGGCCCAGCGGGACGAGCTGCGCAAGGGA
Source organism: uncultured Gemmatimonadales bacterium (assembly GCA_963825815.1). Lineage (GTDB taxonomy): Bacteria > Gemmatimonadota > Gemmatimonadetes > Gemmatimonadales > GWC2-71-9 > CAVVWJ01. The sequence continues at coordinate 120,944 of CAWGVB010000003.1, read as the reverse complement.
AACGAAGCCCAGATTCAGCGGATGCAGCAGGAGGTGCCCGCCGATGTGGTGGACGCGATCAAGCCCCGCGCGGCGGAGCTTCGAAAGAAGGATATGGAACTGGTAGCGGCCCGGCTGAAAGGTGCGGGCATGTAGCAGGAACGAGGGCGCCGCTCTGCCGAGCGGCGCCTCGTGGGTTTACCTCAGGACTTGACCAACTCCACCCGGCGGTTGTTCGCCCGGCCTTCAGCGGTCTTGTTGTCGGTAGCGGGCTTGGTGTCGCCGTAGCCCTTTGCAGTCAGCTGACTCGCGTTTATCCCATACTCCGTGGTCAACGCCTGCTTCACCGCGTCGGCCCGGGCCTGGCTCAGCTTCAGGTTGGCGTCCGGCTTGCCGACGTTGTCGGTATGCCCCTGAACTTCGATCTTGAGCTCCGGGTGCTGCTTGAGCGTTGCCGCAATCTCCTTCAAGGTGGGAGTCGACTCCGGCTTGATGTCGGACTTCCCGGTGTCGAACAGGATACCCTGGGTAGTCCACCGCCCGGTCGACGCCAGGGCGTCGTAGATGCTCTTCTGGCTCTCCGCCACCCGGATGCGGGTCAGGTACACCGCATTGTCTTCATCATCCCGGCCATCGAGCTTCACCGTGATCGCCTTGGCTCGGACGAAGTTCGCCTTGGGCAGGTTGATCAGGCGCTTCTCGTCGGCGTAGGCCTTCAGGTACTTACCATCGGCGAGAATGCGGAAACTCGTGGGATGGCCCACATAGCGGTCCCGATCCGCATCCTTGCTGGAGACCCACTGGTTCTCCAGCCCACCCCCACTGGTGGACAGCGCGTTGGGCCCCCAGCCGATTTCCATGCCCTGGTCGGTCGACTCGGTGCCGCCATAGATGGTGATGCTGTTTGCCGCCACGCCCCGGCTCTTTCGGTTGATGACGTCGAACTCGAGGGTGAACTTCTCGGGCAGCACTTCAGGCAGCGGAATGCTGAATACACCATCGCTCGAGGCCTTGAGGGCGCGCTGCCCACCCTCGAACTCGACGATCTCCAGCTGCCCCTTCTTGAACTCGAGCCGCTGGGGGAAGTTCCCGACCTGATCCTCACTGAAGTCGGTAAAGAAGAGCGTCCGCTGGCCCGGCACGAAGTCGTAGTTGGCCCAGGCCTTCTTGTCGGTGGGCGAGCTCGCGGCGGTTGCCCCCGCTGCTCCCGCTGCCCCTGCCGCCCCCGCGGTGGCAGCCGGCGCCGCGCCGGTTTGGCCGGCCGGAGCAGCCGCGGCGGCCGTGCTATCGCCCTTCTTGCCGCCACCGGCCATGGCACTGTCGATCGCCTTGCCCTCTTCATCGGTGGCCTTGGTAATCGCCTTGTCCTCGGCCGTCCGCTTGACCGCGTCCTTGAGTCGCTTGCCGAACTGCGCGTGAACCGGATTTGCCCATCCCACTGACAAGACCGCGAGCGCCGCTACTGTGGCGAGCCTCGAGCCCCAAGTGTTGTACGCCATCACCATCACCTCTATGCGTTGAATGAGAACCAGTAGGAGCAGGACTGCGACAGACCTGTGAAAAGCGGGCGTCCGACTCGCGCCAATGAGAAGCTGCACGTACCGGCTGATGAAAGCCGTGCGGAAGAGACTATGACTGGTTTAAGCTGTCTCGAGGACCTTCGATCCGAACGCGTGTGTCCTGCACGCCAGGAAGCGCGCCCACTATGTTCGAAGTGGAGGATGACTTTGTCAAGCATGCCCACGTCCCATCACGAGGGACGGTTCACCGGGTCGGGCGGCACCGAGCTCTTCTTTCAGAGCTGGCTCCCGGCTCGAGCCCCCGCAGCCGTGCTGGTGAACCTGCACGGCCTGGGCGACCATAGCGGTCTGTATCCCAGTCTGGCGGAGTTCTTTCCACCCCGGGGCGTCGCGCTCTACGCCTTTGATCTGCGAGGAAACGGCCGGTCACCGGGCCAACGGGCGTACATCAGGAGCTGGGATCAATACCGGGACGATCTTCAGCGTTTTCTGGACCGAGTGAGGAGTTGGCAGCCCAACCTCCCGCTCTTCGTCCTGGGAAACAGCCTGGGAGGATTGATCGTCCTGGAGTATGCTCTGCGCTACCCCGATGGTCTGGCGGGTGTCATCGCGGCGGCCCCGCCGCTCGGCAAGCTCGGCGTGCCGCCCCTCCTGATGGCCATGGGCCGGGTGCTCTCCCGACTAGCACCCCGTTTCTCTCTGCGGGTGGGAATGGACCTGAGCGGACTGGCCCGCGATCCGGCCGTCGTCGAGGCAGTTCTGGCGGATCCCTTGTTTCACCGATGGGGTACCGCACGGCTCTCGACCGAAGTGACCTCCGCTATTGCCCGGGTGCAGAGCCAGGCGGAAGCCTTCTCGGTCCCGCTGCTCATCCTGCATGGATCGGCGGACCGAATGGTGCCGCCCTGATGGGAGCCGGGAGTTCTTCTCCCGGCTGCGCCAGCCCGACCGGGAATTCAGGGAATACCCCGAAGCGTATCACGGATTGTTTGCGGACTTCGACTCGCAGGCGGTTCTGTCCGATGTGGCCCGCTGGCTGGATGCGCATCTGCCGGTCCCATGGTGATCCGGGACCTCGCGGAGTCGCCTATCGTCCGGTAGTATCAGCAGACGGCGGCACCATGACGACCCCTTCCGCTTCCCCAGACCTTCCTCACCCCCGGCGCCGGGTAACGTCGCTCTTCAGCCGGGCCCTGCGCCTCCGCTGCCCTCACTGCGGTGGCGGCCCGATCTTTGTCACCTGGTCACACCTGGTGCCCAATTGTCCGGTCTGCGGCCTCGGCCTGGAACGGGGGGAGCAGGGGTACTGGCTGGGAGCGTACTTCTTCAATCTGATGGCGATGGAGACGGTCTTCAGCATCTGGGTCCTGGCTTTTCTGCTGGGGACCTGGCCGGACCCCCCGTGGGATCTGATTCAAGCCACCACTATCATCCTGATGCTGGTGGTGCCTGTTGCCTTCTTTCCCTACTCCAAGACCCTGTTTCTTGCTTTCGACCTCATGGTGCGGCCCCCAACCGAGGAAGACTTCATCGTGCCCCATGAGGAGGCCTGGAACGTCCGCCGGAAGCAGACCTGACCGGTCTTACCGTTCCGGTTGGCCGCCGGTGGCGCGCTCGTGTGCCTCCATCTTTTGAATCACCTTTTCCGGTGCGACGTCCTGCGATAGCTCGGCCAGCTCGGGATTGTTAGCGGCCGCCACATTCATCTGCTCCGCCATGGCGGTGACTAGAGTGATGAGGCGAGTAATCTCGTGCTCCGCCAACAGGCCCATCTGGAGATCCAGGTCCGCCCGAGTGTCCGCCAGCGTCGCCATCCGGTTTTGACTGATCAGGACAAAGGTGGACAAGAAGATGGCCTCGACCGATGCCAACGAGGCCATGATGACGAAGGAACCATCGAACGCTGGAATTCCCGGAATCACGCCAAGGTTGACCAAAACCCATCCACCGAAAAGAACCAGGTGGATGTAGACAAACTGCATGGTCCCGGTGAAGCGGGTGATGGCGTCCGCCACGCGTTCCTGACCGCTACGGCTGCCCTCCTGCTCTCGCCGGTGCTGGATGAGAGCCTGAATGTTCCGTTCTACGACCTGGGCGAGCCCGGGCGAGGACCGACGGCCGATGGGTGACATGTCAAATAGCTATTCGAAGGGCAGCCAGAAATGTGTGGTCCGGCTCACATTGCGGCGATCAGCGTCGGGCGCCCAGAAGCGGCAGGTACTCCAACCACGGTCCTACAGCACCGGTGTACTGCCGTCCCATGACCCGAGCGATCTGACCTAAATGATTGAGGTCATGGGCAACCCAGGTCGCCAGTAACTGCCCCAGCGTCACGGGGCCCAGCTCGGGGTGAAGGCCCCGACGATCGAGATCGGAGCCTTGCAGGCGGTGTGACTCCAGCCGGCCCACATTGGTGCGGCGCAGCTCGGCGAAAGTATCGAGCAGTTCTTCCAGAGACTTTCCCCGAGATTCGCGAAACTGAGCAAAGCGGTCGAACGGCGTGAAAGGCCGCGAGTCGCCCTGGGACAGCAGCAGCTCGAGCCGGGGAATCCAGTCCGTACGCTCCCCATGAATCAGGTGCCCGACGATGTCGTAGGGACTCCAGGTGTCGGGCCCCTCATTGGAGCGGACCCACGCATCGGGCAGACTTCTCAGCCAGGCACCGAGTACCTCCGGTGTGGCCCGCAGCACCGGCAGCGCATCGCTTAGGGTGAAGTTCACGAGCGGTCCATCGGCAGAAGGTAGAACGTCACCGGAACACCCTGCAGGGCAAGACCCGTCCAGTTCACGCAGAGAAAGGAATCTCCCCTAAATTAGCCCTACCCTGATGGACCTGCCTCAACAGGAGTCTTCACGTGTTTTCTCCCGTGCCTTTGCGCCTTTGCCCGATGCTGCTTGCTGGAGCAGGGCTGGCGGGTTGTAGTCAGAGCACCACCCGGCACCCCGACGCGGGACCGGTGGTATTCGAGGATCGCTTGGTTATTCAGGACACCGATGACCGTTCGCCGCTTGGCATACCCCCGTCTGCGTTGCCGCCAGCGGGTGCCTGCCGTCTGTGGAAGCCGGGCCGTCCGGTTCGGGAGCAGGCTCCGGTCGGCGTGTGTGCTCAGATCGAGCCGGCGGCCCCGCCGGAGAGCTGGATTTTATATCGGCCCAATCAGGATCCTCGGCTGGTTCACGTGAGAGTGGTGGACCCGGACCAGGCGGGGCTGGTGACGCAGGTGCGAGTGTATGACGCGGAGCGAGGGACCTACCTGGGCTCGAAGCAGCGGGCTCATTCTTGACGGGATTTATCTTCGGGATATATTCGGGAAAGTAGTGCCGAATAAACCCCGAAGCTGAGGCACCGATGTTCTTCCCCGCACTCTCCAGCCTGCCGCCATCCCTCGGCGTTCTCTCCCGAACTGAATCAAAGCCGGTAAGCCGGCGACCATCGCAGCGCCCTTCAGCGCTGTCCCGACTGCGCCGGCCCCCTGGTGCCCTCATCAGGCTGTTTCAGTTGCACCCAATGTGGATGGGGACTATGCGGGTGATGGAGGCGGGGAGCGGGAAGAGGGGAGGCGGGGAAGCACGCGAGCGGGAACGCGGAGCAGATCGGCACCCTGTTCGTGCTGATCCACCGCCTCGCCGCCCCGCTGCCCCGCTTCCCGTCTTAGACACTCGTGCCCGGGGCACCCGGTTCATCCAGCTCTCGGTGCGGTCGGTGCTCAACACGCCGGCATCCACGCATATGGGATTCTGGTCCATCAATCCCTATGTCGGGTGCGAGTTCGGCTGCACCTACTGCTACGCGCGGGATACCCATCGGTGGGTGATGGAGCGGGCGGACGGCGGACAGGCGGACGGGCGGACGGTGTCGGTAATCCTTCAGGTCGGACGATCTGTCATCGCTGGACTCACCGACCGTCCGCCGTCCGCCCGTCCGCCTGCCCGCCTGGGAGGCCTTCGAAAAAGAGATCCTGGTCAAATCCGACGTGGCCGAGGTGCTGGGCCGTACGCTCAAACCCGCTCGGCTGGCCGGCCAGTCGCTGGTTATTGGCACCGCCACTGATCCGTATCAGCCGGCCGAGCGGCGGTTTCGACTCACCCGGCGCATTCTGGAGGTGTTGCGCTCCTATCACGGGCTCTCGATCGAGATCATCACCAAGTCGCCCTTGGTCACCCGCGATCTCGATCTGCTGCAGGCGCTCTCTCAACAGAACGAGGTGAACGTCAACATTTCGCTGGCCACAGCCGACCCCCGGCTGGCCCGCCGCCTGGAGCTGCGCTCCCCGGTTCCAGCGGCGCGGTTGCGGGCACTGCGGCGGCTCACCGAAGGCGGGGTCTATGCCGGACTGATTGTGGCGCCAATCATTCCCGGCATCACCGATGACTGGGCCGGGTTGGCGCGGCTCATGGAAGCAGCGAAGGAGGCGGGTGCCCGCTACGTGATCGGGTCGGCGCTCCGGCTCGGTCCCGCGGCGCGGCGCCGCTTCCTTCCTGTACTCGAGCGCGAGTTCCCGGCTCTGTACGAGCGATATCGCCGACATTACGCCGGTAGCGACATGGCCAGCCGGAGCTATCAGGATGCGCTCACTCGCCGGCTCAATGCTCTGCGACAGGCCTACGGGTTTGCCGGCGATGAGGCGAGTAAGCGGCGCCGGCAGCGGCTCGAAGCTGCCGAGCACAGCGGCAAAGTGGTGGATGCGGCCGAGCAGTCCGTCCTGTTATAGAGGAAATCGCCATGAGCAGCGCCGAACATGATCGCCGGATCGATTACATCGAGTTCTCCGTCACCAGTGTGCCGGAGGCTAAGCGTTTTTACGGCGAAGCATTTGGCTGGAGCTTCGAGGACTACGGACCGGAATACGCCAGCTTTGCCGATGGCCGGCTGAGCGGCGGATTCCAGACGGCCTCCCGGGTTGCCGGCGGGGGACCCCTGGTGGTGATCTACGCGCTCGATTTGGAGGCGCAGGAGCGGCGGGTCAAACAGGCGGGCGGCGCCATCGTGCGAGCCATTTTCAGCTTTCCCGGTGGCCGCCGTTTCCATTTTACCGACCCCAGCGGCAACGAGCTGGCGGTATGGTCCGACAAGGAAAAGCGTGAACGGTGAACGGTAAACGGTAAACAGGGGATTCCCACGAAGAATCCAGCACGATCAAGCCTGTTTACCGTTCACTGTTCACCGTTCACGCGCTTGCGCCATGCGTTCCGTGTTGTTCGTCGACCCGCCCGCCTTCTGCACCACGCTGGAAGGCCTGGTGGCCCCGGCCCTCCGAACCCGTCCGCTCGCCATCGCGCCGAGCGGGAGCAGACCGGGCCACCGTTCTGGCGCTCTCACCCGAGGCGCGATTGGCCGGCCTGACCCCCGGCATGCCGGTGCAAAAAGCCCAGCGGCTCTGCCGCGATCTCATCGTGGTGCCCCCCAACCCGCAGCTCTACGCCCGAGCGTCTCGTGCCTTGCACGAGATTCTGCAGCTGTTTGCCCCGACCATCGAGCCCCGGGGATACGGCCATGCCTTTCTCGATCTCACCGGAACCAGCCGGCTGTTCGGACCGCCGCAGGACGTTGCGGCCCGGCTCGGGCGAGAAGTGCGGGCCCGGCTCCGCTTTCCGATCTCTGTTGGAATCGCCGGGAACAAGCTGGTGAGCCAGGCGGCAATACGGGCGGACCGGCGGACGGGCGGACCGGCGGACGGAGCCAGCAGCCATGAGCTTTTATACGTACCGGCCGGCAACGAACGGGAGTTCCTGGCGCCTCAGCCTCTGGAAGTGCTGCCCGAGCTGGATCCCGACATGCGGTTTCGGCTGGACGAGTATCAGCTGGAGCTGGTCGGGGAAGTCGCGAGTATCTCCGAGAGCGCGCTCTGCGCGGTGTTCGGGCGAGACGGCCGAGTGCTCCGGGCCAGAGCCCGGGGGATCGACCCGCGTCCGGTCCTCTCACCGGAGCAGCAGTCGGTCTTCTGCCTGGTGCATACCCTGTCGAGCGACACCAACGACCTCGGCGTTCTGCATCCGATCCTGCGGTTGCTGAGCGAGCGGCTGGGCCGGCGGCTCCGCCGCCGGGAGCTCGCCGCCGGCCGGCTGCGCCTGCAGGCCACCTACGCTGATTACACCACCGTCACCCGCAGTGTTCCGCTGAGCGCCGCAGTGCTCGATGCGGAGCTTTCGGATGCAGCCCGGCGCGCCTTTGCCATGGCCAACACGAAACGGCTGGCAGTCCGTTCACTGGCGCTCACCCTGGATCAGCTGGGAGAGAAAGAGGCGCAGCTGGATTTATGGGCGGGGCACGATGGGCAGCGGGGCGGCGGGGCAGCACAGACAGGCACGACGAGCTCAAATCCGGCGGACTGCCCCGCTGCCCCGCTGCCCCGCTGCCCCGCTACTCTCCAGTACGCCATCGATCACATCCATGCTCGCTATGGTGCCGGTGCACTCCGGCAGGGAGTGCCGCTGACTGCTCGCCGCCCGGCTCTTCGTCACCAGACCACCACGACCTTGCCAAAGGTCGCATTGCCTTCGAGGACCCGATGTGCGTCTGCCAGTTGAGTCATGGGGTAGGTCCGCTCCAACACCGGCCGGAGCGCCGCCGGCTGGCCGAAGCGCGGCTCGAACAGCGGCAGCATTCGGTTTCCGAACTCCCGAACCAGCGGAATTCGCTCCTCCAATCCCCGGGTTCGCATGACCGTGCCCACGATCTCCAGCCGCTTCCGCAGCAGCGGACCCAGATCAGCAGTGGTCTGGCTCCCTGCCAGAAAGCCGAGCAGAACGAGCCGGCCCCGCGGCGCGAGCACCGCCAGGTTATCGGCCAGCGCTGGCCCACCCAGCACGTCGAACACCACGTCAACCGGCTCCCCGATTGCCTCAGGAAAAGGCGTGCGACTGGTATCGATGCCCACGTCCAGCCCGTATACCAGGGCCCGGGCCAGCTTGTCGCTGCTGCGCGAGGTGCCGATCACGGTGGCGCCGAGCTGTTTGGCAATCTGGGAGGCTGCGGTGCCAAGGCCGCTGCCCACCGCATGGATCAGCACCCGCTCACGAGGCTGCAGCCGCCCTCGCGTCACCAGCGCATCGTAGGCGGTGAGAAACGCCTCGGGAATGGCGGCCGCCTCTTCGTAGGAAACTCCCGCGGGAATCGGCAACGCTTCATCCTGGTGCACCACCACCAGCTCGGCCTGGGCCCCGCCTCCCACCAGCCCCATCACCCGGTCGCCCACCCGCCACTGAGTAACGCCCGGCCGTACCGCCTCTACCTCGCCGGCGTACTCCAGTCCCGGGATGTTGGCCGGCCAGCCCGAAGGTGCAGCGTAGTGTCCCCGGCGCTGGATGATGTCCGCCCGATTCAGCCCGGCGGCGTGCACCCGCACCCGGATGTGCTCCGGCCGGACCTCGGGTTTGGGCACCTCACCGATGGTGATGACTTCGGGCCCACCGGCCCCCTCGTAAATCGCTGCGCGCATAGAGCCCGTAACATACATCCCTATGGCTGAGACCTATTGCGATGCAGCCTCGGGTCACGAGTGGCATGGGCCCTATCACGATCGGGAGTACGGCTTCCCGCTTCAGGACGATGCCGCGCTGTTCGAGCGCCTCATGCTGGAGATCAATCAGGCGGGGCTGTCCTGGCTCACCATTCTCAAGAAACGGGAAGCCTTCCGGCGGGCCTTCGGCGGCTTTGCTCCCGAGATAGTCGCCGGATACGGCAACGCCGATCGCAAGCGGCTGCTCAACGACAGCGGCATTGTGCGGAACCGGCTGAAGATCGATGCCGCTATCACCAACGCGCAGAAGATTCTGGAGCTCCGGAAGACTCACGGCTCCTTTGCCGGCTGGCTCGCCGCCCATCACCCCCGGAGTAGAGAGGATTGGGTCAAGCTCTTCAAAGGCACCTTCCGTTTTACCGGTGGAGAGATCGTGAATGAGTTTCTGATGAGCATCGGGTATCTGCCCGGGGCCCACGCCCCCAGTTGCCCGGTGTACCAGCGCATCCTCGAGCTCCGTCCACCCTGGTCAGTCCGAGGCGAATCATGAGTCCCACCCGAATCGCCGGCCCCACCGGCACACTGGCGCTGGACGATGGTGGTCAGGGCGGCGGAGTTCCGGTTGTTCTGGCGCATTCGCTGGCCGGAACGTCCGGGCACTGGTCCCACCAGCTTCAGCATCTGCGCTCGAGCCGGCCCGCGGTGGCGTTCGACTTTCGGGCACACGGGGCGTCCGAGCCAGCCCGGAACCGCGACTATTCGATCGGCGGATTGGCGGGCGATCTCGGCGCTGTGGTTGACCGCTTGGGCCTTGGAAGGTTCGTGCTGGTGGGCCACAGTCTGGGTGGTGGAGTCGCCCTGACGTATGCCGGCGCTCACGCCGATCGGGTGGCGGGTCTGCTGCTGCTGGACCCGATCGGCGATGGCACCCAGATCCCTGCCGAGCAGGCCGACTCTTTTCTCCAGGCACTCGAGGCCGATTACGACAATGTTATCCAGGGATACTGGTCGCAGATCGCCGGACCCAACGCCGCGGTCAAGGACCGCCTGCTGGCAGATCTGCGGGCCACACCGCGGGAGGTGGTCGAGCAGTTGTTTCGCGAGGTCATGCGATTTGATCCTCGTCCTTCATTGGCCGGCTATCGAGGCCCGATCCTGTCCGTGGTGACCCCCCACAACGATGAGCCATTCAGTCTTCATCGCGTGGGCAAGGGCTTCCCCCATCGGGTGGTTACGGACACCGGGCACTGGATTCAGCTGGATAAGCCCGAAGCAGTCAATCAGATACTCGATGAGTTTTTAGGACAACAGCGTGAGCGGGGAACAGTAATCAGTTTTGTAAGGACGCCGCACGTCGTCCCGCTTACCGCTCACGCTTTTGTTTTCCCGCTTACGCTTTTTAAGAAGATGTTCACCCACCTGCACGTCCATTCCCACTTCTCCTTCGGCCTCGGCGTGTCCAGCCCGGATGCGCTGGCCGAAACGGCCGCCCGGCACGGCTTCCGCGCGCTGGCCTGCACCGACAGTAACGGCGTGTACGGAGCGGTAGAGTTCCAGCGCGCCTGTTCCGCCGTTGGCATCCGGCCTATCCTCGGCGCTCACCTGGTGGCGGACGGCCAGGAGGTGGTCGCGTTAGCCATGAATGAGCGTGGCTGGTCAGCACTCTGCCGAGCGGTATCCCGCATTCATTGGGACAATGGATCCAGCGAAGCCCTCCGGGCCGAAGCGGCCCGAGCAATTGCTGGGCGCAGTGGCAACCGACCGCGAAGGCCTGATTCTCCTGTCTCGCGATCCCGCGTTCCTCGAGCAGACCCTCCGTTTAAGTGGACCGGACAACCTCTACGCCGAGCTGCGCCCGGGCAGCCGGCGCCACGAGACCATGGCAGCTGCACGGCGATTGGGCCTGCCAGTGGTGGCCACCAACGGAGTGGTGGCCGCGGATGCCGAGGAATGGAGCCGCCACCGGCTGCTTCGCGCCATTGCGCTCAACACCACCCTCTCCGCCCTTCCCGCAGCCGAGCTCTGGCCGCAGCGGGCGTGGCTCTGCTCCGCTCCCGAGCTGGCCCGTCATTTTCCCGATTGTCCCCAGGCATTATCTGCCGCGGAGGAAATCGCCGAGCGGTGCGGCTACACCATTCCGATCGGAAACCGCACGGTTCCTCCCCGCATCGCCGATACGGCGGGAGCCTTCGATCAGCTTCGGGCGTTGACGTTGGAAGGAGCCCGCCGGCGCTATCCAGCCATCACCCCCGAGCTGCAGGAGCGGCTGGATCTGGAGCTCGGCATCATCGGCCGCAAGGGATTCGCCGATTATTTCCTGGTGGTCCGCGACATCGTGTATCACGGGCCGACGCATTGCGGCCGCGGGTCGGTGGCCAACTCGGTCGTGAGTTATTGCCTCGGTATTACCCACGTCGATCCGATTGCCTCCAAGCTCGTGTTCGAGCGCTTCCTCAATCTGGAGCGCCGCGATCCTCCCGACATCGATCTCGACTTTCCCTGGGATGAGCGCGACCAGGTGCTGGAGTACGTCTTTCGGCGCTATCCCCGGCTTCACTCCGCCATGGTGGCCAATCACAATTGCTTCCAGGCTCGAGGTGCGCTCCGTGAAGTGGCCAAGGTGCACGGCCGGCCGGCCGGTGAGATCCGGGAGGTCACTCGCCGCATTCCATTCTTCGAAGACGGAGAACGCCGGCTTCCCGATCTGATCGCGACGCACCCCAATTTCCGCGGGCTCAACCTGGCCAGCCAATGGGAGGAGTTTGCCCGGACAGCAGAGGGCCTGGTCGGTCTGCCCCGGCACCTGTCGGTGCACGCCGGTGGCGTGGTTATCACCCCCACACCTCTGACGGACTACGTCCCGGTCGAGCCGGCCACCAAGAAACTGGAGTGCAATCCGGAGCTGGTGGTGCCGGTCATTCAGTTCGAGAAGGACGGCACCGAGGATGCCGGGCTGGTCAAAATCGATCTTCTGGGCAATCGCTCGCTGGCGGTGATTCGGGACGCCATCGACGCGGTCCATGGCCACACCAATCATCGGATCGATTACACCTCGTCCACCGCCGGCGATGATGAAGCCGCCAAAGCCCTGTTCCGGACCGGCCAGACGATGGGAGTGTTCTACACCGAGTCTCCCGCCTCGCGGCTGCTCTGTGCCAAGAGCCGGGCCGACACCTTCGAGCTGCTGGTGCTCAACACCAGCATGATCCGGCCGGCCTCGAACAAGTACATCCAGCTCTATCTCGAGCGGCTGCGCAACCAGGCTCCCTACGAGCCGCTCGATCCCTCGCTGCGGGATACGCTGGCCGATTCCTTCGGCATCATGGTTTATCAGGAAGACGTGGTGAACGTCTGCACCACTTTTGCCGGAATGTCTCCGGCCACGGGCGACGGTCTCCGCAAAGCTCTCTCCAAGAAACGTCCGGCCAAGCATCTTGGCGCCTATGCCGAGGAGTTCTTCACCGGCGCGTTGCGCCTGGGACGTGACCCGGAAGCGGCCAAGCGCGTCTGGGACATGATCATGTCATTTGCCGGATACAGCTTCTGCAAGGGCCACTCCTGCTCCTATATCCAGGTTGCGCAACACTCCTGCGCGCTCCGGGCCCATCATCCGGCGGAGTTCATGGCGGCGGTGCTGTCCAATGGCGGCGGGTACTACCAGCCTTTCGCCTATGTGGCGGAGGCCATGCGCATGGGACTCAGGATTCTTCCGCCCGATATCAATGCCAGTGAGTTCCGGTGCACCGGCAAGGAGCGGGATATCCGGATCGGTCTGCAATTTGTGAAGGGGCTTTCGGCCGATGCGGTGGAGCGAATACTCTCGGCACAGCCCTTTACCAGCATCTTCGATCTTCGCGCCCGGACCAGAATCGCGCCCGGCGATCTACGCCTCCTCATTAAGGTCGGTGCTCTCGACTCCATCGCGCAGGGCTGGACCCGGCCGATGATGTTGTGGATGGTGGATTCAGCGGGGCAGCGGGGCGGCGGGGCAGCGGGGCGGCAGCAACGGCCTGCTGCAGAATTCCCAGACGCTATTGACGGCCCCGCTGCCCCGCTGCCCCGCTGCCCCGCCGACTGGTTCGATGATCTACCGCCCGCCGTGCCCGTGCTCAAGGAGTACTCGCCCGATCGGCGGCGGCGCGAGGAGTATGCCACCCTCGGCTTCATTACCGACGCCCATCCGATGCAGCTGCACGCCGATCGGTTGCGGAAGTATCGGCTCTGCCGCAGCACCGAGCTGCACCGGCATGTGGGGAAGCACGTCCTGATGGCGGGAATGCTGACCGCCGCCAAGCCGGTACACGCAAAAACCGAAGAGCCGATGGAGTTCGCGACCTTCGATGATGGCTACGGCCTGATCGAGACGGTCCTGTTTCCCGATGTGTATCGGAAGCGCAGTCACGTGCTGTTCGATCAGGGGCCGTTCATCTTTCGGGGGAAGGTAGAGGAAGAATTCGGGGCCGTCACCCTGACGGTAACCCATCTGGATCGGCTGGATCGCTCGCTGCGGCCTAGGGACTCGAGTCCGAGCGGGCGCCAAAGATCATCGATCCCTCCTGCGCAAAGGGAACCTTCCTCTTCCCGATAGGGGTCTGAAAGATGGCCTGGCCTCGCACGGCAAAGGTATGGGTTCCGTGGCCCAGCTTGCGCAACCGCTCCGGTGTGGCCTCCTGGCCCAGGGAGATGGGCAAAGCGATGGTCGAGACAGTATCCATCGCCATCGGTACGGTGCTGTCGCGCTTGGTCTCGCCAACGGCCATGCCATCGAGCCGCAGAGACAGCTCGACCCGCTCGCTGGACAGCGGATAGTCATTGGTATTCTGCATCGCCAGGGCAACCGTCACCGGAGACCGGGCTGGTCCCGACCCCAGCTCCAGGGTAATCTGCGACACCGTGACTACCGGGTCCTCGTAGATCCAGAGACCCAGTGGAGTGCAGCCCCCTAGCAGGAGTCCCCAACCGAGCCGCCATGTCAGCGATCTCACCGAATATTGTTGCAAGCGTTCGCACTTTCCTTAGGCGTAGCTGCGGCCTTGAATGCCTGTAGCTCGTCATCCGAGCCATCGATACCTCAGGGCACGGGAGCGCGGCTGCAGCCGATCGCGTCCGGTCTGAGCTCACCGCTGTACCTGACCAGTCCCCCTGGTGACCTGAGCCGTCTCTTCGTCGTGGAGCAGACCGGGGGCATCCGCCTGATAAAGGATGGCAGCCTGCTGCCTACTCCATTTCTGGACCTGAGCGGCCGGATATCGGCCGGCGGTGAGCAAGGGCTCCTGGGACTGGCATTCTATCCGGACTATGCCACCAGTGGCAGGTTCGTGGTGCACTATACTGACCCTGCTGGAGACACTCATCTCTCCATTTTTCAGGTCTCGGCCGATCCCGACGTGGCCGATCCGGCCAGCGAGCAGGTGATCCTGACCGCAGACCAGCCGCTATGCCAATCACAATGGGGGCCAGGTGCTGTTTGGACCCGACGGCTTCCTCTATCTCGGCCTGGGCGATGGAGGCGCCGGGAACGATCCCGAGGGCAGAGGCCAGAACCTCTCAGATCTGCTGGGATCCATTCTCAGGGTGGACGTTCAAAGTGGAACCTCTTACACCGTACCTGGCCGACAACCCCTTTGTGGGGCAGGCCGGCGTTCAGCCTGAGGTCTGGAGCTATGGACTGCGGAATCCCTGGCGATTCACCTTCGATCGGGTAACGGGCGATCTCTACATCGCGGATGTCGGCCAGGAGCACTACGAGGAAGTCGACGTGGCACCCGGCGGTGGAGTCCCGGGAAGGGTGTCAACTACGGCTGGAACATCATGGAGGGCGCCCACTGCCTGGACGGCGGCCAGTGCGACCAGACCGGGCTCACCCTGCCCACCTTCGAGTACGGCCACGACCAAGGATGCTCGATCACCGGAGGGTACGTCTACCGGGGCAACGCCATCCCCGCTCTGCAGGGTCTCTATTTCTTCGGCGACTACTGCCAGGGCTGGGTCAGGAGTTTCAGGTACGCCGGGGGTCAGGCCACCGAGCTCACCGACTGGCCTACCCTGAGGCCGGGCGGCTCGGTCCTCAGCTTCGGAGAGGATGCTGCGGGCGAGCTCTACGTGCTCAGCTCGTCCGGTGGCGTATTCAAGCTGATTCCCGCTCAATAGGATGCATGGAAAGCGCGGCTGAACCTCCCAGCCAGGCTGTCTTCGAGCGGCTCAGCTCGCGCATTCCAGCAACGGTCCGCTTCGGAACCTCCACCTGGAACTACCCGGGATGGCAAGGCCTGGTGTACCACCAGGATTACGGCCCTAAAGGCGCCGCGGCTCGAATGCTCAAGGAGTACGCCGCCTTTCCCCTATTCGGGACGGTCGGCGTTGATTCGAGCTACTATGGGCCACCCACCGAAGCAGTGCTGACGAGCTACGCGGAAAATCTTCCTCCCGGCTTTCCCTGCATCAGCAAGGTCTGGAGTCAACTTACGATCCACACCTTCACCAAGGCTCAGGACCCGGATCGCGCCGGGAAGCGCAACCCTGATTTCCTCAACCCTGAACTCTTCGTTGAAGAGATCTACCAGCCTTACCGCCGCTACTTTGCCCGGAACACCGGTCCGTTTGTGTTCGAATTTCAGACGATCGCAAAGTTTACCGGCCTGGACGCCGAGTCCTTTGCCGACCGGCTGGATCAGTTCTTCTCCGCACTGCCCCGCGATGCCGAGTACGCGGTTGAAATCCGGAATGAAGAGTTCCTCACGCCGATGTACTTCGCGGTGCTACGCGAGCATGGGGTGGCCCACGTGTTCAACTCCTGGACCAGAATGCCGCCGATTGGGCATCAGCTCGACCTGCCCAACTCGATAACCGGGCCCGTTCATTCTTGCCCGAGCCCTGCTCCGCCCGGGCCGGACCTACAATGAGGCCGTGGACGCGTTCGCGCCTTATGACCGGATTCGGGAGCCCAATCCCAAGCTTCGGCGGGACCTCGTTCGCCTGGTCGAGACCGCGGTGAAGACCAAGATCCCAGCCTATCTGCTGGTCAATAATCGGGCGGAGGGCAGTGCCCCATTGACCATCGCCGCGGTGGCCGAGCTGCTCAAGCCGGAAGTCTGACCTCCACGCGACCAGGCACGCTCTTCACCCGGCTCAAGTATCTGCGCGGTGTGCCAGCTCGCTGACCGCAACGTCCAGCCGGTCAGGCGCGCCGATGCAAGGCTCCAGCGCCAGGTTGTAGTATGGCTTTCGCCCCGGCGGAGCCCAGCCTCGGCAGTTGATCCAGACCCCCACCTGCGGCACCTCCGCTGCACGTACAACCATCTCGAGCCGCTCGCCTTTTCGTGGGTCGGTCACGGTGAGCGTACTCTCACCAGCTCAGGTCGCCAAAAAACTTGATCGCCCAGCCACCATTCTCGGGAAAGGTGAATCGATCGCTAATCCCCCCAATGGCGCCGGGCCAGCTCACGACATCGTTCTCACTCAGGTCGTCCCGGCCATGCACGGCGTCGAGCTTCACCTGGGTTACTCCCGACAAGGTCAACTCAGACCCGGGTTGCACATTCAGGAGGGGATGAGAGGACCAGATCCAGGGAAACGGCGCGTTGCCTCGGTTGAGGACCCGGTACCGGAAGCGTACCACCGGCTCCTGGGAATCCAGGGTGACCTCCCGTTGAAACTCATAGGGAAAGACGCTCCCCTGAGCTGAGCCGGCCAGCGTGGTTCCTTCGGCATGATCGTACACCGAGCTGGACCAGGGAGCGCTCCACAGCTCACCGTGATCGGGCAGGGGTGGTGTGTCTTCCGGCGCTCCCGGAATCAGGACAGGGACCTACTGTGGGAAAGCATTCGTCCCATCCGCCACTGTCGGCAGCCTCCACATAAGACGTCCCTTGCTCCGGCAGCGCGAGCGGAATCTGATCGCTGCGCCACAGCCATTCGCGGCCGTTCAGGCGCCGGAGGTTGGTGAGCTTCATCCCGATGGCCGGAACGGCGACAACTTCCAGCTCGGCGGATCGGAGAGCGACAGCCGGAAAGCCGGAGACCTTAGTTTGCCGGAAGGACATGCCCGAAGGCCCGCACCGGCCAGCTGCCGAACCGGACGACTTTTGCGGGTACCGCAGAGAACCGAAAGCCGGCGGAAGGAAGGCTCTGGAGATTACACAGGTGCTCCACGATGAGAACACCTGAGCCGAGCAGGATGGAGTGGACTGGCCGGCTCTGGTCCGCCGATATCGTCGATGTTGAGGGAATCGATACCGACCAGCACTGCCCCGCTGTCTCGCAGGAACTCCGCAGCGTCGCCGGTAAGAAATGGATGTCCTGACAGGTACTGGTCGGTTCGCCAGTGCCGGTCCCAGCCGGTACGCACCAGCACTGCCTTGCCCTGCAGATCCATTCCCTGAAATACACCGGCGGAGATCGACCGCCCACTCCCGGGGGCCACCCGCACCACAACCGCGTCGAGGTTGGCTACACACTCCAGCGGAAGCTGCGCCAGATCCGCACCGTCAGCGTAGCGATGGAAGGGAGCATCGAGATAGGTACCGGTGTTCGCCACCATCTCGATCTTGCCGATCTGAAACTCGACCCCGGCAGCATAGTGACTGCGCGAAGCTTCCCGGCTGAGGTAGTCACATATCAGCGGCCCGGGCAAGCCGGGATAGGTCACCATGCCGTGTTCGATCTCGTGACTTACGTCTATAAAGCGAGGAACCCCTTCCCCGCTTCCCCGCCTATTCACCCAGCTCCACCCCTGCGACCGTGCTGATCCTTACGATGGTTTCGCCCACCTTGTTGTTCGGGGTCGAGGCGCCGGCGGTGATGCCGATAGTACGAGAGGAACCCAGCCAATTATCGCTGCTGGCCTCCGCCTTGGTGCCGATAGGTTGGTAGCGAATCGTTCCGGTGGATACGTCGATGGCGTCGGCGTCCTCGATGTGAAAAGTGGGAACGCCGTGCTGGTGTACCAGTGCCGCAAGGTGACACGTGTTGCTGGAGTTGTACCCGCCTACCACGATCATCAGGTCGAGCGGTTCCTCAAGCAGAGCCAGGACCGCATCCTGCCGTTCCTGGGTGGCCGAGCAGATCGTGTCGAAGGAGCGGAAGTGCTCCTCCAGCGCATCGACTCCATAGCGCCGGGCGACACTCTGCTTCACCTCTTCCGCGATGGCGAGCGACTCCCCCGACAGCATTGTGGTCTGATTGGCCACACCTATGCGGCTCAGATCGCGCTCGAAATCGAACCCGGGCGAGACGGCCCGGGCAAAGTGGGCCCTGAGGAGCTCGATGTCGCCGGCACCCTCGATGTAATCGCAGATCATCCGCGCTTCGTTCATGTCGAATACCACGAGATAGCGGCCCTGCGGATACTTCATGACCTGGCTCGCCGTGGCCTTGGTCTCCTCGTGATAGTGCTTGCCGTGGATGAGGGCGGTGTAACCGTCCCGGGCATAGCTCTCGACCCGCTTCCAGACGTTCAGCACCGATCCACAGGTGGTGTCGACCAGCACGCAGCCAATGCCGCGAAGCCGCTCGAAGTCGCCAATAGTGACGCCGAACGCCGGCATGATCACCACGTCGTTCGGGCTGACCTCGGAGAAGTCGAACTCACCCTGCGCTTTCTGGGTGAGGAGGGTAATGCCCATGGCCCGGAGCTTCTCGTTGACATGGGGATTGTGAATGATTTCCCCGACCAAAAAGAGCCGCCGGTCGGGAAACTTGGTCCGGCTTTCGTAGGCGTATTCCACCGCGCGATCCACGCCGTAGCAGAAGCCGAACTCCCGGGCCAGCCGAAAGGTGAGATGCCCCGCGGTGAGAGCGTAACCGTTGTTCTTGAGCGCATCGACCACGGCACTGTGGTAGTCGGCCGTCAGCCGCCCGGCGATCTCGCTCTTGAGGCCGAATCCTTTGCGGAAGTAGGTCTGCTCCATGCCGTCAATGTACACTGGAGTCTGGAGGTTCTGGATCCATGTCGGACTCCTGATCCGGGTCCACACAGCCGGAAGCAGCGGGCTTCACCACCAGGTCTCGAAAACTGCCGTTAAGACGGATTCGCTGGGTATCAGCCACCGACCGTGCCCGTGCCCCGAACCGGCCAGACCAGACACCCGTGCTGGACCGCTCCAGGATCACGCTTCCGCTGTCGCCCTGAAACCCCTGCACCACGGTTTGTCCCAGCCACCGCACCGCAATCGCAGCGGCGGGCGGAAGCGACTCGGCCTTGGGCGGGTCTACCACCGGATACCTTCCCGCCGCCAACGCTCGTTCAGGGTAGAGCGCGAGCGCGGCGCCGGTATCCCCCTGAACCGTATGGATCTCCAGAGACCGGCGAGGCTCGCACCACTCGGCGGTGGCGGCTCCGGACAGCTTAGCCCGATCCTTTCCGCTCCAGGTCAACTCCAGATGCGGTTCACTGGACGACCGGTTGGCCGGCCGTTGGCAAGCCAGCAACGATCGACCATAGGGCAAGCGAGCAGATCCGGACCATGGTCATCCGGAAGTCCGCTGTTGGGGCCTGCTCAGTTGTGTGGTGCGGGAACGAGGAGGGAAGGAGTTGCCGCAGATTATCAGGTGGCTTGTGCCCATTTACTCCGGCCATCGCGGTGAAGCCCGTACGCCTTGAGGCGGCGCCACAGGGTGGTGCGGCTGATGCCCAGTGACCGTGCGGTTTCCGCCAGCTTCCAGCTATGGGCATCCAGTGTCTTCACGATAGCCTCCTTTTCCCTGGCCGCCAACGTGGTGGCACCCGCCAGACCGGGGATAAACATGGCTTCGCCTAACTCCAGCCCTCCCACCCGAAGTGGGCTGAGGCGGCCACCCAAAGCCGCCAGTCGGGGCTGAAGATCAGGGGCGCCTTCGAAGAGGTCCATTCCCGCCAGGGCTTCGCGGGCAGGCTGGTTGGCATAGAGGAGCCGACCCTCGACATCGAAGACCACCACCCCTTCGCTGAAGCCATCGAGCAGGGCCTTAGCGAGAGGCGAAAACACGGAGGGCATGGTACTGACTGACAAGGTTTCTGGCATAGTCCAAAGATACGTATTCTGGGGTTAACTGGTTTCCAAGCACCGGCCTACTAGTACAGACGACGAGCCGACGCTGCGGTGCACAATGCGCCGCAGTCCTGGTAACCGTAGCTGCTGTAACAGGCTGACACCCAATTGTGACACTGCCCCAGTCTGCTGGATCAGACCGGAGCAGAGGGGTCGAAGCACATCGATGACGTGAGATGGAAGGGGACTACCGCCGGCCTCGATGGTTCCCGCCGCCTCGACGGTGGCCCCGATGGCGCCCACCGTGATCCCGCCGCCCACCGCGATGGGGACGGGTGTGTTCCTCATCGTCGGAAGCATGGGCGAGGTCGTCGAAGCAGCGCCTGAAGGTCGGGAATTGAATCGGCCAGGATCGGTGGGTGGCGGCCGCGCTGAACAGCAAATACCAGTGGGCGGTCGAGCCGGGGGAGCTCATCGGCACGGAGGCGCTTTGCCTGGCCCTCTCGCAAACGCACCCGAGCGATTCCCTGTCCGTTGCGGACTTCGTAGTCGAGGGGAACAGCGTCGCCCCGGAGATGGATCCGACCGGGCAGTTCGCCTAGTCGTTCGCGGGTCGAAGGATTCACCAGCTGGTCCACGTTCAACGTGATGCGGGCCCTGAGAAAGTCCTGCCAACCTCGGACAGATTCGAGTTGGGACCGAATGTTTGCTCGCAGAGCCTGAGGAGATGCTGCCTCCAACGTCCCGCCGGATCGGCGCCACAGCTCGTCCAGCTCTCCCAGGGTGCGCCGCAAACGGTTCTGGTCGGGATGAGTGGTCTCGCCCTCCCACAGCGCCTGGGCCAGCACGTCGCGCGCTGCCGCCTGCAGCTCCGGAGGCACCTCGTCCTCCAGAGTCTCGAGCTCGGTCTCCAGCTCGAACCCGAAGTAGCTGCGCCGCCGCTCGATCATGAGCCGTTGGTGCTTGCGGGGCCCGCCCAGAACGATCCGGGGAGAACTCAAGGTGGCGTACTTCTGAACGAGATCGTACGAGAGAGTGGTGCCTTCGATGGCGGCGCGCGGGGTACCAAACCGGTCCGCGAAATAGCGAAGCATCCCGGCCACGGCTCCCCAGCTTCCCGCCACCGAGGTCTTGGAGACCCGGGCCTCCTGCCCATCGGCGGTGTGCTCATCGATCACGAGATCGAAGGGCATGATTCGGGCAACCAGATCGGACCAGCGGCGGCGGATGTCCTTGGACGCGTAGGGCAGCTGTTTCGGCAGGGGCAGCTCCAGCGACCGGTAAACTGAAGCTAACCCCAGGGCAGTGTCCTCGATCGCTTTGACCAGAACTCCACGTCGCTCCGCCCACTCCGCCAACTCTTCCTCGAAGAGGTGCCGGGGGAGACCGTACACCTCACCCAGATACCCGTGCTGGTTTACCGCCTCCGCATACAGGTTGTAGGCGGTGAGGTGATCGCTCCCATTCACCACCACGCCGTGGAGATCGCGTTCCTCGCGGGTCATCCGGTGCAGGGACTCGATGTTGGAGCACACCGCCGCCATCGGGATCAGCTCGGCGTCGGCATGGACCAGCAGCTCTCCCCAGGAGCGCTCGACCGGCAAGGCCTCGACCTCCCTCCCGTACGGAGTAAGCCGACCGTTCTCGATGAGTCCTCGGCGGGTGAGCAGACCAAGCGCCCGGTTGTAAGCGGTGCGGTCGAGCGGGACCGGCAGGTCGAGATCACGGGCATCGACCCCGAGGGCCGCACAGGTGATCGCGACCCGCTCGGCGTCACCCGCCAGCTGAAATTCGGGCGGCGTGGGCCGAAGCGCCTCGAACACCAGGTCGCGGTCGCTGAGAATCACGACCTCTCCGTTGGCGACCCGGCCGTGCACCCGGCCGGCCATTTGGAGGATCTCGTTGGCTCCGAGATACAGCCGATGCAGCACGTTGCGGCCCCGGTCCACCACGTTGCCGTACCGGGCATCATAGATGACCACGGTGTCGAGGCCTCGGACGTTCAGCGCCGATTGCCCTGCCGCGGTCATCGCCAGAAGGAACGGCCGGGGGACCTCGCCTTCCAGAAAGGGGCGAATCACCCGGATCGGCTCTCCGCCGTGATAGAACGCGGTGGTCAGCCGGGCCACTGCTCTCCCAGGTTGACCGCCAGCTTCTCCACTTCCGCGCGGGTCGGCACGAAAACGGCGACCCCGCGTTTCTCTTTCATGATGTGGCGGATGTAGCGGTCGTTCAAAAATTCTTCGGGCTGCTGCGGAAGGACCTGGACCTTTGCCTTGAGCGCCGGATCGAACGCCTGGGTAACCAGCACCTCGGAGCTGTTCAAGTACTCGGCGTAGAAGGCGGGATCTACCGTAGCGCTCAGCCAGATGAACCGGCAACCGGCGCGCTTGCCCAGCGCCAGGCAAAGCTCGAGCTCGGCAGAGGTCTGGTGGATCTCGTCGACGATGACCGTGTCGCGGCCGGTGATCAGGTCGTCCTGAAACCACCGCCGGGCAATCCCCGTGGTCACGATGACAACGTTCCAGCTGGGCGTCTCCGGAGTCGCCTCGCGCTCCCGGTTCACCACTCCGACGAAGAGCGGCTCGCGAAGTATCGACTCGGCAATGGGCCGGATGCCCAGGGTCTTGCCGGTCCCGGTACCCGCCACGATGCCGAAGGCCAGTCCCTGCTCGGCCCACTGCCGCAGCTCAGGACCATGTTCCCGCTCGAGCAGGGTGTCGACCTGAATACCGAGCGCCAGCTCGATGGTCTCACAGGCGGCTCGGGTGGGGGCGATGATGATGATTCGACCCTTGGGGTGGGGAGCGTGGCGGTAAGCGTCGGGATCGGGGGGAAGGTGGTGGTCGCGCGAGGGGTGCATGCGGGAAGATAGCTATCGTAGCTCCCTAGAACCCCGGCTGCAGCTGAACTGCCAGACCCACCCTTTTCCGGGACGTTGGAACGGCCGAACCAGATCCATCTCGGCGACCGCGAAGCCGAGGAGATTGATCCGCAGACCCGCACCGGCGCTGAACACCGGGTCGCGGGTGCCGGAGCCGAGGACTGAAGGCTTGTGTTCGCTGTCCCAGGCCAGCCCTCCGTCGCCGAAGACGGCGAAGTCGATCGGGAAGACGCCGTAGTACCCGGATCCTACACCCAGCGCTCCAAACAGCGGGAACCGCAGCTCCGCGTTTGCCACGACCATGCGGCTGCCCAGCAGCTGGTCGAAGACCGGACAGGCGGTCGGGTTGGATATGCTGGCGCGTGACACTCGGAGGCATCTGAACGAGCCGTAGCTGTAGCCCCGAACCAGGCCGGGATAGCCCAGGAACAGCGGCTGCAGCCGGTCGCTCTTCCCCACCGGTTCCGTAGCGCCCATAGTGCATAACGCGGGTGGCAATGGTGAAGGGACGCACCGGCATGAAGTACTTCCGGAAGTCGCCCAGCACTCCCACGTAACTCAGCGATGCCGATCGTGGGGGACACCTCGAGCCGATAGCGCTGCCCCACGATCGGGCCGGTTGCCCCGGAAACGAGTTGTCGTACACCAGGGCGGCGGTGGCAGTGGCGAGGTTGATGGCTCGGCCGGCGGGCAGATCGACGTTGTCATCCAGAACTGCTCTCCGGTGTTTAAGGAGAACGCCTGGGTCTGGAGCTCCCGTCGAAGGTGATGTTGCTGAAGCCCGCCTGAAACTCCACCCGCTGAACCGGGCTGAAGGGATACGACAGCAGGCCAAAGAAGTCGCGGTTGGTCTGTCTCTCGATCAGCTGTTGATCGACCAGCGCCGGCTCGCCATCGACGTTGCTCTCCCCCTGGGCAAATGCACCCGTGATGTAGGGAGTTTGCTGGGCCATTGCTCCCCAGTTGAAGCGGTGGGTGATGTTCTGGTATCCCACCAGCGCGCTGACGTCCTTGAGGCTGCCCTGAACGTTGAGGCCGGTCACCAGGTTGTGGTTGCCCAGCAGGTCGCTGAAATACAGAGAAGCCCCGCCGCCAATGTAGGTGCCGAACTGGGTACTGCCCACCGCCAGGGACGGTTGGCCCACGTAGGTCAGCGACAGGCCCGGCTTGTACGGCTGCTCCGGGAACTCGGTCTGGGGCGGCAGTCCCTTGTTGGGGTCGTTCAGGAGATTCACCAGCGTTTCGTCCGTGCGCTGCAAAGGCGGCAACACTGCCGCACTGGCCTCGGACTGTCCGTACGGCCGGTAGGCTACCGACGGTTCTGCCACCACGGATTCCGGCGCATCTATGGCATACAAGTCGTAGCCATTGGAGCGAAACACGCTGTACATCAGCCGGCCGGAGCGCTGGGCCACCGAGAGAGCGGGGCTGGTTTCGGTGATCCCGCTGACTCCGGTAAACAGATTGGTCAGCCGGTGCACCTGGCCGGTTGCCAGAGTCAGCCGGTAGATGTTGGTGATCCCGTCAGGATCGGACAGGAAGTAGAGAGCTGGATCCGTCGGGAGACCACTGCGGATTCAGCTGCCGAACGTGCCCGCGTCGGCCGCACGGCTGATCCGGCCGGTGGCCAGATCCATCAGCGCGATGGTAATCGAGCCGAGCTTGCAGGTTGCTCAGCTCGGCTGGTGAAGCGGTCGGTCGCGAACGCGAGCGTCCGGCCGTCCGGAGACCAGGCCGGCTGCAGATCGGCGAACTGATCGTTGGTTAACCGCCGCAGGTCATTGGCCTGAAGATCGATAGACGTACAGATCGGTCAGGCCCCCCGACCAGACCGGAGAACGCGATGGCGTGTCCATCAGGCGACCAGCTGGGGTTCAGAATCTGGCCGAACTCCTTGAACCGGATCTCCCGCTCCCGCTTTTCCCGGTCCACGTCGTAGAGAACCAGAACCGGGTGTCCCCCGACTGATCCCGGCGAAGACAAATCGCTTGCCGTCGGGCGACCAGCTCCCGGCGGACTCGATGAATTCCAGGCTCTGGAGATGGGCGTCAACCGCGGTCTTGGTGATCTGGCGCTGCACCTTTCCGGTTCGGGCATCGGCCAGAAACAGATCGATGGAGAAGAGGTCCCGGTCCGAGAGGAACATCATCCGGCTGCCGTCCGGACTCAGAGAGGGTGCAATGTTGTAGCGGTTCCGTCGCCCCGAGCTGCCACGATTCGGGGCCCCAGCTTCTCGGCCGGGCTGGTCTCGGCCAGGATGGGCTCGATACGCCTGGTGAAGCTCGGTGTGCCAGCGGGCAACCAGGTCGTCGGGGCTGAGTGAGAGCACTTGCCGGATTGCCTGGTCTACGCCCCGCCTCCGAGCCGCCTGCCGCAGCAGCTGGCCGATGGCCTGGTCGCCCCAGTGCCCCGCCACATAGGCCAGCAGCGCCTGACCGTAGCGGTAGGGGAAGAAGCGCGGATCGTCCAGCTGCCTGAATGTGGGCAGGCTGTCCTTGGCGGTGTCCTGCACCGCGCCCCGCATCCACATTGCGGTCGCGGGCATCGACTGGGCCGAGGGACAGGTATTCCGCCATGCCCTCGATGAACCAGAGCGGGAGTGCCGTGGCCGCAGGAAGCGCACCGAGGCTGGTGGCCCTGCCGCTGCCGGTGATGTCGTACTGGAACGCGTGTACCAGCTCGTGGCCGATGACGTGGTTGAGGTCCCCGAGCGAGCCGCCCACCGGCAGCACGATGCGCCGCCGCAGTGCCTCGGTGACACCGCCGGTGCCCTCACCGATGTCGCCCCCGATGGCGTTGGTCTGCTGAAATTCCGCGGGGCTGGCGTAGAGAATCAGCGGCTGCCTGCCCGGACAATTCGTGATGGAACACGGTGGAGAGCCGAGTAAGCCATCGCTCGGCCATGCGGGCCGCCTGGCTCGCTGCGACCTGTTCGGCGGGGTAGATAGTAGATGTCGAAGTGCTCGGTCTTGAGCACCTTGAAATTGAAGTTCTGATATTGGACCTTGTTCCGGCCGAAGTATTGCGCCTGCAGGGGTGCTGCGATCAGGACAACAGAGGAGAGGAGCAGCCACGCCAGACGGCGGCTAACACTGAGCAAACGAAGCATGTGGGAGAATGGACCGCTGAAATGGGTTAGCCGTGACCCAGAGCACAGGTAAGCCCACTCGTGACCGGGGAAAGCTCAGCTGGATTTGCTGCGGACCCGGCGAGACCTCGAGGGTTGCATCGGCTCGATCTGTTCCTGTTGGTCCAGCCACTGACATACGATTGCAAACGCCGCATCCCGGTCGAGGTTGAAGGTCTTCATTAAATACGGGACTGCGCCGTACATGTTGGTACGTCCGTCGGCCCGAAGCTGCCGGAGAAAGCGGAAGCAGTGCGCGGCATGGGGAGAAGCGAGTTTCATGTACCGAACATAAACCGAAGACTTCAACGGCTCAAGCCGGGTTGCCGCGAGGCGAAAGTCAGCGCAACAGACGGTTTCTCAGCGCTTTCACTTCGACTTGACACCGCCAAAAGCGGGTTCCATACTAGGGGCCTCAACGTACGGCAAAGTACTCAGTGCTCGAGCTACCGCCCTGCGGGACCGCGTGGCTGGGTTGTCCGTTCCCCCCGCGCTGCTCCTCATCCGAGCTCACCATTCGCCAACGTCGAGCTAACCATGTTGCGCCAGATTCTCTCCTTCTTCAACAAAACGGATATGGAGGCAGGTATGGCTGGGGAATTCTTCATCGGTGAATCGCTCGTGGGAGATGGCAACGAGATTGCCCACATCGACCTCATCATTGGCTCCAAGATCCGGACCGGCTGGTCTGGCCTTCACCCAGGCGCTCTCCCACAACTCCGACGGCTTCTCCAGCCTGCTTGCCGTGGTCACGCCGAACCTCCCCGCCAAGCCCGACACCTTGCTCTTCAACAAAGTCACGATCAAAGGTGCCAAGCAGGCGGTGCAGATGTTCGGCCCGGCCCAGGCGGCGGTGGCCCGTGCGGTAATGGACAGCGTGGCCTCGGGCGTCATCGACAAGAGCAGGCCAACGACCTCTGCATTCTGGTCGGCGTCTTCATTCACTGGCAGGCCGAGAGCGACAAGAAGATTTACGACTACAACTATCAGGCAACGAAGGAGTCGATTCAGCGGGCGCTGCAGAGCAAGCCCACCATCGACGAGGTGCTGCAGAGCTACAAGGCTGCGCGGCATCCGTTCGCCAGTGGTGCCGAGGGCTGATCGTACAGTCCCGCTGATACCGAGATTTTTCGAGGGGCGGCCCGCTGGTGGGGCGCCCCTCGTCTTTTAGAGTCAACCGTTCAGGAGAAGTGGTGCCCGATGCGAAAGCTTTTGCTTCAGCTCGACAGCTCCCGGCTGCCGAGCGTATTCGACCAGGTGGTGGCCTACGATGCCGGCGCGGACGTGGTGTTGAGCTATGGCGGGGTCACTGAAGGCGACGTCCGGGATCTGATTCACGGCTGCATCTTCACCCGGGGCCCGAAGGACCTGCAGAACACCGCGGTCTGGATCGGAGGGAGCAACATGACCGCGGGTGAGCAGCTCCTCGCCATGGCTCAAGATGCCCTGTTCGCGCCATTCTCCGTCTCCATCATGCTCGACTCCAACGGCTCGAACACCACCGCCGTCGCGGCGGTGGTCAAGATTGAGGAGACACTGGGCGACCTCACCGGGAAAAAAGTTCTCATCCTCGCGGGTACCGGCCCGGTAGGTCAGCGCGCTGCCGGCCTGCTGGCCAAGGACGGGGCCGATGTGACCATCACCTCGCGCAAGCCGGAGCAGGGTGAGAAGGCGCGACAGTTCATCAGCGCCCGGTTCAACGTCCACGTGGACGCGGTGACCCTCAACGATCCTGCAGCACTCCCGGAACTGCTGCGCGACGTGGATGTGCTTCTCAACTCCGGTCCGGCCGGGGTGCAGATGGTGCCCCGGGCGGCTTGGACTGGTGCGAAATCCTTGAAAATCGCGGTGGACCTAAATGCCGTACCTCCGCTCGGGATCGAGGGAATTGAAGTGAACGACGCGGGAGCCAAGCGGGAAAACGTGGTTGTGTTCGGGGCATTCGGGGTGGGCAACTTCAAGACCAAGCTGCACAAAGCGTGCGTCGCGCGGCTCTTTACCCGAAACGATCTTGTGCTCGACGCCGAGACCATCGCGGATATCGCCCGGGAGCTGATTTCGGCTCGGGAGCCAGACAACCGCAGAGTACCGGTCGCCAAAAAAGAGCTGGCCAAGAAGAAATAGCGTCATGACCCGCGTCGTAGGCTTCGACCCGGGCACGGTCAGCATAGATATCTGCGGCCTCGCCGACGGGCGGCTCTATCTGGATCACAGCTGGCCGACCGAAGATGCGCTGGCGCATCCGGACCGGCTGCTCGATCTGCTCCAGGCAGCGGGTCGTCCCGATCTGGTCGCCGGCCCCTCGGGGTATGGACTGCCGTTGGTTCGATCGGCTCAGGCTACTGACGACGACCTGCGTCTCGCCTTCCTCGCGCCGCCGGATGAGCCCGGAGGCATCGGCGGACTGCGGCATCTGGCGCGACAGCTGGGCGCCTCAGGATTGCCCGTGGTCTACCTGCCCGGCGTCATCCACCTCAGCACCGTCCCCGAGCACCGCAAACTGAACCGGGTGGACCTGGGAACTGCAGACAAGCTGTGCGCCGCGGCATTGGGGATTCACCAGGAGTCCGAGAGAATGGCCTGCTCGCCCGACGAGGTGTCCTTCATTCTCTTGGAGCTGGGCGGAGGGTTTACCGCCGGTGTTGCAGTCGAGCAGGGTCAGATCGTGGACGGCCTGGGCGGATCCAGCGGACCGATCGGCTGGCGCTCTCCGGGCGCGCTCGATGGGGAAGTAGCCTACCTGGCCGAACACGTTTCCAAGGCAGCGCTGTTTCAGGGTGGCGTGGCCTCGATGCTCGAGCGGGAACCGGGGAGACGGGCGATCGCCCTCGATGCCTACATCGAAGGCGCGGTGAAAGCCGTACGCCAGCTCTGCTGTTCCGCCCCTTCGGCCGGGGAGATTCTACTGTCCGGCCGCAAAGGGACCGAGCCCCACATCGTCGAACGGTTAAGCCGCGCCCTGGCGGATCTCGGCCCGGTTCGCCAGCTCCGTGGCTACGCCGCCAAGGCGAAACAGGGAGCGCAGGGTGCCGCCCTACTGGCCGATGGTTTGAGTGGTGGCACCCACGCTGGGTTGGTCGAGCGGCTGAACCTGCGGCAAGCGGGAGGCACCGTGCTCGACCACCTGGTGTTCATCTCGCCCGAGACCGCACGGCGGCGACTGGGAATTGCCCTGGATGCCTGAGCGCAGACGGGCGCCCCACCTGCTGGTTGCCGGGGTAACCACCCGTGCCTTGGCGCTGTCTGCAGTGCGAGCAGGCTATCGAGTCACCGCGATCGACGCCTTTGCGGATCTCGACCTGGAGGCTGCAGCGCAGCAGGTGCTGCTCGCTCGTCCCCGCTCGCCTGGCGAACCCTACGGTCCGATGGAAACGGCCGAGGCCGGAGCAAATGTCTCCGCACGCTTGACCGCCTACACCTCCAACTTCGAAAATTTCCCCGCTGCCGTTGCCCGGCTGGCCCGGGGACGGCAACTCCTCGGAAATCCACCCGAGACGTTGCGGCGAGCCAGGGATCCGGTGGAGCTCATGCGAATCCTTCGGCGCAGCGGGCTGCCATGTCCTCAGTCGCGGAGCCGAGCACCGAGCGGTCGCTCCCGGCCGGGAACCTGGCTGCTTAAACCTCGGCGGTCTGGTGGCGGGCATGGGGTGGCGCCCTGGTCTCCCGGGAGTCCCGTGCCTTCCAGCATGTATCTCCAGCAGCGGATAACCGGAGCTCCGGGTTCCATCTCATTTGCTGCCGACGGGACCAATGCCAGGATCTTGGGCTTCTCCCGCCAGTTGGTTGGGGACCCGCGATTTGGGGCCGGACGGTTTCGCTACTGCGGAAGTATCCTGGGAGCTCCGCAGCTCCGGCTGTTCAGCCGGCAGGCCGAGGTCCTGGAGCTGGCGAATCGAGTCGCCACCGTGGTGGCAGCCAGGCTGGGTCTGATCGGTTTGAATGGTGTCGACTTCATCGCCCGGCAGGGCATACCGTACCCCATCGAGTTAAACCCTCGTTACTCCGCCTCCATGGAGCTGATCGAACGGGCCCACCGGCTCTCGATCTTTGGCGTCCATGTCCTCGCCTGCAAGCGGCGAGTTAGCGGCAATACCTCTGTTGCCCTACAGCCCAGCGGCTCACGGCAAGGCGATCGTATTTGCTCGTCAGGACAGCCTGGTGGGCGACTCCCGCGCCTGGCTCCGCAGAAACTGGGTGGCAGATGTGCCCCGGCCTGGGGAATACATCCGCAAGGGACGCCCCATCTGCACCGTCTTTGCCCGGGGACGAACCCCGGAAGAATGTCGTGGCCGTCTGGTGCGCCGGGCTCGAATGATCTATCGAACGATGAAATCATCCCGAAGGCAAGCCGCATGAGCGCCGACCGTCGCATCGAGCACGTCACGTGTCTCGGCTGTGGCTGCGGCTGTGATGACCTGACCGTCACGGTCTCGAACGACCGTATCACCGAGGTAACGCCGGCGTGTCCCGTGGGAAGGGCCTGGTTCGGAGATGGCCAGGTTCCTGGTCAGGTGATCAGCGATGGACAACCGCTCGCCCTGGACCAGACAATCGAGCGGTTGGCCGGAGCGCTGGTGGAAGCACGAGGTCGCTGTCTGGTGTACCTGGGCCCGGATCTGACAAGCCAGGCTCAGCGCGCGGCCCTCTCCGTTGCTGATCTGCTCGGAGCCACGGTCGATTCGGATACTTCCGATACCGCGGCCAACGGCCTGATTACCGCGCAGCGCCGTGGACGAGCCTCGGCGACGCTGGGCGAAGTGCGCAACCGGGGTGATGTCTTTCTGTTCTGGGGGGTAGACCCGCGGGAGCGCTACCCTCGGTTCCTCTCGCGATACAGCGTGGAACCGGTGGGAACCCAGGTGCCGGATGGCCGGCGTGGTCGCTATGTGATCGCGGTCAGCGTGGGGGCCGACAAGGCGCTGGAAGCAGCCGATTCCCGGATCGAGCTCCCGGCCGATCAGGAGATTGCGGCGCTCAGTTTGATCCGGGCCGCGGTCCTGGGCAATTCGGTTAAAGCTACGACAAAGACTGCCCAGGCGGCCGGTGTCATAGCCGAGAAGCTGATGAGCGCGCGATATGCCGTCCTGGTGCATGACGCGGAGCCGACGGCGGAAGCGCGCAATCCTCTCCGAGCCGAAGCCCTGATCGCATTGGCCCAAGCGCTGAACGGGCCAACCCGCGCGGCCTTGGTGAGCCTGAGAGCAGGGGGCAATCGAGTTGGCGGGGAAGCCGTTCTCACCTGGCAGACCGGATACCCCTTCGCGGTTGACTTCACCCAGGGATATCCGCGTTACGGTCCGGAGCGCCGTGGTACGGCCGGAATGGAGAGCGACCGATATCAGGCGGTGCTCCTGCTGGGCAGCCTGCCGGAGAACAGCCCGACGTTGGCTGTGCTGTCTCGCCTGCGACCCGCAGTGATTGGACCTCGCGCCAGCCAAGCTTCGTTTCCTACCAGCATTGCGATCGATACCGGCGTGGCGGGCATCCACGACACGGGCACAGCCTACCGGATGGATGAGATCCCCCTCGCGCTTCGCTCCTGCCTTGCCGGACCTCGAGCGGCCGCCGACGTTCTCCAGCAGTTGTCACGTGCCATTCACCGGCTTATCCAGGCTCGGACCAGGTGAGCCCCAGCCGGCTTCGGCTCGTCGGTGGCACGATCTACGATCCAGCTAACCAGGTGGATGGAGAAGCCCGCGACCTCTGTATCGAAGACGGGCGCATCGTAGCGAGCTTGCCCGACGGAGCTCCCACGCTGGACGTAAAGGGAATGGTCGTGATGCCTGGCGGGGTGGACATCCACTCCCACCTGGCGAGCTCGAGTTGTAATCACGCCCGCCGACTGCTTCCGGAGGAGCACACAGCTGATCCAGCACCCAGGCCGGCCCTCGATCCGGAGGAGATCGCTCGCTCGGGCACCGGAGGGACCGTCCCGACCACCTTCACCACCGGCTACCGATACGCTGGACTGGGATACACCACCGTCTTCGATGCCGCCGTAGCGGCAGTGTCTGCCCGGCACAGCCACGCGGAGCTGGACGACACCCCCTGCGTGGATGGCGGCATCTTCGTGCTGATGGGAAACGACGAATATCTGCTCCGCCAGATTGCGGCGGGCGAGCGCGAACGGGCTCGAGACTACGCCGCCTGGCTGCTGGGGTCCACCGGCGGGTACGCCATCAAGATCGTGAATCCCGGTGGCATCGAGGCCTGGAAGTCAGGTCAGCGCAATCTCAGCGGACTGGACGAGCCCTTGAAAGGCAGGGAGATCACCGCGAGGGACATTCTTGAAACGCTGGCTAATGCCGGCAATGAAATCGGCCTCCCTCATCCGGTTCATATCCACTGCAATAACCTGGGGATGCCGGGCAATGTCGACGTCACGCTCGCCAGCATGCGGGCCCTCGCGGGTCGGCGCGCGCACTTCACCCATCTGCAGTTTCACAGCTACGGCGGGCCCGGCTGGCGATCGGCGGCCGCCACGATCATGGAATACGTCAATAGTCATCCCGAAGTGAGTGTCGACGTGGGACAGGTCATGTTCGGGCCGGCCACCACGATCACCGCCGACGGGCCGGTGGAGTATTTGCTGCATCGGAGCAGCGGGCGCAAATGGGTGAATCTGGACATCGAGCTGGAGACGGGCTGCGGCATTGTTCCCATGGTCTACAAGGACAAGGCTGCGGTCAGCGCATTGCAATGGGCGATCGGACTCGAGCTGTTCCTCCTGAGCCAAGACCCCTGGCGAGTGATTCTCTCGACCGACCACCCCAATGGGGGCTCGTTTCTATCCTACCCTGCACCTGATCCAGCTACTGATGGATAAATCGGTCCGCGACGAACGGCTGAAACAGGTCAATCCGAAGCTCCTGGCCGGATCCGCGCTGGCTGACGGTCTCTCGCGGGAGTACACCCTCAACGAGATCGCGATCATTACCCGGGCCGGACCAGCCCGACTCCTGGGGCTCAAGCACAAGGGACATCTTGGAGTCGGTGCCGATGCCGATGTCACGGTATATAGCCGGGATTCGGATATTGCCCGGATGTTTGCCTCACCCCGATTCGTGCTCAAGGGCGGCACACTGATCGTCGAAGAAGCACAGCTCCGGAGGGCTCCCGCAGGCCGGAGACTCCGCTTGGCTCCCGGGTACGATGACTCGCTCCTTCCCGACCTGCGCGGATACTTCGAGTCGTACTCTACGGTGTCGTTTGCGAACTACCCGGTGCAGGACCTTCGAGATGATCCGCTTCCACTCTAGGCTAGCGCCGCTATGAAGATCCGCGGGGTGGTGATAGAAGACACCTTTGCCGAGGCCTTCACCATGCGCGTGGCCCGGATCATCATCACCGGCAGCAGCATGCGCTGGGTTCGCGCTGCCGCGCTGAAGCTCACCGGCTTTGCCACTTCCGTCATCGGGTGCAAGGTGGAAGCTGGAATCGAGCGGGAGCTGTCTTCCTCGGGAACTCCGGACGGTCGCCCGGGCACCAGTGTGCTGCTGATGACCATGAGCAAGGACGATCTGGGAAAGCGGCTTATCGAGCGAATCGGGCAAACCGTGCTGACCTGCCCTACCACCGCCTGTTATGACGGCCTGCCTGACGCGCCCGATCGGGTTGGTGTGGGATCAGCCCTGCGGTTTTTCGGGGACGGTTTCCAGGGAAGCAAGGTGATCGGCGGCCAGCGGTTCTGGCGCATCCCCGTCATGGAAGGCGAATTCCTGGTGCAAGAGAAATTCGGCATGATCAAAGGGGTGGGCGGGGGCAACTTTCTGATCCTCGCGCGCAGCGCGGAGGCCGCTCTCGAGGCAGCTGAGAATGCCGCCGACAGCATGGCATCGCACGATGGGGTCATCCTCCCCTTCCCCGGCGGAGTCGTGCGAAGCGGCAGCAAGGTCGGCTCTCGGCGAAGCAAGACGATGATCGCGTCGACCAATGACGCCTTCTGCCCTACGTTGCGCGCCGTCACCCAGACAGCCTTGCCGGATGAGGTCAATTCGGTCCTCGAGATCGTCATCAACGGGACCGACGCCACCGTCGATCGCCTCGGCAATGAGGCTGGGCATCGATGCCGCATGCCGTGACGGGGTAGTGGCAATCAGCGCCGGCAACTATGGTGGCAAGCTCGGCCCGCACCATTTCCATCTGAGGAAGATCATGGAGGGAGATGGGGCATGAGCGACGGACTCACCGCCCGGTTGAAGAGCTCCCTGAAGCAGCGGGTGGATTGTTCCGCGGTGCTCACAGCTTCCTGGGCCACACTCACCGCTGACGAGCTCGCAATGCGTACGGTGGAGCTGGCGCGGGACGGGCATGTGCCGTTGGGTGACCTCTTCGAGGTCAAGGGGAACCCTGCTGGCCGAGTTCGCTTTACCGGTGACCTGAGCCAGGTAGACCGCCTGGCAGCCGGCCTCAGCGAAGGTACGGTAACCGTCGAGGGCAATCTGGGGAACGAAGCCGGTCTGGGGATGGCTGCAGGGGCGCTCGTGATTGAAGGCGACGCCGGCGAACGCACCGGTGCCGCGGCGCCCGGTTTCAAGCGGGGTATGACGGGGGGAGAGCTGATCGTGCGAGGGTCGGCCGGAGCCGAAGCCGGTGCGTCGATGCGCCGGGGGCTGCTCGTAATCGGAGGAAGCGCCGGAGAGCGTGCCGGGCTCAGCATGATCGCCGGCAATATCGTCGTCTTTGGGGCCGCCGGTGGCGATGCGGGACTCTGGTCCAAGCGCGGCTCCATTGCCGCACTGGGCGGGATCACCCCTCCGGCCACGTATGTGTACGCCTGTACCTATCAGCCGATCCATCTCAGAGTGATGCTTCTGCGGTTGCAGGCCATATATGGAATACGGATTCGCAAGCGACAGCTGGCCGGGCTTTATCGCCGATACAGTGGCGATTTTGCCGAGCTGGGCAAGGGGGAAATTCTCGAATGGATGGCGACATGACCACACTGGAGCTGCACACCGGGTCGTTACGGATGAATGAGGTGGCCCATGAGATCGCCGATGGAATGGCAGATCAGACCGAAGCCCTGCGGGTGCGAACTTTCCGCCTGCCCGGCGGGGCGCGGGTCATCGATGCCGGCGTGGAGGTGGATGGTGGGATCGAGGCCGGGCTCGCGCTAGCGGAGATCTGCATGGGCGGGCTGGGCAGTGTGACGATGAGTACGGTGCAAATCGGCGGTGAATCGCACCCGGGCGTGCTGGTCTGGACCGACCACCCGGCCATCTCCTGCATGGCTTCCCAGTACGCCGGGTGGGCCGTGTCGGTGGGCAAGTTCTTCGCCATGGGATCGGGACCGCTCCGAGCTCATGCGCGGGTGGAGCGGGAGCTGTTCGAGAAACTGGGCTACGAAGAACGGGCAGACGAAGGCGTGCTGGTGCTCGAGGGGCGCGCGCTTCCTACCGATGAGGTGGCCGCGTGGGTGGCCGAGAAGGCGAAGCTTCAGCCGGCGCAACTCACGTTCGTGATTGCGCCGACCGCGAGTCTGGCAGGCGGCGTCCAGATCTCAGCCCGGATCGTCGAGACCGGGCTCCACAAAATGGAGACCCTGGGGTTCGATGTACGGCGGGTGGTCAGCGCGGTCGGCACGGCGCCCCTCCCTCCCGTGGCCAAGAACGATCTTCGGGCTATTGGCCGAACCAACGACTGTATCCTCTACGGCGGCCAGGCCCGGTTCACCGTTCGGGCGGGAGATGCCGAGCTGGAGAAATTGGCCGAGCAGGTTCCCGCTTCGGCGTCACGCGACTATGGCACGCCCTTCTACGAGATCTTCCAGCGCTATGAGGGTGACTTCTATAAGATCGATCCCTTGCTCTTCAGCCCGGCAGAGGTGTGGCTGACCAGCACCGAAACCGGCCGCACCTTTCATGCGGGACGGCTGAACCCCGAAGTTCTCAATGCCTCGCTATACAACCTCTAGCCCGGAGCATTCGATGCGACGTCTGACGATGTGGTTGGTTCCCGCCTTAGCTCTCGCCGCCTGCAAGCCGGCCGCCGACAAGAGCGCCGAGAGTCGGACAGGAGACACGACATCCGCCGCCGCGCCTGCTTCGACTGGCCCCATGGCCATCGTGACGGTGCTGTACAACCAGCCCAAAGACACCGCGGCCTTCGAGAAGTACTATGCCAGCACCCACATCCCGCTGGTGAAGGCCAATAAGCAGGAGATTGGATTCGTGCGGGCCGACCTCACCAAGTTCTCCTCCACCGTCGACGGCAAGAAGCCGACGTTCTACCGGCAGGCCGAGCTGTATTTCAACTCGATGGACGATCTCAAAAAAGGCACTGCTACGGCTGGGTTCAAGAAGGTGGCCGACGACCTGGCCAACTTTGCCACCGGTGGTCTCACCGGAATGATTGCCACCGCCAGCAATGCCCATGAGACCGGATCGGGCAACACACCGGCCGCCATCGTGACGGTGATCTACAAAACCCCCAAGGACACTGCCGCCTTCGAGAAGTACTACTCGGAGATTCACCTGCCCCTGGTCACCAGCAACAAGAATGAGATCGGCTTCGATCGGGCCGAGCTCACCAAGTTCTCCTCCAACCTGGATGGCAGCCCGGCCAGCCGGTATCGCCAGGCCGAGCTCTATTTCCCGTCCATGGCAGCGCTGAAGAAGGGCGTGGCCACTCCCGGCTTCAAGAAGGTGGCCGGAGACCTCTCCAAGTTTGCCACCGGAGGGCTCGACGCCCTGATCGGAGCGGAGACCAAGTAGCGTGCGTCTCGCCGTGCTCGCCGCCCGGACCGGCTGGCACACCCAGCAGCTGGAGCAGGCGGCGGCCGCGCGGGGCCATCAAGCGGTGGTCCTCCCCTATGAGGGACTGGTGGCAACCATCGGATCGGTCGCCGCGCTGCGCAGCAACGGAACAGATCTGGACTCCATGGACCTGGTGCTCGCCCGCATCATTCCGTCAGGATCGCTGGAGCAGATCGTCTTCAGGGTGGATGCATTACATCGCCTGGAAGATCGGGGTGTGAAGGTCATCAACTCGCCCCGCACCATCGAGCGAACGGTTGACAAGTTCTGGACCTCGGCCCTGCTGGAACAGTGCGGCATAGCCACGCCAGAGACCGTGGTGTGCGAACGGCCCGAAGACGCCATCCAGGCTTTCCGAAGGCTGCAGGACGTGATCGTAAAGCCATTGTTTGGATCCATGGGCCTGGGGATGGTCCGAGTTCAGGATGAGGAGATGGCATTCCGGGTATTCCGCACGCTGGAGCAGATCCGGGCCGTCTATTACTTGCAGCGCACGGTGGACCACGAAGGAGTTGATGTCAGAGCATTCGTGATTGGAGGAAAGCTCTTCGCGGCCATCGAACGTCGGGCCTCCGGCTGGCGTACCAATCTGGCCCGGGGCGCGGCCGCTCAGGCGGTAAAGCTGCCGGAAGATGCCAAGGTTCTGGCCTTGCGGGCGGCCGCCGCGGTCGGCGCAGATTACGCCGGAGTGGACCTGATAAAGGACCGGGAGGGACGAACCCACGTTCTCGAGGTCAATGGAATACCAGGCTGGAAAGGATTGCAGCAGGCCACGGGGCTGGATGTGGCCGGAGCCCTGATCGACCATCTGTCAGCCCACAACGAGTGATCACCCCGCCCGAGATTGCCGCCGCCGGGCAGCTTGCTTGTCTCCTGGAAGTGAGCGCGCCCAAACCCGGCAACGTGTCGCCCGATCGTCATTTTCACGACACCCGTTATGAGGATTTCCTGGCCAGCGCCGTAGCCATCGGGCCAGCTTTGGCGCAGGCGAATTCGACTTCCCTGGGAAGAACCATCCGGCGCGCGGTGGAAGACACGCTGCGCTGGACCCGCTCCAACACCAACCTCGGCATCGTGCTGTTGCTGGCGCCGCTGGCCCGTGCCGCGCTGCAGGAGCGGGGAACCCTCCGTGATCGGCTTGGCCGGGTGCTGGCAGAGACCACGGTAGACGACGCGGTGGAGGTCTACGCCGCCATCCGCCAGGCCCGCCCAGGAGGTTTGGGACACTCCGCCACGGAGGACGTAGCCGACCGCCCTACGGTCACCCTGCAGGAGGCCATGGCTCTCGCAGCCGAGCGCGACAGCATCGCTCGGGAGTACGTCACCAGCTTTGCCCGGACGTTCGAGATCGGAGTTCCGGCGCTGCTCGGCGCGCGTCGCGAGGGGATGACCTGGACCGACGCGGCAGTCGACACCTATCTGGCGTTGCTCGAGAGTGGGGCCGACACTCACATCGCCCGGAAGCTGGGAATCGAGGAGGCAGAGATGGTATCCGGGAGGGCTCGAGCGGTGCGCGCGGCGGGAGGCACCCGGTCGTCGGCCGGCCGCGACGCCCTCGCTCAGCTGGATCGTGAGCTGCGCGACCCGCGTAACCGCCGGAATCCGGGAGCCACCGCGGATCTCACATGTGCCGCGCTTTTTGTCGTTATACTAGAGGGTGGCTGGGATCGTTAGGAGAACCGCCGTGCAGAGCAACTTCCGCGTTCAGGTCAGCAAGGACTACCTCGTCTTTGCATCCGCCCACTTCATCACCTTCAAGGGCCACCAGTGCGAATCGCTCCACGGCCACAACTACCGGGTCGGCGTGGCGGTCGAGGGTGCCGTCGATGCTGAGTGTCTGTTCGTCCTCGATTTCAGCGTGCTGAAGCAGATCACCCGGCAACTGGTCGACACCATCGACCACAAGGTGCTGCTGCCCACGTTGAATCCCAAGCTGACATTCCGGGAGGAGGGCGACCGGGTAGCCGTCGACTACTTTGGCCAGCCGACCTATGTCTTCCCCCGGCGGGACTGCGCCCTCATTCCCATTCCCAACAGCACCGCCGAAATGCTGGCTCAGTATCTGGGCACGCTCGTCCGGCAGGAGCTGAACACCCGGGGCTACACTCACCTCACCAGCCTCGACCTCGAGGTGGAAGAGAATTACGGCCAGTCCGCTACGTACCACGAATCGCTGGTTCCGGATTGACCTGACTGGGACACCGCCGCCAGATCTGCCTGGGTCAACTTTCCATTGTGGATCGCGCTCGCTACCAGGGCTCCGTCGCAGCCGGCGTCGCGCATTCTCTCCAGGTCCAGCCGGGTCAGCACGCCACCTCCAGCCAACAGCCGAGTGCCGGGTAACCGCTGCCGCAAGGATTCCAGCAATCCCAGATCCACGCCGCACCCGGTGCCCACCCGGCCCAGATCCAGAACGAGCAGCGACCCTGCCCCGGCGCTAGTGGCTTGCTCTGCCAGCATCAGGGGATCGGGGCCGGCACCTCGGGCGTCCTGCATGGCTGGATGAACGATCGGATTACCCAGCCGGAGGTCCAGGCTGAACACCACCCGGGGAGGACCGACCAGGTCGGCAATAGATTGAAGGTCCGAGAAGGCCTGCAGGGTTTCCAGCCCGACGACAACGTCACTGGCGCCGCAGGAGAGAACTTCGAGAGCGCCTTCGGGAAGACGGGT
Organism: uncultured Gemmatimonadales bacterium; assembly: GCA_963825815.1. Classification (GTDB taxonomy): domain Bacteria; phylum Gemmatimonadota; class Gemmatimonadetes; order Gemmatimonadales; family GWC2-71-9; genus CAVVWJ01. The sequence continues at coordinate 81,577 of CAWGVB010000003.1, read as the reverse complement.
GCCCGCATCCACGATCAAGGACCCGGAGAATCCGGTGTGAAAGGCCGCCAACTCGCGCAGCAGCGTGCGCTGGACCGCGCCTCCCTGGATGGCATCCAGATCTGCGACGTAGCACTCGTGAATGCCGAGGGTCGAATGGAACGCGCGCAGGACCGCGACCGGATCTCCGACCTGATCGGGTACCAGCTTCGATTCCAGGGGCGCATAACGGCTCCGGTCGCCGCCTTGCGCGTGCACCGCGATTCCACCGGCAATATCCAGAACTGGAATGATCTGCATCGTCCTCGCCCACCTGCGGGTTCCACATGACCTCAGCGGTGCTGGGCTGGGACATCGGAGGCGTCAACACCAAGGTCGCGCGGATCGATCACAATCAGGCCGCAGCTCCCCGGGTGGTCAGCATCGCGTACGAGCTCCAGCGCGATCTCTCGGCCCTGCCATCAGTGCTACGCTCCGCCGCCGATCAGCTCGGGGCCACTCCGCACGATCAACACGGCCTCACCATGACTGCGGAGCTCTCCCAGGCGTTCCGGACCAAACGGGAAGGCGTGGGCTTCGTGCTGGACGCGATGGTATCGGTGTTTTCGTCCGACCGCCTACACGTATACACCGTGCCCGGAGAATTCGTCAGCCCCGAGGCTGCGAGGACCCGGAGCCTGGAGGTCGCGGCGTCGAACTGGTCCGCAACAGCCCACTGGGTGGCCCGCCGCATACCTACCTGCATCCTGATCGACGTCGGCAGCACGACCACCGACCTCATTCCCATCCTGGAAGGTGAGGTGCAAGCCGAGGGCACTACCGATCCGGACCGATTGCTGAGCGGGGAGCTGGTGTACACCGGCGCGGTTCGAACGCCGGTGGAGGCCGTTGCGACCAGGGTTCCGCTCCGGAATGGAACCGCCGGTGTCTCGGCGGAGGCATTTGCTCTGATGGGCGACGTTTATGTCTGGCTCGGCCGCCTGGGCCCGAGGAACTACACCTCGCCTACGCCGGACGGCAGACCCGCGACCCGGGAATACGCCGGCGAACGTCTCGCCCGGGCGGTCTGCGCCGACCGCGAGATGCTCGATGAGCACGCGATCACAAGCATGGCAACCGCATTTGCCCGGGCGCAGTGTGATCTCATCGCGGGCGCATTGCACAGGCTGAAGAAGCGGCATCCCCTCATAGGCACCGCCGTACTGGCCGGGCTGGGAGAGTTTATCGGCCGTGAAGCTGCCGAGTGCTGCCGGTCTCAAAGTGGTTTCGCTGGCGGACCAGATCGGCTCTGCCGCCATTACCGCGCCGGCGTTTGCCGTCGCGAGCCTGCTCTGCGAGAGCCTGATGTTGCAGTCGCGATGAACGACAGCCTGGTGGACTTCTCGGTGATCAAGGTCGGTGGGGGGTTGTCGCGGCTGCCCGGCGCGTTGGAGCGGGTGTGCTCAGCCCTTCAAGCGCTGTCGCAGCTGCATCCAATGCTGCTGGTCCCGGGGGGCGGCCCCTTCGCCGATGCCGTCAGGGTCTTCGAGGGCAGAATCAGCCTCTCTCCCGCTGCCTCCCACTGGATGGCGATCCTGGCGATGGATCAGTACGCCTACGTGCTCGCCGATCGGATCTCGGGAGGAGTGATCGTGGAAGAGCCGGGCGAAATCAGGGAGGTCCTGTCGGCGGGAAAGATCCCCATCATAGCTCCGGCCCGGTGGATGCGTTCCGCCGATGCGCTCCCTCATAGCTGGGAGGTAACCAGCGACAGCATTGCAGCCTTTGTGGCCGGAGCACTGGGTGCCGGCCGACTGGCCTTGATCAAGCCGGCTGTGAGCGATCGACCCCGTGGACCGCTACTTCCGAACCGCGCTGCCGGCCGGAATGCCCTATTTGATTGTGAGCTGGGAGCGGCTAGAGAAGCTGTCTGACTGGCTCAGCGAACAGACCGCTGCCGCCGCACCCCGGGAGTAACCGGGCCGGAGCGCTTGCGGGTGAGATGGTCCACGAACCGGTCTGGTGGCACCGGGCGTCCGATGAGATAGCCTTGCACCTCGTCACAGCCCTGCTTCTGCAGCAGCGTGAGATGCGCCTCTGTTTCTACCCCCTCCGCAATGACCCGAAGTCCCAGCGCATGGCCCATGGCGATGATGGCGGTGGTGATGGCCGCGTCATCCGGTTGGATGGCGATCTCCCGAATGAAGGACCGGTCGATCTTCAGGGTATCGAGGGGGAAATGCTTCAGGTAGCTGAAGGACGAGTAGCCAGTGCCGAAGTCATCCACCGCCAGGTGGAGTCCCATCGCGCGAAGCGCATGCAGCGCCTCGGTGCCTTCCCGGTGGTGGTTCACCAGCACGCTTTCGGTGAGCTCCAGACTCAAATACCTCGCCTCCAGACCGCTGATCTGCAGCGCCCGGCCAACGGTCTCGGCCAATGTTCGCTTCAGCTGCCGGCTGGACAGGTTGACGCTCACCCGAATCCGGGGGAGGCCGGCGTCCTGCCAGGCGCGGTTCTGCAGGCAGGAGCTCTGCAGAATCCATTCGCCCATGGGAACGATCAGCCCGTTCTCCTCCGCGATCGGAATGAACTCCGAGGGCAGGAGCAGGCCAAGCTCCGGATGGCGCCAGCGCAACAGGGCCTCCGCCGCAACCACGGTGTTGGTGTACGCGTCCACGATCGGCTGATAGTGAACCTCGAACTCGTTCCGCTCCAGCGCCCGCCGCAGATCGTTTTCCAGGGTCATGCGCTGCAGCGCTGTTGTGGTCATGGATTTGGAGTACGTCTGGTAGCTGCTGCCCCCCTGCTCCTTTGCCTTGTACATCGCGGTATCAGCATGCATCAGCAGGGTTTCGATGTCCTCGCCATCATAGGGATAGATGGCGATCCCGATGCTGGCGTTCATGAAAATCTCGTGGGTCCCGACCCGCACCGGCTGGGCAAAGCTCGAGAGTATCCGGCGGGCCAGCTTGGCGGCGTCCTGGGCGTCGTTAAGTCCGGGCATGATGACGGTAAACTCGTCGCCACCCAGTCGGGCCACCTCAGGAGCCAGGGAGCGATGGACGCGGGCCCAACCTCGTCCTCCCGCTCGCGGCAGCAGCACCGAAGCCGTGAGGCCACATGGCGGAGGAGCTGGTCGCCCACTTCATGGCCCAGCGTGTCGTTGATGCGGCTGAAGTGATCGAGGTCGATGAAGAATGCCGCCACCAGGCGCTGGTTCCGGCTGGCCTGCTCCAGGGCGTAGGCATAGCCGCTCCTTGTATGAGAGCCGGTTGGGCAGGCCGGTCAGGCTGTCGTAGTAGGCCAGCTCCCGCACCTGATCCAGCATGCGCGCATTGGCCAGCGCCACCGCCGCCTGGTCGGCCAGACGGCGCATCTGCTCCCGGTCTTCCTCGCGTGGGCACGAGATCGAATCGCTCGCCTAGCGCGATAATGCCGGAGAGTTGCCGCTGATACGAGAGCGGCAGCACCACGAATGAGGTGGCACCCAAGCTCGGTCAGCGGGGCGAGGTAGGAGGGGACGCTCGTCACCGCTCCGAATCTCCAGCATCTCCGGGCCGGTCAGCAGCGCCTGCACGTCAGAGGGGCGTAGCGCGATCCGGGCTCGATGTGCCGCTTGCCCCGCGCTCATAGTCCTGAACCACGCTGGTCACCGACTTGGTGCCGTCGGGGATGCCCAGGGTGACGCTCACCATGCTGCAGGGGAACACGTCCCGGATTCGGCCAAGCATCGTATCCACGATGGCGGTGGCGTCGGTGGCCGACAGCACCGCGCGATCGATTTCAGCGGCGGTGGCCAGAGCGTTGAACTGGCGGCCGAGCTGGGTCGCCATGGTGTTGAACGAAGCTGGCGAGCTGCTCGAACTCGTCGCGGCTGTTCACGGTCACCCGGCTGGTGAAATCCCGCTGCGCGATCCGCTGGGTGCCCTTCTGCAGCTCTTCCAGCGGGCAACACGCTGCGCCGGATCTGGCTCACGCTGAGCAGCAGCACCGCCAGGCTGGAAAGCCCGACCACGATGAGGAAGGTGTTGGTGAACTCCACCATCGGCTCGAGCACTTCGTCCTTGGACTCGCTGAACAGCACGGTCCAGGGCTGGCCGGCAAACGCGGCATCGAGCGGTATGGCGGACGATGGCCGTCAGATAGTTCTCTTTGGTTCTGGCCACGCTCGTATCCACCCAGGTGTCGTTGGCTTGCGCCTGAGTGGTCCCGCCGGCGCGCTTCGGCGGAGCTGAACAAGACCGTCCCAGCTCATCCAGCACCGCCACCCGGGTGTTCGGCGAGGGCATGCTCTGGTCCACCGGGCCCCAGAGGTATTCGGGGCTGACCTCGCCCACGAAGGTTCCGCGTACTTCGCCCTTTCGCGCCAGTCTTCGCAGCAGGTAGACCCGCGGACCGCTCGCCGAAGTGCACCACCGATACAGCGGCAAACCCAGCCGCAGATCGGAGCTGTCCCGCGACGTCAGGCGGGGACGGCGTGAGAGCCGGCCGAACATTTCGATGCTCTTCCTGTCGTCACCCACGAACTCGACGGCCACGAATCGCTGCCGGGCGAGGAGGTCCAGCCCCGCGATCAGGGCCTTGCTGGCTTCGATGAGGTCGGTCCGGCGACCGGTTGGCGCGGAGAGCCGGGCCGTGCGGTCGATGATGATCCCACCCATGGCCACCCGCCCATCCGTCGAGCCGGCCTGGGTCTGATTTCCGAGCTTGGGCCTGGGCCGCCGCACCGGTGCGGCAACCCGGGGAAGCGCTTGGCGGCGGCAAGCTGAAGAATGGCTCTGGGGGGAATGCTCTTGAGGGTGGCATCGAGCAGCAGCAAGCGCTCGAATACCGCCTGGCCCAGGGTCCGGTTTGCCTGCTCGAGCCGAGCCTCGCTCTGTCGGTAGAGCTGCTGCTTGACGTGCCGATAGGACAGCACGGCCAGCACCGCCATGGGCACCAAAGCACATCCCACGAACAGCATGAGGAGCCGTCGGCCGAACTTGCTCCGCAGCGGTGTCGACGGGAAAGTCACATGCATGCCTGGGCGTGGGAGAACCGTTGAAAGTCACGGTCGCTTGTAGCCCGGCTGCCGAGCAAGTGTTATGCCCTTATAAGGGGGCCCTAATCGTTGATTTTCAGAGGGTTAGCTTCACTTGCGCCGGCAGAGATTCGCAGGGGCTTCGGGCGTTTCGCGACCTGCCGCGGGACCGCTTGGTTAGTTTGGCTGTGTACACGGAACCCGAAGCTTCCAGCCAGTGTCTTCAACCGGCGGACACGGGCTCGATTGACCTTGCCGTCCCGTCCTCCCTGACAGAGAGCGCCGCGAAAGCCCACGACATCAGGGTCCGCCCGGCAAACCGCCGGCAACTGCTCCGGACCTAACCCGCCGGCCAGCGCGGTGAGGAGACCGGCGCGTCGGGCCTGGTTGACCAGTCTCGCACCCGTTCGGGCTCGATCCAGTGGAACAAGTGGCGGCCACCCTTTGACCAGGTGTCGATCAGCACCGCCGGCCACACCCGCCGAGCCGGCGGCATCCCAGACCGTTTCCGGATCGGCGCAACCCGCATTCTCATTGTCCGCGTAGGCCACGGCGATGACACGAGGGGAAGGACACCCCGTCTCCCGTGCCGCGGTGCAGGCAACCTCGAGCAGAGCCCTGATCCGACTGGGGATGGCTGACACCAGCGAATCCCAGCTTCAGGTACACGGGAGTGGGGCGAGGCACCACCCCCAAGGCCGCAATGCTGGTACGAACTTCCAGCGGACTCGCCACATCCCCGAGGGCTGCGCTCAATTCCAGATCGAGTGGGACTCGAGCCTGAATTCGGGCAAAGACTTCAGGTGCTACGGCGCCGAGGGAACCCCTGTTTGGCTCCTTGGCGTCGATGATGTCCGCGCCTCCCGAAACCGCCGCCAGCACTTCGTTGGCCGAGCGCACGCTCGCCAGCAGTCGCATCCCGGCTCCCTTGTAAGATGCTAAGGTCCCGATATGTTAGGATTTAGAAGGTACCATCGACCGAAGTTGCAGGGGAGGCGGCGGCCGTGCTGGAGCGAAAGAGCGTGCTGGTCACGGGGGCGTCCAGTGGGATCGGCCGCGCGATCGCTCTTCGCTGCGCCGAGGCCGGAGCTGACCTGGCCATCACCTATCGCAAGAATCAGGAGGGAGCCGAGGCCACCGCGCGGGAGATTCGGGCCATGGGGCGCCGCGCCGAGGTTCTGCGGGCCGACATCAGCCGGAGGAAGAAATCGACGCCGTCTGGTCGAGCATCTGCAGCGTACCTTCTCTCGGATCGATGTCTGGATCAACAACGCCGGCGCCGACATCCTCACCGGCGACGCCGGCCGGCATTCCCCGCTTCAGAAGCTTGATACTGTTATGGCGGTGGACGTCAGGGGCACGGTGCTGGCCTCGTGGGCTGCCGTTGGCATGATGCGAAAGCAGGGCGGCGGCAGCATCATCAACATGGCCTGGGACCACGTAGGTCAGGGCATGAAAGGAGAGAATCCAGGGATTTATTCGGCGGCCAAGGGGGCAGTCGCCAGCTTCAGCAGATCGCTGGCTCGAGACGTCGCGCCGGACATTCGGGTCAACATCCTGGCGCCAGGGTTCATCGAAACCGCATTCGGTGAGGAGGCCGACCCCAAATTCCGCCAGAAAGTGATCGAGATGACGCCTCTGCGTCGTTGGGGCACGCCGGATGACGTGGCCGGGGCGGCAGTCTTTCTGGCGTCAGACGCCTCATCCTTTCTGACGGGCCAGATGATCATGGTGAACGGTGGAGTGGTGATGTAACGACAAGGAGAAACAATGCCAGCAACGAAAGAACGCACCTACAACGACAGCGAAATAAACGAGCGGCTCAAGGAATTGCCGGGTTGGTATTACGAAGATGGGTGGATCCGCCGGGTCTACAAGACCGATGGCTGGCCCACCACTCGATGCTGGTGAACGCCGTCGCCTATCTGGCGGAGGCCGCGTACCATCATCCCGATCTGACCGTCACGTGGGGCCGCATCGTCGTCAAGCTCCAGAACCACGCCGCGGGCGGAATTACTGACAAGGATTTCGAGCTCGCGCGGAAGATCGAGGAGGTCGTCCTCTGGCGTCCGCAGGGAGGCGCGCTCGAGGGAACCCCCAACAAGTGGGTGCGGTCAGGGGACCCGAGGTAGGCGGTCGGACGGACCGGCGGACAGGCGGACCGAACTACCAGCGCGGACACAATGCTGATTGATCCGGAGTTGCCCTCCCGGCCAACCGCGAGTCCGTCTGACTCTTCCGACCGCCTGACCGACCGTCCGGCCGTCCGCCGCGTCCTCTTCGTCACCGGTACCCTTGCGGAGCCGGCACTCCGGCGGGTGCTGGCCGACATGGCCCCGCCCTTCGAGCCGGTGGTCGCTGCTCTGAAGATCACGGTGGCAGCACTCATGACCACTCCCTGGATCGCGCGTCACCTGGAGGTCCCGCCGAAAACCGACCTGGTCCTCATCCCCGGCCTCTGCGAGGGCGATACCGCCGTTCTGGAGGAGCGGTTCAACGTCCCGGTTCACAAGGGGCCCAAAGATCTTCGTGAAATCCCCCGCTACTTCGGGCGGCAGACGGCTCTCGAGTACGGAGCCTACTCCATCGAGATCCTGGCAGAGATCAACAACGCCCCCCGGCTCACACCGGAACAGTTGCGCGCGGCGGCCGAGTACTTCCGGGCCAGTGGCGCTGATCTCATCGACGTGGGATGTACTCCCGGCCTGGCATTTCCCGGGCTGGCCACCGCTGTCCGCGACCTGCGCGCCGCCGGCATCCGGGTCAGCATCGACAGCTTTGATCCGGCCGAAATTCGGACGGCCGTTGAAGCCGGCGCCGAGCTGGTCCTGAGCGTCAATCGATCCAACCTCGAAGTGGCCCGAGACCTCCGCGGCACGCCGGCCCAGGTCGTCGTCATCCCTGATTTCGGAGAAGGCCTGGAGACGCTGGACCCGAGTATCGAGCGGCTGGAGGCCTGGGGTATTTCTTACCTGATCGATCCCATCATCGAGCCGATCGGCTTCGGCTTCATGGCTTCTCTCGAGCGATACGCCGAGGTCCGGCGCCGCTATCCAAGTGCCCGGCAGTTGATGGGGGTCGGCAACATCACCGAGCTTACCAGCGCCGATTCCACCGGGGTGAACGCCGTCCTGCTGGCCATCTGTCAGGAAGTCGGCGTCAGCGCGGTGCTCACCACCGAAGTGATCTCCTGGGCCCGGGGTGCCGTTCGGGAGATCGACATTGCTCGAAGGCTCATGTATTACGCGGTCACCCAGCGCGCCGTACCGAAGGCGGTGGACGACCGGCTGCTGACGGTCAAGGATCCTCAGATCCTGGAGTATGATGAGGCGGAGCTGCGCCAGCTTCACGCGGCGGTGCGCGACCCCAACTTCCGCATCTTCACCGATCGGGAGACGATCACCGTATTCAACAACGAGGTTTTCGTTCGCGGGACCGACATCCAGGCCATCTTCGCCCAGCTTGGCGTGGACGAGGCAACGCACGCCTTCTACCTGGGACGTGAGCTGCTGAAGGCAAAGCTGGCCATCACGCTGGGCAAGACCTATCGCCAGGAAGGCGCCCTGGCCTGGGGCTATCTCACTCCGCCCGACGACATCAAATCAGAGCACGTGCGTCTCACCCAGCGCTCCCGGAGGACCCGGAAGCGGGCAGCGGAAGGGTGAGCCGGAGTGAGGCTCCTCTGGTAGAACCCCTGGGTTCCTCGGATGACCCCATAGATGTGTGCGCCCGTTTCCTCGATCTTCCGTTTCTCCTGTTTCTGGACAGCGCCTCCAGCCACTCCCATTCGGGCGAAGCCCAACAGCTCGAGCGGTTCTCCTTTCTATCCGCAGACCCTGTCTCTCTGATCCGCAGCAAGGGCCGGAACACCGAAGTGCGACATGGCGAGGGTGCGTGGTCCAGCACCTCGGACGACGCGCTTTCGGTGGCGCGAAGGCTTCTGCCACACCCGCCACTCCCCCCGGTTCCCGGAGTTCCGCCATTTCAGGGCGGTATTGCGGGCTACATCGGCTACGACTGGGGAGCCGTGCTGGAGCGCCTTCCTTCGGCGCGCTATGACGATCTGGCTATGCCCGATGTGCTGCTTGGTCTCTATGACTGGGTAATTGCCTGGGATCACCGCGAGGGTACCGCGTGGCTGATATCCACCGGATTGCCGGAGCACGGCGGCGGCCGGCAAGAGCGGGCTCGGGAGAGGATGAGCCTGGTCCGAAAGCGCTTGGCATCCAGGCTTGGCACTCCAGCGGGGGGACAGCGGGACAGCGAGAAAGGGATTCGAGCCTGGAGTTCCGCTGCCCCAGCCGGGAGTTCCGGTTCCGCTCCGAGTTATCCAGCTGTCGAGGTGGAAGGCGCCGACGCCATCGGCCTCCGCTCGACTTTTACTCGCCGGGGCTACCTGGACGCGGTGGCCCGGGTCCGCGAGTACATCGTCGCGGGCGACATCTTTCAGGCCAACCTGTCGCAGCGGTTTCAGGCCCAGCTTCCAGTCCCACCCTTCCAGCTCTACCGGCAGCTCCGTCGCCGGAATCCCGCTCCCTTCTCGGCCTATCTGGGCTTCGGCGAGCTCCAGGTCCTGAGCGCGTCGCCCGAGCGATTTCTCCGGCTGGATCAGGAGCGTCGGGAGGTGGAGACTCGGCCGATCAAGGGGACCCGCCCTCGAGGTCTGGGCCCCATGCACGACGCGGCGTTAGGCCGCGCGCTGGCGGAGAGCGAAAAGGATCGGGCCGAGAACGTGATGATCGTGGATTTGCTGCGGAATGATCTATCCCGGGTCTGCCGGCCGGGCACCGTTCGCGTGCCCGAGCTGTTTGCCCTGGAGCATCATCCCACCGTTCACCATCTGGTATCTACCGTCCTGGGAGAGCTGGACCCGGCCGCGGACGCCATCGATCTGCTGCGCGCCACCTTTCCCGGAGGTTCCATCACCGGGGCGCCCAAGGTGCGAGCCATGGAGATCATCGCCGAGCTGGAGCCAACTCAGCGAGGCGTGTACTGCGGCTCGATCGGCTATCTCAGCGCCTCCGGCGCCATGGACACCAGCATCGTGATTCGAACCTATCTGGCGCTTCGGGGACAGGTATACTTTCAGGCTGGGGGAGGCATTGTGGCCGACTCGGATCCCGAATTGGAGTATCGGGAGACGCTGGATAAGGCACGGGGTCTGATTGAGACGTTAGTCGCAGTCGTCAGTCGTCAGTCGCCAGTGGTAAGCCGTAGACTGTGCGGAGCGCGGTAGACTCGAGGTCTGGTGACTGGTGACTAGCGACTGGTGACTCGCAACTGCGATGATCCTTCTAATCGACAACTACGACTCCTTCGTCTACAATCTCGCTCGCTACGTCCGGGAGCTGGGTGAGGTCCCGCTGGTGCGCCGGCACGACGCCGTTACGGTCGACGAGATCGGAGCGCTGGGACCGTCCCACATCATTATTTCACCCGGGCCATGCACACCGGCAGAGGCGGGAATCTCCACCGAGGTGGTGCGGCAACTGGGTGAGCGGATCCCGGTGCTCGGTGTCTGCCTGGGGCACCAGTGCATTGGGGCAGCCTACGGCGCGGAGATCGTTCGCGCCGGACGGCCCATGCATGGCAAGCCGTCTCGGATTCACCACCAGGCACAGGGCCTCTTTGCCGGGCTGCCCAGTCCCTTCACCGCAACCCGTTACCACTCCCTGGTCATTGCCCCCGCATCGGTTCCGCCGGCTCTGAAGGTCACCGCCACGTCGGAGGACGGTGAGATCATGGCCGTTCAGCATGCCGAGCAACCCGGTGCACGGCGTGCAGTTTCATCCCGAGTCGGTGCTCAGCGAGCAGGGCTATCGTTTGCTGGACCACTTCCTTCACGGCATTCCTCCTACACCCCGCCCGGTTCCGCTCGCGGCAGACGGAGCACTCCTGTCGCCGACGGCCGAAGCCGCTCCCATCGCCTCCAATCCCCCTCCCGCAAGTCTGGTTCGGTGATCGTTGAAACAATCGTGACCAGCATGGACGGCGAGGGAGCCATCAACTTCGCCCCCATGGGGGTGGAGTGGGGAGAGGCCACCATCGTACTCAAACCGTTTCTCGAGACCACCACCTTCCGAAACGTGCGGGCGAGCGGATCAGCCATAGTCAATCTGACCGATGACGCGATGCTGTTTGCCCAGGGCGCCATCTCCAGCCCCCAGTTCCCTTCCCACCCTGCCACCGTGGTAAGCGGAGCGGTGCTGGATGCCGCCTGTTCCTGGCGAGAGTTGGAGGTCGTATCGGTGGATGCCACGCCACCCCGATCCCGGATCGAGGCCCGCGTGGTCCATCGGGGAGTCCAGCGCGAGTTCATCGGATTCAACCGGGCTCGCCACGCCGTCCTGGAAGCGGCCATCCTGGCCACCCGGACCCATCTGTTGCCGGCGGAACAGATCCGGGAGGAGCTCGCCCGGCTGCAGATCATTGTCGACAAGACGGCGGGCCCGCGGGAACGGGAGGCGATGGATTTGCTGACCGAGTATGTCCGATCGCGCTAGCGTCTTCGTCGAGGCCCCGGCGCGCTTGCATTTCGGCGTCCTCGACCTTCGGGGCAACCTGGGACGCTGCTTCGGCGGGCTCGGAGCCGCGATCCCCTCGCCGTCGCTTCTGCTTGAAGGTGCAGCCGGCCGCCCGGGTTTCAGCGGAGGGGCCCGACGCGGAGCGTGCCGCCGAGTTCGCCGAACGGTTCCTCCGGGACCGTCAGCTCTCCGGCGGTGTTCATCTGAGTGTGCATCGCGACATTCCCAGCCATTCGGGATTGGGCTCGGGTACTCAGCTGGGACTGGCGGTGGCACGCGTGTTGGCCGAGCTGCATGGACTTAGCCTCGATCCCGTGGAGCTCGCCCGTTCCACTGGCCGGGGGAAGCGTTCGGCCATCGGCACCTGGGCCTTCGGCTGGCGGAGGATTCATCGTCGAAGGTGGGCGCCGTCCGGGTCGGGGACCGGATCGCGCCCCTCATCGCTCGATTGCCGGTTCCCGCCGCATTGGCGCTACGTCGTTGCAGTCCCCTCTGCCGGACGGGGTCTCAGCGGAGAGGACGAGGCCCGGGCCTTCGAACAGCTCCCGGCTCCCCCGGAAGGCGACGCTGAACGCGTGTCACACCTGGTCCTGATGCAGCTGCTTCCGTCCTTGATCGACGCCGACCTGGCCAGCTTCGGTGAGGCGTTGTCTGCCATCCAGCGGATTACCGGAGCGTGGTTTGCCACCCAGCAAGGAGGAGTGTTTGCGCCCGGTCCCACCGAAGAGCTCATCGCTGCCATGGTCCGCTGGGGAGCGGCCGGGGTGGGACAAAGCTCCTGGGGGCCGGCGGCATACGGCCTGGCCGAGAGCGACGCGGCGGCGGCTCGTCTGGCTCGAGAGCTGGGGCCGCTCCTGGGTGGGGGCGGGCAGGTTTTTCAGGGGGGATTTGCGGCCCAGGGAGCCCGGGTCTGGAGGGGGTCCCGCGGCTCCCAGAACTGATTGACAGGTCATTTTACGGGCTGTATACTGACCCTCTCTAAGCCTCCCGTAATCGGCGACTTGGCGGTTCTCGAACAAGGGCTCAGCCCAGTCGGCGGCATCACCTATGGCACTGAATGCTGCCTCCCAATTGCAGCCATTTCGCCGGGTACACACCGGGTTCAGCGGCGCCTGAGGAGTGGGATGGAATTGTTTCATTGCGCTGACATGAGCTGGCCGAATCTCGATCCGCAGCGGGGCGTCGCCCGGGAACGGCTGTGGCCCGACCCTCTGTGGTGGCGCATCGCCAGCCGGCAGCAGCTTTCCCCGTCGTATCCTTCCCTGTCCTTCCGTCTACAGTTCCTGCATCAGCTTCGCGCGACCAGCCCTCGTGTGCCGGATCGCGCTCCCGAATCCATCCAGCAAACCCCGCTCCGGCGTATCTGGTACAGGACCGCGAGCGTGTTTCGCCGGTGGATGCTCCCGACAGTCGAGCGCGGGCCTCCAGGCCACGCAGCGTTTGAACGTCGGCTGTAGTCCTGGCCCGGGCCGGCTGTCGAGACAAGTGAGGTCTTTCGCCGCCCGACCTGTCTGCTAGACGAAGAACCGATGGAGCAGTAGAGAATCACCCTTTTCCCTGAGGTCAGTTATGAACCGTTTTGCGCAGAAGGTGGTGTCTGGCGGGCTCGCTGCGGGGCTTTCAGTAGCCGTGGCACTGTCAGCCAGCGCCCAAGCAGGCGCGGTCAGGGGCTTGGACCCTGAATGCGCCCGAGGGCGAATGGCACATGACCGGTCGGGATTACAGCCTGCAGCGGTTCAGCCCGCTCAAGCAGATCACGACCTCGAACGTGGCCGAGCTCCGGCCGGTCTGGTCGTTCTCGACCGGGACGCTTCGGGGACACGAGGGCAACCCGCTCGTCGATCGGCAACGTGATGTACGTCCACACGTCCTTCCCGAACATCGTGTACGCGCTCGATCTGTCCAAGGCCGGCGCGCCGCAGATCTGGAAGTACGTGCCCAACCAGTCGCCCGATGCGATTCCAATCGCCTGCTGCGACCTGGTGAACCGGGGCACCGCCTATCACCCCAGCGGCAAGATCTTCATCCAGCTGCTGCAGGGTGAGCTGCTCGCGCTCGATGCCAAGACCGGCAAAGAGCTGTGGAAGGCCAAGAACGCCGACTACAAGCAGGGCACGCACGATGACCAACGCCCCGATCGTGATCAAGGACATCGTCATCGCCGGTATCTCGGGCGGTGAGTTCGGCGTCCGCGGCCGCGTGACGGCGTACAACGTCAACGACGGCAAGGAGGTCTGGCGCGGCTACAGCACCGGTCCGGACAGCGAAGTCCTGATCGACGGCGACGCCAACGCCAACTATCCGTCCCACAAGGGCAAGGATCTCGGCGTCTCCACCTGGCAGGGCGATGAGTGGAAGCGGGGCGGCGGCACCACCTGGGGCTGGTACTCCTACGACCCCGAGCTGAACCTCTTCTACTACAGCACCGGTAACCCGGGCACCTGGAACCCCGATCAGCGCCCCGGCGACAACAAGTGGTCGATGACCATCTTCGCCCGCAACCCGGACAACGGGCAGGTGAAGTGGGCCTATCAGATGACGCCGCACGATGAGTGGGACTACGACGGCGTCAACGAGAACGTGCTGTTCGAGAGCGGCGGCAAGAAGCTGCTGGCGCACTTCGATCGTAACGGCTTCGGCTACACCCTCGATCGCACCAACGGCAAGGTCCTGGTGGCGCAGCCCTACGGTCCGGTCAACTGGGCCAAGCGGGTCGATCTGACCACCGGCGTGCCGGAGAAGGATCCGAAGTACGGCACCACCGCGAAGAAGAACACCGAGGGCATCTGCCCCGCGGCGATCGGCTTCAAGGATCAGCAGCCGGCGGCGTACTCGCCGATCACCGGGCTCTTCTACGTCCCGGCAAACCACATCTGCATGGACTATGAAGGCGTCGAAGTGAAGTACACCGCCGGTCAGCCGTACGTCGGCGCGATCGTGCGGATGTTCCCCGGCCCGGGCGGACACCGCGGCAATTTCATTGCCTGGGATCCGATGAAGGGCAAGGCGGTGTGGGAGAACAAGGAGAACCTCGCGGCGTACGGCGGCGCCCTGACCACGGCCGGCGGGTTGGTCTTCTACGGCACCATGGAAGGCTGGCTCAAGGCGCTCGATGCCAAGACCGGCAAGAGCGTTGTGGCAGTTCAAGACCCCGTCGGGCATCATCGGCAACCCGATGACCTATAACGGTCCCGATGGCCAGCAGTACGTGGCCGTGCTCTCGGGCATCGGTGGCTGGGCCGGTATCGGCGTGGCCGCCGGCATCGGCGCCGAAGATCCGACCGCCGGACTGGGCGCGCTCGGCGCGTTCGGTGACGCGGGCAACTTCAGCAACCAGGGTGGCGTGCTGACCGTGTTCGGGATGAAGAACATGGCCGCGGGCAAGTAATTCCTTGTCCTGGTGGAAGGCCGGACTTTTCGTTCCGGCCTTTTACCCGGATAAATTGCAGAAGTGAGAGACGGCGCCGGGGTGCTGTTCGCTCCGGGGCCGTTCTCATTTATATGGGGATGACTCCGGCTGCATCCCGCTGTCCGGAGCACCCCAACTGATGATGGGGTTTGGCATGCGTCAACCGTCGAAAAACTGGTATCGAGGAGCCCTGCTGGCCGGCTTGGTTGTGCCTCTGCTGGCAACCACGGGCTGGGCCCAGACGGCCGGCGCCACTCACGCCGGGATTGCTCCGGGTCTGCGCCGACATGGACAACCTGCCCTTCTCCAACCAGAAGGGTGAAGGTTATGAAAACAAGATCGCCGAGCTGATCGCCAACGAGTGGCACTCCCGACTGGAGTACACCTGGTGGCCGATCCGCCGGGGATATTACCGGATGCTGAACGGCACCTACTGCGATCTGGTCATCGAGTCGCCGGTCGGCGTGGACCAGGCCGGAGCGACCAAGCCCTACTACCGGTCGGGATACATGTTCCTCTCCCGCAAGGGCAGCGGGCTCGAGCCATCAACTCCCTGGCCGACCCTCGGCTCAAGAAGCTCAAGATCGGTGTCAATCTCTTTGTTTCCACCGACGGGGAGCACTCGCCTCCGGAGATGGCGCTGAGCCGGTACGGCGTGGTGGGCAACCTGGTGGGGTACAGCGTGGCGTACGACAGACACCACTCGGCCGGAAGACATCATCAACGCGGTGGCCAAGAAGGACGTGGACCTGGCCATCGTCTGGGGGCCGCAGGCCGGGTACTTCGCCAAGAAGTCTGCGGTCCCGTTGGTCCTGACGCCGCTGGCAACGGAAGTCGATTCGGCAACCGGCTATCCCATGAGCTACAACATCGGGATGGCAGTGCGCCGCAAGGACCACGAGTTCCGCGACAGCCTGCAGACCCTCCTGGACCGCAAACATTCCGAGATCCTGGGCATCCTCAAGCAGTACGGGGTCCCCGCCTTCCCGGTGAAGGAGGAGAAGGGGGATGACGACGATGGTCCCAAGACCGCGGCCCCGTCGTCGGACTCGACTCGCGCTTCGAAGACAGTAGCGGCCCACTCCCTCTCTGAAAGGACCGAATCTCCAGCATGGCCAGACGCCACGTAATCCTCGGCATCGCTCGTCACGCTCTGTGCTCTTACCTCGAAGCTTCGGGCCCAGGAGCTTCGGGATCAGTACCATCAAGCGCCGAGAGACACCGTCCCTCAGGAGGTCTACGACGGGTGGAAGCAGTTCAACCTCAACTGCGCCCGCTGTCATGGGGAAGACGTTCAGGGTACCACGATCGCGCCCCACCTGATCCTGTCGCTCAAGCCCGATGGTCCGATCAACACCAAGGAGCTGTTCATCCAGACGGTCTGCGCCGGCCGGCCGGCCAAGGGAATGCCTTCCTGGTGTGCGCTGGGAATGGAGCTTCCGACCATCGAGAAGATCTACGCGTATGTCAAAGGCCGGAGTGACGCCAAGATCGGCCCCGGCCGACCGGCGGTGAAGACCGGGACGTAGCGATGACCCGTGGCATGACCGGTTCCGGTCGCCTGATGCTGCTGACCCTCGCCACAATCTGCACTCCCTGCTTGGCGGAGGCTCAGCAACGGCCGGAAGCGCTGACCGCATATCCGGTCGTCTTCTATGGCAAGGGCGCCAATTCGCTGGAAAAGAACGACCCGCAGGTCGCCGCCATGACCGACAGCATTCTCCGCTCCGATCTTCAGGCCTCAGGACGCTTCCGGCTCATTCCTCCAGAGCAGCTATCCCGCGCACTCTCCGACACAGTCAAGGCCGGTGCGGAGTGCGTGAGCCTCGAATGTCGCCGAGCGGTCAGCCGCAAGTTGGGAGCGAAGTGGATGGTAACTACGAAGCTCAGCAAGACCAGCAATCTGATCTGGTATCTCTCCGGTCAGCTGAGTGATGTGGGGAGCGGACGCCGGCTCCTGGATGATGAGTTCGAGCTGAAGGGGATTGCGGAGGATATTGCCAAGGGCGGAGCGCACTCGTTGGCCCGCCGCATTGTCACTGCGGTCGAGAAGGCCGCTTCGCCTCCCCCAGACGGCGTCCCGACTCGATCTCGAGACGGTCAGGTCCAGGCTTGCGGCGGCCACCGACAGCAACCCACCCGATCTCAGCAAGACCGACCTCAGCGGTCTGGACCTGAGCGGTGTGGATTTCAAGCGAGCCAACTTGAGCGGCGCTCGGCTGGTGGGAACCAAGCTGGCCGGAGCAAACCTGTTCACCGTCGATCTCACCGACGCCGTCCTGACCAATGCCGATTTGACCCGGGCCAACCTCGATGGAACAGTGCTGCGTCGAGCCAACTTCCAGGGCGCCAACCTGGAAGGGGCCAGCCTGTTCGCCACGATCGTGGAATCGGCCAATCTGGCCAACGCCAACCTCTCCGGCGCCCGGATCATCGGCTATCTCCGGGGCGCCAAGCTGGGAGGCGCCAGCCTCCGCCATGCCAATGCCGGGGCCGATCCAGGCAACCAGTCCATGGGCGTCATGCGAGCCACCTTCGTGGGGGCCGACCTGAGCGGGGCGGATCTGTCCGACGCCAATCTGTTCAAGGCCGACCTGTCGCATGCCAACCTGACGAACGCAAAGCTGGTCCGAACCAATCTCATGAACGCGGACCTGATCCAGGCCGATCTGACCCGAGCCGATCTCACCGGGGCCAAGCTGGCCAAAGCAAACATCGACGAGGCCGACTTTACCCAGGCGGTCGGGGTCGATCGGATCGAAGGACTGGATCAGGCCCGCAACCGGGAAAAGGCAAAATTCTGATGCGAAATGACACCAGCACAGCGAAGCTCCTCCTGACAGCCGTCGGCGTCGCCGGAGTCTTCAGCGGATGCAAGGAACAGCCGGCTCTCGGCGGAAGGGCTGATACGGCAGCAGAGGTCTCGTCGCCAACTGGTTCCGGCAGGGAGCTGGCCTATGTCACCAACGAGGATTCCCAGAATCTGACCGTGATCGACACTCGTACTGATAGTGTGGTGGCAACCATTCCGGTCGGCACTCGGCCTCGCGGCGTCAAAGTGAGCCCTGACGGAAAGACGGTGTACGTGGCGCTCAGCGGATCTCCCAAGTGTCCTCCCAGCATGCCGGACGAGGAGTGCGAAAAGCTGAAGGCAGATAAGACGAAGGACGGCATCGCAGTGGTCGATGTGGCGGCCCGCCGGGTCACGCGGGTTCTGCCGGGTGGCTCCGATCCCGAACAGTTCGACATCAGCGGCGATGGCAAACGGCTCTACATCTCGAATGA
The DNA here is from genome assembly GCA_963825815.1 of uncultured Gemmatimonadales bacterium. Classification (GTDB taxonomy): domain Bacteria; phylum Gemmatimonadota; class Gemmatimonadetes; order Gemmatimonadales; family GWC2-71-9; genus CAVVWJ01. The sequence goes on along the minus strand of CAWGVB010000003.1, from coordinate 63,381 downwards.
GGATGCCGGTACGCGCATCAATCGTGGATGTCGAGAAGGGCACCATAGAAACGACGGTCAAGGTGGGGGCGGAGCCCGAGGGCGTTCGCGTCAGCCCCGATGGTAAGCTGGTGTACGTGACGGCCGAGAGCGACACCTCGATCCGGGTGCTGGACGCTGAAACCGGTGCCGCCAAAGCGCGGATCAAGGTAGATCGGCGGCCCCGAGATGTGGCCTTCTCACCTGATGGCAAGCGGGCCTACGCCACCGCCGAAGTGGGCGGCACGGTCTCGGTCATCGACGTTGCCGACAATCGCGTCCTGGCCACCATCAAGCTGCCCCAGGATGCCAAGCCCATGGGCGTGCGATTCTCGCCCGATGGCAACAAGGTCTACGTCGCGACCGGACGCGGTGGTACGGTGCTCGTCATCGATCCGGCAACCAATCAAATCACCGGTTCGGTCAAGGTCGGGCAGCGGCCCTGGGGTCTGGCCCTCACCCGGGACGGGAAGAAGCTGTACACCGCAAACGGCCCTTCCAACGATGTGAGTGTGGTCGACACCGACAAGCTCGCGGTGATCGCCACTGTGCCTGTCGGCAAGATCCCGTGGGGCGTGGCAATCGGGCCCGCACCAGCCCGGGAATGATCGCCGGCCGCTGGGTCGCGGCGGCGCTACTGCCCCTCCTGATCGGGGCTGACGCCGGCAGGGCCCGCTTCCCAGTGGGTTCCGCTTTGAGCTGAACGCCACCCCTGAGCTGCACCGGCTCTGGGAGACGAGCTCCACCGCAAAGGCCGAACGGGTGGCCTGTCTCGCCGCCAACCTCGAAGGCGATACCGTGCGAATATCTCCGGGTGGTGCCGCTCGAATCGGGTCGGTCCGACTCGCTCGGGATCTCAGCCGCTGCATCGCTCGACACCTGCGGTCCGCCCGAGTGGCGGGGCACCGTCCACACCCATATCGCCCTTAAGGACGGACAGCGCCCCTATTCCCTCTTCTCGGGCGCCGACCGCGGGGTCATGATGCTGTGGTGGCGGCGCTGGAATGTGGCCGGCCTCTTCTGCCTGCTGTATAGCCCCAATGAAGTGATCTGTGAGATTGAAGGCCCCGACGGAGCGGTGATCTTCCCCCGGTCGCGCTATTGAGCCCAACCCGAGGAAGAGCCCTCCTCCTCGCGCTATCTCTGGGGAGTATCGGTCCCCTGCAGGCAGTCGCGCAAAATCAGCCGAAGGCAACCTTCCGATTCAGTCAGGAAGCCGGCTCCGCCCTCCAGACCATGTGGCGGGAGAGCGTGGCGTCCAGGGAGGAGCGGGTTGCCTGTCTCGCCAGCACCATTCGGAGTGACACCGTCTTCGTGACCCGGGTCTCGGCACTCGAGCCGGAGGGAGCCGACTCGATGGGCATCTCCGCCACCACATCGGTGGAGCACTGCGGGCCGCCCACCTGGTCGGGCACCGTGCACACACACATCGCCATGTATTCGGATAGCCTGCCATCCACCCGGTTTTCAGCGCAGGATCGAACCGCCATGCGTCTGTGGTACGATCGTTGGCACGCGGATGGAGTCTTCTGTCTGATCTATAGCGCTCGGGATGCTCACTGCGAGGCTGACGGTGTGGTGGGTGGAATGCGCTCGCAGCCTCGGGTGGTCAACCAGTAGCTCGCGTTCCAGCAGGCTTCCTACATCGGTCGTCGTTCGGCCTCTTCGGGATTGTCGACACATCCGGGCACAGTGCGGCCGTCGCTGCCTTCAGGTGGATGTCGAACGCCAGCACGATCAGCCTGGTTTCGTGTCGCCACCAGATCGAAACAGAACGTCACCTTGTCGGCCACCTTCACGGTGCCCCCTGGCCCTCCGCTGAATGGCTTGATTCCGAAATCAGTCTGTTTGGCGACGAAGCTCCCGCCTGCCCTGATGGTGTCTCTGCCAATCGTGACGTCCGCCGTCACCGGGATCGCTCGGGTTTTCCCCTCCATGGTAACGTCGAGTTGCATCTGCATCTTTCCGCTCCTCGCATCGAGCGAGTCAGCCGAGAAGGTCATCTCCGGGTACTTATCGACATGCAGCACCTCGGTCCGCATGGCCTGCGTGACCTTCCGGATCTCGGCCGTATCCGGCGGAGTGAGCACCTCCAAGCTTTCGGTCGGGACCTCGAGCGAGAGACGGGAAGTGGGCTGTCCTGGATGGTAGACCAGGGCGCCCGAAACCGTGCGGGCGCGAATCACATGGGCGTGGCCGGCAAAGCCGAAGAGGCCCGCCTTCCCGGTCTTCACCACTAATCGACTACTTGGATCGACGTGGTAAACCACGGAGTCAGCCTGAGCCTGAGCACGCAGCGCGTCCTGGACGAGTCCCAGGAACAGTGGTACGAGCAATAGGGGGCGGGTGAACATTGATGTATCCCGTACTACGAAACTGGCCGCCGAGTCAGCAACGAGCCCGGCCGCCGGCGAGCCAGCCAGCCATCCAGACCCCAGGTCCGCCCCGCCCGGGCAAAGAAGAACGCCACCATCAGGAAGAAGAGCACCAGGTGGAATCCCTGCTGCCCGGGAGACATCCACTGAGTGGCCAACCCATAGTTGATAACCAGGATCAGGCCGACCACCGACGCAAGTCCTGTCAGCAATCCCAGGGTGAGGCCGAGTCCGACCGCCGTCTCACCCCAGGCGGTGAGCGGAGCGAAGACGCTGCTGTGGGGAATTACCGTTCCCTCGAGGAAATGCTTATAGAAGGTGAGCGGATTGTCGGATGCCTGCTTGGCCACGATCTTGGGCATTACCGCCAGCCAGCGTTCGCTGACGGCCGGCCACGGCACGATCCCACCCAGCAGAATGACGGTCATTTTCGTGATCAGCGACTTCACGAAGTAGAGCCCAACCACGATCCTCAACAAAGCAAGCCACTCGGCGGGGTGATCCATGGTGACCGGGGGCAAGGTTGATCGCTGAGCCATGGTTCTAAGACCTGGTGAGAAGGTGCACCATCCTGATTCCTACCTGGAAGCTCCCGCTGCTCGCTCTGGCTAAACCTCCACCCCCAACTCCGAAAACACAAACGTCCAGCTGTCGGTCAGCTCGTCGAGCACTTTGGCCAGCGGCTTTCCTGCTCCGTGTCCCGCTCGCGCTTCCAGACGGAGCAACACCGGCCGCTCAGACGACGAGGCCGCCTGCAGTCGCGCCGCCATTTTGCGGGCATGCATCGGATCGACCCGGGTATCGCTCTCCGCCGTTGCCAGCAGCACCGCCGGGTAGGCTCGACCGTCTTCCACACGGTGATAGGGCGAGTAGTCTCGGAGCCAGCGAAACTGCACCGGGTCGTCGGGAGAGCCATACTCCGGAATCCAGAGCCGGGCGATCAGAAAACGGTGATATCGAAGCATGTCCAGCAGAGGGACCTGAATCAGCACGGCGCGAAAGAGCTCGGGCCTCTGAGTCAGCACCGCCCCCATGAGCAACCCGCCGTTGGAGCCACCGGCTGCGGCGAGTCGCTCCGGTGTGGTGTAACCCTCTCGGATCAGCCACTCAGCTGCGGCAATGAAATCGTCGAAGCTGTTCTGTTTCTTTCCCAGCATCCCGTTCTGATGCCAGCTCTCGCCGTACTCCCCTCCACCCCGAATGTTGGGAACGGCCAGCACACCACCCTGCTCCAGCCACAGCAGCAGCGAGCGGGAGAAGGCCGGAGTCATGCTGATGTTGAACCCACCGTAACCGGTCAGATAACAGGGATTGTCACCGGTTGGTTCGACTCCGGCCCGGTGCACCAGAAACATCGAGATGGGGGTCCCATCTCGCGACGCATAGCTCACCTGCCGGACCACGAAACGGTCCGGATCCAGGTCCGCCGCCACCCGCCGCCACAACTCGGAGGCGCCGGTGGTGAGATCGATCCGGTACACGGTGGGAGGTACCGTATATGACGAGAACCCATAGAAGAGCTCGCGCCCATCCCATTCGCCGCTGACCCCGAAGAGGCTGCCGAGCGTAGGCAGTGCGATCTCGGCTGTACTTCGTCCCTCCAGGTCGGTGAGCCGGAGCCGGGAGGAGGCCCGCTCGAGGTAGCTCAAGGCCAGACCGTTCGGCCGTCACCGTGACGCCTTCCAGCACCGCACCTGTCGCGGGAGCCACAATCTCGCGCCAGTCCGATCGGCCCGGCTGATTGGGGTCCACCAGATACAGGCGATAGGTCGGCGCATCGAGATTCGTACGCAGGAACAATCGTCCGTGGGCGATTTGTCCTTCGAAAGTGGCCGGCAGATTCTCCGCCACGGCCACCAGGGCAGAACCCTGAGTCAGGTCCTGCACATACAGATCGGTTTCGTCGAAGGTGCGGGCGACCTGTACCAGCAGCCAGCGCCCATCGGGCGACACACCGACCCCGGGCCAGAATTCCTTTTCCCTCGGCTGGTAGACCAGCCGGTCGCCTTCGCTGTCGGTGCCCAGACGATGGAAGTAGATGCATCGGTGATAGTGCTCTTCCCCGGCTGGAACGACTTCGGGGGCGGGATAGCGGGTGTAGTAGAACCCACTGTTGTCGGGGAGCCACGCCAGGGATGCCGCTCGGGTTCGGGAGATCCGCTCGTCACAGCAGGCGTCCGGTTTCGACCTCGAGCACGTGAAGCACGCTCTGCTCCGACCCGTCCTCCGACAGCCCATAGGCCAGGAGCGTGCCGTCTTCGCTGGGATAGTACCAGTCCAGCGCAGTGGTGCCCGTCGCACTTAGTGCGTTGGGATCCACTGCGACCCGATCCACGCCATCGTACCCCGCGCGCCAGTAGAGGACCGGCTGGTTCTGTTTCCCCTCGCGCCGTTGATAGAAGTAGTGGCCACGCGCCGGAGTGGGAGCCGTGAGCACGCCGATCGCGAGCAGTTGCTCCAGCCGCGCTCTGATCCTCTCTCGTCCGGGAAAGCCGGCGAGATACGACTCGGTGAAGGCGTTCTGCTGCTCGGTCCACCGCTGGGTCTCGGGAGACTGCCCGTTCTCCAGCCAACGATATGGATCGCTGATTCGCTCGCCATGGAGGACATCCTCGACCGGGCGAGTCGGTGTTTCCGGATAGTCTGGGCGGGTTCGGCTGGCCTGCAGTGGAGGGGACTTAGTCACCCAGGCTGATCCCGAGCTCGCGCGCGGTCGCGATGGTGTCCGAATCGAGTGGCACGTTCCGCAGCCGCCCGACGATCTCCTCCAGCGGCACCTGCTCGATCCCGACGCCCTGCAGGCCCACCATTACGCCGAAGGCTCCTTCAGCGATCGCCCGGACAGCGGCAGCACCGAAACGCAACGCCAGCAACCGGTCGTACGTGGTGGGAGACCCGCCTCGCTGCACATGACCCAGCACCAGCGTGCGAGTCTCCTTGCCGGTGTAGACCTCGATGGCCCGGGCAACCTTGCTGCCGATTCCTCCCAGGCGGTCCACCGTTCCCACGCCGCGCCGCTCGACCAATTCCACATTCCCGTCTACCGAGCGGGCACCCTCCGCCACCACCACGATGCTGAACCGTCTTCCCTCCGCCTCACGGCTCCGGATCTTGTTGCACACCTTCTCGATATTGAAGGGGATCTCGGGCAGCAGAATGACGTCGGCGCTGCCGGAAAGACCGCTGTAGAGGGCAATCCACCCGGCGTACCGGCCCATCAGTTCGACCACCATTACCCGGTCGTGGCTTTCCGCCGTGGAGTGCAGGCGGTCGATCGCTTCGGTTGCGGTGCTCACCGCGGTATCGAAGCCGAACGACCGCTGGGTGCCGCTCACGTCGTTGTCGATCGTCTTGGGAACGCAGACCACCGGCAGCCCCCGCTTCCACAGCTCGTAGGAAATCTGGAGGCTGCCCTCACCGCCGATCGAGACCAGGGCATCGAATCCGCTGGCCTGAAAGGCCGCGATCAGATCGTTGGACCGATCGATCTCCTGTTCGTTTCCCTCGGCGTCACGACTGATGTATCGGAAGGGATTCCCGCGATTGGTGGTACCCAGAATGGTGCCACCGAGATGGGTAATGCCACGTACCTGCGATGGGCCAAGGGGGACAACACCCTCAAAGCTGATGAGGCCCTCGAATCCCCGCTGAATGCCGTAGCAATGCCATCCGCGGTGGTGCGCCGACAAGACGACGGCGCGGATGACCGCATTCAGGCCGGGGGCGTCACCGCCTCCGGTGGAGATGGCAATGCGCATCGGTCACTTTTCACCTCTCAGCCGCTGGACGGCCTGGACGACTTCACCAGGTGCAGCGTGGCGGCGAGTGGCCTTCTTGGAGAAAACCAGCTGTCCGTCGACTGTCACCTCGAACAATCCACCGGAAGACTGGACCAGGCGGACCTGCGCGTCGGGGAACGTCTGCTTCAACTCAGCCGCCAAACTGGCAGCTCTGGGCTCGTAGTTTCAAACCACGCAGTACTGAATGGTCACATTCATTGCAGCTGGGCCTTGGCATGAGACGCGTACCGCCGGGGGCGAATCGTAGTTGCGCCGTGAGAAGATGCCAAGGGGACGGAGTGGCTGTGACGAAACTCCTTGTCAGCCCTCCCCGGGGCGTATCTATTGGAGCCATGCTCACCTACCATAGGGCCGCGGAGCCCTTCTCTCGACGGCTGCTGCCGGCAGTAATCGCGGTGTCTGCTCTGATATTCGTCGCATCCGGGCTGCAGGCGCAGGAGCGCAGGTATCTCTTCGAACTGGGCGGTGCCGCGTCGTTCCAGTCCTACAGTAACGACACCGGTCTGGAGAGCTCCTTCGGCGGGCTGGGCAGGCTCGGCATCTGGCTGCCGCTCAACTTTTCGGCGGAGGCGGAAGGATCTCTGGCCAAGTCCAACGGCATCAATGTCAAGTTGGGCTCCGCTTCTCTGCTGTACAACCTGCTGCTGGGATCGAGCACCTGGGCATACCTCAAGGCCGGAATCGGGGGCACCAAGTACGGTCCCGGCGGCGATGAGTGCCAACAGAATACGGAGTTCGTCGGCAAAATCTGTGGTACGACCACCACCTTTGTAGCGGGCGCTGGCGTCCGTTTCCCTCTGAGCTCGTTGATTCTGCTCCGGGCCGAGGCGGCCGTGTATCCGAACAAGGGCACTACGGTGAGAGATGAGGGTGGTGTAACAGACACATCTGACGTGAGTTTCTCGAACTTGGGGCTGAATGTCGGCCTGAGCTTCATGCTGGGCAGCAAGCCCATTCCCGACAGCGATGCCGACGGAGTTCTGAATAACCGCGATCGCTGCGCCGCAACGCCCGCAGGCGCACAAGTCGATGAGTTTGGCTGTCCGGGGGATAACGACGGCGACGGCGTTCCCAATGGAATCGACCGGTGTGCCAGCACGCCTCCGGGGGCCACTGTGGATGCGGCTGGTTGTACTCGCGACAGCGATGGCGACAACATCGCCGATGGGATCGATAAATGTCCCGACACCCCAGCCGGCGTGCTGGTAGACGCCACTGGCTGCCCTCGCGACAGCGATGGGGACGGGATTGCCGACGGGCTGGACCGCTGCTCGGCCACCCCCAAGGGGGCCACTGTGGATGCCCTGGGCTGCCCCGGCGACGAGGACGCCGACGGAGTGCTGGACGGCCTGGACCGCTGCCCCCGTACCCCGATAGGCGCAACGGTGAACTCGCGTGGCTGTGTGGCCGGGCAGCAGCCGAGGATCCAGTCCAATGCCGCGCCCCCCGATACCTCAGCCGCCGCGCCTCCACCGGCCCGGGTGAACCCTGTGCCCGCTGCAGCGGCGGCGGCCCCGTTCGTCCTCGAGGGGGTAACATTCGAGTCGAGCAGTGCCCGGCTCCAGCCGGGCTCCTACGTACAGCTGGACTCCATCGCCAAGGTGCTGCAGGCCAACCCGAAGCTGCGGGTAGAAATCGGGGGACATACCGACAACGCGGGGACTCCGGCGGACAATCAGCATCTGTCCACCCTCAGAGCGGAGGCTGTCCGCAACTACCTGGTGGCCAAGGGTGTGCCGTTCCAGCAGATGGTTGCCCGGGGCTATGGGGCCACCACACCACGCACCCCGGATACCACACCCCAGGGCCGCGCGGCCAACCGCCGGGTCGAGATCAAGCCGCTGCCGCCGGAACCCTGAGCCTGCCCTGCTTGACCAATGCCAATGCGCGCGTATGCTAAATCGGAGTCTGACCTCCCCCTGAGGAACCGATCATGAACCCCCAGTTCGTTCTGGCGTTGATTGCCACGTCTATCCTGGGCGGAGCTCCGCTTGCTGCCCAGAGCACTCCCGAAAACAACAGCACCCCCAAGAGCCCTCCGGCGGGCGCGTCATCCGCTGCTCCCAGCGCCGAGCTGATCGCCCAGGGCGACAAGATCTTCCATGGACCTGGCAACTGTTACGCCTGCCACGGAACCAATGCGCAGGGCTCGGTGGGTCCTAACCTGACCGATGCCGAATGGATCCATAGCAAGGGCAGCTACGAGGAGATCGTAGCCCAGGTGACCAAGGGTGTTCCGAAAGAGGAGTCGAAGAGCGGTATCGTAATGCCGCCGCGCGGAGGCAGCACCATCAGCGATGACGAAGTGAAGGCGGTGGCGGCCTACGTCTACTCACTGAGCCACAAGTAGCTCAGTCTAGAGGTGTCCCTGAAGGGCGCCCAGCGAGTACCAGAGGCCAAACACCACTCCGGCGCAGCCAAGCAGGGGAATCAGTTCCGGAAACCGTCGGCGTAGGGGGCCCCGGGCCAGAGTATAAGCGACGGTCACCGAGAGCAGCGACATTGACACGGCCGTCGCCGCCGCAAACACCACGAGCGCCAGCACCCCGGCTGCCTTGCCGCTCGCCGTCCCGATCAGCAGGATCCCAATCCCGGCCGAGCCGCCAATTCCGTGTACCAGTCCAATCCCGAATGACGCGGCGGGAGAACGGTCCAAAGCGTTTCCGTGCTCGTGGCTGTGCTCCCCCGTCCCTGCCTGATGCGGGGCGTCATGGTGGTGGCTGTGAACGTGGAGCAGCGATCCGTGTCTATGCGGGTGAATGTGGAAGTATCCCGAGTGCCAGCGGTACAGCAGCCTCAGCGCGAACAGGACAATGAGCGCTCCGATCAATACCTCCGCCCCGCGCTGAACCGGCTCGGGCAGCAAACGGCTGAAGAGCACTACCGGCACGCCGAACAGAAACAGCGTGGTGGCGTGTCCCAGGCCCCACGCCAGACCGAGCACTGCGGCTCGCCGGACTCCGCTCTGCCTCTGGTTCAGCAGCAGGGTGGACACCGCGGCCAGATGATCGGGATCGAGAGCGTGACGCAGCCCGAGTACCAGCGCAACAATCAGTGGGAAGTTCACCGGGACATTATACCCTACACCCGGTCGAAAATCACCGACATGGCTCGAAGCCGCTGAATAGATTCCCGCCCATGAGCACTAATCGCCTGAGCCAGTCGTCCTCAGCCTATCTGCAATCCGCCGCTCATCAGCCGATTCATTGGTATCCCTGGGGACCGGAAGCATTTGCCGCCGCCGAAGCCGGCGACCGGCCGGTGCTGCTCGACATTGGCGCCGTGTGGTGCCATTGGTGTCACGTCATGGATGGTGAGTCGTACGAGAACCCCGATCTGGCCGCCTTCCTCAACGACAACTTCATTTGCATCAAGGTTGACCGCGACGAGCGTCCCGATGTGGACGCCCGCTATCAGCGCGCGGTGCAGATGCTGACCCAGCAGGGCGGCTGGCCGCTGACCGCTTTTCTCACGCCCCGCGGTGAGGTGTTCTTCGGCGGCACCTACTTCCCCCCCGATGGAAAATTCGGACGACCCGGCTTTCGCACCGTCCTGGCGAGTGTGCTGGATGCCTACCGGAGCCGCAGGGATCAGGTCCAGGCTCAGGCCCAGGCTATCCGACGGGTTCTCGATGAGCAGCTGAATGAAGCGGCTCCAGGCGAGGTCTCGCCCGCGCTGCTGGATCGGGCCGTCTCCCAGATGACCGACGCATTCGACCGGGTGAACGGAGGCTTCGGCAGCCAGCCGAAGTTTCCCCATCCCGGAGCGCTCAGCCTCCTGCTGCATCGCTGGTACGACCAACCGTCCGATCAGATCCGGACCATCATCGATCGAACCCTCCAGGGCATGGCCCGCGGTGGAATGCACGATCAGCTCGGTGGCGGCTTTCACCGATACAGCGTGGACGCCCGGTGGATCGTGCCCCACTTCGAGAAGATGTCCTACGACAACTCGGAGCTGCTCAAGGTCTATCTGGACGCGTATGCGCTTTTCGGGACCGAGGAGTATGCCGACGTGGCGCGGGGTATCGTGCACTGGGTGCGGGAGGTCGCCTCGGATCCCGCGGGAGGGTATGCCGCCAGCCAGGATGCCGATGTAGGACTGGAGGACGACGGCGACTATTTCACCTGGACCCGGGAGGAGGCAGCAGCGGTCCTGACTCCGGAGGAGCTGGACGTCGCCGCCGATTACTACGACATCGGCACGGCCGGCGAGATGGATCACAACCCCGGCAAGAACGTGCTGTTTGTGGCTGCACCTATTCCCCAGATCGCGCTCCGCACCGGCCGAAGCGAACAGGAAACCGAGCTGCTGCTGCGAGCGGCGCGGAGCAAGTTGCGCCTCGAGCGTGATCGCCGGCCGGTTCCATTCGTGGATCGCACCCGCTACACCGGCTGGAATGCCATGATGGCCTCCGCCATGCTCCGCGCGGGTGCGGTCCTGGCTGACGAATGGGCGACCGGTCACGCCCTGCTGACATTGCAACGCCTCAGACAGGAGAACGAGAGTCCCGATGCCGTCGCCCATACGCCCGGAGGCGTCACCGGACTGCTCGACGATCAGGTGCAGACCTCGGCAGCGGCACTCGACGCCTACGAGGCAACCGGAGATCGCGAATGGCTCGACTGGTCGCTCCAGATCATGGGGCGGGTCTGGTCGGATTACTGGGACCGGGAGGAGGGCGGCCTCTTCGACACCGCCAGCGGCCGCAGCGATCAGGCCGGCCTGCTGCCTGCCCGCGCCAAGCCGGTGCAGGATACACCCACGCCTTCGCCCAACGGTGTGGCGGGCGTGGTCGCGTTACGACTGCATGCGCTTACCGGCCGGCCCGAGTGGCAGGAGCGCGCGACGGCAGTTCTCGCCGCGTTTGCCGGGCGTGCCGCCGAACTGGGACTGTACGCGGCCAGCTACCTGTTGGCGGTCGATTGGCATGTCAACCCGATAACTCACCTGGTTGTGGTCGGGGACCACCACGACCCTGGGGTGCAGAACATGCACCTGGCTGCCCTCGCCGGCTTTGTTCCTCGCCGGGCCGTGCAACTGTTGACCCCTGACGCGGCCACTGGTGAAGGTCTCCCACCTGCACTCCAGGGCATGCTGGCCGCCGGACAATATCCCCGCGGTTACGCCTGCACCGGGAACACCTGTTCTCCAGCCGGCCGGAGATCCCTCGTCCTGGCAAGTCACTCTGGAATCGCTTCGAGCCGCCTTTACGGCGTAGGTGTGGATTAAATTAGCTCCAGCAATTCCACTCAGGAGAAAGCGTCCATGCCGAAGACCGCTACCATCCAGACGAGCAAGGGAACCATTGTGGCCGAGCTGTTCGACAAGGAGGTGCCCGGCACGGTCCAGAACTTCGAGAAGCTGGCCAACAGCGAGTTTTACGATGGCACCCGATTCCATCGGGTGATCTCCAACTTCATGATTCAAGGCGGCGATCCGCTGTCCAAGGACCCCAACAACCCCCGGGTAGGGACCGGCGGGCCCGGCTACAAGATCAAGTGTGAAACCCACCTGAATACCCACAAGCACACCGCCGGCACCCTCTCCATGGCACACGCCGGCAAGGATACCGGTGGCAGTCAGTTCTTCATCTGCCACAGCCCCCAGCCGCATCTCGACAAGGTTCACACGGTTTTCGGCCAGGTCACCCAGGGCATGGACATCGTGAATTCGATCCGGCAAAACGACGTCATCACATCCATCCGGGTCAACTGAGCTGCATCTCGATTTTGCCGTGGTGGCCGATTACGCCCTGATCGATCAGCAGGGCAAGCTGAGCGTGCTCGGCATCTTCCAGCACGTCTGGCTCTCCAACTTTCCGGCGGTGTATCCCCGCACCCACCTGGTGCTGCGGGTACGGGGCCGGCGCACTGAGATCGGGGTGCACACCATCCGAATCCGGTTCGTTGACGAGGGAGGAAACGAGCTGCTGGGGGGAGAGGGCACCGTCCAGTTCGGCGAGCCGCCGGCTGGAGTGGTCGATGTCGAGGCCGGAGCGGTGCTGGTGTTCGACGTTCCCCTGCCGCGCCCGGGCCAGTATGCTTTCGAGATCAGCCTCGACGGCGAGCTGGCCAGCCGGGTGGCGCTCTCGGCGGGCTATCCCCAGACCCCTCAGCAGTGACGGCGAAACGGATGATGGTCACCATGACCCGCGACGAAGCAGCTGAGCTCATGCACGAGTACACCGCATCGGATGCGCTCCGAAAGCACATGTACGCGGTGGAGATCGCCATGAGGGCCATGGCCGAGCGGGCCGGCGAGAACCCGGATGAGCTGGGGCCTGGTGGGTCTGCTGCACGACTTCGACTATGAGCGCTACCCCAACCAGGAACATTCACCAACCGAGGGACATCCCGCCGAAGGCGTCCGGCTGCTGGCCGCCCGCGGTCTTCCCGAGCCGATGCAGCGCGCCATTCTGGGCCACGCCACTTACAGCGGCGTTCCCCGCGACACCCCCATGGCGCGGGCGCTCTTTGCGGTGGACGAGCTCGCCGGGTTCCTGGTGGCGTGCGCCCTGGTGCGCCCCTCCCGCAGCCTGCAGGATCTCGAGGTCTCCAGCGTCAAGAAAAAGCTCAAGGACAAGGCGTTTGCCCGCGGCGTGAGCCGGGAGGACGTGCTGCAGGGAGCAGAGGAGCTGGGAGTACCGCTGGACGAACACATCGCCTTCATGCTCGAGGCCCTCCGCCCTCACGAGAAGAGGCTCGGTCTGGGAGCACCGTGACCGGCGCCGCGGCTGATCCCGGCCGAACAATCGGTCACCTGCGCCATCAATCGTGCGGCCGGAGGGCGGCCGGTACCCGGCAACAAGGTCGACCTCCTGATCGACGGGCCCGACACCTACCGGGCCATGCTGGAGGCCATCGCCCAGGCCCGACACTGGGTCCACTTCGAGAACTACATCATCCGCAGTGATGCCGCCGGATGGCGCTTTGCCGAGCTGCTGGCAAGGCGGGCGCCGGGAAGGCGTTCACGTCCGGGTGCTGTACGACTGGTTCGGGTCGATGGGCACGTCGCGTGCGATATTGGCGCTATCTGCGGAAGGCCGGCGTCGAGGTGCGCTCGTTCCACCCGCCGGAGCTGATCGACCTCGTGTCCAATGTCTCGCGAAATCACCGCAAGCTGGTGGTGGCCGACGGCTCCCGGGCGATCCTCGGCGGGCTGTGCATCGGCTGCGAATGGACCGGTGAGAGTCATGCCGGCGGGCAGCCGTGGCGAGACACGGCCGTGGATGTGCAGGGGCCCCGCGGCCGCGGTGCTGGATCAGACCTTCGTCAACCTCTGGGAGCTGAGCGGCGGAAAGGTGCCCCCGCGACCAGGTTGCCGGGGTGATAGCACCGGTGGGCGAGGCGGAGGTTCGGGTCATCAGCGGAGAGCCCGGGCGGGAGCGAGCCTACCGGGTGATCGAGCTGCTGGCCGCCGGCAGCGTGCAGCGGCTCTGGATCACCGACGCTTACCTGATCGCGCCACCCCGGCTGTTTCAGGCCCTGCGCGACTCGGCTCGGGACGGGGTGGATGTCCGGCTGCTGGTTCCCGGCTCCAGCGACGTGCCACTGATCCGGAACCTCTCCCGCATTGGCTACCGGGATCTGCTGCGCAGCGGAGTCCGGATCTTCGAATGGGATGGTCCGATGCTTCATGCCAAGACCATCGTGTGCGATCACCGCTGGGTCCGGATCGGCTCGAGCAATCTCAACCCCTCGAGCCTGCTGGGAAATTACGAGCTCGACGTCCTGATCGAAGACCCGAGTCTGGCCCAGACTCATGGAAGACCAGTTCCGCCTGGACATGGGCCGGAGCCGCGAGGTAACCAGCCGGCCGGTCCGTGGGCCGAGACGGATCAGCCAGGCCCTGCCGTCGGCTCTGGCGTACCAACAGGCCGAGCGGCGCGGCCGTATACCGGGGGAGTCGGCAGGAACGGCGAAGGCGGGCCGGCCTTATGCTTCGTGCGGTTGCCAGCCACGCCCGCCGCTCGGTCTTCATCCCGATCAGCGGGATCTTTATGGCGCTGGGCCTCCTGTTCGTGGCACTCCCCAAGATTTCGGCGTATGTCCTGGCGGCGCTTTGCGCGTGGCTGGCCTTGGGGCCGGCCGCGAGGCTTTCCGCCGGCGGGTGGATCGATAGCATTGCAATTTGAAACTTTGGGCGCCATCCGTCTCGTTGAGTCTGACCCTTTCGTCGAGTCTGACCCTTATGGCCATGTTCCGATCCCTGTACAGTCTGGTGCCGTCTGCTCTCCTGCCGCTGCGGGAGTGGTCGCTGCCCAGCAGCGTGTCGGTCACCCTGGCCGACGCGCTCCGCCTGTCCGAGCGGGTTCAGCCCGACGTCGTGCGGGCCTCCTCTGCCATCAGAACAGCGGGGGCTCAGCGGCGGAACGCCTGGGGGTCCTTCCTTCCCACCCTGTCGGCCAACTCTTCGGCCAACGATTTTTACACCGAAGGCGCGCCCCGACTCGATCCGGTAACCGGCCAGATCACCGGCGGGAACACCAGTAACCGCAGCATCAGCACCGGCCTTTCGGCCAGCATCGATCTCTTTACCGGGTTTCGCCGACGGGCGGAGCTGCGGGCGGCTCGGGCCGGGGAGGACGCTGCGGAAGCTTCCTTTATCGATGCCCGGTTCCAGCAGGCGCTGACCACAACGAACCAGTTCCTCGACGCCCTGGCCGCGGCCCAGCTCCTCCGGGTTCGGGAGTCGAGTGTCCGGCGGGCCGAGGAGCAGCTCAAGGTCTCGGTGGCCAAGCTCCAGAGCCGGATCGGCCACCCGCTCCGACTCGCTCGGTCGCTGGTGACCCTGGGCAACGCCCGGCTGGATCAGCTCACCACTCAGACCGACCTGGCGGCGGCGGAGGCCAATCTGGCGCGCCTCATCGGCGAGACCGGGCGGGTGCAGGCGGCTGACGACTCGGCCTTCTACGCGGTGGTCCCGGCGTTGGATGCACCAGGCGCTCCGAGCCGAGGCCGAATCCAAGTCCCCCCGGGTTCAGAGCGCCGCTGGCCAACGCCGCGGCCGCGCAGGCCATCGGTAAGCGCTTCCCGATCGGCGTACTGGCCGACTCTGGCGCTGTCGGGGAACACCAGCTGGAGCGGGAGCCAGAGCAACGACTACAACTTCCTGAATCAGAGTCAGCTGAGCCTGTGGCTTGCGCTGGAATCTCTTCGACCGCTTCGACCGGGAGCTCGCCATCACCCAGCGGGAGGCCGACCGGGACGTGGCCGAGGCCACCGCGGCCGACGCCCGCCTGGGGGTGGAGGCCGAGCTGAGCTACCGGCTGGCGGAACTGGACGCCGCCAAGTCCCGGATCGAGATCACCCGGACCAGCGTCGTCGCCGCCGGCGAGGACCTTCGAGTGCAGCAGGAGCGCTACCGGCTGGGGGCCGCTACCATCGTGGACGTGCTCACTTCGCAGGAGGCCCTCAACCAGGCGGAGGTCGACGTGGTCAATGCCCGCTTCGATTATCTCCGCGCCAAGGCGCAGATCGAGGCGCTGATCGGACGGAAACTGTGACCAGCACCATGCTGAATACCGAGGAACGGATGGCCATGCTGCCGGCCGACGTCCCTCGCGACGCGGTGATCGTCACCCGCAATCTCCAGCGGGAGTACGACATGGGTGGCGAGATCGTGAGAGCGCTGAGAGGGGTCGACTCACCATCCGGAAGAACGAGTTCGTGGCGGTCATGGGGCCGTCGGGCTCCGGCAAGTCCACCCTGATGAACCTGATCGGCTGCCTGGACAGCCCGACAGCCGGCGAGTACTGGCTGAACGGACACCGGGTGTCCGAGCTGGAAGACGATGAGCTGGCCCGGATCCGGAACAAGGAGATCGGCTTCGTCTTTCAGACCTTCAACCTGCTGCCCCGGGCCACCAGCCTGCACAATGTGGAGCTGCCGCTGGTCTACGCCGGCATAGGCGCCAAGGAGCGGCGGGAGCTCGCCACTCAGGCGCTCACCAAGGTGGGCTTGGCGACCGGATGAATCACCGTCCCAACGAGCTCTCCGGCGGCCAGCGGCAGCGGGTGGCCATCGCCCGGGCGCTGGTCAACAGTCCGAGCATTCTCCTGGCCGACGAGCCGACCGGCAACCTCGACAGCACCACCAGCGAGGAGATCATGGCGCTGTTCGAGGCGCTGCACGGCACGGGTCAGACGATCGTGCTGGTGACCCACGAGCAGGACATCGCCGAGCATGCCCGACGCCAGGTGCACTTGAAGGATGGGAAGGTGGAGCGGGACTTCGAGACGGCGGGCCGGAAATGAAGCGAAGTGCCGGCTCCCTCGCCGCGCTCGGGGTGACACGCTGGCCGGCGGTCGCGTCTCTTCAGCTGGTTGCAAGAAGGAAGCGCCACCAGTCACCTACGAGGCCGTGCCGGTGGAGCGGCGAGACATCGTGGTCTCCGCTCAAGCTTCCGGCGCCATCCAGCCCGACACCACGGTCGAGGTGAAGTCGAAGGCTTCGGGCGAGATTCTCCAGCTCTCCGCCGAGACCGGTCAGGTCGTCCAGCGAGGGGCGCCCCTGGTGCGCATCGATCCTCGCAACGCCCGGAACGCCCTGGCCCAGGCTCAGGCCGATCTCGACGTCGCCAAGGCCAAGCTCACCAACGCGACCAGCCAGAAGCAGCGAGCCGACGCGCTCTACAAGTCACAGTCGATCACCGAGCAGGAGCACGAGCAGGCCCTGCTGGACTACGCCGACGCCAAGTCCCAGGTGGTGCGGTCGCAGGTTGCGGTGGACAATGCGCGGATCCAGCTGGAAGACACCGATGTGCGCGCTCCGATCACCGGAACCATCCTGGAGAAGGATGTCGAGCGGGGCACCGTGATCGCCTCAGCCACGTCGAACGTGAGCGGCGGTACCACGCTGATGAAGATGGCGAATCTCAACCAGGTGCAGGTTCGGGCTCTGGTGGATGAAACCGACATCGGGAAGCTGCAGCCGGGCCAGCTGGCCTCGATCACGGTCGATGCATACCCCCAGCACCCGTTCAACGGCACCGTGCTCAAGATCGAGCCGCAGGCCCAGACCGAGCAGAACGTCACCATGTTTCCGGTGTTGATCCGGATCGACAACAAGGAGGGACTGCTCCGGCCGGGAATGAATGCCGAAGTGGAGGTCCACGTGGGCCGCCGGGACGATGTGCTCGCGGTACCCAATGCGGCCCTCCGAACCCAGCGAGACGTGGCCTCCGCAGCGCAGGTGCTCGGTCTCTCTCCGGACGATGTCCAGAAACAGCTGGCGGCCGCACGACCTGATCAGGCGAGAGACTCAACCACCGCGAGAGACTCTGCCGCAGGCGGCGACTCGGCCGCACACGCAACTCTCGGCGCCAGCCCCACCGCTTCGGGCGGAACGGATGGGTCGTCCAGCTCCCGCACGCCGCGGTTTCGGCGGCCGCGCCCGGCGAGGACAGGCACAGGGCGTCGGCTCCCAGTACATCGTCTTCGTGAAGCGCAGTGGCCGCCCTACGCCGGTCTGGATCCGAACCGGTCTCACCGACATGGACTACAGCGAGGTCTTGAGTGGGCTGACCGCGTCAGATTCGGTGCTGGTCCTGCCCAGCGCCAGCCTGGTGCAATCGCAGCAGGACATGCGCGAGCGCTTCACCCGCGCAACTGGCGGCGGCGCCGTTCCGGGCATGCAGCAGCAGAGCGGCCAGTCCGGCCGCAGCACAACGAGGCCCTGACCGATGCTGCTGGGCGAGACCATCGCGGTGGCGCTCCAGTCGATCCGGGCCAATATGCTGCGATCGGTACTCACCATGCTCGGCATCATCATCGGGGTGGGAGCGGTGATCACCATGGTCGCGCTGGGCAGCGGCGCCCAGAAGGCGGTGCAGGACCGGATCGCCGCCCTGGGCGCCAACGTGTTCACCGTCTTTGCCGGCCAGGCCAGCCAGGGCGGCATCCGGATTACCGACCGCACCATCCTCAGCACCGACGACTACGATGCCCTGCGCCGCGACGCCCGGCTGCTCAAGGCGGTCGTCCCGGAGATGCAGCAGGCCCTGCAAGTGAAGTACGGAAACCAGAACAGTAACGTGAATATCGTCGGCACCACCTCCAACTACACCGACGTCCGCAACTACACCATTCCGTACGGCCGGATGTTCACCCAGGGAGAGGACGAGGCCCGGCAGCGGTATGCCGTGCTGGGCGCCGCGGTGCCCCGTATGCTGGGAGGCAACCCGGCCGGGATGATCCACCAGACGCTGCTGATTCGTTCCATACCCTTCGAGATCATCGGTGTACTGGGTGAGAAAGGCTCGGCCGGCGGGTTCGGGAATCCGGACGAGCAGATCCTGATCCCGCTCGAGACCGCACGCTACCGGGTGTTCGGCAGCAACCGGGTCCGATCATTCTCCATTCAGGTCAAGGACAGTGTGCCGGTGGAACAAGGAATGGTCGATCTGGAGCGGGTGCTGCGCCGGGAGCACAAGATTCGTCCTGGCGGAGAGAATGACTTCACCATACGCAATCAGCAGGATGTGCTGGCCACTCAGCAGCAGGCCACCCAGGTGTTCACCAGCCTGCTCGCCAGCATTGCCGCGGTGAGCCTGCTGGTGGGTGGCATCGGGATCATGAACATCATGCTGGTCTCGGTCACCGAGCGCACCCGCGAGATCGGTGTACGCAAGGCGCTCGGCGCCACCCGGGTGAATATCCTGATGCAGTTCCTGATCGAAGCCCTGACGCTTTGCCTGCTGGGAGGAGTGCTGGGCATCCTGCTTGGTGTCGGCGCCGCGATCACGCTGTCCAAGGTCATGCAGTGGAACACCCTGATCTCGCCTAGCGCCGTCGCCCTCGCCTTCGGGTTCAGCGCGGCCGTCGGTCTCTTCTTTGGGTTGTGGCCGGCTCGGCGTGCGTCCCGACTCGATCCCATCGTGGCACTGCGGTACGAGTAGTTCGCCTGCACGCCGCTACACCATCGCCCGAAATCGTTCCCAGCGTTCTTTCAGCCCGGCCATGAAGCGGATGAACGATGGATCGTTCCTCAACGGATCGAGAGCGGGATCTTTGGCGAACAGCGGGTAGCACGGGAAGCCTTCCTCTGCGGTGCGCCGGAGCCAGCGAACCGCCGCGGCGTGATCGCCCATTTGCGCGTAGGCAGTTGCAATGTTGTAGGCGGCATGATGGAAATGGGATAGGCCCTCTCCGAGCTCTGCGACATGGATTTGGTGTCGGGCCTCGGCGGAGCGGCCGCTGCTCACCAAAAGCACCGCAAGGACCGACGCCCGGTATGACTTATCGGAATCCGTGCCCTGCTGAGCTATGACCTGGAATGCCTCCTCCGAGCGGCCGAGGGCGTGCAGGACCAAGGCCCGGCTTTCGTATTCCCCGGGGATGCGCTCGTATTCGGCGAGGGCACTGTCGAACTTCAGCTGGGCGTAATGCGTGCTTGCGATCCGATCCATGGGGAATAGATCGGAAGGATCGAGCTCGAGATCAATTCGCAGCTCCCGCAGGGCCTCATCCAACAATCCCACGTGATAATAGACCCGACCCAGAGCACCGTGGGCTTCCTTGAGATTCGGTTTGAAGGCAATGGCATGTCGCAGATCTCGAATCGCCTCTTCGGCGCGGAATCCGTTCGCCCGGGTCCACGAGAGTTCGGCACGAGCGACGTAGGCTTCCGCAAGGTCTGGATCCAGCGCGAGCGCCTTCTCAATCTCGACAAAGGCTTCTTGCTGCCAGCGGGGATTTGGATCGTATTGAAACAGCCGGAAGATGTAAGCTCGAGCCAGTGCGGCATGCGCCAGTGCGAAAGCTGGATCGAGTACGGTCGCCCGTTGAAATAGTCTCACGCTGCTATCCGCCACTGCCCGGGTGCCTTCCTCGGCGGCATTGCGGTGGAACAGGCCCCGCAGATACGCGTCGTACGCCCCAGCATTGCTGGTCGGGACCTTCCCCAACTGCTTCCGCTCTGAGGGCTGCGGCTGCACCCTGAGCTCCCGGGCCACTTCGCTGGCCAGCTCGTTCTGAATGGCGAACGCATCCGAGACTTTCCGGTCGTAGTCTTGCCCCCAACGGGATTCTTGGGTCTTCGCATCCACCAGCTGTACCCGGACACGCAGCCGGTCGCCAGACGTCCTGACGCTTCCCTCGAGCACACTCCCGACCTCCAGCTCCCGCCCGATCTCAGCTACCGTCTTGGCCGTTCCCCGGTATTTCATGATCGAGGTGCGGGCGATGACCTGCAGGCCGGCAATGTTTGACAGAGCGGAGATCGTCTCCTCAGTCAGACCATCCGCCAGATACTTTTGACTCGAATCGCCCCCGAAATCGGTGAACGGCAGTACGGCCAGCCGGGTGCTGGGGATGCTGGCGGAGTCGGCGGGCACATGTTGGTGAGACCCAGCTGGAACGCCATAAGAGGCCGGCAACCGCAGTACCGAGCAGCGCGACAGCGATGATTACCGGTCTTTTCGGGCGACGATTCCCTGCACCTCCTTGGAAAGCCGCAGCGAGTGCGTCGGCGAATTCCCTGGCTGTGCTGAATCGGTCGCCCGGAGCGCGCGCGAGCCCGCGGCGGATGACCGCGTCCACTGCCGGAGGCACAGTCTCGCGAAGGTGTCGCGCTGACGGCACCGGTTCGGAAAACTGCTTGGCTATGATCGCCTGGACGGTAGGACCGGTATAGGGCGGTTCCCCCACCAGCATTTCGTACAGCACGCAGCTGAGCGAGTACACATCGGCCCGGCCATCCAGATGCCGTTCACCCGCCGCCTGCTCGGGGCTCATGTAAGCGGGTGTCCCGACTACTATGCCGGTCTGGGTGAGACGATCGGAAGATTGATCAACCAGAGATCGGGCGATGCCGAAGTCGGTGACCAAAGCATGATCCTGTCCCGATGCTTCCCCTCGCACCGTCCCCGAGAGCAGGATATTGCCGGGCTTGATGTCACGATGCACGATGCCATGACTGTGGGCGCAGTCGAGTGCATCGGCCACTTCACAGGCTAGCCGGATTGCTTCTCTGATTGGCAGTTGTCGCTCCCGCTCTATTCGCGCGCTAAGCGGCTCCCCCTCCACATATGGCATCGTGAACCACAATACGTTTCCTGAGCCGCCCGAATCGAGCACGGTCAGTATGTTCGGGTGCTGCAATCGGGCGGCGAGTCGGATCTCCTGCTCGAATCTTTCGGGGCCGAGGGCCGCTGCCAGGTCGGCCCGCAGTACCTTGAGCGCGACCCGACGGTCGTGTCTGAGGTCGCGCGCGAGATAGACCGTAGCCATTCCGCCGCGTCCTAGCTCGCGCTCGATCGGATAGGCAGGCCCGACGACAGATTGCAGATGCCCCGAGAGATCCGACATGAAGCCTTCTGTTTGCACCTATAGCATACGATCCCGGAAGCAGGCGAACCAGCACTTCGGGAAGCTCCGGATCAGGCCGCCGGAGGCCAGCTAAATTGCCCCCCATGCCGACCAGCTCCGTCCCCAGTTTCAAGCCGTTGCGCCACGATGTTCTGATCGTGGGCGGGGGCGTAGCGGGGTTGGCCGCGGCCGACCGCCTCGCGTCCACGGGACGGAAGGTGATGCTGCTGGAGGCTCGGCCGCGACTGGGCGGCCGGGTACATACCATCCTGGATGAGCCCACCGGCCACGCGGTCGAGCTGGGCGCCGAGTTCCTGCAGGGACGGCCCAAGGCGCTTCTCCAGCTCATCGAAAGCGCCGGACTTACCCTCCATGAGATCCCGGAGTGGCACGAGCGAGCCAACCAGGGACGGCGGAGAGACTTTCCCGACGTGGAGCGCCTGGTGGACCGGCTCCTGAGCTGCAACTCGGATCGCCGTGACATACCGGTGGCTCAACTGATCCGGCAGTGTACCGGGAAGTTCAGGCCGGATGAGCTCGAGGCAATGACCGGGTACCTCGAGGGCTTTCATGCGGCAGATCTCGAGCGCTTCGGCACCGCCGCGCTGGCGGACAATCAGGCTGCCGAAGAGGAGGACGCCGGACACATCGCGCGCCTGGCCGGCGGATACGGCCAGGTGGTGCAGCAACTCGCCCAGAAGTTGAGGCCGGACCTGGTCCAGATTCGCACCGGGGCGGTGGTCACCCGTCTCGAGTGGAAACCGGGATCAGTTCAGGTGGAGGCGCGAACCACGGAGGGAGAGGTCCTTCGAGTCCTGGCGGCACAGGCTGTTCTGGCGGTGCCTCTGACCACACTGAAGGCCAGCCGTTCCGAAGAGGGCGCCCTGTTCCCCGACCCGGCGCCGGCCGGCTGGCGCGAGGCGCTGCAGCACCTGGAGATGGGTGCGGCGCAGCACATTGTGCTTCGGTTCGAGAGCGCCTGGTGGATGGAGCAGGGCAAGCCGCCGCCGGTGTTCCTGCACGGAAGAGGCGAGCCCGTTCCGGTCTGGTGGACCAGCTCACCACCGGAGGCGCCGTTCCTGACCGGCTGGGCCGGCGGCCCGCAGGCCTTGCGGCTGGCGGGACAAACGGTAAAACAACTGATCCCGCTCGCTCTGGTGTCTGCAGCGCGGATATTCGGCCGGGAAGTCAGAGAGCTTGCCCGCCAGCTCCGAGCAGCGTATTCCCACGATTGGACCAGCGATCCGTATGCGCGAGGAGCCTACAGTTATGGCGGAGTGGGCGCTGCTCGAGCCCGGGAGGTGCTGCGAAGGCCGGTGTCCGGCACACTCTTCCTCTCGGGCGAGGCGCTGGTGGATGAAGGAAGAAATGCCACGGTGCCCGGTGCGCTCACCAGCGGCATTCGCTCAGCGGAGGCGCTGCTGCAGACCTGACCGCAGCGGGACGCCGCGGAGGTCAGGAGAGATTTTCCGGCTCTACCGAAACGTCGGCGACGCCGGTGTTGTCGTAGCGCACCTCGATCCGCCACGGCTGGCAACACACCGGGCAGTCCTCCACGTACTCTTGATGAGTACCACTTCCCGGGTCGAGGCCGATCTCACTCAGCTCCCCGCAGTAGGGACAACGAACCTCCGCCGCCAGATCGGCGGTGCCGTCACCCAGAGGGAACTCCGCATCCAGATCGTCATCGGGAATAATCATCTCAGCATGATACATGACCTGGCGAGCTGACGGGATTCGCGGAGCAACGCCGTGGGTGCTGACGCTGCTCCTGCTGGCCAGCCGGCTGAGCGTCGTCCCTCCACTATCCGATCCGCTCGGCGGGCAGCTTCCCGACTCCCTGCAACTCGCGGTCCCCCCGCTCTACCTCGTGCTGGCTCCGCTCTTCACGCTCTGGGACGGGATCTCCATGCTGAGCATGAGCCGGCTGCACGGGTTTCTGGTCGGACTGGCCGGGCTCTACCTGATCGGGCGAATCGTGCGACATATCCGGGTTCGCCCGCCGCTGAAAAGCTGGAGGACGTGGGTCAGGGAAATCGGCGTCCTGCTCCTCTCGCTCGGAGGGCTGCTCGCGTTCATCGTCGCCGGAGCGATCTGGCATCGGCCGATGCTCTCCCTGACCGGCGTCCCCTGGGGCTATCAGGTGGCGGACTTTCACAGCCACACCGCCGCTTCCCATGACGTGGGCGACACCTGGATGTCCGGCTACGATCTCGCGGCCAACCTGCGCTGGCATGGGAGAGCGGGGTTCAATGTCGTCTTCATAACCGATCACAATGTGGTGAGTCGCAGACCGAGCGCGAGTCGCGAGACGCGAGTCAGGAGTCGGGAGTCAGGAGTCGGGAGCCGGAGTCAGGCGGGGATCGGGAGTCGGGAGTGAGGGCGCGCATTGGGGATGCCGGTCCCATCCCCTGCCCCGGCATGGAGGTCAGCGCGTGGAAGGCGCACATCGTCCTGCTGGGCGACACCCTGCCGATCAATCGCGCTCCCTACAGCGGGCTGGCAGGGCTGCTCACTTTGCTTCGTACCAGCGACTCCGCTTACGGATCCCTGTCCCTCGCCTCGTTGCCGGAGTATCGCCGGAATCACTGGGAGCGGCTGGATACGCTGATCGAGGCCGGGCTGGATGGCTTCGAGATCGTGAACGCATCGCCCAAGGCGAATGAGCTCACCCGGCCGGAGCGAGACCGGGTCATTGATCTCGCCCGAAAGAACGATCTGTTCGTCGTCGGCGTGAGCGACAGCCATGGGTGGGGCGCCACCAGCATGGTCTGGAACCTGGTGCGGGTTCCGCACGCACGCTCTCGACAGACCCTCTGCACCGCGATCCTGGGGCGCCTGGATCAGGGCTTTCCGGGGGCACAGATTATCGAACGGCACCGGCTCCGGCCCGACGATCCCTGGCCAATGTGGCTCACCCCGCTCGGTGTAGTATGGGAAACCTGGCGCAGCATGGGACGGCCGCTGGCCCTCTCCTGGCTGGCCTGGATCTGGGTCGTGACGGGTTTGCTGAATCTCTTGCGGAGCAGAGCCTTGCGGGCCAACATAGCACGTCGAGCTACCCCGATTCCCCCGGTAACGGATCGTTAATGACCAGAGCGCAATTTCTCGGAACCGGCCTGGCAGTCCCCGAACGGGTGGTCACCAACGACGAGCTGTCTCAGCTGATGGATACCACGGACGAGTGGATCCGAACCCGAACCGGTATCCAGGAACGTCGTTGGGTCCGCGAAGGTGAGACCGGGGTCGAGATGGCGCTGAAGGCGACGCAGCAGGCGCTCGACATGGCAGGGCTCGAGCCGGGCGACCTCGACGCGATCGTCTACGCCACTTCCAGCCCGGACCACTTCGCGCCCGGAAATGGGGTCTACCTCCAGCGGATGCTGGGGATCTCGACCATCCCCGCCCTCGACGTGCGGGCCCAGTGCAGCGGGTTCATCTACGCCTTGTCGGTAGCCGACGCCTGGATCAAGGCCGAACAGTATCGCCACGTCCTGGTGGTGGGGAGTGAGATCCAATCCACCGGACTGGAGCTGTCCAGCGCGGGACGTCACGTCGCAGTCATCTTCGCGGACGGAGCGGGTGCGGCGGTGCTCGGTCCCAGCGATAATGGAGCCGGCATTCTGGCCTTCGACCTTCACTCGGAGGGGGCCCACGCCGAAAAGCTCTGGGTGGATGCTCCGGGCTCCATGTACCACCCGCGGGTTTCTCCCGAGCAGATCGAGGCCGGTCGCCAGTACCTGGAGATGGACGGCAAAGAAGTCTTCCGCCACGCGGTGGTGCGGATGCCGGAATCGGTCAAGGCCGTGCTGAGCGCAACCGGAGAGCGGCTGGAAGATCTGAACCTCCTCCTGGCTCATCAGGCCAATCTCCGGATCTCGGAGATGATGCAGAAGACGTTGGGGCTGCAGGACAGCCAGGTTTACAACAACATCATGCGTTACGGCAACACCACGGCAGCCACCATACCGATCGCGCTGGACGAGTGTGTACGGGCGGGGCGGCTCAAGCGGGGCGATCTCCTGGTCATGACCGCGTTTGGATCGGGGTTCATGTGGGGGAGCGCGGCGGTCGTTGGTAGGCGGACGGGCGGACGGGCGGACGGGCGGACGGGCGGACGGGCGGACGGGCGGAGCATGAGGCTAAACAAGAAGGCCCGACTCTAACAAGCCGGGCCCTCCTCCTAAACCTTCCGTCGTTCCGTCGTTCCCACGTTCCGTCGTCCCTCACTTCGTCTCTAACGGGTACTTTCTCAAATAGTACTCCTGATCGCGTGTGGCTCGGGCTCGGTAGAGCTGCTCCTCATCGTCATCGGCGTCGTGCACGAAGAGATGCAAAGAGCCGGGCCAAAGTGTCGCCTGCAGTGACCAGTTAGTCGAGGGCGCGTGGAGCACCCACTGCAGCGCCCCGCCACCAGCATCCGTGAGATGGATCTCACTCGCGCGTTCCAATGGAACGCTGGACGGAATGCCCGCGATGGCGGCTTCGATCGGGTCCAGCTGCAGCTCGGCGTCGGTCCAGGAGCGGAACGTCACCTTGCCGTGCACTGGTGATTCGGTTTCCGGAAGCTCGAATTCAGCCTGCCATTCGCCGAGGAGATCCCATGCGTGATCCATGGGACCGATGTTCGGCACCACTACGGTTGGATGTCTAGGCATCAGTAGGCTCCTTCCAGGTGAAAGAGCTTAGCCAAGGACAACGAAAACGCCCGCGATTCGCATACCACAATGTTACCTGCCTCTAATTGCACCCTACTGAATCTTTCCCGTCCACGTTGCGTATTGTAACGCCAAGCACTGACCCTCTCTAGGACGGCTTTATGCTCGAGCTTCTACTCATCATTACCGCCGGTGCCATCGGTTTCATCCTTACGCGCAATTTCGTGCGCCGCAGGCTCCGGTTCGTTGACGCAGTTCACTCTCCGTGGGCTCCGGTGATCACCGGGCTTCTGGCCGGTATGCTGGCCTGGCCCGCCGCCCTCTTGCCCTTCTTCAGCATTGTGACGGCCATCGCATTCGGGATCGGCACCGGTCTGGGTACCGCCAGCGGGGCCCGGGCCATCCGAATGCAGTCGGGAGCCCGGCGGCAACTGCACCCCTGACCATAGTACGTGTTTTCAGGGGATCTCCCAATAGACTGGATCACAATTTCCAGGAGGTCTATCTTGCCCCGATGACAACGTTACACTGTACCCGGTGTGGGCAAGAACGCGAACGGATGGCGTTTCAGCCATTTCAGAACGAACTGGGCCGGCGAGCCTTCGATCAGATCTGTAATGTCTGCTGGGCGGAGTGGCTCAAGACCCAGCAACAGCTGATCAATCACTACGGATTAAATCTGCGGGAGCCTAAAGCTAAAGAGTTCCTATTCAACAACATGGAGCAGTTTCTCTTTCCGGTGAGCAAGTAGCGAAGCCTAGAACACCCGCCCCAGCCGGAGAATCAAATCCACGCCGGGGCCGGCCGGCTCTAAATCCTCGGTCAAGCCCAGCCTCCATTCCCCTCCCTGATTCGTCCTCAGAATCCAGCCGAAGTCGAGCGAGAGCTCCTTGCGGTCCAGGGCAGGAAGAGTCGTCGCGTGATAGTACGGAGAGTGGTAAAACACATTCGCGTATACCGACTGATGCCCCCACACGCGCCAGCGCAGTCCGGAGGTGAGCGAGAGGAACAGCTCCCGCTGTCCTTCGGTCATGTCGCCATGGGCGGGCGTGAAACCCAAACCCAGACTCCCTTCGTAGCCGAGCTTCGGCGTGAGCGCGGCTCGCATTGTGTTGATGACGGAAAGAGAGGGGACACCTCGGCCGTACCCCTGGGGACCGGTTGAGGTGGGTAGCGTCAGCGAGAAGACGCTCTGGACCTGGGAACCGGCACGGATTCCCAGACCGAACCTCAGGTCGTCGATGAACAGATTTTGGGGCGACCGGGAGACCGATCTCCCATCCGGCAGGGTCACGGTATAGAGAAACCGGTCTTTTGGGCGACGCTCTCGCTCGCTCATCCGGATGCCCAGCGTGCCGTGATACCAATCGAGGAAACCGTCGAGAAATCCGGCGTACGCGCCGCCGAGGGCTCCGTTCAGGGTGACAAACGTGCGGGGGCCAAGGTCACGGGTCAGGCCCAGACTCATTCGGAGCAGCTCGGAGTCGAGCACGTAATCGGCCTGGCTTAACCGATTGTACTCGATGACGCTGGCGTAATCGAAGGACAGGGCGGCGGTCCACCGGCCGGGCGCAGGGTCCCGGTACGGCTGGTAATAGAGGCCACTGCGCGAGCTCGCCATCGGATTGAGCGGCGAGAATTCAGGAAGTCCCTGGGCCACTGCGCTGGGCGCGGCAGCAAGCAGGAGCCCGAGCAACAGCACAGGGAGACCGGTGCGAGCCATCACACCGGAAGATAACGCGCCCTTGACAACGCTCCTCAGCGAGCCGTAGGTTCGACCCATGCTCTCCACCCAAAACTATTGGTTCTTCTTTGCCGCAGCCGGCGAGGCGCGATGCCCGTCGGGTCCAGGTAGAGCGCGCTAGCGCATCACCGCCCGATCCATCGACGCCCCGCCCACGTTGGCGGGTTTTTTATTTCTCATCTGGAGCGATCATGCGCGTGGCGATACAGGGTTCTCACGGATCTTTCAGTGAAGCAGCCGCCCGCCGGCGGTGGCCCGATCTCGAGGCCCTGCCCTGCCGTGAGGTGAAAGACGTGGTGGCCGCGGTGCGCGCAGGCAAGGCGGATGCCGGGTGCCTCCCGATCGAGAACTCCCTTATAGGATCGGTCACAACCACCTATGACTTGCTGCACGAGGCCTTCGGCGACGGAACGCTCCGGCTGACGCATGAGGTGCTCTATCCGGTGCACCACACCGTGATGGCGATACCCGGCGCAACAGTCTCGGGAATCCGCCGGGTGCTCTCCCATCCCGTCGCCCTGGGACAGTGCCGTATCTGGCTGGGCGAGCACCTGCCCGATGCCGAGCTGGTGAGCGCGTGGGACACGGCAGGCAGCGCGGAGATCGTGGCGCAGGAACAGGACCCCACCTGGGCCGCCATTGCGGCCCGGCCGGCGGCCGATGCCCACGGTCTCATCGCCCTGGCCGAGCGGATCGAGGACGACCCCACCAACCAGACCCGGTTTCTCACCTTCACCCGAGCCGAGTCAGCAGAAACGTTACGCTCCGGCGGGACCAGCCGCTATAAGACCTCCCTCATCGTCCTGGTGGACCACAAGCCGGGCATGCTCGCGCTCACCCTGCAGGCCTTCGGCGCGCGCGGCGTCAACCTGATGGCGCTGCAGTCCCGGCCCGAACGCTCGGCGCCGTGGACCTACCGGTTCTACGTGGACGTGGAGGGGTCCGCGCAGGACCCACGCGTCGCGGAGGCACTGGAGGAGATCGAGGCGCTGGCCGCCGAGCTCATCATTCTGGGAAGCTACGAAGCCTGGACCGAGGGATCTCGGCTGTCGGCTCCAGTGCCGACGCCCGCGCACCGGGTGGAGAAACCGGCCGTTCCGCTGGTGGACCGGCGGAGAAACCCGGAAGGAACGGTAGTGGCGGTGCGTGACGTGCGCTTCGGCGAAGGCTCGCCGGTGCTCATTGCGGGACCCTGCTCGGTGGAGAGCGAAGCGATGATCCTGGAGACGGCGCAGGCGGTGGCACAGGCCGGCGGAGACATGCTGCGGGGCGGAGCGTACAAGCCGAGGACGTCACCCTACGACTTCCAGGGGCTGGGGGTGAAAGGGCTGCGCTATCTGGCCGACGCGCGGGAGCGGACCGGACTGCCGGTCGTCACCGAGGTGCTGAGCTGGGAGGAGGTGCCGGTGGTCGCCCACTTTGCCGACATGCTCCAGATCGGCGCCCGCAACATGCAGAACTTCAGCCTGCTCCGGGCGGCAAGCCGGAGCGGGAAGCCGATCCTGCTCAAGCGCGGAGCGGGAGCGACCATCGAGGAGTGGCTGATGGCGGCGGAGTACGTGCTGGCCGAAGGCAATCCCAACGTGGTGCTCTGCGAGCGCGGCATTCGAACCTTCGAGCGCGCGACGCGCCACACGCTGGACCTCAACGCCGTCGCCCTGGTGCGGGAGAAAACCCATCTGCCGGTGATCGTAGACCCGAGCCACGCGGCCGGGGTTCGCTCGCTGGTGACGCCGCTCAGTCTGGGCTCGCTAGCGGCCGGAGCCTGCGGGCTGATCGTCGAAGTGCATCCCGATCCGGCGCACGCCATGAGCGACGGGGCGCAGAGTCTGGACTTCCCCATGTTCGAGGAGCTGGCGAGGCTGGTACGGGGGGAACGTGGGGAACGTGAGGGAAGGACAGGCGTCGGTCGGGCTGGGAGCGCGGAGCTAGGAGCTGGAGTGAGGCTGGGGACTGAGGACTGGCGACTGCCCAAAATCATAAGCGGTACGCAGTCAGCGGATGATACGGCATTACCGCCGCTCCCCGCTCACTGCGTACCGCTTACGTTGTGGTAACCGCAGTACTGCCGCGTTACGGAACCGTCGTGCTGCCCCGGCGTCCGGTAAACAGACGATAGAGGAACAGCAGAATTATCGCGCCGATGATCGACGCGATGATTCCCGGGCCTTCACCCGGATTGTTATACCAGCCGAGTGCCCGCCCCAAGAACCCAGCCAGCAGGGCGCCGGCCACGCCGATCAGCATGGTAACGATGATCCCGCCCGGATCGCGCCCGGGCATGATAAGCTTGGCGATTGCCCCAACAACCAATCCGATGATCAAGGTCCACAGGAATCCCATAATTGCTGCCTCGCAAGGGGTGGACCGAAGATATAGGATTGGAAGGTTACGGCATCTGTGAGCGGGCGCACAACCTAGCCGCTAACGGGTAAGTTACCGGTCGGACTGGGCGCCCTACCTGCCCGCTCACGGTCTCCCGCTTTCCGTTGCGCAGGATGTCCAGCTTGAAGGTCTCGCCCTGCTCGTAGCTCCGGAGGATTCGAAGCAGGTGGGAGGGTCCGGCCGGCTTCCGGCCGTCCACCGCGAGGACCACGTCGCCCCCCTTCAGATTAAGGCGGGAGTCCTTGGGGACGCTGATGACCAGGATCCCTTCGGTAGCGCCGAAGTAGCGGCCCAGATCGGGGTTGAGCGGAGCGAGCTCGAGGTCGGCCAGGGGAGAGCCGGCCAGGAAGACCGAGTTGTTGACCCGCTCCTCCAAGTCATCGTCCAGCGGCATGACCGTCCGGGTGGGCCCGTCGGGGCGGAAGCGGAAGGCGAACGACCGGCCGCCGGGCTCCCCACCCTGGAACAGTACGTCGGGCTCGTCGGCCGTGATCACCGAAACGGTCTTCCGGTCCTTGCCCCGGCGAAACTCGATGGGAACGGTGTCGTTGGGCTCGAGCCTGGCGGCCAGCTCGATCAGCCGGAGGCCGGGCAGCGACTCCTTGGCGCCACCCTCCGCCTGACCGCCGGCCAGGACCGATTTCCCGTCCACCTTGGTGATGATATCGCCGGAGAGAATGCCGGCCTTGGCGGCCGGACCGTTGGGAGTGACCGCCTCGACGTAGGCTCCGAGCGAGTCGGTCTGGCGGGCGCGCAGGTTGATCTTGATGCCGAGCCGGGCCCTGCGGTTCATCACCACCTGCAGCATCCGGTCGGGGCCCCGGTCGAGCCGGAGCTCGAGCGGCTCGGGCGCAGTCCCCCGAACCGGCTCCTGAGCCAATCCGACGGTGGCAGAGGGTCCCGCCAGCGCAATGCCGGCTGCCAGAGCGATGAACCGCGACATAGCCGTGCTCCTCCGGGCCCTAGAGTCCCGCATTGCTGGCGCGGGTCACGTGCACGTCCACCAAGGCGTCCAGCAGCCCTACCCGCTCACGCCAGAGCTTGAGCAGCTGGTCTTCCGGCGCCTCCTGAGGCAACAACTCGGTGGCCTCCAACTCCCGATCCACCCGCGCGATACGATCTTCCAGCTCCTGCGCCATCCCGGCGGTCCGGCCGTCGAGCACCCGGCCCTCAGGGTTGTACTGGCTCAGCGCGCTCTCCAGCGCCTGGGACCGCTCCATGGTCTGGGACAGCTGCTCTGCCGTGGCGTGGACCGGCTGGGTTATCCGGCCCAAGCCGATTACCGCCGCCAGCGACGCCGCCGCGGCCAACCCGGTGAGTCCGGCCAACCGGGCGGTCCGCCGGCGCCGCTCCGCCCGAAACCGGGCATTGGTTTCCGGCCACCGGTCCCGCCCGGGCCGCAGCGGCTGCAGCGCCTTGAGCCGCGCCACCCGCTGATGCAGCCGGTCCAGCTCGGCCTGGCAGACGGGGCACTGGTTCAGATGCTCGCGGGCGGTGGCGGTGCCGGGCTCGACTCCGGGCTCCCGGAGGCTGAGCAGCGCGTCCATGGACAGATGGGTCTGGCTCATGCCGCCCCCTCCTCCCCCAACCAGGTCCGGAGCCGGGTGTGGGCCCGGGCAAGCTGGGACTTGGAGAAGCTGGGGGTCTTGCCCATCATCGAGGCGATCTCCTCGTGGGTGTACCCCTCGACGTCGTGGAGCCAGACCACGGCCCGGCTGGTCTCCGAGAGTCGCTCGAGCGCTGCTTCCAGATCCATTCTGAGGTGGCTGTCTTCCTGGCGCCTGCCCACGACTTCATCGTGCAGCTCGTCGGTGTCGCGATACTTGTTCCGCCGGATCCGCATCAGCGCCTTGCTGGCGGCGATGGTGCGAACCCAGCCCCAGAGGCTTCCCTCTTCCCGGTATCGGCCGATGCTCCGGCAGACCTCGAAGAAGGTCTCCTGGAGGACGTCTTCGGCGTCTTCCGTAGTGCGACAGATTCGACGCGCCAGGTTGTAGACCGGCACCTCGAATGCCCGGTACAGCGAGGCTAGCGCTTCCGGATCTCCGGTTCGAGCGCGAGCGACGACAGTATCGGCATTCGCGAGCAGCGACGAATCCATCAACAGGGTCCCTGTCATAGCGTTTTTAGGGATGCTGGGACGGCCTAAACCGTTGCAGCGCCCCGTTCCAACCAATGAACAGTAATCCGGTCAACAAGTGAACGGTAAACTGGGTCCGGGAACGGTGGACACCGACTGCGGGTGGAGCCGACTGGCGGGACCCGGAGGGTGCCACCGACTGGCGGAGACGCCTCCGGGCGCTGCAGCACTCGACGGTCGGAGCCCGGAGCGGCACAGCTGCAGCGATCTCGGCTCGGGAGCGCCAAGCCGCCCCGGTCTCCTCCCTCGTGCTGACGCGCCCTCCGGCGCTCCCCGCCAGTCGGTGGCAAGGTTCCACGAGTCGATGTCGGAGTTTCCTGCGCAGTCGTATTCTCACTGCCGCGCCGCTCACCGCTCACGCTGTTATCATGCAGCGATGACCGCCACCTCCCCCGTCTCCCCCGCACGAATGGCTGCACCACCTCGAAGACGAGGCCGACGCCGCCTTCCTCTACAGGGAGCTGGCCCGGGCCGAACGAGACCCCGGACGGGCCGACATCTACCGCAAGCTGGCGGGGGTGGAAGACCGCCACGTGGAGATGTGGCGGAAGCTGCTGGCAGAGAACGGCCATTCAGTGCAGGTGCCGTCGCCGTCCCGGGGTGCCCGGATGCGAGCCTGGCTGGCCCGGCGGCTGGGCAGCGGAGTGCTCCTGCCGATGCTGCTGGAGGAGGAGGGGCGGGAGGTCAAAGGGCTACCTCAACCTCTATCGCGAGTCGCCCGACGGGACCGCCGGGCCGACCGCACTCACCGCTGGCCAAGGAGTCGGCGGAGCACGCGGAGACCCTGGCCGGGATCAGCGGCGGATCGGGCGAGCCGTGGCACAAGACCGGGGCCGGCGGCCTGCTCCGAAACCTGGTGTACGGCTTCAACGACGGACTGACCGCCAACTTCGGGCTGGTCGCCGGGATGATCGGAGCCCAGGGAAATCTGCAGGCGGCCGAGCATGCGGTGCTGGTGGCGGGGCTGGCGGGCATGGTGGCCGATGCCCTGAGCATGGGCTCGTCCGGATATCTCGCGGCCAAGAGTGAGCGCGAGGTGTTCGAGCACGAGATCGCCATGGAGAAGGAGGAGATCCGGCTGATGCCCGACCTGGAGCGGGAGGAGCTGAGTCTCCTGTATCAGGCGAAGGGGATTCCGGCCGGGCAGGCGGACACCCTGGCCAGCCAGGTGATGCGCGATCCGGACAAGGCGCTGGAAGAGAAGGTGCGGGAGGAGCTCAAGATCGGTGAGGCCACCAGCACGCCGATGCGGGAGGCCTGGATCACCGGCATCGCGACCGCGTTCGGCGCATTCATCCCGGTGGCGCCGTTCCTGTTCGACACCGGACCCGGCGCGATCTGGACCGCCTTTGCCCTGGCGATGCTGTCGCACTTCGGGGTGGGTGCCGCGCGGAGCTTCTTCACCGGCCGGGGAGTGTTCCGGAGCGGACTGGACATGTTCGTGGTGGGGCTTGGCGTGGCCGTTGTCGGGTACTTCGTGGGCGAGTGGATTGTGAAGGTGCTGTGATGAGTCGGGAGTCAGGTGTCGGGAGTCGGGAGCGAATAGTTGTCACCCTGAGTGAAACGAAGGCGCCAGAACTACGGTGACAGGCTCTTCGCTCAGGGTGACGTACTCCCGACTCCCGACTCCCGACCCCGCTGGGGTCTCTGCTGCCAATTCCTCGACGCGCCCATCAGCTTCCGCACTGCGACGCATGGATACGTCGCGCGTCTCGAGTCCCCAGTCGCGAGGGGATACCTCGCTGAGATTGCGGCGCACAATGCCGATGCGCTGGCCGCCGCCGTCGAGCGCTGCCACGAGCTCGGCATCGGCGCCTTCCGGGTCAACAGCCAGGTCCTTCCCCTCGCCACCCATCCGATCACCGGCTACACCCTGGAGCGGCTGGATCCCTCGGGAGCAATCGCGGGAGCGTTCGAATGGGCCGGCGCGCTGGCCCGGGCCTACGACATCCGGCTGAGCCTGCACCCGGACCAGTTCGTGGTGCTCAACTCGGAGCGGGAGGCAGTGGTACGATCTGCGGTGCAGGAGCTGGAGCATCAGGCGATGATCGCCGAGCTGATCGGAGCCGACGTGATCTGTCTGCACGGCGGAGGAGCCGCGGGTGGACTGGGGCAGGCCGCCGAGCGTCTGGAGCGCGGACTCGAGCTCCTGAGCCCGCGGGTGCGGGAGAGACTGGCGTTCGAGAACGACGACCGCTGCTTCACCCCGCGGAGTCTGTTGCCGCTGTGCCGGCGCTCGGGTGTGCCGCTGGTGTACGACGTGCACCACCATCGCTGCCTTCCCGATCAGTTGTCAGTCGAGGACGCGACCGAGCTTGGCGGCGGAGACGTGGCAAGAACGAGAGCAGTACTGTCACCTCTCGTCGCCCAAGGGAGGATGGGAGGGGCCGAACAATCGGGCGCACGCCGACTACATCGACCCGAACGACTTCCCCGACGTGTGGCTGGGACGCACGATGACGGTGGACGTCGAGGCCAAGGCGAAGGAACGGGCCGTCGTAGCGATGATGCAGTCACTGTCAGGTGCGGCGCTCGCGGTGACTGCACCAAAGCGCATATTGACGGGTTTGATGCCGCACCCCATATAGCCTCCGTCACTCCAAAGACAAAGGCACAACCGGCGAAAGCCGGCGCCGCAAAGCTACGGGTCCTCGCCTCCTCCGCGCCGCTGTCGTGGCTGCGCCGCGAAGGAACCCAAGACCGCCGAGCCGCCCACCGGGCGACCGGCGCTTTTTATTGGGCGTCAGTGCGATCGCCTGGTCTCCCGCCACAGCTCCGGATGAAAGAAGACCACCCATGACTGTCGCAACCACAAGAGCACCAGCGTCCGCACCCGCGATCCGGCCGTTCACGATCGAAACACCCGAGGCCGATCTCGAAGATCTGCGCGCCCGGATCAAGGCGACGCGCTGGCCCGAGAAGGAAACCGTCGACGATCGGTCACAGGGCGTGCAGCTCCACACCATGCAGAAGCTCGCCCGCTATTGGTTGAACGATTACGACTGGCGCAAATGCGAGGCGAGGCTCAACGCCTTACCGCAATTCATCACCCGGATCGATGGGCTCGACATCCACTTCATCCACGTTCGCTCGAAACATGAGGATGCGCTGCCGCTCATCGTCAGCCACGGGTGGCCCGGCTCGGTCGTCGAGCAGCTGAAGATCATCGATCCGCTCACCAATCCCACGGCACATGGCAAGAGCGCTTCGGACGCGTTCCATCTGGTGATCCCGTCGATGCCGGGCTACGGGTTCTCCGGCAAGCCGACTACGACCGGCTGGGGCCCCGAGCGGATCGCCCGCGCCTGGGCCGAGCTGATGAAGCGCCTGGGATACGACCGTTACGTCGCCTCGGGCGGCGATTGGGGCGGGCAAATCGTTGATCTGATGGGTGCACAAGCGCCTCCGGGGTTGATCGGCATTCACACCAACTTCCCCGGTGCTGTGCGAGACGACGTGACAGCGGCGGTCGTGTCAGGCAGCCCGCCGCCGGCCGGTCTCGATCAGGAGGAAACCCGGCTCTACGAGAAGCTGAAGGAGTTCTGGGCGACAGACGTGGCCTATGCACTCGAGATGGGGACCCACCCACAGACGCTGTACGGAATTGCGGATTCCCCCATTGGCCTGGCCGCCTGGATGCTGGACCACGACGCAACGAGTTTGGCGCTGATCGCCCGTGTCTTCGACGGTCAGGTTGAAGGCCTCACCCGAGACGACGTCCTCGACAACATCACGCACTATTGGTTGACGAACACGGGAATTTCTTCGGGTCGTCTCTATGCGGAAAACAAGTTGTCCTTCTTTGGCGCCAAGGGCGTGTCCCTCCCGGTAGCCGTGAGCGTCTTCCCTGACGAGCTCTATCAGGTGCCGCGGAGCTGGGCCGAGAAGGCGTATCCCAACCTCATCCACTACAACAAGCTTGACAAAGGCGGCCACTTTGCGGCGTGGGAGCAGCCGGAGCTCTTTTGCGAGGAGGTTCGCACCGGGTTGCGGTCACTGCGGTAGATGGGCGTCCGAGGCGGTGACGGTCCAACGTCAAGGTTGACGACGTAGCGGCTGCGGCCGGGCATAGGTCAGCGTTCGCCAGAGCCATTCCAGCGGACCGAACCGGAACCGTGACAGCCATGCGCTGCTGAATGCCGCCTCGACGGCAAACAGAAGCACGGCCGCCAAGACGTAGGCGGCGGGTCTGAGCCTCAGCTTCCAGCCGTACCCGGAGGCGAGCGCGTCGAGCACGACGATCTGGAACATGTAATTGCTGAGGGCCATTCGGCCGGTGCAACCGACAATGCGTAAGCGCTCGGTCCACACCGGCCGCCAGGCCAGGAGCAGCACCACCGCGCCGATGTAGGTCAGACACAGCCACTGATCCAGAAGCAGCCCCAGTCCCTCCGACAGCGGTCCTGCCGTGCCGGGGATCGGCAGCTCGGGAAGATCCCGGAGCAGGAGCCAGTGGGCGGCCCAGGCGCCGGCGCCGAAGACCATGAATGCGCGCGATGATCCTGCGGTGACGCAGAGGCTCATCGAGAATGCGATGGCGCACGGCGAGGAGACCCAGGCAGAAGAGCGCCAGATTGGTGTCGGGAAGGAGATCGCGCCAGGTGTGGCGGAAGCCCGCCCAGAAAGAGCGCCCAGCGGGCCGACAACAGCGTGAGATAATCGGCATTCTGCGCCGCGCTCTCGACAGCCTGGCGGAGCGGATCGGAGAGCGGAGGAGACCACGTGGTCCCGTGGGTCCACCAGGTGTAGAGCGCGGTCAGCTCGGCGGCCACAGGGCGGGACGCTGCCGCGACCACTGCGGTAGCCAGCAACGCCGGAGTGGACCACCGTCGGATGAAAAGCAGGACCACGCCCCAGGCGGCGTAGGCGAGGAGGATGCTGAACCCGAAGCCCACTTGGGCGATCACGCCGAACACCGCGAGCCCGGCCAGCCGGCGGAGATAGATGGCAACGACCGGCGCGTTGCGCGCTTCCAGCCGCCGCAGGAGCACCGCGAAGCCAACGCCGAAAAGGAAGGCGAAGATCCCCCAGGCT
The DNA here is from genome assembly GCA_963825815.1 of uncultured Gemmatimonadales bacterium. GTDB lineage: Bacteria > Gemmatimonadota > Gemmatimonadetes > Gemmatimonadales > GWC2-71-9 > CAVVWJ01. The sequence continues at coordinate 25,917 of CAWGVB010000003.1, read as the reverse complement.
TTCTGCTCGACCAGGATCCACACGCCCCAGCCGATCAGATCCTCCAGCCCGGTGACCTCGATACGCATCTTCTGATGGAAGTGCACCAGGATCATCCCGAACAGGGCAAGCCCGCGCAGGATGTCGAGGGTGTGCAGACGATGGTCGCTGTCCACCGGGGAGAGCTGCGGCGAGGACAATACCGTAGGGGGAGGCAGCGGAACGCGCCTGGTTGGTCATCGCTCGCCCGGGGTGAAGGCTGGGCGAATATGCAGTGCTGCACGCAGGGCGTCCACTCAGGCGGGTGCGCCCGGCACAGAGGCGGGCCTACAAGAACAGTTACGTTGCGCTGCCCATGCTCGGTGAAAGCAGCTTGCGCAGTACCAGTGCCGTATGACCCCGGGGATAATCGGCGATCTCTGAAACCACGGCGAAGCCGAGCTTCAGGTAGAACCCGGGCGACTGAAAACTGTGGGTCGTGAGGACGAGTTGTCGGCAGCCGCGTCGCACCGCCTCTGCCTCCGCCTCCGCCATCATACGACGGCCAAGACCGCGCCCGCGAATTGACGCGGCTACCCAGACCTGACGCAACTCGCAGGTTTCTCCCCAAGTGTAGCCGGCTGCACCTGCCACAATGTTATTGGATTCATCTCGCAAGAAGACACCGAGGCTCCGGCCGTCGTCGATACCAGTCGTAGCAACGTAGAACTGGTAGAGTCTGTCCTCGAGAAGCTCGATATCGGCAGAAGACGGGTCATGAACTTCGAAGCGAAGCTCCGGCCCCTTCGCTGCGCTCAGGGTGACAGCGCTCAACCCAGACTCCCGGCTTCCAGCTCCACGCTCTGAGCTCCCAGCTCCTGCCTTACCCGCGGGATCACCTCGCGGCCGTAGAGCTCGATGCTGCGCAGCATGATCTCGTGGCTCAACGTGCCGGCGCTGTACTTGAGGTCGAAGCGGGAGGCGCCGAGCGCGCGGACGGTGGCCGCGATCTTCCGGGCGACGGTCTCGGGCGAGCCCACGTACAGCGACCCGGCCGCGATCTCCTGATCGAACTCGGCCCGGCTGGTGGGCCCCATCCCCGCTCGGCACCGATCCGATTCCGCATCACCTGATACGCCGGCCACAGCTCCTCCCGGGCCTGCTCATCGCTCTCCGCGATGTGGCCGGGCGAATGGACGCCAATCGGCAGCGAAGCGTGCCCCAGCTGGGTCAACGCCCGATAGTAGATCTCGACGTAAGGCTTGAACCGCCGCGGATCGCCGCCGATGATGGCCAGCGTCAAAGGAAAGCCGTACCGCGCGGCCCGCACCACCGACTGAGGACTGCCGCCGACTCCAACCCAGGTCGTGAGCGGCGGGTTCTCCACCGGCGGAAAGACCCGGATGCCGTCGAGCGGCGGACGCACCGTTCCCTTCCACTTTACCGGCTGCCCGGTACGATCGGCGTCCCGGAGGGCGGCGAAGATCGCCAGCTTCTCCTCGAACAGGACCTCGTAGTCGTCCAGCGAATAGCCGAACAGGGGAAACGACTCGGTGAACGAGCCGCGTCCCAGAATGACCTCGGCTCGTCCGTTGGAGACGGCGTTCAGGGTGCTGAAGCGCTGATAGACCCGAATGGGGTCGTCGGAGCTGAGGACGGTGACGGCGGTGCCGAGCTTCACCCGCTCGGTGCGGCCGGCGATGGCCGCGAGCAGCACCTCGGGGGCGCTGATCGCGAAATCAGGGCGATGGTGCTCGCCCACGCCGAAGAAGTCCACGCCGACCCGGTCGGCCAGCTCGGCTTCGGCAATGACGTCCCGGAGGACGCGCGCATGGGGCAGAAGACGGCCATCGGCGTCCGCGGTGACGTCGCCGAAGGTGTCCAGGCCCAGTTCGATGGTTGTCATACTGGGTTAACGGGCGGGTGGTAGTCTGGGTTCCCGTGGGAGTCACGAGTCGCGAGTCACGAGTCGCGAGTCACGAGTCGCGAGTCACGAGTCGGGAGTCGGGAGTCAGGAGTTGATGTAGGCGTCGACGTTCTTGGCGAGCACGTCGAGCGGGACGTTGCCGCCGAGCACCACGGCGTCGTTGAACGACTTGAGATCGTATTTCGATCCCAGCGCTGACGATTGCCTTCTGGCGCTGCCGGTTGATCTCGCTGTGGCCCACCTTGTACCCGCACGCCTGTCCCGGCCAGGAGCAGTAGCGGTCCACCTCGCTGGCCACTTCCAGAGGATTCGATCCGTTCACATCAACGAAGAACTGCACGCCCTGCTCCCGGGTCCACCGCTTGGCGTGGATGCCGGTGTCCACCACCAATCGGCAGGCGCGAAAGGCGAGCGACTGCAGATAACCCAGCCGCCCAACGGGATCGTCCTCATAGGCACCCAACTCATCGGCGAGCTGCTCGGCGTACAACGCCCATCCCTCGGAGTAGGCATTGAAGGAGAGCAGCTGGCGAATCAGCGGCATCTGATGGGTGTATTCGCCCTGCCAGATATGGCCGGGGATCGCCTCATGGAAGGTCAGGTCGGCCAGGCTGTACTTGCTGTGCAGATCGGTGGTTCTGAGGTTGATCCAGAACCGTCCCGGAATCTTGCCGTCGATCGATCCGGCGCCGCCGTACGCCCCGGGAGCGCCGGGCTCTTCTTCGGGCGGGAGCCGTCTCACCTCCATGTTCGGCTTGACCACGGTGTTGAACGCGCGGGGCATCTGCGCCCGGATCCAGTCGAGGCGACCATTGATGAACGCCATGATCTCGGCGCGGCCCTTGTCGCCCTCGGGGAACTTGTAGCGAGGATCCCGCGGCCAGCTCGATCATCCGCTTCGCCTACGCTGCCCTGGGAATACCCGATCTTGCTTGAGGAGCGGATCCATCTGCGCCTGGAGACGCTGCAGCTCGCTTCGGCCCATCTCGTGGACTTCGTCGGGCGACATTTTGGTCGTGGTCGACGCCTCGAGGGCCCAGCGGTAGAACTCCTCCCCGTGCGGGCGGGCCCAGATACCGGCATCGTTCGTTGCCGCCGCTCGCTCCGTCTGAAGCTCGCTGATCTGCCGCTCGAGCGCCGGCGCCACCTCCTTTGCCGCAATCGTCCGGGCTCGCTCGGCCCAGTTGCCCGGAATCTTCTTCGTTCGCCGATCGATGGACTCCACCAGCGACCCACCCTGCCTCGCATTTTTCGCCGAGAGGCTCATCTGCTCCAGGGCTTTGTCGATCAGGAACGCTGGGGGAACCAGCTTCATTCCGCGAGCCGCCCGCATCCGCTCGAGCTCGCCGTCCAGCTGCCTGGCGTAGGACTGCATCCGAGCGAGATAGGCCTCGGCGTCGGCGGCGTTCTCGATCGGGTGATCGCTGTCGAGGAAGCGGGGGACGTCGAGATAGGCACCCACGTTCTGGATGACGACATACGGCGTGTTGCGCCAGCTGCCCACCGTGGTGTCTCCATAGGGAAAGGCAAATCCCTCGAGCGCTCTGGTGTAGGCACTCTGAACCACATCCAGACTGGTGCGGACCGCGAAGGGGAGACCAGACAGGGTGAGGGCTTTGACCCGCTCGAGATCGGCGCGGACCTGATCTGCCGCGCGCTGCCGCCCGGCGGCGGAACGATCGGAGAGCTGAGATCGAAGCGCCGCCCTCCGGCCGGTGTCGATGCCCAGAGAGGTGGCGCCTTCGGGAAACAACCGGAGCCCATTTTCGGCGACCTGATCGAGCAACGCGCGGGCCTCGTCCTGGTTGGCTGCTGGTTTTCCCGGCGCACGTTCGCGGCTGCAGGCGGCTATGAGCGGCAGGGCCGCGGTGGAAGCCAGGGCGGCGATGAGCTCACGACGAGTAAGGCGACTAAATAGTGGATTCGACAAGTTTCGGCCCCTTCGCTTCGCTCAGGGTGACAACTTCCAGACAGGTTTCGGCCCCCTCACTTCGTTCGGGGTGACAAAAGGCGCTGAAAGCGCGGGTGCTTTCGCAGGGGATCGAAGGCCGGATCGACCCGGAGCCATCCCGGTGAGATATAGTACGGAATCCTGAGCAACGGCTCCAGCTGATCGAGCGCCAGCTCGGGCTCGCCATTGAGCACATAGATCCGCACCAGCTGCAGCTGATTATAGGGTCCCCCGTAACCATCGCGGCTGATGGGCAACAGCTCCACTCCGCGCTTTCCCTCCCGCTCCGCCTCCGCCTTTCGTCCTACATACGCCAGCGTCAGGCCGAGGAGCACGTGGCGCTGCGGGTCATCGGGAGCGTCGCGTACCTGCGCCTCCGCCACGCGTCGCGCCGAATCGGCGTAGGCCACGGCGAGCCGCCTGTCCCCCCGTTGTGTGTAGATCTCCGTCCGGACGATCCCCCATGCCGCGCGATCGTCGTCGAACGCGGCCGGCGGCAGCGCCAGCACCTGCCGCTGCTGAGCGTCATCCAGCACCCAGTAGAGGTCCTGATAGGTAGCGAGAAAAGCGAACAGTGTCGCCGGATCGATCCGCCGGGCGGCCGCGCGAACCACCGCCCGAGATCCGGCAAGATCGCCCCGGCCCAGCGTGACCAGCAGCTTGGTCAGGACCATCTGGGGACTGGTCGGCGCCAGGGCGATGGCACGGTCCGCCGCCGAATCGGCCACATCGTAGTGCCGGAGGAACACGCTCATGGTGGCCACCCGGCGCGCAACCGTGGCCGAGCGGGGATCGAGCCGGAGGGCGCGCTCGAGCCGGCGGAGATTCTGGTCCCACTGGTCCAGCCTCGCCCCCGTTGTCGCCGCTGCGCTGAGCAGCTCCACGTCATCGGGCGCCAGCTGGAGGCCGTGCTCGTACTCCGCGGCAGCGCGTTCGTTGTCGATCGGGTTGACGCTGCTGAAGAAGTCGCCGGCGGCGAGATAAACCAGCGGATCGCTGGGGCGCAGCCTTCGCGCCCGCTCGGCGGCGGCTCGGGCCGAGTCGGCCAGTGCCCGGTCGGCAATGCCGTTGGAGTAGAGCGAGGTGCGCGCCCGGGACAGCTGGGCCCAGGCCTGGGCGAACGTCGAGTCGAGTGACACCGCGCGCTGGTAGTAATTGATCGCCCGGCGCAGGCCGGCCTGGTCGGCCTTCATCCCCTGCGACGCCGCTTCTCCCTTCAGAAACTCGTCATACGCGGCCAGGCTCTCGGTGGGCTTGACCGTAAGCTCGCGGCGGGTGCTGTCGCCCAGTACGACGCCGAGCGCGTCGGCCACCTTGCCGGCGATGTCGGCCTGCACCGCGAAGACATCGGTCAGCGCGGCATCGATCGGCTGCTGCCAGCGGGTGGTCGGCGCGGCGCCCGGATCCAGACGGATGAGCTCCGGACTCACCCGCACCCGGCTCAAGCCGGCCGGTCCCCGAAGCCAACGGATCTTCCCCACCAGCAGGTAATTCACCCTCAGCTCCCGAGCGACCTCGGGCAGGGGCTTGGCACCGGTTCCGATACTCGTTGGAGCTCAGACTGGCGACCACCTCCAGCCCCGGTATTGCCGCCAGCTTGCCGCGGACCTCATCGGTCACGCCGCCGGCGAAGTACGCGTCGCCCGAGTCGCCCAGGTTCTCGAAGGGGAGCACTGCCAGCCGGGGCGGACCGGCTGCGGCGGCCGAACGGTGCGTCCCGCGCCACAGCATCACCAGCAAGGCGACTGCGAGGAGCGCGGCGAGAACCAGTCGGGAGCTGGGAGTCAGGAGTCGGGTGCTACGAGTCGGGAGTCGGGAGTCGGGAGCTGGGAGCGCGGAGCTGGGAGCTGGCTCGCGTGATGGCGTCTCTGCGGGCGCGGGAACGGTACTCGGACTCGGGTCGAGTTGTTTGACCCTGGGGTGCGAGCTTGACCGCGGGGGTGGGCGCCTCCTCCCCCCGGCGGATCCGCTCGGCCAGGGCCTCGACCGCCGGATCCGGAGGCAACTCCAGCTCGCTCCGCCGGAGCTGATGGAAGATCTCGGCGTGGCGTAGCGCGCCCGGCACATCGCCGGCGGCCGCCAGTGCCCGCATCAGCCCCTGGGCCCCGCGCTGATCGGTGGGATCCAGCGCCGCCAGCCGGCGCCACCAGAGCACCGCGGCCGCCCGGTCATCGCGGGCAGTTGCCGCGGCAGCGGCGGCCTCGAGCACGCCGCGGTAGTCGGCTTCCAGGCCGGCCCGCTCCTCCTCGGCCCAGTGGGCAAAGGCCGGGACGCCGGGCAAATGGAAGTCGCCCAGGAAAGGCCCGCCGTAGAGCCGGGCTGCTTCCTCTATAGCACCGGACGCCCGGGCGGTCTCGAACCCGTGGAGGTCAACCTCGATCAGCTCGGGATTGAGCCGGAGCTCGCGGGTTCCGAGGATGGCGTCTTCCGCCCCCAGCTCGTGCCGCAACGCGTAGAGCGCCTGATTGAGGTTTCTGCGGGCGCGCTCCTCCTCCACCTCACCCCACAACAGCGTCGCCAGCCGGTCGCGGTTGACCCCCCGGTCGCCTGACCGGGCGAGCACGGCCAGGATGGCCAGGCGCCGCGGCTGCTGCGCGTTGCCACCCAACGGCAGCGAACCGTCGAACACCGCAAGCCCGCCGAGCGTCTGGATGCGCTTCAGGAGCAACCCCTTGCTGTACTTGGTATTCGGCCAATATCCCGCGCCCAGCCAAGGGTCACAAGAGGCAGCGTAAGACGGGGTCGCGAGCGCAGTTGAGAATCTCGTGATCGGGCCGTGAGCGCCGACGATAGCGTGGTCCTCGTCCGAGCCGCCGACATCCAGCCGCCGACCGGACTCAGGACTCACACCCGATCAGGAGGTTCCCATGTACGTCCGCTCCATCGCTGCCGGCTGCGTTGCCGCGATCGCGCTGAACCTGCCGGCCTTCCTGGCACCGCGCTTCCACCTCGACACCACCGGCGCGGTCCAGCTGGACGCGGTCGGGCACGAGGCGCGGTACGGGATCATTGCCGTCGACGGCGCTTCCGTGCTCACCGTGTCGCTCGGCGCCACCGGCAGGAACAGCGCACTCCAGCTCAGGCTGCCGAGTGCCGACCTGCCGCGTCCCGGCCGCTATCCCATTCGGCCCAGCTGGGACGACACCGCCACCGCCCCGGCCTTTCAAGCCTTCTTCGCGGCGGGATCACCCGAGCAACCACTCGGCTGGTTCCACGGCGAGTCGGGCACCGTGACGATCACCCAGGCGGACAATGGAAGGCTGTCCGGCTCCTTCGAGATCCTGGCCCGTGGCTATCTCGCCGGCGAGAAGATCGAAGCCGAGAGCTGGGTCACGGTAAAGGGCGGCTTCGAGGCCGAAGGCGACAGCACCGCCACTACCATCGCACGAGCGAAGTAACCCACGAACCACTCACCGCGCCGCCCAGCGGCGCAGAGCAAGGAGGAGCAACATGTGGTGCACTGAGAAGATGCGGCCGGCTGCGGGCGTGGTATCCCTGGACCACGATGCTGATCGCCGCGATTGGCTGCGGTGGCGGCGGGGACAAGAGCCCGACCGGTCCCGACCGATCCGGGCCCGGCAGACAATCCGAATGCCATCGAGTTCCAGCTGGTGGCGCTCGGACGGATAGGGGTGCCGACCGACGCACAGCTCGAGGACTGCGGGGTGGTCCGCTTCTACGGCGGCAGGATCGAGATCGACCCGAATTCCGGCGAGTGGCAGATCCACCTGAAGGTGCACGACGACGAGTCCGGCGACTGGGTCTATCTGGACACCGGACGCTCGGTAGGAGACGACGCGACGGTGTTGTTCGAATCGGATGATATCCGGCGTCACCTACGATGGCACGGTCAACGAAGACGGCACGGAAGTGACCATCCATGTACGACTGGTGCTTCGACGGGGTACCGGATGTCCAACTGGTGTTCGACCGATGACCGCCGCCGCCAAAGTGCTCGGGTTCGCGCTGGCGCTCGCGCTGGCCGGCTGTTCCGGCAAGAGCGGTGACGCCATGGGTCCCAACCCCGAGCCTCCGACCGAACGATCCGGTGCCGCCAACTCCGAACCAGGGCGGCGTGCAGGGCAGCTACGTGCTGGAGCAGATCAACGGCTCGCGCCCGGGGCAGCTGGTCACCATCAGCAACCCCGATGGCAAGGTGATCGGACTGTACCGCTTCCAACCGACGACGCTGATCATGGACCCGCTCCAGACCTTTGACCTGGAGCTCCGGTACACGCGATGACAAGGCGCCGGGCGGGATCGACGACGAAGGGGAGTTCAAGCAGGCCGGTCCCAGTGGCCACCAACGGCGCGCTGCCGCTCACGTTCAGCTCGGCCACCTACGGCGACAAGTTCACCGGCGTCGTGCTGGGCGACAAGGTGGCGATCAAGTACGACTTCAACGGCGACGGGGAGTTGGATACGTCCTTCGGGTTCCGGCTGGTGCCGGGAGACTGAGTGCGGGTGGGAGTTGAGCTTCGGCTCCCTCGCTTTGCTCGGGATGACAGTGACTTCGCTCGGGATGACAACTGAAACACACACTATTGAAAGGAGCACCACCATGCACCGCTTCATTCTCGCAGTCGCAACCGTCTCGTTCGGCCTCACCGGCTCGGCCCAGGCGCAGAAGCACCAGCCCGTGGTCCACCCGTCGTCGCGCTGGGTGATCAACGGCCACTCCAGCATGGCGCTCGGAGCCACCGTCACCGACGCCTTCAACGAGGTGAAGACCTCCAGCGGACTGGGCGCCGGAGTCGAGGTGGGCTACCGGGTCACCCCGCGGCTTCTGGCCTACGCTGGACTGGAGATCAACAAGCAGCCGGTCGACGCCTTCGACCTGGAAGGTGACTTCGGTCTCACCCACCTCGAAGCCGGCGCTCGGCTCAGCTTCCCGATCAAGCGCAGCAAGTTCATGCCGTACGTCGGCGCCTGGGTGGGCCGCCGGAGCCTCACCACCACGCTGGACGATTTCGATACCGGAGCCAGCTCGGACCTCTCGCTCTCGGGCATGGCGGCCGGGGCGAGCGGTGGGGTGCAGATGTTCGTGTCGCCCAAGCTCGCGCTGGATGGCGGGCTCAGCATCGGAATGGGCAAGATGGGGAACATCAAGCTGGACGGGCAGAGTCAGATGACTCAGAGCCTGGAGAATACCACCACAACGCGGATCAGATTCGGGGCGAACTGGTATCCGTAAGGAGTCGCGAGTCGAGTCGCGAGACGGGACCGGTGATTGTCATCCTGAGCGAAGTGAAGGATCTCGGTAGCTCGCAGAGATCCTTCGCTTCGCTCAGGATGACAGCCGCTCGCTCAGGATGACAGCCGCTACTCTACTCCACCGGCCTGACCTCGCACTCCCCCTCGAAGGCCGGCCAGTGCACCCGGTGCAGCTCCATGAAGTCCCGGGCCACCTTCAGCGCCTCCTCCCGCGACGGAACCTCGACCATGGCATAGCCGCCGATGACCTCGCGCGCCTCGGTGAACGGTCCGTCGGTCATGGTGAGCTTGTTCTTGCTGGAGCGAACCCGGAAGCCTTCGGTCGTGGGCTTGAGCCCGGCCGTGTCCTTCAGGATCCCCTTCTTGATGCTTTCCCCGACAAACTCGCCCATGGCATCCATCAGCGACTGGGGGATGGCCTCGTTCCGGTAGCTCTCCGCGTGCTTGATCATCATCAGGTACTTCATGGTTCGATCTCTCCAGGGTCTATGGTGACGCTCATCCTGCTCTACCTTGACGTCGAACGAGGGTCGCCGGGATCGACAAAGTAGTCGGGAGTCGGGAGTCGGGAGTCGGTCCACAAGAGAACCTCATCCTGAGCAAAGCGAAGGATCTAGTTAATACGGGCTAGATCCGCTGCTAGCGATCCTTTACGGCCGGTGACACATTGCGGTGGTCCTTTCCCCTGATTTCGTGACCTTAGCTCCCCCGCATCGCCGCTGGGCTCCATGCCACGGCAAAGACCATCCTAGGCTCGCCGAGCCGCTATTCCCTGAGTGAGCCTATGAGCGATTGGATCCACGGTCTCCCGGTGGGGCTTATGGCAGTTCTGGTTTTCGCGGCCACCTACGGAGCAGCGGCACTGCTCTACGCCATCGTGTTCCGCCTGGCCCGCGGCGACCGGGTGCGCGACTTCAAGGGAGTGTCGGCCGGGCTGTTGTCGCCCCTGGGGGTCATCTTCGGTCTTATGGTCGCCTTTCTCGCGGCACAGATCTGGGGCGACGTGGACCGGGCCAACGCCGCGGTGAACCGCGAGGCGAGCGCGCTCCGCGCGGTCATCCTCATGTCGCCGAGCTTTCCGGGAGCGCCGGGTGAGCGGCTGCGCGCGCTGGTCCGGCAGCAGGTCCACGAGGCAGAGACGGTGGAATGGCCGGCGATGGCCCGAAAGCAGGCTTCGCTCACGATGATCCCGAAGCCGCTGGCGCAGGCACTGCAGACCACGGTGACGCTGAACCCACAGGGACCCGGTCAAGTGGTGGCGCAACGGGAGATCGTCACCGCCCTCGAGAGCGCGCTCGATGCCCGGCGCCAGCGGATCCTGGGGAGCCACTCGGAGGTGAACTGGGTCAAGTGGACGGTTCTGATGATTCAGGCGATCTGTACCCTGCTTACCATCGCCCTGGTGCACAGCGACAGCCGCGGGAGCGCGCGAATCGCGCTGGGGCTGTTCTCGACCGCGATCGCCGTGTGCATTCTGTTGCTGCTGTCGCACGACCGGCCGTTCACCGGCCAGCTCTCGGTCAAACCCGTAGTGCTGTTGCAGGTGGAGCCGGAGCCGTAGGACTGCCGCCCGCTGGATACCCGATCGCCGCCAGATCGGCCGAGATCTCGTCGAGGATCGCGGGATCGTCGATCGTGGGCGGGATGGTGTAGGGCACGCCATCGGCGATCTTCTTGATGGTCCCGCGAACGATCTTGCCGGATCGGGTCTTGGGCAGCCGCTTGACCGTGAGTCGCGGTCTTGAACGACGCCACCGGCCCGATCCGCTGGCGAACCAGCTCGACCAGCTCCGGCGACCAGCTCCTCCCGTGTCCGATCGGCCCCCGCCTTGAGCACCACCAGACCCGAGCGGGACCTCGCCTTTGAGCGCGTCGGCTGACGCCCACGACCGCGCATTCGGCGACGTCGGGGTGCGCCGCCAGCACCTCCTCCATCGCGCCCGTGCTCAAGCCGGTGGCCCGGCGACGTTGATCACGTCGTCGGTGCGGCTCATGATCCAGAGGTAGCCGTCCTCGTCCTTGAAGCCCGGCGTCGGCCGTGAGATAGTAGCCGGGATAGGCGCTGAGATAGGTGTCGCGGTACCCCTGGTCGTTGTTCCAGAGCGTCGGCGAGCAGCCCGGCGGCAGGGGCAGCTTGATGACGACGTTCCCGGTGTCGCCGGGCCGCACCTCCGCGCCCTCGTCGGTCAGCACCCGCACGTCGTAGCCCGGCACCGGCACCGCGCACGACCCGGGCTTCACCGGAAGCAGTCCCAGTCCCACGCAGTTGCAGCCGACCGGCCAGCCGGTCTCGGTCTGCCACCAGTGGTCGATCACCGGGATCCCGAGCTGCTGCTCGGCCCAGGCGAGCGTCGCGGGTCGCAGCGCTCGCCGGCCAGGAACAGGGTGCGAAGCCGGCTCAGATCGTAGCGGCGGACGTGCTCGCCGTCAGGATCGTCCCGCTTGATCGCGCGAAACGCCGTCGGCGCGGTGAAGAACGCGCGGACCCCGTGCTGCGCGATGACCCGCCAGAAGGCGCCCGCGTCGGGCGTGCCGACCGGCTTTCCTTCATATAGAACGGTCGTGTTGCCATGGAACAGCGGGCCGTACACGATGTACGAGTGACCCACGGCCCAGCCCAGGTCGGAGGCGGCCCAGTACACCTCGCCCGGCTCGACGCCGTAGATGTTGCGCATGCTCCAGGTGAGGGCGACGAGGTGGCCGCCGTTGTCGCGCACGATCCCCTTGGGATTTCCGGTGGTGCCCGAGGTGTAGAGGATGTAGAGCGGATCGGTGGCGAGGAGTGGGACGCAGTCCACCGGCGACGCGCTGGCCGATGAGCTCGGCCCAGTCGTGGTCCCGTCCCGGCACGAGCGACGCCTTACACTGGGGACGCTGGAGCACGATGCAGCACTCCGGCTTGAACGCGGCGAGCTCGATGGCGCGGTCGAGCAGCGGCTTGTAGGGCACCACCCGGTCGATCTCGATCCCGCACGACGCGGTGAGGATCACCTTGGGCCGCGCATCGGTGATCCGGCTGGCCAGCTCGGGCGAGGCGAACCCGCCGAACACGACCGAGTGGATCGCGCCGATCCGGGCGCAGGCCAGCATGGCGATGACGGTCTCGGGCACCATCGGCATGTAGATGATGACCCGGTCGCCGCGGCTCACGCCCTCGTCGGACCAGCACGCCCGCGAACCGGGCCACCTCGTCCCGCAGCTCGCGGTAGGTGAACGCGCGCACCGTCGAGGTGACCGGGCTGTCGTAGATCAGCGCGACCTGATCGGCCCGGCCGTTCTCGACGTGACGGTCGAGCGCGTTGTAGCAGCTGTTGACCTGGCCGCCGGGGAACCAGCGATAGAACGGCGCACGGGAGGTATCCAGTACCGCGTCCCATCGGCGGTACCAGTGCACCGCCTCCGCCGCCTCGGCCCAGAAGGCCTCGGGTGCGGCGCGCCAGCGGGCGTAGACCTCGTGGTATGTAGGAGGCACGAGTCTAAGCTATCCCTGGGGCCGCTCTGAGCCAGAGGCGCTTCTCGGCAACAAAACAGAAAATGGTTCCCCGGACGCCTGAGCAGGAAGTCGGGACGAAGAGTCATTGGGGTGGCGGGCGGCGCATGCGATAGTCCACGGCAGAAGAGCCGGGCACCTAGTCCGCTAGAACTCACAGCTGAGGGGGATGGAATGACCAGGCCTGACCGTATTGCGGCTCTGCGTTACGCCTTGATCGCAGTCGGCGTGACCTTCATCGTCGGGCTCGAGACGCTGGCGACTGTGTGGCCCAGCGGATGGAGCTGGGGGATGGGGCACTCCCATTACTGGCCCATGATCCTGGGGGTTTACGCGACCCTGGGCGTCTTTCTGATTCTGGCGGCACGCGACCCCATGAGGAACCGGAGTCTCATCTGGTTCACCGTCTGGTCGAGCGTCGTGCATGCACTGGTCATGGCCGGCAGCGCGGCAAAGGACCCGGCCGAGGCGGGCCACCTGGTGGGTGATGTGCCCGCGTTGTTGATCGTCGCCGTGGCACTCGGAGTCCTGATGCGCCGAGCCGAGAGCACGGCAGCGGTCACCGACCTGGGCGCTCGCCGCGTCGCCTGATTCGGACGGATTTACTGGAGGCCGCCGCACGCGCAAGCTCGACCATGAGGTCCGCGGCCTCCCCGTCCTCCAGCTCCTCCACCCGCGCCAGCGACCGCCAGGTCTCGAATCGGAGCGCGTGGGCGATTGCCGCGGCCAGGCGCGCTTTAGCCGAGCGGGAGACGCCCCACCCCTCCAGCAACTCCTGCCGCACCCTACCCATGAACTCGTTCCACGGGCTCAGCGCGGCCGCAAGCGCCGGAAGCCGGGGCAGGTCGCGGGCGGCGTGGGTCAGAACGTCCTCCGCCCGGCGGTAATAGTCATAGAAGGCGAGCAGCGCGGTCCGGAGCCGCTCGGCCGGATCCTCGATGCCGGCCCAGGTGGAGGAGTCCGGGCCCGGCACCTGGACGGCGTAGTGCGAGGTGCAGGCCTCGAACATCGATCGCTCGTCGGGAAAGTGGCGGTACACCGTGAGCCGCTCCACTCCGGCTCGCTCGGCGATGGCGCTGATGGTGGTGCGGGCCGGCCCCACCTCGCGGTGCAGGGCCACCATTGCCTCCACGATCCGCTGCCGGGTTTCCTCCTGCTGCTCGGCGCGGAGCTTCTTCTGGTACTTCCGGGGCTGCGTCCCGGGATTTCCTGGTTGCCATGTCAGTGAACATAGCTGTTTACTGAACTCTTGACAAGCGCCGGCGGGATTGGTATCGTATCCGCCGTCCAGTGAACAGTGGTGTTCACTGAACTCCGGACCCCGAACCCAACAGGAGAGATCATGGCTACCGCGCAGATTCCCGAGCTGGAGCAGAACCGTTCGGCTCAGCCCTTCCGGCTCCCCACCTCCCGCTTCGATGGCTCCAGCGGGCCCCGGATCATCGGTCCCCGGGACGGCAAGTTCGTGGACCTTCAATCGGTGGGCGTGCGGTTCATGATCTGGGGCGCCGAAACCGGGGGCACCTTTTCCCTGGTCGAGCATCCGATCCCGCCCCGCACCCTGGTCGCGCCGCTTCACCTGCACGAGCGGGAGGACGAGTACAGCTACGTGCTCGAGGGGCGGATGGGCGCACTGCTGGGCAAGGATGTGGTGTACGCCGAGCCGGGTGATCTGGTGTTCAAGCCGCGGAACCAGTGGCACACCTTCTGGAACGCGGGCGACACGCACCTGCCGGCTGCTGGAGATCATCTCGCCGGCCGGATTCGAGCACTTCTTCAACGAGTTGGGCGAGCAGATGGCCGAGGCAAAGGCGGTGAGCGTGGCGGAGGTGGCGAATCTCCCGGAGCTCGGCGCCCGCTACGGCCACTACTTCCAGCCGGAGAGCATCGCGCGGCTGTGTCGAGGAGCACGGGTTGGTGTATCCGGGGTGACGGGCGGGGCGGAGGGGCGGAGGGGCGGAGGGGCGGAGGGGCGGAGGGGCGGAGGGGCGGACGGGCGGACGGGCGGACGGGCGGACGGGCGGACGGGCGGACGGGCGGACGGGCGGACTTCAAACATCAATGGAGAAATGGCGATGGACACAGAGTCGCGCGTACCGACGGAAACACCGGAGCAGGTGCTGGAAGCTGTAGTCGAGGGGATCAATACGGGAAACTACGACCTGCTCCTGTCGCTCTACGAGCCTGGCGCCGCTTTCGCCACTCGGCCCGGGAAGCTGGCGCACGGGTTGGAAGACATCTGCCAGGCGCTGGACGGCTTCATTGCGTTGAATGGCAAACTCGACCTCGAGGTGAAACGGGTCCTCCAGGTGGGCGATCTGGCTCTCGTGGTGGGCGAGTGGTCTTTCGAGGGGACCAGCCCGGACGGTGAGCCGGTGAAGCTCGGAGCCAGGAATGCGGATGTTCTCCGGCGGCAGGCGGATGGCTCCTGGCGCTTCGTGATCGACAATCCATGGGGGACGGAGTCAGGATAACTTTCTAGGCCCCGTTCGCTGCGCTCAGGGTGACAAAGACAGGAGGAGATTCCTCGGCGGAGGTAACAATATGGCACAACTGGTCTACAAGACCGGCCAACGCAAGCACCTGTTTGCCGTGCGACAGCTGGCCCCCGATCCCAAGGACGAGACTGCTATGTAGCCGGGGACCTGGTGGCCGTTTACAGCTCGACCGACGCCACGGACGTGATTCGCCAGGCGCGCACTCAAAGACCCGGTGCTGCCGCCGTTTGCCGTGGTACACGTGACGGGCTACATGCTGGCGCTTACCCACCAGGGCCAGGAAGGCTTTCGGGTGTGGGTCATCGAGTCGGACGAGATGACTCACGAGCAGTACATCATGTCTCTGGTGGACATGGTCCGCGCCGCCTGGACCGTTCGCAAAACGCGGTAATTCCACCTACAACCGGGGCAAGTCACGAGCCTTGACAGGCATGCTAACTTATTGCGGCGCAACGAATTTACTCAACAAACCGGGGCCGATATGGGCTCCGGTTTATCCGTGTCGGGCCGGAGGCTTTCGGACCCGGCGGCGGGACCATTCAAGGGTCATCCAGATGTACCCATGCGCGAGGAGACAGCAGCCATCACACAGAACTCAATCGAACAACTTCCTGGTCGGGCGGGATGGGACCGGTGAGCCGGCTGGCCGAGGATCTGGCCTTGACGCTGGGCTGTCCGGTCGAGGTGAGCTACCGGGAGGAGACCCGCGAGGTGATCGCGGTGGCCCGGCCCCAGACGGGAGGCGAGGTCCAGGTGAGCCTGACGGTGTCGCCGATGGGGCTCTGGCTGATGGACAATCCGTTCGTCGCCCTGAAATACGATCTGCTCAAGCAGCTACGCCGCCAGCTGGGGCAGCCGCAATAGGAACATGATTTAGCGCGGAAGTGATCCCGACGCGGCGAACGCGGTCTCGGATCGAATTACTAGTGACGCTGTCGCTGTGAGGCGCGGTAGCCCAACAGCGCCGCCATCATATCGCCACTCCTGCACCTTTCCTGCTCGGCGACAAACGTCTGATACTGGGCCTCGGATCGCACCCCGGCGGCATCGGCCCGCTGCTGGCGCGATTGCTGACGAATCCGTCGCGACTGGCGGACCAGTGGTGCCAGGGTCACCAGGAGTTCCTCCGGCAGGAACGGCTTGTTGAGCAGCGGAACGCCACCGAGCAAAGCTGGAGGGGGGTCGGTTGCAGACATCGCAACCACAGGCAGGTGAGGACGGCATTCCCGCAGCACCGCGATCAGCTCCCACCCCGAGACCACCGGCATCTTCAGATCGGTGAGCACAGCGTCTACCCGATCCCCATCTTCCTGGAGAATCCGGATCGCCTGCCCTCCGTCGACCGCCTCAATCGACGAGACGCCACTGAGCTTCAGAAACCGCTGTAAGATGCGGCTAAACCGGACCTCGTCCTCAACGAGGAGCACGGTCGTGCCTTTCAGGCACTGTTCGTCTTGTACTGTGAAATCCAGTTCGCTCATCTATCCCCCAAAGCCAGGTGACCGGGAGGATCGTACGCCGGTAAGAAGCATCGCCTGCCGGCAGCAATTGCGGGGTGACAGGAGTCACACCGGGTCGACCTGACCATACATCCAACTTGACGCCACCGCGAATCTTGGTAGGCTCATCCCTCAGGATGACTCACCTTTGATGCATCACCCTCTCTTCAGACTGTTCTCGGCGATTGTCATTGCCGGGGCCGCGCAGCCGGGACGCACGGAGCAGGCCTGTGCCCAAGCTCCGGTCTCGCGCGCACCGGTGTCGGCGATCGTGTCGCCGGTGTTCCCCTCGTGGTTTTCCGCCGACACCACGGGCGGGTACCGGGCAGAGTCTCCATCGAGCTCAGTCGCCCTACCCCAGCTCAAATGGTGGTCCGACGGCATCCTGGGCGGGATCGGTCTGGCGGGAAATGCGATCGGCCTCACCCTCTCGGCCGACCAGCAGTCCGTTCCCGCGGAAGGCCTGGATCCCTCGGGCATCAACTGGGGAATCGATCGGGACGTCGATCGGCAATCCGAGCACCAGCGCCGAGACGGCGAGTGATGTGGCGGTGGCGCTCACACTGGCCGGTCCACCGGTGCTGGCCCTGTTGACGCAACCCGGCGTCCACGGACTGGGCAATGTTCTCCGACGGCCATTCGTGCTCTATGGCGAGTCGCTGCTGCTGGCGCAGGGAATCACCCAGATCCTGAAGCCGGCGTTCTCCCGACCCAGGCCGTTCACCTACCTGCCGGCGGCGGAGCGGCCCACCGGCAAGGCTTACGACGTCAACACGGAGCACGCTTTCCTCTCCATGCCCTCGGGCCACGCCGCCAGCAGCTTTGCCGCCGCCTCCTATGCGGCGACGGATAATCTGCTGTCCCGTCCCGACGCGGGATCAGGCGAGCATGTGGCGGTGGCCGCGATCGGAGGACTCATGGCCGGGTTCACGGCTCACCTTCGGATCGAGGCCGACCAGCATTTTCCCTCGGATGCGCTGGTGGGCAGTCTGATCGGCACCGCCAGTGGCGTGTCCATCCCGCTACTGCATAGCTACGTGTTTCCCGGCGGCGGGAAGGCGCCGCATCCCGGAGGTCACGCGTGGCTGGTATCGGCGGTGGGATATGTGCTGGGGGCGGGGGCAGGCATCGGGCTCTCCAGCCTGGCGTACTAGCGGCGCACGGAGTACACCGCTCGACCGGCGCCGGCCGCCACAGAGGCGTGGGGTCCGCGACCGGCGGCGGTAAAGAAGATCTTCTGCGGCGAATTTAGTCTTCGGGCCTACGACCGGCGTAGGAGTAGGACGCTCCCATGCTGTCGTTCCGTCACCCACCTGGCCGGCTTACTGCCCCAGCAATAGGCCCGGCTGTCGGTGGTCACGCCGCAGGTGCGCCCGGAAGCCATGGCCGGCATGATCTTGTCGAACAGGAGCCCGCCGGTGACCGCGGTAGGCATGAGGCGCATCTGGTTGTAGGGCGGGTACTGGTGCTGGTTCCGTCGCCGACCTGGCCATTCCAGTTGTAGCCCCAGCAATAGGCGACGTGATTGGCAGTCAGCCCGCAGGTGTGCGCCCCTCCGGGATTGAGGCTGGTGAAGGTGAAGCTTCCTGTGACCAAAGTGGGCCGGGAACGCCGGGACCTGGTTCCGTCGCCCAACTGGCCGTACTTGTTCCAGCCCCAGCAGTAACTCTTCCCGTCCAGACCGATGCCGCAGGTGTGAAAGCCGCCGGCGGTGACCACGCTGAAGGAACGGTTATCGGCCACCGGCACCGGCTTGAGCTTGGTAAGACTGCTCTGGATACCGAGCTGACCGTTGGCGTTCCGGCCCCAGCAGTAGGCCTTTTTGGTGGAGCTGAGAGCGCAGGTGTGATAGCGGCCGGTGCTGACCAGCACGAAGGTGAGATTACTGGCGATCTTCACCGGCGAGAGGCGAGTGGTGGTGGTGCCGTCGCCCAGCTGACCATCGGAGTTCAACCCCCAGCAGTAGCTCACGCCCCCGGTGGTGGTGGCGCACCCGTGGCTGTCGCCCACCCGGAGCTGCTTGTAGCGCCGCCCGCCGGCCAGCTCGACCGGCTCATCGGTGCTTTGAGTGGAGCCATTCCCCAGCTGACCAAGTTGATTGAAACCCCAACAGAAGACCCGGTTGGTGGTGGTGAGACCGCAGGCGAAGTCGGTGCCTTCGCGCACCTGGAGGAACTGCATGCCGGCCGCTCTGGGCGTGGGGACCCGGCCCCAGCAATAGACGCTGTTGCTGGTGGTCACCCCGCAGGTGTTCCACATCCCGCTGAGCTGGCGGAAGCTGAGCGCCGTGGCGGAGACGGCCAGGGCACTCGGGGCGGACGGCTTTTCGGTGCTGGGGGCGGTGGGCTCCTCACCGCAACCGGCAGCGGCCAAGAGCACAATGGAGGCGGCTGCGAGCCGAAGGAGGGGCGAAGTGACCGGGAGGCCTGCCGCCATGGAACCCACCCTGTTGGAGTAAGGTTGATCGTTCAAGTACAGTCGTATCCCCGGGTAAAGCGGCAGTCAAGTCGTTGCCGGCCAACGCTAGATGGTAGGTCGAGGCGAAGAGATTGTCAGCAGTTCTGGCTCTGGAAAAGCTTTAACACGGAGGGGTACGGAGGAAAACGCGAAGGAAGGCGGGGTAGGGAGCGCCGCGCCTTCTGGATGCCTACGTTACGATCACCCGTCCGGTCATGAACGGGTGCGGCTGACAGTGGTAGGGGAACTCTCCAGGGTGGGGAAAGTCTGGGTAAAGCGGTCGCCGGGCGCGAGCAGCGGTGACGACCACTGACCGCCGTCAGCGGTGCTGGTGTGCGAGTCGGTATCGCAGTTGACCCAGGTGACCCGGCCGCCGGCTGACCTGCAGGTCGGCCGGTTGGAAGGTGAAATCCTGAATCACCACGATCGTCGAGCCCGGTACGTCCTCTCCCAGTGGGAAGCTGCAGGTGCCCTCGACCGCGGCCGTCGCCGCCGCGTGCTCCGAGAAGCAGCCGGCCAGGGCTGCGCCGGCCAGCCCCATGACCAGCCCAAGCATCGCCAGGGCACGCCAGGTCGTCACGAGGGCGCGGACCGCGGGGAACAGCCTGCCGTAGCGCAACATGCGAAACTAATTAGCCGGGAACGCGAGGCCGGTCTTGAACATCTGGAGCCGACTTGAATGCCGTTAGCCGATTCAGGGTCAGCTAGGCCGCTTCAAGCAAGCTATCACGGTACAAGACCGGCTGCACCTGGCCGCCTAGCGTGTCAATCGAAGCGCCTTGCGACCAGCTCGAAAAGGGAGGCGGTATGAACGGTTTGACGATATCAAGGGTCGTCCTTGCGGCCCTGTTTCCACTAGTCCTGTCCTGTGGCGACGACAATGGGACTCGGGTGACGCAACCAGTTTTTCGGCCACCCTGACCGGGGCCAACGAGGTTCCAGCAGTAACCACGCCCGCGACTGGCACCGCCACGTTTACCGTCAGCGGCGGCCAGATCACGTATACCATCAATGCGACCAATCTGCAGAATGCGATCCTGGGTCACATTCACCTTGCGGCAGTCGGCGTAAATGGGCCGGTAAGGTTGAACCTGTGTGGAACGGGTGACCCGCAGCCGGCCTGCACCAGCCAGCCCAGCGGGACGGGTGTCGTGGCTACGGGAACCAACGGCACGACGGTCGGCGATCCGCCGATCACGTTCGATGATGTGCTCGCCGCGATGCGGAGCGGCGGTGCCTACGTGAACGTTCACACGACCACTCCCGGCTGCACGCAGGGGCAGCCGGGTTGCAACCCCGGTGGTGAGATTCGGGGGCAGATCGTAGCGAATTGAGAGCGAGGAACCCTGATTCTCGGTGGTTAGCGTTTGCGGCGTAAGAGTTTCTCGCCCTCGCCGTATACTGCCAATATCCCGAGCAAGGACATTCCGCTTGTCTTTTCCGTTCCCCCGCCCCGCTACGACTGTTTTGGTGGTCGACGACCAGCGGTATGCCCGCCGAGTCGCGTACCGGATCCTTTCCGAGGCGGGCTATCGCGTTCTGGAGGCGGAGGACGGGGACGAGGCCCTGGACGCCCTGCACTCGGCCCGCATGGGCGTGGATCTCGTGATGATCGACGTGGTCTTGCCCGGGATGGACGGGGTCGAGCTGGCCAATCAAATCCGGGAGGGCTGGCCCGACCAGCGGATTCTCTTCACCTCAGGATACGCGGCGCAGATCCTGGCGGAGCACGGACTCGAGACCCTCGACGTCCCCTTCCTGGCCAAGCCCTACACCCGGGACGAGGCTCTGGCGAAGATCAAGGAGGCGCTGGCCGCTCGCGGGTCAGCGGACTCAGTACCGGCCGAACGAAGAAGGAAGCCCCGCCTCAAAGGGAAGTGAGCTTCACGCTGAAACCCCTGCCGGCTGCTGGTCGGGTGCGGGGATAGCGCCGAGCTGCTGCAGGAGCCCGAACACGTCGTAGTTCCAGTAGATCTCGCTGACCCTGCCCTGCGTGAGGCGGTAGAGAGTGATGCCGCGCATGGTGACCCGCTTACCGGTGGGTGGAATCCCAGCGAACTCGCCCGAATGGGTCCCCTGGAACACCCAACGTTTGACGACCTTGTCATCCTCGGCCACGATGTCCTCGACCGTGATATCGAAGTCGGGGAACCCCTGCCGATTAGCCATCCGTACATCATTGGCCCACTGCTTACAGGCCTCCTTGCCTCGCAGCTCCGGGCTGGACTGCTCGTGGTTGATGCAGTCAGAGGCGAGGAGCTCGTCGAGCACCGCTACGTTACCGTTCTGCCAGAACTCACTCAGAATGCGCTGGACGATTGCCTTGTTCTCATCGAGTGACATAGCGGTACCCTCCTACACAGGATGGTGGTACCCGGGGCGCTCGTGGAGCCCTGGGATGGGCCTACGCTAGGGGTAGGTACCACCACTTTCTATTAGACCATAGTACCGGATCCTAGCGGGGGGCGATCACCTGGGCGTGGCGGGCGATCATCCGCCAGGCTCCGTTCTGCAGCTGCCAGATGTTGGTGAAACGGCGGGGGGTGAGGGTGTTGCTGGGCGGACCGTCCACGGTATCGCGGCCCATCACCGCGACGACATCTCCGTAGCGGGCGATGTGCTCGATCTCGACATCGTCCCGGGTGTGGCGGATCAAGCCTTTGCCCAGCAGGTCCAGGACCTTCGCCTTGTCGTTGACGAGGTTGAGGGGTGAGTTCACCAGAAGACGATTGTCCTCAATCGGTCGAGGGTCGAGATGTCGCCGGCCAGGAAGGCGACTCGGCCCTGCTCCTCCAGGGTGCGGATCTCCTGCTCCCAATCGGTGGCAGGCTCGCGGTGCTGTGTAGCGGTACTCACGGGTCGGAATTCCTTTCATTCATATGGGTCAGGGTGGGATAGCTGCGGGTACGATGCCCGAGTAGGCGAGGGCGTCGCACGCCGGCAGGAATCCCCGTAGCGTCAGCTCTCCTCACGGGCGTAGTGCAGTCCGATGACGCCGGTGGGGTATGGCTTGGCGGAGAGCAGGCGGAACTTCCGGTGGAGTCCCGGGGGCAGAATCCGCTTCCCACCGCCGAGGGTGAGGGGATAGAGCGTCAGGTAGAGCTGGTCGATGAGATCGTGCTCCAGCAGCACCGGCACGAGCTTGGTGCTGCCGTCAATCATGATGTCTTTGCCCGGTTGGGCTTTGAGCGAACGAACCGCGTCGATCGGGTTATCACGAATGATGGTGGTGTCGCGCCAGATCGGCGTCTTCAGCGTGCGGGACACCACGTACTTCTTGGGCGCGTTCATCAGGTCGCCGAAGGGATCGCCCGGCTTCATCGGCTCGAAGGCTTCGGCGTGGGTCACATAGGTGCGCCGGCCGAGGAGGAAGGCATCCACGTTCTGCATCGCCTGGAAGAAGGCGACGCCGATATCGTCGTGCCAATAGGGGATGGTCCAGCCGCCGTGGGCAAATCCTCCGTCGCGATCCTCATCCTTGCCTCCGGGAGCCTGAACTACGCCATCCAGGCTGATGAACTCGTGAACGATCAGTTGGCGCATACGGACTCCTTGTTGTTAGTCGCCAGTCCTCAGTCTCCAGTCGCCAGTCGCCAGTCGCCTATGGATTCGTT
Organism: uncultured Gemmatimonadales bacterium; assembly: GCA_963825815.1. Lineage (GTDB taxonomy): Bacteria > Gemmatimonadota > Gemmatimonadetes > Gemmatimonadales > GWC2-71-9 > CAVVWJ01. Next base: position 3,309 of record CAWGVB010000003.1, on the reverse strand, counting down.
GCGAGCCGACGGCCGTTCTTGGGAGTGTCCCATCCCTGGCTTCACTAGAGCGACGAACGGGAAGGCCCCGAATCGACTTGCCCGGTTGAGCAGGTAGTCTAGCGGTAATCGTCGCGAGGCGGATGGAACACGTCGAGGACCACGCAGGCGGTGAGGGCGCGGGCGGAATGGCGCTCGTGGGGCGCGATATACAAAACCTGGCCCGGTTGGAGGACGTGGGCGGTGCCGGAGACGGTGAGCTCGAAGGAGCCGCTCAAGAGCAGGGTCCACTGCTCGTGCGGGTGGGAGTGGTCGGGGATGACGGCGCCGGGAGCGATGTCCACCCGACCCTGGGTGATCTGGTCCGAGTGGAGGTAGCGGCCGAGGTAGCCGGGCGCGACCTCACGGGGTTGGACGGTGGCGAAGTCGAGTAGTCTCATGGTGGCTAGTCGGGCTGGGCGCGGACCGTGAAACTGAAAGGGGTGGGTGTCATTCAGGAGTAACGGAGCCGATCGCACGCAGGTTTCAGCCGTTACCTGGTTGCGGCACCGGCGGTACTTTCTGCATTGAACTATTCACAGGAGCGTGCCCGATGACCTCCGCGCAACCAAGTTCCCCGATGCCGGCGACGACCACAGCGACCTTCAGCTTTCACGGGGTGCGATACCTCGTCACCGACGTACAGCGGGCCGTCACTTTCTATACGACGCATTTGGGCTTCACCCTCGAGTATCAACAGCTGCCGGCCTTTGCCACTGTGGCGCTGGGGCCCTTGAAGCTCCACCTCAGTGGTCCCGCCGCATCGGGTTCCCGCCTGGTGAGAGGGCAGCGCCAGGAGCCCGGCGGCTCCAACCGGATCACGCTCAGGGTGCGCGACCTGCCGGCCCTGGTTGCCGTGCTAGGGCGCGCTGGACTCGAGTTTCGCAACGACCTGGAGGTGGGGCCGGGAGGCAAACAGATCCAGGTGCTCGATCCCGATGGGAACCCAATCGAGCTCTTCGAGCCGGCGGGGTGAGAACGCAGGCGCCCTACCAGGCACACGCTGCTTGGGCAGAAGCTCCTTGATCTGGGACAGTGTCGCCTTGAACTCAACACCTTCGATCGGCCTGAATAAGGAGGTTGAAGTGGCGCTCTGCACTGCTGGGATCGGCGTCGAATTCGGATTCCAGTTCGATCGGATCCCGCCGAACGAGATGAAGAGCATCCTCGCCGCATTTCCCCGCCTCGACATGAAGCGGCGCTTCAAGGATTCGGTCTGCCGCATTGTCAAAACCAAGCCGGAGACCACCTACGACAATTTCGCGGGAGACTTCGGGCAGCGTTTCGTGCCGGGCTACCAGCGGCCGTCGACCGTGGATTTCCTGATGAACGCTCCGTTCGAGGAGTAAATCGAAGAGATCTACTACCCCGGCCCGGCGACCGCATGATGGCCGCAGGCTCAACCACTCGCTGAAAGGGACTTACCATGAAGGTCGTGATCATCGGCGGAAGCGGGCTCATCGGGTCGAAGCTCGTCGCCCGCCTTCGGGAGCAGGGCCACGAGGCGGTGCCGGCGTCGCCGGACTACGGGCGTCAACACGCTCACCGGCGAGGGACTGGCCGAAGTCCTCACCGGCGCGGCCGTCGTCGTCGACGTGTCGAACTCGCCGTCGTTCGAAGACGCGGCGGTGCTCAAGTTCTTCGAGACCTCGACCGGCAATCTCCTTGCCGCCGAAGCCGCGGCGGGTGTGGGTCATCACGTCGCGTTGTCGGTCGTCGGCAGCGACCGGGTGCCGGAGAGCGGCTACCTCCGCGCCAAGGTCGCCCAGGAGAAGCTGATCAGAAACTCATCGATCCCGTACTCGATCGTCCGCGTCGACGCAGTTCTTCGAGTTCGTCAAGCGCATCGCGGACGAGGCGACCGACGGGAACACGGTGCGCATCGCCCCCGTGCTGTTCCAGCCGATAGCGGCGGAGGACGTCGCGAAGGCGGTGGCTCGGGTCGCGGTGTCGGCGCCGCTGAACGGCATCGTCGAGATCGCGGGGCCGCAAGCAGTTTCGCTTCGACGAGTTCATCAGACTGGGTCTCAGTGCCCGCCACGACCCCCGGGAAGTCGTCGCCGACCCGCACGCCCGCTACTTCGGCGCGGAGCTGGGCGAGCGGACGCTGGTGCCGGACGCCGACGCCAGGCTGGGCGAGATCCGCTTCGAGGACTGGCTCGGCCACTCCGGTGCCCCAAGCCGGCGCACGCCTGACGACAAGTCCTCGAAAGGAAGGGGCTCGTCCCATGAAGGATGACAGCACGAAGTCGGGCCGGTATCCGCATGGCAGGGCTGGTGGCCGTCCTGCTGTGTGCCTGTCGGCGGCCGGCTGATCGCCCAGGAGGCCGTGGTCACGCCGCTGATGACGAAGGAGCTGGCGGACATGCCGGGGAAGGAGGCTCTGATGATCACGGTGGAGTACCCGCCCGGCAGCAAAGACGCCGTCCACCGGCACAATGCCCACGCGTTCGTCTATGTGCTGGAGGGGTCGATCGTGATGCAGCTGAAGGGAGGAAAGCCGGTGACGCTGACAGCCGGGCAGACGTTCTATGAGGGGCCGGACGATGTCCATGTCGTCGGCCGGAACGCCAGCAGCACCAAGCCGGCCAGCTTCGTGGTGCTGCTGGTGAAGAACAAAGGCGCTCCGGTGCTGGTGCCGGCTCAATGACAACAGTCGCCCGGGTAGAGTGATGAGCAAGGCCCGGATGGAAACATTCAGCGATGCCGTCTTCGCGATCATCATCACCATCATGGTGCTGGAGCTGAAGGTTCCCCATGGGGTCGACCTCGCCGCTCTGAGCGCCGTTGCTTCCGGTCTTCCTGAGCTACGTGCTGAGCTTCATCTATCTCGGCATCTACTGGAACAATCACCATCACCTGCTGAGTGTCACCCACGAAGTGAGCGGCGGGATCCTGTGGGCCAACCTGCACCTGCTGTTCTGGCTGTCATTGATTCCGTTCGCCACCGGCTGGATGGGAGAAAATCGATTCGCGCCCTCCCGACGGCGTTGTATGGAGTGATTCTGCTGCTCGCCGCCTGCGCGTATTTGCTGCTCCAACGGGCCATCCTCGTCCAAGAGGGGCCGCACTCGATACTGGCGACGGCGGTGGGCAAGGATCGGAAGGGCAAAGCTCTCTCTGCTGCTCTATGCCCTGGGGATTGCGCTCGCGTTTCTGCGTCCGTGGATGGCCGGAGCGGTGTATGGGTCGGGCGCGCTCATGTGGCTGGTCCCGGATCGGCGAATCGAGCGGAGAGTCGCGCACGCGCAGAAATGAGAACATTCGGACGAGTGCCGGAGGAGACCCACG
>CAWGVB010000002.1:0-808648 GCA_963825815.1 uncultured Gemmatimonadales bacterium | reverse complement strand
ACACATGGCCGCCTGGCTGGTTCGCCTCCAGGCAAAGAGCACGCCCAGGCCAACCAGGAAACCGACCGCGAGGGTGAGGATCCCAGCGGGCAGGCGGCTGCGCGAGGCACGCATCGCTGTATTCCCGGACGAGCCACACCGGATCACCGTTGACGCCGTCGCCGAACCTTCGAGCGCCTGAGCGAACTCCGCCGCCGTCTGGAACCGATCGGCCGGGACCGGGCGAGCGCCTTCGTGATCACCCGCTCGAGCAGTTCGGGCACCGCAGGACGCACCCGCCGCACCGAGGGGATCTCGCCGCTCAGGCGCTTCGCGATGATCGCTTGGGCCGAGGGCCCGGTGTAGGGCGCCTCCCCCGCCAGCATCTCGTAGAGCACGCAGCCGAGGGCATAGAGATCGGAGCGGGCGTCGACGGGGCCGCCGCTCGCCTGCTCGGGACTCATGTAGGCCGGCGTCCCCACCGCCAGGCCGGTCTCCGTGAGCTGCCCGCCCCGGCGGCCTCGCACCGCCCGCGCCACGCCGAAGTCGGCCACCCGCGCGTGACCCCGCGCGAGCAGGATGTTCTCCGGCTTGATGTCCCGGTGGACCACCCCCTGCCTGGTGGGCGCAGTCGAGGGCGTCCGCCACCTCCCGGGCGAACCGGACCGCTTCCTCGACCGGCAAGCTGCCCCTCGCGCCGGAGCCGGTCGCGCAGGCTCTCGCCCTCGACGTAGGGCATCGTGTACCAGAGGACCGCCCGCCCGCGTCCCGCGCCGGAGTCGAAGACCGGGAGGATGTGCGGGTGCTCGAGCCGGGCGGTCAGTGGATCTCGCGGAGAAAGCGCTCGGGACCCAGGGTAGTGGCGAGTTCCGGGTGGAGCACCTTCAAGGCGACGAGCCGGTCGTGCTTCAAGTCCCGCGCGAGGTACACCGTGGCCATACCGCCCCGCCCGAGCTCGCGCTCGAGCAGGTATCGCCCACGGAGGGCATCAACCAGGCCCGAGGGGAAGTCCACCGTCAGCGGACCCCCGGATCGAAGTCGGTCGTGATCCAGACATCACTGCTGAACTGCCACACGGAGCAGGCCAGCCGCTTGGCGTTTCGAGCCATCGACAGGTCCCATGGCCGGCAGCCCTTTGGAGCCGTTGCCCAAAGCTGAGGTACGCCACCATCCGCCCGCATCCGCCAGATTTGTGCGGGTACGAAGGACCACATTGTCGGCGTGTGGACGAAGTAAATCCATCCGTCGTCGGCCCAGAGTAGCGGCCTGACGAAGCCGGCCGGGGTCTTTAACTGGGTCCACGTGCCGGTACGCGGGAGTGACACGCCAGAGGCTATTGAAGAGGTCGGGAGTTGATCCGGCAACCACGAGCTCACGACCGCCCGGCGAGAAGACGGGATTATTGAGCCAACCGAGGGGTCGGGACGGTGCGAGCGAGGATTCGCGGCCACTCCCCAAGTCGAGCACCACGAGCCGCCGTTGATCCCCTGCCGTGTAGAGCAGCGTGTCCCCACTGGGCGACCACGCGATCGAGCCGAAGTAGATCGGCCAGTGGTGTGGATCCGAGCCTCCGTGACCGGCCGCCGGAGAGATCGGCGACCATGACGCCTGGCGCCGACGAGTCGATCGGAGCGAAGGCGATCCGCCGGCCGTCGGGCGAAAACCGGGGCAAATTCCTGTCCGAGCGAATCGCCCCGACCAGCCGAGGTTCGCCGCCCTCAAACGGCACGACGTAGACGTTCCGTCCAGCCTCCTCGTCTCGCGCATACGCCACCAGTCGGCCGTCAGGAGAGATGTCCGAGGTGCCGACGGCATGTGTGCCCGAGGTGAGCGCGCTCGGTCGCAGGTGACGTCGTCCAGCCGAGTCCTCGACGCTGATCGCCACCACCTGATCATCCGAGTTAGCAAGCGCGCGTGTACGCCAGCGTCCGCCCGTCCCGGGCCGCACTAATTAGCATAGAACGGCACGCGGTCCATGACGAGCACTGGTGGCCTATCGGGCGGCCGGAGAGCGAGGTCGATCCGCACCTTCATGAAGTCGACGCCTCCCGACACCCGGCGGAAGAAGTAGATCGCGTCCCCGCGAGCACTCCAGGACACGGTGCCGCGATCCACCCAGTCCGCGAGTCGGTGCAGCCGACTGCCATCGGCCGAGACGATCCCCAAGGAAGGGCACGCCTGAGGAGTCACCCCCGAATGCGATCCACCGTCCGTCCGGCGAGATGGTCGGTACCCAGGCCACGACGGACCTGGGAGCGACCGAGAAGCGTCGCACGATCTCGCCTGTCGCCGGACTCTCGATCGAGATCGTATCGAACATGCTCCGGACGATGCCTGAGCCGTCAGGCAAGTACCCGTAGTACCGGCTTTGGAAGGACACGTAGGACGGGTACTGCTCCTCACTGACCCGCCGGGGCATCCCGCCGAACCGTGCCACGGAATACACCGCGTAGCCCAGCGTGCTGTCGATCCGTCCGCCGAAGAGCAGTGTCGTCCCATCGGGGCTCCAAGTGGCGGACCAGATCCTCTGTCCGTGAACGACAGCCAGCGGCTGCCCGCCGGTCAGCTCCTGGATCATGAGCAGCGAGTCCCCTTCGACATATGCCACCCATTTGCCGTCCGGCGAGATCGCCGGCAAGCGCGCCCTCCCGGAGAAGGTGAGCTGCCGCTGCATGGCTACTGCGGGGGGATGCTGTCGTAGCAGCTTCCCGACTGCTGCAACGGCCAGAACGAGCGCCGCCATACCGGCTGCGGCGGTGACCGGCCGTATCACCCGCCCCCACCCGGCACTCGACTGAGTCACTGGCGGCGCCGCGAGCCGTCCGTCAGCGCCGCGGCGAATGCCGCGACGCTCGGGAAGCGATCGGCCGGCGCCTTGGACAATGCCCGGGTGACCGCGACTTCCACCGCGGGCGGCACCGCGCGCAGCGTGCTCAGGTGCGGCACCGGCTCGATCAAGCGCTTGGCGATGATCGCCTGTGCGCGTGCGTGGCCGGTGTACGGCGGCTCGCCCGCCAGCATCTCGTAGAGCACGCACGCCAGGCTGTACAGGTCGCTCCGGCCATCCAGCCGGGGCTCGCGCGCTCGCCTGTTCCGGGCTCATGTAGGCGGGGGTGCCGAGCGACGAGGCCGGTCTCGGTCAGCCGCTCCGCGCCCGGCGCTGAGCCGCGGCCAGCGCGATGCCGAAGTCGGCCACCACCGGCTCCCCGCCGGGAGAGCAGGATGTTCTCCGGCTTGATGTCCCGGTGGATCACGCCCTGCTCGTGGGCGTACTCGAGCGCGTCGGCGACCTCCGCGCGTGATCCGGAGCGCCTCCTCCAGCGGCAGCTGGCCCTCGCGGATGAGCCGGTCGCGGAGCGACTCTCGCCCTCGACGTAGGGCATGACGTAGTACAGGGCGCCGCCGGCCTCGCCGGAGTCGATGCAGCGGCAGGATGTGGGGGTGCTGGAGCCGGGCGGCCAGCTCGGATCTCGCGCAGGAAGCGCTCGGCGCCGAGCGCAGCGCGCCAGCTCGGGGCGGAGCACCTTGAGCGCGACCGGCCGGTCGTGCCTGAGGTCGTGGGCGAGGTAGACCGTGGCCATGCCGCCGCGGCCGAGCTCGCGCTCGAGTCAGTAGCGGTCGGCCAGGGCGGCTCGCAGGTGGTCGAGGAGGTCGGTCAGCAGATGATCCGGTGACGAGGTCCGTTGTCGCACATTACGGTATCCCAACCTTCTTCACCAGCGCCGCGAAGCGGGGGTCGGAGCGAATCGGATCCCAGTGTTGCTCCACCTTGAGCTGCAACACGCCGGTGGACCGCGCCCGGTAGGCCGTCTCCAGCCAGCGGAAGGCCGCGTCCGGCTCGCCCAGGGCGACGTAGACCTCGGCGATCGCTTCGGGGCGGACGTAGCGCCGCGCCGCCTCCTGCTCCAGCTCGCGCAGCACGCGCCGGGCCTCCTCGCGCCGGCCGAGCGCGACCAGCGCGCGGGCGGTCGCAGCCCGCACGTGGGGCGGCGGGTCTTCCGCCCGGCGGAGCGTGCGCAGCGCCTCCTCGGGCCGGCCCGCGAGGAGCAGGGTCCGTCCCATGAAGATCCAGCGCAAGCCAGGCGTGCGGGTCGAGCTCGAGCGCCTGCCGGCATTGCTCGATCGCCTCACTGTAGCGGCCCATGAGCTGCAGCACCCAGCCCAGGTCGTGGAGGGTATACGCAGACAGCGGGTCCAGCGACTGCGCCCGCCGCAGGACCGCCAGCGCCGAGTCGAGCCGGGCCGGGGTACTGAGCAGCACGTAGCCGTAGTAGTGGTACGCGGCGGCAGCGTTCGGGTTCAGCGCGATCGCCCGCTGGTACTCGCGCTCGGCGGCGGCGAAGTCCCAGTCGTACTGATGCAGGACGAGCCCGAGCGAGGCGTGCGCGTCCGCCAGCGTGGAATCGAGCGCAACGGCGCGCCGGGCCGCGCCCTGGCCTTCGGATACGCCTCCCTAGGCGGTAGGTAATCGTCGGCGAGCGCGCTCCATGCGTCGGCCATGCCGGCCCACGCCGGCGCGTAGGTGGAGTCCCGCGCGAGGGCCTGCTGGTAGAGCGTGAGGCTGCGCCGCAGGTCGGGCTCGGTGTACTTGATGTAGTAGAAGCGCCCTCTGAGATAGAGGTCGTGGGCTTCGAGGCTCTCCGTCCGGGGTCCCGCCAGGTGCGCCGTGTCGTCGGCCCCGAGCCTCAGCCTGAAGCGCCCGGAGGATCGCCCGGGCGATGTCGTCTTGGACATCAAAGACGTCCTTGAGCTCGCGCTCGTAAGTCTCCGACCACAGGGCCAGGCCGTCGGACGTGTTCACCAGTTGGGCCGCCACTCGGAGGCGTGGCCCCGCGCGGCGGACGCTGCCCTCGAGGACGGTCGCCACTCGGAGCTTCTCGCCCACCTCGCGCGCATCGGCGGTCTTCCCCTTAAACGTGAAAGCCGAGCTGCGGGCCGCCACACGAAGGCCGGGGATTTTGCCCAACGCGCTCGTGAGCTCGTCGGTCATCCCGTCAGCGAAGTATTCCTGCTCGGGGTCGTTGCCCACGTTTACCAGGGGGAGCACGGCGACCGACTTGCCTGCCGCGACGGCTCGGGGCCGGCCTCGCGAGCTGGCCGGGACGAGTCACTGAGTGAAGATGCAGCGGGGCGAGTGCCTCGCCCGAACAGCGTTCCGCGCGTAAGCACCAGCGCCACGAGAGCGACGGAGGCGAAGAGCAAGCCGAGCGTGTAGGGGAGTAGCCGGCGGGCCGACCAGCGACGGTCCGAAGATCCGTCAGAGGAGCCCCTCGCGAGTGCCCTGGCGAACTCGGCGGCCGTGGCGAACCGGTCCGCGGGTGCTCTGGCGAGCACCCGCATGAGCGCCTGCTCCAGCTCCTCCGGCACGCTCTCGCGCAGCGTCCGCACGTGCGGCACCGGCTCAAGCACGCGCTTAGCGAGAATGGCCTGCGGGGTGAGCCCGGTGAACGGCGGCTCCCCAGCCAGCATCTCGTAGAGCACGCAGCCGAGCGCGTAGATGTCCGAACGGCCGTCCACCTGGCCGGCCACTCGCCTGCTCGGGGCTCATGTAGGCCGGGGTGCCCACCGCCATGCCGGTCTCGGTGAGCTGGCTTCCACCGCCCGCGGCTAGCGCGCTTGCGCCACGCCGAAGTCGGCCACCCGCGCATGTCCGTCGGCGAGCAGGATGTTCTCGGGCTTGATGTCGCGGTGGACGAGCCCCTGCCGGTGGGCATAGTCCAGGGCATCGGCCACCTCGCGCGTGAGCCGACCGCGCTCCTCGACCGGGAGCTGGACCTCGCGCCGGAGCCGGTCGCGCAGGCTCTCCCCCTCGACGTAGGGCATCGTGTACCAGAGCTGCCCGAGCGTCTCGCCGGAGTCGAGACGGGCAGGATGTGGGGGTGGTCGAGCCGTGCGGTCGTGCTGGATCTCGCGCAGGAAGCGCTCGGGGCCGAGCGTCGCAGCCAGCTCGGGATGCAGGACCTTGAGCGCCACCGGCCGGTCGTGCTTGAGGTCGTGGGCGAGGTAGACCGTGGCCATGCCGCCGCGGCCGAGCTCGCGCTCGATGAGGTAGCGGTCGGCCAACGCGGCCTGGAGGCGGACAATGGTAGGGTCGGTCAGTCTGGAAAGTCCGAGAGGAACTCCCCTAGACTAGCACACGGTTAGAGAACCAACCAGTGGCCATGAGATCAGGCCTCGGCGATACGAGGAATTTGATTCTTCTTTGACACTGGCTGGTCAGATTGCCTCCATGCCCAAGGTCGACCGTTACGTCGGCTGGCGGCTGTCTGACGGGCTGCAGATGCTCGCCTTTGAGGCTGAGCTGGCCCACCTGCCCCGCTCCCTCATCTCCGCTCAGGGTGTTCGAGTGTCCTTGAGGGTCAGGCAGTTCACCTTCTCCAGCACCTCACCAAGTCAGAGACCAGACCGTATACTGGGGCATCCATTTTCCCTAACCTATAGAGGTTCTATGCGTGCCTTGCTGCCCGCGGTTCTCCTCGTCTGCATCACATCAACCGGTATCGCTCAGCAACCCCGCCCGTACACGGAGGGACCGGTCGTTGTTTTCAGTTATATCCGCACAAAGCCTGGCATGTTCGACAAGTACATGGAGTATCTGGACGGGAACTAGAAGCGCCTGCTAGAGGCACAGAAGAAAGCTGGAGTCGTCACAGATACGTTGTGTAGACCGCCCACAAGCCACAGAGGACGATTGGAACGTCCTCCTCACGACCACATACAAGAACATGGCGGCCCTGGATAACCTGGATGATCGCACGGACCCCATTGCGGCTTCTACCCTGAATCAGAATAGAGCGCAGGCGAGTCAAGCCTCTGTCGAACGTGGTGCGACGCGCGATCTCGTAGGTGGGAGGTTACTACGGCAACTCATCTTGAAATGAGTTTGGCTTTTTGGACGGGGGCGGCCAGCACGGCGTCCCCGGACTATTTGATCCTCCGTTCACTGTCGACGCCTAGCTTCTGCCCGATGCCGGAAGCCGAGCCAGGCCCTCAAGAAATTAGAATCGTCCCCCAGAGATTTCGGAGTACCCTCCCAGCCGCCTCGGTGCCGACTTTGAATCAGGAGAGGTCCAGCTGCATCGGTTAGGACACTTTGGGAGCTGGGACTTCCTCTTGGGCAGGCTAAAGTCCCAGCGAGCCTGGCCGACATCACCAGGCATGATCTCGGCGTCCGTCTCCACCACCTCAGCGGCGCTCTTGGCATCCGCTTGCGCCTCCTGCACACTTGGCGTCTCGCCCCGACCGCAGGCCCGGCAGGTCTGCGTCTCGGGGTTGTAGGTGTCATTCGCGTACGGTAGCTCGCGCTGGCACTGCGGGCAGCGGAAGGTGTCGTTTCCCATCCCCTCTAAACTGGAGGCCAGCGACAATATGTGCCAGAGGGGCCGCTCAGCACAGGTTGGCTCGGGCACGCGCGCTCTTCCGCCCCTCAGCCACTGTATGCGTGCGCCCGGTCCCGCTCAGTGACGTCCCGGGCCACCGCGTAGATCAGCCCAGTGGCTGGCTCCGGGTACGACGTCCACTCCAGCTGCCGGTAGCTGCCGTCCTTGCAGCGATAGCGATTCTGGAAACAGATGGTCTCGAGACCGTTGGCGAGCTTGCTCACCTCCGCGATTGTGTCGCTCCGGTCCTCGGGGTGGATTAGCTCGACGAAGGGGATTTTCAGCAGTTCCACCGCGGTGTAGCCCAAGACCCGCTCGAATGAGGGATTGACCAGCTTGAAATAGCCGTCGATCCCTGCGATGCAGAGCATGTCCAGGGCGTAGTTGAAGAACCGATCCAGGTCGTAGCGGGTATACTCCCCGGTGGCAGCCTCGCTCACCGAGACGCCGCAGAGGGAGCAGTAGCGCGCGCCCTCGGCCAGCGGCGCCTGGCATCGCAGGCACGAGCCTTGAGAATCTCTTGTTGGGATCGTCTCCATGATCGCACACCTCCCCCAAGCTACGCCTACAGCGAGGCGATGCGGTCGGGCGCACTCCCGCTCACGGTTCAGTATGCCGGGGTGGCCGGATACCAAGTGTGCGCAGGCTCACTGAATGGCAGTCGAGATCTTTCGTTGTCGGCCGCGCGGCCCGCCGAAGTGCCTTTCGCCAAGTTAGGCCTCCGCACGCCTCGAACGGATGGTTTTCTGTTCCGCCTCCTAGCGCCGGCGCACGGTGGCCGGTACCGATGGCCGTCCTTCCTCGCCCTGCCACCCCCGATATGTCGCATCGGGTCCAAGGGCAAGAATGTTGAATGAGCCTGGCCGCGCCTCGGGCGACGGCTCAATCCTCGACGCTCGTCTCTTGCGTCTGATGCGGGAGCAAGAGAGGAAGGTGGAGCAGGTGGTCGCGGACGCGAAGCAACGCCAGCGCCCATAAAATCAAAGCGCCGGGGAAAATAGCCCCGGCCCATAGATCGAAACGGCCCGCTTGAGCGGGCCGCCAGTGAGCACTACAGTGCGGGATGCGTCCGCGCCCCGGCCCCCACCAGCCCCTCTCTCAGTCCCTATTTGCCGCCCGAGAAGCCGCAGAACGTGCCGCCGTGATCTGCGCGACTGCCGCCGAAGCCTGCGCAAGAGCCGAACGCATCGTCGCGGAATCCAAAGCTGCCCGCGAAACGCGCCGATCCTCCCGCCTCGGGTGCTAGCCCCATTCTCGGCGTTACGCTGAAACCGATCCACTACCCCGCGCGGGATTCATGCTTCCGGAAAAAGCGGCCGCCGCACGGGCAAGCCATGCGGCGGTCTAGGGAGCAACCCTGGTAACTCCAACTGGACAGAGTTCCCGATTAGGGGGGTGGCGGGTTGAAAACCCGCCCGGGGCGCTCCCCTGCACCGCCTTCGAGGGGCGGTACGCTTTAAGTATAGGTGCCGGTCCATCGCGGTACAAGATGTGACGGGTCAGGCGGCGAGGCGAAGCGAGGGTCAGTTCACGAGGGTCCGCTAGTCTATGCCATGCCGAGACCGTCCTGGTAGTCCCTCATAGCGCTCAGCGCCGTCGAGCCGACTTTGAAAAACTCCAGCTTCTTCTTTCGCATGTCCTTGCTCATCACACCCTCGAAGCCGAAGTGAGCGGCATTTCAGGTACTATTTAGGTACTTCTACACAGACGGCCACCCAACTTGGATGGCCGTAGTATTCATAACCAATGTTAATACGGCGAGTTACACGCAATGGCCAGGGAGGGAATTGAACCCCCGACACGCGGATTTTCAGTCCGCTGCTCTACCAACTGAGCTACCTGGCCGTAGGGGCGGGAAATATAGGAAGGGGGTCAGCGGGGCCAAGGGATCATCGCTATGACTTAGCCACTTCGGTTCGCTCAGGGTGACATCGCCGCATCGCCTCTGTCATATTTCCCCTCCATGCCGCCGCCCCGGTTCCCCAACCTCACCGTCCTGTCGCACCCCCTCATCCAGCACAAGCTCACCATCCTTCGGGACAAGCACACCAGCACCCGCGACTTCAAGCAGCTGGTGAGCGAGATCGCCACCCTGATGGCCTACGAAGTCACCAAGGATCTGGCCACCTCACCGGTCGAGATCGAGACTCCGCTCGAGCGCATGACCGGCCGCCAGGTGTCGGGAAAGAAGCTGACCCTGGTACCGATCCTCCGGGCCGGTCTGGGCATGGTGGACGGCATTACCCAGCTGATTCCCTCGGCTCGAGTGGGACACATCGGCCTCTACCGCGACCACGATACGCTGCAGCCGGTGGACTACTACTTCAAGATCCCAGCCGACCGGGTGGAGCGCGATTTCTTCGTGCTGGATCCCATGTTGGCCACCGGCGGGTCCGCGGTTGCCGCGGTCAGCGCCCTCAAGAAGGCAGGAGCCCGCCGGATCCGCTTTCTCAGCCTGGTGGCGGCACCCGAAGGCGTCTCCCGAATGCTCCAGGCTCATCCCGACGTAGCCATCTTCGCTGCCGCGCTGGACCGCGAGCTCAATGCAGTGGGATACATCCTTCCCGGGTTGGGAGATGCCGGAGACCGCCTGTTTGGGACCAGGTAGCCACGCGCCATGAGCAGCCTTCGACTCACCTTCTGGGGCGCTGCCGGACAGGTGACCGGATCGATGCACCTGCTCGAAGCCGCCGGCGCCAGGATCCTGCTCGACGGGGGCCTGTTCCAGGGTCACCGGGCCGAGAGCCACCGGTTGAACGCCCAGCTCCCGTTCGACGCCCGCCGGATCGATGCCGTGGTGCTGAGCCATGCCCACATCGATCACAGCGGGCGGCTCCCCCTCCTGGTCAAGGAGGGCTTTCACGGACCGATCTACGCCACCCCGGCCACCCGGGACCTCAGCGCGGTCATGCTGGCCGATGCCGCCCACATCCAGGAGAAAGACCACGAGTACCTGGAGCGAAAGGGCAGGGTAGGGCCCGAGAGCGAGCCGCTCTACTCGCTGCGCGATGCCATCGCCGTACAGGATCTCATGGTCGGCGTTCCCTACCGGCGGGTGTTTCATGTGCGCAAGCACCTGGCACTCGACTTCCTCGATGCCGGCCACATCCTCGGCTCGGCCACGGTGGACCTTAGGGTGAGCGAAGGCGGCAACCATCGTCTGGTGTATTCCGGGGACATCGGCCGCAGCGGACTTCCGATCGTGCGAAATCCGGAGCCTCCCACCGGGCCGATCGACACCCTGATCGTCGAATCCACCTACGCCGACCGGCAACACGAGTCCTTCGATCAGGCGGAGACCCGGCTGGCAGAGGCGGTGCGCCGGGTGGCGTCCCGCGGCGGCAAGCTGCTGATTCCGGCCTTTGCGGTAGGTCGGGCACAGGAGCTGATCTACAGCCTGCACCGCCTCTCCCGTGCCGGCCAGATCCCCCAGATACCGATCTACCTGGACAGCCCCCTGGCGGTGGACATCACCACCGTCTTCCGGATGCACCCTGAGGTCTTCGACCGCGCTGAGCGGTTCATCGAGACCACCAACGAGCTGTTTGACTTTCCCCTGCTCCATTACGTCCGTGACGTCTCCCAGTCGAAGGCTCTGAATTCCCAGAACGGGCCGGCGGTGATTATTGCCGCTTCGGGATGGTAGAATCGGGCCGCATCCTGCACCATCTGGCCCACGGCATTGGAGACCACCGCAACCTGGTGCTCTTTGTCGGGCTTTCAGGCCGAGCATACCCTGGGTCGCCGAATCGAGAGCGGGCAGGAACGGGTTCGCATTCTGGGCCAGGAGTACGAGCGGAGAGCTGAAGTGGAATCGATCACCGGGTATTCAGCTCATGCAGACCGGGACGAGCTCCGGGCCTGGGTTCGCCGGCTGGGAGGGCCGATTCGGCGGGCGTTCGTAGTCCACGGAGAACCGCCGGCGCTGGAGGCCATGGCAGCGATTCTCCGGGAAGAGGGCGTGCGCGACGTACGGGTCCCCAGCCACGGCGAGAGCTTCGACTTGTGACCGGGGGACGGCCCACTCGTCGTTCGCCGTTCCAGAAATTTCGCCGGGCGCTCGGGCTGATCATCCTGGCCGCCGGCTCGGTGTACACGGTGGCCCTGGTGATGGTCCTCATGGTGAGCCAGGAGGATCAGCGGCGTCCAGCGGACGCCATTGTGGTGCTGGGCGCCGCCCAGTACAACGGCCGGCCGTCGCCGGTCTTCCGGGCGCGGCTGGATCACGCGCTGCAACTGTACCGGGAAGGACTTGCCCCTCGGCTGGTGGTGACCGGCGGGGTCGGCCGGGGAGACACGATGAGCGAAGCGACCGTCGCCCGGCACTACCTGCTGAACCGAAAGGTGCCGCCGGACGCGGTGATCTCCCAGCCTCAGGGCCGCTCAACCCAGGCCTCGATGACCGCCGTCGCCGACTGGCTCCAGGCGGCCCATCTGAAGCGGGTCATCCTGGTCAGCGATCCGTTTCACATGTTCCGGTTGCGGCTCGAGGCCCGGCGCACCGGACTCGAGGCGTACACCTCACCCACGGAGAGCAGCCCCATCTCGGACAATCCGGTGCTCGAGCTCCGCTACCTGGCTTTCGAGGCCTTCAAGATCCCGGTGGCGTGGCTGCGCGCCTCGGCCTCAACTCTCGCCTTTCACCGCTCTACGCCATGACGCTCGTCTCCTCCGAACGCTTGTACAGCGGCAAGATCATCAACCTGGACCGCGACACCGTCCAGTTCCCCAATCAATCGACCGGCCAGCTGGAGATGATTCGTCACCCCGGGGCCTCGGCGGTGGTTCCTTTTCTGGATGAGCCTCGCGCCCCCGACCCGCGGATTCACCTGATCCGCCAGTTCCGCCACGCCGCTGACGGGTATATCTGGGAGATTCCGGCGGGGCGACTCGACCCCGGCGAGACTCCTGCGACGTGTGCTCAGCGCGAGTTGGAGGAGGAGATCGGGATGACGGCCGACGTACTGGCTCGGCTCACCACGATCTATACCACGCCCGGCTTCACCGACGAGAAGATTCACCTTTTCCTGGCGCACGAGCTGAAAAAGGGCACTCACAAGCGCGAAGCCGACGAGTTCATGGAGGTTCATACCCGGCGCTGGTCCGAGGCCATGAACATGATCCGGAGCGGAGAAATTTCGGATGGCAAGACGCTGGTGGCGCTGATGTTCATTCAGGGGTTCCGCCGCTGAGCCGTCTGGCGGACTGTCTTACGAGAGTGTATTACAGGGGGTACGTTTGCCTTCACTATGCCGGCACACTCGTTTGATGCGCTGTTCCGCTCGCTGAATAAGGGCGAGCTCGCCCCGGTCTATTACCTGTATGGCCTCGAAGACGTGCTCAAGGACGAGGCCGTACGGGCGATTCTAGACCGGGCGCTCGATCCCGCCATGCGGGAGTTCAACCTCGACCAGCGTTCCGCCGCCCAGCTCGATCCTGAAGAAATCCATGCTTTGTGCAATACGCTTCCGATGATGGCTGAGCGGCGCGTCGTGGTCATCCGAGAGGTGGAAGCCTGGCGCCGTAAGACCAAGTCGAAATCCGAATTCCAGCGGTACCTGGAGCGGCCCAGCCCAGAGACGGTTGTGGTGCTCGTGCAGGGATCGGGTGAAGAGGCCGAGGACAAGGAGCTCGCCCGAGGCTCGTACCTCGTGCGGCTGGATCCCCTGCCCACGGAACGAGCAGTCAAGTGGTTGTTGCACCGGGCTGTCACCCGGGGGGTGAACCTCGACGGCCCCGCGGCGGAGCATTTAGTGCAGGCGATCGGCTCCGATCTCGCGGCCCTGAGCTCGGAACTGGCTAAGCTGGCGTCCCTGCCAGCGGACGAGCCGCTCACCCCCGAGAGGGTGGGTCAGCTCATCGGCGTGAGGCAAGGGGAAACCCAGTGGGATTGGCGAGCCGCGATTCTCGAGGGGCAAACCGGTCGTGCCATAACTCTCTTGCCGGCAATTCTCGCCCAACCCGGAATGTCGGGAGTGAAGCTGGTTACCCTCCTGGGCACGACGCTGATCGGCCTCGGGATTGCCCGCCGCATCCAGGACAAGGGTCTCCGGGGCCGCGCCCTGGAAGACGCCGTGTTCAAGGCGCTGTTGAAGAACCGGCCGGCTGGTCTGCTGAGCTACAAGGAAGAGGCGGCTCGCTGGTCGCGATTGGCCGATCGCTGGCCGGCCCGGCGGATCGATGCGGCACTCGAGGCCTGCCTTCAGGCCGATCAGGCGCTCAAAAGCACCACCATCTCCGATGAGCGCGGAGTGCTGACGGATCTCGTGTTGCGGCTGGGCGTGAAATCGGCTGAGGCAGCCTGATGCGGCGGCTCCTACTTTTCATTTCCGTCCTCCCCGTCACTCCCGTCCTCCCTCTCCTGGGACAGACCGATCCACGACTGGTCGAAGTCATCCGCGATGCCCAGGAAGGTGACAGCGACTCGGCGCGAATGAAGGTCCAGCAGCTGCTCTCCGCCACTGCGCCAACCGACACTTTGTACCCTCAAATCGTCTACACTCAGGCCATGGTGGCCAACGATGCCTCCGACATGCGGCGTCAGCTGCAGCGGGTGGCGGTGGAGTATTCGTCCTCCAGCTGGGCCGATGACGCCTTGCTCCGGCTGGTGCAGCTCGACTACGCCAGCGGCAATCTGGACGGCGCAGCCCGCAACCTCGAACGCATTCGGCTCGATTATTCAGGCAGTTCACTGATACCGCAGGCAGCATATTGGGCGGCCCGCACCTACTTCGACCAGAAGAAGCCCGACCTGGCCTGTCGCTGGATTGGAGATGGCCTGAAAGACCCCTCAGCCAACCTGGAGCTGCAGAACCAACTTCGGTACCTGCACCAGCGTTGCGGTCAGTTCGCCGCTTCGGCACCGGCCCGGGCCGACACCCAGGCCAGAGCCGCGACTCCGGTTGACTCCCAGCCTACGATCGCCGCGGCGACTCCCGAGACAACTCCATCTCCGGCATCGCGCAGCGACACCGCCCACGCGCCGGCGTCGGGTCCGGCCCCGGCCCCAACCCCGCGGCAGCCTGCGAACAACCCCCGAGCGGACTCGGCCTCCGCTACGACTGCGGCAACCCATTACCGGATCCAGATCACCGCGGTACGGAACAAGGCCACCGCTGAGTCGGCTGCCGCCAAGTTGAAGTCCAAAGGATTCGATCCGATCACCGTCGAGGAAGCCGGACTCTACAAGGTGCGCATCGGTGATTACCGGACCAAGGCGGAGGCCGCCGCGGCCGTACCTCAAATCAAAGCGAAGCTGGGGGGCAGCCCATTCGTGGTCGTCGGCTCCTAGCAGGAGCCGCTGCCTTCGGCCTCACCGCGCTGACGCTCGACGGTTGCGCTCCAGCCTCCTCCCCGAATCCTTCACCTTCTACCCAGTTGGAAGGGCCTTGCCTGCTGGCTGCTGACTCGGCGCAGCGGCTGGATACGGTCACGATTGCGCTCTCCAGCCCGCTCGACCTCTCCCACGCGCCGGTGCCCACCAACCAGGATGAGCGGCTGGTCTTTCGCCAGCTCTTTCCAGGACTGATTAGACTCGACTGCCAAGGTGAGCTCCGGCCCGCTCTGGCGACCTCCTGGCAGAGCGATACCACAGCCCGCACCTGGACCTTTGTGCTGCGCGACGGAGCCCGATTTCCCGATGGCAGCAGCCTGACCGCCCGTAGCATCGAGGCCGACTGGATTCGCCGGGACAGTGCTCTGCGCGAGGCGGGTCTGGATTCAGTGCGGGCAATCGACGATCGCACGCTGCGGGTGACCATGCGTGACCTCCGCGATTCGCTGCCCAGAGTGTTTGCCGATCCGCTCTGGTCCGTGGTCTCCAATAGCATGGCGACAAGGCTGAGCGAAGGTCGGCTGACCGTCTCCCTGGGACCGGGTCGAGCGATCCTTGCGATCGCCGTCGCAGGCACGAGAGACCTGAGAGACGCGCTCGATGCTGGCGCCGATCTGGTGGTTTCGGGTGACCCTCAGGTGATCGACTATGCCGCGCGTACCAGCGAGCTCAACACCTATCCCCTGCCATGGGACCGAACCTATGCCCTCTTGCAGCACCCGGGGGCACAGGCGGTGTCTACGCCTCTGGATTCAACCCTGAAGCTGTCCCTGGTTCGAGATGTGGTGCAGACCGACGCGCGCCCATCATCGGACCAAACGTGGTGGAATTCCAGTCCCTGCTCGGTCGAAGCCTCCATGGCCGCGAACAGTCCGACAGAGCCACGCATCGTCTATCAGCAAACTGACCCTGTCGCTCGGCAGCTCGCTGAGCGCCTGGTGGCCGTGGCCGATGACCGGAATCCGCTGAGTGCGCTTGCGTCAGATCCTCTCCGGTTTGCAGCCGAGCTCGAGCGAGGGGCGGATCGCGGCTATATCGTGGCCATCCCTCTGCAATCGGCTTCGCCCTGCCGCGAGTCGGCCCAATGGACTGGCCGAGGGCGCCTCTACCCATTAATTGACACCCGGCAGCACGCGATCGTCCGCCGAGGTTCGCCGGCGCTCAGCGTGGATTGGGACGGAACTCCCCGCTTTCTCTCGGAGACAGACCTTCAGCAGGAGACTTCCCGCTGAGCTTCCGAAGCAGAGTGTTTGCTTCCATCCTCCTCGCCGTGCTGATCCCGCTTGGCGCGCTGGCCCTGGGGGTGCGGCGGGAGCTGGATCGCCGACTCACCCGGGAATACCAGGCGCGAGTGGAAGCAATGGCGGCCGTTCTCGAGTCTGACCTGAGGCGTGAAAGCGGTTTGGTCGAGCAACGGCTCCAGGCTATCGTGACCCAGCTGTCGAAAGACAACCGCTTCCGCCTGGCCGTTCAGGGTGACGCTGCCAGCCGACCGTACCTGCTCGATGTCGCGGGTCAGGCAATGCGACTATCCGGGCTCGACCTGCTTCAGGTTCAGGATTCCAACGGGCGGATTCTCAGTTCTGGTCACTTTCGCAACGAGTTCGACCGGCTGGAGCCACAGCTTACCCGCTTGCTGGAAAGCGGGCCGGACTCGCTGGTGTTACTCCGTGCCCGCACGCCCGATTCATCCGTGCTCGCGCTGACTCGAATCGACTCGATTCGCATTGCCAGCCGAGCATTCAAGATCTCGGGAGGGGTGAAAGCGGACCCTCGGCTCCTGGGAGGGCCGGCTCGAGACTCGAGCCTCGCCGTCAGGTTGAAGTACCCGGGGGCGGCAACGACCTCTGTCCCTGGAAGCCGGATTGTTCGCGAGCTGCGTTTGCCGTATATCGACCTCACCACCGGCCCCGGAGTAACTATGGATACGGCCCGGCTGCTGGTGACTCAGTCGCTCGACGCGCTGGAGTTTCTTCGCAAAGGGGTAACCCGCTGGTTTCTCTTGGCTCTGGCACTCACCGTCCTGGTGGCCGTACTTGGCGCAGCCTGGCTTTCGGCGTTAGTCAGTCGGCCCCTTCGGGATCTGGCGGAGAAAACGGCCCGGGTAGATCTGGACCGGCTGGACCAAAGCTTTGCCACCGAACGATCCGATGAGATCGGCAGTCTCTCACGGCTGCTCGCCGCCATGATGGACCGGCTCCGGGCCAGCTCCGTCCGGGTACGCGAAGCCGAGCGCCGTGCGGCGATCGGCGACCTGGCCCGCCAGGTGAACCACGATATCAAGAACGGCTTGGCGCCCATTCGGAACGTCTTGCGTCACCTGAGCCAGGTGCTACAGCAGGATCCCGCGGCCCTTCCTCAGGTGTTCGAGGCCCGCCGGAGCACTTTGGAGTCGAGTGTGGAATATCTCGGCACCCTGGCCCGCAACTACGACCGGCTGGCGCCAGGCATGGAGCGAAAGGCCTGTGACGTCAATGCCATTGTCCAGCAGGTAGTCCGCAACGTCAGCCATGATGGCGCCGGAATCCGGACCCAGCTCGCCCCTCAGCAGCCTCTTGCTCTGGCCGATCCGCTGATGGTTCGGCGGATCCTGGAAAATCTCGTAGGGAATGCCCTGGATAGCCTCTCCGGAAAGGCCGATGGCGAGGTCACCCTGTCCACCGAGCAAGTGGCCGAAGGCCCCGGACCGGACCGGGTGAGAATCACGGTGGCGGATACTGGAGTCGGCATGAGCGAGAGCGAGCTGAACCGGGCCTTCGACGATTTCTATACGACAAAGTCTGGAGGAACCGGCCTGGGTCTGTCGATCGTTCGCCGCCTCATCCTGGATCTCGACGGCACCCTCCGCGTGGATACTCAGCCAGGCACGGGCACCCGGGTCGTAGTCGAGCTGCCTCCGGCGCCGGCCAATGAGTCGAGACCATGACCCTGGTATTGGTCGTCGACGACATACCCGCGCTCACCGAGCAGTACGCCTACGATCTCAAGCGTCTGGGCGGATACGACGTCGTAACCGCGATCGAGGGTGGTAAGGCGCTGGAATTGCTCCGCAGCGCCGCGGTTGACTGCATGATCCTCGACCTGGAAATGCCGGGAATGGATGGCTTCGAGGTGCTGCGCCGGCTGGAGCAGCAGGGCAGTGAAGTGCCGGTGATCGTCTATACCGGAACCGGGAACTACGAGCGCTGCATCGCAGCCCTCAAGCTGGGCGCCTACGGCTTCATCGACAAAGCCGAGCCGATGGAGCGGGTGGTTCATGAGGTCGAGACGGTGCTGGAGCGGAAGAGACTCCGGCAGGAGCTGATGGCCTTGGAGCGCCGGCTCGGCATCGAATCCTCGTTAGTGGGCTCCAGTGCCGCCATTCGTGCGCTGCGAGAGGCGATCGGCCGGGTAGCCCGGATCCCGAGTGCCGTGCTGATCCTGGGCGAAAGCGGAACCGGCAAGGAGCTCGTCGCCCGAGATCTGCACCGCTCCGGCCTCCATCCCGATGCCCCCTTCGTCGCCGTCAACAGCGCGGCCCTGCCCGAAAATCTGATCGAGAGTGAATTGTTCGGTCACGAGCGCGGTGCGTTCACCGGTGCCACGGTCACCAGAAAGGGAGCCTTCGAGGCTGCCGGGCGGGGCACCCTCTTCCTCGACGAGATTGGAGAGCTTCCGCTTACGGCGCAGGCAAAGCTCCTCCGCGTGCTGGAGAACCGGGAAGTAGTCCGGCTGGGTGCGACTCGCCCCATCCCCATAGAAGCCAGGATCATTGCCGCCACCAATCGAAACCTGGAGGCCGAGGTCTCGGCGGGACATTTCCGGCCGGACCTTTACTACCGTCTCAACGTTCACGTCCTCAACGTGCCGCCCCTCCGTGACCGTCTCTCCGACATCCCGGAGCTGGCCAACGGTTTCATCAGCGGCATGTGCCGACAGTTTGGTTTCCGGCCCAAGAAGCTGTCGGGCGACGCCGTGGAGGTGCTGCTGGGATACGACTGGAGCCGCAACAACGTACGGGAGCTGCGGAACGCCATCGAGCGCATGATCATCGCGGCCGATGGCGAGGTGCTCCGCCCGGAGCATGTCCCTGCTGATATCCGGGATGAGAGTCGAATTCCCAGCCCAGCCGCCGGAGCCAGAACCCTGCAGGCTCTGCGCACCGAGGCCGAGCGACAGATCGTGGCTACAGCGCTGGAACGAAATCAGTGGCATGTGACCCGAACCGCCGAGGAGCTGGGACTCGCCGACCACGCGAGTTTGCTCAAGATCATGCGTCGGCTGAACCTTCGTCGCGAAGGAAAAGCCGGACCCGAATAACGTGTCCTGCCGGACACATCCTCCCCTCGCCGGTGGTGTTCCCCCGGACACACTCTGCCGGCTCCGTTGTTACGCCGTTTTCACTAACTACTTGTCTTTGCAGGACAATCTCGCCCGTCATCCCATCCTCCTCGATGTGGCCACCCGCTTGCCTTTGTCTCCGCGCGGTTGGCCGTCACTCACGCGCCTCGCGCCCCATCAAGGAGAGACCCATGTCACGCTACTTTGCCGTACCAGTGTTCGCCCTTACTGCCATCGTTGCCGCCTGCGGTCGGTCCGATCGCCCGCAAACCACGTCCACCACCGCGGGCGCGAACCCGCCGGTCGTCTCCGGAGCAACCACTGGAAACGACAGCATCGGGGACGTGGGGACCAAGCCGGCCCCGGTCACCTACGCCCGGGCAGAGTCCACCTTCAATGGCGGGAAGTACGCTGAGGCCACCCAGCTGTTCTCGGCGTACACCGAGAGCAATCCGGAGAACGCCTGGGGTTACTACATGCTGGGGGTCTCCGCCTGGAAGAACGGAGAGCCTGACCGTGCCCTGACCGCGTTCGACCGGTCCATCGAGCTCGATCCGAATCACCGGAAGAGCCTGTACAACTCCGGACGAGTGTTGCTGGAAATGGGACGGCCGCAGCAGGCGCTCGAGCGGATCGAGAAGGCGCTGAGCCAGGAGCCGGCATCGAGTGAGGGACTCCGTCTCCTGGGAAGGACCCGGTACATCATGGGTCAGGTAGATGAAGCCATCGAGGCTTATCATCGTGCCCTAACCATTGACGATCGGGATGTTTGGGCGATGAACAACCTCGGGTTGATCTACATCGACCAGAACCAGCCCAACGTTGCGCTTCCCCCTCTGGCTCGCGCGGTGCAACTCAGAGGCAACGCGCCGGTTTTTCAGAACAACCTGGGCGTGGCCCTGGAGCGGTCGGGTTATCCGAGGCCGCCGCGCAGGCCTACGAGTCTGCGGTTCAGGTCGACAGCACCTACCAGAAGGCGGCAGTAGCGCTGGCAAGGGTCACCGGCTTGGCGCAGGAGAGCGACTCTGTGTCGGTGGATCTGAACCAGTTGGCGCAGCAGTTCGAGCGGGAGATCGAAAGCTGGAAAGGGTCTCGCTGACGAGATCACCCAGGAGGTCCTCGATTCCACGCCGGTAGCGTCGGATTCGTCGACTGCCTCGATCGAGACCAAGGGCGACAGCGTGGAGGACCCTGAACACGGAGAGTAAGGCCAAGTGAAGGGGCCGGCCTCAGGGCCGGTCCCTTCGACTTGCTGCCGTTGCTGTCGCTCGGTATAGTGGCGGCTGAACCCGTATCGGTGGTCACGCCCGCATTGCTCTTCCCCCTCATCTGTTCGCTACTAAGCCTCCCAGCCGATAGTCTCGAGCCTCCTGCCGCGATCGTGGCAGCCGTCACTCGGGCCATCGAGGGAGACAGCGCTGCCGACCTGGAAAGTCGCTGGAGCACCAGACTCGGGCGGGACTCGACGGACCGTGCGGCTCTGTTCGGCCTCGCCACCCTGAACCGGCTGCGGTACGCCTATCCCGATGCCGAGCGGCTATACCAGCGGGTGCTGGGCCGGGACTCAGTAGCCGCTGACCCGCTTGATGCCTACTCCCTCCTGGGTTTGGCTCAGGGCCTGGACGCTCAGGGACTGGACGAGAAGGCCAAGGCAGCGCTCGCCCGCGCCCGGGCCGCGGCCCGCCGGGTGGGCGATCCAGCGGCCGAGGGTGAGGCCCTGCTCGGGGTATCGCTGCACCGGGCATTCGGCGAAGGCATTGAATCCGGCCTGGCTACTCTCGATACGGTGGAGCGTCTGGTGCCCGGAATTCGCTACGATGTGCATGCCGAGCGCCTTCGGCAGCGCGCGGCTTTGCGAGGGATACTGGGCCGCCCCGAAGCCAGATCGGACGCCAGACAGGCTCTTCAGCTGGCGCAGCAGTCCGGATACCACCGGTTGGTAGGCCAGGCGCTCAAGTCGCTGGCTCAGCTGCTCCAGTTCGAGGGAAAACGGGATTCGTCCATAGCCGTTCTGCTCCAAGCCGAGGAATGGTATCGCCGGGGTCACGACCGGACGCAGCTCTCAACCACCCTCCTCTGGCACGTAAATGCTCTGCTTGGTCAGGGCGACTTGGGCAAGGCGAATGAGCTGGTACGGCAGGCCCTGGTCGAGGCACAAGCGGCCCACAATCAGTTCGCGGTAGCCGCCGCCTACACCGCGGCCGGTGCGATCGCGACCTCCCTCAACGACTACTCCGCGGCATCTGATGCGCTGGCTCGCTCTATCGCCCTGTTTCGCAGCCTGGGCGATCCGGTCGGCGAGATGAAGGCGCGGGACTACCTGGCCGTGACCGCGCTGGCCACGGGAGATCTGGCAGGAGCGCGGAAGCAGACACTGGAAGTCCTCACCTGGTACCAACGCACCGGAGAAACCCAGATCGAGTTCTCGGCTCACCGCAATCTCGCGATAATCGCCATGCACGAGGGAGACTGGACCGCCGCTCAGAAGGCGCTGGACGCTGCCCACGCGCTGGCTCGCCGGCTGAAGCGCCCGCTCTGGGCAGCGAGCTGAGCTACGATGATGCCCGCCTGGCTCTCTTTCGGGGTGACCTGCCGTCGGCGGAACGGTCGCTCACCCGATATCTGGCCACCCTGGATTCGAGCCAACATGTCTTTCGCCATGACGCCCGGGTCCGACTCGCCGACATCTACGCCCGCCGCGGGGACATTCAGCGTGCCGAACGCGAGGCAATGCAGGCCTGGGACGAGCTGGAGCGCTGGCGGGCAAGCCTGAGCGACGATGAGCTTCGGGTTCTTGCCTTTCAGGCGTCGCCCACGGAGATGAACGATCGGGACGCTGAGGTGGTGCGCGTGGTCAACGACCTTGCGACCCGAGGACGGGGCGCTGCCGCGTTCGAGCTGGCCGAGCGGCGGCGGGCGCGTGAGCTGGCCGACCAGCTGGCTCAGGCCGCCGCCCTGAATCAAAGCGATACCTCGCATCCCAGTCCGCTCCCGTCCGAGCAGTCCGCGACCCCGATGACCGCAGCTCAGGCTGCTTCCTCCATCCCCGACGACAGCACCGCCATTCTCGAGTACGTCACCGGCTCGCTGGGAGCACCCACCACACTGTTTCTGCTGCGCCGCGCAAAGGAGAAGAATTTTTTGGTTCTCACCTTGGCGCCGGCCGACTCACTGGAGGCGCCAATCGCGCGGTTCGAGGCCCTGATCCAGAGCGGCGTCGGAGCGGATGTCCCGGCCGCGAGCCTGGGCGAGGCGTTGCTGGCCCCTGCCGTAGCTCGGCTCGACCCCGGCATCCGCCGCTTGGTGATCATCCCTGACGGTCCCCTGCATCGGCTGCCGTTCGATGCGCTGCGACTGCCTGACGGCCGCTATGCCGCGGAGCGGTATGCCATCAGCACCGCTCCATCCGCCAAGGTGCTCGTTTCGCTCTGGCACCACGATCCGCTCACCAGCCGGCCGATGAGGCTCCTTGCCTTTGGCGATCCTGCCTTGGAGTCGAAGCGAGGGCCTGGCCTGCCCCGTCTCCGCCGATCAGCCGGGGAAGCCCGCTTCGTGGCCCAATACTCGCCCACATCCGAAGTCAGGTTGCGCGACGAAGCCAGCGCGGCATACCTCAAGCGAGCCGATCTCAGGCCATTTCGGGTGGTCCACTTCGCCACCCACACCCTGGTCGACGAGCACACGGCTGCGCGGACGGCATTGGTCCTCGCACCCGGCAGGCGGCGAGAGCGGCTTCGTTGGGCCCGATGAGCTGGCCCGGCTTCGGCTGGACGCCGACATGGTCGTGCTCTCCTCCTGCCGTTCGGCTGGAGGTGTTGTCATCAACGGAGAGGGTGTTCAGGGATTGATCGCGCCGCTATTCCGGGCGGGCGCCCGCTCGGTCGTGGCCACACAGTGGGAGGTCGGGGACCAGGAGGCCACCCACTTTATACAAGCGCTCTATGGACATCTGGCGAAGAATCGACCAGTGGGAGAGGCGCTCCGCCTGGCCAAACTCGATGCCGTCCGGGCCAAGCGGTCGCCCCATGAGTGGGCGGCCTTCACCGTCGTGGGTGATCCGCTGGTTCAGGTACCGCTGCGAGCCCCGGCGTGGTGGCACCGACCCCGCCTGCTGATCGTCCTGGTTGCGCTCTCAGCCGCTCTGGTGCTGTTCTACTTGCTGCGAATCCGGAGGGCCCGCAGGGAAGAAGCGACATGGGAACCCGGCGTCGCATCGCGTACCCACCAGCGATAGCTCGAGCCCGGTTGCAGGATCTCTGCCGGCAGGGTCAGGCTGGTGTCTGGGGTGAGTTGGGAGAACACTGCGGCCCCGTTCCGATCCAACAGCTCCAAACGGTAGCGCTGAGTCCCCGGCGAAGGGGCGCCAGGAAAAGGTCACCGGCTCTGCCGGAGCTACCTCAGCGGCCGGGGTGAGGAGCACCAGAGCTGACCCGCCGCCTCTGGTGGTATCGCTCTCCCGGTTTCGCATCACGATTCCCACGCCGATTGCCAATAAGACCGACGCGGCCAGAGCGAGGGGCATGATACGCCTGCTGATGCTTCTGACCGTGGCCGGTTCCCGGCTGCCGCCCCCGGCCGCTTCCAGCGCTCGAAGCAGCTCGAACTCACGGTGACAGGCCGCGCATCCCATCACATGGTCCAGCGTCTGTAATCGCCGGGCCTCGTCCCCTTGCTTCCGCACCAGCGCAAGCAGCTCTTCCGGCGGAACACAGCCTTCAGCCGCGTCACTCCGGCGGGCGAGCGCCTGGGCGTAGAGCTCCTGCAGTCGGGGAACACTCATGCGGTCATCTCCCATCCCACACCAAGCCCCTTCAGTCGTTCGCGCAGGTCGTCCATTCCTCGATAGAGCAGGTTCCGCGTCTTGGCCTCGGACCATCCCAGGAGCTGAGCGATTTCCTCCCGGGGATGACCGGCGAGGTGCATGCGCACCACCGGCCGCCGCGAGGCGGGGATCTGATCGATGGCTCGTGCCACCAGTTGAGCGAGCTCCGAGTAGGCCAGATCGTCGTGAGGATCTCTCCGGTCCGGGAGAGCCGCACCCGGCTCATCCAGAGAAATTGTCTGATCCGTCCGCTGAGCCCTCCGCCGCCGCATCAAGTCGAGCGCGGCCGACACGGCCGTGCGATATACGTAGGACGCGGGCGCCCGGCTGATCTGCTCACTTTCACGCTGAGCCTGCCAAAGCCGGATCCGGACCTGCTGCATGACCTCATCCACATCGGCCTCGGAAAGCCGATGTCGCCACCCGACGCCACGTACCATGCCAGCGAAGCGGGAAACGACCGCATCCAGCGCGGGGGACAGATGGTCGGGAACCGATGCCGAGTCCATATCGTTTCAAAGCTACAGGGGATCAGCCCGCGATCTACCCTTCTGGACCTTCTAACCGGATGTTTTTCATGAGCAACCCTCACACCGCTTCCATTCCTGCTGCCGGGGCCGGCACCTTTGCCCTGGGTGGCGATCTCCCGGTGAACCGTATGGGATTCGGCGCCATGCGGCTGACCGGCAAAGGCATCTGGGGACCTCCCCGCGACCGTGACGAAGCCATCCGCGTGCTCCAGCGGGCCGTCGAGCTGGGAGTGAACTTCTTTGATACCGCCGATTCCTATGGCCCTCACATTTCCGAAGAGCTGATCGCCGAGGCTTTGCACCCCTATCCCGGCCTGGTCATCGCCACCAAGGGCGGCCTCGAGCGCCCCGGTCCGGATCGCTGGGTCGAGAATGGACGGCCCGAATACCTTCGTCGCCAGCTCGAGGCCAGCCTGAAGCGGTTGAAGCTGGACCGGATCGACCTGTGGCAGCTCCACCGAATCGATCCCAAGATTCCCGCAGACGAACAATTCGCCGCCCTGCGCGAGTTCCAGGAAGAGGGGCTCGTGCGCCATCTGGGACTTTCCGAGGCTTCGGCCGAGGAGATCGAGCGCGCCCGTTCCTTCGTTCCTGTGGTGTCGATCCAGAACCGCTACAATGTGAACGATCGGAAATGGGAATCCGAGGTCGACTATTGCGAGCGGGAACGGATGGCCTTCATTCCCTGGTTTCCGCTCTCGGCCGGCAGCCTCAGCGAAGGCGGTCCGCTTCACCGGGTGGCGCAGCGGCATGGCGCGACCGTCTATCAGATTGCGCTGGCCTGGCTCCTCGCTCGCTCTCCCAACATGCTGGTGATTCCCGGAACCAGCTCGGTGGCCCATCTGGAAGAGAACATTGCCGCCGCCGAGCTGAAGCTCACCGATCGAGACGTGGCTGAGCTGGACAAGATCGGCAGATAAACCCGGCGCGTCGCGGCTGGCCGGAGGGGGCGATCGTTATATTGCCTGCTATGCCTCCGGTCAGCCACGACAGCGCGGCCCCCACACCGCCCATGCTCAAGCATTGGCGGGAGATGAAGGCGCAGCACCGGAACGCGATTCTGTTTTATCGGGTGGGCGACTTCTATGAGATGTTCAACGAAGACGCCGAGCTGGCCGCCAAAATCCTCGAAATCGCCCTGACCTCTCGTGGCGACGGCGTTCCACTCGCCGGCGTTCCAGTCAAGGCCGCCGCAGAATACCTCCGACAACTGGTAGGCGCAGGACACCGGGTCGCCATCTGCGAGCAGGTGGAAGACCCCAAGCTCGCCCGGGGACTGGTCCGCCGCGAGGTGGTCGAGACCGTCACCCCGGGGGCGCTCTTGCAGGACGGGTGGGTGGCCGGATCGCGGAACAATTGGTTGGTGGCAATACAGCGGGGCAGCGGGGCAGCGGGGAAGCGGGGCAGCGTCGAATAGACTCGGGCTTGCTTACGTCGACTTGAGCACTGGAGAGTTCGTCCTCGAGACCTTGACTGAAGTCGGGTCTCGAAGAGGCTATTGTCCCGGCTCCTCCCGCCGAGATCGTCGTCTCCAGCACCAGTTCTGCCCCGCTGCCCCGCTGCCCCGCTGCCCCGCTGCTCACGACTCCCGGGAGCCCTGGGAATTTGATCCCGCGCTCGCCCGAGATGATCTGGCCCGGCGCTTCAACCTGGCCAGCCTGGATGGCTTGGGCATAGGCCCCGAAGACGAACTGGCCCTCGGCGCTGCGGGTGCACTCCTGCGGTACTTGACCGACCTTCAGCCGGCCGGACTGCCCCATCTCGCTCGTCCAGGCGTCCGCCGGGCCGAGAGCTTTCTCTGGCTGGACGAGATGACCCGGCGGAACCTGGAGCTGGTCGAGCCGCTACGCGCCGGCGTCCGCGGCTGCACGCTGCTGGAGACGATCGACGCAACGGTCACCCCGATGGGGGGCAGGCTGTTGCGGCAGTGGCTGCTGTCTCCCCTGTCCCAGCCCGCCGATATCGACCATAGGCTCGATGCAGTCGAGATCATGGTGCGGGACAGCCGCGGCCGATCGCGGCTCCGCGAGGCGCTGGACGGGGTGCGTGATCTCGAGCGTCTGGCCGGGCGGGCCGCATCGGGCCGGGCCACTCCGAGGGAGATGGGAGCGCTGCGCGACTCCTTTCAGCGGCTACCGGACGTCGCCGGCGGTTTGACCGAGCTCGCCGGCACCGCGCTTCCCAACGGACAACGCAGCCACGCGCTGGCTCAGGCGGTGGACGAGCTGGATCTGCTGGCAGATTTGACGGTGGATCTCGAAGCCGGTCTGGCCGATCGCCTTCCGGCCACGTTGGGCGAGGGCGAGATCATTCGCCCGGGCTACGATTCCGCTCTCGATGAGCTTCGAAGCCTCAGGGACGGGGGGCGCCAATACATCGCCGCCCTGCAGCAGCGGGAACGGGAGCGCACCGGCATCTCCTCTCTGAAGGTGGGGTTCAACAAGGTTTTCGGCTACTATCTCGAGGTCACCCACACCCATAGCGCGCGGATACCGGCTGATTACGAGCGGCGGCAGACACTCGCCACCGCTGAGCGCTATGTGACCCCGGAGCTCAAGGAGTATGAGTCGAAAGTTCTGGGGGCTGAAGAACGGATCGCCTCGCGCGAAGCAGAGCTGTTCGGCGCCTTGCGGGCCGCCGTTGGCCAGGCCATTGCTCGAATCCAGCGGACCGCTCACGTGGTTGCCCGGCTCGATGTGTGGGCCGGCCTGGGTGAGCGCGCCGTGAGCAATCGCTATGTCCGGCCCGTCGTCACCGATCGATTTGACCTGGTGCTCCGTCAGTGCCGGCATCCGGTGATCGAGCGGATGATGCCACGAGAGTCGTTCATCCCGAACGATGCCCGCTTCACCGAGGCGGAACGAGTGGCGCTGGTGACCGGCCCCAACATGGCGGGCAAGTCAACCATTCTCCGGCAGATCGGCCTGTGCGTCATCCTGGCCCAGCTCGGCTCGTTCGTGCCCGCCGAAGAGGCCTCTCGTCGGGGTGGTCGATCGGTTGTTCACCCGGGTCGGCGCCAGTGACAATCTGGCGGGAGGCCAGTCCACCTTCATGGTCGAGATGAGTGAAACCAGTGCGATCCTGCATAACGCTACCGCGCAGAGCCTGGTCTTGCTCGATGAGATCGGCCGGGGGACCTCGACGTACGACGGAGTGGCCATTGCCTGGGCGGTAACCGAGCACCTGCACGACCGGCTGGGCTGCAAGACCATGTTCGCCACTCACTACCATGAGTTGATGCAGCTACCGGAGCGCTTGCAGCATGCCCGGAACTTCAACGTGGCAGTTCAGGAAGCTGGGGATACCGTACTGTTCCTGCACCGGCTGGAGCCCGGCGGCACCAATCGTTCCTACGGGATCCACGTGGGACAGCTGGCGGGGTTACCGACGACGGTGGTGAGCCGGGCAAAGGAGATTCTGAGCGCCCTGGAAGGCGAACATCGAATGGTCCCCGGTGCTCCGCCACCCGCCTCCCGGGATCCGGGACAGCTGGCACTATTCAGTGAGGCTATTGCGCCAGATCCCATGGTTGAGGAGCTGCGATCCATCGACGTGAACAGCCTGACCCCTCTCGAGGCACTCAACCGGCTGGCCGACTTCCAACGCCGGGTGGGGGAGCGCAAGTGAGGGGAAGCAGGAATGCGGGTGTCTGGCACATCCCTCTGCTCGCTCTAGCCATGCTAGCCTGTGGACATGATGATGGCGACGGCACGATGAGACTGGTCGATCATGCCGATCTCCCGCCGCCAACTCCTCCGGAAGAGCCGCCAGTCGCCATCAATCCCGTTTCCCCCGTGCGCTATCCACCCGCCTTGCTGGCACAGGGCATCGAGGGCCGGGTGCTGCTCCGTCTGTACGTGGATTCCGCCGGTCAGGTGGTTCCGGATTCGATTCGCGTCGCCGAGTCCAGCGGCTATCCGGCGCTCGACTCCGCGGCACTGGCGGGAGCGCCCGAGCTCAAGTTCTCCCCCGCGTTGCACCAGGGACAGCCGGTGGCGGCTCCGTTCCTTCAGCCAGTGCAGTTCCGGAATCAACGTCCCGCCGGGTCGGTACAATGAGAGCCCCACAACATTTGCGTCCCTACGGGTCCGTCCTGGAGACCGTCGGGTGGACGCCACTGATCCACCTGGCCCGCATCGGCGGTGGCCTTCGGACCCCGATCTACGGAAAGGCTGAGTACGTCAATCCAGGAGGCTCGGTCAAGGACCGGATCGGATTGGCTATCATCGAGGACGCCGAACGGAAAGGCGAGCTTCGGCCCGGTGGGACCATCGTGGAGGGAACCAGCGGCAACACCGGCGTGGGGCTCGCCATCGCGGCGGCACTCAAGGGTTATCGCTGCGTCTTCACCATGCCCGACAAAATGTCGCAGGAGAAGGTCCGGTTACTGAAGGCATTCGGAGCAGAGGTTGTCATAACTCCCACCGCCGTACCGCCGGACCATCCGGACAACTATGTGATGAAAGCCAAGCAGATCGTCAAGGAAACACCGGGCGCGGTTCTGGCCAATCAGTTCTACAACTCGATCAATCCCGAGGCCCATTACGCCACCATGGGACCGGAGATCTGGGAGCAGACCGAGGGAAAGGTGACCCACTTGGTGGCAGGAGCGGGAACCGGCGGGACCATCAGCGGAGCCGGAAAGTACCTCAAGGAGAAGAACCCCCGGATTCGGATCGTGGCAGGTGACCCGGTTGGGTCGCTGTACACCCACTACCACCGGGCCCGGACACTCGGCTCCGGTCACCCCTACAAGGTGGAGGGGATCGGAGGGGACAAGATTCCCAGCACCATCTGGTTCGACTGGATCGATGAGTTCCGCCAGGTTCCAGATCGCACCTCACTGGTCATGGCCCGCCGCCTGGCCCGCGAGGAAGGCATCCTGGCCGGAGGATCCACCGGACTGAACGTGGCCCTCTCGGTGGAGCTCTCCCGCGAGCTGGACGATCCCAACGCCATGATCGTGACCATTCTATGCGATACGGGTGAGCGGTACCTGTCGAAAGTCTTCAATGACGAGTGGATGCAGGAGAACCAGATGCTGGAGCCGCCTCGGACAACGGTCGAGCAGCTGCTCGAGCGGAGGCACCCGAGCGCGCCACCCCTGGTCAGTGTGGCCCCGGCAGCTGCCGTGCGCCAGGCGCTGAACCTGATGAGCACCTGGGGAGTGAGCCAGATCCCGGTAGTCGAAGAGGGGCAGTCGGTGGGCGGGCTGGTCGAGGCCAGTCTGATGACCAAGGCGCTGGCCCAGCCGGCCCTGCTGGATCGGCCGGTACGCGAGGTCATGGAGTCGCCCTTTCCCGAGGTGGACGCCTCGTTCGCGACCGATCGGCTGGGGGCAATGCTCACTCGGGAGAGTCCGGCTGCGCTGGTCCGCAAGGATGGGGAACTCATCGGCATCGTCAGCCGCTATGACGTGCTCCAACAGCTGATCGGGACCAGGTAAGACGGCGTGAACGCTTTCCTGGGAACTGAGATGCGCGTAACGGTATTGACGGGTGGCACTTCCGCGGAACGGGACGTGGCCATCGCCTCGGCCGTTCAAGTGGTCGGCGCTCTGCGTTCCCGCGGGCATGAAGTGGCCGTGGTGGACACGGCCCGAGGGTACATACCCGAAGCTGACGAAACCACCCTGCTTAGCGGCCTGGTGGGGACCGAGCCACCTTCAATCGCGCAGCTGCAGGCCCTGGAGCGGGGTCTGCTCCTGTCCGGACTGGCCAATCTTGCGGTCGTGCGCGATGCCGACGTGCTGTTCCTTGCACTACATGGTGGACGGGGCGAGGATGGTACCATTCAGACGCTGCTCGAGATGGTGGGCGTGCCTTACACCGGAAGCGGCCGGTTGGGTAGCGCCATGGCAATGGACAAGGACATCTCCAAGCGGCTCTTCCAAGGCGCCGGGGTGCCGACCGCACGATGGGTGATGGCCCCCGTAGCGAAGGCCCGAATTGAGCGCGAGTTTGGCTGGCCGGTCGTGGTCAAGCCGTCCAAGCAGGGGTCGACCGTCGGTCTTACGGTGGTCAAGACGGCCGGGGAGTTCGATCCGGCCGTGGCTTTGGCCCGGAAATACGACGACGAGGTGATGATCGAGGAGTTCGTACCCGGTCGCGAGCTCACGGTGGGCGTTCTGGCCGGCCGGGCGCTTCCGGTCGGTGAGATTATCCCGCGGCACGAGATTTTCGACTACGAATGCAAGTATACCCCCGGGATGTCTCAGGAGATCTTTCCGGCCGACCTGCCGGCAGGGATTGCCAAGGAGTGCAGCAGGCTCAGCCTCCTCGCGCACGAAGCGCTCAAGCTGGGAGGCTATTCCCGGGTCGATTTTCGCTTGACACCGAGCGATGAACTCTTCTGTTTAGAGGTGAACACATTGCCCGGCATGACGGCCACCAGCCTCCTCCCTCAGGCGGCCCGGGCGTCTGGTATGGACTTCCCCGAGCTGTGCGAACAAATCTGTCGAGGCGCTCGGCGCGGCCGAGCAGAGGATCTCTTGTAGCCTCCCGGGTCAAGCTGTAAAGGCTTTCGTCTGATGAAATCATCTCCCTCGTATCGCATAACGCCCTGGGTGGGCCGGATCATCATCGCCAACGCGGTGGTGCTGCTGATGCTCATGACCCTGTTTACCTCCCGGGACGCCTTTCGGTTTCTCCAGTTCTCTCCCCAGACGGCATTCAGTCGACCCTGGACGTTCGTCTCCTACATGTTCGTCCATGCTGGCCTGCTTCACCTGCTGGCCAACATGCTGATGCTGTTCGTATTCGGCACGGCGGTAGAGAGCCGGATGGGCAGTCGCAACTTCCTGACGTACTACCTGTTCTGCGGGATCGGGGCGGCTGTCTTCTCGCTCCTGCTCGCCGGAATCCTGGCCGTCGGGCCCTTTGTCGGGGCTTCGGGCGCGGTGCTGGGGGTTGCGGTTGCCTTTGCCATGTTCTGGCCTGATGCCGAATTGATCGTCTTCCCCCTGCCCGTCCCGATCAAGGCGCGCACCCTGGTGATCGGGCTGGTGGCTTTGGATGTGATCGGGTCTCAGCTCTGGGCCAACGACGGCATCGCCCACATCGCCCACGTCGGCGGGGCGCTGTTCGGATACCTCTTCTTCCGGGTCCAGTCGCTTTCCCGCCGGGCTTCGGCTCAGCCGCCTCGCGCCGTTGAGCGGGTGGTTATGGTGCAGTCGGGATCGTCCGAGCCGGAGCAACGGACGCCGATCACTCCCATGCGGACCCGTCGCCGGGTCGACGCCGACCCGGTTGCCGCCGAAGTAGACCGGGTGCTCGACAAGATCAGCGAGAAAGGGATCTCCAGTCTCACCCCGGCAGAACGCCGGTTTCTGGACGAAGTGGCCAAGCAGAAGAAAACCCGCCCTCTGGACTAACTCGACCTCTCTTGCATCTCAGCCCGGGACTTCGTATCGTCTCGCGTGCTGATCAATCTCCTGCCCGACTTCTTCGCGGTGCTCGAGGCACCCGACCGGGAGGCGGCGTATCGGCAATATCGCGACAACCATCGTCCCATCCTCGACGCCTACTGGCGAAATTACGTTCTCGATCCCGATACTCCCCACGCCGGCACCATCGTCTCCACCGCTCTAAAGGCCAACCGCAGCGATCTGTACGGACTGGCCGCAACCACCGACCTCGTCCTGCTCGGCGAGGAGGCCATCGCGCGAGCCGAGGAGGTGTTGCAGCGTCGACCGACCCACCGACACCTATCTCATGGTTGGATTGGGAGGCGCCAACGCGGGCGAGCTGGTTGTCGGTGGCCGGGGCGTGGCGTTCATTTGCCTGGAGCACTTCACCGGGCGGGTCAATCCGGAGACCTACGGCATGGGTCTGCCGCCCGACCTGATTCCGGTGTGGATCGCGCACGAGCTGGCGCACACGGTGCGGTACACCTCACCCACCAGCGCCAGCGACATGCGCCGACTGGTGGCTGAAAGCGGCGGGTATTACGACTACTGGAGCACCGGCAGCCGGGCAACGTTACGGGAGCTGCTCATCAACGAAGGGCTGGCCGTCCACGTCGCGCAGGCGGTGGCGCCGGGATTCGATGCAGCCGATTACTTCGGCTATCCTCGCCGGCAGTACCACCGGCTCCGCGAGATGGAGTCCTTCCTGCGCCGGGCGATCGAGCCCGATCTCGACCGCAGTGGCCTCGGCCTCAGGCTGCGCTACCTCTCGGGTGGGATGAGCCCGTCGGCCCGTCTGGTTGCGGGCAGAGTCATACCGGAACGCGCCGGCTATTATCTGGGGTATCGCATGACCGAGGCGCTCGTCGCCCAACGAGGTCTGGCCGACGCGGTCCGCGCTCCGGTCCAGGACTTCCAGGCCGCGGAGGAGCTCGCAAGGGGGATACAGACCGCCTGAGTACGTAAGCGGGAAAAGCAAACAGTTCAAGTTCCCGCTCACGTTTTACTTACCCACGCAAAAGCTCCCAAACACCCGGTCCAGCACCTCCTCGATATCCATCGCCCCCAGCAGCTCGTCCAGCGCGCTGGCGGCTTCTCGAACGTGGTGCGCGGCGAGCACGGCATCGCCGCCACGGCCTAGATGGGGTATCGCCCCGGACAGAGCAACCTGCGCCCGGCGGAGCGCCAGCCGGTGCCGTTCGCGGGTCAGTCCGGGCTCCAGATCGGCCAGCGCCATTCGCTCGAAAAACATTCGCTCGGCGGCAGAACGGCGGAGCACCCCCAACCCTTCGCCACTCAGAACCGAGACCGGCGAGCCCTTCTCCCGGCTCGGTGGCCAGGTCCGCCTTGGTGCGGACCAACAGCACCGGCCGCTCTCTCGCGATCGCGGCTTCGTCCTCACCCAGCGGCCGCCCCGCTTCCACGCAGAGCAGCACGAGATCGGCCGATGACACGTAGCGCTGGCTGACTTCCACTCCCAGCCGATCCAGCCGGTTCGGCGCATCCCAAAGTCCCGCCGTGTCGGCCAGCCTCACGGGCCAGCCGAGAAAGTCGGTGTGCGCTTCGACGGCATCCCGGGTAGTTCCCGGCACCTCGGTGACGAGCGCCCGATCGGAGCCCAGCAACGCATTGAAAAGGGAAGACTTCCCGGCATTAGGCCGGCCGGCGAACACCAGCAACGCGCCTTCCCGAAGACGCTCCGCCGAAGGTGCGGTGGCGAGCAGATGCTGCATCTGGGTGGAGACGTCCTCGATCTCCGCGGCAATGCGCGCGGGTGGAACTGGCCCTTCATCTTCCTCGGGGAAGTCTATGTCATAGCTCAGCAGCGCCTCGACCTGGATCAGCGCCTCCCGCAGCGCGCCGAGTCGGCGCGATAGGCCACCCTCGAGCTGGCGGAGAGCGCTGGTGGCCTGAGCCGGGGCGGTCGCGTCGATCAGGTCGCCCACCGCTTCGGCCTGAACCAGGTCGAGCTTGCCATTGAGGACCGCGCGGCGGGTGAACTCGCCTGGCGCGGCTGGACGGGCTCCTGCCGCATAGAGAGCGGCCAGCAGCCGGCCGGGGACCTGCAGGCCGCCATGGCAGGTGAGCTCCACCAGATCCTCTCCCGTGTAACTATGAGGACCCGGGAAACGCCACGTAGATGCCCCGATCGATCAGCTCGCCGTCAGGCGAAGAGAATGTCGCCAGGTTAGCCCGGCGGGGTGGGTCCGGGGTGAAGCCCCGGATGATTCGATTGGCCAGCGAGAACGCTCCGGTCCCACTCAGGCGGATGACAGCCAGCGCGGAGCGGCCGGGTGGAGTGGCAAGTGCGGCGATGGGGTCCGAGAGCATG
Source organism: uncultured Gemmatimonadales bacterium (assembly GCA_963825815.1). Taxonomy (GTDB): domain Bacteria; phylum Gemmatimonadota; class Gemmatimonadetes; order Gemmatimonadales; family GWC2-71-9; genus CAVVWJ01. The sequence continues at coordinate 774,548 of CAWGVB010000002.1, read as the reverse complement.
GCAGCAGCCCTCGGTCAGGCCTTCCGTTTGGCTCGCTTGGGACTGGGCTCCGGGCTTCGAGTCTTCACCTCGACGATGCTCCTGGCAGTGCGCTTCTGCCGTTCGCGCGCCAGCATCCACTGCTGCGGGATGCTCGCGATATTGCTCACCGCGTAATAGAGGTTCAACCCGGAAGCGAAGTTAAGAAAAAGGAACGTCATCATTGCCGGCATGACGTAGAGCATCATCTTCATCTGCGGATTCGGCTCCATCCCGATCTGGCCCACCTTGCTCAGGCCAAACATCGAAAGCCCCATTACCACAGGGATGATATAGAGCGGATCGGGCCGGGAGAGGTCCGGCAGCCAGAGGAAGGATGCCCCCCGGAGCTCGATCGTGTTCTGAAACACGAAGAAGAGGGCAAACAGCACCGGCATCGGAAGCAGCATCGGCCAGCAGCCCCCCAGAGGGTTCACGCCGTACTCCTTGTACAGCTTGAACATCTCCTGCTGAACCTTCTGGGGATCGTTCTTGTGCTTCTCCTGGATCTCCTTCATCAGGGGCTGCACTGCCTGGAGCTGCATGTTGGCCCGCATGGCCTTCTGGTTCAGCGGCCAGAGCAGCAGACGCACCAGAATCCCGAAGAAGATCAGCACCAGGCCGTACGCCAGGTGCAGGTGCTCGTGCATCCAGACCAGGAGCCAGCGCACCCCGGCGGCGACGGGCCGGATGACGGTGCGGAACCCGGGCCAGCCGTACGGGTTCACGTCGTCAAAGCCATGGCCCATCCGGCCCAGGCGATCGTACTCCATCGGACCGGCATACACGCTGTAGCTGAAGTTCCCGCTGGGAGGAAGCGGAAGGCTGAGCCGCACCGCGGCTCGAGTAGGACGCTTGCCTGTGGTTGGAGCCGCTGTCGCGGTAACTCCGCTGATGCTGCCGCCTGTGCTGTCGTAGGCCAGTACCCCAGTGACGAAGTACTTCGACTTCACGGCCGCCCATTCCAGTGGGCCACTGACGGTCTTTGGCTCACCCGGCTTGAGCCCTCCGAAATCCAGCCGCTCGGTATCGTTGTGCTTGGTGACCAGCGCCAATGCCCGGTGGTTCTCGTTGGAATCGGCCTCGGTGTTCGAGAGCGTGGGGCCCATGCCGATCAGCAGCAACCCTCCATTGGGGCCCACGCCGGTGGCGTGACCGCTGACATCGATCCGATAGTCGTCTGGATGGAACAGATAGGTCAGCTCCAGATCGACGCCGTTGCGAGAGGATCTGAGACGCAGAGGCGTCGGCCCGCTGACCGTGAGGCTCTCGGCGGAGGCGGTGAAGGGCCAATCATCCAGCGGGATGGTATCGCGTCCCACGATCAGGCGTCAGGCCGAGCAAGCTGGCTGTCCTCGGGCAGGATTTGAGCCGGGCGCCCGCTGTCGCTGGCGGCCATGGACCGATAACGAGGCAGGGTCGCCTGAACCAGCCGAGCCCCTCGAGTGCTCACGCCGTAGCGGTAGAGCGGAGAGATGACCTGGACGGTGTCCTCGGAAGATGGGGCAGCGGGGCCGCCCGGCAGCGGGGCAGTTTGACCCGGCGCTACGCTGTCCTGCTTTGGCGGAGATACCCGATCCGGAGCAGGCTGGCGACCTTGCAACGAGCTATCAGTTACCAGGGCGCTATCTGCCCCGCCGCCCCGCTGCCCCGCTGCCCCGCCTCGCGTCGAAGACGCGCTCGGTTTCTTCAAGAAAAGAGCCGGCGCGACTGCGATGGCCATCATCAGCAGTATCGCCCCGATGGTACGGCGGTCCATGGATCAGGTCACCGGATCAGGGAACGGGATCGAAGCCACCCGGATGAAACGGATGGCAGCGGGCCAGCCGCCGGGCGGCCAGCCAGCTCCCGCGGAGAGCACCGTGGCGGGTGACCGCCTCCAGTGCGTACTGAGAGCAGGAGGGAGTAAACCGGCAGCTCGGCGGGAGCAGCGGCGAGAGAAACAGCTGGTAGCCGCGAATCGCCGCCGCGGCCGCCCGCCGGGGAATCAGCGGTAGCTGCACCATCGGTCATCCGGAGACGAGCATGGCGTTGCGCCACGCCAGCAGCTGCGAGCGAAGCGCGTCGAAGCCGGCCTGGTACGCCTCTCGCCGGGCGCGAATCACCAGATCGCCCGTGCGATGGTGGCCCTGGATGTCCCGCCGCCAGATCTCCCGCAGCCGGCGCCGCAAACGATTGCGGGCCACCGCGGAGGACTGGAACTTCGGGACAATGAGTCCCACCCGTGGCTGGCCCGTTGAATTGTCGATCCAGATCATATCCAGGTGCTCGAGGCGGCGACGTCGGCCGTAGGTGAGGCAGCGGCGGATATCGGACGCGCGCGCGAGCCGGCGGGCCCGCGGCATGCGCGCCGATGGCGTCAGGAGCCCCCGTGCTTCGATGGCAGCGAGACGGTGAGCCGCTTGCGGCCCTTCTTCCGGCGGCGGGACAGTACCGCGCGGCCCCACCGGGTGGCCATCCGGGCGCGAAATCCATGCTTGTTGATGCGGCGCTTGTTTCGCGGCCGATACGACGGCTTCATCCGAGTCTTCCTCCAAAATGAGCCGTGGAAGTTAGCCGGGGGTGTGCGACGGGGTCAAGTAAAAGGGGCCGGAGAGGAAGACGAGAAGAGTGGCGGAGGAAGCGATGATGGAGAAGACCCTGGAGAAAATTTTCGAGGTGGACAACGTTGAAGACGTGGAGAACGGTGGAAAGAAATGTTTGCGATTCTCCCTGATTTCAGCTCGTTCCATCTTCTCCGATTTCTCCTGTCAAGTCCCGATTGACATTTTTATACCTCACCCGTAACATCTCTCGCCCTGGAAAAAATTCCCTCCGTTTTCGAGTACCGATGCAGCTGTCCGCCAAAGACGCTTGGAAGCGCATTCTCGACGAAGCGCATCGCGAACTTCCCGACCACACGATTCGCACGTGGCTCGAGCCCACCGAGGCCATTGCCCTCGACGAGGGCCGGCTGATCATCGGCGCGCCCGACCAGTTTGCCGTGGAGTGGAACGAGACCAAGCACGCTCCCATGCTCTCCCGTCTGGCTGAGCCGCTCCTGGGCCAGCCCACCTCGGTCGTCTTCCGGGTAAACGAAGACCGGCAAAAGCGGCCGCAGATGGATTTCTTCGTGGCGCCCTCCTCTCCGGCGGCCGCAAACGCCCAGGTCAATCCCAGCACGCAGCCGCTGAACGAGCGGTACACCTTCGACACCTTTGTCATCGGCAAGTCGAACGAGCTGGCCGCCGCCGCCGCGCATGCGGCAGCCGAGTCGCCGGGCAAGACCTACAACCCGCTCTTCATCTATGGCGCCACCGGTCTGGGCAAGACCCACCTGATGCAGGCCATCGCCCACACCGTCATCGAGCGGCACCCGGAAACGCGGGTGCTCTACGTGGGTGCCGAGCAGTTCATCAATGAGGTCATCGAGAGCATCCACAGCCGGACCATGCCCGAGTTTCGCCGGCGGTACCGGACCGATGTGGACCTCTTCCTGGTGGATGACGTGCATTTCCTCGAAGGCAAGGAAATGACTCAGGAGGAGTTCTTTCACACCTTCAACGCGCTCTACGAGGGCAACAAGCAGATCGTCCTGACCTCCGACCGCCCGCCCAAGGAGCTGCCCGGGCTCGAGGCCCGGCTGGTGAGCCGCTTCGAGTGGGGCATGGTGGCCGACATCGGCCAGCCCGACCTGGAGCATCGGATCGCCATCCTGAGAAAGAAGCAGGAGCAGGACCATCTGGAGCTGACCATCCCCGACGACGTGCTTCGATTCATTGCCGAGCACGTGCGATCCAACGTCCGGGAGCTCGAGGGCTGTATCATCAAGCTGTTGCTGTTCGCCTCCTTGAAGCACAAAGAGGTCTCCATCGAGCTCGCCCGCGAGGCGCTCTCAGACAAGATCCGCCCAGGGCGAAGATGGCCTGGCGCCACCCACGGGCCATGCCGTCCATTAATAAGGTCCAGGAGGTGGTCGCCCGTCGCTGGGGCGTCACTCCAGAGGGCCTCCGCTCCAAGGCTCGCATCAAAACGCTCACCGTGCCTCGTCAGATCGCGATGTATCTCGCGCGGGAGCTGCTGGAGATGCAGCTGGTCGAGATCGGCCAGGCCTTCGGCGGACGAGACCACTCGACGGTGATTCATAGCGTGGATAAGGTGAGCCGGCAGATGTCGCGCGACCGCGGCTTTCGCGAGCGGGTGGAGCACGCGCGCCAGGAGTTGTCCGCAGAATAATCCCCGTCTTTCCAGCACAGTGTGGGGAAGTCTGGAAAGGCGTGGACAGAGGCGGAAAGGTCGAGCGGCAGTCCCCATGGCCCACACGGTGTCGACATGCGTCCGAGGTGCCTAAGTGCGAGTGACCGGGTTGCTTAAATCAGTGCTCCACATTTCCAGAGCCTCTACTACGGCTACTAAGTATTTTAAATGGAAGAGTAGTATCTGTTCATAGCGTTCCGAGGAGAGGCATGAAGCTCACGATCACGCGGGAGCAGCTGCAGGAAGGACTCGTGGCGGTAGCTGCCAGCGTTCCTGCCAAGACGACTCTGCCGATCCTGTCGAACATTCTGCTCGAGGCCACCAAAGACGGTATTCGTCTCTCGGGAACAGACCTCGACATCTCGGTCAGCACCACGGTGCCCGCCTCCATCGATCAGGACGGCGCGATCACCCTGCCGGCCCGCAAGCTGGTCGAGATCGTACGGGAGCTTCCCAGCGCGGCCATTCGCCTCACCGCCTCCGGCGAGCAGCGGGTGACCATCGAGTGTGGTCGCAGCCGGTTTCGTCTGCTCGGCTTACCCCGGGAGGAATTCCCTGCCTTCCCCACTGTCAAATTCGATGGCGGGTGGAGAATCTCCTCCAGCGAGCTGCAGAAGCTGATCACCCACGTCGCCTTTGCCGCCAGCACCGAAGAGAGCCGGCCCATCCTCAATGGGGTGCTCTGGGAGCTCCGGCCCGAGCGGATGCGCATGGTGGCAACCAACGGACATCGATTGGCCCGCATGGACGTGCCCACGCCGGAGCGGCAGGGCGCCTCCCAGGCTGATCTGATTGTTCCGCCCAAGGCGCTGGAGCAGATTCGCCGGCTGTTCGGCACCGAGGAGATCATCGAGATCGCCCGGAGTGAGAACCACCTCGGCTTTCCGGTCGAGCTCCACCCAGATTTTTACTCGGCTGATTGAAGGGCCCTATCCCAATTACGAGCAGGTCATCCCCCGGGAAAACGACAAGGTGGCAACGGCTGACAAGTCCGCGCTCACCTCCGCGCTTCGGCGGATGAGCATCGTCGCCAGCGACCAGACCCACCGGATCCGGATGGGGTTCGCCAATGGATCGTGCAAGTTGTCGGTCCAGACTCCCGACCTGGGCGAGGCTCAGGAGGAGCTCAACGTCAGCTACGAGGGCGACCCGCTGGAGATCGGCTTCAATGCCGCGTACCTGCTCGAGATCCTCAAATACATTCCCACCGATGAAGTCCGGATGACTTTCAAGGCCCCGGAGCGGGCCGCAACCTGTGAGCCCGTGGGCTGGGATGATCCGGCCAGCTATCTGGCCCTGGTAATGCCACTCCGACTGGTCGACTAGGAGACGAACATGTCAGACAATGCAGACTTCAACTTGCAGCCGCTAAATGGTGGTGGTGCTGGTGCTGCCGAGGGCGGGCGGGGCGGTTTCGTGGCGTTGGCGGTGATCGCCGCGGCATTCGGCGCCGGCGCCGCAATTCTGCTGGCCCCGGATGAGGGTGCTCAAACCCGGCGGCGCGTTGCTCGGGGCCTCAGGAGCATCGGTGGGGAAGCGGCAGGCAGCATCGCACAAGTGCAGCGCGAAATTCGCCGCAGACGAGATCAGTCCCGACGGGAGAAGCGGGTGTTCGCCCTGGCCGGTCTACTCGTCGGTGCCGGTGTCACCGCACTGCTCACGCCCGATAGCGGCACCACCACTCGCCGCAAGCTCGGCGGCACCTTCAACCGCATCAAGGTTGGAACCGTGGATCGGATCGAGCGCCTGCGCCAGCGCACCGAGCCTGCTGAAGAGCCGGGCGGAGAGGCTCGGCCGGTTCGGAGTGTTCAGGAGCTGGGGCGGGATCCCAACTCGGTGTTCTGAGAGAGCAGCTAGCGCTTGGCCGGGCGTAGGGAAGTGATCGTGTAGCTCCCGGCTTGCTTGACCGGTACCGTTTGTCCCACAGCAGGCACCGTGATTGTCATGTCGCCGGCATCGCTGCCCCGGGCAGAAGCAAGGGTTCCGTCCGGGTTCAGGTAGTACACGGCAGATCGAGTGCCCGACGCCGTCATCTCCAGCTGCTGGTTGTATTGCGTTCCCTTTCCGGATCGCCGAAAAGATCCGCTGCTCTCCAGCTTGACCGCGTTCTTCGCCCGCGCATCGTCGCTGTCCATGGCCCGGTACTTCGTCAGAGAGCGCTCCACGGCGTCGAACGCATCGGCCCGGATCGGCACCTCGGTCGTGTCGCTCCACTCCATGCCTGGCCGCACTCCGCTCGGAGGCAAGGCGGGGAAGAGCGTTCGAAGATTGCTCCCGATCTGATCGCCCAGCGTGGTAGTGCGATCCGATTTCAGGGCTGACAACTCGCCATCCGGCTTCAGCGAAGCGGTCCACCGGGTGCCTCGCGCGGGCAGCACCGAATCGGGCGCTGCCGGCACTCCGCCTACCGCGGCCTGCATCGAATCGAGCACGATGGTCGCCAGATACCCATTTGTGTCTGGGGCTAGCGCTCACGCGCAGGTAGGCGGTCCGGTCGATCAGCTGGAGCTGATTGGCTCCGCCTGGCAGTTGCAGCGTCAGACTGTCATGCCGGATCAAGCGCATATCCGGCATCGCGCACCGGCAGGTAGATGATGCCGGAGGCGCCGCTCGGGGCGGGTGTGCCGTTGTTGGGATTTCCGGGCTCCGGGCTGGGAGTACCGGGCTCCCCGGGGCCCGTCCGTCCCGAGCTGCAGGCCGCAATCAGCCAGACACACCGAAACGGCCCAGCTCACTCGCACATTCATACGTTCGGTTCACTTGAGGGTGCTGACGCTGGTTTTTTGAATGATCGTGATCGGGAGAGGCTGGGGCGCAAACGACCCCGAAATTTTCAGGGCAGACTGCTGCTGCCAGGCACCGCCCAGATATCGACCGTCGGGTGCCGACATAGTAGGAGCCGTTCCCCTTGCTGGTTCCTTCGATCTTGGCCGGCCCGTTCGGGGTGGGCTGAGTGCCCTGGACGGAAGAGGTAAAGTCCTGCACCACCCGCACCGCCTTGCGAGACTCCTTGGTTTCATTCGCCGCCGCCTTGTAGGCGCTCACTCGGCGTACGGTAACGCTGTCGCTTCCCGTTCCACTGGTCTTGGCCGTGGTGTCGGTCCAGCTATCGCCCGACCTTCAGCCCTGCCTTGGCCCAGGGGAAAAAGTCGCTCAGCAGTCCCTGAATCTGAACGGCGGCACCGGCGTGCGCTGTCGGGGTGAGTCCGCTGGGTTTGCCCGATTTATCGACGAACCCGCGGAACTCCGCGCCCCGTGCGCTGTCGAGTACGGGCGCCGGAATCGGGGTGGCGCTGTCGCCCTTCACGGAATCCACCACGACCCGTATCGACTTGCCTCCGCCGCTGTCTGCCAGGGATACGGTCACGAAGCTGGTCGTGCTGAAGGCGATCCGCTGCTTAGCCCCGCCGGCAGGAGTCGCATCCATCTCCTGGGTGAGCGTCTGGTCGATCCGGTATTTCGTGGTAGTTGGTGCCAGCCCCAGGGCAGGGAGCACCAGGCCGGCGGCGAGAGTGAGGTAACCGGCGTTCAGTAGCGCCATCGCGTCCCCATTGAGGTGGTGGGCCAGACAAACTAACCAGCAGGGCGCCCCAAAACCAACAGCCCCCCGGACTTTCCGGAGGGCTGCCGCTGGTCGGAACGTAAGCCGAGTTCTGTGTCTCCTGTTCCCTGCATGCATGGGGCAGGAGAGATGGTCATCTATCTGGGATGGCCGTCGCCGGCCACCTCTAGCAGCCTACCCGCGGCTTGGCGGTGCGGGTCGCACCTCGCCGCCTATTTGGCCTTGCTCCGGCTGGGGGTTACCCTGCCACCACTGTTACCAGTGGTGCGGTGGGCTCTTACCCCACCGTTTCACCCTTACCCGGATATCGGGCGAACCCTCGATCCGGGCGGTTTCTTTTCTGTGGCCCTATCCGTCGCCTTGCGGCGCCCAGGCGTTACCTGGCAGCCTACCCTGTGGAGCTCGGACTTTCCTCGGATACCTTGCGGCACCCGCGACCATCGTGTCCGACCAGTGGGTTGAATATAGCGGGGAAGGAGGGAAGCGGGGAGGCGCGGAAGTACTGGGGAGCAACCGTCTTACCTGGTAAGCACCTGAAGCTCAAACACTTACCTCTGCCTCCGCCCACCTCCCCGCCTCCCCGCCTCCCCTCACCCCGCATGCCCCACCCGGGCCAGTCCCCGCTCCGCCTGCTGCAAAAAGGGTAGCAGTGCCGGATCGGCTCGCTTCCACTGTGCCAGCACTTGACGATACTGCTCCCTGGCTTCGGCTCTGCGGCCCAGCCGCTCGTAGGCGGCACCCCGGAGAAGCCTTACCCGCCCCAGCATGCCCCAGCCTGAATCGAACTCTCCGGTCTGCAGCGACGAGGGCTGGTAGCCCTCCAGCACCCGAAGCGTCGTCTCATAGTCTCCGAGCAGATAGTACGCCTGAGCCGCCAGTGGTTCGGTGAGAACCCGATACATGTGCTTGCCGTATGTGGTCGAGTCGGGCTCGGCCAAGGTCTTTCTGGCTACGGCGGAGTCTCCCCGGCTTACCGCCAGGAGTGCCCGAACTTCCTTGGCCGCCGGCTCCCCAGCCAGAACCGTCAACTCATGCAGGGCCGTTGTGTCCGCCGCCAGTCCGGTGAACAGCCCGATCGCGGCGCTTGCCCCCGAGTGCGCGATATGCTTTCGCTCATCCGAAGGCGACATCCGAGCCGCCTCCGCCGTGGTCTGCCAGACTTGCCGAAGGGCAGACGAAGGGCCGCCGGCGGCTGCATAGAGCTCACCCAGTCGGGCCCGGCGCCAGCCTTCGCCGTTCGAACCGCTCCACTCGGGGTGAGACACCACCTCGCGTCTCACCTGGTCAGCCAGCTCCAGCGTCTTGGCCGCGTTGGTCAGGTCGCCCTGGTAGGCAAACACGTTGGCTGCGGCAGCAATGTCGCTTACCACGGTGGCAGTGCCTGCGTACACCCTGAAATCCTTGGAGGAGGCAGTATCCAGCGCAGTGCGCAGCTGGGCGGCAGCCCTGTCCACGTCTCCGGAGGCAAAGCGAACCCGCGCTTCCACGAATGGCAGCTCGGGATGGAGAGAGGTGGCCACCCTGAATCGTTCCAGCTCGGAAAGAGCTCCGCTGAAGTTGCCTGAGGAGAGATATGCGTTCACCATCGCGCCGTGAGCTCTCAAGGTCGTGGGCTGTGCCGACACCCAGGTACGCGCGGTCGCGAGGGCCTCGGTCCGGGCCCGCTGCACCGACGTATGGACAGTGGCGCTGTCCATCATCACTCGCCCTGACGAGGTTCGGGTTACGCCAAAGGAATCCCGGGGGAGCAGGGCGTATGTCGGGTGATCGGAGGAGGCCACGCTCAGCATGTACTGGACGTGCTCATACGCCAGCGCGTAGCTGGGATCCAGTGCCAATGCTCGTTTGAAAGCCCTGAGAGACTGAGTCCAGAAGGGTGCCTCATTCACTCCGGCCGTATCGTGGAACCAGGCATCGCCCAGGCCGTACCAGGCGTCGGCGTCGCCCGGGTCTCGCGTGATGAGTTGCCGGTACAAAGCGCGAGCCTCTTCGTACTGGTCCCCCAGAAACGCCCGATAAGCGTTGATCACCGTGCGCTCGTGCAGCGGCAGGTTGGCTGAATACGTCGTGGCCCGCAGCATGAGTCGATCCGAGACCGAGTCTCCCGTGCCAGCCATCCATCCGCGAGTCAGAGCCAGCTTGTAATAGGCCAGTCCGAATGTCGTGTCGAGGGCTATGGCCCGCTGCAGGTCCCGTTCGGCTCCGGCAAGGTCCCAGCGATTCAGCTGCTCTACCCCACGCAAGTAGGAACGAAAGGCTTCGAGTGACGTGGTGGTCGAGCGGGCCAGTCCGATTTGGATCTCATTGGGTGCGCCGGTCAGATCGAGCAGCTTGGCGGCGAGCTGGTCAAACAGCGGGCGCACATCGGCCCCGGAGCGATCGTCGACCCGAGCGATATCCACCCGCTTCCCGCTGGCCACATCGAAGACCCGGGCGGCGAGATGGAGTGAGTCACCGGCCGGAGTAAAATCTCCCAGCACCACGGTCCAAACGCCCGCTTCCCGGGCGAGCCGGCGAGCCATATCGAGACCGACCTCATCCCCAACTCTCAGCCGATGCCGAGCGAGGAGGTCATGGAGGCGCTCGTGGTCCACGATGGTGAGGTCGTTCCATTGCGACAGGTTCAGCCCCAGCATGCTGACGCTGCCCTCCCGCAGCCAATCCACCGACCGGTCGCCCCGCAGATTGTTGAACGGGAGCACCAGGATGGAATGCCGGGGATTTACGCCCGCCGGAGGACCGGGAGCACGCCGCACCAGCCCGATCGTCGCGCCGGTCACCACCGCGCCCACTGTCGCCGCCACCGAGCAGGGCCCGGCGCAGCCGGCGTCGTCTCGGCCAGCTGGATCGTTCGCCGGTGAGCGCCTGCCGTAGCTCCTCGCCTGTTTGCCAGCGCTCGGATGGCTGCTTCTCCAGCGAGCGCATGACCGCTCCGGCCAGAGCTCCCGGGGTGTCGGGACGCAGCCGGTCGATCGGAAATGGCCGTTCGGCGATGTGCTTGGAGACGACGACTCGGTGCGAGCCCTGAAAGGGAGGGTGTCCGGCCAGCATCTCATAGGCGACAACGCCCAGCGCGTAGAGGTCGCTCCGGGTATCGACCTCCTCACCCGCGGCCTGCTCCGGACTCATGTACACCGGGGTTCCCACCGCCACGCCCTGTCCGGTGCTCGATCCGCTCGCTTCGGCCGCGACAGCCCGGGCGATGCCAAAATCCGCCAGGAGGGCACGTCCGCTGACCTCGTCCAGCAGCACGTTTTCAGGCTTCACGTCCCGGTGCACCACGCCCGCCCGCCCCGCGGCATCGAGGGCCGAGGCCACATCGGCCATGATGCGAGCCGCATCCTCGACCGGAATTCTCCCTTCACGCGTGAGCCGCTGGCGCAGGCTTTCGCCGGCGATCTCGTCCATCACGTAGTACAGCAGCCCGTCCGCGCTTCCCGCCGCGTGGATAGCCACAATGTTGGGGTGGCGCAGGCGAGCAATGGTTCGGGCTTCACCCAGGAAGCGGCGGGTGATGGATTCGTGAGGGGCCAGTTCGGGGTGGACAACCTTGATGGCAACCCGGCGGTCCAGGGTAGTGTCGGTCGCCTGGAATACCACACCCATGCCGCCGCGTCCGAGCTCGCGCTGAAGCCGGTACTGGGGCCCCAGCGCTGCTTGCAAGGCGGCGAACAGATCCAGGGTGGTATCGCTCACGTCAGGACCAGTGAGGGGGACTTGAAAAGTACACCCAGCTTTCCCAGTTGTCGCGCACTTTCAACCCGACGAGGCCGAGCTTCGCGCCGTTTCAGATTTAATCTTCTTTGACGTCCCAGACGTACCCTCCCGCACGACCTCAGGGGAGGATGATGTGGCAATCAGCTGCGGCCGAGGGCTCACCCACCATAGCTACGGTCCTGTTGCCGGTGGAACGGTCTCGGGTGGATGCCGCCGGAAGCGGGTGCTTTGCCGTGGTACACCGGGATTCCATCCCGGAGGCGGTGCGCATCGTTCGCGAGCGTCCGGTGGATGCGGTATTGGTTTCGGTCCATCGCTGCGGCCCGGAGCAGGTCGAAGTTCTGGGCAACCTCGTCCGCGAATTTCCCGGTATTCCCACCGTCGCGCTCATCTCCCAGCACGACCCCAACTCCACCGAAATGCTGCTTCGCCTGGGTGCCTCCGGTGTTCGACAGGTGGTGGACGTTACCTCCCCCACCGGGTGGAACCGTCTCCGCCAAGTGGTGGGCCAACCGGCCACCCGTGCCGTCGCCCGCATCCAGGGGCCAATCCTGGAAGCTCTCCGTGAGGCCCCGCCCGATGCCCGCCTTTTCGTCGAAGCATTGGTTCGGCTCGCACCCGAAACTCCCACGGTCACTCACTTGGCGCAGCGGCTCTTTGTCCGGCCCAGCACACTCATGTCCCGCTTCGCTCGCGCTGGTCTCCCATCGCCCAAGAATTATCTGGCGGCCATTCGGCTGCTCCATGCCTCCTACCTTTTCGAAACCGCGGGACTCTCGGTGGCCGATGTGTCCTACCGGCTGGAGTATTCCTCGCCCCAGAGCTTCGGCCGGCATCTGCGGGCCATGTTGGGTCTGACGGCGTCGGAGTTTCGCCGCAGGTTCCCTTTCCCCAGCGCGCTGGCCCGATTCATCGAATTGATGGTGAGTCCCTACATCCCAGTCTGGCGGGGGTTTCACCCCATAGCCGCAGGAAGTTGGGATGGTGGAAAGCCGTGAAGGGTTGCAGCAACCGCTCAGTTCGGCAGGCGCCCAAACTTGCGAAGTATTTGTCGGAGCTGATCGTGCGGCAAAGCGGGCACTCGGAGGTTATCGGCGCCGGTCATGGTTTCGGCGGCCAGAAGCGCGTTGATGATCGCCTCTTCGGTGGCCTGCACCGCCGCCTCGTACACTGGATCGATTCTATCGTCCTGGAGCATACCCACCGAGGCCACGCCGGAACTGTCAGGGCGGTTAATTCGCGCGGTGGAAAAGGCCAAAAACAGATCACCCGAGCCTGCGCCGGAAATTCCGCCCATGCGCCCAATTCCCAGAGAGGCCCGACGCGCCAGTCGCCGCAGCTGATGCGGAAGCAGTGGGGCATTCGTCGCTATGATGACAATGATCGATCCGTGCTCCCGAGAGACGTTCCTGCGCCCGGGACACCGCATGGGAGCAAGCTCCGCGCTGAGCGGAGCATCAGTGTCGTAGCAGGATGGATTTCCCGAGATCTGTTCACCAACCGGCACTCCCGCTATGCGCAGCTGCCGCCGCAGTCCAAAGTTGCATTGGACTAGCACCCCAAGGTTAAAGCCGCTTTTGCCCGGCAGCCGACGGCTCGACGTTCCAATCCCTCCCTTGAATCCGAGGCACTGCATCCCGGTGCCGCCCCCAACGTTGCCTTCTGCCACCGGCCCGGCCCTGGCTGAGTCGAGCGCGGCAAACACATGCTGCTTCTTGACGTGAAAGCCATAGATGTCGTTCAGGTCGCCGTCCCACGTCTCCGCCACTACGGGCAGGCAGCAGTTGAAAACGTCCGTGAGCCGGGTCCGGCCCCACTCGATCACCGCATCGCGCACCGTTCCCACGCTGTTCGTATTGGTGATGGTGACCGGATACGGCATAACGCCGTAATCCTCTATCCACGGCGTGCCAGTCATTTCTCCGTTGCCGTTGAGGCTGAACCAGCCAGCAAAAACCGGAGACAAATCGCCTTTGCCCCGAGGAAATACGGCGGTCACCCCGGTGCGGACCGGTCCAACGCCTACTCGCAGTGTACCGCTGCCTTTGATCAACGTCTCGTGTCCCACGGTCACCCCGGGCACATCGGTTATCGCGTTCAGGGGTCCGGGGGTGCCGTCGAGCGGAATTCCCATGTCCCGGGCCCGTTCGCGTGTGCTCTGGGCGTGGGCCGGCAGGGCCACCAGCAGTCCGGCCAGGAAAGCCCAGAAACCTGGATAGATCAACCTCAAGGGGAGCGGAACACGAAATACACGGCGCCAACCAGGCACAAGGCGGCCCAGAGGTAGTCCAGCTTGATTGGCTGCTTCATGTAGATCACTGCAAAGGGCGCGAAAACGAGCAGGGTAATGACTTCCTGGATGATCTTGAGCTGCGCGAGCGACAGCGTCGTGTAGCCTATCCGATTCGCTGGCACCTGCAGGAGATATTCGAAGAGCGCAATGCCCCAGCTGATGATCGCCGCCAGGTACCAGGGCTTGTCCGCCAGGTTTCGCAGGTGGGCGTACCAGGCAAACGTCATGAAGATGTTGGAGAGCAGCAGCAGGCCGGCGGTACGAATGAGAACCGAGCTCACGGGCAACAACTCTCCATGCTGGTGGCTACTCCCATCCCATTCGAGAGCGAAGCGAGGTTATGTGGGCGACATGGTGCCGGCCGTGCCAGGCGTACAGGGCAAGCATCTCCTCCAGGCCAATGCTGCGGTTGTGCTCGGGATGCCGAAAACGCCGGCTCAACTCCTTCGGTCCCAGTGAGCGCAGCAAGAGAACCCAGCGCCGGTGCAGGCACTCGAGCAGGGTGAGCGACGTCTCTATCGGCGTGGCTTGTACGTCGGCCAGCTCGGCCCAGCGCGCCTCATCGTAGGGTTTGATTACCGGCTCGTCCTCGGTCAACGCCAGCTTCATTCGAGTATAGGCGTTGAGGTGGCTGTCAGGCAGGTGATGCACTACTTGCCGCACGGTCCAGCCACCATCCCGATAGGCCGTATCCAGCTGTGCTGGCGTGAGCTCGGTAACTGCGGCGCGCAAGGCGCCGGGTGCGGCCGCAATCTCGCCGATCCAGCGCTCCCGAGACTGGGGCGACACCTTGCCCTCAAAGGTGAAGCGGCCAATCGGGTAACGCGGATCTTCCATCAGGCGTCTCCCTCATCCGCCACCCGTGAGCGGGCTGTGCCTCGGCGCGCCGTCCGGGGTCTCTCCCCGAAATTCGAAGTGCTCCTCATTCAGAAGCCGGTCGTGCAACGGTGCCTCGGATATCTCGAGCAACAGGAGTCGAGCCAGCACCACCTCTGCCACCCGCGCCGCCGGCTCCCACTGGCCGGGGGTCAGCGTGGGATAGAGGTCGGCGAATTCGGGACGAAGCCGGGCTTCCCGCATGCCCGATCCTACCTTCAGTCCTGAGGGCGCGCCATCCCTGCTCCGGTGGCCAACCTTCGAAGTGTGCGGCCGAAATCCGCTGAGTGGGCCTGATGTCTTTCGGAGGAGGATTTCGGAATGGCCTGGTACCAGATAGTCAGCCAGCTCGCCGATCACCCGATAGCCGAGGCGCTCATATAGGCGCCGTGCGTCCGGATTGAAGGAGGAAACACAGAGGAAGACGTTGGGCGACTCGGCAAGAATCCGTCGTTCGGCAAACTCCACCAGCCTGGTGCCCAGCCCCTGGCCTCGCCGGATCGGA
Source organism: uncultured Gemmatimonadales bacterium (assembly GCA_963825815.1). Lineage (GTDB taxonomy): Bacteria > Gemmatimonadota > Gemmatimonadetes > Gemmatimonadales > GWC2-71-9 > CAVVWJ01. The sequence continues at coordinate 759,341 of CAWGVB010000002.1, read as the reverse complement.
TCGATGCAGATGGTCTGGATATACCCCACGAAGGCTCCCGTCATGCAGACGATCAGGAACCCCGCAAGGTCGGTCTCGGTCTTGAGGAGATACACCTCGCGGGTGGGATCCTGGATGATCGCAAGACAGGCCTCGTAGGTCCGGCCCAGTGTCAGCCAGGGCTCCGAGCTGGCCATGAGATGGGCGCAGCGCTGCGCGTCGGCTTCATGGTTGAGGCGGGTGATGGAACAGTTCAAGGCCGCCATTCAGCGCGGATCCGCCCCGCGATATCTGCCCGCTCGGCGGCGGTGGGGTTCCGGAGCACGCCAAATCTGCGCAGCAGGTTGCGCGCTCTCCGGTACAGATCCGAAATGACATGGCCCCGGGGCATAGCAGCGGTGCGGGGAAGCAGGAGAAAGTGAACGTGCCGGATTCGTTCGTTGAAAGATACGGCGTAGATGCGTTCCGCAGCCACCACCTGCTCCAGAGCCCGGACGGCTGCATGGAGCACTGGACCCAGTGCCTCGGCTTCTTCTCCGGTCAGCTCCGCCAGCGACTCGCAGTGCCGGTGGGTCTTTACGATCAGCTCACCGGGATCGGTGTACGGACCAGTATGGTGACTGACGAACCAGAGCCCGTCGCTGTGGATCACCCCTCCAGGTGCTGCGTCCTGTCCCGCTATTTCGCCGCAGGCACTACACCGCTGCTGGGAGGGCAAAACGCTCCTTCAGAATCCAGACCTTGGTGGCAAAGAACAGCCGTATCATACCGGCGTAATCACCGGGAGAAACCAGCACTACCAGTGCCTGCCCGTCGGTTCCGCGAGTGTTCTTCACCTTGGATTTCACTCGCATTCTACCCTTGATGGCGGTAAACCAGCCGGGAAGCAATCCCCGCTCGTCTGCCCGGACGATATCTCTGCTTTTGCTGCCGGTCGGGTCTGCGAGGCCACCTGACAGTACCACTTGCCGCGGGCCGCTCCTTTGGTGGCACGGGAGAAGGTGAGCGATCGGTCCGGCAGCTCGGCCCACGCGCGGAGATTCGGCGTGGTTCGGGGGCGGACCTCGATTCGCTCTCCGGGATCTCGCGGGATTCGGACCACGAACTCCCACTCATTGCGAGAGGAAAAGTTGCTGTCCCGGACCAGGTAGGTCTGCTCTACACCGGATAGCTTTTGCCCGGCGAAGGTCCAGGTGGATGCCCGTTCTTCGCCGGGCTCAGCGCTAACCTTATCCATTTGATATCGGATTCGGCGTGCCATGGCTCCTCCTTCAAATGGCCTGCGTCACGCCGCCGCGCTGCCGGGCATGGCGGCCCACTGTCTCCGTGCCGGGATGGTTACACCGGCCTTCAGCAGGGCGGCCACCCGCTTGGGAAGCCGGGGATGCGACGAAATCAGCTCGGCCCGACGGATCCAGAAACCCTGGTCGGCTTCGGCCTGAGCCGCATACTCCCGAACATCGACATGCGGGTGGAGCTGCTTCCCGGCGGCGAGCGCAAGCAATCCACTGATGGCCCCTTCGGGCTGGCAGAATGCGCCCACTCGATCGCAGGTGTACTCGCAGGCCCGAGAGTACGCCGCGCCCAAATAAGGAAAGAAACGCCCCGGCGTGGTCAGCCAGCGATGCTTCAAGTGCCCCCGCCAGACGTGAGCCAGCTCGTGACCGATGATGAAACCTACTGCCGCCTCGCCCTCGGCCAACGCCAGTTCGAGTACGTCCGAGTAGACCACCACGAAATCGCGACCCAGAAACCGGGTAGCGAACGCATTGAGCAGCCCGCCCGACTGCATCACGTACACATCAGGGACCCGAGACAGCCCCAATCGGCGCGCATGCGCCGCGGTGACCCGGTGGAGCAGCGGAAACTGTCGCTCGGATACCCGAACTGAGTCTCCCCGGATCCGACCTAGCGCCAGCCCGTGGGCGAAGATTCCCAGCAGCGAGAACACCATTCCGTAGACCGCCACGGTGGCTCCCACCTTCGGATCGGATAGGCTGGCGAACACCAGGCCGCCATAAACCAACAGGCTCACAACCAGAATGATGGCGTATAAAAACCGCTCACGCGGATTGATGAGCTGGCGCGGCGACGTGCCCATGGGCGCGTGCGGCGTAGGCATGGCGGGCTCCAAATTGTGAAAGGGACAGGGGTCGGCGGAAGATCGGTCCCGCTGCCATGCTACGTCAATCCGTGCAACAACTTGCAGCACTCTGTATTGCTTCAGTCCGGCGCTCGGCTCAGGAGCTCAGGCCTCGCCTAGCCGCGTGGAGACGCAGCCGGTCAACTCGCTCGAACTGCTCGAGGGCCCTGGCTTGCAGTCGGGCCAGATCCAGCGTCTTGAGTGGAGGAACAGCATCCCCTAGAGTGGCCAGGCTCCGCCAGAGCGCCAGCTTTCCCTGGATTCCCAGGGCCAGGGTCTCCAATCCTTCCAGCATGCGGAGCTCACCAGAGCCGCTCTCGTCCAACCGAAGCTTGACCCGGCCCAGCTTCTCCGTCAGCCAGGCGGCCGCCTTTCGCGCCGTGCTCTCCTCCGTTCCCACCGAGCGGAGCAGCTGCCGGAGAACTTCCTGGTCTTCCTGGATCTCAGTCCGGAGCTGCGTCAGCAGCCTCCGATCGGGGGCCTCAGGCAAATCAATCAGGTGATCCAGCAGTTCCAGCGCCAGAACCGAGCCGGCTACATGGTCGTTGAGATAGGTCCCTAGATTCTCGCTCATCGGACCCTCGAGGATGGCTGCAGCCGCTCCGTACCGTGCTCCCGCAGCGCAAACCACAGACACATGCAGCCGATCACCAGCGCCGGGCCGACCACATCTGCTCCACCAATGAACCAGGCACCTCGCAGCCGGGCCGGCACGGGCATGTGGTGACGCAAGGCTGAGATCACCAGCGGCGCGAGACTTCCCCCAACCGACACGATCAGGATTGCCACCAGCGAGCGTTCCCGGGGCCAGCGCCAGACGAGTGGCCCTACCACCAGCATGCCGATAGCCGCGCCGAGGATCATCCAGTATCCGTCGTAAACCCGGATGGCTGGAATGGCGGAGCGGTGAGCCTCCAATACCGCGCCCGTGAACATTGCCAGGGCCACTAAGCCGGTCAGCATCTGCCCCAGCCGCCGTCGGCTCACGGGGCCAATCCCAGCTCGCGCACGGTGGTAAGGGCGATCACCGGGTGTCCCCGCTCCTCCAGGGTCTGGCGGCCGCCCTCCTGCCGATCCACCACCGCCAGCACACCAATCACGCTGCCACCTGATTGTTCGACTGTTTGAATGGCGCGCTGGGCGGAGTCGCCGGTGGTGATCACGTCTTCCACGACGACCACCCGGCCTCCGGCCTGGAAGTTTCCTTCGATGAGGCGGCCGGTCCCATGACTCTTCGCTTCCTTCCGCACGCTGAAGGCGTCGACCGCATGTTGGCTGCCGAAGCTGGCCGCTGCGATGGCATACGCCACCGGGTCAGCACCCATGGTGAGTCCTCCAACGGCCGTGGGCTGCCAGCCGGCTTTTTGGATGGCATTCCAGCCCAGGCGCCCGATCAGCACCATGCCTTCGGCTGACATGGTGGAGCGACGGCAATCGATGTAGTAGGAGGAGCGCCGGCCGGATGCAAGAACGAAGTCGCCCCGCTCAACTGAGCGCTCCAGCAACACTTGCCGGAGCGACTCGTGGTCGGTCACTCGCTTCCCTTGCGGAACAGTCCGGCGAGAAATCCCGTTCGCTTGGGCGTTTGATCCCGTACCGCGGCGCAGAAGGCCTGCGCGAACTCCTCGACCGAACGACATCGCTTGGACAGATCCCGTTGCAATCCCTGCATGACCGTAGCCTCAACTGCCGCGGGAAATTTGAGGCCCCGGCGAGCTTCGTTCAGGGGAATGGGCGACTGGGTGAGCAGCTGCTGAAACAGCTCCCGCGGACTCTTGCCGCTGAAGGGCAGGCATCCAGTCAGCAGGTAATAGGCGATCGTTGCCAGACTGTAGACGTCAGCCTGTTCCTTGACCAGCTCGCCGCTGAGCGTTTCCGGCGCTACGTACTGAAGGGTGCCCACAAAAAATCCGGCCCGGGTCAGTCTCTCTTCGGGGCTTAGCTCGGCGTCCCGGGCGATGCCGAAGTCGAGCAGCTTGGCGGTTTGCTGCGCCGGATCGTACATGATGTTGGCCGGCTTCAGATCGCGATGAATGATCCCGGCCCGGTGAGCCGCCGTCAGTGCGGCGCCGATCTGCTCTACGATCTTGGCTACCAGCGCGGGGGCCAGCGGACCCGACCGATTGACGAACTCGGCCAGGGGCTCGCCGTCGGCCCATTCCAGCGCGAGATAGTGGAGCCCGTCAGCCTGGCCGTAGTCGTAGGTCCGGACGATGTTCGGGTGAATCACCCGCGCACCATACTCGGCTTCTCGAAGAAATCGCTTCACTGCCACTGGATCCTGGGCCAGTCGCGAGCGCAGAATCTTGACGGCTGCCACGCCTCGCTCGGGGTGCTCGGCGCGGTAAACCGTGGCGGTTCCACCCTCGCCCACATACTTGGTGAGGTGGTATCCCGCGATGGTCCGGCCGGTCAGCGTGTCACCGTTCATGAAGTGGCCAAGCTAGTTAATTCCGCAGGACGCAGCAAGTTGGATGCGTCGGCCCTTGTGCTTGACGCCTCTCCTGCCGCGTCACTAACCTTCGCCTTCCTGCATGGTCGCCGGTTTTGTCGCGGCTCACTTTGGGAGAATTCATGCGCTGGTTAGTCACCACAGTGCTGCTCGGCGCAACCGCGATCGGCTGCGGCAGCTGGAAAAGAGTCGGCAGCAAGGAAGCTCCGGCGCCGGCAGACCAGCTGAGCCAGGTGGTGAATGCCCCGGCGTTTTATCAGCGGCTCGGTCGGCTGGCTGCCGGGGAGCCGCTTCCGTTCATCGGAACGGTGGCATTCGCCGCCGGGCCCGGTGATTCCGTCATCACTCTCCTGGGTCTCTCTCTGGAAAATCGCGCCCTGGCGTTTCAGCGCGATGGCAATCTCTTCGTGGCGCGGTATCGAGTGAGCATCTCCTTTCGCGGCCCGGCATTCGCGCTGTCGAGTTGACCAGGGATGAGATCGTGCGGGTCCCGACCTTTCAGGAAACGATGCGGTCAGACGAGAGCGTGTTATTCCAGCAGGTGCTTCGGCTGACGCCGGGCGCCTACAACGTCACGGTAACGGTTCGTGACGCCAGCTCTACCGCGGAGAGCCGAGCCCAGGGCCGGTATGACGCTCCCACCTTTCCGGCCGGCACCACATCCGCTCCTCTCCTGACTTACCAGGCCACGGGGCGTGCCACCCGAGCCGATCCGCTGTCGGTGGTGCTCAACTCCCGCGGCGCGGTGGGCTATGGTTCCGACACGCTCCTGGCTTACATCGAGGGCTATGACTTCCCCGGTCCAACCACCGTGCCGTTCCAGGTGCTGGATGAACAGCAGGAGGTCATCTACACCGACTCGCTTCGGTTTCGGGGTGGCCGGCCGGTGGAGAGCCAGGTGATTCGGCTGGCGCCCGACAGCATCTCGCTGGGCGAATTGAAGCTCGAGGTGGGTAGTGGGCCGCAGCAGCGCACGGTCTCCGCCCTGGTCTCGTTCTCCCAGGCATGGGTCATTACCAACTTCGATGAGATGCTGGATCTGCTGCGCTTCTTTGGCCAGGACGCGCGGATCAATGCCATGCGCAAGGCGCCGGCTTCCCAGCGCTCCAGTCTATGGCGCCAGTTCTACGCCGAGACCGATCCCAACCCAGCCACCCCGGAAAACGAGGCTTTAAATCAGTATTTCGGTCGCATCAGCACTGCGAACACCCGGTTCAGCGACGAAGGAGTTCCTGGCTGGCGCACCGATCGGGGCGAAGTCTTCATTAACCTGGGCGCGCCCGATGAGAGCATCGAAAGTACGCCCGGCCAGGCCGGACGAATCATTCGCTGGACTTACCTCAACTATCGGTTGGCGCTCTACTTCGAGGATGATACCGGTTTTGGCCGGTTGCGACTGACCCCGGGTTCCCGCTCGGAATACGAACGGACCTTGAACCGCGTACGCCGGCAGACCTAAGCGCGGAGCCGCTCGCGCTTATTTTCCTGCATGTCCCCCAATCACCATCCCCCGCAGCTTTTCCTGATCGACGGCTACGCCCTCATTTATCGCGCGTTTTACGCGATGATCTCCCGCCCGCTCCGGACTGCCAAGGGGGAAAACACGTCGGCGGCCTGGGGAGTGGTGAATTTCCTGCTCCGCCTGCGCGAGAAGTATCGTCCCGATTACGTCGCCTGGATCAATGATGCCGGCACCTCGTTCCGGGAACAGCGCTACGCCGATTACAAGTCGACTCGCCAAAAGCTGGACCAGGAGCTGCAAGCGGACTTCAATCGCTCGGTCGAGCGCATCTGCGATCTGCTCGAGGCCTTTGGGATCCCGCTTGTGGCCATCCGGGGCTACGAGGCCGATGACGTGATTGGAACTCTGGCCCAGACCGCCTCGGAGCGGGGGATGCAGGCCGTCATCGTTTCTGGAGACAAGGATTTCTATCAGCTGGTCGGGCCCGGGATTGCCCTGCTGAATCCCGGCCGGGGCGGGCCCGCGGCGGTGGACGAAGTCTGGGTAGATGAATCCAATGCCATTGACCGACTGGGTGTACCGCCCCGCCAGGTGGTGGACTTCCTGGCCCTGGTGGGCGATTCGTCGGACAACATCCCTGGGGTGAAAGGAATCGGCGAGAAGGGCGCCCAGAAGCTCCTGGAGGAGTTCGGTGATCTGGAGACTATGCTGGCCCGGGCAGGTGAAGTCTCTGCCAAGCGACCCCGGGAGGCGCTCCTGAGCCAGGCGGAGAACGCTCGGCTCTCCCGGGAGCTGGTAACGATCAAGCGCGACGTTCCCGTCGAGCTGGATGTGGGCGATCTCGTACTGCGTGAGCCGGATCGCGATGCCGTCATTCGCTTGCTTACCGAGCTCGAGTTTTACACCCTGGTTCGGCGGTTGACTGACGCCACCGCGCCGCAGGAAGCAGGCATCGGTGACACAGCCGAAGCCGAGAACGGGAAGGCCGGTGAGGTCGATTTCTCGGCCGATTCGTGGCTCAGTCTGTCGGATCTTTCCAGCCCCTCAGCGCCAACCGTCAGCATCCTGGACAATCCCGACGATTTACCTGGACTGGTCGAGCGTCTGCGAAGCGCGCCTCTCGTGGGAATCGATGTTGAAGCCGGCGGCCGGGAGCCCCACGATGCCGAGATCGTGGGCCTTTCTCTGGCCGCGAGCCCGGAGGAGGTCTGGTATCTCCCCTTTGGCCATCGGGCGGCCGGGGGTGAGCTCGCTGCACCGGATTCGGTCCGAAATCTTCCACCGTTGACGGATTTTGCGGCTGCTCCCTTGTTCGCCCTGCTGACCGACCCATCGGTGCCCAAAGCAGGTCACGATATCAAGTACGACTGGCAGGTGCTGCGGGCGGCAGGCGTGGAGCTGAAGGGCGTGGTGTACGACTCGATGCTGGCGAGCTTCGTGCTCGATCCCGGTCGCCGTTCCCACACCATCGATACGCTCTGCCTCGAGCACCTGGGCCGAACTCTGCAGACCTATCCGGATCTTACGGGCAAGGGAAAATCCGAAATTCCCTTTGCGGAGGTGGCGGTTCCCCAGGCCGCCAGCTACTGCGGTACCGACAGTGCCACCGTGCTATCGCTCCATCGCTTCTTCGAGCCGATGCTGCGGGAGACCGCCCTGGAGCCGTTGCTGCAGACGATCGAGATGCCACTGCTCGAGGTGCTGGTTGATGTGGAATGGGCCGGGATTACGATCGACCTGACGCTGTTCCGAAAGCTGGGTGAGGAGCTTGGCGGGGACTTGCGCCGGCTGGAACAGGAGATCGCCCTGGCCGCGGGAACCGAGGTCAACCTGAACTCACCGCGCCAGTTGGCCAGCGTACTGTTCGAGCGTCTGCAGCTGCCGGTCCTGAAGAAAACCAAGACCGGGCCGTCGACTGATGCCGACGTTCTGGAGCAGCTTGCGGCCATGGGGCACGAGCTTCCCCGGCTCATTCTGGAGTATCGCGAGCTTCAGAAGCTGAAGAACACGTACATCGATACCCTGCCCACCCGAATCAATCGGAACACCGGGCGGATCCACACCAGCTTCAATCAGGCCGGCGCCGCGACCGGCCGGCTGAGCTCGGCGGAGCCTAATCTGCAGAACATTCCGGTGCGCACCCCGCGGGGGGAGGCCATACGGGCGGGCTTTGTCCCCCGTGAGGGCTGGGTCTTCCTGGTGGCAGACTACTCGCAGATCGAGCTTCGCATCATGGCCCACCTCTCCGGCGATACCGCGTTCATCGAGGCCTTTCGCCAGGGAGGCGACATTCACCGCCAGACGGCTGCCCTGATATTCAACGTCCAGCCCGACCAGGTCACCGGGGACATGCGAGCTCGGGCCAAGACCATCAACTTTGCTACTATCTATGGCCAGGGTGCCTTCGCCTTGAGCCGCCAGCTCGGGATATCGTTGGACGATGCCCGAGGATTCATCGCTCGGTACTTCGAGCGCTTCTCCGGAGTCCGCTCATTCCTGGACCGCCAGATCGAGCTTGCCCGGCAGCAGGGTTATGTGGAAACGCTCTTCAAGCGTCGCCGGTACATTCCGGAAATCAAGGAACGAAACTTCAGCCTGCGCTCGTACGGTGAGCGCAACGCCCAGAACTCTCCTCTCCAGGGGTCGGCTGCTGACCTGATCAAGCTCGCCATGGTGGGGATCCACCATGCCATCCGGGAACAAGGACTGGCGGGGCGCATGTTGTTGCAGGTACATGACGAACTGGTATTCGAGGTGCCCCCGGACGAAGTGGAGGCTATGACTCAACTGGTTCGGGAGCATATGGAAAACGTGGTACAGCTCCAAGTTCCGCTGGTGGTGGACATCGGAGTCGGGCCCAACTGGCTGGAGGCAAAGCGGTAGCCGGTGCGCTCGGAACTTGCATCAACGCTTTTCTTAACCACACATCGTTGGACCAACAGTAGAACCGCCGGACCGATCCGAAGGGGTTACCCCTTCTCATCATGGGCCTTGTAGTCCCGCCGGCTCCCGTTCTGGAGGCGTATGAGGCGTGCGCTCCTGCCCCTGATCACACTCGGGCTGTTTGCCATGGTTGTGGCGGACCGGCTGTCGCACGCCCTGGCTAACCGGCAGCAGACCGCAGTACAGGGGCCGAGCGATACCCGGTCTGCCACGGTGACGCTTCGTCCGACCTCCGACTCCGAAAGCTCCACTGGTGCCACCTCGGCCATTCCGGCTCCAGCAGTCGCGCCCAGCACCCCAACGATAGATCGGCTGGCAAGGTTGGCCGCCCGGCAGCAGCTCAGTCGCTCGGCCGGTCTGACCTACCTTGACTCTCTGATCAGCAGCACCGACTCGGTGGTTCGGCGCTGGCCCGATCGGAGCGGCACTCCACTCAGGGTCGCCATGGTCGAGGGTGGGCCTGCCGGATATCAGCCGCGCATGGCAGGGTACGTCCGTGAGGCCATGGACAAGTGGGAGGGTGCGGGAGCCGGGGTTCTGTTTGCTCCCACGGCAGATACGATCGCTGCCGATATCCTGGTTCACTGGATCGATCACTTCGACTTCGATCGCGCCGGCCAAACGGATCTGACCTGGGACCAGGCCGGCCGGGTTCGGAAGGCTGCCATCCTGCTTGCTCTGCGTACCAACACCGGAATTCCCCTGCCCGATCCGGCCCTCCTCACCGTTGCGGTGCATGAGGTCGGTCATGCCATTGGACTCCCGCATTCTCCTGACACCAATGACGTGATGTTTCCCGCCACCCAAACCGGGAATTTGTCCGATAGAGACCGCCGCACGGTGCAGGTGCTCTATCAACTTCCGCCCGGTCCGGTGCGCGACAGCGGGGGGTCTCCGTGAGGCGTAGCGTCGCCATGCTGGCTTCGGTCCTGGTTTCGACGATGGCAGAATCGATCCAGGCCCAGTCATTCACCGAGATCGACCAGGCCGCGAAACAAGGCATCCAGGCTGGTGTCTACCCCGGCGCCGTCGTGGTCATCGGGCGGAGCGACTCGATCATCTACGCTCGTGGATATGGGCACTTCACTTGGAGCCCCAAGACGCCAGTCCCGTCTCCGGACTCCACCCTCTGGGACATCGCGTCGATTTCCAAGGTGATGGGCACCGCCAGTGCTGTCATGCGGCTGGTTGACGCGGGTCATGTCAATCTCGATGCTCCGGTGGGCCGGTACCTTCCTCGTTTCGCTGGAGGCTTAAAGGATCAGGTAACCGTGCGGATGCTCCTGGACCACACCAGTGGACTCCGGAGCTATGCCCCCCTCTTCAAGCAAGCGCGTTCTCGCGCGCAAGCGATCGATCTTTTGTACACTGAACGGCCCGTCCGTCGACCCGGCGATCTCCCGGTCTACAGCGATCTCAACGCGATTTTCCTGGGGCTTTTGGTGGAGGCGGTGTCCGGTATGTCCCTGGATCGCTTCGTGAGCCGGGAGGTGTTCGAGCCTCTGGACCTGCAGCAGACGACCTACCACCCGTCGGCGGTGCTCAGACGCCGCACCATGCCGAGCGCGGTGTGGCGGGGTCAACCGGTGCAAGGTCAGGTCAACGATCCGAATGCAGCAATCCTCGGAGGCGCCGCAGGCCACGCGGGAATTTTCTCGACCGGTCTAGACCTGGCCCGATATGCCCAGGTGTGGCTGCGCTGGGGGAGCGGCCCAAAAGGACAGTGGGTGAGCGCCGCCACCGTTCGGCGGTTCCTGACGCGGGGCCCAAACACCGGTCCGCGCTTGCTGGGATGGGACACCCCGGAGCAGAGCCTCGACGAGCCCAGTCTATACGGAACGTTGATCAGCGACGCCGCCTATGGGCATACCGGCTTTACTGGGACCGAGCTCTGGATCGATCCTGCCCGGGACCTGTTTCTGGTCTTCCTGACCAACCGGACTTTCGACCCGAAGGTGCATGACTCGATGCACCGATTACGCAGCGTTCGGGTGGAATTGTCGGATGCCGCTATCCGCCTGGTTCCTCACGGGTGCCAGCAGGAGCTCATCGCGCAGTGCTGAACCTCGCGGTTATCTTTCCCCTATGCCGACCGTCGAAGCCATCCGAAAGGCCATCCGGGCAGTCAAGGATCCGGAGCTCAACCTCAACATCATCGACATCGGTCTGGTGTATGACGTGGAAATCGATGAGTCGGGCGATGTACGGATCGAAATGACCCTCACCTCACCCGGCTGCCCTGCCGGCGCGGAAATCATCGCTGACGTAAAGCGCGTCGTGGGAGACATGGAGGGGGTTCGGTCGGTCGATGTGCAACTGGTCTGGGAGCCCTACTGGACGCCGGAAAAGATGGACCCGCGGGTCCGAACTTTCCTCGGGTTTTGATCTAGCCTTTCCCGATCTTCCCCCGCCTAAGCCGCCGGCTGCTTCAGAGCCGTAAGCAGACTGCTCCCCAATTCTTTCAGCTGCCAGCGCCGAGCTCCCCGATTTTCGACATTTGCTCGAGAGTGGTGGGATTGAGCCGGGCGACCGCCTCCAGCGTCCCGTTAGGACACAGGATCCCTGGTGGCAAGTCGTAACTCGCCGCAAGCGTGTTCCGGGCGTTCTTCAAACGCTCGATCCGTGCCTCGAATGCGGCATCCGGGGCTGGACGCCGCGGCCGCTCTAGTCGAGGCAGTTCCGCATCAGGAAGACTGAGGCCTCTCTGAACCGCCGCCAAGATCTCCCGCCCCCGGCGTTCCGCCTGCTCCGCCCCAACCCCTCTGATCGCCTTCAGCTCATTCAGATCATGCGGGGGTGACTTTGCCATCAGCAGCATCGGCTCATTGTTCAGAATCCGAAAGGCCGCCCGGTCGTTCTGCCGTGCCTCGTTCTCCCGCCACTGGTGCAGCTCGCGCAAAACCGCCAACCCCCTCGCTTTGAGTGCTTTGGCTCCTTTGAGCCGGAGGTAGCCTGGCTCATCAGGCTCCGCCACGGTCCGGGGGTTGCTACTCAGTAAAGCAAACTCCTCCTCGGCCCACTCGAGCCGGCCTCGCTCACTGAGCTGGGATCGGAGGATGTCTCGCAGCACCGGAAGATGCCGGGTATCCGACGCCGCATAATCCAGCATTTCGCGGGTAAGGGGCCGAGCGGACCAGTCGGCTCGCTGGTACCGCTTGTCCAGCCGCACACCGAGATACTTCTCCAGCAATGCTGCGAGTCCTACCCCAGGCTCGTTCAGCAACTGCGCGGCGATGCGGGTATCAAACAAATTGGTGGCGCGAAACCCGTACTCCTGGCTCAGCAGCCTGAGGTCGTAATCGGCGTCGTGAAAAACGATCTCGATGGCAGGATCGGCCAGAACCGCACCGAACGAATCCAGGTTGGATACCGCCAGAGGATCGACTATGGCCGTCTCATGGCGGGATGAAAGCTGGAGGAGATAGACCCGGTCGCGGAAGCGATGAAAGCTCGCGGCTTCGGTATCCACAGCCAGAAGAGGCTCCTGGCTGAGTTGCTGCAACAGCCGATCCAGCTCGGCCTGGCTCTGGATCAACCGGACTTGCTGCGCGTGAGATTGAGGATCGGTCTGGACGTTCACGCCGAAAGGTGGCTGCGGGCTCAACCCGGCGCAACCGCGCTCAATCTGGGCGACCTACCATTTCGAGGCCTGCGGCAATCTCATCAAACGCCTTGGAGAGTGCCTTGTAGAACTCCGCGTCGGGCTGGGGGGTGCCCCCCATGGCGCTGTCCATCTGGAGCTTGCGCGCGAGCCGGGCGGCGTGGCGGATGTAGTCGGTGGGTGGCTTCATAGTATGCGTCAAGTGTCGGAGACAAGAAACAAAATCCCTGAACCAAGACCATCGCAGGTCATCTAAGATATCATGTGCTGACCGGCTCCCGCCTTTCCCGTCCCTCTCCGCCGTCCCATCTTTGACAGGTGCCACTACCCGAGATCGACCTGGTCGTCTATCCCGACGAATGCGATGCCTTCGGGCATCTGAATCAGGCCTCTTTTCTAAGCCTGTTCGAGCGGGCCCGCTGGGAAATGCTCCATCGGGGGCCGGGGATGGATGTGTTCACCCGAGCCGGCGGCTTGGCCGGCGCTGCGGAAGACCGTCATAGATTACCGCGCCGCTGCGTTCCCCGGGGACGTTTTGCGCTTCCAGCAGGCACTGACCCATCACGGCCGCACCAGCTTCACCATGCGGCAGACCGCCCGGCGGGTCCGAGATGAAACCCTCATTGCCAGCGCGGAGTTCGTCTTCGTCTGCATCGATCGAGAGGGCAGGCCGATCCCGGTGCCTCCCGAGTTCACCAGCTACATGCACGCTCCCCGTGACGCCAGCGATAGCGCTCAGCGTCTGATGGTGCACGGCGTCAACCTGGCAGTGGAAGTCCACGGTGACGGCCCCGCTGTGCTCTTCGTGCATGGATTTCCGCTCGACCGAACGATGTGGCGAGCACAGATCGACTCCCTCAGAGGCTGCCGTCGCATTGCCCCCGACCTCCGGGGCATGGGGCAATCCGACGCTCCGGACCTCGGGTATAGCATGAACATCTACGCCGCGGATCTGGCTGGTCTTCTCGACGCGCTGGGCATCGAGGACGTGGTGCTCTGCGGGTTATCGATGGGCGGGTACATTGCCTTCGAGTTCCTCCGGCACTGGCGCTCGCGGGTTCGAGGGTTGGTGCTCGTGGATACCCGGGCGGGAGCGGATAACGCCGAGGCTCGCCGGGCGCGCGACACCTCCGCCGCCAGCGCTCGCGATGGCGGCCCCGCAGCTATCGCGGAAACGATGTTGCCCAAACTGCTCGCACCCTCGACACTGGCTGAACAGCCCGACATCGTAGAGCGCGTTCGCCAGATGATTCTTCGCACGCCCGTCGCCGGCATCATCGGTGCGCTGGCGGCTATGCGGGACAGGCCGGACAGTGAGTCTCTGCTCCCTACACTGGGCGACATTCCCACCCTGGTCGTGGTAGGAGAGGCGGATACCGTCACTCCTCCGGAACAAGCCGAAGCCATGGCCCGGGCCATTCCGGGCGCTCAAATCGCCGTCATTCGCGGAGCCGGCCATCTGTCGCCACTGGAGCGCCCGGATGAGGTCTCGAGACGGCTGGCACAATTTGTCGGGGAGTTGGGGTGAAACCTTTCGGGGGGCTTGGGCGTCTAAACCTATGGCGGCGGCATTAGCTATCAGCCGTCGTTGACGTTGATGTCCTTCCCTACCCAGGCTCCGGGATCGCGGCCAAGCAGTACGATCCCGGGGCTCCTTTCTTTTCAGCGGAGAACCAGCGGCTATCGCTGGGGTCTGCCCGGTGGTGTGTCGCTGTTGAAGACTTCCTTGTTCTTTTCGATATATGAAGTGGACTGGGGCGGAACGTCCTCCTCAGGGAAGATCGCGGTTACCGGGCACTCCGGCTCGCAGGCACCGCAGTCGATGCACTCATCTGGATGAATGTAGAGCTGATCTTCACCCTCATAGATGCAGTCTACCGGGCATACATCTACGCAGGCCCGATCCTTCACCCCTATGCAGGTCTCGACAATCACGTAAGTCATGCTGCGGCTCCCCTGTAAGGACGCCGTGCGGCCACGGCATCGCCAAGTTATACGAAAGCTGGTTTGGCGGCGCAAGGGGCGCAGAGGTCTTTACTTTGCTGATGAATGCTCGCGCTGATTTTCCTTTGTGCCCTCTGTGTTCTCGCCGGGCCGGCCCGCGCGCAGTCGTGTCCTTCGCCGCCAACGGCACTCGTGCTCTCCGGCGGGGGAGCCAAGGGTCTGGCGCACATCGGGGTCTTGCGGATCCTCGACAGCCTGGGAATCCGCCCCGACCTGGTCGTGGGCAGCAGCATGGGGGCGATCATCGGCGCGATGTATGCCAGCGGTTACACCGGCCGGGAGATCGACTCGTTGGCGCGCTCGCTACCGATCTCCGATCTCTTCCGCACCTATCAACCGCGTGGCCCTCGGTCCTGGGGTCCGGTGCAGCCGCTGCTCCTGTGGGAGCAGGGTGAGAGGGGCCTCAACCTGCAGAGCGCCTCCGTAGCTGAAAACGAAGTGAACGCCCTGCTCAACGGTGCCATGCTGCGAGGCAATCTGCTGGCTCGGGGCAACTTTGATTCACTTCCCATCCCCTTCCGTGCGGTTGCCACCGATCTCCGCAACCGATCGGTGGTGGTCCTGAGCTCGGGTGACTTGGCGCGGGCGGTCAGGGCGAGCTTTGCCATTCCGCTCATCTTTACACCCGAGTCCCTGGACGGTCGGGTGCTTACGGACGGTGGGCTGGCGGCAAACATACCGATCACGGTGGCCCGAGAGGTCGGAGCCCAACGCATCATCGTGTCCGATGCCACCGAGCGTTTGGCTGATTCCCTTGATCTCTATTCACCGATCGTGCTGGCTGACCGCCTGCTCGGATTTCTGTTTCAACAGGCCCGGGACACCCTTCGGCCTGGCGATGTGTTGGTCCGCCCTGCCGTGGAGGGGTTCACCAGCCTGAACTTCTCCGCTGACAACGTCGCCGCATTGATTCAGCGGGGCAGCACAGCCGCGGAATCTACCCTCGCCCGAAATCGCTGCCTCTCTCGAGGCCCACCGGAGGCCGCTCGCCCGCTGCCCCGACTGGTCAGCAGCTACTCGATCGAAAGCCGGAATCATTCCGAGCGGCTTGCCCTCGAGAGGCTCCTTGGCCTTGGCATCGATGATTCGCTCGACCTGTCACTGCTCAAAGGCCGTGTGCGGCATCTCGCGCAGGTCGACGCCTATCAGGCGGTATGGCTCTCCCCCCAAGGATCCGGCGACTCCGTCTCGTTCCACATCTCTGTCCGCCGGGGCCCTCGCCGGTTGGCCGGTCTCGGCCTGGCCTACGACAATGAGCTTGGCGGGCAGATGTGGCTCGCCGCGGTTGATCGTCGAGCTTTTGATCTTGCCCTGGAGGCAAGCACGACACTGTTTCTGGGCGAGTTTCACAAAGGGTGGAGTCTCGGGTTACGGCGCAATTACCAGCTCGGCCGCCATCTGATGCGCCCGACGATTACGGCCCAGCTTGCTACGGAATCGGTGCGTCAGTTCACGCCGGAGGGAGACGAGCTGGAACCGGTCAAGACTCGGGAAGCCGTGGGGTTTGCCGGAGTGGAACGCGACTTTGGCCACGGGTGGTCAGCCGATCTGGGGTTGGTAGGACATGCCTGGCATGAGCCGGACCAGGATCGCAGCACGGTGGGTGCGTCAGTGCGATTCTCAAAAGAGGATCGAACCGGGCTACAGCTGGCTCGGGGATCTCTCCTGTGGGCCGGGGAATACCAGCGAGTGCACGTCTTGGGTGAGGTTCACGGCAGGGTCGGACCGGTACGCCTCCGGCCCCAGCTTCGAGTCGGCTGGGGAGATCAGTTGCCCATCCAACTGGGCTTCCCTTTGGGAGGGAACGACGGATTCCCCGGACTTCATATCGGGGAGCGCAGAGGCGATCGGGAACTGATGCTCGACCTACTGATGACCTATCCGATCCGGGGGCCGCTGGTGGGCCGGATGGAGGTAGGCCTAGGGCGATCTGCGCTGGGCGGGCCGCTTATCAGCGACAGCGGTTGGGTGGCCGGCGCCCGGATCGGCCTTGGGGCGGAGACACCGGTAGGTCCAGTTCGGTTCGAGTATGGTGCCGTGAACGAAGGCCGAGGAACCTATTTTGTCCGGATTGGCAGATGGTTCTGAAGCCAGGCCGATTTAGTCAGCCTTCCAGCTGGGCGGCATAGCTGGCCGATCTCGGCTCCGGTGGGCCGTAGCGGCCTCGGATCCCATGTTGCCGGTGCCACTCCTCCCGGAGGCAGAAAGGATCCAGCCCTTGGGCCCGGTCTACGGCAAGCACGCCATCCAAGTGGTCAATCTCATGCTGGAGTAGCTCCGCCCGGTCTCCTTCCAGCTCCACCTCTGTCCATTCTCCCTTAAGGTCCTGATAGCGGACTCTGATTCGATAGGCCCGCGATACCCGAACCAGCAGGTTTGGAAAGGAGAAGCAGTCGTCCCAGACATCAAAATCTTCGTGTCCGATGTCCACGATCTCGGGGTTGATCAGAGGCCAGGGCTCACCCATGTCGACGTATACCATCCGGACCGGCGCGCCAATTTGGGGCGCCGCTATACCACGGCCTCCCGCGAAGCGCGACTGCCAGTCCCTGAGAGTTTCCCGCATGTCGTCCATGATGACCCGGACAGCTGTGGAGCGGGGTCGGGAGATAGTCTCACATCGGGTGCGCAGGACCGGATCGCCCAGAAGACGGATGCGGTGAATCGTCATGGCTGAAGCGCAAAAATGGGAGGTGGGACCAAGACTTCACTCTACAGAATATGCGGCCCCGGCGCCGGAGGAGCCAGACTGACTTAGTAGTAGCACTCCAAACGACTGTTTCGCATGGCCGACCATTGCAAGAGCCGGTCGCTACCCGGCACAGGTTAACTTCTTGTGCTTCAATAAACTACAAATTAGCGCAAATTCTTAGTGTGAATTGACAATCCCGACTGTTTTACTTATGATTGCGACATGTCTGCTTCTCCTCATGAGGAACCCACGGTCTTGCCCTCGGGTCAGGGGGGAGTTCGTGGGTCCATCCTGCTTCAGCTGAAGAGATCACAGTCGCTGACCACCAAAGAGCTTGCCTCCAGGCTGGGTGTATCCCTCAACGCTGTACGGCACCATCTCAGAGATCTGGAGCAGCATGGCCTGGTGGAGTACCAAATCGAGCGACGCGGCGTAGGCGCGCCGGTCTTTGCCTACCGCTTGGCCGAAGCCGGCCTCGCGCTGTTCCCTCGACGCTACGAAACACTGCTGCTCGGGCTGCTGCAGCAGCTGGTTCGAACCCAGGGGCGGGAGCAGGCGGTTGCCCTGCTCGACGCGCATTTCAAGAATCTCGCGGAGCGGGTTCAGCCTGATCTTACCGATTCCTCTCCAGATCAGCGGTTGAAGAAGATGGCCAGTTTGTTGTCCATCGAGGGTTATATGGCCGAAGCTGCTCCGGAGACCTTGACCGAGCACAACTGCGCCATCCGGGAGGTTGCAGAGCAGTTCCCCGAAATTTGCGATGCCGAGGCAAGGTTTCTGAGCACGGTCCTGAATGCCGATGTCCAACGCAAGCGACACATACTGAACGGATGCACGGCCTGCGAGTACCGGGTGCGCCCTGCAGGGTCTGAAGCACCCGTGGAGGGCAACGCATGAGCTCGCCGGTCGAGGCACTGGTCAACCGAGAGTACAAGTACGGATTCGTTACCGATATCGAATCCGATGTCGCTCCTCGCGGCCTGAATGAAGACATCATCCGACTGATTTCCGCCAAGAAGGGCGAGCCCGAATGGCTTCTCGACTGGCGGTTGAAGGCGCTCCGGGGTTGGTCGAAGATGGCTGAGCCACATAGCTGGCCCAACATCAGATACAACCCGGTGGACTACCAGAGCCTTCGCTACTATGCAGCACCCAGAACCAAGAAGCCGCTGGGAAGCCTGGATGAGGTCGATCCCAAACTGCTGGAGACCTATCAGAAGCTGGGCATCCCCCTCTCGGAGCAGAAGCTGATGGCGGGCGTTGCGGTCGATGCCATCTTCGACAGCGTCTCCGTTGGGACCACCTATAAAGCCAAGCTCGCCGAAGCAGGGGTCATCTTCTGCTCCTTTGGTGAGGCGGTTCGGGAGCATCCTGAGCTGGTTCGGCAATACCTCGGCTCGGTGGTGCCCGCCAGCGACAATTTTTTCGCCGCGCTCAACGCGGCGGTGTTCAGCGACGGATCCTTCGTCTTTGTTCCTCGCGGCGTCCGATGCCCCATGGAGCTGTCCACCTATTTCCGAATCAATGCGGCGGAAACGGGGCAGTTCGAGCGCACGCTCATCATTGCGGAGGAGGGCGCGTCGGTCAGTTACCTCGAGGGGTGCACCGCCCCGCGCCGGGACGAGAACCAGCTGCACGCGGCGGTCGTGGAGCTGGTGGCCCTCGAGGGTGCCACCATCAAATACTCCACCGTGCAGAACTGGTATGCTGGCGACGCGGAAGGCCGCGGAGGGATCTACAACTTCGTGACCAAGCGCGGAAAGTGTGCCGGGGCCAATTCCAAAATTTCCTGGACCCAAGTGGAAACCGGATCGGCCATCACCTGGAAGTATCCCAGCGTAATTCTCCAGGGCGACAACTCCGTTGGCGAGTTCTACTCGGTCGCGGTGGTGAACGGCATGCAACAGGCCGACACCGGGACCAAGATGATCCACATGGGCAAGAACACGCGGAGCACGATCGTATCGAAGGGCATCTCCGCGGGCCAGGGGCAAAACAGTTATCGGGGCCTGGTCAAGGTCCTGCCCAAGGCAGCCGGTGCCCGCAACTACACCCAGTGCGATTCGATGCTCATCGGGAATCGCTGCGGGGCGCATACCTTCCCGTATATCGAGGTCCAGAACCCCACCGCTGCCGTCGAGCACGAGGCATCTACCTCAAAGATCGGCGAGGATCAGATCTTCTATCTGAAGCAGCGGGGACTCAACACCGAAAATGCCATCTCGATGATCGTCAACGGATTCTGCAAAGAGGTCTTCAAGGAGCTGCCCATGGAGTTCGCAGTCGAGGCGCAGAAACTCCTGGGAGTCAGTCTGGAAGGAAGTGTGGGCTAGATGACGACACCACTGCTTGCGGTGAAAGGTCTTCGTGCCAGTGCGGGAGACAAGGAGATCCTCCGGGGCATAGATCTGACTGTGTATCCGGGCGAGGTTCACGCGGTCATGGGTCCGAATGGATCTGGAAAGAGCACACTGGCCCAAGTCATTGCAGGCCATCCCGCCTACCAGGTCACTGCGGGGGAAATTCTCTATCAGGGGAAAGACCTGTTGGACATGGAGCCGGAGGAGCGCGCCCAGGCCGGAGTCTTCCTGGCCTTCCAATATCCAGTAGAGATCCCTGGGGTCAGCAACGCCTACTTTCTTCGAGCCGCGTACAACGAGATCCAGAAGGCGCGCGGGCTGGAGGAGGTGGACTCCATGGACTTTCTCGACCTGCTGGAGGAGAAGCTCAAGATCGTTGAATGGGGTCCTGAGATCATGAGCCGGGCGGTGAACTCCGGATTTTCGGGCGGAGAAAAGAAGCGTAACGAGATTCTGCAAATGGCGGTCCTGCAGCCCCGGCTCGCGGTTCTAGATGAGACCGACTCGGGACTCGATATCGATGCCTTGCGGATCGTCGCCGGCGGGGTAAACGCCCTGCGCCGTCCTGATAACGCAACCGTCCTTGTCACCCATTATCAGCGGCTTCTGAATTACATCGTTCCTGACCACGTCCATGTGCTCTCGGCCGGACGCATCGCCAAATCCGGAGGCAAGGAGCTGGCATTGGAGCTGGAGGAGCGAGGATACGAGTGGCTCGAGGACGAGGTGCTGGCGTCGTGAGTCCCGCCACCTTGCAGGAGATTGAGATGCAGAACGCCGGCGCAACCGCGGAGCTGCCCGATTGGCTCGAGCCGGTCTGCCGCGCGGCCCGGGAGCGCTTTCGTGCCACGGGATTTCCCACTTCCCGGGACGAGGAGTGGCGCTTCACGCCGGTCGGACCCATTGCCAAGGCTTCATGGCGGCCGGCGCCTCCAGCAGCTGCAATCACCCAGGACGAGCTGAAGCAATTCGAGTTCGGCCATCCGGACTGGAACACCCTCGTCTTCGTGAACGGCTCCTACCGCGAAGAGCTGAGTAGAGGTTTCACCATTCCCGGAGTGCGGGTCATTAGTCTGGCAGAAGCGCTTCGAGCAGATGAAACGGTTCTGCAATCACACTTGGGGCGCCACGCTCCAATCGAAGCCAGTCCTTTCGCTGCCCTGAACACGGCCATGATGAGGGACGGGGGAGTTGTTCATGTCGCCGCAGGCACCGAGCTCCTGCGTCCCCTTCACCTGCTGTTCGTAACAACGCCGGACGCAGCCGGCAGCGTGGTTCATCCCAGAAATCTCATTGTGGTCGAACGGGGAGCCCGAGCCGCTGTGGTGGAGAGCTATGTCACCTTGAGTCCTGATAGCTCCTACTGGACCAACCCGGTCACCGAAGTGTCGCTGGGTGAAAACGCCTGGCTGGAACACACCCGGATTCAGCGCGAAGGCGAGCAAGCCTACCATATCGGCCTGACCCATGTAGACCAGCAGAGAGATAGCCACTACCGCTCGTTTACGATGGCCATGGGCGGTGCCATTGCTCGGCACAATCTGCATGCTCGTCTCAATGACGAGAACGTCGAGACGCTGCTATACGGGCTTTATCTCACCCGCGGCGAGCAGTTGGTGGACAACCATACCGCCATATATCACGACCACCCCAATTGTCGGAGCTGGGAAGTCTATAAAGGTGTGCTAGATGGACGATCCCGGGGCGTGTTCAATGGCAAGGTGTTCGTAAAGCCCGAGGCTCAGAAGACCGACGCGAAGCAGACCAATCGGAATCTGCTTTTGAGTAGTGGAGCCAGAGTCGACACCAAGCCGCAGCTGGAGATTTTCGCGGACGACGTCAAGTGCACTCACGGCGCCACCGTAGGACAATTGGACGACATCGCCCTGTTTTATTCGCGGAGCAGGGGAATTCCTGCAGCGGAGGCACAGCGGCTCCTGACTTACGCGTTTGCAGCTGAGGTAATTGCCGAGGTCAGCTTGGAGCCGGTGCGGAACGAGCTCGAGCGGCTGCTGCGCGAGCGCCTGGAGGCCCGGTGAGTGGCGGCATTGTTGTCGAGCCCGTGGTCGGAGGCGCGGACCTGAACCTGACAGCACGCCAACCGTTCGACGTCGACAGGGTCCGGCAGGATTTTCCCATTCTGCAAGAGCAGATACATGGGAAACCGCTGGTCTACCTCGACAATGCGGCCACCGCACAGAAGCCTCAGGCAGTCATCGAAGCAGTTCTCCGGTTTTACCGCCGGGAAAACGCCAACGTCCACCGAGGTGTGCACTATTTGAGCGGCCAGGCCAGCACCGCCTTCGACGCGGTACGGGTCAAAGTCGCCGAGTTTATCAATGCCCCGGCCCCGCACGAAGTCATCTTCACCCGGGGGACCACTGATGCGATCAACCTTGTCGCCCAGAGTTATGGCAGGCGTTTTTTTCGCGCCGGTGACGAGGTGCTCATCACCGGGATGGAGCACCACTCGAACATCGTGCCATGGCAACTGGTCTGTGAGCAAACCGGTGCCGTGCTCCGCGCTGCTCCCCTCACCGAGACAGGTGAGCTCGATCTGGATCAGTTCTCGCGACTGCTGAATGACCGTACCCGGTTTGTCGCGCTGGTCCATCTCTCCAACGCGCTGGGTATCATCAATCCGGTCAGAGAGATTACGCGCTGGACTCGCGAGCGAAACATCCCCGTCCTGATAGACGCGGCGCAATCGGTTCCCCATCTGCCCGTCGACGTTCAGGATCTGGGGTGTGACTTCCTGGCCTTTTCCGGGCACAAGCTGTATGGGCCAACCGGTATTGGCGTGTTGTATGGCCGCCAGGCGCTACTCGACCTGATGCCGCCGTACCAAGGCGGGGGCGGCATGATCGAAACAGTAACGATCGAGCGGTCTACCTGGGCTCCTCTCCCGGCCAAGTTCGAGGCCGGCACGCCCATGATTGCTCAGGCAATGGGGCTCGGTGCCGCCATCGATTACGTGAATGCTGTGGGGCGTGGGTCTATCGCCGGCTGGGAGCAGGAGCTGCTTCAGTACGCCACCCATCTGCTGAGCGACATTGCGGGCTGCCGGATTATCGGCACCGCCCCAGACAAGGCGGGCGTGCTGTCGTTCGTGCTCGATGGCGTTCACCCTCATGATATCGGAACCATTCTCGACGCCGAAGGAATCGCCATCAGGGCGGGGCACCACTGCGCCCAGCCAGTGATGCGTCACTTCGGTGTTGCGGCCACGGCGCGGGCCTCCTTCGCCTTGTACAACACCAAGTCCGAGGTCGATGCTCTTGCCGGAGCTCTGAAAAACGTTTCGAGGATGTTCGCCTGATGGGGACCCTTGCCACCCTGTATCAGGATCTGATCCTGGATCACAACCGGGCACCGCGAAATTATCGTGAGATCGACACCGCCAATCGGAAAGCGGAAGGCCATAATCCGCTCTGTGGCGATAGACTCACGGTTTGGCTGCAAATGAAAGGTGATCTGATCGAGGACGCGTCGTTTCAAGGCTCGGGCTGCGCGATCTCGAGAGCATCGGCCTCTCTCATGACGGTGGCCGTCAAAGGCAAGCGCAAGGTCGAGGCAGAGGATTTGTTTGAGCAGTTCCGGCGGCTGGTCACCGGAACTCTTCCTTCAGATCAGGTGCCGTCGCTGGGAAAGCTGGCGGCGTTCGCGGGTGTGGCCGAGTATCCGGTTCGGGTGAAGTGCGCCAGCCTGCCATGGCACACGCTCCGAGCCGCATTGGATCGGCCTGAGGCTGTCGTATCAACCGAATAACATAAGGGATAGTCTATGCCGTATAATCCTGCGCTGGTAGCTCCGATGCGGACCGAGGTCACTCGACTGGGTGCTCGCGAGCTCACCAGTGCCGCTGAGGTGGACGCTGCGTTGGGAGATCAACGCGGTTCGATGCTGGTCTTCGTCAACTCCGTTTGCGGCTGCGCCGCCGGCAACGCGAGACCTGCTCTGGCACTCGCGCTCAAGCATCCTGTCGTGCCCCAGCAAGTCGTTACCGTGTTCGCCGGCCAGGATCTGGAGGCGGTAGCCCGGGCGCGCCAGTATTTCGCTGATTATCAGCCCAGCAGCCCGTCAATGGCGCTGCTCCGCGATGGAGAAGTCGTGCATTTTGTGCATCGCCATCAAATCGAGGGGCGCTCGCCTCAGGCAATCGCTGCCGATCTGACCAGCGCGTTCGATAAATTCTGCGGCGCGGTGGTATAGCCAATGTCTGGACACGTATTCCACCCTGGCCACTCCGCCTTGCACGGAATGACCGTCGTAGTGGAAACGGCCGGGGCTGTGACCTACGTAGGGCGATATGATCGTGAGGACAGTGCGGGAGTGCACCTGCTCGATGTTGGAGTCCACGACGTCGACTCTGCCACTGCCAAGGAGGAGTACATCAAACGGAGCTCCAGGTTCGGAGTCCGCGGCGAACACCGCCATGTAGTTATTCCAGCCGACAAGGTCGCCCGTATCACCCAGCTCGGTAATTGGGAGCCGGCTCGCTCGAGCTAGCTAGTCAATGGACCGTTACGACGTGGTGGTGATCGGGGGCGGCCACGCAGGAACCGAGGCCGCCGCACTAGCCGCGCGCCGCGGGGCGCGCACCCTCCTTCTCACCCAGAATCTCGAGACCATCGGCCAGATGTCCTGCAATCCCGCCATTGGCGGCATTGCCAAGGGTACGATGGTCCGTGAGATCGATGCCCTGGGCGGAGTCATGGGAAGAGCCACCGACCGAGCCTGCATTCAATTCCGAATGCTCAACCGATCAAAAGGTCCCGCCGTCTGGTCTCCTCGGGCTCAGTGCGACCGAACCCTGTACCGCCGAGCAGTCCGAAGTCTTCTTGAGCGGGAGGCGCTCCTCGATCTTCGTCAAGGCACGGTGGCAAAGCTGAGCGTGAACACCCAAGGTATTAACGCTGTCGAGACAGTGGAGGGCCTGCGCTTTGGTGCGAAGAGCGTTGTGGTCACGGCGGGAACCTTCCTTCGGGGACGTATTCACCGCGGCACGGGTGAGGCGATCCCGGGAGGGAGGGCGGGTGATGAGCCGTCTGTCGAATTAGCGCAAGCTATTGCTGCTCTTGGACTTACGGTTAGAAGATTCAAGACCGGAACCCCTCCTCGCATCGACGGCAGGAGCGTCGAGTTTGCCAAGACTAAGCGCCAAATTGGGGATCCTGAGCCGTTCTGGTTTTCTCACTACGAGCGTGCCCCGAGGCCAGAGCAGCGTCCGTGTTTCCTGACGTATACTGGTCCCGAGCTGAAGGAGATTGTGCATCGACATCTC
Organism: uncultured Gemmatimonadales bacterium; assembly: GCA_963825815.1. Classification (GTDB taxonomy): domain Bacteria; phylum Gemmatimonadota; class Gemmatimonadetes; order Gemmatimonadales; family GWC2-71-9; genus CAVVWJ01. Next base: position 734,421 of record CAWGVB010000002.1, on the reverse strand, counting down.
GATCAGTCGGCACTCTATGGCGGTGCGATCGCGAGCAGGGGTCCCAGGTACTGCCCCTCCATAGAAGACAAGATCGTGAAGTTCCCGGAGGTAGTTCGTCACCAAGTATTTCTTGAGCCGGAGGGCTTGGACACGAGCGAGATGTATGTGAACGGTCTGTCCACTTCGTTGCCTCCCGCTATTCAGTTGGCCTTCCTCCGCACCGTCCCCGGGCTGGAAAATGTGCGAATGACCAGGCCCGGCTACGCTATTGAGTATGACTACTTTCCGCCCACCCAGCTCAGTCCGACGCTGCAGGTAAAGGGTATCGATGGTTTGTTCTTCGCTGGGCAGGTGAACGGAACCACAGGGTACGAGGAGGCAGCGGCCCAAGGCGCAGTCGCCGGGATCAACGCCGCGGCATACGCGCTCAGCCTGGAGCCGCTCGTGGTGGGTCGAGAATCGGGGTTCATCGGAGTGTTGGTTGATGATCTTGTCACGCGAGGAGTGGACGAGCCCTACCGGCTGTTTACTTCGCGTGCCGAGTACCGGCTGCTACTCCGTCAGGATAACGCTCTCCGGCGCATGCTCCCCCATGCGGTGGCGCTGGGGACGTTGAGTCCGGCCGAGCTCGAGCTCGCAAATCGTAGACTGGAAAGCGAGAACTCTCTCCTGGACCGCTTGGAGCAGACGTGGATCTCACCACTACGGGCTAATCCAGTCCTGAGTGCGATGGACTCCTCACCTCTCACGGAGCCGGCAAAACTGGCCGACATCACTAAACGCCCCGAGGTTTCGTTGCAAGACTTGTTGCGGGCGCTAGGCTGGGACCACGACCTCGATACAACGGCGTGCGTAAGCGTCGAACTAAAGTATGCTGGATATGTTGCCAAGGACCGGGCTGGTATCGCTCGAATTCGGCAGCTGGAGCAGTATCCCATCCCTTCAGATCTCGACTATTCGGGTTTGCACTCCTTGTCCCATGAGTCACGAGAGAAACTCCAAGCCATTCGACCCCAAAGCTTGGGGCAGGCCAGCAGAGTGCCAGGAGTGTCACCCAGTGATCTTCAAAATCTGGTCGCCGAAATAGCGCGCCATGGGGGTTGTTTCACGTGAAACTCAGATCATCTGCCGGAGGGTTTCACGTGAAACGGCCGTAGGTGCCTTCTCGTTGTTGTCGTGTCTCTGATGATTGCCCTCCAAGTACAAACTCCTATATTCGTGCGACCGCAGAGGCGGTCCCCCCGGCGTAGTACCCAGCCCACACAGTTCGGAAGCCACGTTCTTTCCCAAACTCAGGCTTCGGCGCACATGGCTCAGGTCATCGCGATTGCGAATCAAAAAGGCGGCGTGGGTAAGACCACGACCGCTGTGAATCTTGCTGCGGCTCTAGCCATCGCTCAGCGGCGTACTCTCCTTTTGGACGCCGATCCCCAGGGTAATGCAACCAGCGGGGTGGGTATCGCTAAGGAGACCGTTGAGTTGTCCCTCTATGAGTCCCTGGTTGAGGGGCAACCGCCAGGAGCATCGGTCCTCCCCATATCGGCCCTACCGTTTCTTTCAGTGCTTCCGGCGACGCAGGATCTCGTGGGGGCGGAGCTCCAGTTGGTGGAGCGTGAAGGGCGAGAGACCATCCTCCGTAAGACCCTGGATGATCTCCAGGAAGACTATGACTACATCATCGTTGACTGCCCGCCGTCGCTTGGCCTCCTAACACTGAACGTCCTGACAGCGGTCAACGGAGTCGTCATCCCCATTCAATGCGAGTACTACGGACTCGAAGGTATATCCCAGCTTCTCAACACCGTCAGGTTGGTCCAGCAGAACTTCAACCCGGGCTTGGCCATAAACGGCGTGCTTTTAACGATGTACGACGCTCGTCTCAATCTCTGTCGTCAGGTGGCGGAGGACGCCAAGGAATATTTTGGGGCCAAAGTATTTAGCACCCCAATCCCCAGGAACGTACGACTGGCAGAGGCCCCCAGTTTTGGGAAGCCAATACTGCTTTACGATCCACAATCGGTTGGGGCGAAAAGCTACTTGGCTGTTGCGGAGGAACTGTTGCGCCGCCTTGAACACTCAGAAGCCACTATCGAGCCACTTGGCGCCACTAATGGAATTGCAACTCCTACAGCGGTCCAGCCAAACGGATCCAGCCCTCCCGCGGAGATGGACACCGAGCCTGAGCCAGGGCCGGTAGCCGAGCACGTCCACCAATTGCCAGAGCAGGCACCGCACCAAACGCCCGAGGTGACTACTCATGACTGAAACCAAGAGACTGGGTCGTGGACTGGAAGCGCTGCTCGGATCCGTATCCCGAGAGCAAGCGCAAGCCACGGGTGCTCTTCGTGAGCTACCCGTCGGAAGCGTTCAGCCGAACCCATTCCAGCCGCGAACGCAAATGAATGAGGCCGAGCTGGTGGAGCTGACCGCATCCATTGAGGCATCCGGCCTGCTCCAGCCTGTGGTAGTACGCCCCCGGAACGGGAAGTACGAGCTCATCGCGGGAGAACGTCGGTGGCGAGCGGTTCAGCGGCTCGGATGGCCCAAGATCCCAGCCGTTGTGAAGGAGGTCGACGATCCGACTCTCCTGACCTTGGCACTAATCGAAAATCTGCAGCGTGACAACCTGAGCGCGATGGATGAGGCGGCCGGCTACCAACGCCTCAGCGAGGAGTTTCAGCTTCCCCAAGCCGAAATCGCCCGCATGGTGGGCCGAGATCGATCGACCATTGCCAACCTGCTTCGACTCCTAAAATTGCCGGAGCAAGTCAAACAACTGGTGCATCAGTCCAAGTTGACGGAGGGCCACGCTCGAGCTCTGCTGACGATTTCCGATCAGGAAAAAATGGTGCGGATGGCCCTGGAGGCCGTAGAGGGAGGCTGGTCGGTTCGAGAGCTGGAGGCTCGAGTACGTCCAGAAGCACCCTTACACGGCGACAGCGAGGCGACAGTATCCCGACCTCGATCGAGACCTACGCCACAAACAGCCGATGTTCGCCGGATTGAGGACTCCCTCCGCAAACGCCTGGGGACGGATGTCCGCGTGACGACTCGCCGGAAGGGCCGGGGGTTCATCACCATCAGTTACTACTCAAACGATGATCTGGCGAGGGTTTTGGAGCTGATCCTGGGTGAACCGTTCGCGGGATGAAGAAGCGGAAGCGCTCGCGTGCAGTCACCATAGTAGTCCAGCGGGATGGTACAACGAAAACTCGCACCTACAGAATCCCGATTTGGGGACTGCGACTTGGATCGTGGGCTCTAGGTCTGATTGCGTTTCTCCTCGTATTGGTTGCCGCACTATATGGCCCCCTCGTTGGAGCGGCTGCGCGGGTGCCCGGGATGCAGCGCGAGTTAGCGAGGCTGCGTGCCGAGAATACCAGGGTACGGGAGTTCTCGGAGGCTCTCGACAGTGCTGAGTCACGGTACGCACAGGTACGTCAGATGATGGGTGGCGAGATCGTTCGAGATCCGGTAACCAAGGCCTCACAGCTGCCGGTTGCGCCGCCGATCAGAGCTCGATTCGCATCGACCGTTGTCCCGACTGCTGGTCCCACCGCTCCTCGGCATTGGCCGCTGGATGAGTCGGGCTATATCACCCGGGGGCAAGTGAAGGCTACCGGGCGAAACGAGGCGCATCCCGGGATCGACATAGCAGTTGCCGTGGGGAACCTGGTCCGGGCTTCGGGCGGGGCCACGGTCCGTGAAGCCGGCCAAGATCCGGAATACGGGCTCTTCGTGTTGCTGGATCATCCGGAGGAATACCAAACGATGTACGGACATCTCTCGCGCATCATAGTGACAGTTGGAGACACAGTGGCCGCGGGAGAGGTCGTAGGCCTGAGCGGAAACAGCGGACGCTCAACCGCTCCTCATCTTCACTTTGAAATCAGGCAGCACGGGGTATCTCTGGACCCCTTGACGATGGTAAAGGAGGGACGCTGATGGGCCTCTTCTCCAGCCCCGCGCGAGACGATCAGGGCAACGAACTCAAGCGCCGAAAAACCGATCAGATACCCTTTTCGATAATCGCCAGCGACATGACAGTTATCGGCGACCTTGAGACAGATGGGGTCGTGCGGATCGAGGGCCGCGTGAAGGGGACAGTCCGGGTGGGGTCTCAGGTACTGGTAGCCTCAGGGGCAGTGATCGAGGGAGACCTGCATACCCAGGAAGCCGTCATAGCTGGTCAGGTAAGTGGTGCCATTCATGCCCGGGAAAGGGTGGAGCTCCAAGCCAGCGCCATGGTGGCCGGCGATATTCTGACGCCGCGGATCTCTATAATAGAAGGCGCCAGAGTGAGCGGCGAAGTGAAAATGGACTCAAAAACAGAGGGACACGCCGTAGGGACTTCCCACAAATAGTTGATAATTCACCTAAGTGTGTGGATAGTAAAATCTTGAGGTTTACCTCCTCGCCCTCTAGGGTGCAATTTCACGCATCAATCCCGCCCAAAAATGGAATGTCAAAGCTATGGCGCTATACTGTCGCCATAGTGCTGGTGGCGTGCTCAAACGATCACGCCAGCGGCTTTCGGGTGGGGTTGGTCACGCCTGGCTCGGTGACTGATGCAGCCTGGAACTCCGGTGCTTACGCCGGGCTCCAGGAGATCCATGATTCGCTTGGGGTCCAGATCAGTCACATCGAGGCTCGTTCTCCGGCCGAGCAGAGCGAGGCGCTCCGCAGCTACGCAGCCCAGGGTTACGCCTTGGTCTTTGCCCACGGGTTTGAGTTCCAGGACCTCGCCGAGCGAGTCTCCGCTTCCTATCCGAATACGGTATTTGTAGTGACCTCGGGCCGAAGAGCCCGACTCAATGTGTCGCCCCTCATATTTCGACTGGAGGAGGCCAGCTATTTGGCCGGCATGGTCGCCGCTGGAGTGAGTAAGACCGGGACGCTCGGTTTTGTAGGCGGAATCCAGCTTCCCCCAATTGAGGCAGCCTATCAAGGCTGGGTTAACGGCGCCAAGTCGGTAAATCCCAAGATTCGGTCCCGAGTGGTATATCTCAATAGCTTCGATGACGTTGCAGCGGGGCGGGAGGCGGCACTTGCTCTCATGGGCGCAGGGGCCGACATGTTTCACCACAATGCGGATGCTGCCGCGCTGGGGCTGTTTCAAGCGGTCAAGGACCACCCCGGAGTGTATGTTTTCGGGGCGAACACCGACCAATCCGGGCTCGCTCCCGGCCATGTCCTCGGAAGTGCTGTCATCGATCTCCCCCGAGCGTTCCTGCTGATCGCAAACGAGGTGAAGCAAGGCAATTTCAAGGCACACGTGGAGGCCTTCGGCCTCAAGAGTGGCGTCGTGAAGTACGTGCCCGACCCGAGGTTGGACAGTATCGTTCCGGCTCCACTCCGCGCCCGAGTGACCGCAGCGGCTGATTCGATATCTTCGGGAACTCTGCTCGCGGCGCCCCGGCCCGCAAGTATGGAGGCCTTCAGCCGGCACCTGGCTCCAAAGGCGTTCAGCCGCATTGGCACATGACCGAAGCGCAGCAACTCGCCAGGGTTTCCGGCTACCTCGATCAGTTTCTTCGAATCAAAGACATCCCCGACGAAGCCAATGCGGTCAATGGGCTCCAGGTAGAAAACAGCGGCCACATCGGGCGAATCGTTGCCGCCGTCGATGCGTCGCTCGCCACCATCGAAGGAGTGGTGGCAACACTCGAGCCCGGGAGGCCTCCGGCGCTACTCCTGGTGCATCACGGGCTGTTGTGGGATGGCAACGTTCCGATCAGTGGTCGGCGGTATCGTCGCCTCTCCACCCTGCTGGCCCACGACATTCCACTCTACGCAGCTCACATACCTCTGGATGTCCATCCTGAAGTCGGAAACAATGCGGTGCTGGCTGAGCGGCTGGGCATACGGGTGGAAGGATGGTTCGGCAGCTACCGCGGCATATCCATGGGAGTCTGGGGAGAAGTGCCGAGCAGTCTACCCACAAGGGAAGCGCTCGCGCTCGAGCTCGACCGGGTGCTTCATACCCTGAAAGGCAGCGCCACACTGATACCTGGAGGTCCGGAAAAGCCCGCCCGAATCGGCATTATCACCGGAGGCGCCGGAAACATGCTTGCGCAGGCGCGAGATGCCGGGATCGACACGTTTATAACCGGCGAAGGCCCGCACCACACCTACTTCGATGCTATGGAATGGGGACTGAACCTCATCTACGCCGGACACTACGCGACGGAAACGCTGGGTGTTCAGGCGATGGCCTCCCACTTGGGAGAGCAGTTCGATCTCGACTGGGAGTTCCACGATCACCCTACCGGTCTCTGAGGCAGTGCCCCCTCTCCTCGAGCTGGTGGGAATTCGAAAGCGTTTCGGCTCCGTGGAAGCACTCCGCGGAGCCGATTTTTCTCTGGCTTCCGGTGAGGTGCACGCCCTGCTGGGTGAGAATGGAGCAGGCAAATCCACCCTGATGCACATCGCCTACGGTATGCTGTTGCCGGACGCGGGACTGGTGCGAACCGACGGCAACGATCGCACCATCTGGTCTCCCCGACAGGCACGAAAGCTCGGCTCTGGGCATGGTGCACCAGCACTTCACTTCAGTCCCGGCCTTAACGGTGGCTGAAAACATCGCTCTTGCCGCGGGTTGGGCGGGGACATCCCGGGCAACTCTGCCGGAAGGCTGAGTCTCTGAGCGAAAAATTGGGACTGCCTCTCGATCCGGACCAGCGTGCCGGCCGTCTTCCGGTGGCGTTGAAGCAACGGCTGGAAATCGTCAAAGCTCTTGCGGTCGATGCGAAGATTCTGCTACTGGATGAGCCCACCGCTGTGTTGGCGCCACCAGAGGCAGATGAATTACTGGGTGTCGTTCGGAGATTTGCGCAGGCCGGGGGGTCGTCGTTCTCATCACCCATAAATTGGACGAGGCACTCCGCATAGCCGATCGAGTGACGGTGCTGCGTCAGGGTGTCGTGACCCACTCCGGACCTATCAGCGACGAAACAGCGAGCTCGCTGGCGCGCGCCATGATTGGGTCGGCGCCAGATACCCGAGAGCCGGCCAGCCTGAGATCGCAGACCCCTCGCCGGAGCAGCCCAGGTTCTGGTTCGGATGGAGGCTCTCGAGCTTTCCCGAGAGAGCGGCTACGGTATAGCATTCGGCATGGATCGCTGAGGGTTCAGGCAGGAGAGATCGTCGGAATCGCTGCGGTGGAGGGGAACGGACAACGCGAGCTGCTGCGGGCCATTGCAGGCCGAATCCTTCCGTTGCGGGGAAGGCTGGAGGTAACCGGACCCATCGGGTTCATCCCGGAAGACCGTACCTCCGAGGGGCTGATTCCGGAGCTGAGTCTTACCGAGAATGTCACGCTGGGGCTGGACCACGAGGCCCCATGGATCCGACCGGGATACATCGATTGGCGAGCAGCACGGGCTCGCACATCCGAGCTGGTGCGACAGTATGGAATCGTTGCGAATGGGCCCGCTGCGCGTGCGGCATCGTTGAGTGGGGGGAATCAGCAGAAGCTCATCGTGGCTCGAGAGCTCTCGCGCAATCCGGCGGTTCTGGTAGCGGAAAATCCAACCCGAGGTCTGGACATCGGTGCTGCGGCCGCCATCCGCTCCCGAATCCGCGCTGCAGCGGAGGCCGGAGCAGCCGTATTGGTGTACTCCAGCGACCTGGATGAAGTCTTGCAGCTATCACATCGCACGGTGGTCGTTTGTCGCGGGGTGCTGTCGGAGGCTCCAGCCACAGCCACACGGGATGAGATTGGCCGCATGATGCTCCAGGAACCGGCGACGTGAATCGGCTATGGTGGGCACTTGCTGCAGTCCTGATCGGGCTGATTCTGCTGACTGGCAGGTCTGTACCTGGCCGGATACGATCCCGGAATTGCGCTGGCGGCGCTGTTCAATGGCGCATTCGGCTCCTGGTATGCATTCACCTCGGCCACCCTGGTCCGAGCCGTTCCGCTCATCCTCATTGGATTGGGGATCGCGATCGCGTTCCGCGGTGGCTCGTTCAACATCGGTGGTGAGGGACAGTTTTATGCCGGCGCCATCGCGGCTACGTGGATCGGGCTGCATCTGGCTCATGTCCCCTCGGCCTTGGCCATACCACTGCTGTTGGCAGGCTCAGCCCTGGCCGGCGCCGCTTGGATCGCGGTTCCGGTCTGGCTCAAGCTTCGATTCGGCGTCATTGAGGTCATCAGCACGCTGCTGCTGAATTTCGTGGCCGAATCACTGGTGAGTCTGCTGGTGCAGGGCCCGCTGCAGGAGCACAGCCGGGTGTATCCCCAGAGTGACGCCATTCCGGATTCAGCTCGCCTTCCCTTGCTGGGTGACAGCCGACTTCACGCCGGATTCTTCCTGGCTCTGCTTGTCGGTCTGGTGCTCTGGTACCTCTTTCACTTTACTCTCTGGGGATTCCGGCTCCGGGCGGTGGGCGCGGGACCACGCGCGGCGGAGATCAGCGGCCGAGTGGATCCACAAAGAGTCGGAGCGATGGCACTGTTCTGCTCCGGTGCTCTCGCCGGGCTGGCTGGCGGCGTGGAAGTAAGCGGAGTGTCGTACGCCCTGTTTCAGAACCTGTCGCCGGGGTACGGCTTTACCGGAATTGCCGTTGCTCTGCTGGGAGGGCTCGATCCGGCCGGTGTGGTGCTCAGTGGAGTGCTGATTGGCGCGCTGGAAGCCGGTGCGGGAGCCATGCAGCGCGACGCCGGAATCCCGGCAGTTGCGGTGTATGTGGTGGAGGCCGCGATCATCGTAGTCGCCCTGCTTGCGACCACTCCCAAGGGCGGCTGGATGAGCGCGCGGGTCATTCGGAGAATTCGTCCGGCAATGCGAAGGGCGACCGGCTGATGGACTCACTCGTGCTCGCGGGCGGATTTCTCGCTGCGGCGGTCCGGGTGGCCACGCCACTCCTGTTTGCCGCGACCGGCGAGACCATCACCGAGCGCTCGGGCGTGATCAATCTGGGGATCGAGGGCATCATGCTGGCCGGCGCCCTGGCCGCCGCCCTCGGGGCAACAACCTGGGGACCGTGGGGTGGTCTAGGGATGGCCGCCCTCGCGGGAATGCTTGCTGCCGGTCTCTTTGCCCTGCTCGCAATCGGTGCTCGAGCGGATCAGATCATCACGGGCACGGCGGTTACGCTGGCCATGGTTGGGCTCACCGGGACCATCTACCGCCAGGCCTACGGCGCCCAGGGTGTGGGCCTCAGCATACCCACCTTCTCGGACGTACCGGTTCCTGGTCTGTCCCGGATTCCGGTGCTCGGACCGGGCTTCTTCCAGCAGCCGGTCCCGACCTACCTCGTATTTGCTGCGCTGCCGTTGGTCTGGTGGGTGCTTTTCCGTACCCGCGTGGGGCTCGCGCTGCGCGCCACCGGCGAGGCGGCGGCCATGGCCCGGGCAACGGGAGTCCGGACCACGCTGATCCGCTCGGCAGCCACGGTTATCGGGGGGGCTTTCGTGGGACTGGGCGGTGCGACACTCGTCCTGGCCCAGGTGGGCACGTTCGCGGAACGGATGACGGCCGGGCGAGGCTTCCTGGCAATCGCCATCGTGGTTCTGGGTCGCTGGCATCCGGCTGGAGTCGCCCTGGCAGCCCTGCTGTTTGGACTGGCGACGGCGTTGCAATTCCTCTTTCAGGCCCTGGGTGTCCACGCGCCCTACCAGATATTTCTGATGTTTCCCTATCTGCTCACGCTGTTGGCGCTGGCGGGCGCGGTTGGCCGAGTTCGAGCGCCGGGAGACTTGGGGAGAGCTTAGCGGCGCTCGGCGGCCAGCGAGTCTCTGGTTCGGACGATCAGATCTCGGACTCGCGCCTTCAATGCGGGCACATCGGCCAGGGTGAGGCCAGCGGTTTCGACTGGCTCCAGCACACGCAGGTGCGCTGCCGATCGCCCGAAACGCCAGCCATGCTTGGGAAGCGCCGTACCCGTCCCGCTCAGCGCGAGAGGCAGTATGGGCACTCCGGCCTCGACCGCAAGCCGGAAAGCGCCATCCTTGAATGGAAGCAGCTCGGCGGTCTTGGAGCGGGTTCCCTCCGGGAAGATCATCACAGAGACCCTTTGCCGAAGCGCCTTACGGCAGCGCTCCATGGCCTCGACCGCACTGGGACCGAAGCCGCGCTTCACCGGAATGTCTCCGGCCAGCCACATCATCCATCCCATGATCGGGATCCGAAAGAGCTCGGCCTTGGAGAGCCACTTCATTTCCCAGGGCAGGTGACTGATCAGGAGGATATCTGCGAACGATTCATGGTTGGAGACGACCACGTAAGGATGCCGGGGGTTCTGCGGCATGGTTCCCGAGTAGCGAAAGCTGCCAGAGCGGGTTCAGTGTAGCCATTGCCGGCCCGATCCGACGGAAGACGTACCCGACGATATAGCGGCCTCGATCGAACGGTCCGGTCACCAGCAGCAGAATGAGCATTACTGGAAACCAGATCAGAATGCATAGTACCAGCACGAGCCAGGCCCAAAGCGAGAGGATCGATTGCCAGAGGCGAGACATACGGCTCAATTCCGTTCAGAAGAGGGCAAGGCTACTGCGCCTGAGATGGAGCGCTAACCTACTGCTGGGCCGGACGGAGGGACAAGGGTGACGCAAGGCACATCCGCATTCGAGCCCGATGTACCGGGACCTGTCCGATCCTGACGCCGGTGCGGCCGTCGAGCAACCGGATATCAAAAAGCTGGGGGAAGCCCTGCGGGAGCGGGTGGAAATCCGCTCGATCTCGATCACCGGACTGTTCGTTTTAGCTGCCATGTACACGCTCTATTTTGCCCGCGCCTTCTTTCTTCCTATCGTCCTCGCCGTCCTGCTCGACTTTCTCTTGAGTCCATTGATCCGCGCACTGAAGCGCGCCCGGATTCCCGAACCTCTCGGAGCCGCTCTGGTGATCGTGGGGTTGTTGGGCACCGCCGGCATTGCGGTCTACGGCCTGGTGGGTCCCGCCAAAGAGTGGGTGGCCAAGCTGCCGGCCAGCATGCGCGAAGCGGAGAACTCGCCTCCGAAAGTTGCGAACGCCGGTAGAACAGGTCAGCAAGACAGCAGAGCAGGTTGAGCAGGCCGCAAAGGTGGACAATGGAGCCAAGACGCCGGAAGTGGTGCTGAAGGGTCCGTCGCTCACCGAACGACTGTTCGGCACCACTCAGACCCTGATCGCCAGCGCGTTCGAGGTGATCATCCTCCTCTACTTTCTGCTCGCTGCGGGCGACCTGTTTCTGCAGAAGCTGATCAAGGTTTTGCCCCAGTTTCGCGACAAGAAGAAGGCCGTCACGATCGCCCGGGAGACCGAAGCCTCGATCTCCACCTATCTGGTCACCGTGACGCTGGTCAACCTCGCGCTTCGGTTTGGCTGTCGCCATCGTCATGTTCTTGCTCAAGATGCCCAACCCCGTGCTCTGGGGCGTGATGGCCGCGCTGGCGGAGTTCATCCCCTATCTGGGCGCTTCCGCGCTGGTGGCGCTGTTGACGCTGGCAGGGCTGGTTACCTTCGAGCAGGTCGGGCATGCACTGCTCGTTCCGGTAGCCTACCTCGGGGTCAACATCCTCCAGTCGCAACTGGTGTCGCCTCTCATTCTCGGCCGGCGGCTCACGCTGAATCCGGTTGCTATCTTCGTGGGACTGGTGTTCTGGTGGTGGATCTGGGGTGTTCCGGGGGCGTTCATTGCTGTGCCCCTCATCGCGACGTTCAAGATCTTCTGCGACCACATCGAGGCGCTCGCACCAATCGGCGAATTCCTGGGGAGATAGGCTGTGCCGGCGGCGCGCCTCAAACCTTCCGAACGGCAGGCTCTGGGAACCTTAGCCTCCCTGCTCGACCATCAACGCATCCGCCTCTACCGTTCCAGTGCCACTGGCTGGGCGCGCCGGCTTCGCGGGGTGGTGTTGCGGCTCAGCCGGAACCGAGCGGTGGCGCTGGGCAACCGAATTTTCCTTCCGGATCACATGTGAGGACCATCTGCCGGTCCTGGCGCATGAGCTCACGCATTGCGCCCAGTTTCAGGCTTGGGGATTCTGGCGGTATTTCGGACGGGGTTTCACTGCCCAGCTCAGGGACTTGCTCTATCAGAAGGGGGCGCCTCGGCTCCAGTCCTTACCACTACACTCTGGAGCCAGGAAAACCTTTCAGCGCGTACGGAATGGAGCAGCAGGGGCAAATCGTGGAGGACTGCTTTCGTGGCCATCCCGGCGCTCTGACCATCTCACCGTTCCGGCCCGGGCCCATGGCATAGGCGCGATCAGGCGATGCCGTCCGCCTGATCCATCGACTGATATGCCCCCTCCTCTTCCGGCAGCTTGTCCTCCCAGAGGGCGAGCACATTCCCGTCCGGATCTGCCACCATTGCCATGACGCCCCAGGATTGCTGCGTCGGCTCTTTGGTAAAACGAACGCCGCGGTCGTGCAGCTCGCCACAGTAGTGCAGCAGTCCGGGTACGAGGAGGGTGATGCCGGTGTGCCTCCCTACCAGGGACTTGGCCTCCGGGTGGACGGCCGGGTGTACGCCGATGTGGGTTTCACCTTCGAGGAATTCAGCACCAAACGAGCCCTGCTTGGTAACCGGCAGCCGTAGCTTGTCCCGGTAAAACTCGATTGCCCGACCGATATCGTGGACGAAGATGGCAACGCTGTACAACGATGGACTGGTCGGCATCGACTCACCGCATTTGAACGACGACAAGTTTGGCTACGAGAACCCCAAGCGCTATGACTCCGGCCAGCAGCACCAGCAAACCTGCTCCCAACAAAACCAGCATCTTTCGGCTGGACCTGCCGGTTGCCGCTGGCCGATCGAGATGCGCCTCCAGCAGGGCCATGTTCTTGGTATTGGCCTTCCATCCGGCATCGAACAGATCACCGAGCAGGGGAATCTCCCCGATGACGGTATCGAGCACCACATTCCCCATCATTCGCGCCAGGGTCGCCCGAGAAACACCCAGCCGCGCGGCCTGAAAGACGATGAAAGCGGAGAACACGGCACCGATGGCATCCCCAATTCCGGGGATTATGCCGACAATCGCGTCCAATCCGATGCGGAACTGGGTCCCGGGGATCTGGAACGCGTTGTCCAACAGCCGCGTCAGGAGCTTGAGCCGTTCGACCTGCGGCGGTTCGACGGGTGGCCACGACGGGTGCCGGCGTAGGCCGATGCAACGGGTTTGCCATGGTTGAATGATAAGGTTCTGGTACTTTGAGCGCATGAAGCGGGTGGCGCAGCACGCCGATTCGTGCCCTGTTGATCCAGCGCTGAGGCGGAGAGAAGACATGAGTAAGCCCTACGTTGACCGAGAGCTTGGAGGAGTCTCTGGACCCTGCCGGTCCGGCCGAATGGTCCGAGTTCCGGGCGCTGGCCCACCGGATGGTGGACGATATGCTGGATCACCTCTCGACCATCCGGCGATCAGGCGGTATGGCGGTCGCCGCCGCCGGAGGTGCGCTCAGCACTGAGCAGTTCCCTGCCACTGGAAGGTCAAGGTGAGGAGGCAGCCTACCAGGACTTTCTTCGCCTGGTGCTTCCCTATCCCAACGGCAACCTGCATCCCCGCTTCTGGGGCTGGGTCCAGGGGAACGGCACTCCGTTTGGGATGATGGCCGACATGCTGGCTGCCGGATTGAATCCGCACCTGGCGGGCTTCGACCAGGCGCCGACCCTGGTTGAACATCAGGTGGTACGCTGGCTCGCGGAGCTCATGGGGTTCCCCGTCGCGGCGAGCGGGCTCATGGTGACCGGCGGGTCCATGGCGAACATCCTTGGCCTGGCGGTGGCACGGCACCGCGCACTGGAGCGGATCGGAATCAACATTCGCGAAGATGGTCTCCAGGACGCGCGACCCGGCAGGGCCGCTCCTCGGTTGATCTGTTATGGCTCGACCGAGGTGCACGGCTGGGCCCAAAAGGCGGTCGAGCTGCTGGGCATGGGAAAGGCCTCGCTTCGCTTGATCCCGGTAGACGAAGAGTACCGGATGAACGTCCCTGTCCTGCAGGAAACAGTTGCCCGGGATAGGGCAGCCGGTGCGCTGCCCTGCTGCATCATCGGCACCGCAGGAACCGTGAATACGGGAGCCACCGACGATCTTGCCGCTCTGGCGCAGTTCTGCCGGGAAGAAGGGATCTGGTTCCACGTCGATGGCGCCTTCGGCGCCCTGCTTCGCTTGTCTTCGAAGCTCCGCGACAAGGTACAGGGAATCGAGCTGGCCGATTCACTCGGCGTTCGATCTGCATAAGTGGGGTTACCTGCCGTTCGAGTGTGCCTGCCTCTTGGTCCGCAATCCGGAGCTGCACCGCGCAACCTTTGCCATCAGCGCGAGCTATCTGGGGGGAGCCAAACGGGGCGCAATTGCCGGAGGGTTTCCCTTCGCCGATCGCGGTGTCGATCTGACTCGGGGTTTCAAGGCGCTGAAGGTGTGGCTGTCGTTCAAGGCCTACGGAGTGAATGCCTTTGCCCGACTGATCGAACAGAATGTGGCTCAGGCTCAATACCTGGCCAGTCTGATCGAGGCCCATCCCGAGCTGGAACTGCTCGCGCCGGTTCCGCTCAACGTCGTCTGCTTTCGCTATGTACCGCAGCGAACCGAAGCTGGCGACCTCAACGCGTTGAACGAGGAGATCCTGCTCCGGATGCAGGAAAGCGGATTGGCCCTCCCCTCAGCCACAGTTCTGCAGGGGCGGTACGCGATTCGTTGCGCCAACGTCAACCACCGCAGCCGGCCGGGTCGACTTCGAGCTGCTGGTAGACGCGGTGGTGAAGCTGGGTCGGAAGATCAGCGCAGGCGACTGAGCAGGTACATCAGGAGGCTCAGCACAACCGATATCAGCAGCATCGAGGCCAGCGGGATGTAGATCCGCATCGAGTCGCGCTCGATCCGGATATCGCCGGGAAGTCTGCCGAACCAACCCAGCGCCCCAGACCATACCGCAAGTCCCACCAGAACGAGTGCCACTCCGGCCAGCACGATCATTGGCCCGGGAGACGCGTTCATTCGATCAGGCCCTGACGCACCGCGTGGATGTAATCGGTGTAGGCCGGCTCCTGTCCGGCAGCTCCTCAGATCAGAAGCGATCTGCCCCCGGTGGTATGCCGAGTGGATCACCAGGTGGGTGAGAATCTCCTCGACGGTGCTGGTCCAGGGCTCTCCCTTGGAATTACTGTAGCTCACCGGACGGTCCAGCGGTCCGAGATGCTCCAGATGACCGAGCTCGTTCGATAGCTCGGATAGCAGAGCCTGACACTGCTCCACCGTCAGCTGAGGCCAGACCGGCAGCTTGCTAGGCACTCCCTCCATCCGGCTCAGCCACAGCAACTCCGCACCGAGGATATGGCTCATCCATCGCAGGCTGCGCGGCGGCGGAGGGCCCTGAGTTAGCGAGCCCAGAGTCGCCTCGTTGGCCCAGATGTCGTAGCGGAGCATCCGCTTCAGGTAAGCGCTCAACCCGGTTGTGCCCGAGCGAGCCCGGGCTCCAAACACGGCCCGATAATTTCGCCGCATGCCCTCGAGCCCGGGACGTTCCAGCGGCGTGTCTCCGAACCGCTCGGAAAACTGCTCGGGGCTCATCTCCTCGAACAGCTGCGCAGTCGCGCCCAGGTCAGCGCTGGGGAGAAACTCCGCGATTTCCGTGGGCTCGGCGAACCGTTGATTCCAGGGGCAAACGTCGTTGCAGATATCGCACCCGAACACGTAGCCCTGAAAGCGATCGGCCAGCTCATCCGGAATGGGTCCCCGCTGCTCGATGGTGAGATACGAGATGCATCGGGTCGCGTCCAGCACCCGCGGCTCTACAAAAGCGTCGGTAGGACAGGCATCGAGACAGCGGGTGCAGCTGCCGCAGCGATCGGTGTCAAAAGGCTGGTCAAGCGGCAGCGTGAGGTCGGTGAAGATCGATCCGATAAAAAAGAACGAGCCGATCCTGGGATTTACCAGCATGGTGTTCTTGCCGATCCAGCCCAGTCCGGCCCGCTGGGCCAGCTCGCGCTCGGGAACAGGCCCGGCGTCGGCATAGATTCGAGCCAGTGTAGCGCCCTGATCTCGCAGAAACTCGGCCAGCTCATCGAGCCGTTGGCTGGTGACCCGGTGATAATCGCTTCCCCGGGCATACTTCGCGACCCGCGGGGCTTGCCGGTCCTCTTCCCGATCGGGGTTGTAGTAATTGTCTAGCACTACCACGACCGACCGCGCCTCCGGCGCAATCAGGCCGGGATTGCGCCTGCGGCTCGCCTGGCGATGGAGGTACCGCATGGTGCCGGCGTAGCCTTTGGCCAGCCACTCATCGAGCTGCTCCCCGTATGCGCTGGGCCCCGGGTGGGTAATGCCGCAGCCGACGAAGCCGAGCTCCTGGGCCCGGGTCTTGACGAGCAGAGCGAGGTTCATGGCGATGCCGGGCGTATGCTCACCGGTGGCAGCGACGGACGTGTGAGGTGTCTCTGCCGTGATGAGTCGGGCCCCACGGCCGTAGGTCAGATAGGACCAGGCCCACTGAATCATGACCAGGATCCGATTGCGGAACCCTATAAGAAAGAAGATGTGAACAAAGGTCCAGATGAACCATGCCAGCAGGCCGCCAAAATGGAGCTTCCAGATATCCGCTACCGCCCGGCCCCGGCCGATCACCGCCAGCTGACCCTTGTCCCAGTACTGGAATGCGCGGCGCGGCTCGCCGTTCAGGTCCCCGGCGATGACGCCGGCGGCATACTCGCCCATCTGGATGGCTACAGGAGAGACGCCGGGCAGCGGGCCCACCCTCCTGGTGCTCGAAATGTGCGGCGTCACCCAGCACAAAAACCTCCGGATGTCCCGGAATGGTGCAGTCGGGCTCCACAATGGCGCGGCCCGCGCTATCGAGTGGAGCGCCCATCGATTTGAGCACTGGGCTGGCCAGGTTGCCGGCCGCCCAGATCACCGTCTGGGTCGGGATGGTCCAGCCTGCGGCGACAACCGAGCCCGGCCGGATGTCGGTCACCATGGTTTCGGTCCGCACCTCCACCCCTAGTCGGCGCAGCTCCTTCTTGGCCTTGATCGCTGAGACTCGGAGGATAGGACGGGAGCAGACGGGTGCCGCCTTCGAGCAGCATGACGGTGGCTTCACCCGGATCGATCCGCCGGAAATCCCGCCGCAGTGCGTATCGGCGGAGCTCGGCGACGGCGCCCGCCATCTCGACCCCGGTGGGGCCGCCACCCACAATGACAAAGGTGAGAAATGCGTGCCGCCGCACCGGATCGGTTTCTCGCTCGGCGCGCTCGAAGGCGAGCAACACCCGTTGCCGAATCTCCACCGCATCTTCCAGGCTCTTGAGACCGGGGGCCAGCGGCTCCCATTCGTTATGCCCGAAGTAGGAGTGGTGGGCGCCGGTGGCAACGATCAGATAGTCGTAGGCGATCTGACTGCCGTCCGTCAGGGTCACTCGGCGGGTCGGCACCTCGATGGTGGAGACTTCGGCCAGCAGCACCTCCGCATTCGCCTGATTGCGCAGCACTGAGCGGATCGGCGCGGCAATGTCACTCGGATTCAGCGCGGCGGTTGCCACCTGATAGAGCATCGGCTGGAACAGATGATGATTGCGGCGGTCGATCAGCGTTACCCGAACGGGCGCGCGGCGCAGGCCGCGCGCGGCATAAGACCGGCGAACCCTCCACCCAGAATAACTACGTGCGGCGGGCTCACAGTCCCATGGTCTCCCGGCGCCAACGGGCAAAGCGGACGACATCGTCCAGCGGCGGCACCGCGTCCTCATCGGCGTAGGCGGTATACATCCGCCAACGCAGATACGTACGATCCGGAACCGGCAGGAAAGGTGGCTGTGCCCACCACCGTCTGCGCCGGAAGGCCCACGCCGTCCGGAGCAGGTCGATGCCGAGACGCGGATTCAGCAGTCCCCGTAACACCAACCGACCCGTCAGAGAACCCCAGGAGTGGGACATCGGCGAAGTATAATTGGTATATTCCGCTCCCTATGACCAACAGTCCGTACCGCACCATGGACGACAACAAGCGTCCAACCGAAGATGAGACCCTCCTTGAAGGTCCCCAGCCCCAGGAGCGGCGGGACAAGGCGCAGATCCTGGTCTCCGATCCCTGGCGGGTGCTCCGCATCATGGGGGAGTTCGTCTGGGGTTTCGACAACCTCTCCGATGTTCGGGATGGGGTATCCATCTTCGGCTCGGCCCGCACCAAGCCGAACGATCCTCAGTACAAGGCCGCGGTCGAGACCGCCCGGCTGCTCGCCCAAGCGGGGATTCCGGTCATCACCGGCGGTGGGCCCGGCATCATGGAGGCGGCCAACCGGGGCTGCATGGAAGGCAGGGGACTCTCGATCGGCTGCAACATCGAGCTGCCCTTCGAGCAGGGCTCCAACGCCTACCTGAGCCGGAGCCTCAACTTCAAGTTCTTCTTCGTACGGAAGACGATGTTCGTGAAGTACGCCACCGCGTTCATCGTCTTCCCCGGCGGATACGGAACGATGGACGAGCTGTTCGAGGCGCTCACCCTGATCCAGACCGGCAAGGTGAGAAACTTTCCGGTGATTCTCTTCGGCCGGGACTACTGGTCGGGACTGGTGGACTGGCTCACGAAGACGGTTGCGGCCGAGCGGAAGATCGACGACAAGGACCTCAAGCTGTTCCAGGTCACCGACGACCCGGCTGAAGCCACCCGCATCGTGATCGAAGCCGCGTGCAGATGGCAGAAAGCGAGTTCGAGCGATGACCAGACCTTCTGCACCGTACCTGCGCGGCCAGCGCATCGATCCCAAGGCCACCACCGGCAAAGAGACGGTGGCCGAGTTGATCGACAATGCCTTCCTGGCATATAACGCCGGCCGGCTGCGGGAAGGCTGCCAGCTCTTCACCCAGCGTATGCTCGAGCCCGACGTGACGGTGGGAATGACCCTCACCGGCGCCATGACCCCAGCCGGGCTCGGCATGAGCTGTCTCATTCCCCTGATGGAAGTCGGGGTTCGTGGACTGGCTGATCTCCACCGGGGCCAACCTCTATCATGATGCCCACTTCGCCCTCGGCCTTGCCATGCACCGAGGAACGCCCAACGCCGAATGACGTCGAGCTGCGCGACAAGGGTGTCGTGCGGATTTACGACATCTTCTTCGACTACAGTGTTCTGCTCTCCACCGATGCCTTCATTCGCGAGGTGTCGGCCCGCGAAGAATTCCAGCGCCCCATGAGCAGCGCGGAATACCACTATCTGCTGGGCGGCTACGTGCGGGAGCGGGAGCGTGCCCTCGGTCTCTCCCGGCGCTCGGTCCTGTCTGCGGCCCACGAGCTGGAGGTGCCCATCTATACCAGCTCTCCGGGCGACAGCTCGATCGGGATGAACGTCGCCGAGCAGGCGCTCGCGGGAAGCAAGCTGCGGTTCGACGTCAGCGCCGATGTCAACGAGACCGCAAGCATCGTCCTCGAGGCCAAGCGCGGAGGCGGCAAGAGCGGGGTCTTGATCGTCGGCGGAGGCAGTCCCAAGAACTTCATGCTCCAGACCGAGCCCCAGATTCAGGAGGTGCTGGGAATCGACGAACGAGGGCATGACTATTTTCTGCAAATGACCGATGCTCGCCCCGATACTGGTGGACTCTCCGGGGCCACCCCGGCTGAGGCGGTGAGCTGGGGCAAGATCGATCCGGACCAGTTGCCCGGCACGGTCGTGGTCTACACCGACAGCAGCATCGCGCTTCCGCTCCTCACCGCGTACGCCAGGGAGCGGCGCGCCTCCCGGCCCCTCAAGCGACTGTACGGCAGGCGAACCGCCATGATGGAGCGGCTGGTGCATGAGTACCGGGCCGCCCTCCAGTTCCGCGATCAACGCGCCGAAGAATCCCTGGCCCACATGCACCCGGGTGCCGGTGGAGCGGAGACGGTCGCGCGCAGGTGAAGCGTTCGCACTACGCCCTCGGGCTGCTGGCAGTCACCAATCTCATCAGCTTCATCAATCGCAACGTCATCTTCGGCCTGTTCGATCCGATCAAGGCCGACCTCGCCCTCAGCGATACCCAGCTCGGCTGGCTGGCGTCCGCCTATGTCCTGATCTTCTCCCTGGCGGCGCTGCCCTTCGGGATCGTGAGCGACCTCCGCTCTCGCCGGGCGGTAATCACCCTCGGCATAGTGCTGTGGAGCGCGTTCACCATGGCCAGCGGGTTCGCCGTCGGATTTCCCCAGCTGCTGATCTGCCGGGCGCTGGTGGGAATGGGTGCTGCGGCATTCAGCGCCGCCGCCCAGTCGATGGTCGCCGACTACTTTCCGCTGCGAGGGCGAGCAGTGGCTCTGGGGATCCTTGCGGCCGGTATCTTGCCGGGGGGCGTGCTCGGCATCTGGCTGGGTGGCCGCCTCGAGGTGGTCTACGGATGGCGGACGGCGATGATCGCCGTCAGCATTCCCGGCTTCGCGCTCGCGCTGCTCACTGCCCGGCTGCACGACCCCGGTCGCATCCCCACGTTGCTGTCGATTCGGGAGAGCTGGGCTGAGCTCCAGGTCAGCATCAACTCGTTGGTTCGATCCTTTTTCCCTCTGCTTCTGAGCCTGGTCGTCGGTGGCGCGCTGGCCTGGCACTTCGACCGGGTCTACGCCGCGGATTCCGAGGTCGACGTGGCCGCGTTTGGGGCGACCGTTGCCCTGGGCGTCGCCCTCAACATCCGGCTCTGGGTCAGGCGCTTCGCCAAGGCCCCCGCCTCGGGCCCTACCGCGCTGGTCCGGGTATTCGGCGACCAGGCGGTCTCGCTGGCGGTCGTGCTCCGGACTCCCACCCTGGTGTATGTCTTCCTGGGCGGGGCCTTGATCTCGTTTGGGATCAATGGACTGGTCGGCTGGGCGCCCACGTTCATTTCACGGGAGCTGAATCTGGCGGTAACCGATGCCGCGACCCTGATGGGGACGTGGGGTCTGGTTTCCGGCATCACCGGCGCGCTCTGCGGCGGGGTGCTGGCCGACTGGCTTCGACGCTACACCGTCACCGGTCGGGTGATCACCGTCGCCTTAGGCCTGCTGCTCGGGGGGCCGCTCACGGTCTGGCTCCTCACGCTGCGGGACATGGGCCTCTTCGTGCCGGTATTTGCCGCTGCGTTCTTTTTTCTATCCTGGTTCAACGGGCCGATTGCCGCGGTGATCTTCGACGTGGTGCCGGCAAAGATCAGCGCGACCGTTGCCGGAGCATATCTGCTCTTCATTCACCTGGTGGGCGACACCGTGGCTTTTCCCCTGGTGGGCGCGCTCTCGGACCGGTTCGGGCTGGATCAGGCGGTACTGCTGCTTCCCTCAGTAGCCATTCTCGGCGGGCTGGTCATCCTGGGAGCGACCCGGACGGTCGCGGCCGATATGCTTACCGCGCGTTCCTATACATCAGCTCCATCAACTCCTCTACTGCCGCATCCATCTGCTCCTGATCGGTACTCCTGAGCACTTCCGTGACACAGTGCTTCAAGTGGTTCTGAAGCAGCCCCCGTCCCACCCCGCGGAGAGCTTCCTGGACCGATGACAGTTGCATCAGGACGTCGGCGCAGTATCGCTCCTCCTCTACCATCTTCTGCAGACCTCGGACCTGCCCCTCGATCCGGCGCAGGCGGGTGCCGATTGCATGCTTGATCTCCGGGTCTACCGAGCTGCCCAGAGAGCCATCGGCAATCCTGGCCCCGCAAGCGCAAGGGGACTTGGTTTCTGTTGCCATACTTGACCTCGTAACTTCGTGAACGTTGAGCGGTAAAGGCGTTAACGCCGGTAATTCCTGAGCCGAAGGCTGTTCGACACCACACTCACGGAGCTGGCCGCCATCGCAGCGGCCGCCATGGCTGGACTGAGCAGCAGACCGAATCGGGGGTACAGCACGCCGGCGGCTATCGGGATGCCGATCAGATTGTAGATGAAGGCCCAAAAGAGATTCTGCCGAATGATCCTCATGGTCTGGCGAGAGAGTGCGATCCCGTCCACCACACCCATGAGGTCACCCCGCATCAGGGTAACTGTCGCGGCTTCAACCGCCACGCTGGTCCCGCCGCCCATCGCAATGCCGATGTCGGCTTGCGCCAGCGCCGGCGCGTCGTTCAGTCCATCCCCCACCATCGCCACGGACTTGCCCTGCTGCTGGAGTCGCCGGATTTCTTGCAGCTTTCCTGAAGGCAGCACCTCGGCCACGACCTGGTCGATCCCAACCATGTGAGCCACGCTGCGTTGTCGTACCGTTGATTGTCGCCACTGAGCAGGACCAGATCGAGATCCAGTTGCTTGAGCCGGCGAACCGCTTCGGCGCTGCTCGACCTGACGGGGTCTGCCACGGTGATGAGCCCAGCCGACCCGGCCATCGACCGCGAGGTATACCTGCGTCGCATCCGATCTACCGACCTGCGGTGCGAGGCCCCTCGGATCCACCTTTGCGTCGCGCATCAGGGCCAGATTTCCGACAGTGACGCGATGGCCGTCCACCACGCCTTCCACCCCCCGGCCCGTTCGGCTCTCGAATGCCGTAACCGAGAGCAGCGGAATCGATCCGACGCTCCGCCTCGGCCACGATTGCTTCACCGAGCGGATGCTCGCTGAATCGCTCGACTGATGCCGCCAGCTGCAGAACCCGCTCGGCACTCAGGCCCGACTCGGCCACCGTCGATACCGAGCCAACAGCCGGCCGGCCTTCAGTGATGGTTCCGGTCTTGTCCAGCACCACCACATCCACATCACCGGTGCGCTCCAGCGCCTCGCCTCCCCGAATCAGCACACCGAGCTCGGCCCCCCGCCCGGTTGCCACCATCACGGCCGTAGGCACCGCGAGGCCCATGGCACAGGGACAGGCGATGATGAGCACCGTGACCGCAGCTACCAGAGCATGCAGGTAGGACGGCGCCGGCCCGAACAGCAGCCAGATTCCGAAAGTGACCATCGCCACGACCAGAACCACGGGAACGAACACGGCGGAGATACGGTCGGCCAGCCGCTGAATCGGCGGCTTGGAACCCTGGGCCTCGCGCACCAGCCGGATGATCCGGGCGAGGACCGTCTCCTCCCCGGTGCTGGTGACCCTGAGCTGCAGCGCTCCGTTACGATTCAGCGTAGCGCCAACCACAGAGTCTCCGACGGCCTTCCCTACCGGCTCCGGCTCACCTGTCAGCATCGACTCGTCCACGTGGCTGGAGCCCTCCACAATCACTCCGTCCGCGGGGATCGTCTCGCCCGGGCGGACCAGCACCCGATCGCCGACTCGCAAATCGTCGAGGGAGACGGTCTGCTCCTCAGTACCACGCAGCACTCGCGCGGTGGGTGGCCGCAGGGCAATGAGCCGCCGTAGTGCCTCCCAGGTCCGATTCTTTGCCCGAGCCTCCAGCAGATTGCCCAGTAGGATCAGAGCGATAATCCAGACAACCGCCTCGTAGTACACCTGTGGCCTGATACCCCGGGCGGCAAACCAATCGTCGGCCAGCGTCATGGC
Source organism: uncultured Gemmatimonadales bacterium (assembly GCA_963825815.1). Lineage (GTDB taxonomy): Bacteria > Gemmatimonadota > Gemmatimonadetes > Gemmatimonadales > GWC2-71-9 > CAVVWJ01. The sequence continues at coordinate 711,072 of CAWGVB010000002.1, read as the reverse complement.
CAGACTGAAGAGGAAGGCTGCGCCGGTGCCGAGCGCGATGAGCGTGTTCATGTCGGCGATGCGGTGTCGTGCGGCGGTCCACGCCCGGCTGTAGAAATGGCGCCCTGCCCAGCCGATTACCGGAATGGTCAGCGCGAGCAGCAGGTACCGCCACACGTCTGCCGGAACATCGGCGATATCGGGCACGATCCGCTCGAGCATTCGGGAGAGCGGCATCATGACCCGCATCAGTGGATCGTGCGTGGTGCCCGGGTCTGCGCTCGCCAGCGGCAGGCTCAGCAGCATGGCGAGGATACCGGCGGCAAGGCTGACACTGAACTTCCGCTGCAGCTCCCGGATTTCGGCCGTGCGAGCGGCATCCTGCTGGTCAATCAACTCGGTGGTGTTCTTCCCCGTCGGTCGGGAGCTCGGCACCGTAGCCGCTCTCCCTGATCGCCTCGACCAGACGTTGGGGAGTGACCGCCGAGGGATCGAAATCGACAGTCGCCGAATTGGTCATCAAATTCACATTCGCGCCGCTCACGCCCGGAGTGCTCTCCAGCGCCTGCTGCACCCGGCTGCTGCAGCCGGCGCAGTGCATGCCCGACACGGGAATGGTACAGGTCGTTGAGGTAGCGATAGTCATGGTGAGCGCTGGTGGGAGAGTGAGCTCCGATGAGGGGAAAGTATGTAGGGGGTAGGGGTATGTCAAGCTTACTGGAGACATGCGAATACGGCGCAGCGACCTGCAAAAGAGTGGGCAGGACGCCACCCACCGATACGGCGAGGGCCGGTCTGGCCTTCAGCTCTGATGGTAAGTCTGCGGCAGGAACCAACTTGCTTGCCGCGGTAGAGGGGCATACGTCGTGCCACTCAAGCGGCACTTATGAGCGAGACATCGGATCTCCCCTCCGCCGAAGATCCACTCGCCTCCAGCGGGAGCGAGCCGCTCGTGCCCATTCTGCGAGTGGACACCGAGCAGCTCGATCAGGTTGCGCTGACCACCTGGCACGAGGCCCTGTCCGACACACTGGCGGTCGAGGTCCCCCACGACCTCATGGGCCTCTGGCTTTACCCTTCCCAAGGTGGGGCCGTCCTGCTCGGACCGGCTGAGCTGGCCGAAGATGATCTCGCCATCCCGCTGCCCTCACCCCATCTGAAACCCGAAGAGCTGAGTCGCCTGGAGCAAATCGTTTCCCAGGCAGGCTATGGATCGGTCGCGTGCCTGCCGGTGAGATTCGGCAAACGGGATGTGGCCTTGCTGTTGATGGCCGACCTGCGGGCTGGGCTCTACGGTGCAGTCGAACGGGTGGTACTCCAATGCGTCACCCAGCGGATCGCACCCATGCTCGGCCGCATTGCCCGCCAATGGAAGGCCTCCGAAGGATCGGCGTCGCGTCAGCAGGAACGCATCGCGGGACTGCTCGAGGCAATTGCAGAGGCCAACCGATCCACTGCCACTCCACAGCGATTCCTGGCTGCGATATCGCGAGGACTCGCGCCGCTGTTGCCTCACGAGCACATCGAGCTGCTGGTCTCGGACTCCGCGGGCAAACGCTATTTCCGACTGGGCGAACATCCAGGCGGGCCACTGTGGCAGGATCCCTCCTTGATCATCAGTCGAGATCACCTCGACGTGGGCATGATCTTTGGACTGGCCGGCAGTCTCGTAGTGGGCGACACCTATGGGGACTCCCGCTGGCCCAGAGGATTTCTCACCGTGAGCGAGCCGGCCGGAGCGGACATTCGCGGACTGGTTGGAGCCCGGCTGGACTTGCGGGGGAATGTGCCGGCCTACCTGCTTCTCGGCAGCATTGGCCCCGAGTTCTACGCCGACGAAGATGCGGAGCTGTTAGTGCTCGTGGGAGGGTTGATCGCGCCCCAGATCAGCGGGTTGCTGATCAGAGAGGAGGCTCCGGCACCGGTTCTGAAGCCGGCCGAAACCCATCCCCACGCGGAGCTGATCTTTCGTCTGGCGGGTTTGCTGGCCACCACCTCCGATCCAGCAGTTGCCACGGAGCTGATTGCCTCCGAGGCGCGCGCCGTGTTGCCCTACGACCGGCTCACCTTTGCCCTGCGGATGACCCAAACCGACCGAGTGATCATGCTGGAACCGGGAGAGAAGCGCCCTCTCTCCCATCTGCCGCTGATCTCGGTTGCCGGCACACCCCTGGCCCGGACCCTGAAGGGCGATTTGCCCTGCGGCTTCATCCAGAACGGAACCGAGACCCGGATGATCGTGCCGCTCAGAGTAGCGGGCCGGGTGCATGGAGCCCTCATATGCAGCTCCGAGACGCCGGGCACCCTTACCGAGCACCACGTGCTCATCGCCCAACATCTGGCCGATATCATCGCGGCGCACTTCGAATTACTTCGCCGAGGCGCGATGTTGCCGCATCCCAGCGTATCCCGTTGGCGCTCCGACCGAAAGACCATGATCTAAGCCCTGCCTGAGTTCAGAAAGTTTGGATGGTACCCTCGGCGTGCGTGGAGGCCAGCGTTGGCGCTTTGCTGCCAGCCAGCCTCCGGGCCAGATAGGCTCCCAAAAGCACCAGGCCGAACATGCAGACGATCACCGGACCGGTGGGCAGGTCGTAGTGGAAAGAGACCCAGAGGCCCAGGGCAGAAGCCAGTGCGCCGCTCAGCCAGGAGATCACCGCTAGAGTTCCCTGGCGCCGGGTGAACTGAAAGGCGACGGCCGCAGGAACCACCAGGAAGGAAAACACCAGCAGCACTCCGGCAATCGGGACCGAGAAGGTGATCACGATGCCGAAGGTGAGATAGAACAGAAAATCCCACCACCGGATTTTCCAGCCGCGAGCCAGCGCTGTTTCGGGGCTGAAGGAAATGGTGAGAAATCGTCTCCTCAGCGCCCAGTGAACCAGTCCTATCACCGCGTAAATGCCGGCCAAACGGAGAATCGTAGGCCAAGTAACCCAGAGAAGGCTGCCCACCAGGATGTCCTTGATGGCCTCACCTCCGCGGGGAGTGCGGTCGGCTACCAGAATCGCGGCGGCGGATGCCATGACATACACGATCCCGATGATCGCCTCCTGAGGCACGGCACCTCGTTCCGACGTGCGGGTCAGGGCGAACGTGGCGGCGCCCAGGCTGGTAAATCCCAGGGCATAGATCAATGCGGAGGACGAATCGGGCTGGCTCCCGGCCAGTATGGCGACGGCCGAGCCCAGTGCCGCCATCTGCGCCAGCGAGAGATCGACGAAGATCACTTCCCGGGCGATCACGTGCAGCCCGAGATACGAGTGGATGGCTACGATGACCAGACAGGCCACCAGCGGCGGAAGAAAGAGGCTCAGGTCCATTATTTGGCTCCGCTAGTGAGCGCCACGTCCTTGAAGCCCAGGGCCAGATTGCTGACCCAGGTGTTCATCAGGTCGAAGTAGGTATTCACCCCGGGCGCCCCCTGGGTGTTCTCCGGCACGATCACGGCCTTGGCGCCGGTGCGCTCGGCCACCTGCTCGATCTGTTTTCGGTCGAAGTAGTTCGAGGAGAAGAGCACGGGAATTTTTCGGTCCCGCATCAGTTGAATGACTTCCTGTACGTGGCCGGGAGTGGGTGGAATGCCCGGCTTGGCCTCGATGTAGGTGACGCACTCGATGTCATATCGCCGGCTGAAATAGGCCCATTCCTTGTGGTAGCAGGCCATCTGCTTTCCTCGGAACACCTCGGCCTGCTTGAGCCAGCCGGCGAGCTGGCCAGTGAGCGGCTTGCCTTGATACTTCTGCTGCGCGAGGAAGTCGAGGAGCTTGTTCGATTTCAGCAGATCGAACGCGGTGGCGGGAGTGAGGATGCCCACCAGAGTTGCCCCGATCGTGGCCTCCAGCACCCGCTTCTCGAAATCCTGCTCCCGGCCGGCGTAGTAGGAGCCGTCTTCGGGCGACACCCGCTGCAGGCCCGCCAGAATGTTCCGCGCGATGATGATCCCGTTGATCGGATCGGTGTGAATGTGTGGGTTGCCGTCGACGTGGATGTCCCCCTGGGCTCGACTCAGCGAGGTAGGCACTTCCATCAAATCGATTCCATGAAATGCCGCGACGTATCCCGGAGCTCCATCCATGATCTTCCGGTTGCCGGCACGATCCAGGAGGGCCGGAACCCAGAGCTCGAGATCCATTCCCGTGGTCACAAATAGATCGGCGTTGCGGAGAATCGCCACGAAGCTGGGCTTGGGTTGAACGAAGTGGGGGTCCTCGTCTCCCTGGGCGATAGAGGTGACCGTGCCCTTGTCGCCGACGATCTCTCGCGCAATGGCGCCATAGGTCGTGAGGCTGGTGACGATCTTGGGAGGCGCGGCGGCCTGATTGCGGGGCAGCGGGGCCGTCGGTCCGGTCAACAGGCCCGCGACGATGAACAGGGATGTGAGCGTCATTGTGTATTCCTTCAAGTGGTCTTGAGTGAGGTCATCGCTGGCCCAGGTGACCCGATCTTAGTTCTCCGCTCCGCCTGTCCGCCTGTCCGCCTGTCCGCCCTTCAATACGTCTCATGCTTGTGCGGCCCCATGGCCCACACCGCTTGGAACGTCAACAGATTCTGGCTGCCGGCCAGATCGGTGTGACGATGCTCCCCTTCCAGGCGGAGGAAGACGAACTCACTCTGCCACCAGGTGAGGTTCGGAGTGATTCGCCATTCCGTGTCATCCGGGCCGCGCGGTGCCTCCACATAATCGTACCGCGCGCCGAAGACCCAGCGTTGGCTGGTTCGCGCCTGCAGATCCATAAACGCGCCATACCGATTGGTGGTGACGCCGATCTCATCGGCGTGGAAGCGATATCCTTCCGCTCGGAAGGTGATGTCGCGCCGGGTGCCGGCCTGCGGCGGCCGATAGGTGAGCCGGAAGTCGAGTCCCGCAACCCGGCTCCGGAGATCGGCATCGTCGTGGTTGCCGCCGAGCCCGGTCACGCCCAGCTGGGCGTAAGTGCTCCGGCTGAGCTGCCAGAAGTTCTGCAGCCGCCCGAGCAGCACCGGCTGATGTCCTCCGCTCAACAGCGGGTCGCTGTTGACGGTACTGCCCTGCAACCAGATCTCGTGGGTGGCACCGGCCAGGGAGAAGGGCAGCGTGGTGTACAAGCGAGAGACCCGTCCCGGAGAGACCCTCCTCTCCGAAATACCGCTGATATACCAGCGGATACTCGGTCTCGGGTAACGCGTGCAGATGCCACCGGTTCAGATCGCCCACTTGCTGGCGGAATTTCCCGAGGTCGACTCGGAGCCGGCCTGGCAGGCCGGTCCAGTAGATGTAGCCCTCCTCGATCCCCACCTCTTCATCCTCGAAAGTCATGAAGATTTTGGTACTGGAGTAGGGATCGAGAGCCGCCTGAAAAGCGAACTCGAACTCGCGGGGCACGAAGGTATTCTCCTGCTGGCCTTCCCGGGCTACCAGCCGGATATCACCCGTCGCGCTGATCTCGGGGTTGAGGAGATTGGCTCCCCGAGGGCTCTGCTGGGCTGGAGGCGGCTCCGCCTGTTTCGGCTTGGTCGAGTCCGTTTGTCCTCCGCCGCCGGCCTGCCCCGCTGCCTGCGCCGCGGCGGCCCGGATCGCCGCAAGATCGTCGGTGGAATCCGGAGTCTGAGTCGGTGCCGCCCCGGGTGTCGCACCCGGCGCACAGCGCACCTGGCGCAGCGCGGCAAGCCTCCGCTCCAGTGACTGGACCTGCGCCGCCAGAGTGTCGGTCGTCCGATCGCCCGAGGGACCGGGAACCGCGGGTCCGGCCGCGGCCGGGCATAATCCGGCTTCCAGCGAGTCGATCCGCGCGGATAATGCCGAGAGCGCTCGGTTCAGCGAGTCGACCCGGGTACTGACCTGACTTTGAACGTTGGATGCTGCTCCCAGCCAGAATGCGGCGAGGAGAATGGCCGTGCGAGCACGGCAGTGCATAAACCCTCCGATCGTAAGAGGTACGCGTCGTTATCGACGCGTTGGCTCAGACCGATCGGAGAATGGGGGGAGCTCGGGAGCGCGCCGGGCTGGCCGACGCGGAAAAGGCGGGTGAGTCGTCGTGCGCCAGCAGGACCAGTTGCTCGTCCCCGGCGTCCAGTGCGAGGGCGCCCACCGGCTGGCTGGCATGGGGAGCGAATGCCGCCGCCTGGCAGAAAGCGCAGGTGGCCTCGTCGTGAACCGGTACGGGGAGGGATTCCCGGGGAGAACTGATGACCGCCGTGGGAGCGGACTTGAACGCAACGTCGGGGAGCGGGACAGCCGCTGGGCTGGGTGCCAGGTGAACGCTGGCCAGTAGGGCCGTGATAAGACCGGCCACGCTCGCTACTGAGCGGAGGACTCCCATTCCCCTAAGGGTAGCGGCTTGCCTCTCCGATTCAAGCGCTGCGGCGGATGGGCCCGTCCGCCGGGAGCAAAAACCAGAACGCGGTACCCTTGCCGTAGACCGAATCGGCGCCGATGGTGCCGCCGTGCATCTCCACGAACTTCTTGCAGAGGGCCAGGCCCAGTCCGGTCCCCTGGGCCCGGCGGCTGGCCGAACTGTCCACCTGACTGAATTCCTGAAACAGCTTCGGCATGTCCTCCCGCCTGATTCCCACTCCCTCGTCCGTCACCGAAATCCACACGACCTCCTGGGGGACCAACTCGGGCCCTGTCGCCCGCCCGGTCAGCCGGCTGCCGGAGTGGCGCGCGGGTGCGCACTGCCGCCAGGCAGATCTTGCCGCCCTCAGCAGTGAACTTCGATGCGTTGGATAGGAGATTGTAGAGAATCTGTCGAATTCTGACTCCGTCGGCCACGACCGTTAGTGAGGCCGGCGTCGAGCTTCAACACGCACTCCTGCTGTTTGGCGGTGCGCAGGCTCGCGGTGTCGGTTACCGCGCGGGTGATGGCCTCCCGCAGATCGGTCAACCGCCAGCGTCAGTGACATCCGGCCGGCCTCGACCTTCGACAGGTCGAGCACGCTGTTGATCAGCGAGAGGAGATGCTTCCCGTTGCGCAGCACCGCCTCGATGAACTCGCGCTGCTGAGCCGAGATGTCACCCCCGCCGCCTTCGAGCAGCAGGTCGGAGAATCCGATGATCGCGTTGAGCGGGGTCCTGAGCTCGTGCGACATGTTGGTCAGAAACTCGCTCTTGAGCTGAGTGGCCCGTTGGAGCTCCTGGTTCTTGCTTCGCAGGGCCACCTCGTTGCGCTGGCTCTCCGCCAGCACCGAGGCCCGGTCGAGGCCCACCACCACCTGGTCCCCCAGAATTTGCAGCAGCTGAACGTCGTGCTGACTGAAGGGCTGCCGGTCGCGACGATTGTAGACGCTCACGGTGCCCACCACGAAGCCGGCCGATCGAAGCGGAACGATGGCAGCCGCCTTGAGCGGCACCGGAAAGGCCGGCGGCTGATAGCTTCGGGGATCGGAGTCCATGTCGTCCGACACCAGGGCGGAATCCTGACTCACCGACCAGCCGAGCAGCGAGCCATCCACTGGAACCAGCATGCCGGTGGCCGCTTCCAGCGGACCGGTTGCCGCCTTCACTTTGAGGAAGCGGCCCTCCTCCACCATCAGCGTCACCGCACCGCTTTCGGCCTCCAGCAGCTCGGCGGCGGACTGGGCCACCTCGCGCACCAGGCCATCCAGATCGGCGCCGGCCAGCAGAGTCCCTGCCAGGTGCCGGAGATGATCGAGCTCGCGGTTGCGTCGGTCGGAGTGCGCTAGCGCGGTGCGGAGCGAAGTCTTCTGCGCCTCCGAGAGCTCGCCCAGGTGACGGAAGGTGACCAGAGTCAGCAGCGTGGCGACGGCGGTGAGCAGCAAGCCGACGCCATCGTCCTGGCGAATTTGCCAGACCCCGAGCCAGGTGATGATGATGGCGACGCCGATGATGGAGCCGGTATGGGAAAGCCGCCGCCAATGCCGCTCCAGCCGTGCCCAGAAGCCGAGGGCCGACGCGTGTTCCCGCGCGCTCATGCGTCCTCGGACAGGATCTCGTGGAACACGGTTTCGCCGGTGCGGAGCATGCGGCGAAGATACGGCCGGCACAGGCCGCACTGCGCACCGCAGCCGGTCTGCCTCATGAGATCGTCCAGAGTCCAGCCCTCCCTGCGAGCCTGGGGCAGTAGATCAGTGAATGCGGTGTTCCGGCAGATGCAGCGGTCGATTAGCACGGACCCGGTACTAATGCTCATTTACGGTCCGCCCGTCCGCCCGTCCGCCCGTCCGCCCGTCCGCCTGACCTCACGGATTCGTCGGCCGGATGTCCAGCTCGCTCACCAGGGCGCGCTCGGGAAGATTGATCGCGTGCACGATGGTCTCAGCTACATCCGCCGGCTTCAGAATGCGCAGGGGGTCGGACTTCAACATCGACTGGTCCCGGATCAGACCGGTGTCGACCGAACCGGGACAGATGGCGATGACCCGGATGTTCTCCTTCCGGGTTTCCAGCATGAGCGAGCGGCTGAATCCCAGAACCGCGTGCTTCGACGCGGTATACGCGGTGCCGCCGACGAAACCGTTTCGTCCTGCGAGGCTGGCCACATTCACGATGGCGCCCCTTTTCCGCCGCCGCATGGCGGGGAGCACCGCCCGGGTCATCAGGTAGAGGCTCCGGACGTTGGTGCCCATGGTGACGTCCCACTCCTCCAACGTCAGTTGCTCGAACGGCTTGGCGATGAGCACCCCGGCATTATTCACCAGCACATCGGCGTCGCCCAGCGCTCGAGTCAGGTCGTCCACCGCCCGCTGCGCCTGATCGGGGTTGCCCACGTCGGCGGCCGCACCTGCAGCTTCTATGCCCTCACGGGATAGCTCGTTGGCCAGATCATCCACATCCGACTCTGTGCGGGCAACCAGCCCGACGGCATAGCCGGCTCGGCCCAATGCCAGCGCGGTGGCTCGGCCGATGCCCTGCGTGGCACCGGTGATGTAGGCGATTTTTTCGGGGGATGGCATGGGGGAATACTAGGCGGTCAGGCGGTCAGGCGGTAAGGCGGACGGTCAGCCTCTACCCGACAGACCGCCCGCACGACTGCCCGACCGCCCTATCGCGTCAGCCAACCAGCAAAGGCCATCCACGCAGGTGTCCCCGCAATCATCAGGCGCAAAGGCTGCGAGGCTACAATCAGGAGACCGCCCCAGATCGTGGCGGAGTGTAACTTTCTTCGGGTGACCAGGTCGTACACCAGCAACGCAACGATGAAGAGGTCGGCCAGGCCGAAGAACGTCGGCGGGCCCGGCGGCAGGAGCGGAAAACGGATCCGCGCGATAGGGGCAGCCAGGAGCGAGATCATCGCCAGAGTCATGAGCCGCTTGTGCGCCTCCAGCCGGCGGCGGAAGTACAGCGCTGTGCCCACCAGGATTGCGAACACTATCATGTCGAACAGCGGGATCGCGAGGAAGGCGAGTGCTGGGACGCCGGGAATGGGCGACGCCTTCCCGCTCTTGACCCGCATGATCGCGACCGTGGTGCCCACGATCAGGACCAGTGCCGCCAACACCGCGCCGCCAATCCCCATCCGCCGGTGGAGGTAGGTCTTGCCGCTCGCGACGAGCGTCGTCTGGGCCAGGAAGAACAGCACCCAGGTGGTGAACACCAGGCCATGTACGTGGAGCAGGCGGCCCAGCTCGGGCGTGCCGTACCACGCCTTGAGGAAGTAGCTCCGGGAGAACCCGGCGAACACGGTGATCGCGATGGCTATTGCCATGCCAACGTAGAAGCGGCGGGTCCGCCTTCCGGTCCGTACCGCAGCTGCACTCACTGCCATCCGTCGCCTCCTGTTCTATGGAATCCAACCCTCACTTCACTCTAGCCGGCCAGTTGGTGACCAGCGTAAACAGCAGCGGATCCTCCCGACCGAACCCGACGAACGCTCCCCGTCGGGCGTCACCTCGAAGGATCGCACCGTCCGGCTGAACGGCGGCTCCGCCAGCACCACGCTCGGCTGCGACAGCACCAGCCTTGGGCCCAGCGTCACGCTGCACCGCCATGATGGCGCCGTCGGGCGCCCGGTAGTAACAGCTCGCGCCCGTCCTGCCGCCAGAACGGGAATTCGCCGCCGGCGGTGGAGACCCGCAGCGCCACCGCGAGCCGGACACCCGGCGCACGTACACCTCCGGCGCGCCGGTCTCGTCCGACACGTAGGCCAGCCAGCGCCCGTCGGGCGACCAGCGCGGCGACCGACGAGATTGGCCGGCGGCTCCCAGAGCCGCGCCGCCCGCGTTCGGCGAGGGAGTAGATCCAGATCTCGTCGTTGGCCGCAGTGTCGCCGGCAGAGAGCTGAAATGCGATCCGTTTGCCGTCGGGCGACCAGTCGGGAGTTCTGAGGTTGCGCATCCCCGAGGAGAAGAGCGAGTCCGAGGTGTCGGTCTCGACGTGATGCAGGCGCAGCATCAGCGGTGCCGCGAACAGCGTGCGATAGGCGATGAGCGAGTCGCCCGGGCCCCAGGCCGGCTCGAGGATTCCCTGGCCGGGCATCGATCCCGGTATGGGCCTGGCGTCGCGACCTGCGCTCGCGGTCGTACAGCCACAGCGGCCCGGCCGCGGCAAACGCGATGCGCCGCCCGTCGTGCGACACGCGCGGCGCTGGCCGCCCCGAAGTAAGGCGCCGGACCGGTCGGGCACCGAACCGAGTCCACCATCACCGACTGCGGTCGACCCAGACCAGCGACTGCGCCGCAGTGGTCATCTGCAGTGCGACCAGCACGTTGGGGCTGGCGGCATAACTGGGAAGGGTGCGGACTCCGACCACCCGGTCCAGCACCACGCTGCGGCTCGCCCCGAAGGCTGCAGGGTCTTGAGATCCAGCCGCTGAGCGTACAGCGGCTCCGCTTAGCCGGTCCTCCCGGAAGAGCATCCAGTCGGGGCCACGAACTGGGCTCGCCGGCCCGCGCCGGACCTCGGTGATGCCGCCGCTGGCGAGATCGACCGCGACGATGCTGGTGCCGCCGGTCCGGCCGCTGCTGAAGACGATCTGCCGGCCATCAGGGAAGCGCGATGGGCCGGCGATGCACCGATTCGCCGGCGCCGAAACCGGGTGAGCTGCGGTGCAGGCGCCGCCGGCGGCCGGACACCTTGAACAGCGGAACGCTGAGAAAGTCGGGGGAGTAGACGATCAGTCCGTTCCGGGTCCAGGTGCCGCCGCCGGGCCGCGGCGCGCGGACAGAGAGCGCGGCGGGTGCCGCTCCGGAGATCCATCACCCGGAGCTGCCCTCCGGCGAAGTAGCCCAGCGAGGCGCCGTCGGGCGACCAGAATGGTCCCGATGCCGCCTTCGGTCCCATCGACCCGGCCGGCGCTGAGCTGTCGAGGCGCGCGGACCCAGATCGCAGTCGCGCCGTTCGGTCGGTCGCGACGAAGGCCAGCCTCGCGCCGTCGGGCGAGAGCGCCAGTCCGCCGTCGGGACGCAGCTCCTGGCCTGGTCGGTGCGGCGAGCGTCGCGATGATCGGACCGCTGGGCTCCGGCCTGACGCCGCGGGACCGGGCGAGCAGCATCGCCGGCGGCAACACCGACCAGTGCCGCGCCCACGACGCCCGGATCGAGCGCGACCAGGCCGCATCGACCGGCTCGCGCCGCAGCGTAGCCCGGTCGGGCACGTCGTCTCGGCGGTGCGACTCACCTCATCCGGCAACGCCGTCGAGCCGCCGCCGCACCTCGTCGGCCGACTGCGGGCCGGTCGGCGGGATTCTTCTCCAGCAGCTGCATGACCAGACGCGCCCAGTGCCGGCTGGCACGCTGGCGCGGCATCGCGCTATCGGCTCGGGGGTCTGGGTCGCATGGGCAGCGAGGAGCTGCTGCGCGGCTACGGCCCTCGAACGGCGCTCGGCCGGCGAGCATCTCGTAGCCCACCACGCCCAGCGCGTAGAGATCGGCCCGATGGTCCACCACGCCGCCGACGGCCTGCTCCGGCGCCATGTACATCGGAGTGCCCAGCGACGTCCCCGCGGCCGTGAGAGTGGAGGAGCGCCTGGCGTCGCTCTCACTCTCTCCGTCCCGGGACGCGCTGATCGCCTTGGCGATGCCGAAGTCGGCCACCAGTGCGTTGCCGTCCGAGAGCAGGATGTTCTCCGGCTTGATGTCCCGATGGACGATGCCCAGGCGGTGCGCGTAGGCGAGCGCGCCGGCCACCTCGGACAGGACCCTCACGGTGTCGTTGACCGGGAGTCGCTCCCTCGCGCTCCAGCCGGGCCCGCAGGCTCTCTCCTTCCACGAACGGCATGGTGTAGAACAGCACCGCGTCGCCGAACTCACCCGCGGCCAGCAGCGGCACGATGTGAGGATGCTGCAGCCGCGCCGCCAGCTTGACCTCACGCTTGAACCGCTCGGCCGACAGCGCCTCGGCCAGCTCGGGGCGCAGGACCTTGACCACCACCTTGCGCCCGAGTGCCGCCTCGTGAGCCACGAAAGACCCGGCTCATGCCGCCGCCACCGAGCTCACGCTCGATGACGTACGCCGGCCCGAGGGCCTGTTGCAGGCGGTCCTGGATGTCGGGTTGACTCACGGGGTCAAATCTGGCGGGCAAACGGGTGAGAGGTAAGAAGTGACCACGACACTTCCCGCTCTCTCGACTCGTAAGTTGAGCCAGGCCATTCCCGTCCATCGTCCTCCTGGCTACCCGGTTACAGCTATGACACATCTCAGTTCAGTTCCGCTCTGTCTCATCGCGCTGCTTGCCGCCTCCATAGGAATTCCCAGAGAAACCGTCGCGCAGGCAGCCGCATCCCGCCACACCGGCGTCACTGCCATCTCCCCGGCGACGCCGCCCCCACGGTCAATGCTCTGGCCGATGAGTACTGGGCCTCCTACCTGCAGGCCTTTCCCCTGGCCGGGATGTTTCTGGGAGTTCCGGACGCTCCGGCCGACCGGATGGGCGACAACTCGCTCGCCGCGGTGCGAGCCTGGGAGCAGAAAGAGGACGGCTGGATCTCCCGGCTGAAGGAGATTCGCGCCGATGCCTTACGAGGCCGCCCGGAGGATGCGACCTATGGTGTTCTGCTCGAGACGCTGGAGGCGTCGCGCCAGAGCCGGATCTGCCGCCCCGAGCTGCTGCCGCTGAACCAGCAGGGCGGATGGCAGATCTTCCTCCCGGTGATCGCCCAGATCCAGCCGCTGGGAACCGCCGAGCTGCGGAAGCAGGCGCTGGCGCGATGGCATGGTGTGGCCAGCTATATCGACACCGAAATCGTCGACCTCAGAGAGGGCCTTCGTCTCGGATACACCCAGCCCCGCGCCAACGCGGAGACCGTGGTCGGCCAATTGAACGACGTCCTGAAGCTTCCGCCGGAGCGCTCCCCCTTTGCCGGGTTGGCCGCCCGCGATTCGGCGCCCGGGTTCCGCGACTCGGTGATCGCCATCGTTGGTCGCGAGATTCTTCCCGCGGCCACGCGCTACCGCGATTTTCTGGTCTCCGAGTACATCCCTCAAGCCCGCACCAGTACCGCGCTCTCGTCGCTGCCCGAAGGGGACCGATGCTATCGCGCGCTGGTGCGGCAGTTCACCACCATTGACACGCGACGCCCAGGCAATCCACCAGCTTGGTCTGCAGCAGATGGCCGCCCTCGAGGCGGAGGCTCGGCCCCTCGCCCAGCGGATCCTGGGGAGCTCGGATCTCCCGGCGGTGTACCAGCGGCTCCGGACCGATACGGCGCTACACCTTCCGGAGCCGGGAGGAGATCATCCACTCGGCCGAGGCCGCGATTGCGCGGGGCAAGGCCGCTATGCCGCGCTGGTTCGGCCGGCTCCCCCGGGGCGACGTGATCGTGGATCCCTGTTCGCCGTTCGAGGAGAAGGGCGGCTGTCCCAACTCCTACGTTCCCGGCACGCCGGACGGCAAGCGGCCGGGGCGCTGGAGGATCAACGCGCGCAATGACCCGCCGCAGCCCAGGTCGCCGATGGAGGGCATCGCCTTCCATGAGACCATTCCGGGTCACCACCTGCAGATCGCGCATCGCGCAGGAGCGAGAGGGCGCGCACCCCATCACCCGGTATCTCTTCTTCTCCGGCTTTGCCGAGGGCTGGGGACTGTATGCCGAGCGGATGGCGGGGGAGATGGGACTGTATTCGGGCGACCTCGATCGCTTCGGGGAGCTGGGCCAGCAGGCCCTGCGCGCCGCCCGGCTGGTGGTGGATCCCGGACTTGCGGTGATGGGCTGGTCGCGTCAGCAGGCCATCGACTACATGACCACTCACGTCCCGATATCCCGGGCCGCGGTGGAATCGGAGATCGACCGCTACATCGCCAATCCGGGCCAGGCCACGGCGTATATGATCGGCCGGCTGGAGATCGAGCGCCTGCGCGACGAGGCAAAGACTCGGCTGGGAGACAAGTTCGATATCCGCGAGTTTCACGACCGGGTCCTGGAGAGCGGGAGTGTACCGCTGTCGTTCCTGCGGACCCATGTCGAGGCGTGGCTCGGCGGTAAGGCGTGAGCGGTAAGCGGTAAGCGGTGAGCGGTAGGTGTCAGGCGAGCCTAGCGAGCCGGACTTCAGCATTCGTCAGCCCTCGAGTTCGACAGCGATAGCGGGCTCGATCTACTACCCGCGCCTTACCGCTCACCGCCCACCGCTCTACCGCTTACCTTTCATAGCATGTCTCTCCCTCTTCAGCACCCCGTCATAAGACGAAACGGCCGGGGCCGGCCCGCACCGGCGCCGGACGTCGGCTGGCGGGAGCGGCTCCAGGCGCTGAGGCACCTGCCCAAGCTGCTCCGGATGGTGTGGGAGACCGAGCCCCGCTACGTGGTCGGAATTCTGCTGCTCCGCGTCGCCCGCTCGGCGGTGCCGCTGGCGGTGCTCTGGATTGGGAAGCTCATCGTGGACGAGGTGGTCCACGCGATCAATCTGCACCACAGCGGCGGGCCAATCCCGTGGTCCCGGCTCGGCCTGCTCATCGGGATCGAGCTGGCAATCGCCCTGGTCGGCGAAGGGCTGAGCCGGGTGTCGGCGCTGCTGGAGAGCCTCCTGGGCGACCTTTTCGCCAACCGCACCAGCGTCCAGCTGATGCAGCACGCGGCCACGCTCGATCTGGAGCAGTTCGAGAACGCCGAGATCTACGACAAGCTGGAGCGGGCCCGGCGGCAGACGGTGGGGCGGATCGGGCTCTTCACCATGCTGCTGGCGACCCTGCAGGACCTGATCACCCTGGTCTCGCTCAGCGTCGCGCTCGCGGTGTACGTCCCCTGGCTCCTGGTGCTATTGGTGGTGGCGGTGCTGCCCTCGCTCCTGGGCGAGACCCACTTCGCCTCGCTGGGTTATTCGCTGCTCTTCTCCTGGACTCCCGAGCGGCCGCACGCTCGACTACCTCCGCTACATCGGCGCCAGCGACATCTCGGCCAAGGAGCTCAAGCTCTTCGGGCTCTCCGATTTCCTGGTGGGCCGATACGATCGGCTGTCGCAGGAGTTCTACGAGGCCAACAAGGCGCTGTCGGTCCGCCGGAGCATCGTCTCCACTCTGCTCTCGATCGTGGGGACGCTCGGCTACTACGCCGCGTACGCCGTGATCATCTATCTGACTGTCACGAGTCACGAGTCGCGAGCCGGCGTGTTCACCATCGGCGTGCTCACCTTCCTGGCGGGCTCCTTCCGCCAGAGCCGGGATCTGATCCAGCGGGTGCTGCTCTCGCTGGCGCAGGTGTTCGAGCAGAGTCTCTATCTCGAGGACCTGTTCTCGTTCCTGGAGATCGAGCCCAGCATCCGGCGCAACCCGGGCGCGAAGCCGGTGCCGGTGCCCATCCGGACCGGCTTTGCCTTCGAGGGGGTGGGGTTCACGCTATCCCGGCTCGGAGCAATGGGCGGTACGGCACCTCGACTTCTCTCTGGCGCCGGGCGAGCGGATCGCGCTGGTGGGCGAGAACGGCGCCGGCAAGACGACCCTGGTCAAGCTGCTGGCCCGGCTCTACGACCCGGACCGAGGGCCGGATTCTGCTGGACGGGGTGGACCTCCGGGAGTACGACCTCGACAGTCTCCGGCGGAACATCGGCGTCATCTTCCAGGACTTCGTCCGCTACGATTTTCTACTGAAGGAAAACATCGCGGTGGGCAACATCGGCCGGATCGAGGACCAGCCGGCGATCCAGACCGCGGCCGAGCGGAGCCTGGCCGACTCGGTGGTCCAGCGGGTTGCCGGCGGGTTCGACCAGATGCTGGGCAAGCGGTTCGAGGGCGGCGTCGATCTCTCCGGCGGCGAGTGGCAGAAGGTGGCGCTGGCCCGGGCCTACATGCGGGACGCGCAGCTCCTGATCCTGGACGAGCCCACCGCGGCGCTGGATGCCCGGGCGGAGTACGAGGTGTTCCTCCGGTTCAGCGAGCTTACTAAAGGAAGGATGGCGGTGCTGATCTCGCACCGGTTCTCTACGGTGCGGATGGCGGACCGGATCCTGGTGCTCAAGGGCGGCGAGCTGGTGGAGCAGGGAACGCACGAGGCGTTGGTGGCAGCAGGGTGGGCTTTACTCGGAGCTGTTCCAGCTCCAGGCGGCAGGGTACCGGTAAGGTTCGCGGATTCTTCTGCCGATGGTCAAGATGTTAACCTATTTCACGGCGAGGAGCAGCAATGGTGACGGATCCGACCGATACGGTGGCGATCATGGCGGCCATTATCTACGCGGGTCGTACGGGTGAATCGATCCAGGCACCGAACGAGAAGGTCTTCGGGCCGATCGCCAAGGCAGCCTGGGACTTGCACAAGGCGGTGGTCGCCCTCGACCAAGTTCAGGTCAACCGAGCCGGCTTCCAGCAACCCTGATCTGACGCCGGTTGTGGTGTCATGCGCGGCGATTATAACGGCACCAGCCCTTTGCGAAGACCGATGGTGACTGCCTCGGTACGCGTGTGCACGCCCAGCTTGGCCAAAAGCGAAGCCAGATGATACTTGACGGTGTGGGTGGAGATGCCGAGCTCGTTCGCGATCTCCTTGTTCCCCAGACCGTGCGCTACCAGCCGGAGCACGCTGAGCTCGCGCCGGGTTAGGGCTCCGCCACCCTCCTCTGCACCGTCCAGTCTGGCACCCGCGCGAACCGCCGCCTCGTCCACCACCACGTCGGCTTGCTCCGGCAGCGGCACCAGGACGATGTCGCGATCTCTCTTGAGTGCATTGGCCAGGGTGCGCCGCATCACCGGATCCCGCACCGCCACGAACGCTCGAATCTTCACCCGCTGCTCGCTAAGAGCGCCTCCACCTCCGGGGCCGGCACCGCCAACGCCATGCCCGCCACGATCATTGCCGCCACCCCGATCACCCGTCCGTCCGCGTCGGCCAGCGGTCCGCCGGAGTTGCCCGGCCCCAGCCGCACGTCGGCTTGGACCCAGCGGAGAGTCCTTCCCTCGAAATCAAACCCGAGCGGTAACTCGCCGACCGATTGCAGCACGCCCGGTGCTGACCGCGTCAACCAGTCCGAACGGATGTCCGATCGCCATAACCAATGAACCCGGACGCAGGGCCGAAGGATCCGCGGTTCGGACCGACGCCATCGCGGCCCCCGGCGCCCGCACCAGTGCGACGTCCCGTCGCCGCTCCTGCCAGACCAGCTCAGCGGGAACCCGCCGGCCGTCCGGCGTCACCACGGTCATCCGCGGCGAGCGGATCACGTGCGCGCTGGTGACGAACAGTCCGTCGCGCCATGCGATGGCCGCGCCCACGCCCGCCGGCCCATGAGGGCCGGCCTCATTGATGATCTGCGCCACGCTGGAGCTAAGCCGCTCGGCAGGAGCACTGAGAAAGCCGGGCATCACGCGCTCCGCCGCGGCCGCTCCCCGATCAGCACATCGGCCTTGATTCGCTCGCCGCCGCGCACCAGGTCCAGGTTGAAGGTGCGCCCCACCACATCGCTGGCGCCGAGCGCATCGACCAGGTCTTCCACGTTCTCGATCGGCCGGCCGCCCAGCTTCACGATCACATCGCCCACCAGGAGGCCGGACGAGGCCGCGGGTCCGTCGGGCTCCACCGACAGAATCACCAGCCCGCTGTCGGTATCGAGACCCAGCCGCCGCTGGGCCGCCGGGTTGAAGCGCACCGGCTGCATCGCGGCACCGAGCCAGCCTCGGGCCACGTAGCCCCGCTCGAGCAGTTGCCCAACGACGCGGTTCACCGTCTCCACCGGGATCGTAGTGGCGAACGCCCGGCTCAAGCCGCCTGAGTTGATGCCGTGAATCTGCCCGGTCGCATCCACCAGTGGGCCGCCGCCGAATCCGGGATACAGCGCGAGATTCGATTGCAGCAGCCGGTCGAGCTCGCCGCCCTTCCAGCAGCGCCAGCGTCCGCCGATCGCGCTCACCGCGCCGAACGAAACCCGGGCCCGCCTTCGCCCAGTCGCGCCAGCCCGAGCACCAGATGGCCGGGCCGGAGTGAGGCGGGGTCGCCCAGGCGAGCGGTCGGAAGAGAACCGGCGGCGATCTTGAGCACGGCCAGATCGGTGCGCCGGTCGCGCCCGGCGAGGGTAGCCGGCAGCTTGCGTCCATCAGGCCAGGGTGACGGTGATGTCGCTCTCGCGACGGATCGTCCCGTCGGTGGTGACCACGACGCCGTCCTGCCAGTGGATGCCGGTGGAGGGCAGTCGCGGTCGGGCGTGAACCGCGACGATGGAGTCGCCGGCCGTCGCCGCGGCGTCCGCCAGTTGATCGGAGAGAATTGCGAGTGAAGTTCTGTTGTCGGTCATGGAATCCGCCGTTGATGTTTCGTGTGCTCGAAACATGCGGGGATTCCAGGTGCACCCACCATCCGCCGATTGGCTAGGGATGTTCTACCAACATAGCGTCACTTCAGGACGAGCTGCAGCTAGGCCCGGTCTCCTCCCCTCGTGCTGACGCGCCCCGCCGGAGCTTCCCGCCACTTGGTTATCTGGGAACGGGCCAATGCCGGGAAGAGCGGTGGCATCTGCTCGATCCGCTCCCAACCCCGGCCACGCTCCACAGGCTCCACCGAGATCTCCTCGAAGTACCGGTCCAGCACCGCTTCCCGTTCCTGAGCCAGCGGTGGCCGGCAGTAATCCTCCTCCTCCCATATGGCGGTGCCGTCCGGCATCCGGCGGGCACTCTCCAGTGAGCCGGTCAGCGACCGACCGAACGGACTAAGCTCCAGGAAAGCGTGCTGATTGAGCTTTGTCTCCAGCTCCTCCAGGCGATCGGCCACGGGACGGGCGGAGACGAGATAGAAGGCCATGATTCCAATCCAGGACAGGGTTCACCAGAATTCTAAACTCGGCGCTCAACCGATCAGTTGATGTCCATGCTCCCTGACGATGACAAATGCAGACGGTTAGCGCAGAAGTCCTACGGCCCAAACCGGTCGGTGGTCGCTGGCACCGCGATTATCGAGTACGGTGCCCGCAGCTGCGCTGTCGGGGCTTCTGAGCCCCTTGAGCAGGATGTGATCCAGCCTTCCGACCCGCGTGGTCGCAGGCCCGCGCTGGGTTGGCCAGCTGTAGCCCTGTCCTGCGCGACTCGGCCGATACCAGGATCGTTCAGGTCACCCCCGATCACCACGCGTGGATATTGCTCGGCATCCGCCAGCACCACCTCCAGCTGGTCGCGACGGGCCGCCGGCGCCAGGCCCGCCATGGTGCCCAGGTGGAGGGAATACACCCGCACCAGCGCTTCACCCACCCGAATCGTGGCCGCGGTCGCCACTCGCTGACTGTGGACAAAACGGGAGAGATGAGGTAACAGGATCTTTCGGTCTTCTACGATCGGCCAGCGTGCCAATATCGCATTGCCGAGGTCCCGGTGGGTGTTGAAGCGGTAGACCGCGGGATAGTACACGTACCACATGCCGAGTGTGTCGGCTACCCACCGGGTGCCTTTCTCATCCATCTCCTGCAGCAGGATCACATCGGCGTTTCGGAGAGCTGGATCGTTCGTAAGCACTGCGATGGCGCTGTCCACCCGGATCCCATACTCGATGTTGAACGAGACGACCCGCAGCGCGGCGGCGTTCTCCTCTCGGGTGGCAACAGCCCTGCCGCCCGCGTAACGCGGGCCCTCTGGATCGGGGTAGTTCCGTCCATTTGCGCACCCCACAAGCCCAGCTACGAGCAGGATCGAGTTGGTTACGGAGCTCTTTCGCGGAATACCTGCCTCCCCATGGGGATTGTTTCGAATGTGTGATGGAGTCGCCGGCCGCTCCACGCATATCCTACCTGATTGATGACAAAAGGTTGCCCTTTAACCGGCGTAGTCGCACAATAATCCATGCAGCTGCTCAGTTCTCGACCCCGCTCAAGTGACATCCACTCAGCTTGACCAACTCGGAGCCGGCCTCACCGGCCGCTACACCGTCGAGCACGAGCTCGGCCGCGGTGGCATGTCTACCGTGTACCTCGCCCACGACCTGAAGCACCACCGCAAGGTGGCCATCAAGGTGCTCCGCCCCGAGCTCGGCGCGTTGCTCGGCCCCGAACGATTCACCCGCGAGATCCGGATCGCCGCCGGGCTCTCCCATCCCCACATCCTTCCCTTGCACGACTCCGGCGAGGTGGACGGACTCCTCTTCTACGTCATGCCCTACGTCCGCGGTGAGTCCCTGCGCCAGAAGCTCTCCCGGGAAAAGCAGCTCCCGATCGACGAGGCGATCGAGCATCGTGCGCCAGGTCGCGTCCGCCCTGGAACACGCCCACGGCACGGGCCTGATCCATCGCGACATCAAGCCCGAGAACATCCTGCTCCACGAGGGTGAGGCGATGGTGACCGACTTCGGGATTGCGCTTGCCAGCGGGGCGGGAGAGAGCGGCGAGAACAGAGTCGAGACTCACCGGTACCGGCATGACGTCTCGGCACCGCCGAGTACATGAGTCCGGAACAAGCCGCCGGCGAGCGGCCCTCGACGGCCGGAGCGATGTCTACAGTCTCGGATGCGTGCTCTACGAGCTGCTCGCTGGCGAGCCGCCGCACCAGGGCGCCTCCGCGATGGCCGTCATGGCCAAGCGGTTCACCGAACCGGCTCCCCGGGTCCGCCGCCTCCGCCCGACGGTCTCGCCGACGTGGAGCAGGCGATCACGCGGGCCCTGGCGGTCGATCCGGCCGAGCGGTTCCAGAGTGCCGCTGCATTCGCCGACGCCCTCGCCGCCCCGGCTCGGCCGGCCGAGACCGACGGTCGCCCTCGGTCGCGGTGCTCCCGTTCCTTAATATGAGCGCCGATCCCGAGAACGAGTTCTTTGCCGATGGGATCACCGAGGACGTGATCGCCCACCTGTCCCGGATCCGCTCGCTCAAGGTGATCTCCCGGGCCTCGGTGATGCCGTTCAAGAAACGGGAGCAGAGCCTGCACGAGATCGGGGCCACGCTGGATGTGGCGAGCCTGCTCGACGGCAGCGTCCGCCGGGCCGGGAGCCGGGTGCGGATCGTTGCCACCCTGATCGACGCGGAAACCGACCGGCATCTCTGGGCCGAGACCTACGACCGCGAGCTGACCGACATCTTCGCCATCCAGACCGACGTCGCGCTCCAGATCGCGGCGGCGCTGGAGGCCAAGCTCTCCGCCCGAGGAGCGGCGCCAGATCCGGAAGAAGCCCACCGACGACCTCGAGGCCTACCAGCTCTTTCTCCAGGGCCGGCACTGTATCCTCCGCTGGACCCAGGAGGGCATCGACCAGGGACTGAAGCATCTCGCAGGAGGCGCTCGCCCGCGACCCGGACTACGCTCTGGCCCACGCCACTATGGCCATGGCCTACACCGACATGGCCATCGGCGTGGCCGGCTCACTCCCCTCGGACGAGGCCTTCCGGCGAGCCAAAGCCGCTGTCGCCCGGGCGCTGGAGCTGGACCCCAACCTCGCCGAGGCCCATGCCACACTTGGCCACCTCAAGTTCGCCTGCGATTACGACTGGATCGGGGCCGAGCAGGAGCTGAAGCGCGCCATCGAGTTGAACCCGAACAGCGGCGAGGCGTACGACTATTACGGGCTCATGCTGTCCGCCCTCGAGCGCTACGACGAGGCGCTCCAGATGCAGCGGCGGGCCCACGAGCTTGACCCGCTGGCCCACCGCATGGATCTGGTTACCACCTACCTGCGCGCCGGCCGATACGACGAGGCCTTGCGACGGCGTGACCCGCGTGCTGGAGGTCGAGCCCCATCTCCCGCTGGCGCACGTCACCCTCGGCTGGGTTCAGCTGCTGACCGGCAAGCCGGATCAGGGAATGGCCACGCTGGAGAAGGGCCTGGCCCTGTCACCCGACAACACCCTGTACCTGGCGCAGGTGGGGCAGGCATACGGGATGGTGGGCCGGGCCGAGGAGGCTCGAGCGGTGCTCATGCGTCTCGAAGAGCTGTCGAGCCGACGGTACGTCTCACCCTATCATTGGCGTATGTCCATACCGGACTGGGAGACAAAGAGCGGGCAATGGACTGGCTGGAGCGGGCCTACCGAGAGCGGGCCGGTGGCATCTTCGGTGTGAAAGGATCGTTCCTCTTCACCTCACTCCGGGGGCACCCCCGGTTTAGCGCGCTGCTTCAAAAGATGAACCTGGAGATCCCGCCTCAGCAGCCTGTTCCGACCGTCAGAGCGACATCAGGTGCGGAATCCGGCTCATCTCCTGAGCCTCAGCCCGCAGTCTGGCGCAGGCGCGACAGCGCTGCCGGCAACGGTGGCCGGGCCGGCGATACTTCTCATCTATGTCATTGCCCACAGGGCATCCGGTCTCGTCGTGGAAGACATTCGCATCGCGTTGGCGAATGGAATGCCAGGGTGGAATCTGCGCCATCAGGATTCCGAAATGTGATTCCAGGTCAATGCCTCACGACCATTCACCGGGGCGGGTCGAGCCCGTCCCAGTCGTCGAATGTCTTTCAGCGACGTACCTTTCCCGGCCGCTTCCTCGGGCTCATCTCGGGGAACAGCTTCCCCGCCACTCCGAAAACATCTCCGGATCGATGTCCGGGCCCACCGGCGCGGTCAGCTGCGGCTCCGCGTCGAGGTCCGGGGGTCGAACCCTTCGGGCGCCCCGACCTCGACCGCCAGCTCGCTCCCGTCCTCCGGATGCGTGCCGTTCCAGATCTCGCCCGCGCGCGGGTAGTCCTCGGGGCTGAACCGGTAGCAGGATCCGGTGCAGCCCGCGCTCCTCGTGCTTGGCCGCCTCGGGGAACTGCTTGTTGCTGATGTCGGGGATCGGCAGGAGCTTGCCCACGTCCACGCCGGTGAGCTTCTCCAGCGCCTTGGCGTAGGCCACGATGTGCACGCCCGCCGCGGACCAGCAGGTAGCCGACGCAGGCGCGGGCGGTCGGATCGTCGACCATCTCGTAGACGCGGATCTTGTTCGGCCCGGGCGCCGCACTCCAGGAAGAAGTTGTGCAGCAGGTCGAGCTTCAGGTTGCCGCTGGAGAAGACGTTCGGCGCCGGTCCAGAAGTTCCCCTGCGAGTCCATCGGCAGCGCCTGCTGGCCGCTGGCGAGGAAGTGGTAGCTGTTGCGGGCGTCGCGCCGCCGAGGCCAGCGGGGTCTCGCCGGGATCGTCGCCTGCGCTCGGTCGTGCCGGTCAGCAGCAGGTTGATCGCGTAGGAGACCAGCTCGGATAAAAAAGGCCTCGGCAAGCAGCACCGAGACCTCGAAGAGTTGGGCACCACGCAGGCAATCTATGCGAGCTCGATTGTCGCCTCAGTGATCCCTCTCACCCATTGAGTCCCCGCTCTTCTTGACAAACCCGGAGAACATGAGCAACACCTGACGGAGATCTCGCATTCCCGCTCTGCCGATAACGCGTCGAAAGGAGAACCTCCCCATGATTGGCGTCACCACCGACAATCGAGAGATCGAGCTGAGTCAGAGCACAATCGACGCCCTCAAGACGCGGCTCCGAGGGCCGCTGCTCCTGCCCGGCGACAGCGGCTACGACGATTCCCGCACGGTCTGGAACGCGATGATCGACCGCCGGCCCGCGCTCGTCGCTCGCTGCCTCGGCACCGCCGACGTGGCCGCGTGCGTGCAGTTCGCCCGCGAGCACGGGCTCCTGCTCTGCATCAAGGGCGGCGGCCACAACATCGCCGGCCTGGCTACGGCCGACGGCGCCCTGATGCTGGACCTCTCGCTCATGCGGGGCGTGTGGGTCGAGCCCCAGGAACAGATCGCCCACGCGCAGGGCGGCTGCCTCCTGGGCGACGTGGATCGCGAGACCCAGCTCCACGGGCTCGCCGCAGTCCTGGGGTTCATCTCCCAGACCGGCATCGCCGGGCTGACGCTGGGCGGGGGCTTCGGATACCTGACCCGCCGCTACGGCTGGACCTGCGACACCGTGCTCGGCATGGACCTCGTCACCGCCGACGGACGGCTGGTGCGCGCCAGCAGCGAGGAGAACCCCGATCTCTTCTGGGGTCTCCGAGGCGGCGGCGGCAACTTCGGCGTGGTGACCGGCATCGATTACCGGCTCTACCCGGTGGGCCCGGAGATCGTCGGCGGCCTGGTCGCCTGGCCGGCGAGCGACGCGCCCGGCGTGCTGGAGCTGTACCGCACGCTGACCGAGCAGGCCCCGCCCGAGTTGACGCTGGTGGTGCTGATGCGAATGGCCCCGCCCGCGCCCTGGCTGCCGCCGGAGATCCACGGCAAACCCATCATCGCCATCTCCGGCGTGCTATACCGGCAATCCCAAGGAGGGCGAGAAGGCGGTGGCACCCATCAAGTCGTTCGGCAAACCGGTGGGCGACATGCTGGTGCGGCGGCCCTACGCCCAGATGCAGTCGCTGCTCGATGCGACCCAGCCCAAGGGCCGGCGCTACTACTGGAAGAGCGAGTACCTCCCCCGGGTCGAGCCCGCGCTCTGCGACACAGCTCATGGAGCACGCAGCCCGGATCCGCTCGCCCCACTCGGCGGTGATCCTGTTCCACATGGCTGGTGCGCTCAACCGGCTCGATCAGGAGCACTCGCCGGTGGGCAATCGGGACGCGCGGTACACCCTCAACATCACAGCCTCGTGGGAGCGAGCCGGGTCAGGACGAAGCGAACATCGATTGGGCCCGCGACCGCGTGGAACGACATGAAGTCGTTCTCCACCGGCGGCACCTACATCAACTTCCTGACTCAGGACGAGGGACCGGAACGAATCGAGGCGGCACTGGGCAAGAGCCTGAGTCGGCTGGCCGAGGTGAAGGCTCGGTGGGACCCGGAGAATGTGTTCCGCACCAACCGGAACATCACGCCGAAGGGAGATATCTCAGTTACCAGTCCGCAGTCCCCAGTCGCAAGTCAGTCGTTGTGAAACCCTCCCGCTGACAGCCGTCCGTTCGGGGGGTGCTTGCCGCCGTGACTGGCGACTGCTGACTGCCGACTGGTGACTGACCCGCGAACAGCCGAATCCCTCGCGACCCGCCCGGGCGCCCCGGCTTCAGTTGTCGCTTATCCGGCGAGTGAGCAGTGCTTACGGGGTAACGGCCAGTGGCATGGCGGTTGCCGCCCCGGCCGTCATGGACTCGGCCGTCACTCATCCCACGCGCTATCCTCCAACCCGGCCTGATCCCGTGAGCCGGATCGGGCTCGTCGCTCTCGTACTCGCCAACCTGTTCGTGGCGCTGCAGACGGTCCGGCATGAGTGGAGCTACTACGAAACCCTCCTCATCTTCTGGACCGAAGTCGCCGTTCTCGGGGCCTATAACGTGCTCCGCATGCTGGTGGTCGGGATCTTCGGCGCCCAGCCCCTGGGCAGCTGGGCAGCGCGGTGGGTGGATCTGGGCACCCGATTCAACCGTCTCCTCTTTACCCTGTTCGGCATCGGTTTCTTCATCTTCAAGTTCGGCGGCTTCGCCCTGGCCATCGGGCTGTTCGTGCTGCTGCTCCCCGCGATGCTCGCGCCCGAAGGACAAAGCGGCGGCATCAGCATCCATCGCGCGCTGCACGCCGCGGGTCCCGGTCTGCTGACGGCCACCGGGATGCTCTGCCTGAGCCACGGCATCTCCTTCGTAAGAAACTTTCTGATGAACCGGGAATACGACCGAGTCTCAGTCGGCAGTCTGATGTTCTGGCCCTACGCGCGGATGTCACTGGTGGGTGGGGTACTGCTGGCGGGAATTGCGATCGCCCGGCTGGTGCCTGCTCTCGGCCGAGCGACCGCTTTTGCGGTGGTGATGGTGCTGCTCAAGCTGCTGGCCGACGCGGTGAGCCACAGTCTGGAGCACGGCTGGCTCAGTGCAGACTCTTCCGAGCAGTCGGCCGAAGCGGAACGTAAAGCGGCCTGACAAGCCAAAGCGGACCCGCTGGGCGGGCCCGCTCGGTTTTGCCTGTCAGCTTAGCTGGGCTGCATCTGGGAGAAGAACTGGTCGGCCGCCTGCTTCAGCTCTTCCGGGGTCAGGTCCTGGATCTGCTGCGCCAGCCACCACTTGTGACCGAACGGATCCTCGAAGCATCCGGCCCGATCGCCCCAGAACTGGTCGATCAGCGGCATGACCTCCTTGCCGCCGGCCTGGATCGCCTGCTTCCAGGCCGCATCCACGTTCTCCCGGTACACGAAGAAGCCCACCGGCGTGCCGCCGCACGCCTTCGGGCCCCTTGCGCCGTGATCCGGCATCTCGTCACCAAGCATGATTACCGAGTCGCCGATCTTGATCTCGGCATGCATGATCTTGCCATCCGGCCCGGGAAACCGGCTCAGCTCTTCGGCTCCTAAGGCCTTCTTATAGAAGTCGATGGCTCTCGCCGCCCCGGCAACCATGAGGCTGGGCGTCACCGTATGGTAGCCCTTGGGAATAGCTTGCGTGCTCTTGGCCATGGTTCCTCCTGCTGGTATGAGTGACTGCGGCCAGTATAGAAATCGGTACGGAAGGAGGCAACCTTTTTTTGTCGCGAATCGGAACGTGTTTTGTCACAACTCGCCAGGTGAGGGAGCCTGGGTCGCTGTCGCCGTGGGCCCGAATCCTGCCGCCTGGTGCCCTCCCCCAGGGAGCTGGAAGTCGTCTTTGCACTAAGGTGTACTGTCGCATCTGCGGTTCCACGCTATGGTGCGAGACAGTCCACTCGTACCATAAGCGCAGATAATCGCTGGAAGGGAAACGGATGAGATCATCCGGTCGAACTGCCAGGGCGGGCGTAGCCGCCGCGCGAGGAATCCTCAGCCTGATTCCCGGGCTTCTCCTGCCGCACCTCCTCCAGGCGCAGGTGGGCCAGTTCACCATCCCGCCGAGCGGCATCATTCCCAACTACAATCGCATCGGCATCGGCCAGCGGGAGGCGCTCGAGGGAGGCGCCTATGTGGCCCGGACCGACGATGCGTTAGCGAACTGGTACAACCCGGCAGGTCTGGTCTCGAGCGAGAAGACCGCCCTGAACGCCAGCTCCAACGCCTATGAATTGACCAAGACCACGCTGAACGGCGTCGGGCAGAAGAGCTCGAGCACGAAGTTCAGCCCGATAGGCGGTTTCTTCGGCATCGTGGTGGGAGCGCCGATTGCCAAGAACCCGCGGCTTCGATTGGGCTTCGGCTATACCAAGCCAATCGGCTGGTCCCCCAGCAGCCTGGACGGCGCCTTCACCCTGCCGGCCGGAGGGGGTACCGAGGCGTTTGGCTATAACTCAACGATGAGTTTTGGAACCGAGATCCCCAGTCTGAATGGCGCCTACCGGCTGTCGCAAACCATCCGAGTCGGGATAGGAGTCGGCTACGCATTTACCGGCCTCAACCAGGACCAGACTATTAACGACCGGCTGGTGCTTCCGACCGGTGTCACGACCGCGGTCCGAACGTTCTCGACCGACGGCAGTGCTCACCATCTTCTCCTTACCGCCGGCGCGCAGTGGGATCTCGCGCCAGCAATTACCCTGGGTGCGACGGTCACCTCGCCCGGCATTCGGATCGGCGGGAGCAGCAAGGTCAAATTCAACCGCATCCTGTTCCAGGCCGGCGGCGCCGAGGACGATCTCGCCTTCCGGGACCCCGGCGCGAATTTCGACCTCAAGATCCCGTTACGGGCAACGGCCGGGGCAACTTTCCGCTATTCCCGGGGGCAGGTCGAGCTGGACGTTCGCTACCACGGGGCAGAGGACCAGTACGAGATGTTCTCCAGCGACTCCACCGGCGTCCAGATTACCACTGATGCCTCGGGTACCCCCACGATCACCACTCCAGCCTTCACCCCAGTGCTCAACCAGGCCCGCTCCATCGTGAGCCTTGCGCTGGGCGCCAATTTCTCTCTCTCGCCGGGCTTCCGGCTGCACGCAGGGTTCTTCACCGATCCCTCGCCGGTGAGCGCACCCACGCAGTCCACCTTTCGGGCGGTGGACCTGACCGGCGCCTCGGGCGGCGTGTCTCTGGGATCCGGGAACCTGACCGCCTCCCTGGGCATCCTTTCGTCATGGGGAACGACTTCCGAACGGGCGATCGGCCCGTCGCTGGGAGGGTTGGAGGCGACCACTGATGTGAGCGTCCAGACCTTTACCGGACTCTACTCGGTCTCTTTCACCTTTTAGGACGAGTCGCGAGTCGCGAGTCACGAGTCGGAATCACGCGGTCGCCGGCTTACTCACCAGTCGACAACTGCTTATCCGCGCGGGGCGGCAGGGAGACCAGAACGATGAGGGGAGCCGTGGCCAGGGCTGCCAGCAGCGTCAACGTGGGATAGCTCCAGGCCTCCACCACCACACCGGAAAGGGCGCCTGCGGTCGCCCCGGCAAGCCCCATCATCAGATCCGAAAGCCCCTGCGCCGAGGCACGCATCTCCCCCGATATCGCGTCGCTCAGCAAGGTAGATCCGGCGACCATCGTCGCCGACCAGCCCAGACCCAGCAGCATCAATCCGCCGGCGAGATGCACGGGATCGTGGCCCGCGGTGCCGGCCACGGCGCACGCGGTGAGCAGTATGGCGATGCCGGCAAAGATCACCGGCCGGCGGCCGATCCGATCTGTCAGCCAGCCGACCACCGGCGCAAAAGCGAACATGCCGGCGATGTGAAAGCTGAGCACCAATCCCACGATCCTGAGAGTATACTCGGCGCCGTGGCCCGCCCCCCGGATGTGCACTGGCGTCATCGTCATCACCCCGACCATCACCACGTGTCCGATCGCCATGGCCGAGACGCCCAGCCGGGCCGCCGGCAGGGAGGCCACCAATCGAAGTGCCGCGCCGATCCCGGCGCGACAGCCCGAGCCGGCTGCCCGGAGCTCCGAACTGCTCTCGAGCCACAACGGCTGGGTCCGGCCGGAGGAACCCGAAGAGGAGTAACGCTGCCAGTCCCAGCAGACATCGCCGAGAAGACGAAGGGCCCCGCCATCGGGGGCACACCGTACACCCCGACCGTCTGCCCGGCGACTGGAGCGAGGCTGGGCCCGATGATCGCGCCGATCGTCGTCGCCCACACCACGAGTGAGAGATGGCGGCCCCGAATCGCGGCAGGCGCCAGATCCACCGCGGCATAGCGGGCCTGCAGCCCGGCGGCAGTGGCCCCGCCGAAGAAAAAGAATCCCAGGAACAGGATTGGTATCGAGTTTCGCATTGCGGCGGCTGACCAGGAGAATCGAGCCCACTGCTGCAGTGGCAGTAGCCCGCCGCAAGACTCAGCCGCCGGCCGTAGCGATGGACGATGGCCGTGGCCGGCACCGCGAAGAGCGCCGCGCCCACGACGTTGGTACTGATCGCCAGGCCGGACACGCCGATGCCCGCGATGTCGGCCGCCAGCAGCGCACCGACCGAAGAGCCGATCGCGATACCGATGCCGCTGATGACCTGGGCAATGAAGAGGAGCCGCAGAGTGCGGCGCTGGACCTCGGCCACTTCCATGCCCATGAGTAGCGGTAACTGCCGCATCGAACGCAACGGCGGTACCTGGTGTCAACTGGGATGGGCTGTGTACTGCGGAGGGTAAGGTAACTGCGCACCACGGAGACACGGAGAGCCACGGAGGCCGCACGGATCCGTCCGCGGGTATTCGTGCGATTTACAACAGGTACTGAAGATGCCAAAAATGATGATGCTATTCTGCGGATGCGTTCTCATCTCGGATTTGCATGGAGGTGTCGTGGGACTGATCGATCATCGGACCAATCCCGTTAAGTGAAAAGTAATTGGAGCCGCCATCGAGGTACATCGGCACCTCGGGCCTGGGCTTCTGGAATCGAGCTATCAAATCGTGTCATGTCGCCGTGAATTCGAGCTTCGAGGGATCCCTGCATTTCAAGAGTCAGGTCGAATTGCCGCTCGAATACAAAGGCGTACAGCTCACACAAGGGATCCTTTGTCATCGATCTGCTAATCGAGAGCTATCCTCGTTCGTGGAGATCAAATCGGTCGACAAATTGCTCGCCCATTCATTCGCTCTCAATTGATGACATACATGCGACTTCAAGCGCGTCTCATGCTGGCCTTCTAATAAACTTCAATGTTCGACCACTCTTCCACGGCTTAAGAAGAGTACTGCGCTAATAGCCTGCTGTCCGTGCTACCTCCGTGTTCTCCGTGTCTCCGTGGTGCGCAGTTGCAGTGCACGGATCGAGAGTCGGGTCTGTCCGCGCCTGCGGCCGAAGGGATGGCGCGCCCGATTGCCACAATACCTGACGCTAGCGCGCGCGGATTTCTGCCTCCAACATTCGACGCACAACCATCAGCGAAACGCTGATGAGACTATTCACCTGGGCCGGCCCTCTCGGGCTCGCCCTCCTCGGATCTGTCGCCGGCGCCGCCCAGACCACTCCGCGCCGAGCCGACCTCGGCGCCCTGAGCCACTCGCTCGAGGGTGTCGTCTCCCGAATTGCGCCCGCCGTGGTGCAGATCCAGGTCGCGGCCTACGGGCCGGTGGCCGCCGGCGCTACCGGAGCCAACGCGCTCATCGGAACCCAGCGCAGCACCGGCTCGGGCGTGATCCTGAGCCGGGACGGATTCATCGTCACCAACGCGCACGTGATCGAAGGCGGCCGGCGCTTCATGGTCATCGTGCCCCGTCCCGCCGTCGCCGGCGTCGCCCAGCCGTTCGGTGCTCGCCGCCGGTATCGCCGGAGCTGCCGGCCAAACTGGTCGGGGTAGACCAGGAGACCGATCTCGCCGTGCTCAAGGTCGAGGCTGACAGGACCTGCCCTTTGCCCGGCTGGGCGACTCCGACTCGCTGGCGCCGGGGCAGGTGGTGCTGGCGTTCGGCAGCCCGTTCGGGCTCGCCAGCAGCGTCACCATGGGCGTGGTGAGCGCGGTGGGCCGCCAGTTCCGCGACGAAGACCGGATGATCTACATCCAGACCGACACCCCGATCAATCCGGGAAACAGCGGCGGCCCGCTGGTGACCGCGGAGGGCCTGGTGGTGGGCATCAACACCCTGATCCTGAGCCAGTCCGGCGGCAGCGAAGGGTCGGCTTCGCCGCGCCGGCCAACATCGTGCGCTTCATCTACGATCAGATCCGGACCAAGGGGCGGGTGCGCCGGGGCGAGATCGGGGTCTTCGCCCAGACCATCACTCCGGCGCTGGCGGCGGGACTCCGGCTGACCCGCGAATGGGGTGTGGTGCTGGGCGATGTCTATCCCAACGGCCCGGCGGCCAAGGCGGGCCTTCGGATCAACGACGTGATTCTCTCGGTCGACGGCAAGCCGATGGAGAACGGCCGCCAGTTCGATGTCAGCCTCTACCGCGGCAGCCGGGGAGTACGGTGAACCTCGAGGTGGGACGAGGACTGCAGCGGCTGAACCTCGCGGTTCCGCTGGTGGAGCGCCGGGATCCGTCCGACGTCTTCCGCGACCTGGTTACCCCGGAGAAAAATCTCATCTCCCGCCTCGGCATCCTGGCCCTGGATCTGACCCCGGAGCTGGCCCGGATGATTCCCGGCATTCGGCAGGAACACGGCGTGGTGGTCGCGGGCGTTGCCTCTGAGCTGCGGGGCCGGCCGGGCCCAGTTGCCGGAGACGTGATCTACGGAGTGAACGGCGAGGCGGTCAGGACGCTGGAGGATCTGCGGGGAGTCGTCGGCCGGTTCGCGCCCGACTCCACGGCCGTGCTGCAGGTGGGACGGCAGGGACAGCTGCGGTTCCTGACGGTGACACTGGAGTAGGAATCATCCTGTCAGAGATCCTCAGAGGAGCTCGAGTATACGACTCAGGATGACATGCCGGGCTCCGGCACGATCCGGAAGCGGAACTTCTGCTGCACCAGCTGGCGCACGATCCTGCCGCTCCGCTTGGCCGGACGGAAGCGCATCCCGCCCAACGCCGCGACCACCGAAGCGGTGAAACGGGGATCGTCGCTGTACATCACGTGGATCGTGGTGGTGTCGACCTGCCCCACCGTGTCCACTACGTAGGTGGCCTCGACATCGCCCTGGGTTTGCGTGGCCAGAAGGTCCTTGGGATAGATCGGCGCCGCGCTCGACTCGTATCGCTCCACCGTTTCATCCACCTGGAGCACGCTGAAGGCGGTGTCCGGTACGTAGGGCGAGGAGGGCCCAAAGGGCAGCTCCCCCCTGGCACCGCTGCCCTTCCGCTTGTCCCGGGAGCCGTGGGCGATCTGCCGCCTTACCCAGCCCGGGTCAGGGTTGAGCAGATACCCGCCATCCTGCGGGTCGCCGCCCAGTTTGCCCAGTTGAATGACCTCGAACTGCCGCTCCCGTACATCCACCCGGTCGGGCGGAAGCAGGAAGAACACCCGCGCCTCCCGCTCGTCGGCGGGAAGCCGCCGGCCCTCGGAGGTCAGGTTGACCGCAGACCACACGACGAGCCCGTGTGCCAAAATGCTCAGGGCGGCACACTCGGCGGTCTGAAGGAATCTTTTTGCCCGACTCGAGCAGGAGGAGTTGCATGCTCAGGCCCGTGGTGGTGTGGACCTCACATATATGATGACGAATGTCCCGGCCAACGCAAGCACTCCGGTTCAGTTGGAAACACGGGCTCTGGGCAGCATGGACTGGTGACCCCGATCACACCCTGCGGGCCGGAGCGGCAGTGCTGCCCTTCCCCCCTTCTCCTCCGCGACTCATAATCCAGAGCAGCCCAGGAATCCCACTGGTCCCGTCTTCACCCGCTGCGCCGCATCGAACAGGAGCTGTTTGTGCCCCAGGCATTCTCGTGTCGCCGTCCCGGACTGTTCGCCCTCGTCCCCGTGCTGCTGTTCGTGTTGGTCGGCTGTAGCAGTGACAGTGATGGCGGCGGCGTTGAGCCGCCCAACCCCGTCGCCACTGTCACAGTGACCGGTCCCGCCACGGCGGTGCAGGTCGGCCAGACGCTCCAGCTCACCGCAACGGCCAAGGACGCCGGCGGCGCCACCGTCTCCGGAGCCACCTTTACCTGGAGCTCCGCCGATCAGAACATCGCTACGGTGACCACGGCCGGCCTGGTGACCGGTGTGGCCGAAGGGCAGACCCAGATCACCGCCACCACCGATGGGATCTCCGGAAGCCTTCCCATCACCGTCTCGGCGACAACTCCGCCGCCGCCGCCTCCGCCGCCTGGCTCGGACACGCCGGCCCTGCAGCAGATCGTCAGCGGACTCAAGTTCCCCACCGCTCTCGTCTCGCCACCGGGCGACACTCGCCTGTTCGTGCTGCTCAAGGCCGGCCCGATCCGGATCATCAAGGACGGCGTGCTGCTCCCCACGCCGTTCCTCGATCTCACGGCGAAAGTCTCCAGCGTCGCCGGCGAGCAGGGACTGCTCGGTCTCGCCTTCCCGCCCGACTACGCGACCAGCGGGCGCTTCTTCGTGCATTACAACGACCACTTCAACGCGAACCGGGTCTCCGCCTTCCGGGTCTCGGCCGATCCCGATCAGGCCGACCCCACCAGCGAAGCGCCAGTGCTCGCGTTTCCCCAGCCCGGCGTGGCCCATAATGGAGGCCAGCTCGCCTTCGGTCCCGACGGCATGCTGTACGTCGGCCTGGGCGACGGGGACGACGCCGACCAGACGGCGAGGGCAATCGTTGGCCGACCCATTCGCCAACATCATGAGGATCGACGTCAGCACCCAGCCGTACACGGTGCCGGCCGACAATCCTTTCGTCAGCACGGCCGGTGCCCGTCCCGAGATCTGGAGCTACGGCTTCCGCAATCCGTGGCGCTTCAGCTTCGACCGCGCCACCGGCGACCTCTACATCGGCGACGTCGGCGAGGGCAATTGGGAGGAGGTGGACTACGCCGCCGCCTCGAGCGGCGCCGGCAAGGGCGTGAACTTTGGCTGGGACGAGATGGAAGGGCTGCACTGCTTCAAGCACCGGGACTGCGATCAGACCGGACTCACCCTGCCGGTGCTCGAGTACAGCCACGACGAAGGGTGTGCCGTGGTCAGCGGCTACGTCTACCGCGGTACCGCGATGCCGTCACTGCAGGGCACCTACTTCTACGCCGACTACTGCGCCGGCTGGGTGAGGAGCTTCCGGATCCAGGGCGGCGTCCCCACCGAGCAGAAGGAGTGGCCCGAGCTCAAGCCCGGCGGCCAGATCACCAGCTTCGGCGAAGACTCCGCCGGCGAGCTTTACATCGTGACGCAGCAGGGTGGGGTCTACAAGATCATCAACCAAGCACAGTGATGGCAAAAAGGAACGCCGACTCAACGTTCTTTGGAGCCGGCTATAAGAGTT
This sequence comes from uncultured Gemmatimonadales bacterium, assembly GCA_963825815.1. Classification (GTDB taxonomy): domain Bacteria; phylum Gemmatimonadota; class Gemmatimonadetes; order Gemmatimonadales; family GWC2-71-9; genus CAVVWJ01. The sequence goes on along the minus strand of CAWGVB010000002.1, from coordinate 676,714 downwards.
CTTGCGACGACATACCAGTCGAGTACTCTTGCAAGCGGACTCAATGGGTGTGCTGTTGACTAAGCACACGAGGACCTGGGAGCTCTTTTGCGAGTGGACTCTACCGGTTTGCGGTGTATCCGTTAAACTTTAAATCGGCGTTTATCCGCGCTCGGTTGTCCATCTTCGTTGCGTCTGCGGCTAAAAATCTTCTAACCCACGCGGACGATTCTTCCCACCGACGGCACGCCGTTGCGGTTGAGCAGAAACAACAGGTAGTACCCGGGAGGCGCGAGTCTGCCACTTGCAGGCGTGGTCACCCGGACGCTCCCGGCGCGCGGGTGAACTTCAGGGTGTTCGCCCGCTGGCTGGCGTCGAACGCGTGGGTGACCGAGCCCAGCCGGATCCAGCGCACGCCGGTGATCTGCGCGGCATACGGCGTGGTCACGGTGAAGGTCTCTCCGTAGCTGAGCGACGTCTTCGAGAGGCTGGTGACGGTCGGCCGGGCACCCCGGAACAGATAGGGCGGCCGGAAGATTTCGTGGTTCGTCTGCCGGGGATATTCCCCGCCGGTTGCCGGGATCGTTGGCATCGCCGCCGGCGCCGTGCAGCACCGTTCCGTCCGGCAGCAGCAGCGAGACCGAGTGGTAGCCCCGGTCCACCCGGTTGGCCGCCAGCTCGGTCCAGGTTCCGTTGCCGCGGGTCCCACACTTCGGCGGCGTGGACCGCGCCCGAAAGATCGTTGAATCCGCCCGCGCTGGTCCCGCCGGTGACCAGCACCTTTCCGTCCGGCAGGATGGTCGCATTGAGATGCCGCCGCGCGTAGTGCATCGAGCTGGTGCTGCTCCAGTGTCGGCCCGGTGACGTGTCAGGTCGATCGTTTCAGCTGTCGCGGTCGGCACCGGCGACTTGGGGTCGGGTATGCTCCCGCGCAGGTCGCCCCCGCCGCCGGCGTAGAGAATCTTGCCCGCCTCGTACATCACCGCTGAACCGTAGTCCCGGATATAGGCGAAGCTGCGGGTAAACCCCGCGCTGCTGGACCAGCGCCCCCGCCCGTTGGCCGTCACCACGTCCACGTCGAGGTAGCGGGATTTGATCCGCTCCCCGGCATAGAACAGCTTCCCGTTCGGAGCCACGAACTGCCGCGGGTAGTAGGGCAGAGTCAGGCTGGCGCCGGTGAGCTTCACCCAGCGGTTCCCCTCCCAGATCTCCGGAATCAGCACCACGGTGGAGCTGGCATCCCGCCCGGCCACCGTGACCACCCGCCCGTCGGCCAGCGTCGTCACCGTCGGATACCAGCGCCCCTTCGCCATCTTCGGCAGCCCGGTCGCCCAGCTCTCGCTCACCGGGTCGAAGATGTTGGTGACGTCGAGACCGCGGTCGTCGTCCAGGTGCCCGCCCGAGACCATCACTCGGCCATCGGCCATCAGCGTGTGCCCGGCACAGAACAGCATGTCGCCGACCCGCACGATCGTAGCCGTGGTTGGCAGGCCAGCCGCCGGATCCCACAGCCGCGGCAGGCCCATGCTGCCGTTGGACTTCGTGCTTGCCCCAGGCCAGCAGCTTGCCGGTGGGGAGCAGCTGGATGTGGAGCGGAACGATGTCCCACGGAACCGCCGCGTCCCACTTCCCGGTTCGGGCTTCGCTGGGGAGCGGATTGAGGGCCACGGTGGCCGAGGTCGCCCCGATCGAGCCGACTGTGAAGCGCAGGCGTGTGATTGCCGGTCCCGGCGATCCCCAGATCGGCAAAGGTGGCCGAGCCGTTGGCCTTGGTGGTGGCGCTGCGGGCGCCCTGGATCACGCCGCTGCCGCTCGCGATGTCCGCGGTTACCACCGCACCGGCCACGGCGACTCCGGCGGCATCCTTCACCACCACGACCGGCTGGGACCCCGGTGCCCAAACCTCCTGGTCCAGCGCGCTGGAGGGGGGCTGCCGGCTGATGGTGATCCGGGCCGGTGGCCCGGCGACGGCGAATTCGCCGGTCTTCGCCGGGCCGGCCGAGTGAGGTTGTCACCGCTGCAGGTGATCGAAAGCATCCCCAGGGCGGAGACCAGGAGAATTTTGTCGTGCGTGTCGGCATGATCATCATTTGGGGAATTTCACCCGGCCCCAGGATTACGCCATTGGGCGGGTGGGCCTGTAGCAAGGGCGCAGCACAGCAAAATGCTTTGGTTGAGCGGCACGTCGACAGGACGGCTACACATCCAGTGGCAACCGTGTCCTGGTGAATTTTTAAAGTCTGCGGACCCGCACCGGCTGGGAGTAGGAAGGCACCTTCTTGCTCGCATCCTGGGTCGACTTGGCCACGCAGTTGGCGAAGTAGGTCTGGACCTGACCGACGGCGCCGTGAGCGGCTGCACTGTAGGAGAGCTTGTACTGTGCGGGACTGCTTCCGGGCACCAGCTTGCCAGTGCCGATGTAGACCGGGGTCGCGCCGCCGGTCTCCTTATAGAACTCGACCCGGTCCACCACCGATGAGCCGGCGCCTTCCCGGGGATTGACCTTGATCTCGGCCATGAGGTCGACGGTCGCGCCGTCCATCGGAGTGGTGTACTCGTCGCTCACGCCATCCACATCGGATCCTCCGGCCGAAACCATCCGGCAGAACGGCGGCGGGAAGAAGAACGCCTCCTGCAGCGGCTCCATCACCATCTTCCGCTGTCCGGTGTAGACCGAGGAGTTGCCCCAGTTGTTGCTGTAGCTGGTGCCGGCCGAGCAGGTCGGGGCCGTTCCGGTCCATCCCGGAAGACAGCCGTTGAGCGTGAGGTACCCGCCCCTTTGCCGTAGGTCTCGGCCTGCCGCACCACGATCGTGCTGGTCAGCGGATCGTTCTGAAAGATGGTGCTGTGATTGCCGTCGTGGCCGAACATCTCGATGCGAAAACCGGCGATGGCTCACCGATTGGGTCCAGATGTTGACCGAGTTGTTCTCGTAGACCACGCCCCAGCCTTCCGCGGCCGCCGCGGGGATGTTGCCGGTGGTTCGGGTGAGCAGATGCCAGTAACGCACCGGCTCGATGTTCCGGTTGTCCCAGATCCCCTGCCGTCCCGCCAGGCGCAGCACCGCCGCGCCGTCGAGCGCCTTCCACCGGGCGAGTCCCGTCGCCTGATTGAACTGCTGCCCGTCGTCGGTGGAGATGAGCGCCACGCCGACGGGTGAGCCCATTCCCACCTGCTTGATGTACCGGTCGTAGATCTCGGTGAGCTTGAGCCCGCAGGCCTGCTGCACCGCGTAGTTCAGCAGCGCGTGGGCGACATTGCTGTATTCGAGAATGCTGCCCGGAGCGCGGGCCGGCTCCCGGTTCTGCTCCGCCTGTACCCGCGCGATGGTGAACGCATCGTTGGGATACACGTATTTCGCGCCGCCCACCTTGGTGCGCTCGAACGCCGCCTGCCAGCCGGGATGCTCGTCCCGGCAGATGGTGCTGCTGTTGCCGTAGTCGCAGACGCCGCTGGTGTGAGTGGCCAGATGCTCGAGCGTGATCTCGCTCCAGGGGAATTCGCTCTCCCAGCGGGAGCCCTGACCGTGCCCCAGCCACTGGCCCGCGCGATCGTTGAGGCCCACCCCGCACTTGCTCATCGCGTGCACCAGCGTCGGCCCGCCGAGCAGGCCCTTGGTGGCGGAGTACACGTAGTAGGCGAGGGTGCCGCCCCGGTCGTAGATGATCCTGTCGTTCCGGATCACGACCAGGCGCTTGCTGTTGTACTTGGCGGCGCTGATGCCGTTCCAGACCTGTTGCAGGGTTTTGCTGCAGCCCAGCTGTCTGATGCTGCCGCACATGCCCTGGCTCTCGGGCGTGGCGCGGGTCCAGGCGAATCCGGTAGCCAGTGCCGCCGTGTCGCCGGTAACCGGAACCGCTTCGGAAACCCGCGACGGCTCGGTGGGGCTTCGGCAACCGACCGCCACCACGAGCAGGGCGATGACACCGCGAGCGGGATGGTTGATGGCCGGCCTCTTCGGTCCGCGAGCTCGCGGTCCTGCGGGTGGGTGAAGTGCAGCTTGCTAGAGTAGGAACGACGGGAGATGCTGTCAAGCATCCTGCGTCGGCGGAAAGACCTGGCTGATCGGCAAAAAAGCGTTACTGTCTCCGGGCGGACCTCGCGGGATATCCCAGCCACTTGGAGGAGATCCATGCCGGCAGCCTTGCGCCCCAGTTACGGCGCTATGCTCACCGTCATCGTGTGCGCCACCGGCGCAGCGAGCTGTAGCGACGCCGTTGTCGACCAGACTCCCGACGAGCTGGCTGCCGCGGTTACCGGCCCGATTCGGTGGGATGCCAAGTCGGCGATGAAGCAGATCGCGCGCACCAAAGGCTGCGACTCGTATACCCCCACCTGGGCGCCCGACGGAAACCTCTACACCGCGGTGGGCGACTGCCGCTACCGGGGAGCGCCCCAGAAGATCGGCATGGGCTTCGGCCGGATCTCCGGCGCCACCGCCTACGGCGTCTCGTTCACTCCCGTTCTCACCGGCGATCCCCTCGACTTCGATGACGCGGCCACCGGCGCCGGGGTCGAGGCCCTGGGCGACGGGCCGCTCAGCGAGAAAGCCTCGGGGATGCTGCACGCGGATGGGCGGCTCTGGTACTGGATCCGGAACATCTACCCCGGCGGGACCGGTGCCCGGCTCAAGTTCTCCAGCGATGTGACCGCGGCCAATCCGCAGTTCACCTGGGTGGATTGGACCCTGCCTGAGGTGGGCTACGCCTCGTTCGTGCAGTACGGGAAGGGATACGCCGGCGGGCCGGCCGGCTATGTCTACGCCGTCATTCCGCTCCGCAGCAGCGCGGCCGGCAGCGTGAGCAACAGTGCCTACGATCTGGTGCCGGCCTTCGGACTGATCCGCGGCGCCCGGAGCGATCTGACCCTGCGGAGCAGCTGGGAGTACTTCTGCGGGGTGCCGTCTGCGCCGGCCTGGTGTACCACCGCGTCGTCGGCCACCAAGATCATCTACAAGGTGGGAAAGCGGTTCACTCCACGAGGCGGGATGAGCTGGAACCCCGGCCTCAAGAAGTTCATGCTCTCGCTGGTGTTCGACACCACGCCCAACGATCCCAAGGACAGCGCCCGCTTCACCGGCGGCCTCATGGTGTTCCTCGGCTCCAACCCGTGGGGTCCCTGGCAGCAGGTGTTCGCCAGTGCGGGCGCCTGGCCCGGCGGTCTCAGCACCACCACCTGCGGCAACACCCAGTGGGGCTCGGGTGAGCGAGCCGACATTCCGACCAAATACATGAGCGCCGACGGGAAGACGTTCTACCTGTTCAGCTCGGGAGGGGATTGTTTGTCGGTTGCGAAGGGGAGTGTTGCCGTGAGGACAGCCGCCAGTCCGCAGGCGCCAGACGTCAGGTTCCGTAACGCACTCTGGCCTGACTTGGACTGACGGCTGAGGACTGGCGACTGGCGACTACTTCTGCACGCAGCTCGCCCGCTTCCGCTTGCTCGCGATCAGCCCCAACGCCTTCGCCGCCTCCTGGATCTCCGGCCTCGAGTGGAAGTTGCTCTTGAATTGGGGACCCCAGCCCCAGTCCACCGAGGCGCACACATACGGGTCGAACATGGCTGCGGTCTTGTAGTCGATGAACTCCGCCGCACTCAGCTGATAGGTCTTCTTGCCCGATCCCTTGAGTGACGTCCCCGGGATATCCGGCAGGCATCGCCCCGTCTCCGCCGGACCGCACCCGCCGCCGAGCAGATTCACTCCGGTCACCAGCCCGAGATGCTGCTTCTTGGCCGATGCCACCTCCGTGGCAAAGAACTCCTCCGGAGTGCCCGAGCGGGGCAACGGTCCGGGATACTGGGCCCAGGCGGTGGTCAGGAACTCCCAGTGGTCTCGCTTGGCCAGCTGTCGGGGACGGGCCCGGATCACGATCGGCGCGCCGGGACACTTGGCGGCGATGCCACCCGCGATCGAATCCCATTGCGCCAGCCGGGTCTCGATCGGCGCAGGGCCCCATTCCTTCGCGACCACATCGTCGCCGATGTGGAAGCCCAGGATGGTCGAGTCCTTGACCCGGGCGCACAGCTCGTCCCAGGGCCAGTGCTTGATCTCGGCCAGCGCCGCCTCCACGCTCAGGTTGCCGTCGGAGTTCTTGAGCCTGGCCCGCCTGAACTGAATGAAGGTGCTCGCTCCGCACTCATGGGTCCGGTCCAGATCGCGCAGCACCTGCTTCGGAATGACCGCCAGTGTGGTTGCGGTGTAATAGCCGATCGAGCACAGGCTGTCGGGAGGGAGCTGGGTGGGTCCGTACGGAAGCCCGGCCTTCAGCACGGCCGCGGGCGGACGGACCACCCAGTGCGAATCGGTGTGCACCGCGACCGTGGTGATCACCCGGCCGCTACTATGGAAGACGGTGTCGCCCAGCCGACTGCTGTCGGCCCAGGGAGTGGTGTAGCTCGCGGCTTCCCCCGCCGCGGCCAATGAGCGAAGGCTGCCGGCCGGCGATTGCGGACTGCGTCCGGCCGTATAGGCCAGGCTCAGCAGCAGCAGCGTGGGAAGTGCTGGTTTCATGGTCGTGTCTCCTCAGGCCGCTGCCTGATCTCCCGATGGCGGTGTCTTTTCCGGCTGCCGAGGCGAATCGGTAACATTGCTGGCGCTCTTCCAGGCAGCCAGCAATTCCGGGTCCTGCGCAAAGCGGAAGCGGTTGAGCCCGTCGATCACCTTGACGATCTGCACCACCTCGTCCGCCACCACGTCCAGCTCCGCACTCGCGCCCACGTGCACCCTTCGGCCGGCGGCACCCTGCTCCGTCACGGCATCGAATTCCTGAAGCGATGCCGCGAGGCTGTCGAGCACGCGCTCGACCAGCCCATGCTTGACCAGCAGTTCCTTCTGCCGCTGAGCCTCTGCCACCATGTTGCCGGTCATCGTCTTGAATGGAAGGTACGGCGCTGGATCGCGGGGGAGAACGAACTTCTGCGCCAGATCCGGAGCCTCCTTGGCAGCCCGCCGGGCAACCCGGGCGAGGTGAACCAGCTGCTGTCTCCGCATCGCTCGGGTCAGCTCCAGCTTCCGCGCGCTGGCGGCGCGCACCTCGACGAACCCCTCTAACTGCCGGGCGGCGAGCTCCGTGGAACGCTGGAGCTGTTCCTCCAGCTGCGCAACCGCCGCCTGATACCCGGAACTCTCGTCCAGGTGGGCCCGGCTGAATTCCAGCGCCCGAGAGCCCATCTCGAGCTTCCTCCGAGTCTTCGCGTTCATGATCAGGTCCCTCCGTCTGGTTCAACCGCGGCGGTCGGCGCATCCACGGCACAAGTGAAAAATGATTGACTGTGTCCGAGCGACGCCGACTGCGGCCCGGCGAGGCGTGTAGATGCGTAGATCATGCCACGCCGATTTCGGCTCCCCACTCTCCGCACAAGTCCGACTGGATGAGGAGGTTGGCTCTTCTCCGGCAAGGGCCGGCAACTGCGAAGCCGGGTCGGGTGGGTGCGAGGCCGCGATGGTGCAAATACAATCTGGCTGGGTTGGTGTACGATGCGCGTCGGTCGGAGTACGAGCGGCAACGGATGACTTACGAGACCGCTCTGCCGGACGCGATCGGGCTCCCGACGATTACATCAACGGCGGGGAAGAGTACATGCAGCTCCAGTCGAGCTACCATGCGGGGCGGTGCGAGTGCGGGGGCATGTCCTCCGACGACATCGTGGGATCGGCGGCATACGACGGAGCTCTGCCGGTTGTCAGCACCAGAGCTGACGAGTACAGCGTGCCTGGGCGCGATACCATGGATCGATGTCGGCCTACATCGGGCTCCGGAACCGATGCGATCGACGCCGGAGGAATGACGATCTTTGTTTGCGCAGTCTCCAGGGCCCTGCTGCAGTTCAAACGGCCATCGGCACTGTCCTCGAAAAGGGACAGGGTGTCCTCTTTTGAGGACACTCAACTTGCTTGCCTAGCCGGGGGACGACATCATCCTGATAGACCATCGCCGCCGGATCCCGGCGGCTGGAGATCTTCGACCGAGGGCAGCGATCATGCGACGGCTATTTGTGCTGGCGGCGGTATGCTGGATGGTGGCGTGCGGCGACGACGATGGCACCCTGCAGCCCGCCGTTGGTACCCTGCAGATCACCACGGTGACCACCGGAACCCCCACGGCAGAGTTCACCATCATCGTGGACGGCGCGTCTCCCCGGGTGATCGGCCCCACCGCCACCCTCAGCATCACCGACGTGGATGAGGGCTCCCACGTCGTGCAGCTCACCCTTCCCACCGGCTGCACCGCTGCCGGCGAAAATCCCCGCACCGTGAGCGTCACCGCCCCGAACACCACCACCGTGGACTTCGCGGTCACCTGCACCTGACTTGAGGGCGCAGGAGCTCCGCGGACCTCCCCGCTGCCATTGTCTACGCCGTAGGCCTCCGAGCGGCCGGCGGCGCCAGGGTGATCACCAGCACGCTGACCAGCACGCAAACCGTCCCCAGCACGAGTTCTCAGGTCGAGCGCCTCCCCCGCCAGGAAGTGGCCCAACAGCACCGCCACCACCGGATTGACGTAGGCATAGGTCCCCACCTTGGTGGGCGACTCGCGCTGGATCAGCCAGACATACGCGGTGAATGCGATGATCGATGCGGGGACGATCAGGTAGAGGAGTGCCACCCAGGCTTTGACAGACACAGCGGCCGGATGAAAGCCGCCCAGCTGGCCCAGGGACGCGGCGGCGATGCCCAGAAATCCGCCGCCCAGCAGCATCTGGGCACCCGAGCTCATGATCTTGGAGTCGGGCAGCGGGACCTTCCTCGACAGGGCCGAGGCCACCGACCAGCTGAGCGCGGCAAAGATCAGCGCGGCAGCGCCGAGCGGGTCGACCGGCGCTCCGCCCAGATCCAGAGAGCGGCTCATGAGCACCGCCACTCCCGCGACCCCGATGGCCAGTGCCAAGGCCAACCGGAGCGTGAGCCGCTGGGTGCCGAGCAAGACGATCTCGGACAAGGCGGTGAACGCGGGAATCATCGCCAGCATCACCGCCGCTACCCCGGACGCCACCCGCTGCTCGGCCCAAAAGAGGCAGCCGTAGTCCAACACGAATATGAGAAAGGCCAGCAGCGACACCGAGGCCCACTGCTGTCGGGTGGGCGAAGCCTGGCGCCGGCTGAGCGCCCAGCAGTAGAGGATGAGTCCGGCGGTGGTGAAACGAATCGCGGCGAAGAGGAGCGGCGGCACCTCCTGCACTCCCACCCGAATGGCGAGGAAGCTTCCGCCCCAGAGGAAGTAGATGGCGGCGAAAGCGAGAATGGTCTTCCAGGACCGACCATTCGCGGGCCGGCTCACTTCGAGAGCACCGCCCTTATGGAATCGAGGCTCCCGTCGTTGGCCGCAGGGGTGAGTCTCAGTATGTGGGCGACGAGATCGTAGATATGGATGTTCTGAAACGGCGGGACCACGGCGCCCCGGGCAAAGGCGGGACCGCGGGCGAGAAAGAGTGCCCGCATCGAGGGAAGATCGGGCGGGTAGCCGTGCATTCCCTTGGGACTGGCGGCGCCGCTCCGGGCCGTGGCGATCCAGCCCTCATCGGCAATGGCCAGGATCGGCTGGATCCGGGGATGCGCTCTATAATGGAGGGCGGCCGGGATCTCGGATTTCCGATAGACCTTGAGATGGGGCGCCCGCCGGAGTTGGGCCATGATCTCGTCTCCCCGGCCGGATTTCGGGGAGAGCGATACGATGGGGCCCTGGTCCACCAGATTGACCGCCGCCGTATCGATGAGCTGCTCCAGATGGATGACGTGATCCGGGGCCACCTCCGCCATGCCGTGATCCGACACCACGATCAGATTCACTTTGCCGGTCAAACCGCGCTGTTCCAGTCCGTCCATCAGTGCGCCGACCGCGCTGTCCACCCGGGCGATGGCGGAATCGGTCTCCGGCGCGTTGGGACCAAAGCGGTGGCCGGCGTCGTCCACATCGTTGAAGTACACAGTGAGCAGTGATGGCGCCTGGGCCGACGGAAGCGAGAGCCACTGGAGCACCTGCCAGACCCGCGCGGCGTCGGGGACGCTCGAGTCATAGAGCTTGTAGTACGTAGGCCTGACCCGCTTGATCTCGGCCTCGGAGCCAGGCCAGAAGTAGGTCGCGGCCCGCTGGTTTTGCTTGACCGCGGTTACCCAGATCGGCTCGCCGCCCCACCAGCGCGGATCCTCCACCGAGCTTCGGTCCCGGAGCGAAAAGCTGCCCAGCGCCGAATCCAACATCGTATTGGACACGATCCCATGGTGCTCGGGGTAAAGCCCGGTCGCGATACTATAGAAGTTGGGGAAGGTGAGACTCGGAAAAACCGGGGTCATCCATCTGGCCTGAACGCCCTGGCGGGCCAGCTCCCGCAGATGCCGGCTGGGTGGTCGGCCCAAGTAGCTGGGATGAAATCCGTCCAGTCCGACCAGCACCACGGTGGGGCCGGCCGGTACGCCGGGGACGTCGCCCGATGAACGGCTCCCGGCCAGGACGAGCAGGAGTGATATAGGAACCAGAGAACGGGCTCGGGATCGCATGGAGGAAGCTTAGATGAAGGCCACGAAAAAGACGAAGGCGGCGACCAAGACAAAATCGGCCAAACCCGACCTGGTGGTCAAACGATTCCGCTCCCCGGCCGCCTGGGAGAAATGGCTGGAGAAACATCACGAGTCGTCGCCCGGGGTCTGGCTGGAATTCGCCAAGAAGGAGAGCGGTCTGACCACGGTTTCCTATAAGGAAGCGCTGGAGGTGGCGCTCTGCTACGGCTGGATCGATGGACTGGTGGCCGGGGTCGATGCCAAGGTGTACCGCCAGCGGTTCACGCCCAGGCGCGCTCGCAGCAAGTGGTCGCAGATCAACCGGGCGGCGGTGGAGCGGCTGCACGCCGCGGGACGGCTGGCACCGGCGGCCGTGCGGCAGATGGAGGAAGCGCAACGGGACGGCCGCTGGGACGCGGCGTACCCGTCGCCCAGCCAGATGCGTCCGCCGGAGGACTTGCTGGCTGCGCTGGAACAGTACCCCGACGCTCGGCGGTTCTTCGAGGGACTCAACAGCCAGAATCGCTACGCCATTCTGTACCGCCTGCACGACGCCAGGCGGCCGGAGACCCGGGCCCGCCGGCTGGAGGAGTTCATCCGGATGTTGAGGGAGGAGAAGACGCTGCACTGACGGAAGGACGGAACGACGGAACGGCGAAACGACGGTAGATTGCTGCGGTGAAGCTTCGCCATGCCCTGATCAGTGATGACTGAACTCAAGCTCGACCTGCTCCAGACGCTGAGCCTGGGCGCCGTGGTCTACTTCATCGGCATCCAGCTGCGGAAGCGCATCGCCTGGCTCGACCGGCTCAACATTCCGGCCGCGGTGATCGGCGGCCTGCTCTTCACCACGCTTGTTCTCCTGCTGCGGCAGCAATCCATCACCATCCAGCTCGACACCTCGATGCAGGCGACCCTCAGCGTCGCCTTCTTCACCTCGATCGGCATGGGAGCGAGCCTGGCGCTGCTCCGGGCCGGCGGGCTCCAGGTTCTGGTGTTCCTCCTCTTCGCCAGCGTCTTCTGTCTGGTGCAGAACTTCGCTGGGATGGGGATCGCCCACCTCTTCGGGGAGAATCCGCTGCTCGGCGTCATGGCCGGGTCGGTCACCCTGGTCGGCGGACCGGCGACGGGCCTGGCGTTCGCCCCGATCTTCGAGCAGGCCGGGCTCCGGGGGGCGGGAGCGCTGGCGCTCACGTCGGCCACCGCCGGCATCGTGTGCGGCGGCCTGGTGGGAGGACCGGTCGGCACCAGTCTCATTCGCCGTTACCGGTTGGCTACCGAGAGCGGTTCCCGGTCCGAGCTCAAGGCCGAACTGAGCACGTCTCCCGAGACGCTGGTGGTGGAGGTGGACCGGGAGGACTCCTCGCTGGTGCGGAACCTGGTGGTGCTGGCGCTGGCCATGGGTCTGGGCAGCATCGTGAGCGGCTACATCCAGTCGCTCGGGGTGACGCTGCCGGCCTACATCGGGGCGATGGTGGTCGCGTCGTTGCTCCGGAATGTCGATGACGCCACCCGCTGGTTCCGGATCGACGAGCGCACCATGGAGTTCGTGGGCAACCTGGCGCTCAACATCTTCCTGGTGGTGGCGCTGATGAACCTGAAGCTGTGGGAGCTGGCTCACCTTGCCCTGCCGCTTTCGGTCATCCTGGTGGTGCAGGTTGTCGTGGTCCTGGTGTTCGCTCTGACCGCGTCTTTCCGGCTGATGGGACGGGACTACGACTCGGCGGTGATGGCCAGCGGGTTCGTGGGGTTCGTGTTGGGCACCACGGCCAACGCGGTGGCCAACATGCGGGCGCTGGTGGCGCGCTTCGGGCCGGCGCCGAGGGCCTTTCTGGTAGTACCGCTGGTGGGCGCGTTCTTCATCGATTTCACCAACGCGCTGATCATCACGCTGTTCGTCAATTGGTTGAAGTAGAACCTGGACCGGGAGTTCTATATCAGGTGAACTGACATGACTCGAAAAAGCGCTCTCTTGCCCGCCCTCGTGGCGACGCTTCTCTTGTCCTCTGAGGCAGCTCCCCAGATTGCTCCGAAGATTGCGTTTTTGGGCTCATGCTCGCTCAGCAGCGGCGCGGTCATTCCCAATTGTCGACTGGCTTATCGCATGTTCGGCCAAATCAACGCGGCCAGGGACAATGCCGTCTTGATCCCAACCTGGCTTCTGGGCCGGTCCGACGAGTGGGTGCCGCTCCTTGGCCCGGATGCGATCCTGGATACCACGAAGTTCCACGTGGTGGTAGTCGACGCCTTCGCCGATGGGATGTCTTCCTCCCCCTCGAACACTTCTACGTCGGCTCGCGGCGTATTTGCCGGGCTCACTATCGGCGACATGGTGGTGGCGCAACACCGGCTGGTTCACGAGCATCTCGGCATCGAGCACCTCCGCGCGGTCCTGGGGTTCTCGATGGGTGGAATGCAAGCCTTCGAGTGGGCCGTTCGCTATCCCAGCGAGCTGGATTTAGCTATTCCCATCAGCGGTTCGCCTCGGGTTGGCACCTTCGATCGGCTGCTCTGGACCAAGTATCTCGATGAAGTGACTGCTGGTCTGTCGGGTCTGGTCGGTCGGGAGGAGGCGTGGTTGCGGGTGGCGCGCCTCGAGACCCTCATGCTGCGAACGCCGTCCGCGGTCAATGGAGAAAGCTGGGACAGCGTAGATGCATCCATCCGCTCGGAGGCCGCCCTCCTGGCCAAAACCTGGGATCTGGCGGACTTCGCCGCACAACTCCTGGCGATTCGCCGCTATGACGTCTCGCAGTCTACCGGGAGCGATATCTCCCAAGCGGCCTCGAAGGTGCGCTCCCGCCTGCTGATCATCCACTCCCCCCAGGACCACATTGTGACGATCGAGCCCACTCGCGAGTTCGCTCGGATGGTCCACTCCGACACCTTATGGGTGACCAGCCAGTGTGGTCATGTGACACTCTGGTGTGAACGCCGCACGATCGCAGCTGCCATAGCGAGGTTCATGTCGGTGGGCAAGTGAAGACTTCGGCCCCATCGGCCGATCCTTATGGGATCGATACGCTGAAACTATGGAGCCGAGAGCATGAGGAAATCGAAGATTCTGCAGTTACAGGACACGATACTGCTGTGGACCATCACGTGGGCCGTGATCGGGCTGGCTCTGGGGGTTGCTCAGCTGCTGAGAACCGGGAAGGTCTCCTGGATCCCCTCCCTTGGGCTGGCCGCGGCCGCCGGCGGATTGGGCATGGGGATCCTTTATACCGCGCTGATGCTGCTGACGGAGAACTGGCGGGACTCGCTGGCGGACACTCCCGGGATGGCGGCGCAGCTGGGACCGCAGGTGCTCTGCGGGGCCGGAGCCGGTTTGGTGGCCGGTCTCCTGGTGGGTGGGTTCAGCGGAGCCGCATTCTTTGCCCCGCTGGGCGCGGTCACGGCCGCAATATTCAACTGGAAGAGCGCCAAGGAAGCCTTGCGGGAGCTGGCGGCGGCGCGGCGCAAGGCCGTCAGCAAGGGAAAGGTCCCTGTCAAATAGGAAACGTCTCTCACGAGTATCTCATGTGACGGGCGACCTTTCGCTCCGGCCCACCGCGCGGTAATCTCTGCCCCATCCGAAGTTCCCGTCCTCACAGTGAAGGCCATCATGAGTACAGCCAAGGACCGCAATCGCGATAACGCTCCGCTCGGCAAGAAGCTGAAGGATCTCTATGACCTGATCGAGGGAATCGAGATCGCCATGTTCACGACCCGGCGGCCCGATGGGCAGCTGGTCTCCCGCCCAATGGCGACCCAGACCCAGGCCGAAGGGACCGATCTCTGGTTCGTGACCGACATCGAATCCAACAAGCTGGACGAGCTCGAATCGGATCCCAACGTCAACCTGGCCTACTATAAGGATCGGACCCGGGAATGGGTCTCGGTCAGCGGAACGGCCACAATCAGCCAGGACCGCCAGGCGATTCGGGAGCTCTACCAAAAAGACTGGAAGGCCTGGTTCGGAGATCAGGGCGGAGAGCGGGACGGAGGCCCGGAAGACCCCCGACTCGCGCTGATTCTGGTGGACGTCCAGTCGGTGGTGTACCTCAAGGTCGATAAGCCTGCTCCTGTTGTGCTCTTTGAGGTGGCCAAGGGGATGCTGACCGGTACCCCGCCCAACGTCGGTGCCGAGCGGCGGTTAAGTGGTGCGGAGATCGACCGGGCTGACCGGTAAGGCGGAGGGCGAATGAGCCGGGCGGATTTCATGGTACTCAAGCAGTCAGTGGAGGAGCTTCACGGCTGCGAGGCCAACTACATCTCCAGCGAGCATGTTCGCGAGAGCCTGGGAGATACCCTGGTGTTCGACGGCGAGGTATCGCTGTTCGGGCTCAGCCGTCATCCGGCGGCCACCATGTGCTACGCCTGGTCGGTGCAGGAGTCGGGTGGGCCGGCTCCCGTGGTATATGCGGCGCTACGGATGGCGCCAATCGATTCCTCGCGGGATGCGGTGCGGGCATCGTTAGCGTTGAAACAGTCGCCAGTTCCCAGTCCCCAGTCCCCAGTCGTTAGCCCCTCGTCGTCCAGTCATTAAAGGCTTAACCAGGGTCTGGTGGCTGGCGACTGATGTCTGACGACTGCCATCCGACTCCATTTGACAACCGCCAGTGCGGCAGCCACCTTGGAAATACACTTTTCCTAGGAGGTGGAGGCCATGAAGGTCTATGGCTCCAACGCCATAAGAAACGTGGCGTTTGTCGGGCACGGGGCCAGCGGAAAGACGTCCCTGGTAGATGCCCTGGCCTTCGTAACCGGCGCCAGCCGACGCCACGGTTCCATCAAAGACGGTACCACGCTCACCGACTATTCTCCCGACGAAATCGAACGCAAGCACTCCATCAATCTGGGCCTCGGCTACGCCGAATGGCTCGACACCAAGATCAATCTCATCGACACCCCGGGTTATCTCGACTATTTCGGCGAGGTCGTCAGCGGCCTGCACGCGGCCGATGCCGCCGTCGTCGTTCTCAGCGGGACGGGAGGGGTGGAGGTGGGCACCGAAAAAGTCTGGGAAGTCTGCGACCAGCTGCACCTGCCCCGGGTCCTCTTCGTCTCACTGATGGACAAGGAGCACGCCGACTTCGAGCGGGTCTTCAACGATGTGAAGACCCATCTGAGCCCCAAGGTCGTCCCGGTCGAGATTCCCATCGGCGACGGGCACGACTTCCACGGGATCATCAACCTGTTCTCCGGGCACTGCCACTTCTATAAGAAGGGCACCAAGACCGGAGAGTACGACGTGGTGCCGATTCCCGACGAGTACCAGGCCCTGTTTCAGCAGTACACCGAGCAGCTCACCGAGGCGGTGGCCTCCACCGACGACGAGCTGATCGAGCGTTACCTGGGGGGCCAGGAGATCTCGCGGGATGCTTTCATCAGGGCGATCAAGCGGGCGGTGATCGAGGGCGCCATCGTTCCGCTCTTCTGCGGCAGCGGCGAGCTGACCTACGGCACCCGCACGCTGCTCAAGAAGATGGTCGAGCTGTTCCCCTCGCCCGCCGAGGTGAAGCCGCCGGTGGATGCGCCCGCTGGTGGGACGGGTGTTCAAGACCCTGTCCGAGTCGCACGTGGGCGACGTCACCCTGTTCCGGCTCTACACCGGCGAGATCCGCAACGGCGGTGAGGTCTTCAACGCCGAGCACGAGACGGTGGAGAAGCTGAACCACCTTTCCGTTCAGCAGGGCAAGGAGCGGATGGAGGTGGAGCGGCTCTCCGCCGGAGACATCGGCTCGGTGGCCAAGCTGAAGGACACCCACACCGGCGACACCTTCTGCTGGCGGGAGGCCCCGGTCAGGCTGCCGCCTATTCCGTTCCCCGAGGCGGTCGCCACATCCGCGGTGGTGGTGAAACAGCGAGGGGAAGAGGACAAGCTCGCGGCCGGCCTGCACAAGCTGCACGAGGAAGATCCCACCTTCCACTTCGAGTACAGCTCGGAGCTGGGCCAGACGCTGATCCATGGCATGGGCGAGCGGCACTTCGACACCATCCTCCACCGGCTGGAGCGGAAGTTCGGGGTTCACGCCGAGCTGGTCCGTCCCCGGGTCGCCTATCGTGAGACTATTAAAGGCAGGGCGGAGGGCCAGGGGAAACACAAGAAACAGTCCGGGCGGACGGGGCCAGTACGGCGACTGCTGGATCCGGGTTGCGCCGCTACCCCGGGGGTCCGGCTACGAGTTCGTGAACGAGATCGTGGGCGGGGTGATTCCCGGGAAAGTACATCCCGGCGGTGGATCGGGGAGTTCAGGAGGCCGCGGTGCGCGGCGTCGTTGCCGGCTATCCGCTGGTCGATTTCAAGGTCGAGTGCTTCGACGGGTCCTACCACGACGTGGACTCCAACGAGATGTCGTTCAAGATGGCCGGCATCCTGGCTTTCCGAAACGTTACTCCCAAGGCCCGGCCGGTGCTGCTCGAGCCGCTGATGGACGTGGAGGTCTGGACCCCGGATGATGTGCTGGGGGACGTGATGGGCGACCTCAGCTCGCGCCGGGGTCAGATCCTCGGGCACCGAGCAGGATGGACGGCTGACCAAGGTCAGGGCAGTTGTACCCGAAGCGGAGCTGTACAAGTACTCCACCACGCTGCACTCGATCACCCACGGGCGGGGCACCCACCGGCAGAAGTTCCACGGATACGCCGAGGCGCCGCCCGAGGTCTCGGCGAAGGTGGCGGCGGAGAATCAGAAGGAGCGGGAACTGCAAACAGCGTAAGCGGGACTAGGACAGGCGTAAGCGGTGAGCGGGCTGCCTAAGAAGATCCAGAAATGAAGCAGCCATGTCTTCGTTCTTCCCGCTTACCGCTCACGCTCGCCCTTGTCCCGCTCACGCTTTTTATTAGCCATGCTCGCCGACCTGGTCGTTCTCCTCCACTTTGCCTTCGTCCTCTTCGTCATTTTCGGCGGCCTGCTGGTGCTCCGGTGGCCGCGGCTGGCCTACGTGCACCTCCCGGTGGCGCTCTACGGGGCACTGATCGAGCTGGTGGGCTGGATCTGCCCGCTTACGCCACTGGAAAAGCGGCTGCGGGAGAGCGCCGGGCTGGAGGGCTACCAGGGCGGATTCGTGGAGCACTACATCCTGCCGGTGCTTTATCCGGCGGGACTGACCCGGAACGTCCAGCTGGTGCTCGGCCTGATTGTGGTCGGAATGAACCTGGTGATCTATACCGTAGCGGCCCGGGGATCCCGTCGTGACTCCGACCGCCTGACCGCCTGACGCCTGACCGCCCGCAACCCTCTGCACCACAGCTCTGCTGGCAAATCGCAGCAAGATGCCACGTCCTACCGCGCGCAATTTCGCAGCACGCTTCTTTGCACGTCGTCGGGAAACCAGACGATTTTCGGCTCCCCGACCCGTCAAGTTTTGAATTGCCCGAAGACTCCGAATCGCAAGGTATTTAGCCGTCAAAATCTCTGACGCCCCGGATTTTGAGGGGCATGCTCCTTGCCAGCTAAGTGCCCGCCTGACTTAAAGTTCCGCGTACCGAACGTAGCCGCGCATGTCAAGCCTCAGTCCCCGGTTGAAGGGGAAGGGCTCCATGCGCCGAGTCCGTTCGGCGGCCGCCCAGCGGCCGCGGTATCGTCGCATACTGCTCACCCTCGCCTGGAGTGGATCTATGAGTTGGACTCGCAGACTCTCCGCAGTTGGATTCTCGCTGCTGCTCCTCGCCGGGGTGAGCTGTACCTCGAGCGATACGGCGCTCACCGAGGCTCCGGTGGCGGCGTCGGATCAGCCGCAGCCTCAGTTTGGCCTGATCGGCGATCTCACCGGTGGCCTCACCAACACCGTAGACGACTTGACCAGCACGGTGGTGGGAACGCTGGGCTCGGTGACCGACCTGCTCACCTGTTCTCCCCTGCCCTACGACAGCGATAGCGAAACGATCGGACCCGAGGGCGGGCTCATCACCGTGGGGCGGAACTCGCTCCTGGTTCCCCGGGGTGCCCTGACCGAGCGAGTCAGGATCACCGCGGAACAGGTCCGCGGAAAGACCAACTCGGTGCGCTTCAGCCCCGAGGGCCTGCAGTTCCAGAAGCCTGCGGTACTCACGATGAACTACGAGAACTGCGCGCTGGTGCTGCTGCAGAAGAAGATCGTCTACACCGACGAGCAGCTCAAAGTCCTGGAGGTCTTGCGGTCGCTCGACCTGTTCCGGTCGCGAAGCGTCAGCGCTCCAATCGACCATTTCTCCCGCTACGCGGTGGCCTACTAACCATAGGACGGCGCGATGAGATCGATACGGATACGTCCACTGCTCGGCCTGATACTGGGGCTGAGCGTGGCAGTGAGCTGTACCACCGGTGACTTCGAGCCGACCGGACCATCAACCGGCTCGAACCAGCAATCCCCGGCGCTCTTCTCCAAGACGAGCCTGGTCCCTCAGGGGGCGGCGGACATACTGCTCGCCTGCACCCCACAGAAGTACCTGGTCCGCAGCGAGGTAGTGGGGCGCAAAGGCGGCGAGGTAAAGGTCGGAAAGCACGTGTTGCGCATCCCTGCCGGGGCGCTCTCGCGGGACGTGAGGATCGTGGCGGAGCAGATTACCGGCCCGGTCAATTCGGTGCGCTTCAGTCCCGAAGGGCTGAAGTTTGCCCGTCCGGCGGAGCTCACGCTGAGCTACGAGAACTGTACAGAGGTGCGCAGCCCGAAGGGCATCGTCTACACCAGCGAGCGGCTCTCGATACTCCAAAGCTTGTTCTCGCTGGACTACCCAAAGTACGAGTACGTCACCAGCCCGATCGATCACTTCTCTCGGTACGCGGTGGCGTATTGATCGAGCGTAGCGAAATCACTCTCACCCTCGGCCCCAGGATGGTGCTATGAAATTTCATGGCAATCGGCCACTGCTCGCGATCGTGTTATCGCTCGGCTTGGGGGTGAGCTGCACCAGCGGAGACCTGGGGCCCACCGACCCGCCGGCTGTCCCTCAGTTCGGCAGCGTGACCGTCGTCCCCACCATCGTCACCTTCGACCTGCTCCAGTGTAATCCGCAGCGGTATGTCAGCGTGACCAAGGTGGTAGGCCCCAGGGGTGCCAAGATCAAGGTCGGGAGCCACACTCTCGAGATCCCGAGCGGGGCGCTGTCGAAGGACGTCACCATTGTCGCGGAGCAGGTTACCGACAGGACCAACTCGGTGCGTTTCAGTCCGGAGGGGCTGACCTTCGCCCAGCCGGCCGTGCTCACCATGAGCTACGACAACTGCGTCTCAACGGCGGCTCCCAAGAGCATCGTCTACACCACCGAGCGGCTCAACATTCTGGAGCAGCTCAGGTCCGACGATAGGGCGCAAGCCAAGAGCGTCGCCAGTCCGATCGAGCACTTCTCCCGCTACGCCGTGGCCTACTGAACGTGAGAAACAGATTGCGATCGTTTCCGCTGGCCCGGTGGACCGAGGAGAAGGGCTCCACCCGCGCGGCGGAATTCCTTCGGGAAGGACGGGCCCATGAGCTGGGCGGCTGCATGGCCGAGGCGCTGCAGTGCTACAGCGCGGCGGTCGAGGCGGCCGAGCGAGCGAGCGAACGGGCCATCGTTGCCGAGTCGCTGCGCCGCTCGGCGATCGTGCATTACCGCCGGAGCCAGCCGATTCTGGCCCGGCAGATGTGTGAGCGGAGCCATAAGATCGCGGTAGATCTGGGCGACCCGGTGCTGGCGGCGGAGGCTCTGAACGCGCTCGCCGGATTCGATCTGGAGAGCGGCTCCATGCACTCGGCCAAGGAGAAGTTCCAGGAGGCTCTGCAACTGGGCGGATCGAGCGCGCATCTCCGGGGCCGCGCCGAGCAGAACCTCGGCATCCTGGCCAACGTCCAGGGCGACGCCGGACGAGGCGATCGCGCATTACCGGCAGTCGCTTCTCTCCTTTGAGAGCATCGGGGACGACCGCGGCTGCGCCATTGCCTATCACAACCTGGGGATGGTGAGCGCCGACTGTGAGCGGTGGGATGACGCCGATCGCTACTACCGACTCTGCCTGGGAATCGCCCGGGCCCTGGGTGATATCCATCTGGAGGCCCTGGGGCTGCTGAATTACGCCGAGGTTCACCTGGCCCGGCAGGACTACGACCAGGCGCGGCATAGCGCCGAGTCGGCCCTGGGGATCTTCGATCAGCTCGGCAGCCATATCGACAAGGCCGATGCGTATCGAGTCATCGGCCGCACCTATCGCGAGACCGGCCGCTACCCCCTGGCGGAATCGCGGCTCCGGAGCGCCATGGAGCTGGCGACCAGCACCGGCTCCATTCTGAGCGAGGCGGAGGTGGCGCGGGAGATGGCGTTGCTTTATCAGGCCATGGGCCGGGGGCAGGATGCGCTGGCCTATCTGAACATGGCCCGAACCCTGTTTGGCCGGCTGGATGCCCGGCGCGACCTGGTCGATGTCGCTACCCGGATCAACCAGGTGGAGGAGAGTCTCGCGTAGGTGGAACCCCGCACGGCAGCTCGAGCTACAAGAATTGCGACAACGTCCGACACTATAAGTAGGTGGTCTACCCTCACGAGCAGCTCAACAGGCTCGAGTCATCTGTTCTCCCCTAACCCGGTGTCCCTACTGATGAAGAGCCCCGGCGATCGTGTCCCCCCCAAGCTGCAGCCATCGGCGGAGCCGGCCTCGGCCGCCGAGCTGCTGCAGTTGGGTCGGGCCCACGAACGCGCCGGCGCCATGAGCGAGGCGGTGCAGCGTTATACCGCCGCGATCGAGGCGGCTGAACGCACCGGCGAGCGTGGGGTGCTGGCTGAGGCACTGCGCCGGCTGGGAGTGGTTCACCACCACCGGAATGAAGCCGAGGCGGCCCGGTCGCTTTGCCAGAAAAGCTACGAGACCGGCCTGGCCATGGGCGATTCGGTGCTGGCCGCCGAAGCCCTCAATGCTCTGGCGGGGTTCGACTTCGAGGCCGGCGCCATCGAGCAGGCAAGGGAGAAGTTCTACCGCGCCCTCGAGCTGGGCGGAGCCAGCGCCGAGCTGCGGGGACGGACCGAGCAGAACCTGGGCATTCTGGCCAACATCCAGGGCGCTCTGGCCGAAGCCCTGGCTCACTACCAGCGCTCCCTGGGCGCCTTCGAGAGCATCGCCGATGACCGAGGCTGCGCCATTGCCTATCACAACCTGGGCATGGTGAGCGCCGACCGAGAGCTGTGGGACGACGCCGACCGCTACTTCCGCCGCAGCCTGGACATGGCCAAGTCGATCGGCGACATCCACCTCCAGGGGTTGGGGCTGCTGAACCACGCTGAAGTTTATCTGGCCCGGCAGCACTACGAGCAGGCCCGGCAGAATGCGGAGGCCGCGCTCGGCATCTTCGATCAGGTGGGCTCCCGGCTGGACAAGGCCGACGCCTACAAGCTGATCGGGCGAGTGTACCGGGAGACCGGCCGGCATGCGCTGGCCGAGTCCAGGCTCCGCTCCGCGGTGGATCTGGCGGTGAGCACCGGCTCGATCCTGAGCGAGGCGGAAGCCTCACGGGAATTGGCCTTGCTCTACCAGAGCATGGGCCGGAACCAGGAGGCACTGAAGCTGCTGAACGCGGCCCACCGGTTGTTCGGGCGGCTCGATGCCCGGGTGGACCTGGTCGACGTCTCGACCAAGGTGCTCAAGCTGGAAGAGACGTACTTCGCCGTGGTTCGGGAATGGGGTCAATCGATTGAATCATCGGACAGCTACACCTTCGGTCACTGCGAGCGAGTGGCCGATTATGCCCTTGGCGTGGCCCGGGAGCTGGGGCTGGACGAGCAGCAGCAGACCACTATCCGGATCGGCGCGTACCTGCACGACCTGGGCAAGGTCCGGGTGCCGCACGAGATCCTCAACAAGCCGGGCTCGCTCACACCGGAGGAATTCCGGGTCATTCAGATGCATCCGGTGTGGGGGCTCGAGCTGCTCGCGACCGTGGAGTTTCCCTGGGACATCAAGCCGATCATCCGCTGGCACCACGAGAAGTACGACGGAACCGGATACCCCGATAGGCTCAAGGGCGACGAGATCCCGGTCAATGCGCAGATCATCTGCATCGTGGACGTGTTCGATGCGCTGACTACCAGCCGGAGCTATCGCGGCGCGCTGACCGTGGCCGATGCCATTGGCCGGATGCAGGAATGCCGCACCTGGTGGCGGCCCGACATCTTCGAGGCCTTCCTTCGCTCGATCGGGAGAATGTCCGCCGCGGCTTAGTCGCGAAGGTCGTGCTGCAGCCTTTCCAGCAGGGACGTGGCCCCGAGCTGGCGAAATCCCGCCTCGGCCCGCTCCCGCCGGTCCTGCGCCTCATCCGTCTTTCCCATCGCCTTGAAAGCACGCGCGGCAATCCCGGCACACTCCGCAGCCAGAAGAGCGCTGTCGTGCTCTACCGCTATGGCTCGGGCGGTCTCCGCGTGGAAGAGCGCCACTTCCCAGACTCCCCGGTGGAGCGAGTTGAGGGCCTGGACCCGGTGCACTTCGGCGCGCCCGACAACGTCCCCTGCCTGGGCGGCGTAGTGGACCGCGCGTTCCAATTCGCGCTCGGCGAGATCGGTGTCGTTGCGCTCGACGCTCAACTCAGCCTTGGCACCGAGAACCAGAGCCAGAAGCGCCGGCTCTCCCACCAGCTCGGCGTGGCGTACGGCGTTGGCGGTGGCGCCTTCGGCTTCGCGCCACTCTCCGGCCTGGCGGTAGGCAAAGCCGAGATTGTGGTAGGTCTCCGCGGTGCCTCTCCGGTCGCCCAGCCGGTGATAGGCCAGCAACGCTTCGCGGAAGAGCCCTGCGGCCTGATCTGACCTTCCCTGGAGGTGGGCGACAGACGCCAGGTTGTTACTGGTGCGGGCAAGCAGCAGGCTGTCATTCAGCTGCCGGGCCAGGCCGAGAGCCTCTCCAAAGCAGCGCTCTGCATCGGCGATCCGGCCTCGCTCCCAGTGGATGGCTCCCAAGAGATTGAGCGCCCGCATGCGGCCGTCCGAATCGCCCCGGGTTCGGAACTGCACCAGCGCCTCGACCGCCAGTGTGGTGGCCCGATCGAGGTCACCGAGGCGAGTCGCCGCCGTTGCCGCGAGAAGCTGGACATCGGGCCAGCGGCTGTCGGGAGCCGATCCGAGCTCGCGGTACCGCTCCAGGGCGTCCTGAAAGCGTCCCTCTGCCAGCAGCGCGCGAAGGGCCTGGGCTACAGCCATCAGATGACCTCTCGGTCAGTACGCGATGGCATACCGGGTGAACCCGAGGATGTCGGCGTTGATCTCCTCGGATTCCTCCACGTTGACGGACCCCAGCTTCACAAACGGATCGTTGAGCGTCTCCTGTCGCCAGATGGCCAGCTGGTTCTTGATCTGGTCGTCAAACAGGTTGACCGATCCATCATCATTGAAGTCGTGGTCGGCGTGATTGTAGTGGATCTTCAGCTCGGCCGGCTCCGCCGAGTTGAAGTCAGACCGGAGGGCTCCAGCTCGAAGAGAATCCGGGCCGGGTCCACGACGTGGACGGTGATCAGCACGGAGTCGCCCGGGGCAATCGGGGTGCCATCGGGGCGTGCCTGCAGTGAGCCGGGCCGCACCCGCAGGCGAAAGAACTCCTCACCTTCACCACCCGCGGCCTGGAACGAGATCCGCACCTCGCGGTCCTCCCCCTGCACGGCATAGAAGCTGGTGTCAGGGTTGAGCAGCGGAGGGCTGCTGGGATCGACCCGCACGATGTTCAGCTCGGTGGATGGCTGGTTACCATCTCCCGGACTGCTGGTCGAGTCAGAGCAGGCCGTGCCCACCAGCAGCAGGACCACAGCAAGAAGACTTCGGCGAACACGCATGAAGCTCTCCTGAGAAGTAGCCCGAGGGCTGTCAGTTTTCATTGAGGTCGTCCTTTCCTTCCAGCAGCCGCTGCAGCCTCGGGCGGGAGATCCCCAGCCTCCGGGCGGCTGCGCTCTTGTTGCCTTCGGTGAGCTGCAGCATCGCGACTGCGGCGGCCCGGGTGAGCACGGCGAGAGTAGCGGGAAATGGCAGCGCTCCCTCGGATCTGACCGCGTCCTGTCGCAGGCCCATCTCTTCCAGCCGAAGCGTTCCTCGGGGCGACAGCACCAGCGAGCGCTCGACCGAATTCCTGAGCTCCCTCACGTTGCCGGGCCAGCGGTACTCCCGCAGGGCAGCTCGCAGCTCTGGGGTGAGCGGAGGCACCGGCAGGCCGTAGCTGGTGGCGATGCGGCTGATGAATGTCTCCGCCAGGAGCTCGACATCTCCTTCGCGATCCCGGAGCGGGGGCAGCGTCAGCGCCACCACGTTGAGCCGGTAGTAGAGATCCTCGCGGAACTGGCCCTGATTCACCGCCGTCCTCAGATCCGCGTGGGTAGCGGCAACGACCCGGACATCCACCTGTCGGCTCTGCTGACCCCCTACCCGCCGGATCTCCCGGCTCTCCAGGGCCCGGAGGAGCTTGGGCTGGAGCTCGAGCGGCAAGGTGGCGACCTCGTCCAGGAAGAGCGTCCCACCGTGGGCCAGCTCGAACAGTCCGGGTTTGGCCGACACCGCTCCGGTGAACGCGCCTTTCTCGTGACCGAAGAGCTCGCTCTCCAGCAGGTTTGCCGGTATGGCGGCACAGTTCACCTCCACGAACGGCTCGGCACCGCGGGGGCTCTCGTAATGAATCGCTCGCGCGACCAGCTCTTTTCCGGTGCCGGTTTCGCCTCCGATCAGCACGGTAACGTCCCGGTGTTCGGCGACCCGTGCCGCCTGTTGCAGGCTTTGGCGAAGGGCCGGACTTCGGCCCAGGATCGTGTCAAAGCCATGGGCCCGGCGCTCCACCTCGGCGAACTTTCCCGCGGCCATGCGGCCCTCGACTTCGCGGGCCTCCCGCTCCAGCGAGCGGCGCAGGATCTCGAGGTCGTCCGGCAGTGCGAAGTAATCCCGGGCCCCTCGCTGCACTGCTGCCGCTGCTATTCGGTGATCCTGGGAGGCGCCGACCACATAGCGGGGCACCCCCTCGGGCAAACCATCGAGAACGTCGAGGGCAGCGCTCTCCGTGCCGCCCGCCAGAACGATCAGCACCGAGGTGCCGGCCGGAATACTCTGTCCGGATCCATCGGGGCTCCAGGCAACGACGCTGGCCCGGAGATCCCGGGCCAGGTCGCTCAGGGTTGCTCGAAAGCTCTCAGAGAGCTGTACCACCGCGATCGACCACTTCCGCTCGGTCACCGCCCGCCCTCGGTCATACCTTGGTCACTGGTGGTTCGGGCCATCGTCCCTTCCGTCATGGTTTTCATCTTCGAAGGCATCCACCGCGCTCTTGATGTTCTGCTCCACGACGCCTTGATTCGGCTGGCCGGCGTTGGCCGTGGCGGGATCGATCAGCGCTCCGCTGGAGTCACGGAACCACTTGTCCAGATCCAGGAACAGGGTCAGGTCCGTGCCGCCGGTCTCGTTCGCGACCAGTGGTGGATTCAGATCGAACTCCTGTTCGCTGTCGAACCGGCCGGTGTACACGAAGTCCACGCCGTTGTACGTGCCGGTCACCCGCACGCTCGCATCGGCGATCTCCGGGTGTGCCGCGATGAAGCCGGCATCATCCGAGCTGGAGGTCTTGTGCAACTCGAACTCGACCTTGTCGTAGGATCCGGGAGCGAGCTCGACGCTGAAGGTCCGGGCGGCCCCAGTCGTACCGAGCGGCACGTCCAGGAGAACGGGACCCACTTCCAGCTTCTCACAATCGTCCGAGATATCGCTGCATTCGCTGGTGACCCCGGCACGCCGCAGCTCGATCTCGCGGAGAACCAGCTCGACCTGATTTATGACCAGGGTGTTGCTGCCGTCGGTGAAGGTTTCCGGGGTGCCGACATCGGCAAAGGCTACACCTTTCACGGCAGCAGGAGCCGGCTGGGTAGCCAGATTGAAGCTCACCTGCGCCATATTCGAGGGTCCGGCATCGCTACAGGCTCCACCCACCAGGGCGAGCGCAGCGACTGCGGTAGCACGGCTCATCAGGCGGGGCATACAGTCTCCTGTGTGAGTGGACGGTACGACCCTACCCTCGGGCAATGGACATGCCGGTCGGGGCAATATTGTATGCTGTGGTATACCAAGATCTTAGCTCAAGCTAGCCTGAAAAGAGCCAGCGGCGCTTGTAACATATCGATGCAGCCTGCTCCGTGCTGATACACGCCAGCCGTCTTCCTTATATGAGGCAACTATGAGGTCAGCGCTCAGGACAGTGCTCGTTTTATGGCTCGGAGGGTGGCTGGCAAGCTGCGGAGAGCGGCAGAAGGATTGCCCCCAGTGCTCGACCGTGGTCATAGCCGCCACCGGTGAACCATCAACCCTCATTCCCCCTTTGGTGAGCGAAACCGTGGCCCGGGATATCAGCGACCAGATCTACGAACGGCTGGCCTATCTGTCGCCGGGTGGCTCTCCGGTTGAGCAGAGCGCCTACCGACCGGGGCTGGCCGAGCGCTGGGAGCGCATTGACTCGCTGAACTGGCGGTTTCGTCTCCGGCCCAATGCTCGGTGGCAGGACGGCCGGCCGGTCCTGGCGGAGGACGTGGTCTTCTCGTTCGATGTCTTCAGCGACTCGACCCTTGCCTCGGGAGCCCAGAGCTATCTCGCCGGCAAGGTCAGGGCGACCGCAGAAGACTCCGTCACGGTGCGGGTGGGATTCACCGAGCGCTCACCGGAGCAGCTGTACGACGCTACCTATCATGTCCGAGTGTTGCCGAAGCATGTCTGGGATTCGATCCCGCGGAAGCGGTGGGAGGCTGACACCAGCCTCTCCCATCTGGTCGGGAGCGGCCCCTACCGGATTCAGAACTGGAGCCGCGGCAGCTTCCTGACGCTTGCGGCGGACACGGCGTGGGCGGGCGAAAAACCGTCAATTCGGCGGGCAATCTGGCGCTTCGCGCCCGATCCCGACGCCGCGCTCAATTTGCTGTTGGCGCATCAGGCCGACCTGATGGAAACGGTAGGCTCGAAGGAGCGTATGGCTCGGGTGGCTCGCGACTCCAGCTTCCGGCTGTTTACCTACCCGGCCGGTGTGTACGGGTTCCTCGCGTTCAATGTCGCCGACGGCAAAGGCCGGCCGCATCCGCAGCTGGGCAACCGCGAGCTGCGCCAAGCCCTGACACAGGCGGTGGACCGCCGGACTCTGGCCGCTGCGCTCTTTGGCCAGGGAACCAAGCCGCCACCGGGACCTATGTCCCAACTGCTCTGGATCTGGGACGATGGGATTCGCCAGCTCCCGTTCGACACCGCTCAGGCCAAACAGAGGATCGACCGGATCAAGGCGCGACATCCGCTCCGAAGCATCGATATTCTGGTTCCCGCCACCAGCGCCACCCGACGGCAGCTCGCAGTCGCCATTCAGGAGGCCTGGCGCCGGATCGGGGTCCCGGCAACGGTCACCACCGTTGAGTTTCCAGTGTTTCAGGAGCGGTTGGCCAAGGGGCGCTTCGACAGCTACATCGGCGCCTATCTGGATGAGCCCAGTCCCCGTGGACTGCGGGATCAATGGACTCGCGAGGGCTGGGCGGCGCTGAACTACGGGCACTATGGAAATCCCGTCTTTGATTCGCTGGTGAAGGCGGCATCGCTGGAGGAGAGCGCCGGAAAGTCGAAGGGGCTGTGGCGAGAGGCGATGGACACGCTGAACATCGATGCTCCCGCGATCTTCCTCTACTCTCTGGCCAACGTCGCAGCGGTAAGCCAGAAGTTATCCGACGTGAAAATCGATCCGTATTCGTGGGCCAGCGGATTGAGGGATTGGAAGGTGAGTCCCAGCGACGGACACGAAGCGATGGCTGTACCGATTCGCTCCAGACCCTACCAAAACGCACAGGGGCCCATCCGGCACGATCGAGACGAAGAGCTTCGGGAGTAATTACTTAGCTAGAAGTCCCAAAGGGTACATCGCTTGCCCATCCCGGCTGCGTGAACACGACGCGTTCACCAGCGGAGACAACTCTCCACCCATTTTCTTTTCGGGAGACGCAAGCGATGAAAACCATTGGACGCTTCATTCTGGCCGGTCTGGTCGTTTCTGCCGGCGCCTGCAACAACGAAACCCTGACTCCTTCCGCCGGACCTTCCGGTACACCCGAAGCAACCACTGCGGCCCAGCAGAATCTCAGCACCCTGGCCGCGACGCTGCGAGTCACCTGCGAGCGCCGGACCAATCGCTCGAAGATCTCGGTAGACGCCAACAATGTGTCGCCGAGAAACGCCAGATACCGGGCGCGGGTGCGGGCCGCAGGCGGCACGGTGACCTCGGCCTTGAAGCGGGCGATCGGTGACGAGGTCGAGTTCGATTTCGACAGCAACACGGAGCCGGGAGCAACCCGGATCCCGGCGAACTTCATCCGGGCCCGAGCCGGTGCCGATGTAATTGGGCAGCTGCTGAACGCGAATGGTGTGGTGGTGGCGAGCCGCGGAGTGGAGTGCAGCTTCAGGCGGTAGGGCGGTGAGCGGGGAGGCGGGGAAGGTAGGGGTAGGCGGTAGGGGTCATCCTGGAGGAACGCAAGGTGCCAGAACTCGGGATGTTGGTGAGAATCTTCGAGTCCTGGCTCCTTCGCTTTCGCTCAGGCCTCAGTTCCGACCGACCTACCGCCTTACCGCCTACTACTACGCCGTCTTCCTTCTCGTGGCCCGCTTCCTCGGCTTCTTCAGCTCAATCACTCCAGCCTCTTCCCTCGGCTGGCGGTACACGTAGCGCTCACCCCGGAAGTTCTTGAGCACCACTTCATCTTCACTCATGCTTTCGACGTATTCCGGCAAAATCGGGATCTTGCCCCCACCACCGGGCGCGTCGATGACGAAGTAGGGGATGGCCAGGCCGCTGGTCCACCCGCGGAGTGCCCGCATGATCTCGATTCCGGCTTGGACGGTTGTCCGGAAGTGCTCGGCCCCAGCCACCTGGTCGGCCATATAGATGTAGTAGGGCCGGACCCGCGCCATCAGAAGCCGATGCATCAGCTCCATCATGACCGCGGGAGTGTCGTTCACACCCTTCAGCAGCACCGTCTGGCAGCCGAGCGGGATCCCGGCATCGGCCAGCCGGCCCAAGCCGGCCACGGCGGCCGGGGTCAGCTCGTCCGGATGGTTGAAGTGGGTATTGATGAAGAGCGGGTGGAACCGCTTGAGCATGGCGCAGAGCTCGGGCGTGATCCGCTCCGGCAGATGGCAGGGGATCCGGCTCCCGATGCGGATGATCTGGAGATGGGGAATAGCCCGGAGCCGGGTGAGGATGGCCTCGAGCCGCCGGTCGTTGAGCAGCAGCGGGTCTCCGCCGGACATGATGACGTCGCGGATCTCGGTGTGCGCCTCGAGGTACTGGAAGGCGCTCTCGAACTGCGACATGGGGATCTTTTCCGGGTCGCCCACCTTCCGCCGCCGAGTACAAAAACGGCAATAGGTGGCGCATACGGGAGAGACCAGAAAGAGCGCCCGGTCGGGGTACCGATGGGTAATGTTGGGAACGGGACTGTCGGCGTCCTCGTTGAGGGAGTCGACCATGCCGTCCACCACATCCAGCTCTTCAACTGAGGGAACGTACTGGCGCCAGATGGGATCGTTAGGCGACTTGATCAGCTCGACCATAGCCGACGAAATCCGGAATTCGAAGTTCTCGGCTGCCTGCCGCAGACGGTCGAGCTCGGGAAAGTTCTCGGGACCGAACTTCTGGGCCAACGCCTCGAGCGAGGCGATCGAGTTCTTTTTGAGGACCTCTTGCCAGGTTTCCATGAACCCTCCGGACGTCATTCCGAGCGCAGCGAGGAATCAGGCAGCTAACGGTTGCGCTCCGTTGTCCAACAGTTAGGCGGGCCGATCCTTCGCTCTGCTCAGGATGACACCGCCGCGCGGCCCCGCTCACTGCTCACCGTTTACCGCTTACGTCCTTCACAAATACCACCTGATCGTCCCCTGGTGCATAGAAGTCGGGGATGACCGAGACCGGTGAGTACCCCCGGCCCTGATAGAATGCTCGAGTGCCCTCATAGTCGGGCCGCCCGGCGGTCTCGATCACGATCAGCCGGGCAAGCCCGGCAAGCCGGCGCTCCATCTCCAGCAGGAGCGCGGTGCCGATGCCCGTGCCCTGCGCCTCGGGATCGACCGCCATCCAGTACAGATCGTAGGTGCGGAGGGTACATGGGGTCGGGCCCCAGCAGATCCAGCCGACGAGACCGCCGTCCAGCTCCGCACCGAGCACGTTATAGGTGTTGGCTGGATGGCCGCCCACCGCCTCGTCGAAGACCTCGAGCGCGATGGGGACCTCGTCTTCGCGAAACAGTCCCACCGACCGGGTGATCGCCTCGATGCGGTCCCGGTCGGCTGGAGCAAGATCGCGAAGATGGGGGGAGACGATGGTGCCGCTCACGCGGCGGACACCCCGCTGACCAGAGCCGCGGCGGCCCGATGGCTCTGCGAGCGAGTGAGCGCCTCATCAACGATCTGCATGACCAGGTCGTCGTAGCTCCAGCCGAAGGCGCGGCCCATTCGGGCAAGGCCCGCATTGCTGGAGAGGTCTGGGGTAGGATTGACCTCGAGGACGTAAGGCTGCCCGTCCTCGCTCAGACGCATATCGATGCGCCCGTAGCCTTCGCCCTCGGCCATCTGTTCCCAGGCGGTCCGGGCCACCTGGGCGATCCGCTGATGCAGCTCCGTATCGAGTTCGGCCGGGCAGACCGGGATGGTGCCCTCATCCTCCGGGCTCCCCGGGATCCACTTGGCCGCGTAGCTCACGATGGGCCAGGTGCCGTCGGGTAGGTCGTCGAACCGGATTTCCGCGATGGGCAGCATCCGCTTGCCCACAAAGCCAACGTTGAATTCGCGTCCGGCGACGTATTCCTGGATGACGACCTCCTCGAACTGCTCCAGCATCTGGGCGACCCGCCGCTTGAGGGCGCGCTTGCTGGTGCACACGGCGCTGTTGTCGATGCCGACGCTGGCATCTTCGGCGGCCGGCTTCACGATGGCGGGCAGGGGAAACTCGGATGGACCCTTGTTGGCCTGGGCCAGGGTGAAGGTCGGCACCGGAACCCCAGCCGATGAGAGCAGGGTGTTGGCCACGTGCTTCCGATGACAGACGGTGGTGGGCCAGGCCCGGCAGCCGGTGAAGGGGACGCCGGTCAACTCGAGGGTGCCCACGACCAGATCCTCGAACCTGGCGTGTCCGTTGATGCCCTCGCAGAGATTGAAGACCAGATCGGATCGCCGTACCCGGGAGAGCCAGCGGAAGTCGCCATAACGCACCGGCAGGAGCTCCACCTCGTGCCCGCGCCGCCGGAGCACATCGCGCACCTCGTGGACGTTGGCCACCACCGCGGCCACGTCCTGGGGACTCCACTCTTCGCTGCCGGCATCGAAGAGGATCGCGACTTTCATCAGGCCACCTCCGCCAGGAGTGAACGACCGCTGATCCGCCGCCAGGCAACGTCGGCGACGGCGCGGATCAGATCGTCGTAGCTCATTCCGGCCGCCGCGGCGGCCTTAGGAAAGCAGGAATGGTCCCGCGGGTCAGGCAAAACGCCCGGCAGCGGGTTGAGCTCGACGACCATCGGGCGACCATCCGCGTCGCAGCGTACATCGACGCGGCACCAGTCGCGGCATTCCAGGGCGTGGTACGCTCCGAGCGCGGCCGCCCGAATTTCCTGGGCGAGACTCTCGGGGATGCGGGCCGGGCACTCGTAGATCTCCAGGGGATTGCTCGGAGTATCCCAGATCCACTTTGCCTCATAGCCGTAAATCGGTGGCGCTCCCTTGGGCAGCATATCAAAACGCATGCCGATGATCGGCAGGCAGCGCGCTTCATCGCCGTTGCCGAGGATGGCGACGGTGAACTCCTGACCGGGCAGATAGGTCTCAACGATCACCGGCTCGGCGTAGGTGGCCAGGAGATGAGAGACCTGCCGCACCAGCTGCGAGCGGTTCTTACAGAGACTCCGAGTCGTCACGCCCTTGCCCGACCCCTCGAAGGCCGGCTTGACGAAGAGCGGGAACGGGAGATTCACTCGTCGGGCATCGTCCGGCGACCGGGCAACCATGAAGGGCGCGTTGGGTACGCCGTGATAGGAGAGGATCTCCTTGGCTCGACCCTTGTGGAGCGCGAGACCACAGGTGAGCGGATCAGAGGCGTGATACGGGATCCCCAGGAACTCGCAGATTGCGGGAACGTGGGCTTCGCGGCTCGGGCCGTAGAGGCCTTCGGCGATGTTGAAGACGAAGTCGGGACGGAGCAGCGCGAGCCGAGCGGGGAAGCTGCTGTTGGCCTCGAGGCGGTAGACCTGGCCTACCGTGCTGAGCGCCCGCTCCACCGCATTGATGGTGGCGGGCTCGTCCCACTCGGCGTAGAGATCTGGTTGAGGGAGATCGGGTCGGAGGGCCCGACTGGGAGGCTCGTCGGATGAAGGGGAGTCGGAGTTCGCCCCGGCTGGGTTAGCCGGCGCCTCGGGTTTGAGATTAAAGGCGAGTCCGATCCGAACTGCCAAATGATCCCCTTCTACAAAAAAGGCCGTCCGCGAGAGACGAGCCAGGACGAGGCGAACGATTCGACGCAACTAAAGTAAGAAAAACGTTTTTGGGGCACAATACTTTTTTGGAAAAAAGTGGTGGTGAGTTTTTCGGAGAGTCGGCAGTCCGCAGTCGTCAGTCGTCAGAAACATCTTCGATTTTCAAGCCGTGCCGACGGCTCTGGCGACTGGGGACTCACGACTGAGGACTGGCAACTAGACCTTGTGAAATCCTACTCGACCAGCTTCACCCCCCTCTGGAGACTGATAAAGCTCGAAGTCGGCGAAGAGCGCGGGAGCTTCCCGCTGGAGGACCCGGAGACAGGCCGCAGCCATCCGGCGAATCTCCAGCTCCGCTCCCTCTCCCAGGCGGAGCTCCAGCATGGTGCGCCAGGCCCGGACATTGGCGCTGACCACGATCTTCACCTCGGTGGCGTTGGGCAGAACGCTTCGTGCCGCCTCTCGGGCCATTTTCCGGCGGTGGACCTTGTTCTCGACCCAATCGTAGCGAGCCATCAGCCGCTCCACGGCCTCTACGTAGGCCGCCTGCGCCTGCTCGACCTGTCTGGTCCAGGCCTCTTCCAACGCCGCATCGCCCATGATGGCCGGGGGCATGACGAACGCGGCGTGTGACTCGTCGACATAGCGCTGTGACAGCTGGGAGAAGCCCCAGCCTGCCCGGTGCCGGACCAGCTCGTGGCTGCAGGAGCGGGAGATTCCCTCGATCAGCATCACGTAGGTCGAATGCTCGAAGACTGACCCGTGACCCTGCTTGAGAATGTTCTGGAGATATTCGGCGGTGCTCCGGCCCGCCGGGTTATGCTGGCTCATGTAGCAGAGGCGCCCGGCGAACTCCGCGATTCTTTCGCCGTCGCTCGACTCACCCTTCCACTGGACCGGCAGATGGGCCGGCTCCAGAAACTGGGGGCGGGCGACGAGTGTGACGCGAGGAGCACGGATGATTTCCATGGCCGAATCCACCGTCGGGAGTCGGGAGTCAGGAGTCTGGGGGCTCGATTGAAGTGGCATATGAGAAATGTAAGGGTGGCTGGTTTGACGTAATAACGCTGGAGTCGCTCGGATGTCACTCACTTCAGAACTCTCCGACTCCCGACTCCCGTCCGCAATCTCCAATCTATTCCTCCCATAGCCACCCGTCCGCTCGATCTCGCGAAGGGCGAGCTCCACGTCCGGGGGGATTGGGAGGGCTCCTTTACCCACCTTTAGCCGGCCGATGGCAGGCTGGTCCGACGGCAGGATGACGCCAGGATTCAGAATGCCGCGGGGATCGAAACTGTTCTTCACCAGACCGAAGAGGGAGACGATCTCCCGGCCGAAGACCCGCTCAAGCAGGTGGGCCCGAAGCCGCCCGTCGCCGTGCTCACCGGACGGCGTGCCGCCCAGCTCGACTACGCAGTCGGTCACCTCCTCCAGCAGCTCGGCGACGGAGCGCTCCCATCCTGCCCGGTGAGTGTCGGGCAGAAGATTCACGTGGATATGGCCGTCGCCGGCGTGCCCGAACATGACGACCGGAATATCGCGTGCGGTGGACGCCTGGCGGACAAATCGGAGATAGCGTCCCATCTGGTCGATGGGCAAGCAGGCGTCCTCGATTACCTGAAGCGATCGACGCTGCTCCGGCAGGCCTGCCAAAATCGGGCTGGCGGCGCGGCGGACGCTCCAGAGCCGTTCAGCCGCCTCAGCGGTAAATGCGGTATCGACCGCGTGGGCGATGGGACGGAGACGGGCCGTGGCCAGCTGGAGCGCTTCCCTGAGGGAATCGGGATCGTCCCGCTCGATCTCGATCAAGAGTACCGCCTCCGCCTCGCCGAAGCGGAAAGCAGCTCCCGCGAGAGTATCCCCGGCGAGCAGGTCGAGGAAGGTC
This sequence comes from uncultured Gemmatimonadales bacterium, assembly GCA_963825815.1. Lineage (GTDB taxonomy): Bacteria > Gemmatimonadota > Gemmatimonadetes > Gemmatimonadales > GWC2-71-9 > CAVVWJ01. The sequence continues at coordinate 641,943 of CAWGVB010000002.1, read as the reverse complement.
CGATCCAGCAGCTCAATCGCAGAGGGCTGGGAGGGAAGCGTGGCGCGCACCGCCTCGCCGAGGGAATCGACCGACCGCAAGGAGGCGCGAAGCCCGGCACGATGGCTCGGCGAATGGTCGAGGCGCCATTCCACCTCGGTCACGATGCCCAGGGTGCCTTCCGACCCGATGACCACGTCCAGGACATCTCCGGATTCCACGAACGAGTCGAGCGCGTACCCTGAGGAGTTTTTGCGGGTGTGAGGGAACCGACTCTCGATCCGGGCGGACTCCCGGAGGATTGCTGGAGCTGCGTCCTGATAGAAGCGACGGATTGCGCTCGAGGCAGTCGAAGGAGTCCCCCGTCGAAGCGTTACCGATTCTCCGTCGGCGGTTATCAGGGCCAGCGATTCGACCCACCGGCGCACGCTGCCGTATCGGACCGACCTCGGCCCCGCTGCATTGGTGGAAACCATCCCGCCCAGGGTAGCCCATGCTCCACTGCTGGGATCGGGCGGTAGCCGAAGACCATAGGCGGCAGCAGCGTCATTGAGTTGGCCGAGGGTCACTCCGGCGCTGGTGATTGCCCGGCGCGGACCGGCTTCGACTTGGAGGCGCCTGTCGCTGAGCTGAGTCAGATCGACGATCACACCTTCCCCGACATTCCCGCCTCCCATCGCACTACCGGCACCGCGGGGGATCAGCGCGATGCCAGAGTCGACTGCCCAGCCCATTAAGCTGATCAGATCCGCTTCATCCCTGGGAAGGCAGACGGCTCGAGGCAGGATCCGGTAGATGCCGGCTCCCTCGGAGTAGGCGGCGCGAGTGCGGGAGTCGTCCCGAAATTGCCCCTTGAGGTCGGAAGGCGGCAGCATCGCCCTAAGCTAACTATCTTGTCACCATGGCTGAGCTTCCTCGCGCTCAACTCATCCATCTCGATGTCGATCGCCGGCTGGGCCACGAGTGGGACGAGTGGGACGGCCGGGCTCTGCCCAATCAGGGCAACTACGACTCCCCGCCCGCCTTGTACTTCGCCTGGTCGGCGTTGACCCTGGCTTTGCTCCTGGGAGTCGTCGCCTTCGCTCTCTTCCTTCTGGGACCCAGGCTGGGCGCGGTTCACTCCCGAACCCCGGCCGTTCTCTGGAGTGGGCTGCTCATAGCCGGCGCGGTCCTGTGGCTGTGGTGGGTGCTCCTCCTCATCTCGTTTTTCGCTGGCCGGTCACTCTTGCCCGAGCGGCTGGCCGAGCGGGGACCGTTTCTGCGCCTGATGCGTCTCACCTCACGCCTGGCGGATCGGTTTGGCCGAAGAGATTGGGTCGAGAACGCAGCAGTGAAGGTGTACAACGCGCTGGCTGCCTCCCGCGGGCGGAAGGTCGGGAAGGGCGAGCTGCTGCTGCTGATCCCCCGCTGCCTGTCGAAGGTGACGCTGGACGGGGTTCTCGGCATCGCGGGGAAATACGGAGTGCCGGTCTTCGTCGCAACGCGGGGTCAGCTGGCCAGGCGGGTCATCCGGGAGCGGCGGCCCCGTGCGGTTGTGGCGGTGGCGTGCGAGCGGGACATGGTGAGTGGCCTGCACGATGTAGCGGGGAAAATCCCAGTGCTGGGACTTACCATGACGCTGCCATCGGGACCCTGCAAAGATGCAGCGCTCGACCTCGCCCAGCTGGAGCAGTGGGTTCGCTCGTACGTGGTCTGATTCGATCTACTGTACGTCGGGCGGCGCTTCCCGGGCTCCAGCGGGTGCCGGGGTTTGGGGTTGAGGCGGCGGTGGTCCCCCGAACCGCTTGACCAGTTGCTGCAATACTGAATCCACTTTGACTGCCACAGGATGCTTTGCGGGAACTTGCCGATCCAGCTCGCGCGGAGGTAGCGACGGGTCGGCCAGCGGCCTGTAGGCGGTTTCCACGGCCAACTGGGAGCTTCCCGGCCGGGCGGGATCGGCCCAGGCTCGAACTCGTACCACTCCCGGGCCCAGAGAACTGCTCCGGCTCCGTCCCGTCTTCGCGTCAAACCAGCCGGTTTCCAGATACGCATCCCGAACCAGGACCTTCGTCACCGGCACCGAATCCGCCCGCAGCGCGGCGGCAAGCTGCCGGGTGGCCTCGGCCGGCGTGAGACGAACCTCGGTGCCGGCAGCATCGGGGAGCGGGCTGAAGACCGGCCGGCCGGTGTTGGGCTGGCACGCGGCCCCGAAAATCAGAGCCAGCAATCCAATCGAACCGCGCACCTAGTCCTGGTGCGGCGGAGTGCCGGGTGGATGCGAGTGGGTGTGGGCGGAGTGCCCGGCGGGTCCACGTGGGCCGGGGCTTGGGAGTCGACGGAGTCGGTGGATGGGGCCGGCGATTCCTCGTCGCCGTCGTGATGGTGGTGCCCTTCGCTTCGCTCGTGCAGCTCTTCCTGAAGCACCGGGGTCGGAATGGCTGCCGCATGCTCGAATACCAGCCTGCCGCCGTAATTCGCCGTCACGAATAGGATCCCCACGCCGATCAGGGTGAGCACCAAAACGATGGAGCGCTCACCTGAGCCCATCTTCCGCTCCCGTACGATGCGCCAGAGCGCGAGCACGGCAAACACGCCGAGCGTGATCAGGGCAAACTTCTCATGAGTCTCCATGACTTCATGCACCGCCTCGCCGTGGGCGATGTGCTCCTCGGCCTGCAGGCCGGAGATGACGGCCGCCGCTCCCCCGATTGCCCCGACCATCAGGGTCCAGAAGCTCACCAGGCGAAGCCCTTCACGCTTGGTAGCTGCGGCAACCACATCGAACAGGAGAGCGGTGAGCAGCAGGGCCGTGGGAAGGTCGTTCAGGGCAGCGTGGAGGCGGGGCCAGTCGTAGCCGAGCATGGTTTCTCCTAAGCGTGAACGGTGAGCGTGAAGGTTCGCTTTCACGCTTTCCCAATCCTAAGTCCACCGGCACCGGGGGATCGACCGAATAATCATAAAACCCCCGGCCGTTTTTGCGGCCTTGCAACCCGGCAACCACCATTCGCTGCAGCAGGGGAGGCGCGGCATAGCGCGGCTCCCGGTAGGCGTCGAACATGATTTCGGCGATTCGGACGACCGTGTCGAGGCCGATGTAGTCCATGAGCGCCAGTGGACCCATGGGGTGTCCGCAGCCAAGCTGCATGCCCCGGTCGAGATCGGCCGTGGAGGCGATCCCCCGCTCCAAAGCGCGAGCGGCATCCAGCAGAAAGGGAACCAGCAGCAGATTGACGATGAAGCCGGGATTGTCGGTTGCGGCAATCGGCGCCTTGCCCAGGGCCCGGGCGAAGTCGAACGCCCGATCGAACGTCTCCGGGCTCGTCGTGACCGTTCTCACCACTTCCACCAGCGGCATCAAGGGCACCGGATTGAAGAAGTGAAGACCGACGAATCGGTCAGGCCGCTGAGTGGCGGCCGCCATGGCCGCAATGGTCAGGCTGGACGTGTTCGAGGCAAAGATGGTGGCGGGAGGACAGAGTCGATCGAGCTCGCGCCAGAGCCCGTTCTTGAGGGCCAGATCCTCAGTGACCGCTTCGATCACGATGTCACAGTCTTTCAGGTCGGCCATTTCGGTGGTGAAGGAGAGCCGGGCCGAGGGCGGCGTCACGGTCTGCCGCCAGCAGCTTGCCCTTCTCCACCAGTTTGCCCATCGATTTCTGGATTCCGGATCGACCTCTCTCCAGGAGCGGAGCGTCGACGTCGCGCGCGACGGTGGTGAATCCGGCGCTTGCGCACGCCTGGGCGATACCGCTGCCCATGAGCCCGCAGCCTAGCACGCCCACCTTTTTGATCTGGCTCATCCAGAGTCCTTGATTACGACTTGAGGGCTTTTCTCAGCTCGTCGGTCAGCAGACCCATGAGCCCCGAACGATCGTTGGCCTTGAGCGGTGGCGCACCTCCGCTGCTCTCGAGCGAGTCGAGAGCTCTCTCCAGCCCGAGTTGCATGCGGGCAATGGCCGGGCCGTATCGCCGAAGAACGGTGTAGCCCACGGCCATGGCTATCGGGAGGGGCAGGATCGCCACCGGCAACAGGGCGCCGAGCGCTACCATTGCGCCGGTGGCAGCCGCGCCTGTGCCGGCCAACGCGGTCCCGCTGGCCAGATACTCGTTCCTCACCTTGCGGGCATCGGCCAGCAGGGTGACATGGGAGTAGCCCGATTCGAGGGCAAGGATGGTGGCCGAAACGGTGGCGGCGCGGGACAGCATGAACGGCTGCTTGCCGGCGCCCAGTGCCGCGGCGGAACGGCGGACGGCCGCCTGAAATCCGCTGAGCGGCTCCCAGGTGATCCGGCCACGCTGCTGCCGCTGCACGCAGAGCAGCTCGTTCCGCTCCATCCAGCGGAGCAGGGCCGCTTCGGCCTGGTCCGCATCCATCGGCACGACTCGCTGGGCGGTTGCCTGATGGGGCCCGGCAATCCGGTCCATCAACCCCGGAGCTCTCGGCGTGCCCAACGGAGAACGCTCCTCCAGCAGCGCCTGCTGGAGGTAGCGGACCGGGATGCCGACTTCCCGTCCCAGCGAGATCAGCTCGTCGGAGGTGAGTGTCTCGCCCACCTCCCGCTCTGCGGTTTGGAGCTCGGCGGCGCGCCGGATGATCCGCTCGAGTGCCGCACGGTCAATCCGCGCGGGGGCAGGGCTCAGGGGACCCTCGCTCATCGCTACTCGGACGGAGGTGTCCGTGCCGCCTGGATTCGGAGCTGGGACATGAGAGAAGAGATGTCCGAGGCCGGAAGGGCCTGCCCGGCGGGCTCGGGCTGCGCTAGCGGGCGGGGGAGCGCTCGATGCGGCAGCGGTCAGGAAAGGACGGAACAGCTCCATCGGAATGGGAAAGATCGTGGTGGAGTTGTTTTCGGCGGCGATCTCGGTAACAGTCTGCAAGTAGCGCAGTTGAAGCGCAGTCGGCTCGGTGGCCAGCTGCCGGGCCGCCTGGGCCAGAGTTTCGGACGCCTGAAGCTCACCTTGGGCATTGATGACTTTCGCGCGCCGTTCGCGCTCGGCTTCGGCCTGGCGGGCCATGGCGCGCTTCATCTGATCGGGCAAGTCGACGTCCTTCACCTCGACGGCGGAGACCTCGATGCCCCAGGCCTCGGTGCGCTCGTCGATGATCTTCTTCAGGACGGCGTTGATCTTCTCCCGATCGGAAAGCAGCTCGTCCAACTCGACCTCACCCAGCACCGATCGCAACGTGGTCTGCGCGAGCTGACTGGTGGCGTAATGGTAATCCTCGATCTCGAGCACTGCTTTGGCCGGATCGCTCACTCGCATGTAGAGGACGGCATTCACCTTGACCGAGACGTTATCTCGGGTGATTACGTCCTGCGGTGGGATGTCCAGCGCGGCAATTCTAAGCGAAACCCGCTTCTGACTGGCGAACCCGGCCGGAAGAAAAATGAGTCCTGGACCTTTGGTTCCCCAGAACCTTCCGAGGAAGAAGGAGACTCCTCGCTCGTATTGACGGAGGACCCGCAAGCTCATAAACGAATAGACAACCGCGATCGATAATGCAGGAAGTAGAAAGTCCATATGCCGTTACCCGGAGAAAGCCTCGACTACTACCGCGGCACCCTGGCCGCCACCGATGCAGGCGCTCCCGAGGCCATAACGCCCACCGCGACGGCGCAACGCATGCAGGAGATGGAGGGTGATCCGTGCCCCACTTGCGCCCAGTGGGTGGCCGATCGCGATCGCACCGCCGTCCACATTGGTGCGCTCCCGATCGAGCCCCAACTCCTGCTCGACCGCAAGGTACTGGGCCGAGAATGCCTCATTCACCTCGATCAGATCCATGTCGTCCAGCTTGAGGCCGCCGCGGGATAGAGCCTTGCGTGCGGCCGGAGCAGGCCCGATGCCCATGACGCTCGGCTCCACCCCGGCGGTGCCCCATGCCACCAGCCGGCCCAGTGGACGGAGACCCCGCTGGGCGGCCTCGCGGCCACTGGCCACAACCAGCGCTGCCGCACCGTCACAGATGCCCGAGGCGTTACCGGCGGTCACCACGCCATCCTTCTTAAAGTAGGGCGGAAGTTTCGCCAGTGCCTCAGGAGAGGTGCCGGGACGTATGTGCTCATCCGCAGCCCAGGGCTCGCTCTGCTTGGTCTTCCGGTTGGGGATGGAAACAGGAATGACTTCGTCGGCGAAGGCCCCGGCCTTCCAGCTCTCCGCGGCGCAAGCCTGACTCCGTGCGGCGTAGCAGTCGACTGCCTGCCGGGTGATCCGATAGCGTTGCGCCAGGTTCTCCGCTGTTTCGGCCATCGACAATCCGCAGGCAGGGTCTCTCAGAGCCTCCCAGAGGGTATCCTCCAGCGGAGCTGCCGGTCCGAGCCGCAGTCCCCAGCGGGCGCCCCGAATCACATGCGGTGCCTGGCTCATCGACTCGGTTCCACCGGCCAACACCATCCGGGACTCTCCCAACAGAATCTGCTGAGCCGCCTGGATCACGGCTTCGAAGCCGGATCCGCAGAGCCGGTTCACCGTTACCGCCGGAGTCTCGACCGGGAGACCCGAGCGTAGCCCCACGTGGCGGGCCAGGTAGATCGCATCGGCCGAGGTCTGGAGCACGTTGCCAAAGACGACGTGATCGATGGCCCCAGGTTCCACACCACTCCGCTGAATGGCAGCCTGTGCCGCGTGAGTGCCCAGGTCAGTGGCTGAGAAATCCTTGAGAGACCCGCCGAAGCTGCCGAAGCCGGTTCGGACGCCGGATAGAAAGACGATGTCAGCGCTGTCGCTCACGTGAGGTACCCCGGCGGGTGGAGTGTGGAGGGTTGAAATATGCCCGGCTGGCCAGTCGCCGCAAAGCTCAGCGATCGGAGCCAGTCCGTCGGCTGGGCAGCAGCGAGACTCCGCAGCTGATGCAGTGCTTCCAGGTGGCCTCGAGCTTGGTGTCGCACTCGGGGCAGTGCCGCACAGCCAGATTTTGTCCGCACTGGGGACAGAAGTTGACGGGTCGGCCAGACGGCAAGGCGGCGCTACAGCGAGTGCAGCATGAGACCGGAGTGTCGGCCGGCCGAATTTCCGGTTTGCTGCGGCCTCGCTTCCGCGGCGCGCTGGGCTCAGGAGAGCTGGCGGAATTCCGGGGCGCAAATCTCAGGTTCGGCTCCGGATCCAAGATCCTCTCCACTGCTGCGGGATCGAGCCGGATCGTGGCCGTCTCATGCTGCTGGAGGATGGCCAGATCGGGATGAGGACGACTGAGTTCCCCGGCGAGCTCCGCCCGGGCCTCGGCAGGGGCGGTACGGGCCAGGCCGGCTTCCCCCGCGTAGAGCCGCAACAATGCCAACTCGTAGTCCTCGCTGGTCTCAATGCCCAGAGCCCGCCGGTTGGCGCGATAGGGAACGACCCCGTCCCGGACCTCAGCCAGGCTGAGGGCCCGACGGAGACCACCAGGATCCTTGGCGGCAAGGTTCAGCACGATCTGACGAAAGAGTCGCTCCAGATTCACCTGTGCTCTCCTGGCTCGGCTCAGGGGCGCAATTCTTTGCACGCGATTCGGCGGCGGAACTGACCACACGGTTGCCAGCAGGTTTCGTGCTGCGGGATTGGGCTCTACTGACGGGAGGTTACACCTTCTCGGCCAGGGGAAAGCTCTCGCCTTCCGCAACCCTCCTTTCCAGAGCGGCAAAGGCCACGTCGGGATCGTACCCCACAAACTTTCCTTTGGCCTGTTTGATCTCGAGCCAGGGCAAGAACCCCGAGTCAACCGCACCCTCCGAGCTTTTGCCGCCGCGGGCTGCGGCGATGGCGAGATCGTTGGCGTATTCGTTCTTGGGGTGTCCCTGGTGGCCCCGGACCCAGGTCCACTGGACTTCGTGCAGGCGGACGGTCTCGGCCAGGTCCTGCCACAGCTGCAGATTCTCGATTGGGCCGGCTTTCCGAACCCAGCCACGGGAGGCCCAGCCGGGAGCCCATTCCCGCATGCCCTTTACGAGATATTCGGAATCGGAGACCATGAGCACGCGGAGGCGATTGCGCTTACCGGCCAGAATTCGCAGCGCGGTGATAGCACCACTCAGGGCCATCCGGTTATTGGTGGTGTTCGAGACGTAGGTGAAAAAGTCGCGGCGCTGTACCTGCCGGGCGGCTCGAGCCTCGATCAGGCCACCGGCCCCTCCAGGGTTCTCACCCTCGCGGCCGTTTCCCAGGCAGCTCTCGTCCAGATGAACGATGGCCACTCGACTCACCCGATCACCTGAAAGCTCTCGATCTCGTCGAGGCGAAAGGTGAGCTCTTCACCAGTCATGGGCAGCCAGCCGACCAGGGCCTCGTGCTGGTCGATCGAGGTGACCCGGTGGGCCACCACGACATATTCGGTTCCCCGACGGGACAGGGCGACCCGAAGGCCGTCCCGGGCTGCTCGCTCCAGCTGATCCATACGTTCACTGGTCCATCGAACTGTAGACATCTACCGAACTCCTGATTTCCGCGCGAGTGCGAATGGTCCGCGAGAATGTTGTGCTAGCTCAGCTGCCGAGCGACCCGGATAGTACCCGGCGTGCCCGCCACGATGCGACCGATTACCGCAGCCGCCGGAGTCTGCTCCTCGACTAAGGCCGCCACCAGCGCGGCTTCATGCTCGGGAGGCACGACGAGCAGCAGTCCCCCGGAGGTCTGCGCGTCGACACAGAGATAGCGGTCTGTGGCCGTCAGCTCGGATGCCCATTCCACCCGCTCAGCTGCGGCGAGGTTTCGCTCGAGTGCCGCCGGGGATCACTCCACGGGAGGCAAGACTTCGGGCGTGGGGAAGCAGAGGTATGCTGTCGAAGGCGATCTCGGCTGCCACCTTGCTGGCCTCCAAGATGTTGGTCAGGTGCCCCAGCAGCCCGAACCCGGTCACGTCAGTGGCGGCGCTGACGCCTATCCTGAGCGCGGCCCGGGCGGCACCATCGTTCAGCGTGGTCATCGAGCGTACCGCCTCAGTCATTCCGGTCTCGAGGAGAGCGTCGCGCTTGAGCGCGGTTGCCAGGATGCCCGTCCCCAGCGGCTTGGTGAGCACCAGCCGGTCGCCGGCGCACGCCCCGGCGTTGGTGAGCATCCGGTCCGGGTGGACCTCTCCGACCACCGCCATACCGAAGATTGGCTCGACGGAGTCGATGGAATGACCTCCGAGGACCAGGCAGTTGGCTCGCCGGGCCACCTCGAGCCGCGCCCTCGAGCACCTTTCCCAGGACCTCGAACGGCAGCTGCTCCCGGGGCCAGCCCACCAGGTTGAGCCCGAACAATGGAGTCGCTCCCATCGCATAGATATCGCTCAGAGCGTTGGCGACAGCGATGGCGCCCCAGGCTGACGGGTCATCCACGATGGGCGTGAAGAAGTCCACGGTCGACACCAGGGCCCGATCGGGAGACAGCAGAAAAACCGCGGCGTCATCCCTCGTGGCGGCGTCGACGAGGACGCGGGGATCCTCCACACTCGGCAGAAGGCGCAGGACCTGCGCCAGATCGGCGGAGCCGAGCTTGCAGGCTCAACCGGCGCCGTGCGAAAGGGCGGTCAGCCGGATGCGTGGCTTCTGGTCGATTGGTGCGTCGCTCATGGCACTTCCTCCGTCGAGCAGTCTAGCCCTCCTGCTCGGCCCAGATCAACGAGCGCAACGCGATCAAGGCCCGCTCCTGCTGCGCGGTCGAGCCGAAGGTGCCGTCGATTCGCTGGCGCGACAGCAGCGCAGGAACAGCCCGGCGGATGGCTGCCCGCGCTGGAGAAGTGCCGAGGGCAAGCAGCGCTTCGAGGGTATGGAAGAGATCCGCGGTGGGCCAGGTGCCGTCGGGCGCCTGGTGTGCCGCGATCAAGGACGACAGCTCGGTCCCGGACCTGATGGCTGAGCGGGCTCAGTGCCAGAGCGTGAATCCCGGCGACGATCGCATCTGCCGCAAAGTATCCGTTCCAATCGGACCACTGCTCCTGAAGCTGATGCAGACTGGCCAGATGGCGCTGGACAGCGGCGCGATCTCCCCAACGCCCCCGCAGCGCTGCGCGGAGCGCGAGGCAACTGATGGCGAACCGGGCCGCGGGCTCGGCCCGAAACACTTTCCCGTTCGGCAACATGACCGGCGCGAGTCGTTGCTCGGGCGGAGCCGGTGAGAAGAAGCCGGAGATGAAATGTTCGCACACCCGATGGGCATGGCGAATCCGGCTGCAGCCCTGGCTGAAAGCGCCGGGCTGACCCTGAAGTCCGAGGATCCACTCCATCACTCGAGCGCAGTGGCCCTCGGCAGCACCGAGATCCATGAGCTCATGGGCCCGCCAGATGGTGGGCACCACCGCGCCTTCGATCCGCTCGACGGCCGCGGACTCCTCCTCCAACTGGCGAATCAAGCGGTGCACCAGCTCCCCATCATCGGGAGAGGGACGAGCGAGGGCGCGTCGAGCGAGCAGGCCCTGGCGGGTGGAAGCGGACGCGAAGAAGAGGGAGAGCCGCTCGATTCCCTCGGGTGCGGGCACCGGTGGGTTCAGAAGTCCCTCATGCTCGGGGGCGGCAACCCCGGCCGCACCGTTACCAGGTTGCCCGAATGGAATCGACGTCCAGCAGGTGACCACGGGACATGACGGTCTGGATGGACCGGGTGTTACGGATGTCGGTGAGCGGATCCCTGGTGAGTACGATGAGATCTGCCACCTTGCCCGGGGCAATCAGTCCCAGAGAATCGACGCCCAGCAACACCGCCGCGTTCCGGGTGGCGGCCCGGAGGGCCTCCCTCGGGCTGACGCCGGCCGCGACCAGCAGCTCGAGCTCGCGGTGCTCGCTGTAACCCGGAACCAGAAGCTGGTTGGGAGAGTCGGTCCCGGTGGCGATCCTTCCGCCCGCGGCGACGAAGGCGCGGACGAAGAGATTTTGCATCGGCCGAGACTGCCGGAATGCCGCGAAGTCAGCCGGGTCCCATCCAGCCCGGCTGATCATCCCGGGCACGTCCCACTCTCGTCTGGCATCTTCGGGAACATCCTGGAGAGCGGAATCCCGGAGGATAGCCGGATCGTCCAGCCGGCTCAGGGTCTCGTGCAGTATCAGCGTCGGGACCAGCGTTACCCGTTCCTGAGCCAGGCGTCCGGCCAGCTCGGCTGAGGGCCGTCGAGTCGAGATCGGCCCAGCGGCGCTCGAATGCGGTCCAGCCGGGGAAAAACCCGCGGTAGTGCGCCGCCAGCAGAGACGAGCGCTCCCGCGAAATTGCCTCGGGCACGCCGGTAAGATGCTCGATCGACGAGATGCCGTCCTTTGCCGCCGTGAGGGCATCGGTCATACCCAGGTGGCCGGCAACGGCAACATTGAACGTGTGGGCTTCATCCAGGATGGCGCGGAGCAGCGGCGGGTCGATGTGGGTGTAGACCTTGATGAAGTCGACACCCGCGCTCACCAGGCGATCAACCGCCTTGCGCGCGTCCTGCTCGCTGTTGACGCCGATCGCATCGGGGTAGGTGGTCGGCAGGCCATCGATCATGGCTCCGGCAGCGTAGACGCGGGGCGAGCCGCTCGACTGGGTGTTCGATCTCCGGCGGACCGAGATGACAGAATTCAGCGGCCCGTGCATATCGCGCACGGTAGTGACTCCCCAGGCGAGATACCTCGCCGGCGCCCAACCGGCAGCCTGGGCCAGGTGAGCGTGGGCATCGATCAGTCCGGGAATAATCCAGCGGCCGGAGACATCTACCTGGTTGATGCCGCGGGGAAGCTCGAATCCGGAGCGAGGTCCGATCGATTCGACCTTGCCGCGACGCACCAGTACCGCGGCATCGGCCAGGGGAGGTCCACCGGTTCCATCGATCAGGGTGGCGCCTACCAGCGCTACACCGTCCTGCGAGCCGGGCTTGCAAGCCGCGAGGATCAGGCAGCCGGCAACTATGCCAAGGACGAGGCGTTTAACGCGGATCACTGGATGAGTGATCATGAAGGATCTTCCAGCCCTCAGATCTGCGCTCCATGACCAGGGTAAACGGACCACTCGCGGTGGTGCTGTCGCCTCTCTGAAGAATGAATCGGGCGGTTACCAGCGCCAGAGTGGGGCTGAGCGGCCGAACCTCCACCTCCTCGAAGTGGAGGCTGTCCCGCCGGGCACCGGGGGCGAACCGGGGAGCATAGTTGTTGCGAATGAAGTCGAACCCGTGCCGTGCCCGGCGGCCATCCACGTAGGTGGTCGTGCTCTCGGCGGCATAGTCCGACATGAACGCGTCCAGGTCACCCCGGTTCCAGTCACCGGCGGACCGGTCCAGCTGAGCCGACAGCTGCCGGGTAAGCGCGGCACGATCAATCGAAGACGTCGACGCCGTCGGCTGTCCGGCGGGCCGACATGCCACCAGCAGCAGCGCCAGAAGGAGCAAGGAGGGACGCATGGAGATAGGGGAAAAGGTGCTTCAAGGTGGATGACTCGCATCGACGATGCAAGATCCGGCTCCCCCGACTTATACTTGGGCGATGACTGACGTCCAGCCTCAGTCGCCGGCCGATGCCCCCGGCCGGCGCTCGGGCGCGGTTCGCCACCGTCCGATCTCCGACTATGGGTTGATTGGCGACATGCGAACGGCGGCCCTGGTTGGATTGGACGGAGCAATCGACTGGTGTTGTCTTCCCCGCTTCGACAGCGGCAGTGTGTTTGCCGCGCTGCTCGACACCGAACGGGGCGGCACCTGGGCGATTCACCCCGAAGGCCGGTGGACCTCCACCCAGCGCTACCTTCCCCGCACCAACATCCTCGAGACCACGTTCCGCACCGCCGAGGGCGGGGTCATCAGTCTGACCGACTTCATGCCGGTGGCCGAAGACGGCCGTCCGTCCGGCCAGCATCCCGAGATTCACCGACGCATGCGCTGCAGCCGCGGCCGAGTGCGCATGAGCATGATTTTCATGCCTCGTTTCGAGTACGGCGCCCGGACCACCCGGCTGGAGCTGCTCCGAGCGGGACTCTTCGCGACCGACCGTACCGACCAGGTGCTCACCCTCTCCAGCGCAAAGCCGTTCGAGTGGCAGGTCGAGCAGTCTACCGCGACCGCCCGCTTTGAGTTGGAGAAGGGTGAAGAGCGGTGGATGGTCCTGCGCTACGACGATGACGATATCCACCCGGTGGATCGGTACGAGAGCTCGCGGAAGCTGGACAATACCGCCGCCTTCTGGCAGCGGTGGTCGGCCAAGGTTCGCTACCGTGGCCCCTATCGAGGCATGGTAAAGCGCTCGGCGCTGGCCTTAAAGCTCCTGACTCATGCCGAGACCGGCGCCCTGATTGCGGCCCCCACCACCTCGCTACCGGAGACGGTGGGCGGGGTCCGGAACTGGGACTACCGCTTCGTCTGGCTACGCGATGCCGCCTTCACCCTGGCGGCGCTGGATGCGGTAGGCCACTACCGGGAAGCCGACCAGTTCATGCGTTTCCTGAAGAAGGTCTGCCGCCACGAAGGCGGCGGCCACCTGCAGATCATGTATGGCATCGACGGGCGGCGCGACCTGATCGAGCGCCAGCTGGATCACCTGAGTGGCTATCGCAACTCGCGGCCAGTCCGGGTGGGCAATGGCGCGGTGGGGCAGCTCCAGCTGGACGTGTACGGAGAGGTGCTCGAAACAGCGGACATCTGGCGCCGCAATCACGAAATGACCGAGGGCACGTGGCGGGTGCTGCGGGGGCTGGTGGACTGGGTCAGCCGGAACTGGCACCTGCCCGACTCCAGCATCTGGGAAGTCCGGGGTGAGGTCCGGCACTACGTCTTCAGCAAGGTGATGAGCTGGGTCGCATTGGATCGGGGGGTTCAGATGGCCGAGGAGCTGAACCTCGAGTCCGATACCGTTGCCTGGCGGGCTGCCCGGGACCGAGTGCACGCCGAGATCATGGAGCGGGGTTGGAGCGAAGAGCGACAATCCTTCGTGCAATCTTACGATCACGACGCCCTGGATGCCGCAGCCCTCGCCATCCCCATGGTGCGGTTCCTACCGTGGAATCACCCCAGAGTCCATGGAACAGTTCACGCGATTGCCCGGGAGCTGACCACACAGGACGGCGAGCTGGTGTATCGGTATCGTCACCCGGACGGGCTGGAGGGCGAGGAGGGCGCCTTTTCGATTTGTACGTTCTGGCTGGCCCAGGCGCTGGCCATGATTGGCGAGCGGGAGCGGGCGGAGCGGGTGTTCCGCCGGATGCTCCGACACGCCAATCATGTAGGCCTCTACTCCGAGGAAATCGACCCCTACACCGGTGAATTCCTGGGAAACTTTCCCCAGGCCTTCACTCATATTGCGTTGATCAACTGTGCCGCTGCCCTGGCCGGCCTCGACGCGCGGGGCTGAGGCTTAACGCCCCGCGCTCGATGCTGCTAGGAACGCCGGGTCGATTTCCTGGTTCTGCGGGCGCTCTTCCGGGCCGTACGCTTGGCGGAACGTCCAGCTTTCCGAGCAGTCTTCCGGCCCTTTCGAGCGGTCTTCCGCGCCGCACTCCTAGACGCCCCGCCACCCTTTCGCGCAGCCTTCTTGGACGCCCGGCCACTCTTTCGCGCCGCGCTCTTGGACGCGCCGACCACTCTTCCGCGCCGCACTCTTGGACGCGCGGCTACTCTTCCGCGCCGCGCTCTTGGATGCGCGGCCACTCTTCCGCGCCGCGCTCTTGGATGCCCGCCACCCTTTCGCGCGGCCTTTTTGGACGCCGGTACTCTTCCGCGCCGACGGCCCTTCCTGGCGGTCTTGCGGGCCGAACGCCTCGCCGTTCTGCGCAGATTTCCGTGCGGCTTTTCGAGCTGACCTCTTGCCTCTCCTGCTTCCCGACGACGACGCTATCGGAAGAGTCTCCGAAATCGAATGAACGGGAGGACCCGGGGCTTGACGAACTGCTCTCGGAAGGCAGGGGATCCATCCACCCAGAGCCCGACCAGCCCATCTCCATATTATGAAGTTCGGCCATCTTAGCTTCCTCCGAACGCGAGTGCGGCGCCACCCGCCGCCGGTCCGAGGCGCACAGAGCGCCAACCGGGTGAGTCAGGACATATAACTTGCACATCCTCAAGGCTTGTGCAAGCCATATCGCGAGACTGAACGCCGGGACATGCTGGTCCCCCCCGATTCGAGTGCGCTATTTTATCGCTATTCTGCCTCTCCCTTGGATCACGCTCTGGTGAACTCAGCAGTGGTTTCGCCAGTTAATCGCCGCGCAAGTCCGGCGCCGAGGTGTATTGCCCCATCTTCGTTGGGGTACTTGCTGTTGCAGCATCGATCAGCACGCCGGGCAGGGCTCAGACCGTGGCCGAGGTCCAGGTTACCCCAGAGACGATGACTCTGGGTGTAGGCCAGAAACAGGCGCTCTTTGCCACCGCCTTCGACCCGCGAGGCAACCTCATTGCCACCGCCAAATTCACCTTCTGGAGCTCGGACAGTCTGATCGCCGCAGGTCAGGAAGGACGGAACGGTAGTCGGCATAAAGCCCGGTCTGGCCAAGATCGAGGCGCGGTCGCAGGGGAAGCGGGCGTCCCTGGCAGTGCTCATCACCGGCAGCGCGCCCGGCGAACCCGCCGGCACCCGAGCATCCACCGCGTCCGTCCTCACTCTGGAGCCACCGGCGCTCACCTTGATGCCAGGTGAAACGGCACGGATCCGGGCCCAGGCTTTAAAGGAAGACGGCACCCCGGTCTCGATCGGCAGGGTAACGATCAAGTCCCTCAAGCCGGATGTGGCCCGAGTCGACTCCGGAGGACTGGTGACGGGAACCGGGGTTGGACGTACCATCCTGCAGGCGGCGTCCGGTGGGCTGATGGCGACATTGCCGGTGGAAGTGGTGCCGGGTGATTTCACCGTCAGCCCCGCAATCTCTCGGCCTTGGCGTGGACCAGATTGACACTCTTCACGCGCTGATTCCGGGTCAGAATCGCGAACTGAAGGGAGTGGTACAGTGGCGGTCCAGCGATACCTCGGTCGTTGAGGTTACCTCCACCGGCGTGGTTCGCGGTCGCTCGGCCGGTAAAGCTGAGATCATCGGCACCGCATTCTCTCAGGAACGGCGAGCCACGATCACCGTTCGCGCAACTCCCGATGCCCTCGTCAGTCTCACCCTCACCAGGGCGGCACCCTCCAGCTGCCGGTTCGATCGAAGCAGCAGTTCAGCGCGGTGGCGGAAGCCGCCGACTCCACCCCGCTCGCCGACGTCCGGGTGAACTGGGAGCTGAGCGATACGTTGGTCGCCCGCTTTGATCCGGTCGACCGGGATACTCACCGCCAAAGGCGCTGGGCACCACCACACTAACCGCCAGACTGCCCGGCATTACGCCCGCAGTGTGGACCATTCAGGTTGTCACCGGCGAGATCACTATCGAGCCCGCCCGAATCGGCCTGCTGGTGGGACAACGGGCCACATTGTCGGCGGTGCCACGGGACCAGGACCCTGTCGGTAACCAAGACGGCGGCCACCAAGTGGACCTCGGATCGGGCCGAGGCAGCAACGGTGCGAGAAAACGGCCAAGTGGAGGCTCGTGGCCCCGGGGCACGCCGTGGTCACGGCACTGACGCCTTGGGGAAAGCAGGCCAGCGCGGACGTCTTTGTGGTGGCGGATCTCTTTCTCAGCTCGAATCGCCGTGGCAGCAGCGGGATTTACCAGATGAGGGTGCCGGGGCCGTTCACAATGCTGCCGGTCCTGGTGGACAGTGCCACGAATATTCAGGCTGCCCTCGCGCCCGAACGGACTCGTGTGGCCTTCAGCTCCAACCGCTCGGGCAGCTTCGATCTTTATCTGATGGAGCCGACGGTCAGAGACTGCGCCGACTCACCTCCAGCTCAGGCGGTGAGGGGGAGCCGGCCTGGACTCCCGGATGGAGGCCACATCGTCTATACCGCGACCACGGGAACGGCTACTCAGGTCTGGATCGTGAGTGCTGATGGCGGAGATAATCGCCAGCTGACGACGGCGTCGGGAGGAAACCACTCACCCAGCGTCTCACCCGATGGCCGCACGATCGCGTTCGTATCGGCGCGAAGCGGAAATCACGCCGTTTACACCATGAACATTGACGGGACCAATCAGCGGCGACTTACCAAGGGCTCGGCACGGGAGACCAATCCGCGGTACGCCCGAAATGGCGATCTGTTTTATGTCGTCGAGCGGGGTGGCGGATCCAAGGGTTCCCGGGTCATGCGGGTGACAGCGGCGAACGGCAACATCTCCCAGGTGCTTCAGACTGATGAGCCGATCTCCTCCCTGGCAGTCTCCCGCGAGGGCGACCGGCTTGCCTACGTGGTAGGGCAGATTCGGGACGCCGCCAAGGGAAGGGTCGAGTTCAGTCTGTTCCTCCAGGCCACTGCTTCCCGCAATCCTCCGGTGAGCGTTCCGCTGCAGCCCGGCGAGCAAATCCTCAGTCCTTCCTTTTAGACATCGAATGAGAGCGCTTATCCTGGAGGCCGCAGGCGGAATCGAGCACCTGCGGGTACAGGAGTTGCCTGAGCCAGTGATTCAAGCGCCGAATGAGGCGCTTATCCGGATCCATACCGTCGGTTTAAATCGCCTGGACTTATGGGTAGCGGAGGGGCTGCCCGGGGCAAACTACAGCTTTCCCCATATCGTGGGCTCCGATGGCGCGGGCACTGTCGATCAGGTGGGGGCCGAGGTAGACGGAATCCGGCCGGGCGACCGGGTCATGATCAATCCGGCCTTCTCCTGCGGCAATTGTCCATGGTGCTTGCAAGGCGAGGAGTCGCTGTGCCGAAAGCTGCAGGTGCTAGGGGAGCATCGGCCGGGCTCGGCCGCCGAGTACGTGGTTGTTCCGGTGGAGAATCTGGCGCGGGTTCCGGATCCGATGCCTTGGCCCGAGGCCGGCGCCTTCTCTCTGGCGGCGCTCACCGCCTGGCGCATGCTGACTACTCGTGGCCGGGTTCGAGCGGGTGAGACCGTACTGATCTGGGGCATCGGGGGCGGGGTGGCCATGGCGGCGCTGGAGATTGCCCGGCTGCTCGGCGCGCGCACCATTGTCACCAGTGGCTCGGATGCCAAGCTGCAATTCGCCTTGTCCCGGGGCGCCGACGCGACTCTCAATCATCGCCGGACCGATGTGGTCAGCGAGGTCCGGCGCCTGACTGACGGGCTGGGAGCAGATGTCATCGTGGACAGTGTGGGTGAGGACAGCTGGACGCACTCGCTCCGGATGCTGAGACGAGGTGGCCGGCTCCTGATCTGCGGGGCCACCTCTGGCCCAATGGTCTCCATGGACCTGCGACGGCTGTTCTGGCACCAATGGAGTATCCTGGGCTCTACCCTGGGAAGCCGACGTGAGTACGCGGAGATCGTGAGGCTCGCCGGCGAAGGTAAGCTCTGGCCGGTGGTGGACCAGGTAGTTCCGCTGAGCCGCGCCTCCGAGGCCTTCGCCCGATTGGATCGAAGCGAGCAGCTCGGAAAACTTGTGATCGAGGTTGCCCAGTGAACGAGCTCTGGCAGCGGATGGTAGCCGGCGCCGCACAGATCAGCAGCGTGGTTCCTGCGCTGGTGGGCGCATTCGTCATTCTGATGACCGGCTACTTCCTTGCCCGCCAGGTTCAGCGCTGGGCCGACGAGACGCTCAAGCGGCTCAGGTTCGATCGGATGGTCAGCGCCGGCGGATTCGACGAGGTGGTGGATCGGGCGGGACTTCGCCTAGACCCGGTGCGGGCACTGGCGAAGCTCATCTTCTGGCTGGTAATGCTGGTGGTGATTCTGCTGGCGAGCACCGCGCTCGGGCTCGAGAGCATCAACGAGATGTTCGGAGCGATGCTGGCTTTCATCCCCACGCTGATCGCCGGCATCGTGATCGTGATCCTCGGCATCATCGTAGGTGAGTTTGTCCGGGGTCTGATTCTGGCCTCGGCCGGTGGCGTGTCCGGGGTGCCGACCGTGGCCAAGCTGGCCAAGGGCGCGGTGATCACTATCGCCCTGTTCATGGCCCTACAGCAGGTTGGGGTGGCTGAGGAGATAGTGACCGCCGCATTCACCCTGATTCTTGGCGCCGCCGCTCTGGCGGTGGGGCTGGCGTTTGGCTTGGGTAACCGGGAGCTCGCCGGCGAAATCACCCGTCGCTGGTACGAGGAGGGTCAGCGCCGGGACCGGCGAACGTCGGATCGGAATGGCGGCCTGCCGGGAGAAGACCTGGGTACCGAGCCGCGAGGCACGAGTCACCCGCTACGAGTCGCGAGCCGCGAGTCACCAGGCATCCCGGAGAACGGGTCGCCCAGGGTAAGCCGACCGTAAACGAGACCGGCGTTATTTCAGCGTAAATCTTGCCACCGACTTGGAACCATCGGTGTTCCGTATCGACGCGTAGACCGTCCCCTTCGCACCAAATCCAGCCAGCGAAGCATCTTTGGGAAGCGTTACATCCCGCTGCCACCGCCCTTTGCGGTCGAAGACCGAATAGACCAGCGCAGCCTTTTCGTCATTGCGCGGCTGCTGCAGCCACACCTCACCATTCGGGCGGCCCAGGGCGAAATCGAAAGCCGCTTTGGTCTCGGCGAATGGATACTCGATCGGCAGGTCCTGGGGCATGCCGAATTCCTTTCCCTGCTCCCGGACCTGGGCCAGCACCCGCGCCTTGTCGGCTTCAGTAACCGGGATCCGGGGAAACTCATGCGGCGGCCCTTGCAGCCACTCTCCATTGGGCGAGCGCCAGTCTACCCGGCCTTCTCGCCCCCGAGCGACCCACGCGCTGCCATCCGGCAGCACACCGAAGAAGTCGTTGGGTGCGAAGACCTTGGCCGCTTGCTGTACCTGCTCACCAAAGACGGCGTCGCCATACTCCGGAGAAGCAAGATGAGCCACCGTATCTATGCTGCCGCTTCGGAGCGCCACGCGCAGAACGGGAATGCTGTCGGGTCGGACGGCTCGACCGGGCTCTCCGCCACCGAGAACTGCCTGGTAATCGATCTTGTAGCCTCGTCCCAGGGTGTCGTAGAGAAGAATGGGAGTTTTGCCCGCCGCGGTGTGGGAGGGAAGCACATCGAGCGGCTTGCCAGCTTCGCTCCACAGCGTGGTTCGGAGGGCACTAAAGTCGACAAGCGCGATGGTATCCCCCGCGAGATGAGCGACCCACCCGGGGAATTTGTACTGACCCGCCGGGCTGCCCTGAGCGACCGAATCCACCCGGGTACCGAGGGTGTCAACTTTCCCACTGGCGAGGTTGCCCCTGAGGAACAGCTTGCTCCTGGTGTCGGCGAATACCACCATTCCGTTGGACAACTCCACCACATTGCTGAGCATCCCGAACTTGGTCGGCAGTCGTGCGTCGTGGGAGAGTACGCTCTGACTCTGCGCGCGGCGGCAGGCAAGAACGCCGACCACGGCGAAGACACCGATCAAGAGGGCTCGCTTCATAGGTAATCCTTGTTCTACTGACGTGAGAGCGTCACCGATGTTGGGGACTGGCCGGGAATCGGCATCGCGATGAGCCGGGTGCCATCGGCTGTGGGCTCCGCCACGAGGGCGGTCTGCTCTGCCAGGGCCAGGATGCGACCTAATCCCCGAATTCTGACTTCGCGCACCAATCGGCCGGCCCGGTCCACCACATGGTAGCGCCGTGAGGAATCAGCAGGTGCTCGACTCTTTTCCAGCCACACCTGGCCGGCGGGACTGGTCAGTCCGGCTTCGAAGGGCGGCTTCAGAGCAGCAAAGGGAAGGTCCTGCGCGGTACGCCTGAGCTCCGCTGGGAATTTCCGGAGAAAGAGCTCCCGGTCGTACCGAGTGACCTCCAGAACCCGGTCGGGCAGCGCCGCGCCCTTCGACCATTTTCCTTCCGGTGAGCGCCAATCCACCCGATTGTCGTAGACTCGAGCCACCCACAGTGATCCATCGGGCAAGATGCCCCAACGATCCATTCCGCTGAATACCCGGCGCTCGAATCGACGTCCGGCGTCACCGACGACCTCGGCAATGTCGAGAGGCGCCAGGCGAGCGATGGTGTCGATTCGAGCAAACTCTGGATTGGCCAGGATCACCGCTGCGGAATCACGGTTGCCGCTGCCGTCCGGTCCCGGCGTAGGATACAGGTCGAGATAGTACCGGCCGGCTGCGTCGCGGGACCGGGGCAGTGTGCCGCGGGTTATGGCGGGGGCAGGGATGGCCCGGGCAAGGTGTCCAGGCGGTGCCCACAACGTAAGCCGCCGGAGCCCCCAGTCTCCCACGAAGAGCGTATCCTGAGCAACGAAGATGTTTGCCGGATTGCGCAGATCCTTCGAGGAGCGCCCACCCAGAGGAGTAGCGGTGTGTCGGGCGGGATCGACGATCGCGACCACTTCCTCGGCCGGCGAGATGGCGGCCCAGCGGGTACCCCCCAACCAGGATGCTTCGGTGATGTCTGCGTAGGGTGCCAGCACCGTGTCACCGGTTGCGGTGAGCTCGACGACCGGCGTCTTGGGCTGGGAAGCTCCGCATCCCACGAGCAGGGCTGCGAACAGGAAGGGGATACCAGAGACCAATGTGGCAAACATGCAGGAAAGGTAATGGCCTGCATGCCGGTTCCTTACTCTAGGGATTCCACCAGTAGGAGATTTTCACCAGGAAGATGTTGTCGCCTGGAGTCGAGGCCAGCCGTCCCAGCGCCGAGCCGTTGGAGAAGCTGCCGATGCTCTCGCTGTCGGACCGATTCTGGGTCCAGACCAGGAACAGGGTTGAACCGGGTAAGTACTCCCAGCGCAACACCGCATTTCCTCGGAGAGATACCAGGGAGAAGTTAGGGTCATCGATCTCCTGCTGGGCTGCGGGACCGGTCCCATCGGGATCGATAGCGAGCCGGTCGGGATCGCTGGTTTCAACCGGGTCGGGGTAGGGGTTGAAGTCGTAGCTGCGGGGCCGGGCCAGCTCCTTGAACCCGGTGTATCGGCCAGAAGAGGCCAGCGGCTGGGCGTAGACCTCGAGGCTAAGCTTAGGAGTGAAGATCCAGTTCAGCCGCACGCTGGCCGAAACGGTGGTCTGGTCCAGCGTGGCGAAGACGTAGCGGTGGCCATAGGTGGACGCAGCCAGCACGTCATCGAAGGTGTCGACGTACTGAGACGAGGTGCCGATTCGCTCGATCTGCGGCTCCACCCGAAACGAGAGGCGTGCCCCAGGCTTCCATTCCAGGGCGGCCCTGGCGCTCCAACTCTGCTCCCAATCCTTCTGATAATGGTTGCCGTGCAGACCGAAGCCGTAGATCCATCGTTTGTTCGGATCGGAGTCCATCTGGAAGTCCCACTCCACGCCAGGCTGATTGATCATGAGCGGGCCACCGCGGGTCCGTCGATCGCTCACGGTACTCGGGTTGTAGGCCACGAACCAGCGTGCCGGTCGAGAAGTTCCGCATTTCGTAGAGTCCCGTCAAAAAGAGCCCGGTCCAGGTCACGTCGCCGCCGTAGTTGTAGCTCCGGAACCCAGCGAGGTTGAGCCGCCAGCTCCGCAGGAATCGCCCGGGTCGAGTCCACTTATGCCCGAACATGATGTGGCTGTTGATCTGGTCGCTGCGGAACTGAAAACCGAGATCGTTCACATCGAATTTCGGATCGATGACTCCCAGGGCTGAGTTGAACATCCAGTTGCCCTTCTGCTTGTTGAGGGAAACCCGGGCACCATATCCGTCTAGAGAGGTGGCACTGGAATCAACGCCGAGATACGACGGCATCGGGGCGCTGGAAGTAGTGGACCGAGCTTTCCTGGAGACTCTGCATGCGCTCTGGCGTGCCATGGGAGCGGCTCAGTCCGGCCCAACCGCTGATCACCCACATCCCGCTGCGGTCCAGGGTAGTCCAGCCATCCATGCCCAGCCCGGTGGCGGTGGAGCTCAGCTCCGCTGGCAAGTTGGCCTCATCGAAGGAGCGGGCGGTAAGGGTGCCGATGAAACCGAGGCCGTGGCGCCCGCCCTGCATTTCCTTCTGGGCTCGGTATACGCCGTAATACGTGAGCGGCTCCACCTCCTGCTGCCAGTGGTGCTGATCGAGCGCAAACTGGGCGTGCTCGCGGCTGGTGAACGCGCTGAGCGCACCCAAACTCCAAGTGCCCACCTTTCCCGAGAGCTTGGCGGCGCCCAGGATGTTGCTGCCTGACGGCACATCCGAATAGTCGTAATCGTCGGGCAACTCGCCCTGGGGTGCTCGGCCTATCCTCCGGGTATAGAGAAAGCTCGGGTTGGCCCAGTTGAAGCCCCAGAAGTCATTGGCTCCGCCCTCGCCGAAGTTGAAAATGCTCGCGCCTTCCACGAAGAACGGCCGGCGCTCGTCGAAAAAAGTCTCGACGTCGCTGAGATTGACCACCGCTGGATCGACCTCGACCTGGCCGAAGTCGGGGTTCACCGTGGCGTCCAGAGTCAGGTTGCTGCCGATGCCAAGCTTGAGGTCGCCTCCCATTCCAGCGCCGAGATACGAGCCATCATTGAAGGGGTCCTGCGCCTCATGGTTCAGGTACTCGGCGCGAGTGGTGACGTAGGGGAGAACCTCCATCCGGCGGGGAGGAGATACCTGTTCGATGCCGGCCAGCTCCACGAAACGGGAGACGAATCCACTTCCGTTGCTCGGGGTGGGCACCAGATAGTCGCGCTCGTTGCGACGGGCAATTTCCCGCTTGAAGTTGATGCCCCATTGGGTTTTTTGGCGCTCGAACCGAAGCTGGGAATAGGGAATGCGGAGCTCGGCGGTCCATCCCAATGAGTCGCGGGCGACTTTGCCATCCCAGACACCGTCCCAGGTGTCGCTGTCCCAGTCATCGTTGAACAACGTACCATCGTAGAGGGTGCCGGCGGCGTTGATGCCGAAGTAGAAGCCGGTGCGGCGGTCATGGTAGCAATCGAGGAAGACGAGAAAGCGGTCTGAGTTGGTGATCCGGTCTCGGCGGGCCAGCTGAGCTCGAATGCTGTCGGGCCTGCTGTCGTGCAATCGAGCGCCGATGTACAGGGCGTCGTCATCGTAGAGCACTCGCACTTCCGTTGACTCGGTGGCGGGAGCTCCCTCGTCAGGCTCCCGCTGGATGAAACCGGAGATCGGGGGAGCGTCTGCCCACATGGCTTCAGCCAGCTGCCCATCAAGCGTGATTTCGCCGGAAGCACGAGCCGCGTGCACCTTCATTTTGATACCGTGGGGGAGGGTATCGGTCTGCCCGCCACCCGGGCCGGACAGGGCAAGGTACAACGCCAATGCAATTGCGGGATCTGTCACGACACCTCCGTCGAGCAAGCCAGTGCTGATGCGCGAGGCTTAGACGGAGGAACCGTGTAAAAGGTTGGCCTTACCGGAGAATTTCCTCAAAAAGATCGATGGCTCGGGGATCGTTGCTCTGGCCCAACCAGAACAGCGCCGACTTCCTGAGCTCCGGGTCCCGATTCGTTCGAGCGATGCGAATGAGCGCCGGTACCGCCTCCTCGGAAGTCCGCTGCGACAGGGCAAAAACCGCTTGCTTCCGCACTTCTCGCTCAGTGCCCGTGTCGCCGGCAATGGAGTCGAGGGCTCCGTCCACCGCCGCTCCGGCAGCCTGGCCCAACCAGAACACCGCGCTCCGGCGCCGCTCCATCGGGAGCCGAGACGAGCGTGCCAGCTGAAGCAGCGAAGGCCAGATGGTGACGCTGTCGGCCAGGGTGGCGGGCAGGACTGGATCGCCACTCAGACCGCGTGCGGCTTCCGGCGAGATGCAGGAAGTACGCGGCGGCCTCCTGTGGGCGGATGGTGCCGAGATCTTTGGCGGCTGAAGGAGTGCGCCATTGCCCCCCGACGAAGGTTCGAAGGGCAACCACCTGGTGATCTCGGACATCGAGAGCCACACGAACCGGCTGACCCTCACATTCGACTTCCCAGTCTTCGTTGTCCTGAATGTTGATGTTCTGATCTCCGTCGCCACAAACTCCCGGCCGGGCGGCGAAGCTCAAGTGCACTTTCCCGCTCCCAACCGCGATTATCCGTTGGTCCAGGGTCTGGGCCCAACCGGTTGCGGGCAGCGTTCCGGCCACGGTGAGTATGAGACAGGCTCGCAGCATAGGCCTAGGGCTGATCGATGATGTCCTGGATGGCCTGAACCGCGCGGGCCTGGTCCGACTGTCCCAGCCAGAAGAGCGCGCGCTTTCGGAGCTCGGGGTTGGGGTCCTTCTTGGCGATCTCGATCAGCTTGTCGAGCGCTGCCGGCTCATCCCGCTGGGAATACACGAACACCAGCTGCTCCCGCATTTCCCGGTCGCTCACGTTGGCGTAGAGCCGAGTCAGCTCTTCGATCGAGACCCCGCCCTGGCCGGCCCAGAAGAGCGCCTGCTTCCGCATCTCCAGCTTCTCCGAAGTGTCGCGGGCGATGCCGAGCAGCCACCGACCATTTTCCTCCCCGCCCAGTCTGGGAGAGCGAGAAGAGAACCTTCTTCTTGAGCTCCTCACCGGTAAGCCGGCCATACAGCGAGCGGAGAAAAGCGGCGTTCTCCGGCGTCTGACGCTGGCCCAGCCAGAAGATGGCGCGTCTCCCGCATCGCCTCCGGAACCTCCTTCCGCTCGGCGTAGGTGCGCAGCGCCTGCTGGGCCCGGGGACTGTCGTGCTGGGACAGGGCGAAGACAGCCCGCTCCTGGATCTCTTCGTCGTTGGAGAACCGGAGGATCGAGTCCAGGGCCCCGACCGCCCGGTCGGTGCCGACCTGGGACAGCCAGAATACGGCCTGGCGGCGCACCTCCGGATCGGGATCGCTCCGAACCGACTCCAGCAGGATGTCCTCGGTTCCCGGCTCATTCTGCTGGGCTACCAGGAAAACGGCCTTCCGGCGAATGCAGGCAGATGGCCGTATCGCGCTTCGCGAGCACCCGACGCAGGATGGGGCGGGCCCGGGCCGCGTCCATTTGCTGCAGCGCGTTGAGTGCGGCCACCTTCATGTCGTCATCGTCGCTGGAGCAACGACTCGAGCTGCTCGAGCGGGACGAGCTCCTCGAGTGATGAACTCGGCGGTGTGGGCGGCGTCGGTGGTGTAGGCGGCGTCGGTGGTGTTGGCGGCGTCGGTGGGGTAGGTGGTGTCGGAGGCGTGGGCGGCGCAATGCTGGTGGCGGTCCGCGAAATCTCGGCCGCCGCGTCACTGTCGCCCCGGCGGGCCAGCTCTCCCAGGATCCGGCTCTCCAGGGCAGTCGGCGTCGCCGTGGGTGGCCGCCTGGGGATAGCGCTCCTTCTGCTGCCGCAGCGCCGCCAGAGCCGTCCTGAGGTCCCGGTCGCCCCCCAGCCGATAGAGCGCGAAGGCCTGCCAGTAGAGCGCGTCCCCAGCATAACCGGAGCGGGCAAAACGAGACGGGAATCTGGGCAAAAGAGGTTGGCCGCAGTCCGATACTCCCGCCGGTTGAGCGTCTCTCGCGCGCAGCGCGGTAGAGCGAATCCGCCGGATCACCCTGAAGCCAGGCTGCCGGGATGCGAGGAATCGCGGAGTCGCCCACCGTGACCATATGGCTCAGAGGGAATCCTGAATCTCCGAGGGTCAGGGGATAGCCGCTCACGGCAGTCACCGCGGCGAGGGCCAAGCCGAACTGCAGGGAATACATCACAGCGCTCCTTGGGTGGCACTCGTGCCGGCGGGCACGGCGGTTCTGAGCCGGGACAACACGCCGCCCTGCTCGAGTCCTTCGGTGATCAGTTGGAGATCACGGGATCTGGGCTGGGGAGACAGCTGCGCAATCTCCGCCAGAACCAGCTCCAGGTCCTGCAACAGGAGCCGGGTCCGAGCATCAGCTGCAGCGGGCGAGTCCAACAACAGCCGATTGGTCGCTAGCAGTTGTCGAGCGGTTGCCGACGCGAGTCGCTCATTCCCTTCCTTGCCGCGTACGGAGGTGCGGAACAAGGTGAGAAAGGCCTCCGATTGACTCAGATGTTCGGTGGTGGCCACCCGGTAAGCGGCTCCGGTCGCCCGCGGGGCGGGAGCGGAGGATGATGGAACTGGAGCCGAGATAGCCACTGATGCTGGCTGTTTCACGCTCATACGACCCAGACCGACGCCAAGCGCCAGAACAGCGGCAATACCCGCGGCCCAGGTAAGCGGCCGACGAACATGACCGAGGCGACGGAACGGGAGAATGCGGGAGCGCTCTCCATCTGTGTCCTCCGTCCTCTCCCTCGGGGCCGCCCTCTCCGCCTCTCGTGCCGCCACGATGCGCTGCCAGAGCTCCTCCCGTGGCGTTTCCGGGGGGTCGTTATACTCGCGAGCAGAGTCGCGCAGCAGATCGTCGAATCGGTCGTCGGTCATTGCTCAGTCCTTCGCAAAGTCAGCCAACGCTTCCCGGAGCCGAGCCCGGGCCCGGAACAACTGTGCCTTGGACGTCCCGGGGTGGACACCGAGCGAAGCGCCGATCTCCTCGTGGGTGTATCCCTCGACGTCATGCATGACGAACACCGCTCGATACCCCTCAGGTAAATCATCGATCGCCTGGTTGAGCCGGGTCTTGAGGTCCGGCTCTGCTTCGGGTCTCGTATGTCCGGCAGGAGTGAAGTCATCCAGCCCAACCTCACGCTCGTTCCGCCGACGCACCTTGCGAAGACCATTCAACGTTACGGAAATCGCAATCGATCCCAGCCAAGTCGACAGGGCTGCGTCACCCCGGAAGGTCTGCAGCCGGCTAAACGCGCGGATAAACGTCTCCTGGGTATAATCCTGGGCTCTGTCCATATCTCCTGCCATCCGGTACGCCAGCCGAAAGACCCGGTCCACGTGCGCATCGTAGAGGGCACGCTCGGCGCTCGGGTCTCCCGCCAAGACTCGACTGATCAGTTCGCGTTCTTCCACCGGCTCCGGAGCGTAGGTCGTTCGAGTGAACCGCACCTCTGACACGCATCGCTGCGATAGGGTTGCGTCCGGGCTCGCCCCGAGACCAAGCAACCTTCTGGATTATTCTGGCATCTCAACACCACAACAGAAGCACAGCCCCAGGCAACGAAGCTAACGCGAGGGACCTATGGTAGAGATTGCCAACCGCAAGCCGGTGATGATTTTCAGGGTCTTGGACCGCAACGGAAAGCCTATTGGCCAGGTGATCCAGCCGAGGACTTCTCCGGTGGTAGGGGTGGGCGCGAGAACGGTACTGCTGGTGCGAGGCGAGGGCGAAGCCAGGAGGCTCTTACAAGCCTGATGTCATTTGCCTCCCAGCACTTTCTGCTGCGCGTCGAGCAGCTCCAGGCGGCTGTCGAGCACCCGGATTTCCTGTTCGGACACATCGATACTGGCGGCGGCCTGGGCCCGTTGGGCCTCAAGGGTCTGCTTCTCCAGCTCCCCGATCACCTGATCCAGACTGGCACCCCCGGCGCCCCCAACGGGTGCGCGGAGCCGGCCGGCGCGACGAATCGCTAACTGGAGCTCCAGCTCCAAGGCCTTTTTGTTCAGGTCGGCGAACTCGGCGCGCTTGGTCTCCAGCTCGGTTTCCGCCTCCCGCAGTTCCTCCCGGCGCTTCAAGAGCTCGATCTCCCGCTCGGCTGCCTTCCGCTCCGCCTCAAGCCCAACCCGGTCCGCCTCGCGATTCTCCTTCTTGGCCACGCTGATGCGGTCCTTGATTCGGACAATCTCAACCTTCTTGAACTCGATTCTGGAGGTGGCGCCGAGCCGCATGGTCTCCGCCTGCTGCCGTGCCTTCTCTGCCGCTGCGATGGCCGCGGTGGTCGCCCGGATCTGCTTCTTGATGCTGACAGTATCACGCGGCGGGACCAGCAGGATGAAGCTGTCGAAGCCGCTTGGCGCAGTGCCTCCGCCCTTGCTCTGGGCCCCCACTGCAGGGGGAGCCACTAGGAGGAGAGTCAGAAGCAGCATCGAGCATCTGGCCATACGTGAGAATCCTTGGCCGGCGGCCACTTGGGATCGGAGAGGCTGTACCTGGAACTACAGAGGGAAGTATCGGAAGGGGACCCGTGCCGCTTAACCCGGAGCGAGTGAATAACCGACCTGCCGGGTGCATCTAAGTCCTTATTGCAGGCCAGCTTTCCTTGGTAGTCCAGCGTTGCTGGCGGGCCTCATGCCCGACTATATTTCCCGGCTCGCGGCCTCCCCTGGCCGTCATAGCCCCAGCACAGGAACTCCATGACAGCACCGAACTCGCGCGAACGGATTCTGCCCCGGCTCATCGAAGAGGAAATGCAACAGTCGTTCATCAACTACTCGATGAGCGTCATCGTTTCCCGCGCCCTGCCGGACGTGCGTGATGGTTTAAAGCCGGTCCATCGGCGGATCCTGTATGCGATGAACGAGTTGGGCCTGGTGCCCGGCCGCGCGTACAAGAAGTCCGCCACTGTGGTAGGCGACGTTCTCGGCAAATACCATCCCCATGGAGACGGATCGGTTTACGACGCCCTGGTGCGAATGGTCCAGGAGTTCTCCCTGCGGTACCCACTGGTAGACGGGCAGGGAAATTTCGGTTCTGTCGATGGCGACCCCGCAGCCGCGTATCGGTACACCGAAGCGAGGCTCACCCGGATTGCCATGGCCATGCTGGAGGACATCGACAAGAACACCGTCGATTTCCAGGCCAACTTCGACGACCGGCTGCAGGAGCCCACGGTGCTCCCGGCCAAGATTCCCAACCTGCTGGTGAATGGCTCCAGCGGCATCGCCGTTGGCATGGCCACGAACATCCCGCCGCACAACCTCCGTGAAATCGTCAAAGGTGTGCAGCTGCTGGTGGACAATCCCGAAGCCACCATCGGCGAGCTGCGGAAGGTCATCAAGGGACCCGACTTCCCCACCGGCGCGTACATCTACGGACGCGAGGCGATCAAGGAAGCCTACGAGACCGGGCGGGGCCGGGTGGTTATGCGGGCCAGGGCTCAGATCGAAGAGCGGGAGACCACCGGACGCTCGCAAATCGTCGTCACCGAGATCCCCTACCAGGTCAACAAGGAGAACCTGGTCAAGGCCATCGCGGAGCTCGCGGCCGAGAAGAAGCTGGAAGGGATCAGCGGCATCAACGACGAGTCCGATAAAGACGGCATGCGGATCGTTATCGAGCTCAAGCGCGACGCCATTCCCAATGTGGTGCTGAACCAGCTGTACAAGCACACCCAGATGCAGACCACCTTCGGGGTGATCATGCTGGCGCTCGCGAATGGCGCGCCGAAGATCATGAACCTGAAGGAGCTGCTTCAGCACTTTATCGATCACCGGCACAACGTCATTACCCGGCGCACGCAGTTCGATCTCGACGCGGCGCAGGCCCGGGAGCACATCCTGGATGGCTTGAAGATCGCCGTCGACAACATCGACGAGGTGATCAAAATCATCCGCGGGTCAGACGACACCGCCCAGGCGGACGCCCGGCTCCGCAAGCGGTTCGGCTTCAGTGAGAAGCAGAGCGACGCCATTCTGAACATGCGGCTGGCCAAGCTCACCGGGCTGGAGATCGAGAAGCTGGAGGCGGAGCTGAAGGAGCTGCGCGCTACGATCAAGGAGCTGAAGGGAATCCTGGCGTCCAAGCCCAAGCGGATGGCCATCCTGAAGGAGGAGATGGAGGATATCGCGGCCACCTTCGGAGACGACCGCCGCACCGAGATCGTGGCCGACCAGGGCGAGTTCACCGTCGAGGATCTGATCGCCGAAGAAGATATGGTGATCACCGTTTCCCACAGCGGCTACATCAAGCGTATCCCGATCACTACCTACAAGCGGCAGCGGCGTGGGGGACGGGGGCTCACGGGAGCCGATCTCAAGGCCGATGACTGGGTGGAGCATTTATTCATTGCCAGCACCCACGACTACCTGATGTTCTTCAGCAACAAGGGGCAGGTCTATTGGCTCAAGGTGCACGAAATTCCTCAGGCGGGCCGTGCCGCCAGAGGGAAGCCGGTGATCAACTGCATCGCCATCAAGCCGGACGAGCAGATCGCGGCCCTGGTACCGGTACGCGAATTCACCGATGACAAGTGCCTGATCTTTGCCACCCGGCAGGGGACGGTGAAGAAGACGGTGCTCTCGGCCTACGGCAACGTGCGAGCCACCGGTATCTGCGGCATCAACATCGAAAAGGGCGACGAGCTGATCGATGTCCAGGTATGTGATCAGAACAGCGACATCATTCTGGCCACCAAGGACGGGATGAGCATCCGGTTCCATCAGGGCGACGTCCGCGACATGGGCCGGGCCACAACCGGCGTCAAGGGGATCGAGCTGGAGAAGGGCGACGAGGTTATCGGCATGGTGGTGGTGCGGCGGGACGCGAGCATTCTGGTGGTGAGCGAGAAGGGCTACGGCAAGCGATCGGAATTGGTTGATTACCGGGTGCAGAAGCGGGGCGGCAAGGGGATCATCACCCTGAAAAAGACGGAGAAGACCGGGTCGATTGTTGCGCTGATGGAGGTCATCCCCGACGACGAACTGATGATGATCACCCGGCAAGGGGTAATCATCCGGCTCCCGGTGGACGGAATACGGGTGATCGGGCGCAACACGCAGGGCGTCCGGGTCATGAACCTGGATTCGGGCGACGCCGTGGTGGATGTTGCCCGGGTGGTCAAGGAGGATGAGGGAGGGGCGGAGCCGGCGGCCGGCGGTGATGAGGTCACCCCGACCGCGGCGGTGGAGTAGTCGCTATGATTATCGATGACTTCAGCCGCCGATAGGTGGGCCGACCCGCAGGCTGACTCTCCGCCGAGCTCCGCGGTGTCCCTTGCAGCGCTGCGGGCCGCCGCGGAAGGCCTGCAGGGCGTCGCCGTCAAAACGCCGCTCTTGCGCATCCCCGATCTCGATGCGCGGTGCGGCGTTCCCGTTTTCCTCAAGGGCGAGCATCTCCAGCCCGTAGGCGCATTCAAGGTTCGCGGCGCCTATACCGCTGCCTCCCGGATTCCAGCTGAGTTGCGTGCCCGAGGGTTGATCACCTACTCCAGCGGCAACCATGGCCAAGCGGTGGCCTGGGTCGCTCGCCGCCTCAACACCCGGGCAGTAGTGGTGATGCCGGAGCGGGCCCCGGCCGTCAAGGTAGAGGGCGTCCGCCGGTTGGGCGGGGAGGTCATCATTGCCGGGAACAGCTCCTCGGAGCGCTATACCAAAGCCCAGCAGATGGTGGAGGAGCAGGGCCTTATCATGGTGCCGCCGTTCGAGAGCCTGGAGGTAATTACCGGGCAGGGCACCTGCGGCCTGGAGATCATCGAGCAATGTCCGGAGGTACAGACCATCCTGGTTCCAGTGGGCGGCGGTGGCCTGATCGCGGGCATTGCGTGCGCGACGGCCGCCCTGAAGCCAGAGGTTCAGGTTATCGGGGTCGAGCCGGTGGGGGCTCCCAAACTGGCCCGTGCGCTGGAGGCGGGCCGGCCGGTCAAGCTCGATCAGACCGAGAGCCTTGCCGATGGGCTGCTGCCGTTGTCCATCGGAACGATTCCGTTTGGGATTCTGTCCGGCATCGTCCGCCAATCGATTCTGGTCGACGAAGCCGAGATTGAGGAGGGGCTACGATTTCTCTACCGTCAAGGTGGGTTGTCGGTGGAGCCGTCGGGGGCAGTCACCACCGCGGCTATCCTGGCCGGGCGAGTTCAGCTGGCGGGACCGACCGTAGCAGTGATCAGCGGCGGAAACGTGGACCCGGCGGTGTTCCAGCGCCTGGTGCAACCATGAGTGTGGCACCCAAGATCCTGGTGGCGGACGACGATCAGGCGCTCTCCCGCACCCTGTCCTGGATCCTCAAAGAGAACGGCTACGACGTGTTCACCGCCCCGGGGGGTGAGCATCTGTTCGAGCATCTGGCCGCCGAGCCATTCGATCTTCTCCTACTCGACATCATGATGCCCAAAGTGGACGGTCTTCAGTTGCTCCAGCGGGTGAAGGCCGATCCCCGGTTCAAAGACCTTCCGGTGCTGATGATCTCCTCGATGCCCCCGGAGGAGGCCACCGTCCGTTCGCTGGGGCTCGGCGCAGCGGACTTTATCCCGAAGCCATTCCGGGTGCGTGAGCTCCTGGCCCGGGTCAAGGCGCATCTGCGGGTCGGAAGGGAGCTGAACCAGGCGCGGGCGGAGGCCCGGTCCCGCTCGGAGATGATGGACATCATGCAGGAGGTTACCGCTTCACTGAAGCCGGACGAGATCTACGGCATTCTGGTGCGGAGAGTAGCCCAGGCGCTCAGCATCGCCCGATGCTCCATCATCATGGCAGGGCCCGACGATGAGGTCGGTACCGTAGTGGCCGCCTTTGAAAACCCCATGCTCCACAACCTGCAGGTGGACCTCAAGCGGTATCCCGAGATCCGGCGCGCCTTGAAGACCGGCGAGGTGGTGCTGGTCCGTGACGTCCACACCGATCCGTTGTACGGGGGGGTCCGGGACGAGTGGGAGTCGCAGGGCAGGCCGGTGGAGACCCGCTCCGCCGTAGCCCTGCGATTCTCTCTCAGGCAAGAGCCCGTCGGTGTGTTCTTTCTCAGAACCACCAGCGAAGATCCACCCCTGAACGAGCACGACGTGCAGTTTGCCGAAGAAGTCACCAACGCCGCCGTTGCTGCCCTGGAACGGGCCTACGATCTGGAAAATGCCGTGCTGGGCCAGGAACAGATGCGACACCTGGCCGAAACCGATCCCCTGACCAACTGCTTCAACCGTCGAGCGATGATGGACAAGCTGGAGCAGGAGATGGATCGTGCGGCCCGCTACGCCACCATGCTCACCGGCATGATGGTGGATATCGACAATTTCAAGCAGATCAACGACACCTATGGCCACCTGGTGGGTGACCGGGTGCTGAAGCAACTGGCAAACCTGTTGAAGCGGGAACAGCGCTCGGTGGATATCGTAGCGCGGTACGGGGGAGAGGAGTTCGTGGTGCTGTTGCCCGAGACGACCAACACCGAATCCCGGAACTTCGCCGAGCGCATTCTTCGACGAGTTGCCACCCACGACTTCGGCGAGCCAGGCCGTCCGGTGCGGGTCACCATCAGCATCGGGATTGCCTCCTACCCCGATGAGCGGGTGAGCGACGGGGAGTCGCTCCTGCGGCTGGCAGACACGCATCTGTACCGGGCCAAAAGCGACGGCCGGAATCGGTTCAGGGATTGAGCAACAGGCGCTGCCCCCGCTGCCAGACCAGCTACGCGGCGCCCGCCCGGTTCTGCGTGAAAGACGGATCACTGCTGGTAGAGAGCGATTCCCAGCCGGCGGAGCCCGCCCTCTCGCCGGTAGCCCGGGCTTCCGCCAGAGACTCTGCTGATCCTTTAGGGCCTCGCGCGGCCCCCGATCATATCCCGCCCAGCCTGGCGTCGCTTACCGGCCAGGTGCTCGATCAGAGGTACCACATTACCCGGAAGCTGGGCGAAGGCGGAATGTCCTACGTCTATCAGGCCCAGGAGATCGATACCGGCCGTCCGGTCGCCGTCAAAATTCTGATTCCCCGCCTGTCCCGAGACCCGGCCTCGGTAGAACGGCTACGGCGCGAGGCCACCATTGCCACTCGGCTGAACCATCCCAACGTCTGCCCCATTCTCCGGCTGGGCGAGACCGCGGATCGGCTGCTCTATCTGGTCATGCCCTTCCTCGAGGGCGAGCCGCTCAGCGAGCATGAAACCCGCCGAGGTCCCTTTCCGGTGGCGGATGGCATCCCTCTGCTGGTTCAGATGTGTCATGGGCTGGGACATGCCCACGACCTCCAGATCATCCATCGGGACCTGAAGCCGGAAAATGTCATGCTGGTTCCGGACTCGACCGCTCTCAATGGATTCAGGGCGGTGGTGATGGACTTTGGACTGGCAAAGGAACGGCGGGCGGGGCCTGATGTGGTCAAGCTGACCGCCACCGGCATCGTCCTGGGCACTCCCGAATTCATGAGCCCGGAACAGATTCGGGGAAAGCCCCTCGATGGCCGCAGCGATATCTACGCGCTGGCGGTGCTCGCGTTCGAGCTGTTCACCGGTCAGCTGCCCTTCACCGGAAAGAGCGCGCAGGAGACGATGATCGCCCGGCTCAGAGGCGCCCCTACCCAGCTGCGTGAGGTCAAGGCAGACCTTCCTGCCAAACTCGAGACCGTGATCAACAAGGCGCTGTCGGTAAACCCGGCGGAGCGCTATGGATCGATGGAGGAGATGGCCCACGCGCTCGAGTCCACCGCGACTACCGGTGTGTTCAGCAGGCTGTTCAAGCGTTAGGGCATGTTGGTCCTGCTGTTACTCATACTCTCGTGGCTCGACACCCCGGTCGAGCCGCTTCGGTTTCTGCAATCCGCGATTAGCGCACCACCGGATCGTATTCCTGGGCGACATCCATCCGGTGGCCGAGCCGAAGCTCCTGGTCACCCACCTCATCGCAGCGCAGCGGGAAGACCAGACTATAGACCTACTGGCGCTCGAGGTAGCTTCGGAACAGCAGGAGTGGATCGATAAGTATCTCGCCTCCCGGCCCGAAGATGTCAGCATCCTTGTGGATCATCCCCGCACTCTCCGGGCGCATTGGGGAGTCAGCGTCGAGTACCTCGCAATTTATCGCGCGGTGTATCACTGGAACCGCGAGCACCCCAGGCACCCCACCCACATTCTAGCAGCCGACCTTCGGGGCTGGCCCATCGCTCCCCTGACTCCACACATGGCTACTGGAGGCTTCGCCAACCGTGACATCTGGATGGCCGCAGCGTTCCGCAAAACCCTCCAGGAACACCCCACCTGGCGGGTGTTGATTTTCATGGGCGGATATCATGGACTGAAGCAGGTGGGAGGGCAGGTCGCGATGGGGAGGGTGCACGATCGATTCGACCACTGGTTTGCCGGCTATCTAGCGGATGACGGGACCGTGGTGTACACCATCTTGACTGATGCGCGCCAGGCCGGCGCCAACCCTGCGACCCGCATGTTCGATCGATTGTCTCCTGAAGAGCCGGAGAGCAACTTCGCGGTGATGCTCGATTCCACCAGTGATGAGGTGCGCGAGCCAATCTACGACGTTGACCAGGAAGGCTTCCGGCTGGAGTTCTGGCCCTCGAGATTCGCGCTTCGACGCGCGGTGGATGCAATGCTGATCCTGAACCGAACGACCCCGATCTCACCGCTCCAGCCATCCTCCCGGGCCGGGTGATTCGGAACACTGAGTCCCGCCGGGTTCTATCCTTGATTGCAACAACGACCGCCCCCTCAGTCAGGAGTGCACATGAACCGAGCTCTTCTTCTGCTGGCCATCGCACTTTCAGTAGCGTGCAGCCGGGAAAAGGCCGGCAACGCCTCGGCGTCGGCCTACACCTCAGATGCCGATAGCAGCGCCCGGGAAGATGGGGTCGCGGGCACCAATAGCGGTGGCGAGCTGGAGGCCCCCCGACTCATCCCAGCCATGCAGAATCAGCTGAATCTGATGGCGAATGGAACCCAGCCGCCAAACCCGGACAACCTGACCGCCTACAAGAACATGGCCGGCGATCTGATCAACTCGATGATTGCTGATCTGTATCGGGCAGGTTATGCCGACTCGGGGAATTTCCGGGCCCTCGGAGACTCTGTCCTAGATGACCTGGGCGGAGGAGCCGGTACATCGGCCAAGCTCGATCGATCCAAGCTTCCTCAGCACGTAGACCGAATGCAGCGCCTGATCCGGCAGTACCAGCAGACGATGCGAACGGCTGCCGAGCGGAGGTAACTGTCTGCCAGCGGCCTAGTTTTCGCTTTCCCGTAGTATTACGGAGGCTAGCTCCGGGGAGTCGCGGATTGTGAGTACCAGAGGCAAAGCCTACCCTTGGGCGTGGCCCGCAATCTCTCCTTCCATCTCATTGGTGTAAGCCACCATACAACGCCGGTCGAGGTCCGGGAACGGTTTGCGTTCGGCCCGCCGGAAACTTCCGCAATTCTGGAACTGCTCAAGGCGAACGGAATACCCGCCGTTCTGATTTCTACCTGCAACCGATGTGAGCTGTACTGGTCGGGCTCGGGCGAGGGGGAGGCTTGGTTTCATCGGCTGGGGCGGGAAGGAAACGATCCCGTACCGGCCGGCCCGGTGATCACCCGCCACGAGGGGATGGCCGCAGTTCGCCACCTCTTTCGGGTTTGCTCCGGTCTCGATTCCCAGATCCTGGGTGAAGTCGAGGTTCTGGGACAGGTGCGCCGGGCCTACGATGCGGCTCGTGCTGCCGGCACAACCACAGGAGAGATGGATCTCATTTTCTCTGCGGCGCTCTCGTCCGGTCGCCGGGTTCGCCGAGAGACCTTGCTGGGCCGCCATCCGTCGTCGGTGAGCTCGGCAGCAGTAGACCTGGTGCTTCAGCAGTGGCAGGAAACGCGCGGCCCGGAGGTGGTTGTTCTCGGAGCCGGCGAAGCGGCAGAGGGAGTCCTGCGGGCATTCAATCAGCGGGGAGTTGACCAGGTCACTCTTCTGAGCCGAGCTCCGGAGAAGGCGGGCGTTTTGGCCGCTGCCTGGGGAGCGAAGGCTGGTCCGCTGGTGGAGCTCGAGCGAAGGTTGGCCGAGGCAGACATTCTCATGGTGGCGACCTCCTCCTCCAAGCCTGTGGTCCGGGCGGTTGAGCTCTCCCGGGCCATTGCGGCCCGCGCGGGGTCGAAACTGGTGGTGGTGGATCTGGCGGTTCCGCGAAACGTCGAGCCGGAATCCCGGGACATTTCCGGCCTTCAGCTGCTCGACCTGGATGACCTGCAGCGTCTCTGTTGTCCGGCTGCCGCCAACCCTTCTGCCGCACTAGCCGATGCCGAAGGGATCATCGAGGACGAGCTGATTCGGCTTGATCTGGGCCTGCGAGGGCGAACGGCCGCTTCCCGGCTGGCCGAACTACACCAGATCAGTCGCGAGATGGCAGAGCAGGAATCGGAGTGGGCATTGGCTCAGCTGGAGACCCTGTCTCCAGCCGAACGCGAGGTTGTCCGCAAGATGGCCGACCGGCTGGTCAGACGGGTGCTCTTTCCTCTGAGTCAAAACTTGAGAGTCGAGAGTTAGAGCAACTACCCCCGCCGCCCGGGCGGCATTGCAGGGCTTCCCACCGGATTGAGGATGTTCCGGCATTGCGGGTTGGTGCATCCGGCACAACGGGTGGTGTATTGGGTGCTGTACGTGGCGCCCGCCCGTAGATGATCTTTCACGATTTCCGCTAAAGCATCCAGAAAGCGGGGCCGCGCGTTCAAGGCGGGTGCCCGCACGTACTGAGTAATCCCAACCTCGTGGGCAACCTCGCCGTACTCGCGGTCCAGCTCAGACAATGTTTCGATGTGGTCGCTGGTGAACGCGATGGGCACCACCAGCAGCTCCCGCTGGCCTCTGCCCCCGAGCCGGCGGATCACCTGCTCCGTGCTCGGCCCCAGCCAGCGCACCGGGCCCACGTCCGATTGATACGCCAGGATGAAGGGGTTGGGGGCACTGAGGCACTCCACTACCCGCTGCACGCTGGCCCCGACCTCCTGAGGGTACGAGTCACCCCGGTCGATCACATCCAACGGCAAGCTGTGCGCGCTGAACAGGATGGTCACTCGGTCGCGAACCGAGGGCGCAAACCGGCTGAGGCCCTCCCGCACCGTCTCGGTCATCGCCTCGATGAATCCGGGGTGAACCGGCCACCGATCCACGAGACTCCACTGAAACGCATCGCGGAGCCCGGTCCGATTCGCAGCACGCCAGAGCTCGTTCAGGCTGGACCCGGTGGTGCTGCAGGAGAACTGAGGGTATTGGGTAAAGGCGATGGCCCGCTCGACCCCATCGTGGTGCATGGCGCGAAGCGCATCGTCGCTGGTAGGCCGGGTATAGCGAAAGGCCACGTAAAATTTATGAGGCGCGGTTTCGGGAGAGATCCGGTCCAGTCGCGCCACCATTCCCTGACCTTGTGCTTCCGTATAACGCAGAATCGGTGAGCCGCCGCCGATGTTGGCATACAGCTGACGAACTTTCGGCGTTCTCCTGCGGGCGATGAAAGGGCCGAGCCAGCGCTGAAATGGGAGCTGGATGATCTCGCGGTCGGCAAACAGCTCGAGCAAGAATGGCTGAACGTCGTCCAGGGTGGCAGGACCGCCGAGGTTGAGCATCACTATCCCGGTCTTGGGCCGGGCGGACACCTCGGGCAGGACGCCTGGCTGGGCTCTCCATGGCTGAACGTCAGTCATAAGCGGAACATAATGGCTACTCCGATCCGGTCGGCAACACCCCGGCTTCAATGGCAAACCGGGTCAGCTCGGCCACGGTGCGAATCTCCAGTTTGCGCATCAGGCTTTCCCGATGCGTCTCGACCGTTCGGTGGCTGATACCCAGCTCCGTTGCGATCTGCTTATTGGTATGACCGCGGACAATCCCCAGGAGCACCTCCCGTTCGCGAGAGGTGAGCTGATCCAAGGCATGGTGGTTATCCTGCTCGCCCCGGACCGCCGCGGAAAGACGGCTGGCAACGGGCGGACTGAAATACGATTCTCCCCGGCATACCGCGCGGATCGCATTACGGAGCTCGGTTCCGGCGGTGTCTTTCAGCAAGTAGCCGTGGGCTCCCGCGCGCACGCTCTCCAGGACGTACTCAGGGTTGTCGTGCATGCTGAGGATGAGCACTCGGGGCGGACTGGCGGTGCTACGGAGACTGGCAGCCACCTCGAGACCCGACTGATCCGGCATGGAAATATCCAGCACGACTACATCAGGCCGGAGCCGGGAGGCGAGGGACAGCGCTTCGGAGCCACTGGCTGCCTCGCCCACCACCTCGAAGTCGGGCTCGCTTTCGACGACATGTCTGATTCCAGTCCGGACGATCATGTGGTCGTCCGCGACCAGCACGCGGATCGGTTTGCCCGTCATGCGCCATTCGACGGGTGGAGTGGCACCACGATTTCCAGTTGCGCTCCGGTGTTTGCTCTACCTTGAAAGCGAACCGTCCCGCCCAGAGCCGTGATTCGCTCGCGCATGCCGGCCAGTCCCATATGGCCGGCCAGCTCCAGTCGCTCCGGGCTCAGATCGGGCGGCCCTCGCCCGTCGTCGCTCACTCTGAGCTGCACTATGTCACGGCCAACGGTTATGGCTACATCCACCGAACGGGCACCGGCGTGCCGCAGCACATTCGAAAGGCCCTCTTGCAGCGCACGGAACAGCGCAAGCTCGGCCTCTCGGGACAGCGGGGGCATAACGGCCGGAGCGTTCAGCTCGATGCTTATGCCGCTGCGCTGGGTGAAGTCTGCGACCAGGGAGCGCAGGGCCGGCAGAAGCCCGAGATCGTCGAGCAGCGAAGGCCTGAGGTCGTTGGTCACGTTGCGAATGCTACTGATGCCGGTATCGATCAGTTCGAGCACGTGAGACAGGCGGTCGGCCTGCTCCGGCTGGACCTTCTCACGGAGCACCCCTAACTCCATTTTCACCGCGGTGAAAACCTGCGCCGTCTCATCGTGCAGCTCGCGGGATAGGCGGCGCCGCTCCTCCTCATGCTGCTCCACCATTCGCCCGGACAAGCGGGTCAGCTCCAGACTCCGCGCCTCCAGGCGGGTGTAAAGATCGGCGTTCTCCAGGGCGGCGCCCACCTGATGCCCGAGCGCCAGCAGGAACTTTTCGTCCAGAGCGGTAAATGGGTCGCGAGCCTGGCCCACCAGAGTCAAGGCAGCTACTACTCGCTCGCCCCGCAGAATGGGCAGAACCGCGGCATAGGGAAAGGCTGAGGCGTTTCCGTCGGTTCGGGGCCACTCCGGAGTAAACTGCGGCCTTCTACTCTCGACAGCTCGCCTCAGCACTGCGGCGGCGGGCTCAGGGAGGCTTCCATTGGACCAGGAGGCGCACACTCCGGCTCCCTGGACGAATCGAAGGTCGGTCCCATCGGCGGTGTACAGGGCGGTGCCGCTTACGGCAGGCAAGGTCAGAGGGCGAGCCAGCAGGATATCGAGTACGTCCTGTTCCCTGCCGGCCCGCTGAAGATCTCCGGACAGGGCGGAGAGCGCACTGAGGCCGCGGCGAAGATCATCCAGCACCAGCAGGAGAATTCCCGCTCCCACCGCCAGCGCGAAGAGGATATCGAGGTAGTAGCCCCACGGGGCCCAGCTTCCTCGCGCGCGAAGGAACGGATAATCGAGGTGGTGCAGTCCCCAGAGGCCGAACGCAACGGCAAGGAGGGTGGCGCCACTCGAGCTTACGCGGCGGCGGTAGCGGAGGAATACCCAGCTGGTCCAGAGGGTCGCGAAGCTGAGGAACAGCACGGCTGGACCGGCCGCCCAGAGGAAGTGCTGGAGCCGATAGATGGCGATGTAGGCCCAGAGCGGAGGGAAGAGCACCAGCGCGAGAAACCAGGGCCGCCACCGAACCTGCTGGGAGAACATCAGAGCAGCGTACAGCAATGCCAGCGCCGTCCAGCCGGTCACCACCTGATGCCAGTAGAGCCATACTCGTTGGGACGTCAGCAGGAAGCTGGTAATCGCTCCGATCCGCAGGAAGTACAATCCCCATGCGGCTGACCACCAGGCGAAATACGATTTCCGGTAGCGTCCGAAGAGGAAGGCGCACAGCGCGGCCAGGGCGGCTGTGATCGTGGCTTGGAGAAGAGCGGCGTCGAGCTCGATGGCGCCGGTCGACAGCGGGGCGGCTTGCATCGTTCGAAACAAACGGGAAAAATCAGGGCTCCGCAACAGCCCGTATGGGCCAGGGCGGCGGCGGCCCGC
The DNA here is from genome assembly GCA_963825815.1 of uncultured Gemmatimonadales bacterium. Taxonomy (GTDB): domain Bacteria; phylum Gemmatimonadota; class Gemmatimonadetes; order Gemmatimonadales; family GWC2-71-9; genus CAVVWJ01. The sequence goes on along the minus strand of CAWGVB010000002.1, from coordinate 600,585 downwards.
TATTTCCTAGTACCAGCCGATGGGCTTCTCATCGAGATTGATGAAGACCTGTTTGGTCTCGAGGTACTCCTCGACTCCCCAGTGACCCAGCTCCCGACCGAAGCCCGATGCCTTGTAGCCTCCCCACGGGGCTTCCACGAAGGTGGGCTGCATGTGGTTGACCCAGACAATCCCGGCTTCCAGCGCCTTGACCACCCGAAAGGCCTTGAAGATGTCGCGGGTCCACACCGCGGCGGCCAGGCCGTATGGTGTCGCGTTGGCGATTCGGATTGCTTCCGCCTCGTCGTTGAACGGGATCACACTCATCACCGGACCGAAGATCTCCTCCTGCGCGATGGTGGCCGAGTTGTCCACGTCGTAGAAGATGGTCGGCTCGATATACCAGCCCTTGTCGAACTGTTTGGGCTTGCCGCCGCCGACCGCCACCTTCGCCTCCTTCCGACCGATGTCCAGGTACCCTGCCACTCGGTCCCGCTGCTCGGCGCTGACGAGGGGACCCATCTTGGTCTCCCGGTCCAGTCCGGGACCAAGCCTGATGGTTTTGGCCTTGGCGGTGGCGGCATCGACGAACTTCCGGTAGATGTCCCGCTGCACCAGCACCCTGCTGCCGGCAGAGCAGACCTCACCCTGATTGATGAAGGTGCCGAAGAGCGCGCCGTCTACTGCGTTCTCAAAATCAGCGTCGCTGAAGAAGATGTTGGGAGACTTCCCGCCCAGCTCGAGGGATACCCGCTTGAGCTGATCCGCTGCGTTCCGCATGATGAGCTTGCCCACCTCTGCGCTGCCGGTAAAGGCGATCTTGCGCACCGCTGGATGACTCACTAACGGGGCACCGGCACCGGGTCCGTCACCGGTCACGATGTTGATCACACCGGGTGGCAGTCCCAACCCTTCGAAATCCCGGGCCAGCTCCAGAATGGTCAGCGGCGTCTGTTCGGCCGGTTTGAGCACCACCGTACAGCCGGCTGCCAGTGCCGGTCCGATCTTCCACGCCGCCATCAGCAGCGGATAGTTCCAGGGAATGATTTGACCGGCCACACCCATAGGCTCGCGCATGGCGAATGCGACTGCCTCGGCGGGAACCGGCAGGACCTCGCCGTTGATCTTGGTTGCCAGGCCGCCGTAGTACTCGAGGCACGTGGCCGTGTCGTCCATGTCGTATTCAGACTCGGTAATCGGCTTGCCCGTATTTCGGGTTTCCAGCTCGGCCAGCTCCGTCCGCCGCGCCCGAACCCGCTCGGCCAGACGAAAGAGAATTCGACCTCGCTCCTGAGCCGTGACGCCTTTCCAAACCTGATAAAAAGCGCGGGTCGCGGCCTGGGCCGCGCGGTCGACGTCCCCAGCCTTGCCGGCGGGGACGGTGGCGATGGCCTCCTCAGTGGAGGGATCGTACACCTCCAGAGTCTGGCCGTCCTGCCCATCGACGAAACGGCCATCGATGTACATCTGATAGCGGGCAACGGGCGCCTTCTTGGCCGGCCCCTGCACCCGAGCCGTGGTCGTCATGGTTCCCCCTTCTCAATCGTCGTCTGTCGCACTGAGCCGTGTGCTATGCTGCTACGATCTCCCGGGATGGGCGGCCGATGACTCGCTGAACGCCGATACGCAGGGAATCATCCCGGACCTGCCAGGGCATCCCATCTCTGGCCAGCTGCTCCAGGAAAGGGTCCGGGTCGAACTGCTCGGGAGACATGACCCCGGTACCCTTCCAGACGCCGGTGGAGATCAACCTCGCGGCAATGACCGGCGGGATCCCCGTCTGGTACGCGGTGGCCTGCACGCCGAGCTCACGATAGGTCGCTTCGTGATCGCTCACATTATAGATGAAGTACGCCTTTGGCTCGTTGTTCTTGTATCCTCGAGCCAGGATGCCGACGCAGGTCTTGCCCTGCAGTCGCCCGGCCAGATCATTGGGCTGGGGAAGCAGTGAGACCAGGAGGTCCCGAGGGGCCACGCTGGCTTCCCCGACTCTTACCTGATCGGTGCGGGATAGCCCCAGTCGTTTAATGACCTGAAGCGTCTCAACCGTCATCTCATCCATGCACAACTTGAAGTCCACGACCCGCGCCTGGGGAAAGGATCGGGGCAGCGTCTTGGATTCCTCATGGTCTACGTAGTAACAGGTCAGAACTCCAAGCTCGGGGAAATCGAATTGCTCCGCCCCGCTGAGCGGCTCCTCCAGATAGTAGCGCCCGCCCCGGTAGGACACTGCCTTGCACAGACATTCATCGATCATGACCCAGGGACTGAACGCCGCGATGAGGCCACTGCTTCCCTGGCATATGGCATTATCGCCGTCTCGGATCTGGAGCTCGGAGACCACATCGAGCAGGTGCTTGGCCGCGTAGGCGGCATAGACGTTGGTGGTGCCGGGGTCCGCCCCCATGCCCAGGAGGGCGAGCCGGCCGGCCGCCTTGAACTCGGCATCGAGGGCGAACTGGTCATCCATTTTGGGGATGCCGTCCGCATCCGTTCCCGCGCTGGCAAGATCGATGTAATCGCAGCCCGCATCCAGGCAGGCCCGCATCACAGCGAGGTTGGTCGCAGGAAGCGCCGCGTTCAAGAGCAGGGTAGTACTGGTTTCGCGGATGATATTGGCGACGGCGTCTCGGTCCGCCGCGTGGAGCTCTACTGCCGTAACCCTACGATCGTTGAGCCGGTCCGCGAGTGCTGAGGCGCGGGCGGCCACTGCATCGGCGATGACGAGTTTCTCGAGCACCGCCTCCTTCGCGAATTTGAGGGCAGACACGGTCCCCACCGCGCCGGCGCCCAGGAGCAGGACTCTCACAAACTCCTCTTTTCATTGTTGGCGCGGCACTCGGTCTGGCCCCGTCGGCAACTTCCGCCTGCGGAACCTCGCCCCCGCCGCTGATGGGGGCCCACAGCTCAAGGAGATCGTCAGCTGTGAGAGTGGACCCTCCGCTTGGTCGGAGGATGCAAACGTACCCACCCCCGAAGGGGCCGGTACTCAGCCAACGTAGCTCCGGACCCCCACCCCCTGTCCAGCCCCCTAGTCACACTGCCAGTGGCAGGTTCGTAAATCGGTATCTCCATGTCACAAGGCAACTTATTGCTCGCAAACGAGTTGAAAGCCACCCCCCGAAAAGGCCCGCTGCAGTCCAGTGCAGCGGGCCGCTGGCGAAGGCGCACCCCTCTTACGCCCCGCCCCAGCCCACGATAAGCTCCGGGTCCCGCTCGCTCATTCAGCTATCCGGCAGAGGTGTGATGTCTCCCGTCATCCAGCTGCGAACCGAGATCCCAGGACCGGCCAGCCGGGCCCTTCTCGAGCGACGGGCTTCCGCGGTTCCTCGGGGAGTGCCGGCCGTGACTCCGATCGCCGTGGTGCATGCTGAAGGAGCGGTGATCACCGATGCCGACGGGAACCGCCTGATCGACTTTGCCGGCGGCATCGGGGTGGTGAACACTGGGCATCGGCATCCCGGGGTGGTGGACGCGGTCCGGCGCCAGTTGGAGCGCTTTGCCCACGTCTGCTTTCCGGTGTCCACTTACGAGCCCTATGTCCAACTGGCCGAACGGCTGAACCGGATAACTCCAGGCACTCACCCGAAGAAGACGTTTCTGCTCAACAGCGGGGCTGAAGCGATCGAGAACGCGGTCAAGGTGGCCCGGCACTTCAGCGGCCGGCCGGCTGTCGTCTGCTTCGAGCATGCCTTCCACGGCCGAACCAACCTGACGATGGCGCTCACCTCAAAGGTGAGTCCCTACAAGAAGGGGTTTGGGCCGTTTGCTCCGGAGGTCTACCGCATTCCCTTTCCTTATTGTTATCGCTGCCCTGAGGCGCGGCATGGGGAGGGTGATGCAAACAGGTGTTGTCTGGCAAACCGCTCCCGCCTGGAGCAGATGTTCGCCGCCATCGTGGATCCCACGTCGGTTGCGGCCATAGTCATGGAGCTGCAGCTCGGAGAGGGCGGATTCGTTCCGGCACCCAAGGAGTACGTGAGCGAGCTGGCCGCATTCGCCCGGGAGCACGGCATCCTGTTCATCGCCGACGAAATCCAGACCGGATTCGGCCGAACCGGAAAGCTGTTCGCCAGCGAGCACTACGACCTGGTACCCGACCTCATCGTCACCGCCAAGTCGTTGGCTGGCGGGTTTCCCCTGGCGGCGGTCACCGGCCGGGCCGAGGTGATGGATGCGCCCCAGGTGGGCGGGCTGGGAGGAACCTATGGCGGCAATCCTCTCGCCTGTGCGGCTGCGCTCGCCGTTATCGATGCCATGGAAGCCGAGGATCTGGCTGTCCGCGCCGTGCGTATGGGGGAGCAGATCCGTTCGCGGTTTTGCCGGTGGGCCACTGAGCATGAGGCTATTGGGGATGTGCGAGGCCTGGGCGCGATGATGGCCATGGAGTTGGTGCGGGATCGTGGAAGCAAGACCCCCAACCCGGAGCTGACCCAGGCCGTGCTCTCGGCAGCGATGAGGCGCGGGCTGATCCTCCTGGCGGCAGGCACGTACGGGAACATTATCAGACTTCTGGCCCCGCTCACCACGCCCGAGCCAGTGCTGGAGGAAGGTCTCGACGTTCTGGAGCAGTCCCTGAAAGCCGCGGCGTCGTGAGCACGGCGGTATCGAACCAACCTGTCGTTCAGTTCATCCGGGTTTCCAAGAGCTTTGGCGACGTCAAGGCAGTGGACAACGTCTCCTTCGAGGTATACCCGGGTGAATTCTTCGCTCTGCTGGGCCCCTCCGGCTGCGGAAAGACCACAACCTTGCGACTGCTTGCCGGTCTGGAGCAACCAGACGCAGGGAGCGGGGAGGTCCGGCTTCTGGGACAGACGGTCAATCAAACTCGGCCGTATGAACGACCCCTCTCCATGGTGTTTCAGAACTACGCCTTGTTTCCTCATCTTTCAGTGGCAAGGAACGTGGCCTTCGGCCTGGAGCAGCGAAAAACCCCGAGAGCGGAGATCCAGCAGAGGGTGCGGCGGGCCCTCGAGATGGTCCGGCTCGATCCCGACCTGTTCGCGAGACGAATGCCGAGCCAGCTGTCCGGAGGGCAGCGGCAGCGAGTTGCGCTGGCTCGGGCGCTGGTCCTGGAGCCGGCAGTCCTGCTGCTGGACGAGCCGCTCGGGGCGATCGATCTCAAGCTCAGGAAGGAAATGCAGCTGGAGCTCAAGGCCCTGAACAAGCAGCTGGGCACCACCTTCGTATATGTCACCCACGATCAGGAGGAGGCCCTCACCATGTCAGATCGGATCGGCGTCATGGGAAACGCCCGGCTCGCTCAGCTGGGCACGCCGGCCGAGATCTACGAGAATCCCGCGGACCGCGTTCGTCGCCACGTTCATCGGCGAATCCAATTTCTTCCAGGGTCGAGCGACGAAAAACTCCCGTGGGGAATGGACCGCTCGCGGCGCCGGGCTGTCGTTCAGGGTGCCGCACAAGGCCCGACTGGAAGACGGAGCGGAGGTTCACATCGCCGTCAGGCCGGAGTGGATGGACATCTGCCGCCCGGGTGAGGTGCCCCCGACAGAAAATGCCCTGATCGGCACCATCGGTGACATCATCTACCTGGGCGAAACCATCCATGTCGTCGTGGCCGTTCCCCAGGTGGGAAACGTGAAGGTGGCGGTCCGGAATGAAGGCCAGCTGCTCAAGCCAATTCGCCTGGAAGCGGGGAGAAACCGTCGCCGTGGTCTGGCTGCCGGAAGAATGCCAGATCCTGGAGGGATAGTGGCCGCCTCCCGGCCGCGCCGGGTGGTTCGCTGGCTCTCCTATCCCGGGATCCAAGCCTGGACCCTGCTCGGGCCGGGGATGCTTTGGCTGATCGTGTTCTTTCTGATCCCCCTTTTGATCATGCTGGCGTACAGCTTCATGCCCCGGGGGATCTACGGTGGCGTGGACCGTGGCTTTACCCTCGAGCACTACGCTCGCTTCTTCGATCCGCTCTACCTCGACGTCCTGCAGCGAACTTTCCTGTGGTCGGTGGCCTGCACGGTCATCTGCCTGGTGCTGGGTTACCCCGTTGCATATCGTGATCGCGCGGTCGGGCCGCTGGCGGCACCTGGTTGCTTCTCCTGGTGGTGCTGCCGTTCTGGACCAGCTTCCTGGTCCGAACCTTCGCCATGATCTTTCTGCTGCGCGACACCGGGCTGATCAATGACTGGCTGCTGCGGCTGGGTCTGGCTCGCGAGCCGCTGACCATTCTGTACACGCCGTCCGCCGTCATGCTGGGGCTGGTCTATGGCTTCCTTCCCTTCATGATCCTGCCGATCTACGCGTCACTCGAAAAGCTCGATTCCTCTCTGCTCGAAGCCGCGGAGGTGCTGGGCGCCCGGCCCTCGGCCCGGTTCTGGCGAGTGACCCTCCCTCTCTCCATGCCGGGCGTCGTTGCCGGTTCGCTGCTGGTCTTCATCCCGGCCCTGGGCTCGTTTCTCACGCCGGATCTGCTCGGCGGTGCAAAGCAGATGATGATCGGAAATCTGGTACAGAACCAGTTTTCCGCCGCCCGCAACTGGCCGTTTGGGTCGGCGGCGTCGTTCATCGTGATGGCGCTGGTGCTCGTGGCGGTCCTGATCTATCTCCGGATACAAGGACGGGAATCGGCCGGCACCGTTGCCATGAACCGACGAGCCCCCGGCTGGCTTCTGGTTGTAGGTGGAGTGGTCTATGCCTTCCTCCACCTGCCGCTCCTGGTCCTGATCGTCTTCTCCTTCAATGACTCCAAGTTCTCGGTGGAATGGGAGGGCTTCACCTTTCGCTGGTATCACCGGCTGCTGGAGCGGCCCGAGATCCTCCGCGGCCTCAAGCTGAGCCTGATCGTAGGCGTGACGGCAACGCTGATCGCTACGGTGCTGGGAACGTTGCTCGCTCTGGCGCTGGGGCGGCATCGGTTCCCCGGCCGCCGAGGCATTCGAGGGCTTTCTCTACCTCCCTATCGTTACCCCCGAGATCGTGGTCGGGATCTCGCTGCTGATCCTCTTCGCTCTGCTTCGCCTCCCGCTGGGCTTCACCACCATCACCATCGCCCACGTGGCGTTCTGTATCAGCTTTGTCGTCGTGGTGGTGCTGGCGCGGCTTCAGGGGATGGACCAGCATCTCGAGGAAGCGGCTATGATCCTCGGCGCCGATGAGATCACCACCTTCTGGAAGGTTACCGTGCCGCAGCTCTGGCCCGGAATCTTTGCGGGCGCGCTGCTGGCCTTCACGATGTCTTTCGATGACTTCGTGATCACCTCCTTCGTCTCCGGCTCCGGGTCCTCCACCCTTCCGATCGTGGTGTATGGGATGGTGCGGAAGACCATCGAGCCGAGCATCAACGCCATCAGCACCATCATCCTGCTGGTCACCGCACTGCTCATCTACCTGGCTGACCGGCTGGTTCGGGTCGAGCCGGGGAAGTCGGAAGCCGAAAACGAACTAAAAGGCTGGTCATTGGCTAGGGGAGACTCGACCGGATGATCGAGCGCTGCCTCTGGACCGAGACAGCTCCCCTTCCCGCCATCCCTCGTTCCCCGCTGCCCGCCTCCAGCGACGTGGCGATCATCGGCGGGGGGTACACCGGTCTCTCCGCCGCCAGGACCCTGGCCCGACGTGGGACTCGAGGTCACGGTGCTGGAGCAGCACATCGTCGGCTGGGGGGCCAGCAGCCGGAACGGCGGCTTCGTCCTGCCCGGGTACAAGCCCGAGATGGAGGAGCTGGAACGCCGCCTGGGCCCCGAACGCGCCGGCCGGCATGTTCCGGCTGACGCTGGATGCCATCGAGTACGTCGCGGCCCTCATTCGTGATGAGCGCATCGACTGCGACTTCGTTCGCTGCGGCGCGGTCACCCTGGCTGCCAAGCCCGGTCACGTTGCTGCGCTGGAGGCGAGCGCCCGGTTCCTCCATGAACGGCTGGGCTACGAGACCGAGCTGCTCGGCACGGACGGAGATCGGCAGGGAGATCGACAGCCGGCGCTACCATGGCGGGCTGGTGGATCCGGGAGCCTGTGCCCTGCACCCGGCCAAGTATGTTCGCGGACTGGCCAGCTGCCGCGGCCCGGGCCGGCGCTCGCATGCAGGAGAACGTCGAGGTCCTCCGGATCCGCCGAGTGCAGGGAGGATTCGAGATCGTCACTCGGTGACGCCGTCATCCGCACGCGAGAGGTACTGGCTGCAACCAACGGCTACACCCCGCGGGCGCTCTCATCGCCTTCGCCGCCGAGTCATTCCGATCGGCAGCTACCAGATCGCCACCGCGCCGCTCGACGCCTGAGCTGGCCCAGCGGCTGGTTCCGCGGGGCCGGGTCTTCAGCGACACCAAACACCTGCTCTACTACTTCCGGCTTTCCCCCGATCGCCGAATGGTGTTTGGCGGCCGCGCCTCGTTCACGCCGACCGGTATCGCCCGGATCGCGGCAATCCTGCGGACCGGAATGCGGGAGGTCTTTCCTCAACTCGTCGACGGTCGACATCGAGTTTGCCTGGTCGGGGAAGGTGGCGTACCCGCTGGACCACCTGCCTCACGCCGGACGGCTGGATGGAGTTCACTACTCGATGGGCTACTGCGGTCACGGGGTAGCGCTGGCCACGTACCTGGGCGCACCGAATGGGTGAGGTCATTGCCGGCGACGGCCAGCATCCCGGATCTGGGCAGCGAGCGCTTTCGAGCGCTCCCGTTCTTTAATGGATTTCCCTGGTTTCTGCCGCTGGTCGGCGGCTATTATCGGGCCCGGGACTGGGTGAGCTGAATGATCAGATCCTGACGAGAACTCGAGAGCGTGGAGTTGGCCGCCGCGACAGTTCCTGCTCGGCGGAGTGAGCGCGGGCCTGAGCCTCACTGTGCTTGGCAAGCCTGCTGGAAGCCTGCCGGCGGAGAGGACCAGCGCCGCGACGACCGGCACGGCCGATCTGGGGCCGATGGAAAAGGAGCTGCACATCTACAACTGGTCGGACTACATCGCCGAGGACACCGTACCGAACTTCGAAGAGGAGTTCGGCGTGAAGGTGACCTACGACACCTACGAGAGCAACGAGGAGATGGTGGCCAAGCTCCAGGCCGGCGCCAGCGGGTACGATATCATCGTGCCCAGCGGCTACATCCTCCCGGTGCTGGTGGCCACCGATCTGATCGCTCCACTTCAACAAGAAGTACCTCACCAACTCCAACAACTCTCGCCGATCTTTCAGAATCTTCCGTCCGATCCCGGCAATCAGGTACACCGTGCCCTGGCAGTGGGGGACCAGCGGCATCGCCTACCGGACCGACAAGGTCAAGGCCCCGGTGGATAGCTGGGCCGTGTTCCACGACAAGCAGTATGCCGGCAAGATGACCATGATGGACGACGGCCGGGAGGTGATCGGTTCCCAGCTTCGCTATCGCGGCCATTCGCTCAACTCCACCAATCCGGACGAGCTGGCCCAGGCCAAGGCCGACGCGATCGCGGCCAAGAAACAGCTCAAGGCCTACATCTCCGCGCCGGTCAAGGCCCAGCTGATCTCGGGCGATGTCTGGATCTCGCAGCTCTGGAACGGCGACACCACCCAGGCCAAGGCCGAGCAGCCCAACCTGGCCTACGTCAGTCCGAAGGAGGGCTGCACCATCTGGGGCGACTCGATGTGCATCCCGCAAGAGCGCGCCGAACAAGCGGGCCGCGCACGAGTGGATGAACTACATCCTCCGGCCCGAGGTGGGAGCGGCAATCTCCCGAGGCCACCGGCTACGGGACCCCCAATGCTGCGGCGGCCGAGATGCTGGACACCCCGGTGCCCTATCCCACCGAGGAGGAGCTCAAGCGGCTGGAGTACCAGGTGGATCTGGGCAAGGACACGGCCACCTGGGATCAGATCTGGACCGAGATCAAGTCGGCCTGAAGGAGCGGAATTGCGGTTACCCAACGAGCAAGTCTTGCAGCACACCCGGCGGTATCTCGAGCTGATCGGGGGGCGGGAGCTTTCCCGGGAGGAACAGCAGTCCTTCATCGCGGAGACGGTCGAGAGCTACGAGAAGTATTACAACCGCGGATTCGTAACCTACCGAAAATCGGTGACCGAGGCCGGCCAGTTCGCGGCCATCGAGTGGTCGGGGCAGGGCTCACTCCTGCGCGACCTCCTGGGCCGGGAGTACATCGACTGCCTCGGCGGCTACGGCATCTTCAGCGCCGGCGTCAACCATCCCAAGGTCGTCAAAGCCGTCACCGACCAGATCCAGCGCATGGCGCTCAACAGCCAGGAGCTGCTGGAGCCGTGGCGGGCCGCGCTGGGCAAGGTTCTGGCCGCGGTCACGCCGGGCGAGCTGCAGAACTCCTTCTTCATCAACAACGGCACCGACGCCATCGAAGGGGCCATCAAGCTGACCCGCCTGTACACCCGGCGGAGCACCTTCATCTCGACCCTCGGGGGATTCCACGGGAAGTCGCTGGGATCGCTCTCGCTGATGGGAAAGGCGTCGTTTCGGGAGCCGTTCCAGTCCGGCCTGCAGGACGTGCGCTTCGTGCCGTACGGCGATGCGGACGCGCTGGAGGCCGAGTTCCGGCGCTGCGCGTCGGTTGGAGTTCAGATCGCCGGCCTGGTGCTGGAGCCGGTACAGGGCGAAGCCGGCGGCATCGTTCCGCCGGCCGACTATTTCCCCCGGGCGCGTGAGCTCTGCACCCGTTACGGTGCTCTGCTCATTGCCGACGAGATCCAGACCGGGATGGGACGGACCGGGAAACTGTGGGGTGTGGACCACTGGAACGTGGTGCCCGACATCATGTGCGTCGGCAAGTCGATCGGTGGTGGAGTGATGCCGCTCTCGGCGTTCATCTCGACCGCAGAGATCTGGGAGGTGATGATTCCCAACCCGATCATTCACTCGACCACGTTCGGGGGTAACCCTCTGGCCTGTGCCGCGGGTTTGGCTGCTATCGAGGTCACGCTGGAGGAGGATCTCCCAGGCCAGGCGGCCTCAAAAGGCGATTTCCTGCTGCGAGAGCTCGGCTGCCTGCAGCAGAAGTATCCCGGCGTGCTCCAGGAGGCCCACGGCAAAGGCCTGCTGATCGGGATGGAGTTCCCCACTCAGGAAATCGGGTGGAAAGTCGCCTCCGGATTATTCAAGCGCGGGGTACTGGTTGCGGGGACCTACTCCAAGGCCAGGGTTATCCGGATCGAGCCGGCCTTGGGAATTCCCATCGAGCTGCTGAAGGAGATGCTGAATCGGCTGGAGGATGCTTTCCTGGAGGTGTCGAAGGCTAGGTGATCGTCAGCTGCCGTCGTCCGTTGGTGATTCGGCCCCCAGGGTATTGGACCAGCTGAGCGATACCCCGCCCCAGAGCTTGACGTCTTCGTTGACATCGGTAGGTGAGGTGGTCTTGGTGCGATCGTCTCCATTTACTACGAAGTGCACCACCGGGGTGATCGACACCGTGCCCAATGCAAATGGTACTCCGGCCGACAGATCCAGATGGGTAAACCCGTCATCCTCGTAATTCGAGATCTCGTCCGACAGCGGATCGTCGGGAATCCCCCGGCCCGCATTGAAACCGGCTAGTGCGCCCAGATCCACTGAAATGTTTTCGCTGGCGGCCAGGGAGTAGCTCACTGCTCCTTCGATATACGCTCCCTTGACCTTGTTGACGTCATAGTACACCGAAAGCTCCGGGCTCAACGGGGCAGTCCAAGCCCAGTTTGCCGTAAATCTCCACCGTGTTGGCGTCGCTCGTTGTGAGCCCGGAGGAATTGGGAGCGCTATCGGAATTGGGATAGACGTATCCCAACACGCCCCCCGTCAGGGTGGTCTTGCCAACCGGGAAGCTCACCTCGGCATACGGATCTATCTCGGAAAAATTAAAGCCCGAGCTTCCGCCACTCTCCGAGATGTCGTCGGCAGGGTCATCGTACTTACCCAGATCGATATTGGACCAGGCTCCCAGGGTGACCGACGCATTCGCCACCGGTATGGACAGGTACGCGGCCGGTTGCATCACCGGTTTATTGGTGCTGGTTACCCCGCGCCAGACGTAGGAGCTGAAGAGCCCCAGGTCGACGCCGACTTCGGTTTGAGCTTTCAGCGGAACCGCCAAAAAGAAAAGGGCGACACTGAGCATGGCGGTGCAGAGGGCCATGCGATCTCGATGTCGCCGGATGGTTGAGGGCACGGCGCCAATGTATCGGGGCGAGATCACCAGTCAAGGATTATTGGTGAACGGCAAACCCCTCGATGTGGACGTCGAGCGTGTGATTGACCCGCAGCCCCACGATCCCGGTGAGGTCCATCCGGTCGGCCGGTGCGCTGTACACGCTCTGACCGTTGACTCTGAAGTCCACCTTCTTAGGGTCCTGTTTGGCATCGATCTCCAGCAGGTTGGTAGCCTTGCCCTGGGCGTCGGCTTTTTTGACCGCCGAACTGGGCGTCCAGCCCTTGGTGACCTCGGAAGTCGAGTCTCCCTTTCTCTGCTTGATGAGGTAGGCTCCGTCCTCGCGCACCAGGAAGTAGGTATACGTCTGATTCTTCCCTTCCAGCTGCTTCCCGCCGATAAACAGCCCGTAGCCTTCCGGGTGCCGTGGTTTCTTCATCTGGTGGAAGGTGGCAAGCGTGTGAAACGGCCCCTTAGCCAGATCCTCAGCCCGATAGAGTATGCTGGCTGGTCCGAGCGTCAGGTGATAACCCGGCTCCATGGTAGTGAACCGAATCTTGCTGGGATCGCCTCCCTCGTCCGGGCGGGCAGTCCAGCCCGGGGGCAGTGCTGCTGCCGGTTGAATGGCGCCTCCCTGCTTGCTGGCTGCCGTATCGGTGGATTGCGCTGCCGCCCGGCTGGTCACCAGAAGGATTGCGCCGACGATGATTCGAAGTATCCGGGACGGCATAATTGGTTTTCCGTCAGCTAAGGGTGAGAAGATCGGCTTGCGGCCCTGCACCTCCACCTACTAACCTTGGCGACGTTCTGCTTCCTGCTTCTGCCCGGAGGATCCTGGTAATGTCCTGGCTGGCCATCCTTCTTGCGACCATTGGAGCCTCGCTGATACTCGGCGCGCTGACTTTCGTGTCAGCGCTCATCGGTGGGCTGGTGACCTCGATGATCGTATTGATGTGCGGCCCGCTGATCGACCGGCTGATGGCCCGCCGGAACCGGAGCTCCGCCTAGGACTCCGGCTCTGCGGTTTCCGAGCCCTCTCCGAGGAGTAGTCGCGGCCCGTAAGGCGCCTTCGTAGTTGGTCTTAAGGCTCCCCAACATTTCCCGCAGTCCTCGCACTCTAAACTGTATCCCGCCGCCTCGCCGCAGCATGGTGCCCATCAGCCCGGCGGTTTCTGCAATGCCATTGAGACTCAACGCCTGTGCGTTGCCCTTGATCTCGTCCAGTAGACGGCCGAACCCACGAACGATCGTTTCGTCCACCTTGAGCCCGCCCATCTGCTCGATGATCCCATGCATCCGCTGGAACTTCGGAGGCAATCGCTCGAGAAAGGCTAGTTGAGCTTGCTGGCGGCTTGAGAGTTTATGTGCCATGGCATTGGGATTGGGCGTCCTCGAATCTAGTGCCTCTGGGGCAGCCTTGCCCCGTCTCAGGTTGAATCTTGATGGCACTTTCTCCGTAGTAGGGCTTCTCGGTCGATTTTCGAGGGTCCCGACCGACTACCAGTTGATCGGTCCACTACTTCGGCCAGCAGAAGCCCGGTAAAAAACCTCAGTATCGAGACCTGTGACCCGGACTCACTCATGAAGATTTCCGACCTCTCCATTCGGCGGCCCGTTCTCGCCAGCATGCTCAGCCTCGCGCTGGTGCTGTTCGGGGTCATTGGTTACACCCAGCTTGCCGTCCGCGAGTTTCCCGATGTGGACGCTCCCATCGTTTCGGTCAGCACGGTGCTGCCGGGGGCCAATCCGCAGGTGGTCGAGTCCGCAGTCACCGACATCCTGGAAGAGGAACTGAGCACCGTCGAAGGCCTCCGCACGCTGACCAGCTCCAGCGGCGAGGGCGTCAGTAACATCTCCTTGGAGTTCAATCTCGAGCGGGACGTAGAGGCAGCTGCACAGGATACGCGGGATAAGGTGGCTCGGGTCAGGGAGCGGCTTCCCGAGGACGTCGAGGAACCGGTAGTCGCCAAGCAGGATGCGGACGCTCAGCCCTTCTTCTGGCTGGCGCTCACCGGGGAGAACTACGACCTGCTTCAGCTCTCCGACATTGGAGACCGACTGGTCAAGACCCGGCTCCAGAGTCTGCCCGGGGTAGGACAGGCGAGGATCTTCGGCGAGCGCCGTTTCTCCATGAGGGTCTGGCTGTCGGCTTCGGAGCTGGCCGCGCGGGGGCTCACGGTTCAGGACGTTCAGCAGGCCATCCGGTCGCGCAATGTGGAGGTCCCTGCCGGACGCATCGAGTCGGAGCGGCGAGAATTCACGGTTCGCTCCATGGGTGAGCTGAAGACGCCGGAAGAGTTCGGGAATCTCGTGGTCAGCAACACCGATGGCGTGCTGGTCAAGCTCAAGGATCTGGGGCGGGTAGAGCTGGGGGCCGAAGATGAGCGCAGCACGCTTCGCTTCAAGGGCACTCCGTCGGTGGCCATCGGGGTCATCCGTCAGTCCAAGGCGAACATCATCTCGGTGGCCGAGGAGATCCGCGGCGAGCTCCCCCGGATTCAGGCTTCGTTGCCTCCCGGAGTCTCGATTCATCCTGCATTCGATCAGTCCATCTTCGTTCAACGTTCGATCCAGGAAGCCGAGGAAACACTCGGCATCGCGGCGCTACTGGTCGTGATCATCATTTTCCTGTTTCTCCGGAATCTGCGGGCCACGATCATCCCGGGCCTGGCCATCCCGACCTCGATCATCGCGGCATTCGCCATCATGTACTTCCTGGGCTTCTCCATCAACAACTTCACCCTGCTGGCCCTGACTCTGGCTATCGGCATAGTGGTGGACGACGCCATCATCGTGCTGGAGAACGCCTACCGGCACCAGGAAGAGCTGGATGAGAGCCCCGAGGAGGCAGCCATCAACGGCACCCGGGAGATCGCCTTTGCGGTGCTGGCCACGACGATTTCCCTGGTCGCCGTATTTACCCCGCTGGCTTTCCTGAAGGGATCTACCGGCCGCCTCTTCAATGAGTTTGGCATTGCAGTAGCCGGTGCGGTGATCATCTCCGGCTTCGTGGCGCTGACCCTTACGCCGATGCTTTGCGCCAAGATCCTTCGGGTGCCACAGCGGCATGGTCGGCTGTACCGGCTGCTGGAGGAGGGGTTCAACCGGTTGGCGTCGGGGTACGCCCGTACCTTGGGGCTGGCATTGCGCCACCGGATGGCGGTGGTCGGTGTAGCCGTGGTGGTGACCCTCGGCGCAGTCGTGGTCTTCCGCTCGCTCAAGCGGGAGTTCGTTCCTCCCGAAGACCGAGGCTGGTTCTTCAACTTCATTATCGCTCCCGAGGGTTCCTCACTGGCCTACACCGATGGC
Organism: uncultured Gemmatimonadales bacterium; assembly: GCA_963825815.1. Lineage (GTDB taxonomy): Bacteria > Gemmatimonadota > Gemmatimonadetes > Gemmatimonadales > GWC2-71-9 > CAVVWJ01. The sequence goes on along the minus strand of CAWGVB010000002.1, from coordinate 585,225 downwards.
TATCAGCGCCAGGCCGAAGCGATCCTGGCCAAGACCAAGGGAGTCGAGAGCTACTTTAGCGTGGTCAATATCGGCGACGGGGTCAGCCGTGGCATCATCTTCACGAACCTGGATGACTGGTCCACTCGCACCCGGTCGGTGCAGGAGATTATCGGAGAAGTCCAAGCCCAGTTCTTCGCCATTCCTGGAGTGTTTGCCTTCGCCAATAATCCTCCCGCGTTCGGCTGGGGCAGTCCGGTCAACTTCGTAATCCAACATCCCGACTTCGATCTGCTGGCCAAGGGCAACGACACCCTGCTCGCCCGAGCGCGGCAGATTCCCGGGCTGATCAACGTGGACAGCGATCTCCGGGTCAACAAGCCGCAGCTCACGGTGAGCTTCGACCGGGATCGGGCGGAAGATCTGGGTGTGCCGGTGGCGGATGTCGCCACAACCTTGCAGGTGCTGCTGGGCGGGAACAAGACGAGCACGTTTACCCGCGCCAACAAGCAGTACGACGTGATGGTTCAGCTCGACCCCAGGGCTCGAGCCACGCCCAGTGACATGACCGGTCTGTACGTCAGAGGCAGGGGCGGCGAGCTGGTGAAGCTGGAGGCGCTGGCCAGCGTCCAGGAAGGAGTCGGTCCCCGAGAGCTCAACCACTTCGATCGGGTACGGTCGGCTACCCTGACCGCCAGTCTGGCGCCCGGCTTTACCCTCGGCGAAGCACTCGACTCACTCAACCGGTTAGCCAAAGAAGTGCTGCCTAAAGGAAGCAGCACCGCTCTGGCCGGTGAATCGCGGGAGTTGGAGGAGAGCGGGTCGGCGCTCTATTTCGCCTTTCTCCTGGCGCTGATCGTTGTGTTCATGGTTCTGGCCAGCCAGTTCGAATCGCTGATTCACCCGTTCACCGTGCTACTGGCCGTTCCGCTGGCGGTCACCGGGGCGCTGTTCACCCTCAAGCTGGCGGGCTCCACCCTCAATGTGTACAGCCAGATCGGCATGATCCTGTTGATCGGCTTGGTGTCCAAGAATTCGATTCTGCTGGTCGAATACATCAATCAGTTGAAGGAGCGGGGGATGACGGCGCTGGACGCGGCGCAGGAGGCTGGAAGAATCCGGCTCCGGCCCATCCTGATGACCTCAGTGGCTACCGTGATGGGCGCTCTGCCGATCGCCCTGGGGCTTGGGGCGGGGTCACTCAGCCGGCGCCCGCTGGGCTACGCCATCGTCGGCGGCCTCATCTTCTCCACCCTGCTCACACTCTATGTGGTGCCCGCGGTGTACTTGATCTTCGATGGCTTGCTGGAGCGGTCTGCCCGCCGGCGGACCTCCAGGCAACGTGTTCTGGCACCGGCGGAGGCCGACTGATGTTGCTCTTGCTGCTCGCGCTCCAGGCCAATCCGGTTCAGCAGGACTCGATCCCTGCTGCCGATTCGCTGCCCCGCATTACCCTGGCGGAGGCACTGAGACGCTCGACTCGGCTGGATCCGGACTACGTCCAGGCACTGGGACAGATCGACAATGCGGAGTGGGGGCGGCGGGCGGCCATGCTGGCGTTCTTCGTTCCCACCATATCGGTCGGCCTGGACGAGACCAAGTACTCTCAGGAGTTCTTCAATCCCGCCAATCCCGCCAATCCCACCAGTACACTGGTGGTCGGCCGGGCCAGCGCCAATTACGAGATCTTCAGTCTTCGCAAATTCGCTGACGTATCCCGCAGCAAGGCCGATCTCGCCAGCGCCGAGGCGGGGGAGCTGGAGCAGCGTTTTCGAGCCGCCCTGGAGACCGAATCGAGCTACTACGATGTGCTGGTCAACCAGGAGCTGACCCGGGTAACTCAGGAACGAGTTACCCGAGCCCGGCAGGGTCTGGCCGTCGCTCGTGCCCGGGTGACGTCAGGGGCTGCGGTGCAAACCGACTCGCTTCAGCTGGTGCTGGAGCTGATCCGGGCGCAGGTGGAAGGGCTGCGGCAGCGTAACGCGCTCCGCACCGCGCAACTGGAGTTGGGCCGACGGGTGGGCGCTTCGGCCCCGGTTGACGCCGTTCCGGCCGACACCGCTGCACCACCGCCGCTTCCCATCTCCCTAACCGACGCGGTGAGGATCGGTTTGGACCAGGGACCGCAGTATCGGACGGCTCGGGCCAACGAGAGCTCGGCCGACGCCGCCCTCCGCGCAGAGCGGGGGGACTATCTGCCGGTCCTCAGCATCGGCGGCGTGCACCAGCGATACGACACTCAACTGTTTCCCGGCGCGTCCAACATTACCTCGGTCACCTTCAGCCTCTCCTTCCCGCTGTGGGACAATGGGCAACGGGAGATCGAGCTCAGTCGAGCTCGGGTCAACCGGGACGTGGCGCGGGCGATCCGGGAGGATCTCGAGCGCGCGGTGCGGCGCGACGTCTCCAGCGCGTACGACACCTACGAGACCGCCACCGCCGCCGTCGAGCTGGCCCGTGTGGCGGTGACCGTGGCCCAGCAGAGTTATCGGATGCAGGACCTGCGCTACCGGTCGGGAGCCAGCACGATTCTCGACCTGCTCGACTCCCAGGTCAGCCTGGCCGAGGCAGAAGCCGGGCTGGTCCAGGCCCGATATCAAACCCGGCTGGCCTTGGCGCAGCTCGAAGCCATTCTCGGACGCCGTCTCTTCTCGAACAAGGATGCTCCGTGAAGCTCATTCATCTAGCAATGCTGATGCTCGCGGCGGTCGCGGGCTGCAATCGGGCAGAATCCGAGGGGAAGGGGTCCGAAGGCGGTGGAGGTCCTGGCGGAGGTCCTCCGGCTATGCCGGTCGAAGCCGCGGCGGCTCGATCCGATACGGTGGTGGATGCCATTCTTGCTACTGGACAGATCGAGGCCCTGCAGTCGATCGACCTCCGCCCCGAAGTGGAAGGCCGGCTGGTGCAGATCCTGGTTCGCGAAGGGGCGCTGGTTGCCCGGGGCACGCCATTGTTCAAGATCGACGACGCGGAGCTGAAGGCTCAGGTCGCTGAGGTCACCGCCGAGCGAGACCTGGCCCGGCAGTCGCTCACCCGCACCCGTGATCTGCTGAGTCAGAAGGCGTCATCCCAAGCCGAGCTGGAGCGGGCGGAAGCGACCATGCGAAGCAACGAAGCCCAGCTGGAGCGGCTCAAGGTGAGGCTGGAGCGTACCCTCGTGCGCGCGCCTTTCGCCGGCGTCGTTGGCCAGCGGTTCGTGAGCCTGGGCGACTATGTGAACAGCGACTCGCGGCTGGTTTCCCTGCAGACTGTTACTCCTCAGCGGGCCTCCTTTCAGGTGCCCGAGCGCTACGCCGATCAGCTGAAACTGGGCCAGCGGGTGAGCTTCCGGGTTGCGGCGCTCCCTGGCCGCGACTTCAGCGGGAAGGTGGATTTCGTGGATCCGATGGTGAAACTGCCCGGACGAACCATCATGGTGAAGGCGGTAGTTCCCAACCCGCGGCGCGAGCTGCAGTCAGGCATGTTCATCGAAGCCCGCCTGGCCACCGACGTACGGCCTAATGCCGTAGTAATTCCGGAAGACGCGGTGTTGCCGCTGCAGGGGGCAAGCTTCGTCTGGGTGGTAAACAACGGAAAGGCGACGCGCCGCCAGGTGGAGCTCGGCGTTCGTACCCCCGGGTTTGTCGAAGTCAAGAATGGTGTGGAATCGAATGAGCAGGTGGTGGTCGGGGGGCAGGAGCGTCTGGCCGAAGGTGCCCCGGTGCAGGCCAAGCTGGTAGAGCGCCGCCCCGCCACCGCATCGCAGGAAGATGTAGGCGAGGCGCGCTCCAATCGCTAGAACAAACCGCTCTTGGCCGCTGCCCAGAGTCGGGTAAGTCGGTCGAATCCGTCCTGCAATATTTCCACCTGCTGGGGGCTGGGCGAGGCGGCAAGAGCGGTTTCCAGCTCTCCTACCACCCGTCCCATCTCCTGGCGTCCCCCCTTGGCGGCCTCCACTTTGATCTCCGCTAGAATCGCGGCGATCTTCCGGCGTACGCTTTCATCGTCAGGCACCTGCCACAAGTAGGTGGCGCTGTCTCGGCCGGACTTACACAGCTCGCCCAGACGGTCCATCAATGGTGGTACTTGGCGCCTGGGCGCCGGTTTTGGCTCATCGCTCATGGAGTCTCCCTGATAAGAGCATCGCGATTTGTAGTCTTCCTTCCGATCTCACTCGCCGTTGTGGCTGCTCCGGGCCCGGCGCTTCCGGCGGAGGCTCAAGCGCCGCCCGCTTCGCCGGCGCCGACTTCGGGGGAGCTCCCCCGATTTACCCTGCGGCAAATCATCCTGGGAACCAATCGAGCTGTGGTACGTCTGCCCGGGCCTTGGCTCCGTGCAGCCACCAGTGTTCCTCCCGAATCGGTCGCCACGCGGGCGTACCGGACGGCTGTAGAACAGCTCGCAGTCGAGCCGCTGGGAGGAAATGTGCTGGCGGCCGAGCGGTCGCAGCATGTCATGGGGTTGTACCGCCGGGGAGAGATGGTGGCGGCACTCCAGAGCACTCTTGAAAGCATCCGCAGCGCTATCCCGTCGGAGAGGGTCCGGGCTCGGTTCGACCGGATCTTTCGACCGCGCGGAGCGTGGATCGTGGATCTTCATGACGCCGCATTTGCCTGGGCTCGAAGCCGCGCGTCGTCCATCACCTGGGAAGCAGCCCGCCCGGCGCTGGCAGGAACACATTGGCTGGGATCGAACGCCGGAAAAGCGGAGCCAGAGGCCCTGCAGCGAGCGCTGTATGGCCTGGCGGTGATGGATGCGACCGACTCTGCGGCTTTTGCTGCCGCGAAGACATCTCTCTGGCAAACAGACTCGGCGTCGGCCGCCGCGGTGCTGCTGCTTCTGAACGGGTACACTGAAGGTCAACGCTGGTACGCCGATGCGTTGGACTTCTTTCTGCGGGAGCGTTGGACTTCCGAGGAAGGAGGAAGGTCGATTCAGGACTATGTCCGACGGGAATGGCTCGCTGCGTACGGCTCCAATTTTGATGCCCCGCTGCCCCATATAGAGACCCGATGGTTCGGCTACCCGCAGGCCGTCCCCCAATATGGGGTGCCGCCTGCCCTCTTCCAACGATTGATTCATCCGGACAACTCCGTTGCGTCCGAATGGTTACAGCAGAATGGCCAGCCCGACCTGCTCCGCACCCTGCGCTGGCTGCCTCAGGGCGACAGCAGCCCGGCACTGCTCCACACGCGGACCGAGACGCTTCGGCTGACCACTGTTTCCCGACAGTCTCGTGAGAGCCTTAATGGCTTTCTCGAGCCCGATGATGCAATCGCTATCGACCCGGGCTACTCACCATTGCTGGCGCTCGGCGCCATCGTGCATGAGTGGCAGCATCTTTTGTTTCGGCGCCGGCAGCTCGAGCAGTTTGCGGACTCTTTGGGAGACCAGCCTCGGCCTATCCTGCGGCTGCCGGGAATCCAGCCTCACCTCGCAGAAGGCTTTGCTGAATGGAGCGCGGAACGGATCCTGAGCCCCATCACCACGCGATGGCCCCTGTTGGGACTGGGTGAACTGGAGAAGCGAGCCGATTTGAATCGACGGGGCCCGGACGATCAGCACGCTCTGGGGTATGCCATGGTGCAAGCGCTCGCCTCCGCGCTCGGCGACCCGGCACGAGTCACTCAGGTGCTGCTCCGCCATGCCGATGACCCATCGGCTATTGCCCGGGAGCCCGCGGTCCGTAAGGCATGGAGCAGATACCGGGGTGCCCAGGATCGGAAACTGTCCTCTCCCGTGTTCCAGGTACTCATTCCAGAGGTCACCTTTACCGTGGACAATGGTTTTCCCGAGGTGGTTACCACTCGTATCCTGGTTCCCCGCTGATGGTGCAGGCCCTTCGAACGATCGCGCTGGTGTCGGTCTTCTTGGCGCCAGGCCTGTCCGCGCAGACCACCCGGGCCGAGCGCACCGACTATCGGCAGACTTCAACCTATGCCGATGTGGTTGCATTCCTCGACTCATTGCAGACCATAACACCCGATCTCCGGTTGGGCACCATCGCAACCAGCCCGGAGGGACGGGCCGTGCCTTACGTCATCGCATCGCGGCCGCTGGTCAGTAGCCCCGCGGAGGCCCAACGCTCGGGTAAGCCGGTGATCTACCTGCAGGCGAACATTCACGCTGGCGAAGTTGAAGGGAAGGAAGCCGCTCAGATGCTACTGCGGGACCTGACGGCGGGCCCGCTCCGGCCTTTACTCGATAAGATCGTGCTTCTGGTGGTTCCGATTTATAACACCGATGGAAACGAACGCTGGGGCCCGGGAGAGCAAAACCGGCCGGGTCAAAACGGGCCGGAGCCAGTGGGTCAGAACCCGAACGGGCAGGGGCTCAATCTCAACCGTGATTACGTAAAGATGGAAGCGCCGGAGACCCGGGGCTCGGCCGCGCTGATCCTTCAGTGGGACCCGGACCTGTTCATGGATCTGCATACCACCAACGGCAGCTATCACGGATACGTCCTCACCTATGCCCCCGGCCTGAACCCCAACTCCAATCCCGCCGTCGCCCTGGTGCGCGACCGCATGCTCCCGAGCCTGCGTCAGCGAATGCAGCAGCGCTACAAGCAGCCGACGTTCTCCTACGGCAACTTTCGCAATCAGGATCCGGATTCGCTGATCCAGGGCTGGGAGACCTATGACGCGCGGCCCAGGTTCGGGACCAACTGGATGGGGCTGCGGGGCCGACTTTCGATTCTGAGCGAGGGCTACAGCAATGCGGATTTCCGAACCCGGGTGTCAGCCACATACAACTTTGTCCGAGAGGTGTTGGAGCTCGCGGGAAGCCAGGCCGCGCTGATCAGGTCCGCGGTCCGCGAATCGGATCGGGCAAGACCCGAGTCATTGGTGGTCCGCTCCAAGCTGGCGCCTCCGGTGGTGCAAGCAGGTAGTTGCGGAAATCACCCAGGACGCCGGTGCCGGCACCAACGGCTATGCCCGCCGCCGCCGCACCGGCGTTTACCGGTCTATTCGGATGCCGGTGTTCGACCGCTTCACCTCGGCCCGACAGGAAGCCGTCCCCCGCGGGTACCTCATACCCGCCCGGCTGACGGATATTGTTCAGTTGCTTCGGCGCCAGGGAGTGACCGTTGAGCGGATCTCGCGTCCGCTCAGGACATCGGTTCAGCAGTTCATTGTAGACAGTCTCTCGGTGGACTCGCTGTTCGAGGGCCACCGTAGCGTCCAGATCGAAGGAAAGTGGCGAAACGAGCCGGTGGACAGCGCGATCGCTGCCGGCTGGTTTCGCGTCACCACCGATCAGCCGCTCGGCACCCTGGCCGCGTACCTGCTCGAGCCGGCGTCCGAGGACGGGGTTGTAACCTGGAATCTGCTGGACCGGGAGCTGCAGCCTGGACAGCCGTACCCGATTCTCCGGACGCGCCAGCCGTTGTCGGGACCCTCTGTGTTGGTGCCCTGACCAGCGAACCATCGTAGTATTTTGAGGCAGAGCTCTTCCATTCATCCGAGGATGACGTCGTCATGACCACCGGTACCGCCGCACATACCCGGTCCGTGATTCACTGGTTCTGGGACTGGACCAAGTCGATCATTGTCGCGCTCGTAGTCTGGTTCTTTCTGCGCACGTTTCTGGTGGAGGCGTTTCGGATCCCCTCGGGCAGCATGGAAAACACCCTGCTCATTGGTGACTTTCTCTTCGTCAATAAGGCCCTTTATGGCGCAGAGGTCCCCATCATCCATGCCCGGCTTCCCGCGGTACGGGAGCCGAAGCGCGACGACATCCTGGTCTTCGATTCAGTCGAGGAGGAAGGGCTGAAGGTGGTGAAGCGGCTGATCGGCATGCCCGGTGACACCCTGAGCATGGAAAATGGTGAGCTGTTCCGGAACGGCCAGCGGGTGAACGAGCCGTACGCGCTGCACTCTGATCCGACTCGCTCCGAGGACCCCATTCAGCGCGCCAAGATGCGGGAATGGCAGCTCCCCCATCTGGTCCGGCGTGACCCTGCCGGCTATCAACCCGACCTGCAGGAGTGGGGTCCCATCGTGGTGCCGGCCGATTCCTTCTTCATGATGGGAGACAACCGGGACAGCTCGTACGACGGGCGCTATTGGGGCTTTCTTCCGCGCACGAATGTCCGGGGTAGGCCGCTCATCGTCTATTTCAGCTACGACCCGAGCAGCTGGCGGGCCTTGCCCTTCCTCACGGCGGTGCGGTGGAAACGGCTGTTCACGAAGCCGGAATGATGTATGGCGTATTCCCGTCCTATGATGAATGTGATGGACGGGGAGATTCAGGCAGGGAAGAGCGACTCAGGGTACGGGGAATATAGGCTGCACTGCGGCCGCAATCCTTGCAGTGCAAGGTCACCCGGCCGCCAGGTGCATCCTCAGAGCTGGAGCGTTCAGGGTAGCGTTCTACGGCGATGCACCCACAGGACGGACAAACCAGAGGCTTCTGGTCTCGGTCTGCCGCGATCAGGATGAGCGCCTCGGGCGCCCGGTATTCCTTCACTCCCCGACGTCCCACGGTCGGTCCTTCCAGGCGGGGATGGTGGCACGGAACTAGCTAACCCCACCCTCCGCGAATGTACGAAAAAATTCGGGACCGCGCAAAGCTCTAGCTCACCTTCCCAGGAAGGATCCATGGATCGTCTTGCCGCCTCCGCCATATCTACGGCAATGCTTCTCCTGGCGGGCGCCGCCTCGGCCGAGGCGCAGAACAGACAGATCATCCAGATCGAGGCCGACCGGGAGAAGGATGTTTACCGCTTTGTTCCTGCCAAGGTGACCGCCCGTGCCGGCGACGTCCTGATTTTCAAGGCCGTGCGCGGTTCGCCCCATAGCATCGTGTTCGAAGGCCGGGACCTGAGTGAGGCCACTCACGAAGCCATGAACGGAGCCATGGGACGCCGCACTGGAGACTTGAGTAGTCCTCTCCTGCAGACCGACGGGTCCGAGTACAGGATCGTGGTCCCGAGGGTCGCACCGGGGGTATACCACTTCTACTGCCTTCCTCACCGAGCCTACGAAGAGCAAGGCGAGCTCCGGATAGCGAAGTAGTAGTTAATACTACTAGCGCCAGAGGCCTACTCATGTGAAGTTTCCGCTCCGGCCGGGAATGCCCCTGCCGGAACGGCTGTTAGAGCGGCGTTGGCACGCAGTGAGGAGGACTCTCGTGGTGACCGAACTTGGTGGTTCGCAGATCTCTACCCTGCTGGAAACCCTTCCCGGTATCGCAAACGTGCTGCGAAGCCCGGTGGCGGACGCCCTGGGTAGCATCATCCGGGCGGCAGCAAGGGTAGGCGAGTTCAATGTGGCCGATGCCGACGAGCTGGTCCGTTATGCCACCCGGCGAGGGCTCCTGGGCATGGATGAGGGCGAGCGAATTCTGGCCGAAGTGCACGCCGCCGAACAAAAGCGGTTGGAAAAGGCAGCGGATCGGGAGCGGGCTCAGCGGGCCAAGGCGCGCGCCAAGACCAAGCCAGTGCAGCGGATAAAGCCAGCCAAGGCGGTCAAGAAGACCGTCAAGGCAGGTCGAAAGAAGTAACCCGCCTCAGGTCTTAAAATCCTGCATCAAAGCGGTGAGCCTGGTAGCGCCTTGCAAGAGGTCGCCGGCGCTCGCCGCCATTTCTTCGGTGGAAGCGGTCTGCTCCTGGGCCGCCGCGGTCACCTCTTCGCTGGCCGAGGCGTGTTCGCTGGCCGCGTGGCTCACCTCCTGAGTACGTTCGCCCAGCTGGGCCACGATGCCGCGGTTGGCTTCCGCTTGACGCACCACCTCGCCCGCGGCCGAATGCACCTCGTGAACCGCGACCGCAATATCCTCCAGCGCACGAGCGGCTGCCGTGGCCACCACCTCGATGCCCTGAACCCGGGCCGAGCCGACGTCCATTGTGCCGGACACTTCCCGGACCTGCTTTCTGATAAACTGGACGGTTTTCGCCACTTCTTCAGCCGCGCTGGAGCTGGAATCGGCCAGTCGCCTGACCTCCTCTGCTACCACGGCGAAGCCCCGACCGTGCTCCCCAGCCCGGGCGGCTTCGATCGCCGCATTGAGCGCCAGCAGGTTGGTCTGAGATGAGATCTGCCGAATCAGATCGATGAAAGCAGTGATCGGCTCCGACAGCCGGCTGAGCTCCTGAACCTGCTGGGCTGAGGTGGCAACGATTTGTTGGATGTCCAGCAACGTCTGACCGGCCGCGGCCACGTCGCCCTTGTGCCGAGCGGCCAGCTGCCGAATACGCCCACCCAGCTCCACCACGCGTGACGCCGCCGCGGCATTCGTCTCTGCAATCTGACGCAAGCTCATGAGCAGGGCGTCGGCCTTCTCCATCCCCCGTACCTGCTGTTCGGCGCTGGTGGCGATTCGGACCATGGCGGTGGAGATCTGCCCACTGCTGGCGGCCAACTCCTCGCTCATGGCGGAGAAGTCGGTTGCGCTGTTGCCGATCTGACTGGCTTCGTTCACGACCGAGACGACGACGCCCCGGAGCCGCGCCGCCATGCTATCCATGGCTCGGGCCAGCTGGTCCAGCTCCGTGGGCATCTGCCCCAGCTGTACCCGACGCAGATCCCCAGCCCCGAATCGGTCGGTGGCTCCGATCAAACGGCGCAGGGGCAGGTCAACCCAGCGGACGGTCAGAATCGCAGTGGCGCAACCAAGCACCAGCGAAACGAACAGCAGGCCCCACAGCATCAGCCGGCGGTGGCTAGCGTTGCGCCGGAGCTCCGTGGCCCGGACCATGGACCGGTTGGTCTGCGCCAATGCGAGAGCGCGCACGTCACCCAGGAGCGTGTCTGCCGGGGCGCGGGCATGATCCGCCTCGCGCCGGGCCTCATCGGTCCGTCCCAGGTCTGCCAGAGCATGCGCCCGGGCATAGTCGACCTCCAGCTGGGCCTGATTGGCGGCAATCTTGTTGACGATGTAGCGGTCGGACGTAGTCAGCGCGCCCAGGATTCGGTAGCGCCGGTGATAGACGTAGGCTGAATCACCTTCGTCCAGAAAGCGTTTCCGGGACACCTCGGAGGGAACGACCAGATACTGCTCGGCCGCCCGCACCTCGGAGCTGAGCGAGGCGATCAGGCCGTTGCTCAGGTCGGTGCTTTCCAGCAGGAGCGATAGCTCCTTGTCCACTGACCGGTCCAGGGCGTCGATGGAGTTGACTCCTAACAACGCGAGGCCAAACACCAGCGCCAGGAGGATGGCCATCCCTCCGACCACCCGGCTGCGGAGGCTTCGGAGTACTCTCATCGATGACTCGCCAGGCGCACCTCGCCGTCCCGCACCACGCCGATGTACACCGCCTGGTTGGGTACGTCTCCGCGCATGTCGAACGCCACTTTCCCAGTCACGCCGTTGAACGCGGGCAGTGTGGTGCCGATCTGGGCGAGTACCCGTCGCACATCCGCGCGCTTTGATCCCGCCCGGGCGAAAACATCGCGCAGCATATAGACGGCATCATAGGTGGCGGCCGCCGGCTGATTGGGCAGGCCGGCCTTGGGAAATTTCTTCCGGTATGCCTGGAGAAACGCGCGGTTCGGAGCCGTCTCCAGGGTCGGCAAATAGGACGAGGACAGGTAAACCCCGTCGGCGATCGCTCCCGCTTCCTCGATCCCCTCGAGACCGTCCCCGCCCAGCACCGGCATCTGCAGTCCGCGGCTTCTCGCCTGCCTCAGGATGTCTTCGGCCTCCGCGCGGTTACCCGCCACCAGCAGAAACTGGACTCGGCCTGCCTTTGCCATTCGATCGAGATAGGGCCCAACGTCCGGCGCGTCGCCCAGATATGGATCGATGGCGATCAGTTGGCCGCCCCGCTGGATGTAGTCCCGCACGAACATCTGGCGGATGCCGCGACCATATTGGTCGTTCAAGTACAACACCGCCCCGCGCTGCAGTCCCAACGAGTCGTAGATCCAGCGGGCCAGCGCGATTCCGTGCGCCAGATCGCTGGGGCAGATGCGGAAGGTGTAATCGCCGGCGGTGGAGACTTCGGGAGAGCTCGAGGAGGGCGAGATGGCTGCGACGGGATCCGGTCCACCGTTGTAGACCGGGGACGCGGCGAGGGTGGTTCCGGAAAAAACGTGGCCGATCACGGCCGACACGCCGGCATCGTACAGATCGCTGGCCACGAAGACGGCCGAGTCCGGGTCGGCATAGTCGTCCCGCTCGATCAGCTCCAGGGGGCGACCCTGGACTCCCCCCTTGGCGTTGATCTCTTCCACCGCCAGCTCGGCGGCCCGCTTCATGGGAATGCCTACGGGATCGCTCAGCGAGCCGGCCAGCCCGATTCGAATGGGCTCGCGCGAAAGATGGCACGCTCCCATCACCACGACGAGCAATCCGGCCAGCACTTTCTTCATAGGTTTCGCACCATGCCTGATTGGACCGATCGCAGCCCCGACGCGACGTTCGACCTCCACGGTCAAACCGTCCTCGAGGCCGTCACCAATGCCGAACGCTTTCTTCGCGCCCAGGCGAGAGCCAGACCGGGAGGCGTGGTCCGGCTGATTACCGGCCGTGGCCGTGCGGGGGGCGGCGCGCCGGTTCGGACCCGGATCCGGAGCCTGCTCCGCGCACTCAAGGAATCGGGTAGCGTGGTTCGGGACTTTCTGCTGGAGGACACCGACGGCAGCTATCTGGTCCGACTCTCGGGTTGAGGCTCGGGCTGTGCCGGCTGCTGGGGCCGGCCGATTCTGCTGGTTCGTCCCCAGTTATCGAGCACCCGTCCGTCCACCAGACTCACCGATGCCACTTGAGTGCCGCCTTCCACTCGCCAGGTCAGCCGAATCATTCGACCCCGGCGCACCCACTGCAGCATACGCTGGGTGCCCTGCACCCGAGTGACCACTTTGCCGTACCGGCTTTGCAGAGTGTCCTGCCAATTCCCCAGCTGCGCCGAATCCACCTTTCCGGACAACGTCATGACTCCGGCCAGGCTGTCGATCGCCGACACCCAGACGTCTACCCGGGGCTCGCCTTTTCCCTTGGCGCAGCGCTCCTCGGCACTCCGAAACCCGGCGATCGGCCCGGGATTGTCGGCAGCGGAGCGAGCCGCTGCTGTTCCGAAGCCGAAGATTCAGCTCCTCCAGGCGCGCGCCCGCGCGAAACCCCAGGAATTCGAGGGCGGTTGTGTCGCCGCTCGCCTGCACGGCGGTGGCACTGCGTTGGGATGGCAAGAACAAGAGACCTGCAAGCACGACCGCGCGCAGCGCCGTCACCATGCGCTAAGACCCTGGACGAGATAGCAGGATTATCGGTCGGTTGGGCGGGAACTGGAGACGCCGAAAGCCCCCGCCACGAGTGGCGGAGGGCTCGGCTTGGACTAACGACTCAAGGGGAAGGGCGCTGGGGAGTCAGACCTTGCGGACGTTCGAGGCCTGGAGCCCTTTCGGGCCTTCGACCACCTCGAACTCCACGTTGTCTCCTTCGGAAAGCGAGCGGAAGCCATCGGCGATGATTGCCGTGTGGTGGACGAACACATCCTTGCCACCATCCTGCGCGATGAAACCGAACCCCTTCGCATCATTGAACCACTTGACCGTACCCTTCGCCATTGCTGCAACCTCTTGAAAAGGGAGCCCTCAGGCCCCGGGGGAACCCCCAGCCGGGTTGGCCGGGTTAAAAACCCCTAAAAAAAGCCGCCCGGATCAAAGCGTCCGGCGGCCAAAGCTTGCTCAGAAATGGAAGGGAGGCACAGCGTATTGCATGCCATAAGGTCATGCTTGGGAACGATTTTGTCAATGGAGTCCGACCTGGCCAATGGTCCAGAGTCGAGCCGCACTGCTGCAAGGTTTGTCACTCTGGCAGATCGACTAGCGCAACACGACTCCGGCAGCTCGCAGCTCGTGGTCGAGCAGCCAGCGCTTCTTGGCGAGCCCGCCACCGTAGCCGACCAAGCCCCCATCCTTCCCCACCACGCGGTGGCAGGGAACCAGAATGGCCAGGTGGTTGGCGGCAACCAGCCATCCGATCTGGCGGGGGTGAAGATGGGTGATGCGCGCGAGGTCGTCGTACGAGCGAGTCTCGCCCAGGGGGATTTTGCGGAGAGTCTCGGAGCACGGCCATCTGGGCCGGCGAGAGATCGAACCAGTGTTTCAGATGATCGAGGGAAGGCGCGGGGCGTGGGAGATCCCGCGAAGTAGTCGTTGAGCCAGGAGCTGGTCACGCGGCAGCTGCCCTGGGCGATGTGGAGCTCGGGCACGGCCGCCCGGAGCCGGACCGCCCATTTGATCGTCACCGCCCGGTTGGGATACTCGATGACGAGCGGACCCGCCTCGCACTCCACCAAGGTCAGTAATCCGACGGGTGAGTCGTAGGACGTCCACTCCACCCTCATCGGCGACTCCTCCTTTGCTGTCCTTCCCGTCGTTTCCCGCTCTTAACTGTACATTCTCCGCGTCCGGGTCCGCCTCCACTGGTTACCTCGAGGAACCGCATGGTGATTCTTCTGGCGATGTCGCCTGCGCTGCAGCAGCAGCCGAGCGGGTCACCCACCGGCACTTCCGGGATTGCAGCGGTCACCGTGGAACCGGCTGAGGTCGCCCTGCAAGTCGGCGATACGGTGCGGCTCAAAGCCAGCGCGCGAGACTCCGCCGGACGCCCGGTGCAAGACATCACGGTCCGGTGGTTCCAATCGGGTGGCCACTTCGAGGGGAAGGTGGACTCCACCGGGCTGGTCACCGGCGGATCGACCGGGACCCTGACAGTGAGCGCCCTGGTCAGCCGCAGATCAGGCGGCGCGCCGGCAGCCGGGTTTGCCCGGGTGACCGTTCTCCCGCAGCCGGCGGCCAAGCTCTCGTTCGACCGCGAGGTCTCCCGGCTTTACGAGGGACAATCGCTCACGCTCGAGGCCACGCCCTACGCCGCCAACAACGACCGGCGCTACGACGAGGTGCTCTGGAAGTCGGACACATCCCGGGTGGTCGTCGGTGGTCCGGCTACCGGGCGGCTGACCGCCGGGCGCCCCGGGCGGGCCACGATCACGGCGCGAGCCGGACAGCGCCAACCGGTCTCAGACCATCGACGGTCGCTCCGAATCCGGTCGTGTCGCTGCAGATCGAGCCGGAGATGGCCACGGCTCGAACCGGTGAAGTGGTTCGACTTCACTTCCAGAGCCCGGGACCAGGGCGGGCGCCGGTTTGGCCGACATCATGCCGGAGTGGGAGCTCAGCCCGGGCAACGGGCAAGATCGATCCGGCCGGCATCTTCGTGGCCGACGTGCCCGGCAGCTATCGGGTGACCGCCAGCTTTGCCGGGCAAGATGGCCGAAGCCACGGTCGAGGTCCGGCCCCGCGACGTGCGCCGGCCCGCGACGCTGGTTGGCCGGCTTCCGCTGCAAGCTTCCAGGCCGCCGAGTTCTGGCTCCATCCCGACGGCCGGCACGGCTACCTCAGCACCATCGGGGATCGGATCTACGCCGTCGATGTGAGCCAACCCGGCCGCGCCGGTCGATCACCGACTCGGTGGTGGTGGATGCTCGCACCATCAACGACGTCATGACCACGGAGGACGGGAAGTACGGCGTGCTCACCCGGGAGGGCGCCTCCACCCGGAAGAACGGCATCGTGATCCTCTCCTTCGAGGATCCGGCCCATCCCAAACCGATCGCCGAGTTCACCGAGACGGTCACCGGTGGGGTGCACAGCACGTTCATCTACCGGGGGCACGTCTATCTGACCGATGACGCCACCGGCTCGCTCCGGGTCATCGACATCCGCGATCCCTACAAGCCGCAGCCAGGTGGCGCGCTGGCAAACCCGCCCGGACGAGGCCGGCAACTTCCTCCACGACATCGACGTGAAGGATGGCCTGGCCTATCTGAGCTACTGGAATGAAGGCCTGGTGATCCTCGACGTCGGCAACGGGATCAAGCAGGGCAGCCCGGAGAACCCGCAGCTGGTGTCTCAGTACAAGTACGATCTGAACGCGCTGTATCGCGAGGTCGAAGCGGTCGGCGGTCCCGGCTTCATTCGGGGGACCCACACCGCCTGGCGGGCCGGCAAGTACGTCTTCGTGGGTGACGAGGTCTTTTCCGCCACGCCACGCCCGACCGAGGGCGGTGGGGTCGTGGGTCTGGGCCGGGCTTACGGCCGGCTCCATGTGATCGACGTGTCGAATCTGGAACGCCCCCGAGGAAGTGGCCTACTACGAGCCGAAGGACGGCGGGAGCCACAACGTCTGGGTGGCCGGCGATACGCTGTACCTGGGCGACTACCAGGGCGGCCTTCGGGTGCTCGATATCTCGGGCGAGCTTCGGGGCGACCTCCTGCGGCAGGGCCGCGAGATCGCCCACGTGGTCACCGGCGACGGCGACGGTGTGGTTCCCAACGCCCCGAACGCCTGGGGAGCGATCTACCGGAACGGATTGATCTACGTGCCCGACATCAACTCCGGCCTCTGGATCGTGAAGGTGGAGCCCAAGTCGGAGCTGGTCGCCGTTAAGCCGCTATATTTCTTCTCATGGCCTCTCCTCAAACCCTCGTCGTCCGCACCTTCACCGATCGGGCCGAAGGCCTGTCCCACTTCGTGCTTCGGGCGGGTGAGGCGCCCCGGCTGCTCGCCTTCGACGACGCGCTGGGGTGCCCGGTGGAGACCGCGCTGGCCGCGCTGGAGTGGACCGGCGCGGTCGGAATCCTTCAGGATGACGACCTGCTCCATGCGGCCCGGCTCACCAGCGAGACGGCTGCCGCCGTGATCGAGCGCAAAGTCCCAGGACGGCCGGCGCTACGTCTATCTGGGCCCCCGGCTGGATGCCCCGCCCATGGATGTGTTCGAGGGCGCCATTCTGTTCGATGAGCCGGGAGTCAAGGCGGTCGAGTTCACCCAGCGGGCCCACGGGCTGGCCCACTTCCTTCGCGCCACCGCCGGGGCCGGAGCCCTGCTGGCTCTGCTGGGCCGGCGCGCACCCGAGATTCGGCACCTGCGCCGCTGGCTCGGGCCCATCATCCAGGAGCTCGACCTTCCCCGTCCGCTGGTGGCGGGCTGGTTTGCCGCCGGCTCGGCAGGCTGCCTGTTCTCGTCGCTCGAAGGCGAGCCGAACTACCGCTATATCGAAGTGGGGATGGAATCGTGAGACGAACGGTTGGGCTGCTGGTGTTGGCTATGCTGGGCGGACCGAGCGACTGGCGGCGCAGACGGTGCTTCGTTCCCGCGCCTCCACTCGACTCCGCCCGGGCCTCGCTGCGCGATGCCGCTTCTGGTCCTCCGCGATTCACTGATCACCGTCGACGGCGCAGCCGCACGGCTGCAGCGGGATTACCGGCAGGCCTCCGGACCCTCGCTGCTTTCCCGGGCGCAGGCAGATGCACGAGGCCTGCGCCCGTCCGGTCGCACGGTTCCGCCGACTCGGAAGGCAGTCAAGCGCACCGAGGTGATCAGCCGGTCAAGGTGGAGCGGCGCCAGGAGCTGGTTGAAGCCATGGACCATCTCAGCCCAGGCTCTGGGCACGCTGCGAGACCGAGTTTGCCGCCATGAGCAAGCCGGGTGAGGGCGAGACGGGTACGGGGCTACGGCAACGACCGCGCGACCAAGGTCCAGGGCGCCATGCGAAGATACGAGCATGTGCTGCGCGAGTTTCTCGGGCACCATGGGCATCCAGGTTCTGCCCCTCGGAGTCAGCGCCGGGCCCTCGCCGGGTAAGCCACGAAGAATGTGGATTCACATGTCCACATTCTGTGGATGGAGCCGGGTATGGTACGCGTTGCCGCGAGTGGTTAGGTTTCCACATCCGTTCCACCGTCAAATGCCGTAACCCGAAGAAATATAGGCACTTGCGGCATTTCGCGGGTGCCTATCTTAGTGCCACGCGCTTACAGGATACGTGCTGGGACCCCGTGTTTCAGCGGCGGCTTGGAGGCGGGTTCGAGCGGGATATCAGGGGAGAGCGCCGACGCAACCAAGGGCTCAGGCACTCGTTGATCCTGGTGATCACTCCGGCTCGAACAGGTGAAGCCAGTCGCGTGCTTCATCCGCCCCGATCTAGCGCCTCGGGGTGCAGTGCGAAGGGTCGGTCCGCGACCCGATCCGACTCGCAGCGCTCGCATAGACGAACCAGGTGGGATGGCCATCCGGCCTGGGGATCGAAGCCAAGGCTTCACCGCGCCCTCCCGAGCGGCGAATCAGCCAACCGGTGGCAGGTGAGAGAAGAACGGCGGCAGTAATGCCCCGACCTTGGGTAGTCCATGTGGGGACGGCCGTCTAGCCACGACTAGACGGCCGTTCCGTTTTATGGGAGCTATTCTTCTCCACATGAAAGCCATGACCATCCTGGTGTTGCACCGTGACCCCGAGCCCGGGAGCAGCTCGTCTCTCTCCTGCGAGGCGGGGGTTATACCACGCTGGCTGCCGACAGTGCGGGCAGCGCGGCAGCGCAGCTGGATGGCGAGGTGGATCTGGTGCTGGTGGATTTGAAGCAGCCCGAGCATAGACCGAGATGCCCTGCGGCAGGCGCTGAGCTGGCCCGGCGTGGCCGAGCCGGACTCTCTCGAGGCAGCAGAGCGGCGCCACCTCTCGCTTGTCCTGCGCCATACCGCCGGAAACAAGCGCCGGGCTGCCCTCATTCTCGGTATATCCCGCTCCACACTGCTCAACAAAGTTCGTAAGTACCGGCTGGAGGACGGCTGATGGGGCTCGGGCTGATCGCTGTATGCCAGTATGACGGAATCGAGATTGCACGTGGATCTCCTCTTTCGAATAGCGGCGCCGGTTGAAGCGGAGATAACTGGCCCGGATCCATGCTGGCGTCCGGGCCCGCCGCCCGCCGAAGGGGCCGTCTGCCCTCCCTGCGTTCAGCGCTATCTCACGACCTTCACTCTTCCCAACCGGGAGAACACCACCGTGCGAGTGGCCGACCCGCGCACGAGGTGCAGCGAGGCATTGGAGAGCCCCAGGGTGAATCCTTCCGGTGAAAACGTGACCTGCCGAGCTGGGCCTGCGAGGGACACATCGAAAAGCGATGGACCAGGTTCTGCCCATAGCGCAACGGTTTCGGAACGCGGTGTGATGGTGAGCGCTGCCGAGTCGATGGTGAGCGTAAGCGTCAGTCCACGCGCGATGGCCATGATGCGGGCACGCTGGTGAGCGGCAACCAGATGAGACGCCGCGGCCTCGACCTGAACCCGATCCCAGGCTTGGGAGAGCTGGGGAATGGCAATGCCCATGAGGATGCCGGCCACTGCAAGGACCAGCAGTAATTCCGGAAGGGTGAAGCCTCGTTTCATGAGCCCAGAATAGGCGCGACTCCTCTCCAACGGCACCTTTTTTGTGCGATGCGAGGCGGCAAAGGGCGGACCGTATGCCCATGCAAACGTTGGCCCTTGTGTGGCCCGCCCAGGGCCGCGATACTAGCTGTACCCCCGAGGGCTCAGCAGAACACGGAAGGAAACGCCTTGTATACGCCTCAGCGGCTGTTCGGTGAGGTCGAGTCGTCTTCGGACATTCTGACGCACGAGCCCTTCCTCGAGCGCGCCCGGGTGCAGCGAGAGCAGGCCGATGACGGCTCCGCTCGCCTTGCGCTGGGGGCGTACGTCGTTGCCCGCCTGGTAGACAAGCTGCTGCTGCTCTCCACCGATCCCGAAACATCGAAGCCTACCGCTGGCAGCTCGAAGCCGTGCGGCGGCACGTGAGCGACCTGCCCCCTGACGCACCCGAATCCGCGCATCTGGCCGGAGTGGTGGGGACAATTCCAGCCGCCGGGCGGATGCAGCCCAGCCTCTGGAAGAACCTCATTGCGTACGCCTACTTCCTGGAACATGACGCGCGGCTGGAGGAGAGTCTGGAGGTGCTGAGCCTGGCGGCTCGGGCGCAGGGCGAGCGGATTTCCGCCAGCGACTTTGCAGCCTATGCCCTGTTTGCGGGAAGGCTCAATCGGCAGCTGGCTCGCTGGGAGTGCGGCCACCCGGTGCTACGCTGCCGCCGAAGAGAGCGCGGCCACCGTCGGCGAGCCAGCGTCGCTGCTTCGGGGACGGCTTGGCCGTGGTCAATGCTCCACGGGCCAGGGAAACTTCCGGCTGCCCGCGACCTTCTCGACACCGTGCTGAAGGAAGCAACCGAACTTGGTCTACCTAAGTCCAGGGCCTTGCCTACGCCGAGCCGGGCGTGCTCTACGGCCTCCAAGGCTCCGTCTCGAGAGCCTGGAAGCTCATTATCGCGCCTTCCAGCTCACCGACGATCCGGTCGAGCGGATGCGCATCCTCGGCGATCTGGCGCTGGGGTTGTCGAGATTGGGGCCTACGACGTCGCCCGAATTGCGTTCGAAATCGTGGCCAGCTCACAAGCCCGCGTGTCTGGTCCGGATCAATGCCGCTCCTTGAGCTCATGAGCCTGGAGGCCTGGTCGGCAACCGGGTGGCCTTCGAGCGCTGGCGCGCGGTGGTGCAGGCGCAGCGCGATTCCATGTCCCCCAGCATGACGGTGGACTACAACTACAAGCTGGGCATCGGTCTGGCCCGATTCGGCCAGACCAAGCGCGCTGCAGATCTTCTTTGCCACGGCGTTGCAACTCGCGGAACAACACAAGCTCAACGCCTGGTACTTCAAAATCGAGGATGCGATTCGCAGGCTTAGCGAGGCCGCAGAGACGCCTGCAGCAGCTCAGCCCAATCCGCTTCGACGAATGCGGCTCCACTTCGGGAGATCGAGAATGGAGCTGCGGGTGTACGCGTCGGCTGAGGCTCTTCAATGATGCGAGCTTCAAGGGCAGCGGCAGCCCGATTAGGCCCATCCCCCAAATTCAGTTGTTTGGCCCTGGCCTTCCTGGAGGAAGCCTGGGTCTGGTCAGAGGGACCAGTTGTGTCGCTGCGGGTGCAAGCGGTGCTCAGGGCGGCGGACGCGATCAAGGCGAGTGCCAGGCCGTAAGTCTTGGAGCGAGACATGTAAGGTCCCTTTCAGATGGCGTTGGTGCTTGGAGCGGGGGTGCAGCGCCAATCTGGGGTGGCCTGTTTGGTGTTATTAGGGCCCATTTGCGACAAATAGGGGCCGATTTGCGACATTTGCTCCTGGCAGCAGTTCCTCCCGAACGCTTGATCCGACTTCGCTCGGTTGATCCAGACCGCTATCAATGGGTAGCGGGGATTGGCTGGCCCGACGTGGTCGACACCATTCGGGCCAAGCCGGTCGAAATGGCGGTGGTGGATCCGCTTCTGGGTGGTCAGGCCCGGGCCCACGGCATCGAACGGCTGCGACTGCTCTTCCCCTCCTTGCCCCTCCTGGTCTACACTGAACTCGCTCCCGCCACTGCATCCGTGCTGCTTCAGCTGGGTCGCTCCGGAATCCGTCGGGTGGTGTTCCATCGTTTCGAAGACGCACCCGCGTCGCTCCGAAGCGCGACTCCAGGCAGAGCTGGAACAATCCGCCTCACAGCAGGTGATGCAGGCTTTGGGAGGGGCCCTCCAGCAACTTCCTCACGAGCTGCTCCGCGCTCTGGAGGCAATGCTGCACGCCGGAGACGAGGCGCCGACGGTCACGGCTCTGGCCGAGCGCGCTCAACTCACCCGGCGAACCTGCGAGCGGTGGTTTACCAAGGTAGGATTACCTTCGCCCCGGACGGTGATGGTATTGACCCGGTTGCTGTATGCCCACCGCCTGCTGCTGGACCCGGGGTATACCGTCGAAGACGTGGCGCTCAAGTTAGGTTATAGCAAGACCAAAACCCTGCAGATGCATTTGCGCGCGGTGTTCGGAGTGACTGCCGGAGAGCTCCGGGTCTCGCTCTCGACCGAAGAGGCGCTGATGACCGTGACCGATCGGTATCTCAAGCCGATGACCCAGGCCGCATCGTGAACCAGTACCGGGTCCTGATCATCGACGACGAGCCGGGCGTCCGCCGAACTCTGGAGCGCGCGCTCCGCGGCCATCACTATGAGGTAGTGTCGGTCGGCGATCCAAACTCCGCGTACCAGGTGCTGGGAGAAACCAGTTTCGACGTGGTGCTGCTCGATCTCCGACTCCCGCAGATCTCCGGAGACGCTTTCTTCCTGGCCATCATTCGACAGTGGCCCCGGCTACTGGGCCGGGTGATCCTGATGAGTGGAGATCCTCTGCCGCCCCAGCCGGACTGGCCCGTCGAACTGGCCGGCTGCCCGGTACTTCATAAGCCCTTCAGCCTGGACACCCTGATGACCACCGTCAGCGCGGTGCTGGCCGACTTCGAGCCCGACTCCGACATCCGGGAGGGAAACGGGAATCCATGAATCCTGCTACTCACGCGCCCCCTGACCCGCTCACCACACTGAGGGAATACCGGGCGCTGGCGCCCTGGGGATTACGGGATCTGGCAGCGCTCGCCGGGGGCATCCTTGACGCCTCCGGAGTGGTGCCGGTCAACGCCGCCGCCCGAGCCCGCCCCAGCGAACGCACCATTCGATTCTATGTGGCGCGAGGACTGGTCAGCCCTCCCGATGGTCGGGGCACTGCCGCCGTCTACTCCTACCGTCACCTGCTGCAGGTCCTGGCCATAAAGCTGCGGCAGATGGAGGGGGCGACACTGGACGCCATGCTGAAGGAGTTTGCCGGGATGACCGGCGACCTGATCGAGCGCCGTGCCGCCAGCGCGCTGGGGCCCGGGCTGCCACCGCCCGATCAGCTGCCGCTGCTCAGGACGCCCGGCACCGGCCGGGGAAGAGTGGGCCGGGCGGTCATGGCCTGGCTGGCTCCGGTAGAAGGTCTGAGCTCCGCCGGATCCACCTGCCGCCGAATCCCGGTCGCGCCGGGGGTGGAGGTCCTGATGGACGAGCAGCATCCCGCGCTTCGGTTGAACCGCGATCCCACCGTCATCGCCGAGGCGCTGCGTCAGGCGCTGGCGTCAGTCATCGGTCTCGAAATCGGCCCTCAGAATCCTCCCGAGCTGTCTGGGATGGAGGCAGCGGCCTGGAGCTCAACCCTGGCCGATTCGGAGATATTCGACCAGCCGGCACTGGGCAGCGAAAGGGCCGAATAGACACTCTCACCCCGATAGGGAATCAGACATGAGCACGGTCGTCCTGCTGGTCGTCCTGGCGGCACTGGTGTTGTGGGTGATCGGCGCCTACAACGGCCTGGTCTCGTTGAAGAACCAGGTGATCAATGCCTGGAAGCAGATCGATGTGCAGCTCAAGCGGCGCCACGACCTGATCCCCAACCTGGTAAACACCGTCAAAGGAGCAATGGACTTCGAGCGCTCTACGCTCGATGCGGTGATCTCCGCCAGGAACCGGGCGGTGAGCGCGACCGGGGTGCGGCAGACGGCCCAGGCGGAAGGAGAGTTGACCCAGGCTCTGGGCCGGCTGTTCGCGCTGACCGAGGCCTATCCCGACCTCAAGGCTACCGGCAACGTGGCCGTGCTTCAGGAAGAGCTGACCAGTACCGAGAACAAGATCGGGTTTGCTCGCCAGCTCTACAACGACGTCGCCACTCAATACAACACCAAGCAGATGCAATTTCCCACCAACCTCATCGCCGGCATGGCCAAGGCTTCTCCGGCCGAGCTGTGGGAGATCGAGGATGCCGGGGAGCGAGCGGTCCCGGTGGTAGACCTGTCGCTGAACAAACCGGCTTCGTGAGCGAGGACGTCAATCTCTTTGCCCAACAGGAGGCCAATCGACGCCGTTCGCGCTGGCTGATCATCGGGTTTGTGCTGTTCTTCGCCTGGGTGGGCTTCGGCGGAGACCTCGGCTTCTACCTGCTGACCAGTAACGCTGGTCCTTCCGAGTACCACCACGTCGTTCCCTTCATCGGCATCTTCAGTACCCTTGCCGCCGCCGGCATCTGCTGGCACGCCTGGCACAATGGCCCCAACCGCGTGCTCTGGTCCACCGGCGCCTGGGAGCTGATCGAGCCGGCCACACCGCAGCAAAAGCAGCTGGTGAACGTGGTGGAGGAGATGGCGATCGCCTCGGGTTTGCCCCGACCGAAAATCTGGATCGTGCCCGATCCGGACCCTAACGCCTTCGCGACCGGGCACGACGCTGCAACCGCGAGCGTGGCGGTGACCGAGGGGCTGCTGAACCTGCTGTCCCGGGATGAGCTGCAGGCGGTCGTGGCCCATGAAATGGCCCACATCCGCAACCTGGATATCAGGCTGATGACGCTTCTGGCCGGGATGGTGGGCGCCATTGCTCTCATGTCTGACGGCATGGGACGGATGCTGGGGCGGGGAGCGATCCGGCGGGGCAGCGGAGCGGGTGGGCAGCGGGGCAGCAGCAAGGGCTCGAATCCCTTGGCCCTGGTAATCCTGGCGCTCTGGCTGCTGACCCTGGTGATTGCGCCGGTAGTATCCCGGCTGCTCGCGATGGCGGTGAGCCGGAAGCGGGAGTACCTGGCCGACGCCAGCGGGTCTCAGTTCACCCGGAATCCGATGGCGCTGGCGACGGCCTTGGAGAAGCTGGCGTCGGCCATCGAGCCTACCCGCGCGATTACGCAGGGCGCCGCGCATCTGTGCATCGTGGATCCCGCTCCGACGGCTCTCGCTTCCAGGGAGGGGCTGCTGGCCGATGTGATGGTTTCGCACCCGCCGATTCAACAGCGGGTCATTCGGCTCAAGGGGATGGCGTATCAGCAGGCAAAACTGGAGCGAGCCGGCGCAGGATCTCCGCTGTAAAAGTTCCGGGGTCGAAGGGCAGGCGAACGATGTGATCGGCGCCGCCGTCCCGCGCCGCCGTGCCCTCACCCCTCACCAATGCCACCAGCAGATACTCCCGGTCTGACGCAGGGGCAAATCCCCCTAACGGGCTCGCTCCTGGCGTACTGCCGCTCCCAGCGACCACTACCAGTGACACGCCCATCCGAGCCGCTGCGTTCTCGAGATCGGACAGAGAAGTTGCCCGGTGCACCTGAAATCCGGCATCGCGGAGCAGGAGCGAGGTGACCCGGGCGAGATCCTCGTCGGGCAGGAAGATCACGGCTTCACCCCGATCCTCCGCCCGCGGCGCATCGGCCGACCGCGATAGATCGAGCATGCGAACGCCCGCCAGATACTCTTTGCTTCGTGCTTCGCGCAGCTCGCCGATGCGTTGCAGGATGTCCCGGACTCGGCTGAGGGCGTGGCGGATGCTCTCCAGCCCCTGGCGCCGCTGCTCGATGTCTCCCTCCAGATCGGCCAGTAAGAGATCCACGTGGGCAAATGCCGCCATCAGCGGGTTGTTGATCTCATGGTGGAGGGTGACGCTCATCTCACCTACGGCGGCCAGCCGCTCCGCCCGCACCAGGTCCTGCTCGGCCGCCGCCAATGCCTTGCTCAGCTCCCGATTGCGACGGACCCGTTCCAGGATCTGGGGCAGCAACTCGGCCAAAGCGGAGTCCTTCGCCAGGTAGTCGTCCGCACCAAGACGGAGGGCGGATGCGGCAAAGGCCTCGTTGCCGTGTGCGGTTACCAGAATGACGGCCGGAGGTGAAGGTTGGGCGCGAATGGCGGCGAGCACATCCAAACCCCTGGTATCCGGCAGCTGTTGATCCAGCAGGACGATGTCCACGTCCTTCAGCGAAAGCAGGGCTTCGCGGCCGGTCCTCACCTCGGCCGCCGGGCCGAGACCATTGGCCGCCAAGACGTGCCGCACCAGGCGCACCATGTCGGGATCGTCGTCCACCAGCAGAATGCGGGGCTGGGCGGCATTAGCCATGTGCCGCTGCCTCTCCGGGCCGAAAGCCGACCCGGCCGAACTTCTCCCAACCGGTCTTGCCCCGCCACGCGTCCCACAGGCCTCGCAGCCTCCAGTACAGGGTGAGCTGGCGGTAGCCCAGATTTTCCAGCACGGCATACAGCAGGAGGATCAGGACCTCGCCGCGGCGGCTGAAGGGAAGCAGATGGCGCTGGAGCCGGTCAGCCAGGCCATAGCGAAAACGCCAGGCGCCCACCAGAACGGAAAGGACGTTGACCAGTATCCCGTAGCCGAGCGAGGCGAGGAGAAATGCCAGCAGGTACTCGGTGCCGAACAGCTGCAGGCCGGTCATCCACTGCATCACGAAGAGGAACAGGATGCAGGCATAGCCTACAATCTCGACCAGCGGGCCGTAGTACTCGAACAGCCAGAACGCCGGGAGCGCGAACCAGCCGATCCGGCCGAATTTGGACTGCCAAAGCATGGCGCGGTGATACCGCAAGGACTCGCGGAGTCCGCGATACCAGCGCCCCCGCTGTTTGCGGAGCGATTCGAAGCTTTCGGGGACCTCGGTCCAGGCCACCGGGTGGGGAAGGAAAGCAATGCGCCGGTCGTGCAGCTTGTCCAGGACGAAGCGGTGCAACCGCACGATGATCTCCATGTCTTCGCACACGGTGCCGAGACCGGTTCCCACATACTCCTCGACCAGACGGTGCCGCAGGTAGGGAGTGAGATATCCTCCGGCCCGGATCACGGTGTCCTTTTCGAACACGGCAAAGACGCCGCTCAGGATCAGAATGGCGTGCATCCGGTCGAGACCGGTGCGAGCCGCGGTAAAGGAACGGAGATATTCCACCATTTGAAAACGCGGAAGTGACCGGGCGGGCAGCCCCACTTCCACCACGTGGCTGTTGCGCACCGTGCAGCCATTGGCGATCGCCACCTGTCCGCCCACGGCCACCACCCTGGGATCCTCCTGAATGACGCGCATCAGCTCCTTGAGCGCGCGCTGATCCAGAATCGAATCGGCATCGAGCGAGACGAAGTACGGCGTGGTAGAAGCATTGATGCCGGCATTCAGGGCGTCGGCCTTTCCGCCGTTCTCCTTGTCGATCACGATCAGCTGCATCACCTGAGCCGGAAGGGGAATGGTGGCCCGGTACATGGCCCGTACCGGGGCTGTGGTGATCGCCGGACGGTAGGGTGCGTCAGTCCGGCGCAGCTGAAAGGCGGTCTTGAGCCGCTCCAGGGTCAGGTCGGACGACCCGTCATTCACCACCACGATCTCGAAGCGAGGATAGTCGCAGTTGATCAGGCCGGTCACCGTGTCGACGATCGGCACTTCCTCGTTGTAGGCCGGGACGATCATGGTGAGCGGCTTGGTCAGATCGGCCTTATCGATCAGGTCGAGGTCTTCAATGAAGTGTCCCGCCACTCGCCGACGGACCTCACGGGCGGACAGCGCGATGAGCCACAAGGTGTAAGTGTTGTAGAGAACGAAGTACGCCAGGAACAGTGGCTGGATGGAGAGGACCAGCGCGATCAGTACATAGGCCAGCGTGCTGATCACGGCGCGCCTCCCGCGAGGTTGGCCAGGGACAGCTCGAGCGCGCCGGCCACGCGATGACGCACCGCAGGCGCCGGATCGGACCGGGCCACCTCATGGGCGACATCGTCCTGAATCAGGGCCAGAGCAAGCCCCGCAGAGAGGCGCCGGTCCTCCGACGGGGCGGTGCGGGCAACGTGGCGCAGCGAACCAAGCTCGGCCCCTTGGCGAACCGCATCGGCGGCCACGCGGGTGTCGAGATCCGGTGGTAAGGGGACGGGAACACCTTGGAGCAGCCGGCCAATGTGCGCCGCGGCCCGGATCGCCATGTCGCTGTCGGACTCGAGGTGCTCCAGCACCACCAGCCCTTCGGGTCCGACCGGACTGGCGGAGCCCAGCTTCAGGGCAATCTCTCGTCGAACCTCGGGCTCGGGGTCCTGCCGCATCCGATCCAGCAGCTCGTAGCGCTCGGCTGCAACCACCGCCCCGACGACAATGCGCCGGACCGAAAGCACCGGGTCGGCGGAGAGGGTTTCCAACGCCAACGGTTCGGCCGAATCCGGCCGGTGCACCCAAACCTCAGCCACCGATTCCCGTACCTCCGGAGCAGCACTGCGGGAAAGCGAGCTCAGCAGCGTCGGAACCTCGGGGTGATGGATATACCGCGCGATCCGGGTAATCAGCACTATCCGGCTGGTTTCCAGGGGAGCCAGGGCCATGTCGCGGAAATCGGAGAAGTGCTCCCCGGCCAGCGCACCTACCGCCGCGAGCACGGCGGCATCGTCATCAGGCTTCAGGGCCTGAATCAGGCGGGGAAATGCACGGGAGGCAGGAACCCGCGCGAAGAGACCCACCGCAGCGCGGCGGACCATCATGCTGGGATCGCCCAGTGCGCGACCTCCAAAGCTGAGCAGCTCATCCGGGTCGAGCAGCTCGCCGATCGAGCTCAGGGCGGCGGTCCGGACTTCGGCATTGGGGTCGCCTCGCACCAGCTGAAGCAAGGCACTTCGGCTGTGCTCACCCTGGAACGTGCGGAGTCCGCCAATCAATCGCACCCGCTCACTCGGATCGAGCACGCCACGGAGCCCGTCCGCCAGAGAGACTTGTGACTGGGCAGGAGACTCCGCTGCCAGCGCACGAAGCTCGACATCACTGGTGCGGGGCAGCCTTCGGCTGAGCAGCCGGTACCATGGGTCGTGCTTGATACGCTCGCGCAGCAGCTCTCGCACGGAAGCCTGATCCGACATCTCCAGCGCCAGCACAACCAGGCTGCCGCGGTCATACGCGCCGGCCGCGAGAATTGCTGCTGTCCTGACACTCGCCGGCTCATTCCTCCGCGCTGCAGCTGTGAGCACAGCCTCACCTCCCGGGCTTCTCAGGAGACCGATGGCGAGCGCCGCCCGTTCTCTCACCAGTTCGGCAGGGTCTCCCTGAAGCAGCGCGGTGAGCTGCCGGCTCTGTTCCCCCAGACCGAGCCGGGCGCAAAGGTCGATGGCGGCGGCCCGAACTGGTGCCACCGGGTCGCGCAGGGCCGAGCTCACTGTTTCAGTCAGCTGTTCCGGAGGCGGTGAAGTTCTCCGGTCGCACCGGCCGAGCGCCTGGATGGCTGCCGTCCGAACCTCAGGGTCAGGATCGGCTGCCAGTCGCATCACATGCTGGACCCCATTGTGCCAGCGGATCCGGCCGAGGTTGCGGGCCAGCACGAGCCTGCTCTCGGGATCGTCGTGCTGGATCAATCGGGCGATGAGCTCGCCCAAACTGGCACTGTCCAGACGGCTGATTGCCCGGGCAATGCCGTCCCGCAAGTCAGGCCCGGCTTGGTCCCAGGCTGCCAGCAGCAGCGGAACCGCCGCGCGGTCACCCAGCAGCCCGAGCGAATGGGCTGCCGCCAGATGCACCTCACGCTCGGGATCGCTCAGGAGCTCGGACAAGGGCGGCACCAATCCGCGAGCTCCAGATCGGCCCGCCGCGAGTGCCGCGGCCGAGCGTACCGTGGGATCGGCATCGCGCAGCAATCTGAGGAGCTCGGGCTCTGCCGCGGTGCCGCCGATGGTGACCAAAGCGGCAACGGCAGGGGTTCGAATCGAGGGATCAGGATCGTTCGTTTGCTGCCTGAGGATATCCAGCGCGCTGCCATCCCCGCTTTCGCCGATCAGCCGGATGGCCGCAATCCGGACATCGGTGTTGGGGTCTCTCACTCCAGAGAGGGCCACCGGGAGCGACCCTCCTGCCCGGAGTGCCCGAATCGCCTCCAATGCCGAGGCGCGTATCGCCGGTTCCGGGTCAGCCGACGCAACCCTGATCAGCTCGGGGCCAAGGTCGCGCCGGTGAGATTCGCAAACGGCCTTGATCACCGCTCGCCGTACCACCGGGGAGGGATGAAGGAGAAGCTCGGTCAGCAGCTCTCGGGTGCCCGCCGAGGCCAGCCGGCTCAATGTATCCGCGGCCTGCTCTGCTCCTTCGTTCTGCTCGATTCGGCGGAGCAAGGCTGTGGGCACGCCCAACCGCTCGAGTGATATGGCAGCCTGTTGGCGGATCTGAGGGTCGGTGTCGCCCAGCGCGACCATGAGCGGGCCCTCGGCGGACGGCCCGATCTGCTCCAGCGCCTCGACTCCGCGCAAGCGAACCCACCACGCGGGATCGCCCAGGGTTCGCACCAGGCGATTCACCACCTCGGGCCCGCCGAACTGACCCAGGGTCGCTGCGATGCGGACCCGGACAAAGGGTGCCGGATCGGTGAGAAGGTGATCCAGCAGCGGCTGAAGCGCCCGCTGGTCTCCCAGCCGGCCCAGTGCCGTAGCCGACTTGGCCCGCACCTCGTCGTCAGCGTCGTCCAGACTGCGGATCAGGGCGGGAACAGCGGCCTGGGCTCCGACTTCACCCAGCACGTTGGCGGCCCAGGCACGCGCGGTATGGCGGTCCGAATCGTCGAGCAGAGCAAGCAACGGCTCGACGACGACGTCGCCATGACGAGCCAGGATATCGGCGATACGGGGGGCCAGCCAGGGTTCGGCCTCGGCCAGCGCGAAGACCAGCGACTGCACAGCGTCAGGATCGGCTATCCGGGCCAGCGCCCGCAGCGCGATCTCCCGCACGTCGGCGTCTTCAGTTTGCGTCGCCTGAACCGTCTCCAGCAGGGCGGGCACCGCCTTGGCGCTGCCGACCCGTCCCAGCAGCTCGGCGGCAAAGGCGCGGTCCCGCCATTTGCGCGCGGTGCGAAGCTTCTCGATGTACTTATCGACCAGGCCGAGCCGATCGTAAACCTCGAGCAACCACGCCGGCCGGCCGGTCGCGCTGCGAGCCTGCTCCTCGAGCACCGCTTCGAGGGCGTCCAGGTCGTACAACGTGCTCATCTGGTTGATGGTGGGCTCGAGCAGTGCCCGGTCCCGGGTGGCGAGTTGGGAAACGAGGTCCCGGTAGAGTCCCTTGCGTGCGGCGAGCCGGCGTTCGACCCGGTCGAGGTAGGCGGTGTAGAGCAGCCAGGCCAGAATGGTGAGCAACACAACCGCGAGCATGGCGCCCGCGGCGAGGAGGATCAGGTCCACTCCACTCACGGCAGAACCGGGTAACCGCTGCGGAGCGGCGGCAAGGGCGGCATACCGCGGGGTTCAGACGCGGGCGTCGTCCAGGAACACGAGCGCCTGCCGATGAGACACGACAGCCTCGAGTGCCCGGTGCACCGCCGGATCAAGCACTGTTCCAACCAGATCCCGCATGCGTTCCACCGCCGCTTCGGCGCTCATCTTTTCCTGATAGGGCCGGGCCGTAGTCATGGCATCGTAGATCTCGACCGCCCCGATTATGCGGGCACCGAGGGGAATGGCCTCTCCGGCCAGACGGTCGGGATAACCTTTGCCGTCCCAACGTTCATGGTGACTGCGCACGAGCCCGATAACGTCCTTGAGATGGACCAGAGGCGCCAGAATTTGCGATCCCACCGTCACGTGCTGCTTGACGTGCTCGTACTCTGTCGGGGTGAGCGGCCCCTGTTTGTTGAGGATCTCCTCCCGGATACCGATCTTGCCGATGTCATGCAGGCGCCCGCCGGTGCGGACCGCCTCGATCTGCTCGTCGGTGGCCCCGATCTGAGCGGCAACGATCGCGGAGAGGTCGGCTACCCGGGCCGAGTGACCCCGGAGGTAGGGATCCTTGGCCTCCAGGGCGTTCACCAGGGCTTCCAGCGTGGCTACGGAGATCCGCTCCTGATTGGCCTGCTCCAGCCTCCGCTCGGCCACCCGGGCTGTGACCTCATCCTTGAGCCATTGATTGATCTGCTGGCCTTCCAGGTAGGTATGCCGCCGCTGGAGGGCGTGGTGTATGGCCCGGCTGAGATGTCCCAGATCGATCGGCTTGATCAGGTAATCGAATGCACCGCGCTGCATGCAAAGAGCTGCACTGGTCGCGTCATTGACTGCAGTGAGCATCAGGATGGCGATGCTGGGCTCCAGCTCGATGATCTGGGGTACCAGCTCGACCCCGCTGATGCCCGGCATGTTCACATCGAGCAGCATGCCGGTGACCTTCTGCCGCTGGAGGATGCCTAGGGCCTCCTCGCCGGTAGCGGCGATGGCAACCTCGTACCCTTGCTGCACCAGGAAGCTGCGCAGGGCGTTACGAATCGATTCCTCGTCATCCACCACAAGCAGGGTAGTGGGCCCATCGATCAGGGGCACACAGACTCCTCCTCTCGGGCCCAGGTGGTGTGACCTGGTGCCGTTCGAGGCCTGCTGAGAATGGATCAGGGTGAAAACAAGCTAGCTATAAAGCGCGGTGTGGGGTACTGGGGCAGTCGCCGGTCCACAGTCGCCAGTCCTCAGTTGAAGAATGGTCTGGAGTCTGGGGTCTGTGACTGAGGACTGAGGACTGAGGACTGGGACTACCCCACAAACTCCACCTGCACCCGCTCCGGGATCAGGTCGTTCTCGAACGCGCGATCCAGGAGCAGCTGGACGGCCGCGCGGCCGCGGGGTCCGTAGTCCACGGTCCATTGATTGACGTACATGCCGACGAAGGTGTCGGTTCGCTCGTCTCCGATGCCGCGATTGAACTGTTTGGCGTGGGCCAGCGCCGGGGCCCGATGTTCCAGGCCGTACACGATGCTCGCCCGGAGATCGCGGGCGATCTGCTGAATCACCTGGCTGCCGAGGTCACGCCGAACGGCGTTGCCGCCAAGCGGCAGAGGAAGGCCGGTCTCCTCCAACCACCAGGCGCCGAGATCGGCCCAGAGATGAAGTCCGCTGTCTCCGAAGGTGAGCTGCCCCTCGTGGATCAGGAGTCCGACCTCGACCTCGCCCCGCTCGACGGCTTCCTCGATCTGGTCGAAGGGAAGCACCTCGGTCACGCAGCCGGCTGATAGAGCTGGAGCGCCAGGTTAGCCGTGGTCAGCTTGCCGGGGATGGCCACCCGCCGCCGTTGAGCGCGGCGCGGGGGTCCTGGGGCGCGGGCGATCGGGAGACCAGGCGGGGACCATACCCATCGCCCATCGAGGATCCGGAGCTCAGCAGGGCGTAGTCGCGCCAGAGATAGGCATAGGCGTGGATCGAGACCGCGGTGACTTCCAGCTCCTTCCGGAGGGCGCGCTGGTTCAGGGTCTCGATATCGGCCAGCTCGTGGACGTATTGGAGGTCGCCGGTCTCGATCTTCCCTTCCGCCAGCGCGTAGAACATGAACGCGTCGTCGGAATCCGGGCTGTGGGCGACATGGATGGTCTTGGGCATGGTCTCCTGTAGATGGCGGTAGACGGTGAACGGTAGAACTGGCGAACGGTGGACTAGGCAGTCGCCGTCTCACCGCCTCACCGTTTACCGCTTCCGCCTTTTCCGCCTCCTGCTTGAACTCGTCGAGCACCGGCCCGTGCTCGAGATACTCCACTCGCTTCTTGTCCATTTCGGCTCTGATAGTGAGCCAGAAACTCGCGCTGGGCACGAGCCTCGGCGGCACGATCGCCCTGGATCCGCGCGGCCGTGCCCCGGATGACGTATCCGAACAGATGGCCGGGGGACTCAGTCAGGATGGTGTCGGCCAGGGCCGCGGCGGCGGGCATGTCTCCCGACCTGGAGATGAATGACCGCTGCGTGGTATCGGGCGTCGACGTCCCGGGTTTCCAGCTGCTGCGTACGCGCCCAGGCCATCGGCGTGAACTGGGCCACCTGACCGAGTCGCCCCGCTCGGCCGCCTGCATGATCCGGTTGAACAGCCGGTCGAACCGCTCGCGGGGACTCAGGCTGCTGATGTCCGGGGCCCGGCCCGGAGCCGCTGCCGGCTCCCGGCGTTGGCCATGTCCGGCGCCACCGGCTGCGGCGACGCGCTCGACACCTTGTACACGATGCCGCCCACCAGCAGCAGGCAGAGCGCTCCGGCAACCATCCACGCCCTGCGCTCGGACGCGGCGGTGGCAGGCCGCGCTGCCGCTCACCGGCTGCCCACACCGATGGCAGAAACGGGCCTGGGGCGACAGCTCGGCGCGGCAGGCGGCGCAGGCTCGCGGCGTGAGACTGGCTCCGCACGAGCTGCAGAAGTTTCCGCTGGCCGGCTGTGCCGCAGGAGGGACAGGTCATGCCGAAGGTGGAGACGGTAATGGAAGGAGAAGCGTAAACGGTAAGCGGTAAGCGGGTAAGTCAGGTCGAGCCACCGCTTACCGCTAACCGGTTACCGCTTACTTTCCCGTTCACCGTTCACTGTTCACCTGTTCACGCTCTCTGCTCACGCATGCCCGAGCGACCGCAGCGACACCCGACCGCCACCGAGCGTCCTACCCTCGAAGGCTTTCCGCGCGATCTGAGCGGCGCCGGAAAGGACGACGTCCTCAAGCTGGCCCAGCGCTTCGGCGTGGATTTTCTGCGGCTGCAGTTCACCGACATCCTGGGCGTGAACAAGAACGTCGAGGTGCCCCGCAGCCAGTTCGAGAAGGCCCTGGACGGCGAGATCATGTTCGACGGCTCCTCGATCGAGGGATTCGTCCGGATCGAGGAGTCCGACATGCTGCTCAAGCCGGATCTCCACACCTTCCGGATCCTTCCCTACGATGATGAGGGCGGCCGGGTGGCCCGGCTGCTCTGCGACATCTTCACCCCGGACGAGCAGCCCTTTGCCGGCTGTCCCCGCACCACCCTCAAGCGTCAGGTCGAACGGGCGCGGAAGCTCGGCTTTGCCATGATGGCCGGCTGCGAAGCCGAGTTCTTCATGTTCGAGAAGGCGGCGGACGGATCTCCTACCACCATCACCCACGATTCTGCCGCCTACTTCGACCTGGGTCCGCTCGACCGGGGCGAGGAGATCCGGCGAGTCATTGTGGAGCAGCTGGTCGAAATGGGCTTCGAGGTGGAGGCGGCCCATCACGAAGTGGCGACCGGCCAGCATGAGATCGACTTCCGGTACGCCGATGCGCTCACCACGGCCGACAATCTCACCACCTTCAAGTTCGTGGTTCGCAACGTTGCCAGCCGCTTCGGCTACATCGCGTCGTTCATGCCCAAGCCGATCGAAGGCATCAACGGGAGCGGCATGCACACCCATCAGTCGCTCTTTCGGGGCCAGGAGAACGCGTTCTTCGATCCCAAGGCGGAGTATCAGCTCTCCTCCACCGCGCTTGAGCTACATCGAGGGGCTGCTGCAGCACGCGCGAGGGTTCTGCGCGGTGACCAATCCGCTGATCAACAGCTACAAGCGGCTGGTGCCGGGTTACGAGGCGCCGGTCAACGTGGCGTGGTCCATGCGCAACCGTTCGCCCCTGGTGCGCATACCGGACCGGCGAGGGCTGGGCACCCGCTGCGAGCTCCGGATGCCGGATCCGTCCTGCAATCCCTATCTGGCGCTCACGGTTCAGCTGGCGGCGGGTCTCGACGGCATCGAGCGGAAGCTGGAGGCGCGGGAGCCGGTCAGCCGCAACATCTTCACCATGAGCTATCGCGACCGGAGAAAGTACCGGATCGATGAGCTGCCCCGGGACCTGCACGAGGCACTGGAGCTGTTCGAGAAGGACGACGTCATCAAAGCAGCGCTAGGCGAGCATCTGACCGAACGGTTCCTGGAGGCCAAGCGGGAGGAGGTCCAGCAGTACAACCTGCAGGTGAGCCACTGGGAGATCGACAACTATTTGGGAAGGTATTGAGTCGGGCGGGGCAGCGGTAGGGCACGGCGGGCAGGTTGTTTCTACCGCCCCGCTGCCGCGCCGCCCTGCTGCCCCACTAAGCGACAGCGTCACGCTTCCAAACGGCAAAGGCAGCTCCAGCTGGGCCGGGAGACGCCGCTGGTCGTCGGTGAACCAGGCCCGCATCGTCTGACCCCGCGAGGTCACCTCCACCGCCAGACAGTTGGCGTTGCTGCCATCGGCCATGGCAACCGGCTCCCGCCCGGTGACCCGCACCTGAATGGGATTGTACCCCGTCTTGAAATAGCGCTGCAGGCTGTAGCTCCGGCCCACCTTGAGCGGAGCGGCCCGGAGATAGTAGAGGAAAGCCAGTTCATCCAGCGGCTCGGCTGGGGCGACCCACTCGCCCGGAACGCCTTCCTCCCGATAACGGGCCGAGTCGGGGATGATGATGTACCCGTGCTCCTCGGTCTTGCCGCCCTGCATCAGCCGCCGGTGAAACCGTAGCGAATGAAAGTCTGCCGCCCCCACGTGCGAATTCAGATCGTAGGCAACCCGCCAGCCGGGAGGTCCGCCTTCGCCCGATGCGGTGAACTCGAATGCATCCGCCCCGCGCTCCTTCACCATCCGGGTCACCGAGACCGATGCAGTGCCCACCGCGAAGTAGCCTAATTTGGCCTCGTAGCGGAGGGTTTCCCCAACGCTGAAGGGGTAGGGGGACGGGGCGGCCAACCGGGCAAGAAGCGCGGCCTGGGCCAGGAGCTGGGGTACGGGAATCATTCTGGGAATATAAGGAGGTCGTCTGGCCGGAACTGTGAGCCCGGAAACACCGCAGGCATACCTGCTCGACCTGGATGGGACTCTGTATGCCGGAGGCGCCGCCATACCCGGAGCCGTCGAGACCCTGCGGCGGCTGCGTCGAGCAACAGATCCCCTTTCGCCTGGTTACCAACACCACCAGTCGCTCCCGCTCGGGAATCGTCGGGCGGATGGCGGGCTACGGCATCGATGTCTCGGAGCCGGAGGTCTTTACGGCCACGCTGGCGGGTGCAGAGACTGCCCGCGCGGCTGGGTTCTCCAAAGTCGCCCCGTTCATCCCGGAGCCCGCGCTGGAGGACCTGAAGGGCCTGGATCTGGTCGGGGGCACCTCGGCCGGCGCCGGGGCGCCGGGCCCCCAGACGCGGTACTCCTGGGCGACATGGCCGAACGCTGGACCTTTGACCTTCTTCAGGAGGCATTCGAGTACATCATGTCGGGTGCTGCCGCCGATCGCGCTCTCGCGCGACCGCTACTGGCTCAAGGACGAGCGTCTCACTCTCGACGCCGGACCCTTTGTGGCGGCACTCGAATTTGCCACCGGGCAAAGAGTTCACGGTGGCCGGGAAGCCGAGCTCGGCGTTTTATGCGGCCGCGCTCGCGAGTCTGGGTCTCCGTCCCTCCCGGGCCACCGCAATGGTTGGGGACGACCTCTGGTCCGATGTGGCCGGCGCCCAGCGGGCCGGACTTCAGGGCTGGCTGGTGCGAACCGGCAAGTTCCGGGAGTCCGTGCTTCGGGGAGAGCGGTATCGAGCCCGACCGCATCATCGGCAGCGTAGCTGCGGTGGAGTAGCAACCCTTTATCTTCCGGCTCGTCCTGCCGGCGTTTTCACCTGGAGTTCTGTTGCGCTTTCGGCACCTTCTGCCGGTCGCGGTGCTTCTCTGCCCGCTCAACCTTACCGCCCAAACCAACGTCGATTCAGCTACGTCGGGCGACTCCGCGCTGGTCGACTCCGCGCTGGTGATCCACCGGGTGCAGCTGATTCGGCGGGATATTTTCGATCCCAATGAGCGAAGCTGGGTGGCTCGAATGGGCAACAAGCTACACTTCCAGACCCGGGCACCGGTGATACGCCGCGAGGTTCTCCTGCGGCCAGGGCAGCTGTACGACTCCGCTCTGGTGGCCGAGTCCGAGCGGAATCTGCGGGCGATGGGCATCTTCCGCCGGGTGCAGATCGATTCGGTGCGCACCGACTCGGGCCTGGTGCTTCGGGTGCTCACCAAAGATGGCTGGAGCACCCAGCTGGATTGGCGCTTCCGCAGCACGGGAGGCGAGGTGGCATTTACCCTTGGGATGGTCGAAACCAATCTCCTCGGGACTGCTTCCAGCGCGGCCATCCGCTATCGGAACGATCCGGACCGCAACAGTATCGCCCTGGGCTTCCGCCGCCGCCGCCTCTTTGCCGGCACGGTGGGTCTCGAGTTCGGATACGAGAATCGGTCGGATGGGCGGCTCGGTGCGGTTGCCATCGAGCGGCCATTCTTCGCGACCACTTCCGCCAACGGCTTCCGGCTCAGCCTGGAGGACGACCACGCCCGGGTGCTCCGGTTCTTTGAGGGAGAGGACCTGGCCAGGGATACGCTCAGCCGCCGGTTCAGCCTTGCTCGTGCCTCCTATGCCTGGGCCCTGCGAGCGGCCACCACGGGATACCTCCGGCTCGGGCTAACCGGACAGATCCGGCGAGACGACACCCTCCAATTCTCCTCCGGAGAGCCATTCCCCAAGACGGTCACCGGTGCGGTAGGGTCCTATGTGATCTGGAATCGGTCGAGGTTTCTGGTCACCCAGGGTTTTGCCGGCTTTGCCCGGGAAGAGGACGTTGACGTTGGGACCACCGTCCGGATCGGGCTTCAGGTTGCGCCCGGGCTGTTCGGGTATGAGCGAGATGGTCTCGGTCCGGAGGTGAGCGCCCGAGTGGGCAGCCGAATCCCTGGTGGGTTCGGCTACCTCGATGGCTTTGCCGATGGGCTATTCACCTCCGCCGGGCTCGATTCGGGGACAGTGCAGGTCGGCGGCACCGTGGTATTACAACCCGCGGCTCGGCACCTCGCGGTATTCCACCTCGAGGGCGGCTGGTTGGAAGATCCCGTCCCGGGCGAGGAGTTCGATCTGGGGCTCGGCAGCGGCCCGCGCGCCTTCGGCAGCCATTCCTTTACTGGAGACCGGTCGTTCTTCACCACCGCCGAATACCGCTACACCATGGTCGATGACCTGTGGGGCCAGGCGGGAATTGGCCTGGCCGGTTTCGTGGACTACGGAGGGGCCTGGTACTCGGGCTCGCCCCGCAGAACCGGATGGGACGCGGGCGTTGGTCTCAGGCTGGGAGCCAGTCGATCAACCGATGTGCCGGCATTGCGCTTCGATCTGGCCCACCGGTTTGCCAACGACGTTGACCCGGCAGGATGGGTGATCACCATCGGGAAGGGATTTGGCTTCGGCGCGCCGACCCGAGGCCTCAATTGAGCACACACAATCCTCTGGTCGCACTACTGCTGCGGGTGATGGATCAGGCCTACGACCAGAAGAGCTGGCACGGGACCACGCTACGCGGCTCTCTCAGAGGGCTCACCGCCGAGGAGGCGCTGTGGAGGCCCGGGCCCAACCGGCACAACATCTGGGAGCTCACGCTCCACGCCGCCTACTGGAAGTACATCGTGCGCCGCCGCCTGGCGGGCGATTCGGTGGGCTCCTTCGAGCGAAAGCCGAGCAACTGGCCGGACATTCCGCAGCCGGCCGACAGCAGCGCCTGGAAGCGCGACGTCAGCTTCCTGGAGAGTGAGCACCGAAAGCTCCGGGAGATTGTTGCAGGGCTGGGCGCCGCTGCCCTGACCGTCCGCTCACCCCGCGGAGTCTGGACCGCGGCGGAGGAGATCCATGGTGTGGCAGCCCATGACCTCTATCACACCGGACAGATTCAGCTGATCAAGCGTCTCATGCCGGCTGACGAACGTAGCGGAGCAAGAAAATCGCCGCGACGATCACGGCAATGATGATAAGAAGCAACGCCAGCACGGTGATGCCGCCTCGGCTCCGTCCGGTGGAACTCACGACCTGCATGGTGATCCTCCTGCGCGATGAAGCCGCAAACTAATACCTCGGTGGAGTCGCAGCGGCTGCTCACCGCGACCCTGATCGCGGGGCTGATTGCCACCGCCCTGGCCCTGCTGATCCTCTCCTGGCTGGGCCGGGAGATCGTCGGCGGAGTCACGCCGGCGGTGGACGATGCGTTTCGCCGCACGATCCATTCTCACGCCTCGCCCCGGCTCACCCCGATCATGATTGCCGCCAGTCGCTACGGCGGCCCCTCCTGGCTGGTTCCGCTCGGGCTCTGCCTGGCCCTGGCGTTTCTGATTCACGGCTGGCATCGGGGAGCGCTTCTGGTAGTAGTCACACTGGCCGGCGCTGGATTGCTCAATGCCCTGCTCAAGCAGAGCTTCGCCCGGACCCGGCCGGCTCCCTTCTTCGATTATCCCCTGCCCGGCTTCGGCCAGCTTTCCCAGTGGCCATGCATTTTTCGCGGCCAGCATCCTGGGAGGTCTGGCGGTGCTGGTCACGTCCCGGATCCGAAGCCTGGCTCTCAAGATCGGGCTTTGGCTTCTGGTCGCTGGCGCTCATCCTGCTGATCGGTTTCTCCCGGGTGTACCTCGGGGTGCACTATCCCAGTGACGTACTTGCCGGCTACGCGGTAGCCGTGGTCTGGGTGACGGCCGTTGCGCTGGGCGATCGGATCGCCGGCCGGCGCAAGCACCAGCAGCCGTCGGCCTGATGGGCTGGATCGCGGTGGTGCTCAACGACTCCTCCGGTAACGGAGATTGCGCCGCACAGGCCAAGCAGCTGGAAGACATCTTTGCCGAGGCCGGGCGCGAGGCGAGGGTCAAAGTCGCCCGGGGTGGCGAGCAGATCCGCAGCTTCATCGAAAGTGCGGTAAAGGACGGGTGCGAGATACTGGTGGCGGGCGGCGGTGACGGCACCATCAATACGGCGGCGTCGGTGCTGGTGGACCGCGATGTTCCGCTCGGCGTCCTGCCCCTCGGCACCCTCAACCATTTCGCCAAGGATCTGGGAATCCCGCTCGAGCTGGAGGATGCCGCCCGGGTGGTACTCGAGGGAATCGCAGTGCCGGGTGGATGTGGGAGAGGTGAACGGGCGAGTCTTCGTCAACAACTCCAGTCTGGGGGTGTATCCGGCCATCGTCCGGCTGCGGGAACGCTATCAGGCGACTGGCAGAGGCAAAGTGGGTCGCCGCCCTGTGGGCCAGCCTGGTGGTGCTCCGGCGGAATCCATTCATGGCGGTGCGGATCATCGTGGAGGGCCAGTCCACCGTCCGACGCACTCCCTTCGTCTTCATTGGGAACAACGAATACCGCATGGCGGGTCTCCACGCCGGCTCGCGCGAGAATCTCTGGTGGGAAAGCAGCTAGCCGTGTACGTGCTCAACGCCGACCGGCGGATCGGATTGCTGCGGCTGGCGCTGGCAAGTGCTTCGAAAGGGGGCCGAGGAGGTCAAGGAGCTGGATCTGCTGACGGTGGAAGCGGCCACCATCGAGACCCGACGGCCGCGGCTCCAGGTGGCGCTGGATGGCGAGGTGGTCACTCTGAACTCGCCGCTGGAGTATCGGGTCCGGCCCGCCGCGCTCCGGGTGCTGTGTCCCGGCGGAACTTCGGCTTGCTATCCACGACCCCTTCACCATCTTCCATCCGCCAGAAGTAGTCAGAATTGCCTATCACGTTCCCGCATGCTGTTCCTCTTTGCGGTCCTTCCGCTCGGTTCGGGCGCCCACGTTCTGCCGGGCAACCCAGGGAAATAGGCCGTCCCCGTATGAGGACTGCCCATGCGCCGACTTCGCATCGGCATTCTCGATCTCGTCACCAAAAGTCCCAATCCTTCGCTGTACGGCCGGGTGATGAACGCCAACCTGGCCAGCATCATGCCCCAGGTGGTCGGCGTCTGGTGTGAGCAGGAAGGGCACCAGGTCCAGGTGGTGTGTTACACCGGCATGGAGGACCTGCTGGAGGAGCTTCCTTCCGATCTCGATCTCGTCTTCATCGGCGCCTTTACCCAGTCGGCCCAGCTGGCGTATGCGCTGAGCAACTTCTTCCAGCAAGCGTGGCGCGGTCACGGTGCTGGGCGGCCCCCACGCCCGCTGCTACCCGGAGGACGCCAGCAAGTACTACGACTACGTGCTCGGCTTCACCGACCGGAGCACCATCGCCGAGGTGTGCCGGGAGTGCGCCCCGCACCGGCCGGTCGGGCGGCACGTCGCGGCGGCCCGCAGCCGCTGGAGCTGCCGACGCTGGAGGAGCGGTGGAAGTTCGTGGAGCCGACGCTGGCGAAGGCGCCGACCATCAAGATCGTGCCGATGATCGGCAGCCTGGGCTGCCCCTACACCTGCAGCTTCTGCATCGATTCGACGGTGGATTACCAGCCGCTGAGCTTCGGCCAGCTGCGGGATGACCTCAAGTTTCTGCTCACCAAGATCAAGAACCCGATCGTCGGCTGGCACGACCCCAACTTCGGGGTCCGGTTCGACGACTACATGGAGGCGGTCGAGGCCGCGGTGCCCGAGGGCCGGATCCGGCACATCGCGGAGAGCAGCCTGTCGCTGCTGTCGGAGAAGCACCTCCAGCGGCTGCGGAAGAACGGCTTCCGGGCCATCCTGCCGGGCATCGAGTCCTGGTACGACCTGGGGAACAAGTCGAAGACCCGCCGGACCGGGATGGACAAGGTCAAGCTGGTCTCCGAGCACGTGAACATGATCCTGCGCTACATCCCCTACATCCAGACCAACTTCGTGATGGGCCTGGACGGCGACATGGGGCCGGAGCCGTTCGAGCTGACCAAGAAGTTCATCGATCTCTCGCCCGGCGCCTTTCCGGCCTACTCGCTGCTCTCGGCGTTCGGCCGGGCGGCGCCGATGAATCTGGAGTACCAGCGCGCCGGCCGGGTTCTCCCCTTCCCGTTCCACTTCCTGAACAACAACCACGCGATGAACGTCCGGCCCAAGAACTACTCCTGGCCGGAGTTCTACGATGCACCTGGTGGACGTCACCCGCTACTCGTTCTCCTGGAAGGCCATCGCCCGCCGGATCCCGGCGACGCCGACGATGATCCCGAAGTGGATGAATGTGGTGCGGGCGGTCTCATCGGAGGGATTCGGCCGGATCCGCTATCACGAGACCATCCGGCGGTCTGCTCGACACCGACCGATCGGTGCGGCGCTACATGGAAGGGGAAACCGATACCGCTACCGGAGTTCTACGCCGCGCGGATCCGGCGGGAGCTGGGGCCGGCGTACGAGTTCCTGCCGGAGGGCGCGCTGTACCACGACCCCAACGCCTATCTGCACGCCACCACCGAGCCGGCCGCTCAAGCACCGGTGCAGCTCGGCGGACCAGTGTGAGTTCAGCGCTCGAGCGAGTCCTCAACTCGATACTGGTCACTGGCGCGGGTGCGGGCGCCGTTCCGGGCCTCCGGCATCCCGCCGCCGCGAAACTCGAAGTGCTCCTCCGCCATCAGCCGCTCCCCTTGGGGAGTTGCCGCTGTGGCCAGGTGCCAGAGCAGCAGCTTCTGGCCCACCGTGGTGGCCGGGAGCCAGACGCCGGGCTCCACGCTGGGATAGAGCGACGCGAACTCCGGCCGAAGCCGAGCCTCGCGGATGTTCCCTGCAGCATCGACGCCTCCTCTCGAAGCGGGTATGCTGCGAGGGCGGGAAATCCGCGAAGCAATCTCGCAGGATGGCTCTAATGGTCGCCCAAATCGGCGACTCCGCAAGTGTCCCCGAACCACGAAGTCATTCTCGCGGCTTGAGGAGAGCTACCCGGCGGGCATAGCTTACCTGTCCTTCCGGCGCCGTAGCCAAGTGGTAAGGCAGAGGTCTGCAAAACCTCCATTCGTCGGTTCGATTCCGACCGGCGCCTCAAAACCTCCATTCGTCGGTTCGATTCCGACCGGCGCCTCTCTGGTACTCTGAAATACAAGCACTTGGGGCGCGCATCTCGCGCGAAATCGCACCCGCTCACTGATGTTGTGCGACATTCTTAAAGTCACTGATATTTTGAAGTGCGATCGATCTCGAGGATTCCCGCAGATCACGAACGTGGGTCGTAGTGCTAGACTATCAACCTTGCGACCTCCCTCCCGGCTGGCTTGACAGGCCCAGTACCGCACGATAACTCAGGCTCACGATTCCTGGTCAAAGGTATGCCCAGCAAAAAAATGCTCGGGCAGCAGCCATAGCTCGTCGCATCCTCGTGTACACCCTGGTTTGGGGATTGTCGGAGTTGATGGCGAAGCCCCTGTGAGGCGGTTGGAATCTTCTTGACGCACTTAGACAGGAGGCGAGATGAACACCTTAGCAAGGACGTTCACAGGTCTAGCCGCGCTGGCCTTCGTGCTAGCTGTTGTGGCCAATTTTAGTGGCCCAATTATGGGGACGGGCGCCGAGGCCTTCTCTAGAGCGTGCACCAATCTGGCCCTGCTGGCGATCGCGCTAAACCTAATCTTTGATCGTCCGGTTACGATCGGGCGCTCGACCCTGCCTTAGTCTGCGCTTCCCTGCAGACCACAATAACGAAGCCCACTGAGGGACCTCTGCGGAGGAAGCGGGAGGGCTAATGCAGCTGAATGTCAAAAGGCCCTCCGGCATTGCCGAAGGGCCTCTTTCATCGCTGCCTCACCCGTCAGCGCGAATAGTACTCGATAACGAGGGACGCCTCGCACTGAACCGGGATCTGCTCCCGCTCGGGGATTTCCCGGATCCGCACCCGCCGGTTGTCCTTGTCCAGCTCCAGATAGGCCGGCGGCCGGGCCACTTCCAGCGGGGCGGTGAAGGCGACCATATCCCGGCTCCGCTGGGACAGGGCGACCACGTCTCCCGGCTTGAGCCGGCGGGAGGGCCGATCCACTTTCCGGCCGTTGACGGTCACGTGACCGTGGGTGACCGCTTGCCGTGCCGCGTAGATGGTCCGGACGAAGCCGGCCCGCAGTACCACGGCGTCCAGCCGGAGCTCGAGGAGCTGAAGCAGCCGAACACCCGTGTTACCGGTCTGCCGGATGGCTTGCGCAAAGGCGTTTT
Organism: uncultured Gemmatimonadales bacterium; assembly: GCA_963825815.1. Lineage (GTDB taxonomy): Bacteria > Gemmatimonadota > Gemmatimonadetes > Gemmatimonadales > GWC2-71-9 > CAVVWJ01. The sequence continues at coordinate 541,215 of CAWGVB010000002.1, read as the reverse complement.
GCAGCTGGCGCTCGCTCACATTGTACTGAGCCCTGAGGCGCTGCTTCTCCACCAGCTGTTTCTTGTAGCCGCTGACTTTCCGGCGGGGTGAGGCACCGTGTTGCCCTGGCGGGTTGGGACGGCGCTCCATGACTCTGGCTGCCTTGGGCGTGAGTGCAATGCCCAGCTGACGGGCCAGTTTGACTTTGGGTCCCCTACGATTCACGACTGCTTCTCCTCTGGATGGTTCCAAGTAAGCACAGCCCACTAACCTATTGGCATAACACGATTCTGGGAAGGGGGGCGGAACGAGGGAACGTGAAGAACGACGGAAGGTGGGGAAGGCTCCCGCACGGTCCTCACGGTACTCACGTAAGCGGCCCCACTGCGGAGTCGCAAAATCGGAGGTAAGCTAGTGGTACCCACCTCCTGAGGATAATCCCGTGAAGATGCTTCGCCTGGTTCCACTCCTGGGCCTCGTGTTGTTCTTGCCGCATCGAGCGGCCGCCCAGGCCCAGAACGTCGTCCCCCAGCTTCCGGGCTGCAGTTGGAAGTGCTACAGCGTGACCCTGCCGTACGGCCTGTACGTGAAAGAGGTCGTGGATGGCGGGAGCTATGTCGTGCTGGAAGACGGCAGCGTGTGGGAGATCCGCTTGCCCCAGCGTCCCGTCGCCTCCAGCTGGTCAGCCGGCGACTTTGTCCAGCTCAAGAGCATACCCGCCCCGGTGGAAGACTTCGAAATTCTGCTGGCCCACGGCGACAACGACCGGGCAGAAGCTCGCCTGGCCGGCCGCGACCACCCCCCGGAATCCGAGCTGCCTCAGGAGTAGTACCGCCGCATTTCGGCCGCCACACCGTCCAGATCAGGAAACAGCCGCCGCTCGTCTACGTCGACCAGATCCAACTGGTCCCGGAAACGAGCGGTTTCCTGGGCTGGAATCACGAATTTGGTCAGTGCTGAGCCCAGCCCGTTCTGCTCCAGAAAGCAGTCGAACGACTGCCGCTTATCGGAGCAAAGGGTGAAGGTGGCGGATTGCGCCACAATCCGGGGATTGATCGACGGGGGCTCCAGCATGCAGGCAAAGGGTTTGGTTTTCTCCCGGACCGAGAACAAGCCCCAGGGCGTGAGCGAGCGGTCTCCTCCCAGAATCCCCTCCAAGTCCTGAATCAGAAACGCGAGCTCCGGCAGGTTGAACCGGCGGTGCACCTGTTTCCAATCCAGGCGCCAGATGACCCGGTCCGATCGACGCTCGCTGTTGAGCGTGGCGAAGTGGGCCGCGACCAGAGGGGAGTAGGTCCAATCCAGCAGACGAGTGGGCAGCCCGTGGTGTTGCGCCGCAATCATCACCTCCCAGTCGCTGGCCGGCTGGGTGAGGTAAGGACGGGAGTAGCGAATGAAATTCCGGAGGATGTGCTCCTCCAGATCCGCTTTGGTGTGGGGCGGGGTGACTCCGCCCAGCTTGTCGAGACTGGTGAACAGGGGCCAACCGGCGTCTCCGTCTCCCCGATACACGCCGCTGTCGCGACGGCGGCCGGTTCGGGGGTCTGGCTCCGTTGGCGTGACCTTATCGATCAGGTCACCGAGACTGGTCAGGACAATTTCTGTGATCGGCATGGCGCTGGAATGTAAGATTTGATGCTGAACTGTGACATAGGCCATAGCACCGGCCATACTGCCGCTGCGAGGATGCTATCGGTTGCTAACTACTTGGCGGTTTCAATGGCGGTGCGCGAAGCGCGGCTGCGGCCGGAATGGGCCCACCTCTACCCCGGACTGGAAGCGAATGTGTGGGTCGTTGCGGCCCAACTGGTGCCGCTGGTGCTGCGACACCGGCTTCACGAGCAACCCACCTGGGAATTCACTCGGCGGATTCTGGTTGACGACCACTTCGAGTTCCGTGGCGGGCACCAGCGGGACAACTCGTGGAGCGGGGTCCTGACTCGCGTTGAAGACGCGTGAGGTGTCTACCTACCTGCCAACAACCCCCTTCAGGATCCCACTCCGAATCCGAACCGCCTTGGCCGAGGCCGACGGATCGATTTCGAATCGTCGCTCGACCCGGGCCACCAGGCGAACCTTGCTGTTCAGGGTCAGGGTGTCATTCCCCCTCCGCACCTTGATCGGCAGCGGCGCTCCTTCCTGCTTCCCGAAGCGGGCCCGGAAGGCGGGGCCGAAGTCCGGATCTGACAGCGAGAGGTCGCCCAGCGAGAGCACGCGATCGCCCACCTGCACACCGGCCTCCTGGGCAGCACCCCCGGGAGCCAGCCCGGTTACGATGATGCCGCTCGAGTCGGCAGCAGTCTGCAGACCGAGTCGGGGCTCCCGTAACGTGTCCTGCGCAACCCGCATCCCCGCGAGCGGAAGGATTCGATCGAAGGGATAGCTCTCCCGCCCGTCCACATAGCGCGCGAGAAAGTCTTCGAAGGGCCGCCCACCGGCCGCCCGCGACACTTCGGGCCAGAAATCGGCCGCGGTGAAGCCGCGTCCCTTCTTGAAGGTGTTGAGATACAGCTGCCGCATTACGTCGTCGAGCGACCTCGCATTGTCGCTGGCATCGCGGATCTGAATATCCAGCAACAGCCCGGCGAGAGAGCCCTTCGGGTAGTAGATGTACCCACTGCCGTCTTCCGGATGGATCCAGGTGGACAGGGATGCGTCTTCCAGGGCGGTGGGCGGAGTCATGTCGACGGTGTTCGCCTTGTTCGCCGTCAGGGCAACAAACTGGGCGGAGTCGATGATGCCGCCGCGAACCAGGGCGAGGTCGGCGTAATAGTCGGTTATCCCCTCGCTGACCCAGAGCCAGGGAGTCGGCTGGGCCTGGTGATAGTCGTACGGCACCATCTCCGCCGGCCGAAGGCGCTTGACGTTCCAGGCGTGGAAGATCTCGTGCGCGGTGATCGAAGCGAGAACGGGATTCCCGATCAGTCCCTGATTGTAGATGCCGACATGGGAGCTCTGATGCTCCAGGGCACTGGCGCCGCCGTACCTCGGATCGAAGATCATCATGATGTTGTAGCTGCTCCACGGCGTCTCCCGGAACACCGCCGACTCGGCTGGAATCATCTTGCCGATTTCGTTCCAGAGCTGCTTGCGCGAGCTGTCCGGCAGGGCTCCCGAGGGATAGGTAGCCAGGCGAGTCCAGCGGCCGGCCACCTGCATGCTGTCGTAGTCCATGCGGCCCACAAAAAAGGGCATGTCCACCAGGTCGTGATAGGAGCGCTCCTGGTATGACCCCGGCGCCTGCCCCGGCTTCATGGCCGTGGCCACAGTCCAGTTCGGCTGGGTCTTGACCGTAACCGTGGCCGGAAAGTCGAAGCCGGCCCCCTCGGGATACAGCAGCAGATTGGTGCCATTGAAGAGCGCGAAATCCGGCCGGGCCCAGGCCATGGCGTTGTCCAGCGTGTCCGCGATGTAGTCGAAGCGCACCGATAGCGAGCGGCTCCCGGCCGGCTGCAGCCGCCAGGTGTCATAGTCGAGCTTGTCCCAGCGGATCGGCTGCCCGGCGGACGCCGGCGAGAAGTTCACCACCCAACGGGCAAAGTTGCTGATCTCATACGCCCCCGGCGTCCAGGCCGGGAGCGACAACAATACCGGTCCGGTGCTCCCCACATCGAACGACATCATCACCTTGATCAGCCGACTGCGGGCGGTGGTGGAATCGAAGGTGATCTCGTAGCGGATGTTGCTGATGGGAGCGGAGCGCGCTGGCGCATTTGCCGCAGCGATGGGAGTGGTCTGCTGGGCAGCGGCTGAGGATGCGGCCAGAAGTAGGCTGCCCGCGAGTCCACGAAGGGATCGATGAATCATGTGAGGTTTAGGAGGATGGTCATGCGCCTACGACGTCAGCGAATAAGAAAAGTTCCAAAGGAGAACCACATGGCCTTGCCTTTGTGTCCTTTGTGCCTCTGTGGTGATCATGCTTGAGAACTCTTCAGGTGCCGGTACGCTCACGCGCTACGACCGGCGCCGGTGACGCGAGAACCGGCTGGGGGCGGAACTCTCCCTCCCAGCGCGCCATGACAACGGATGCGAGGCAGTTGCCCACCAGGTTGATCGTGGTTCGGCCCATGTCCATCAGGGTGTCGACCCCCAGGATCACCGCCACACCTTCCAGCGGCAGGCCGAAATGGGCCAGCGTCCCTGCCAGGATGACGAGCGAAGAGCGAGGGACGCCCGCCACTCCCTTGCTGGTGATCATCAGGGTCAGAAGAATGATCAGCTGATAGCCGAGGCTGAGAGGCACCCCGGCAGCCTGAGCCACGAAGATCGCAGCGACGGCAAGATAGAGTGTCGAGCCGTCCAGGTTGAACGAGTATCCGGTCGGGATGACGAAGGCGACAATGCGTCGGGGCGCGCCCAGCAGCTCCATGTTCTCCATGGCCTTGGGTAATGCGGCCTCGGAGGACGTGGTGGCAAAGGCGATCAGCGCGGGTTCCTTGACCAGCTCGATGAATCGCCGGATGGGGATCCGGGCAATCAGCGCCACCGGCACCAGCGCCACCAGGATGAAGATCACCAGCGCCAGGTAGAGCGTCAGAACCAGCTTGCCCAGGCTGAGCAGGACGCCGAGGCCGCTGTGCCCAACGGTAAATGCTATCGCCGCTCCCACCCCGATCGGAGCGTACTTCATCACGATGCCGGTGAACTTGAACATCGTCTCCGCCAGCCCCTCGCAGAAGCCGAGCATGGCCTGCTTGGGGCCATTCCTCACTTGCGAGAGAGCCACGGCAAAGATGATGGAGAAGAAGACGATCTGGAGCACTTCGTTGTTGGCCGCGGCCTCGAAGAAGCTCTGCGGCACGATGTGCTCGAGGAATCCGGCAAACGACGGCGTCTTCTGCGCCAGCTCCTGTCCCTCGCTGGTCGACGCCGTGAGCTGCACCCCGATCCCAGGCCGAGTCAGGTTGACCGTCGCCAGTCCCACCACGAGCGCCAGGGTGGTGATGATCTCGAAATAGATGATGGATTTGAGCGCCAGGCGACCGACCCGTTTCATGTCGTCGCCGTGGCCGGCGATACCGATCACCAGGCTGCCGAAGATCAGCGGCACCACGACCGCCTTGATCATCCGGAGGAAGATGGTCGAAAGCGGCTTCAGGCTCTCGCCCAGACCGGGATTCAGCCAGCCGATCAGAACGCCGACGACCATGGAGATGAGAATCCACCTGGTGAGCGATATCCGGCGGAGCGATCTCCACAACCACTTCATCGGGCAGCCAGCGTCCCCGCCTTGGCCTCGATCCCGCTCAGCACCGATGCGTGGGAGGCGGCAAACTTGGAGACTCCCTCCTTCTCCAGCTCGCGGGTGACCGCCTCCAGCTGAACGCCCCCCTGTGCCAGCGCGGCGAGCTGCCCCGGAGCAGCCTCGATGGCCTGGTCGATCCGGACCGCGGGTGCGCCATGATCCCGGTAGGCCTCGAGCGTTTCCGGGGGGACCGTGTTGACCGTATCGGGCGCGATCAGGGCCTCGACGTAGTACACGTCCGGGTATGCCGGGTCCTTGGTGCTGGTGGACGCCCAGAGCGGCCGCTGGAGTGTCGCCCCGGCCCGCTCGAGTCGGGCCCAACGCTCGGTAGTGAGCGAGTCCCGGAAGAGCTCATACGCCCGCCCTGCATTGGCAATGGCGATCTTGCCCCGCAATCCCTGATCCGCCTCGCTCAGCAGCGGGTCGACTTTACCATCAACCCGACTGACGAAGAAGCTGGCCACGGACGAGATCCCGCCGATCGGCAAGCCGCGCTCCATCCGGCGCTCGAGTCCCTGCTGATAAGCCTCGATCACCTCGGCGTACCGCTGCAGCGAGAACAGCAGGGTCACGTTCACGTTGATTCCGGCGGCAATCGAGTCCGTGATCGCCGCCAGGCCGGCCTGAGTCCCCGGAATCTTGATCATCGCGTTGGGTCGTGACACCGCGTGCCACAGTCGCTCGGCATCCTTCCTGGTCGCGTCGGTGTCGTGCGCCAGTTGGGGAGACACCTCGAGGGAGACGAATCCGTCCCGCCCACGGGTTTCCTGGTACAGCGGCCGAAACGCGTCGCAGGCCGCCTGCACATCCCGAACGGCAAGGCTCTCGAAGATCTCGGCAGCGCTGAGGCCTGCCTCGCTCATCCGGCGGATGTCTTCGTCATACAGCTGGCTTCCCGCGATGGCCTTCTCGAAGATGGTGGGATTCGAGGTCATGCCCCGAAGCCCATCGTCCTCTATCAGCCGCTTCAGCTCGCCCGAGCTCAGCAGATCCCGGGTGATGTAATCGTACCAGACGCTCTGCCCCAGTTCGGCGAGAAGGAGGAGCGGATTAGCCGGCGGCATGCATCAGCCTCCTGACGGTGTGTGCCACGTGCTCGGGCGTGAGCTTGAACTCCTCGTACAGTCGCTCGCCCGGTGCCGATGCCCCAAATCCCTCCATGCCTATCATGGTGCCTTCATTCGTGGTCCAGCGGGACCATCCCATTGGGCCACCCGCTTCGACCGCTACCCGGACCCGAACCGAAGGCGGGAGTACCGCGTCACGGTAGCTCTCGGGTTGCGCCGCAAAGAGCTCCCATGAAGGCATCGACACCACTCGGGTGCGGATGTCGTCCTGCTCCAGCAGTTGGGCCGCCGCGAGGCCAATCACGACCTCGGAGCCCGTCCCGATGATGATCGAGTCCGGCTTACCGCCGTCGGGATCGCGCACGATGTAGGCACCCCGCCGGGTTCCTTCGGCGGCGCTAACGCCACCTCGGGTCAGCACCGGGAGCTTCTGCCGGGTGAGCACCAGGATGGTTGGCCCGGTGCTGCGCTCCATGGCCACCTTCCATGCCTCGATTGTCTCGCCGGTATCCGCCGGGCGGATCGTGACCAGGTTGGGAATGGCCCTCAGCATCGCGAGATGCTCGACCGGCTGATGGGTGGGCCCGTCCTCTCCCAGGCCGATCGAGTCGTGGGTGCCGATGTAGATCACCGGCAGCCGCATGATGGCGGCCAGCCGGATAGCCGGCTTCATGTAGTCCGAGAAAACGAGAAAGGTGCTGCCGAAGGGCCGCAGTCCGCCGTGAGCGGCAATGCCGTTCAGGCACGCGCCCATCCCGTGCTCCCTCACGCCCCAGTGAATCACGCGCCCGGCCGAGGCCGGACCGAAGCTGCCGCCTTGCTTCAGCGTGGTTCCGGTGCTGCCGCCGAGGTCGGCGGAGCCGCCAACCAGATTGGGTACGGACGTGGCCAGGGCCTGAAGGGCGAGTCCCGACGCCTGACGGGTTGCCAGCGGTTTTTCTCCCGGCTCGAGCTCGGCCAGCGTCCGATCCCAATCCCGCGGGAGCGATCCCGAAAGCCACTGCTCGAGCTCGCGGGCCAACTCGGGGAATTCGGCGGCGTACGCAGCAAGACGTTTGCGCCAGCCGGTCTCGAGCTCGGCTCCCCGGCCCGCTGCCGTTCTCCAGTGTTCCAGAGCATCGTCTGGAACATAGAACTTCGGCTCCTGGGGCCAGCCCAGGATCTCCTTGGTGCGGCGGACCTCGTCGGCTCCCAGGGGAGCGCCATGCGCGTCGGCGCTGTTGCGCTTGGTGGGTGCGGGGTCGGCGATGACGGTGCGCAGCGCGATCAACGTGGGTCTGGACGACTCCGCCCGCGCGGTTTCGTACGCATGGTTGATGGCGGCCAGGTCGTTCCCGTCCGCTACCTTGAGCACCCGCCAGCCATAGGCCTCGAACCGCCGCGGCACATCCTCGGAAAAAGTGAGGGCGGTATCGCCATCTATGGTGATATGGTTGTCGTCGTAAACCACCGTGAGCTTGCCCAGCCGGAGATGTCCTGCCAGCGAGGCGGCTTCACTGGCGACCCCTTCCATGAGATCGCCATCGCTGGCAAAGGCCCAGACCCGGTGGTCGACAATAGCATGATTGGGCCGGTTGAACTGCGCGGCCAGGAATCGTTCGGCGATGGCCATTCCTACCGCATTCCCAAAGCCCTGCCCCAACGGTCCGGTGGTGGTCTCCACGCCGGGAGTGTGTCCTCGCTCGGGATGCCCCGGCGTCTTCGATCCCCATTGCCGGAAGTTCTTCAAGTCTTCCAGCGAGAGGTCGTATCCGCTGAGGTAGAGCACCGAGTAGAGCAGCATCGACGCGTGGCCGCAGGACAGCACGAATCGATCGCGGTCGGGCCATTCGGGGTTTCGCGGATTGTGCCGCAGGAAACGGGTCCACAGCAGGTAGGCGGCCGGCGCGAGGGCCATGGGCGTGCCGGGATGGCCGGATTGCGCCTGCTCGACCGCATCCATGGAAAGCGCGCGGATAGCGTTTATGCCGCGCCAGGCCAGCTCGGGGCGGATATCGGCTTCGCGATTGAGAGAGGGTGAGCCGTCGGGGTGAGCGACTCGGGCTTGGGTGCTTTCGGCGTTCAGGGGAGATCCCTCGGGCGGGTGAGTTGGGAAGATAATTAATAAGACAGGCCAGGCCCCGTCCTTCCCGACCTTCCCGCCTTTCCCTACCTTAGGCCATGCCCGGCTGGCTCAAGTTCCTCCTCATCATCATTGTCCTGCCGATCCTGGTGGGAGCGATCGTTCTGTTCGTGGCCGGACGGCCGGTGGCTTTCGAGATCCTTCAGCGCCGAATTGCAGCCCGGTTTCCCGAGGTCAAATGGATCAGCACTCAGGATCTCGGACGATGGCAGGACGACACCGGGCAGCCTCAGCCGCTGATCCTGGATGCCCGTACCCAGCCGGAGTTTGCGGTCAGCCATCTACGCGGAGCCGTGCCGATCGATCCCTATAAGCCAAGTATGCGGGCGCTGCGGGGGAGCCGTCCCTCGGAGTCCATCGTGGTCTATTCGTCTGCCGGCTACCGGGGAGCGCGGGTCACGGCCTGGCTCAATCGGGCGGGCTATACCAGCGTGGTCAACCTGGCGGGCGGATTATTCAAGTGGGCCGACGAGGGAAGGCCGATGGTTCGGGACGAGAACAGGCCCACGCCCCTGGTTCACCCCTACGACCGCCGGTGGGGCCTCCTGGTGGATGGCCGGTACCGGGCCGAGGCACCCGAAGTGGAGAAAAGATCAGCCGGACCGTAGGTTAGGCCACCTCGGGCTGTCAATTTGGCGTCATTCTTGCTAGGTTTCTCTGGTGTAGTCAGGCGACCTGCTTGCAGGTCCAAATTCAACCCTTTACTCGGTTCTTTGTGGCACGCAGATCTCGAAGACATTCCGCAGTTTCCGTCCCTAGTTTCCGTCGTTCCCCCGGTCGTTCCATGCAGTCGCACCGCGATTGGTTGCTGGCCCAGCACGGGCCGGTTTGCGCATATTGCGGCGACGAAACCAGCGAAGACACCATTACCCTGGACCACGTCCGGCCCCGCAGGGGTCAGACGGCATATGATCGTCCGGACAACCTGGTGCTCGCTTGCCGTGACTGCAACGCGGCCAAGGCCGACACCCCGCTGATCGCCTTCCTTATGCAACGGCGCTCTCGCGGGGTGTATCTGCTTCATTATGGAGAACACCTCTCGGAGCCGGTGCGCTCCTTGATACGGCAGGCTTCCGAGCGACCTCTCCAGGCGCGGGACTGAAACAACAAAGGGCGGCCTAAAAAGGCCGCCCTTCTTGTTTTAGCGAGGACCGGACTTAGCCCTGGCCTTCGCCCGCCTTGGCCATGGTCTCCAGGGAGGGTCGCGGAGCCTTGGCTTCCAATGCTTCCCGGATGATGCGGCTCTGCTCTGCGGCGTGCGCTGCCGGGTACCCCTCTGCCGGGCTCGCCCTCTCCGGCCGGCCCACGTATCGGATCTCCATCGGATGTCCCTCGGAGACCAGCTCGCGCAGCTTGGCCTCGAGGTAGCGCCAGGCACCCATGTTCAGGGGCTCCTCCTGCACCCAGACCAGCTCCCGGGCATTGCGGTAGCGAGGGAGGACCTGTCGTAGCTCAGTCCAGGGGAAGGTGTACAGCTGCTCCAGCCGGATGATCGCCGGTCGTTTGTCGCCCAGCTTCTCGGCCTCGGGAAGCAGGTCGTAAAACACCTTTCCGGTGCACATCAGCAGCCGCTCAGCCCGCTCCGGATTCTGCCCGAACGAGGCATCGTCGATCACAGCCTGGAAGTGTCCGGAGGTGAGATCCTCCAGCTTGGAGCTGGCCAGCGGATGACGCAGCAGGCTCTTGGGCGTGAAGAGAATCAACGGCCGCTGTCTGGAGCGCTTGGCCTGGCGGCGGAGCAGATGGAAGTACTGGGCTGGGGTGGTACAGTTGACCACCCGGATGTTTCCCTCCGCGGCGAGGTGAAGGAACCGGGCCATCCTGGCGCTGGAGTGCTCCGGGCCCTGGCCCTCGTAGCCGTGGGGAAGCAGTAGGCTGAGCCGGCTGGTCATCCCCCATTTCGACATCCCCGCGGTGATGAACTGGTCGATGATCACCTGGGCCGCATTGACGAAGTCGCCGAACTGCGCCTCCCACAGCACCAGCGCCTCGGGCGCGGCGACGCTGTAGCCGTACTCAAAGCCCAGTGTTGCCACCTCGGAGAGGGGGCTGTTGTGCAGCTCCATGGGAGCCAGGGCGCCCGGCAGGGTAGCGATCGGAGTCATGGTGGCGCCGCCCTCTGCGTCGTGCAGCACCAGATGACGCTGACTGAAGGTGCCCCGCTCGGTGTCCTGGCCGGTAAACCGAACCGGCACTCCCTCGGTCAGGAGAGATCCTAGCGCCAGCGCCTCGGCGTGCGCCCACTCGATGCCGCCTTCGGGTCCCATGGCCGAGCGCCGGCGCTCGAGCTGTCGCCGCAGCTTGGGATGCACGTGGAAGCCCTCGGGCCAGCTGTGCAACTGGTCGTTGAGGGCGATCAGGAAGTCCGCCGGAAGGGCCGTGTCCACGTCCTGGCCCGGACCACTCAGCCGGACGGGACGTTCCTGATTGGGAGATCGGGCCATGCCCGTCTTGAAGGCCTGCTGAATGTCCACCAGCCGTTGATACGCCTGGCCGGACTGCCGATCGGACTCTTCTTTCGTGATCACTCCCGCCTGGACCAGCTCACTCGCATAGCGCTCCCGCACGGTGGGCAAGTGCTTGATCCGTTCGTACATCAGTGGCTGGGTGTAGGCCGGCTCGTCACCCTCGTTGTGCCCGTGCCGGCGATATCCCACCAGGTCGATGACCATGTCCTGATGGAACCGGTCCCGATACGCCATCGCCAGCCGTACGGCGGAAAGACAGGCTTCGGCATCATCGGCATTGACGTGGATGATGGGTATGTCGAACCCTTTCGCCAGATCCGAGGCGTACCGGGTGGAGCGGGCGTCTTCCATGTCGGTGGTGAACCCCACCTGGTTGTTGGTGATCAGGTGCAGAGTGCCACCAGTGCGGTATCCCTTCAGCGCACCGAGATTCAGAGTTTCGGCCACAACACCCTGAGCCGGCGAACGCCGCATCGCCGTGAATCGCCACCGGCAGCGCGGCAGTAGGATCGTGGTGCGCCTCCCGGCCGCGGCGCTGGGTCTGTTTGGCCCGGGCCCGCCCGTCCACCACCGGGGAGACGTACTCGAGATGACTCGGGTTGGGCGACAGGCTGACGGTGATCGCCTTGCCCTGGGAGGTTACGTACGCTCCCTCTGCGCCGTGATGGTACTTCACATCGCCGGTGCCACCTTCCGGCGTGAGCTGGCCGGCTTCAACCTGCCGGCCACCCTCGAACTCGGCGAAGATGGTTTCGTAGGGGCGGCCGATGGTGTGCGCCAGTACGTTGAGCCGGCCGCGGTGGGCCATGCCGATCACCACGTCGCGGGCGCCGGAATCGGCCGCGCTCTCGATGGTCAGATCGAGCATCGGCACCAGCATGTCCACGCCCTCGATGGAAAATCGCTTCTGTCCCAGGTAGGCCTTGTGGAGGAAGCGCTCGAGCGTGTCGACTTCGGTGAGCCGCTGCAGCAGCCAGTGCTGCCGCTCGGGCGACAACGGCTTTCGATAGGCGCCGGACTCGATCTTCTCCCGCAGCCAGACCCGCTCCTCATGAGTCGAGATGTGCTCGATCTCATACGCCATGGTGCCGCAGTACGTAGCCTGGAGATACGGCAGTGACTCGGCCAGCGTGTTGCCGGGGACGGCGATTCGCAGTACCCGCGAGGGTATGGCCGCCATGATCTCGGGAGTGAGCCCCAGCGTCTTTGGATCGAGCGCCGGATCGCCTAACGGCTCGGAGCCCAGTGGATCCAGGTGGGCGGCAAGGTGACCGTGCATGCGGAAGGCTTTGACCAGCGCCATGGCGGCGGCCACATGATAGAGCATTTCCGGGGGAACCGGTTCGGTCGAAGCCGCTCTCCGGGAGGATTGCCTGGGCGCTCCAACCGGAGCGCCCGCGGTGACGCCCAGACTCCGGGCTACCTGATCGTAGAACCCCTCTTCGCCCTGGAGCAGGCGGTCAACGATGCCGAGGAATGCTCCGGACTCCGCGCCCTGGATGATGCGGTGGTCGTAGGTGCTGGTGACGGTCATGACCTTGCTGATGCCGAGCTCGGCGAGCCGGTCTTCCGCCAGGGACGAAAATTCTGCCGGATAACCGATGGCGCCCACGGCGATGATACTGCCCTGGCCTGCCATCAGCCGCGGGACCGAAGCCACTGTTCCCAGGCCGCCGGGGTTGGTGAGCGACATCGTGGCGCCGGCAAAATCGTCGGGCATCAGCTTGTTGGTGCGGGCCTTCTCCACCACTGCCTCGTAGGCCGCATGGAAGGCCGCAAAGTCCATGGCCTCGGCGTGTTTGATGACGGGAACGACCAACCCGCGGCTGCCGTCTTTGCGCTGAACGTCCACCGCCAGGCCGAGCCCGATCCCGTCCGGCTGGACCCGGTGGGGAGCTCCCTCGATCAGAGCAAGGGTGTGCGACATCACTGGCTGCTGCCGGGTGGCCTGGACGATGGCGTATGCGATCAGGTGGGTGAAGGAGACCTTCTCTTTTCTCCCCGCCGCCTGGAGGGCCGCATTCAGCTGCCGCCGCTGCGCCTCCAGGTTTCCGACCGCCAGCTCCCGGAAGGTGGTGGCGGTGGGGACCGTGAGACTCTCGGTCATGTTTGCCACCAGCTTGGCGGCGGGGCCCTTTATAGGCTGGGCAGCGGGGCCGCTGGGCAGCGGGGCAGTTGAAGCTGGAGCACTCGGGGCAGTGGCCGTGGGCTAACTCGATGTTGCCTCGCGGCCGCCGCTGTGCTTCCGGCCGCCCCGCTGCCCCGCTGCCCCGCCGTCCTCTCTGACCCACCACTCCACTCTCAAACAGCCGCCGCCATTCGGGATCCACCGCGGTTGGGTCGCGGAGAAACTCCTCGTAAATGGCTTGGGCAAAGCCGGCGTTGGCGGTCTCGAAGACGTTCGGATCCACTGGTCGCATCCCGACGAAGGTATCTGGCAGGGTTGAAAGATAAGGATCTTGCCCCCGCCGTGCTCAGGGATATGCTAAGGTATTCATCCTTAAATCCATAACTCCATTCATCACTGGCGGGGGTATGACGGCTTTCTCCGGAAGATGCATTACGCTGCTGGGCCTGGTTTGCGCTGGCTTGCCGGCGCTGGGCTGTGGTGGCGGCGATGGCGATAATGGGGGAACTCCACCCTCCACCACCGCCATAGCCAAGGCCTCCAACAGCGGCGACGCGCAAACCGGTCCGGTGGGTCAGGCCCTGGGCGCTCCGCTCCAAGTGGTGGTGACCGACGGAGGCGCACCGGCAGCGGGTGCAACCGTCACCTGGTCCACAACCGCTGCCACCGGCAGCATGACCCCGACTTCCACCGCTACGGATGCGAACGGCATCGCCAGCTAGTTCCTGGGCACTGGGTACCGTGGCCGGGCCCCAGAGCGCTCAGGCAACGCTGAGCGGCGCCAGTGGGTCGCCCATCACTTTTACCGCCACCGCGACCGCGGGTGAGCCTACCAGCCTGGCGGAGGCTGGCGGCAACAACCAAACCGGGCAGATCAACACTGCACTGGCTCCGGTGCAGGCCAAGGTGACCGATGAGTTTGGCAACGGCGTGGCGGGCGTGGATGTGGCGTGGTCTGCTACCGGGGCCACCGTGGCGGCTCCCATTGTTCCGTCGAACGGCTCCGGCATATCGGCAGCGACGGTAACCCTGGGCGGCACGGCCGGGCCCATCACGATTACTGCCGCGGCCAACGATCTAACCGGTGCAGCTCTCAGCGGGTCACCAGTGACCTTTTCGGCCACTGCGACTGAACAACCCCCTCCGAGCACCAACGCCAACGTGAGCGTAACCAACAATCAGTTCACTCCGGCTTCCCTCACCATCAGCGCAGGAACAACCGTCGTCTGGACCTGGAATTCTACGGCGCAGAACCACAACGTAGCGCCTGCCGCGTCACAGCCTACGCGGAGCGGCAACCCGGTGAACGGCCCCGCGACCTACCAGTTCAAGTTCGACACCCCGGGCACCTACGTGTATTTCTGCGAGGTACACGGCTCGGCGCTTGGAGGCATGCGAGGAACGATCACGGTCCAGTAGCCGTTAACAGCCTTCCCGGATCACGAACTCCAGATACCGCTCCGCTTCCTCCTGGATGCGGGGCGGGTCCCAGCCCAGCTCTTCCCCCATCAGCTCCGCCACCCGGTGAGCCACCGAGGCACCGTGATCCGGGTGCTCGTAGTACAGATGAAACCGGCGCACCAAAACATCTTCCACTGTCTGCGCCAGCTCCCGCCGCACCGCGTGGATCACCTCGGCCTCGATCGCCGGGTGCGGCTCCAACAACGGCCGGAGCAGTCGCCGGTCGGCGCCCGCCAGATTGAAGATGCCTGCCGCCTCCGTCCCGTAGTGGCGCAGCAGATGATCCACGCTCGCGGGAGGGATGCCCAGCTCCAACCCCCGCTCCCGAAACTGACTGAGATCGGCGGCCTCTCCCCCGGGGAGCGGCTCCTCGTCGGTGCGGGCCTCAGCGTGACGCTGTCGTCCATCTCGATGGCGGAGCTCCCGCATGGCCAGGTCCACCACTTCGGCCGCCATCGCGCGGTACGTGGTGAGCTTGCCGCCCACCACAGTCAGCATTCCACCCGAGCCCTGAACGATGGCGTGCTCCCGGGAGCGACTCGACGCCGATCGGCCCTGGTCGGCCAGGAGAGGCCGCAAGCCCTGCCCAGGTGGCCCGCACGTCTTCCACGCTGAGCCGGGCGCTGGGAAAACGGGCGTTGGCCGAGCGCAGCAGATAGACGATGTCGTCGGCGCTCACGCTCAGCTGATCGGGTGGTTCGTCGGTATCGGTGTCGGTGGTGCCGATGTAGGACAGATCGCCCCAGGGAAGCACGAACATCACCCGGCCGTCGATGGGGCTGGTGAACGCGATGGCTTCCCGGTGGTCGAGCCGGGAGCGGTCCACCACGACGTGAACGCCCTTGGTGGGCTGCAGCAGCGGCGCCGCGCCCGCATCCTCCAGCCGGCGCACCCGATCGGCCCAGGGGCCGGTGGCGTTGACCACCACACTCGCCCGGATGACCCCGCGCTCGCCGGTCAGCCGATCCTCCAGCTGGGCGCCCACCACCCGTCCGGCGGTTCGCTCCAGTCCCGTCACCGCCATATAGTTGGCCACCAGCGCCCCATGGTGAATGGCCGAGCGGGCCGTGGCGATCACCAGCCGGGCATCGTCGCACTGGGCATCGTAGTAGCGGGCGCCGCCCAGCAAGCCCGCGGTCGCGCAGCATCGGCTCGGCCTCCAGCATGCCGCGCTTGCCCAGCAACCGGTGCGGCCGCACATTCCGAAACAGTGCCAGGATATCATAGAGCAGCATACCGGCCGCCAGCTGCCAACGGGAAATCCGATCGCCCTCGTGGACCGGAAACACAAAGGGCAGAGGCCAAACCAGATGCGGTGCGATGCGCCGGAGGATCCGGCGCTCCCGGTTTGCCTCCAGCACCAATCCGAATTCACCCTGTTCCAGATAGCGCAATCCACCATGAATCAGGCGGCTCGAGCGTGAGCTGGTTCCCGATCCGAGATCGTTCTGCTCGACCAGTATGGTTCGCAGTCCCCGCATCGCCGCGTCTCGAGCTATCCCCGCCCCGTTGATGCCACCCCCTATAACCAGGAGATCCGCCGGGTGAGCCGACAACTGCTCCAGCGAGGCGCGCTCCACGGATCGCCGCGAATGCGACCAAGTACCTGGTTTATCTGGCATGCTCATCGCATACCTCGTGGTGGTCGCGTGGTTGACCTGGCCTGTGGAGAGGGGCGGCACAGTATTGCTGCCGCGGAGCTGGGTTGCCAGGTGGTGGGGATCGATCGGGACCCGGTTGCGCTGGCAGTGGCGCGACGCCAGGCCGCCGCAGCGGGATTAACTGTACGATGGCTGGAGCTGGATCTCGAGGGCGAATGGCCGGCGCTCGGTGTTTTTGATGCGGTTCTGGTATTCAATTATCTTGACCGGGCCAACATGCCGCGAATTCTCCAGCTGGTCGCGCCCGGCGGCCTGCTCATCATGGAAACATTTCTCGAGGCGCAGCGTGAGGCGGGCTGGGGCCCGACCTCGAGCGCGCACCTGCTGCGCCCGGGTGAGCTGGCCCGCTTGGTAGCCCCACTTACGGTTCTGCACGGGCGTGAAGCCCTGGAAACCGTCGATTCCGAGCATTGGCGCGCGGTAGCGAGTGTGGTCGCAATGAAAAGGTAAAGGGACAACATGGCTGAAACCAACGGCGGCCGGCGAGTCGCGGTTGTCGCCGGCATCCGCACTCCATTCGCCAAGAGCGGCACCCTCTTCCGGGACGTGAGCGCCGTCGCCCTGGCTCGCCACGCCGCGCGGGAGCTGCTCTATCGCAGCGAGGTGGACGGCCGCGAGGTCGACGAGGTCGTGTTCAGCCAGGTAGTCCCCTCTGTCCTCACGCCGAACGTCGCTCGCGAGGTCAGCCTCCTGCCCCAGCTCCCCCCCAGCGTTCCGGCCTATACCCTCAATCGGGCCTGCGCCTCGGCGGCTCAGGCCATCAACAACGCGGCCGACCAGATCCGCCTGGGACACGCCGACGTGGTGCTGGCCGGCGGGGTCGAATCGCTGTCGGACTTGCCGATCCTCCATTCCCGCCGGTTCAGCCGGGTGCTGGTCGAGGCGAGCAAGGCCAAGAGCCTCGGCGGCCGGCTGGCCTCTGTGGGACAGGTGCGCCCACGTGACCTGATCCCGGTCACACCCGCCATCGCGGAGCCCTCTACCGGCGAGACCATGGGGCAGTCGGCGGAGAAGATGGCCAAGGAAAACGGGATCAGCCGGGAGGAGCAGGACCGGATCGCCTACATGAGCCATCAGCGGGCGGCGGCAGCTACTGCCGATGGCCGGCTCACCGGCGGAGATCGCGCCCTGGTTCTGCCGGCAAGGAAATGGATCAGGTCGTCACCAGAGGACAACGGCATCCGCGCGGACACGTCGCTCGAGGCGCTGGCCAAGCTCAAGCCGGTGTTCGACCGGAAGTACGGCAGCGTGACCGCCGGCAACTCCTCGCCGCTGACCGACGGCGCCGCGGCCGTTCTGCTCATGGGGGAGGACAAGGCCAAGAGCGCTGGGCCACGAGCCGCTGGCGTACATCCGGAGCTATGCGGTTGCGGCGGTGGATCCCGGCTGGCAGCTGCTCATGGGCCCGGTGTACGCCGTGCCCAAGGCGCTGGAGCGGGCCGGACTCAGCTGGAAGGATCTGGGGCTGGTCGAGATTCACGAGGCCTTCGCCGCCCAGGTGCTCTCCAACGTGCAGGCCTGGGGCTCCCAGGCCTGGGCCGATCGGCTGGGGCTGTCCGGGCCCGGTGGGCGAGGTGGACTGGGAGCGGACCAACGTCTCCGGCGGCTCGATCGCGATCGGGCACCCCTTCGGCGCAACCGGTGCCCGGCTGGTCACCACCCTGGCCAACGAGATGCGCCGGCGCGATGTGCAGTTCGGGCTGATCTCGATCTGCGCCCAGGGCGGGATGGGGTATGCGATGGTCTTGGAGAGGAGGTGAGTGGCTAGTCACCAGTCCCCAGTCGCCAGTCGCCAGACGTGCAGCACTTCGCACCCGTCGGCGCCTCAGGACCGGCGACTGAGCGACTGAGCGACTGCGACAACCATGTCCGCCTTCACTACCCAAAACGAAAACGGCATCGCCGTCATCACCTTCGACTTGCCGGGCGAGCCGGTCAACAAGCTCACCGCGGCGGTCAGGGTCGAGCTCGAGGCGCTTGCTGATTCGGCTGCGCGATGATGCCAGCACCCGCGCGCGTCGTTCTGATCTCGGGAAAGCCCGACAACTTCATCGCCGGCGCAGATATCGAGGAGTTCACCGCCCTCACCAGTCAGGACGCGGCTGAGCGGTTGAGCTTCGAGGGACAGGAGACGGTAAGCCGGGTCGAGACCTCCCACAAGCCGATCGTCGCCGCCATCCACGGTGCCTGTCTCGGCGGCGGACTCGAGTTGGCGCTCGCCTGCCACTATCGGATTGCCACCGACCATCCCAAGACTCAGCTCGGGCTTCCCGAGGTGCAGCTCGGCCTCATCCCGGGTGCCGGCGGCTGCCAGCGGCTTGCCCCGTCTCATCGGAGTGCGGGCAGCACTGGACATGATTCTGACCGGCAAGAGCGAGCGTGCCTCCAAGGCGCTCCGACTCGGTCTGGTGGACGAGCTGGTCCCGCCCAGCATTCTGCGGCGGGTGGCGGTGTTGGCGGCGGACCGCCTGGCCCGCGAGGGACTGCCCCAGCGAACGCCCAAAGGCGGAGCTGCCCGGGTTGCTGCTG
Organism: uncultured Gemmatimonadales bacterium; assembly: GCA_963825815.1. GTDB lineage: Bacteria > Gemmatimonadota > Gemmatimonadetes > Gemmatimonadales > GWC2-71-9 > CAVVWJ01. The sequence continues at coordinate 522,554 of CAWGVB010000002.1, read as the reverse complement.
GACCGTACGGGACTGGGACGCCGCCTGGTCTATCGGGGCGCCCGCAAGCAGGTCCTCAAGCGGACCGGCGGACACTACCCGGCGCCGCTCGCCGCACTCGAAGTGGTTCGGGTGGGCCTGGAGCAGGGAGTCACCGCCGGACTGGCCGAGGAGCATCGCGCCTTCGGTGAGCTCGCGGTGGGCGATGTGTCGCGCAAGCTGGTGCAGATCTTCTTCGCGACCACCGCGCTCAAGAAGGACGACGGGGTTCCTCCCGGCTCCGCCACCCCCAGGCAGATCCGGCGGCTGGGTATCATCGGCTCGGGTTTCATGGGATCCGGAATCGCCGGTACTGCCGTGCTGAATGTCGAGGTCGACACCCGGCTCAAGGATTCCGACCTGACTCGAGTGGGGAAGGGACTCAAGGCCGCCAACCGCCTGCTGAGCGATCGACTGCAGAAGCGAAGGCTGACCCGTCCCCAGTACGAGCGGCTCAGCGCGTTGCTCTCCGGCTCTTCGGACTACGGCGGATTTCAGCGGGCCGACCTGGTGATCGAAGCCGTGTTCGAGGATCTCGACGTCAAGCGCAAGGTCCTGGCGGAAGTCGAATCGGTGGTGCGGCCGGACGCCATCTTTGCCACCAACACTTCCACTATTCCCATTCGCCGCATCGCGGAGAACGCCCGCCGGCCCGAACGGGTGCTGGGGATGCACTTCTTCTCGCCGGTGGAGCGGATGCCGCTGCTCGAGGTCATTCCCACTGAAGCCACCTCCGGCGATACGATGGTTACGGCAGTCCGGTTCGGCCGCCGAATGGGCAAAACGGTAATCGTGGTGGCCGACCGGCCCGGCTTCTGGGTAAACCGGATCCTGTCGCCCTACCTCAATGAGGCGGGACACCTGCTCCAGGACGGGGTACCCATTCCGGTCATCGATCAGGCCATGACCGCGTTCGGGTTTCCGGTCGGCCCTGTCGCGCTTGCTGGATGAGGTAGGGCTCGATGTCGCCGACAAGGCGGGAAGCGTGATGTACGAGGCCTTCGGCGAGCGGATGAAGCCGGCGGGCGCGCTCAGCCGGATGCTCGGCGCCACCCGGCTGGGACGAAAGAATGGTCGCGGCTTCTACAAGTATCGCGAGGGCCACAAGGCCGGAGTCGACAGCAGCGTGTATCCGCTCCTCGGCGTCAGGCCCGGGGAGGCCCACTCCGATCTGGTGCAGCGACGGCTGGTGTACGCCATGCTGAACGAAGCCGCCATGGCCTGCGCCGAGAAGGTGGTGCGCAGCTCCGCGCGATGCCGATATCGGCGCGATCTTCGGGATCGGGTTCCCCGCCTTTCGGGGCGGACCGCTCCGGATGATCGACGACCTCGGAGCGGGGCGCGTGGTCGAGACCCTGTACCAGCTGCAGGAGCAATTTGGCGAGCGGTTCCGGCCCGCCCCCGCGCTCCTCGAGATGTCCCGCCGCTCGGGCCGCTACTACCCCGCGTGACGCGAGGAACGACGGAACGTGAGGAACGACGGAACGTGAGGTTCCTCGGACCGAGTCGGCATGGTCTGGGGCGTTGTCCTGCTTGTGGCGTTCGCGTACCTCGGTGCTGCTGCTTCTGCTCCGGCTGAACGAGTCCCGGCTCATCTATTTCCCCGGATCAGCACACCGGCTGGTTGACCCACCGGCTGCGCTTCAGCTGCCGGTGCGGCGCGCGGCCATTCGCACTGAAGATGGTCTTACGCTGGGAAGCTGGATCATCCCGGCCGGAGCGGATTCGACCGGCTACTGGCTGCTCATCTGCCACGGCAACGCGGGGAACCTGTCGGAGTTCGGCCGGCCCGATCATTACGCCGGACTCCGCGCGCTGGGTCTGAGTCTGCTCGCGTTTGATTACCGAGGCTATGGCGAGAGCGAAGGCGCGCCCTCCGAAGCCGGGCTTATACCGGGACGCCGACGCGGCCTATCGGTATCTGCGGGGTGAACTGCGGGTCCGGCCGGAGCGGATCATCGTGTTCGGGCATTCGCTGGGATCGACCGTTGCGGTCGACCTGGCCAGCCGGGTTCCCGCCGCGGGCCTGATTCTGGAGGGAGCGCTCACCTCCGTCATCGAGCGGGGCGCCGAGCTCTATCCTTATATACCGGTGCGATGGATCGGCCGCAGCCGGTTTTCCTCGATCGACAAGATCTCCCGGGTCAGGATCCCCAAGCTTTTCCTCCACGCGCGGGCCGATGACGTGGTTCCGCTGGCCCACGGCCGCCGGCTGTTCGAGGCGGCGTCGCCGCCCAAGACATTCGTCGAGCTCAACGGTGGCCATGGCGATGCGTTCGAGATCGACTCCGCCACCTACTTCGGCAGCATTCGGCGGTTCGTAGATGGTCTCCCTGAGCAAGCGGAAACGAAACAGGAGGTGAGGTAGCGCTCATCCGTCGAATCGTTCCTCACGTTCCGTCGTTCCCCCGTTCCGTCGCTCCCCACCTATCTTCCATTCATGCCCGCCGTGCCAGAACAGCTGCGAGCCGCCGTGGCCGACCGCTACCGTATCGAGGAAGAGATCGGTCGCGGGGGAATGGCTTCGGTCTATCTGGCCGAAGATCTGAGGCACGGTCGCAAGGTCGCCATCAAGGTGTTGTTGCCCGCTCCACGGCCATTCGTACGAGCCCCAGCGCTTCCTGCGCGAGATCCGCATTGCCGCCCGGCTTTCCCATCCCCAGATCCTCCCGGTCCATGACTCGGGGGAATGCGACGGTCTGCTGTATTTCGTGATGCCCTATGCCGGCTGCGAGAGTCTGCGGGACCGGCTGCACCGCGAGGGCCAGCTGCCGATCGATGCCGCGCTCCGGATTACCCGCGCCGTGGGCACTGCGCTCGGCTACGCCCACCGGCATCACGTCATCCATCGCGACATCAAGCCGGAGAACATCCTGCTGCAGGAAGGCGAGCCGGTGGTGGCCGACTTCGGGGTGGCCACGGCCATGTCGGCCGCAGGCGGAGACAACATCTACATCACCGATCGCGGCTTTGCGGTGGGCACTCCGGCATACATGAGCCCGGAACAGGCCAGCGCCGAGCGCGACCTCGACGGCCGAAGTGATCTCTACAGCCTGGCCTGCGTGCTGTTACGAGATGCTGGCCGGACAGCCTCCCTTTGCCGGCTCCGGCGCTCGGGCGACAATGGCGCGTCACGCCATCGAGCCTCCGTCCCCGATCCGCTCACTTCGGCCCACCGTTCCGCTCGGAGTCGAGCTCGCGCTGCAGCGGGCGATGGCCAAGTCGCCGTCCGACAGATTCGCCACTATGGCGGAGTTTTGCGACGCGCTGCTTGCCCCCGCGCCGACCGCGACACCGATGATCGGTGCCACCGACCAGCGAAGCATTGCCGTGCTGCCCTTCGTCAACTCGAGCGCCGACCCGGAAAACGAATACTTCAGCGACGGGATGACCGACGAGCTGATCACCGCGCTCAGCAAGGTTGAGGGTTTGCAGGTCGCGTCGCGCACGTCGGTGTTTGCGCTCAAGAGCCTGCGGGAAGACGTGCGAACCCTGGGCAGCCGGCTCAACGTGGCCACCGTCCTCGACGGCACGGTGCGAAAAGCGGGCAATCGGATCCGGATCACGGTCCAGCTCAGCCGGGTGAGTGACGGGCGGCTGCTCTGGTCGGAGCGCTACGACCGCGAAATGTCCGACGTCTTCGCGATCCAGGACGAGATCGCGGGCACGATCGTGCGGACGCTCCGGGCGACCCTGCTGGGCGATCTGGGGGACCCCACGCCGGTCCGCTACACCGCCAACGTGAAGGCGTACAGCCTGTACCTCAAAGGACGGTTCTGCTGGAACCGGCGCACCCAGGAGGGAATCCGGGAGGGCATTCAGTACTTCGAGCAGGCCATCGCGGAAGATCCCGAGTACGCGCTGGCCTACAGCGGGCTGGCCGATTCCTACGCTCTGGACCTCGACTACAGAGGCGCGCCCGTCTTCGAGGGGATGGAGCGGGCCAAGGCGGAGGCTCGCAAGGCGATTGCGCTGGACGAAAGCCTGGCCGAAGCTCACACCTCGCTGGGCTGGGTGACCTTCATTTATGACTGGGACTGGGCCGGTGCCGAGCAGCAGTTCCGGCGAGCGGTGGAGCTCAACCCCCGCTACTCGACGGCCCGCCAGTGGTACTCCTGGTTTCTGGCCGCCATGGGCCGGTTCGAGGAGTCGCTGGAGCACGGGCGAATCGCCGTCGAGCTCGACCCGGCCTCCGTGTCCATCCGGCGGAGCATGGGATGGCTGCAGTATTACGCTCGGCAGTACGATGCGGCGCTGGACAACCTGAGGCGCGGGCTTGGCCATGAACCCGACGGCGGAGGAAACCCACCGCCTGCTTGGGCTGGTCTATCTGCAGCAGGGATCGCTGGATGAAGCAGCCGCTGCCTTCAAGGAGGCGCTCGCCAACTCACCGAACGATACGCTGGCGCTCGCGGGGCTGGGACACGTGGCCGTGCGCCGTGGCAGAGTAGACGAGGCGCTCACGCTCCTGGGAGAGCTGGAGGCGAGAGGCAGATCGCGCTACGTGTCGCCGGTGGCGCAGGCGCAATTGCATGTTGCGCTCGGGCAGCGGGACCGGGCGTTCGAATGGATGGACAAGGCGTACCAGGACCGGCGCGGCTGGCTCGCGTATCTCAAGATCGAGCCGATGCTCGACAGCATTCGGGATGATGCCCGCTTTCATCGGATGCTCGAGCGCATGCGGCTGGCCTGAAGAACGACGGAACGTGAGGATCAGAGATGCAGAAACTCGCTACCGAGGCCGATGTCGCCACCGCGCTGGCGGAGCCACTCGCCATCGTCTATAAGCACAGCCCCATCTGTCCCACGAGCGGCATTGCGTTCGAGGAGATTCGCTCGCTCCGGCGGCTGCAGCAGGACGTCCCGGTGTACTTGGTCGACGTGATCCAGTCCCGCCCACTCTCCCGCTATATCGCCGAACGGCTCGGCGTGGTGCATGCGTCGCCCCAGGCGATCATCCTGAGGGCCGGCGTTCCTGCCTGGCACGGGTCTCATTTCGATCTGCGGGCCGACACCATGGCTCGCCAGCTGGAAGCGCTCAAAGGAAGGCGGTGAGCGCTCGATCTGAAACATCTGAGGTGTGTCGGAACTTGAACCGTTGTTCCGTTTTCGTGCCGGCGAAACAGCGGTTCAAGTCTCTCCAGTAGCATTCCGCTCCCATCCTGTTCTTCACCCAGCCCGCCAATCCTATCGTAGCGTCGCCCCGAGCGTCACCGGGGTGTCATGATCGCCATCGCGGTGCCTCGGAGGCGCTACGCGGATTCTCATCATCGACGACGATCCCCGGCCGCAGTCATCGCCGACCACACCCCCCAACGGAGCACCGGGCGTGGAAGGGGTCGACCTCAACGGTTACGGACCACCCGCTGACTCTCCATCCCACGGAGAAGCTCGGCCGGTAGTCCACGAATATCAGGTCGCGACGCCGGCGCCGATTCTGGTGGATACCGTCGGCGTCGCGCCCGAGCCGGAGGAGGCCGGGTTCGGCGGACGTCACGGTGGTGCGTGAGCTGATCGCCCGGGTGCAGGAGCTGTTGCAGCGGACTCGGCGGCTCCCCGCCGCCGCGTCTGCCGCATGGAGCGGAACCATTCGCTTCGGCACCGTGATGGTGGAACCGGCCACTCAGACCGTTCTTCGCGACGGACAACCAGTGAGGGTCACCCACACCGAATTCCGGCTGCTGCTGGCGCTGATGCGGCGGCGGGGCGCCATCGCATCACGGATGGAGCTGCTGGGCGAAGTCTGGGGGTCCGGTACCGCGGTGAGCCGTCGTGCGGTCGACACACACATCGCGCGGCTTCGTCGCAAGCTGGAGGAAGATCCCGCCAATCCTCGTCACATCCTGACCGCGTTGGCCTGGGGTTACCGCTTTCGTCCCTGATTTACCTCGTCGGAGTCTTGTTTCGCTACACGGAGGACACATGGCACGTTCATCGTTCGATCATTTGCGGGGTCGGCTGCGGCTTGCCTGGCTGGCTCTGGCCGGGTTGGGGCTGCTGCCCTGCTCCTTGCTGGCCCAGCAGCCGGTAACCCTCACCGGCAAGGTAACCAGCGAGTCCGGCGAGCCTCTTCCCTCCGCCGGCGTCACCATCGATCAGCTCGGTGCCGGTGCAGCGACCCGGCCGGACGGGAGCTACACCATCCTCATCCCGGGCGCCCGAGTGCCCACGGCTCCGGTTACCGTGACCGTTCGTCTCGTCGGCTACAAGCCGCGCTCGGCCCAGGTGGACCTGACCCGCGGCTCCGCCGTCCAGAATTTCAGCCTGGCCGACAATCCGCTGCAGCTGGGTGAGCTGGTCGTTACCGGGGCCGGCACCGTCAGCGAGGTGGAGAAGCTCGGCACCGGGCGGAGCAGCGTGGATTCGCTCTCCATCGTTCGCAGCGCCGAGCCCAACGTGATCAACGCGCTGGCCGCCAAGGCGCCGAATGTGACGATAACCTCCAGCTCGGGAGATCCGGGCGCCTCGTCCAGCATCCTGATTCGGGGACAGACCACCATCAGCGCCGGCAGTGGCGTCAGCGGAGCCGACGCGCAGCCGCTCATCATTGTGGATGGCGTGCCGATCGATAACTCGATCAGCTACAACAATCCGAGTAGCGGAGCGATCAACTCCAGCGCAGCCCCATCCAACCGCGCCGCGGACATCAACCCCAACGACATCGAGAACGTCGAAGTCCTGAAGGGCGCTGCCTCGGGCGCGATCTACGGCTCGCGCGCGGGACAGGGCGTCATTCTCATCACCACCAAGAAAGGCCGTCCCGGCCCAACCAAGTACTCCTTCCGCAGCTCGGCATCGTTCGATCAGGTGGCCAGGCTTCCCGAGCTGCAGACCAAATACGGGCTGGGGCAGTGGCGGCACGTCGCCTCAGTGTCTGACGGGCGGCACGCCCAACTGCTTCGTTCCTTTCCAGGAGGCGGTGAGCTGGGGCCCGTTGCTCGATCCCAGCGCGCCGACCTTCGATCACGCCGGCGAGATGTTCCAGACGGGACACACCCTGGATAACGCGCTGACCATTTCGGGAGGCAACGACCGCACCACGTTCTTCCTGTCCGGCGGAGCCACCAATCAGCGGGGCTCGATCACCGGCGACAACGACAAGTTCAACCGCTACTCGGTCCGGTTCAACGGATCCCACCGGGTATTCGACAACCTGAAGGTTGGGGCGAATATCGCCTACATCGACGGCACCGGTGGCTTCATCACCAGCCGCAACAGCACCGACGGTCTCCTTCTGGGTGCCTGGCGGTCGCCGCCGGAGTTCAACAACCAGCCCTACCTGGATCCGGTGACCGCCCTGCAGCGCACCTACCGGTTCCCCAATCCGGCGGCCGGCTCGGAGCAGACCGGGCGGGGGTACGACAATCCGTTCTTCGTCGCCAACGAGTCGTTCAACAACTCCCAGGTCAGCCGGACGTTTGGCGGCATCAACATGGAATACGGCGCCACCAGCTGGCTCTCCTTTGCATACACCCTGGGAGCGGATTACTCCAACGACGAGCGGACCCAGGGATGGCCCTGGTCCAACTCCAATACCACCATCACGGGCATCAACGGGGTGGGCGGGGTGAACGCCGGCTACATCAAGACCTTCCAGATCGATCACAATCTCACCGCAACCGCCCGGTACAAGCTCAGTCAAAACTGGAGCGGGGCGGTTACCGTGGGGCAAAATCTCAACTCCAACAAGTACCAGAGCCGGCAGACGCTGGGCACCGGGCTCATCGCCCAGCAGCCGTTCAACCTCGCCAACACCTCGGCCCAGCTGCCGCCGTACGATTACCAGCAGACAATGCGGCTGGAGTCGTACTTCGCGCAGGTCAGCGCCGATCTCTTCGATCAGCTCTTCCTCACCGCCGCCATCCGGAACGATGGGGCCTCCACCTTCGGCGAGACCACCCGGCACAACTGGTATCCCAAGGCCAGTGCCGCCTGGACCTTCTTCCGGAGCGCGGAGGGCACCGAAAAGTTCCTGACCTTCGGCAAGCTGCGCGCCGCCTACGGCCAGAGCGGCACCCAGCCGGCACCGTACCTCCTGTCCAGCGTAATGCTGGGCGGCTGGGGCGGCACCGATGGAGGTTGGGGCCCGGCGGTTTCCACCCAGCAGAACGGCGTCGGCGGCCTGATCTCCAGCTACATCCTGCCGACCACCGACCTCGGTCCCGAGCGGGTCAAGGAGTTCGAGACCGGATTCGATCTGGGGCTGTGGCAAGACAAGGCCGACCTCGGCATGACCTGGTATCGCGCCGTGTCGTCGGACGTGATCCTGAATCTTCCGGTTGCCGGCAGCACCGGGTACACCCAGAAGCCGGCCAATGCCGCGGAGCTGCGGAATGCCGGCGTCGAGGTCGCCCTCAACGTGCGGCCGATAACCAAGCGGAATTTCGCCTGGGATTTCGGTCTCCAGTTCGCGACCAATCGGAGCCGGGTGCTCGATCTCGCCGGAGTTCAGTTCGTTCCTTTTCCCATCAGCGGCGGCAACAACGGCCTGACCGGAATTCAGGCCGTGGCGATGAAGGATCAGCCGCTCGGCGTCTACTACGGCACCGACTTCATCCGTTGCGGCCGGGGTCTCTCCTTTAACGGCGTGGATCTGGACAACACCGCCGGCGAGTGCCAGGGAGCTCCGGCCGGCGCCCTGTACATCGCGCCCGACGGCTATCCCCAACCTGACGTTGCCGGGAACTACGTGATCGGCAATCCCAATCCCGATTGGACCGGCTCGGTACGGACCTCGTTCCGGATCCAGAAGTTCTCCATCGGGGGACTGCTCGACATTCGTCAGGGCGGCGTGGCCAGCAATCAGACCAAGGGCGCGCTGGACCACTTCGGTACGTCCAAGGAGTCCCAGGTCATGCGGGATGGCGGGAACTTCGTGTTCGGCGACACCTATTTCGGCAGCGAGGCAGTGGCCGGGCCCGGGCGCGGGAACGGCGGTGCCGATCGGCGAGGCCTGGTTCACCGGCAGCGGCGGCATCTTCAACGGTCCCAAGTCCCAGTTCAACGAGGATGCCAGCTTCGTCAAGCTGCGCGAGGTCTCGCTGGGCTACCTCTTCGACCAGCCCTGGGTCAGCCGACGTGCTCGGCTTCAGCAGCCTGGAGCTGCGGGTCGCGGGCCGCAACCTGCACACCTGGACCAACTACACCGGCGTAGATCCGGAGACCTCACTGCTCGGATCGGCCAGTCCAGCGCGCGGGTTCGACTACTTCAACAACCCACAGACCCGTTCGTATGTGTTCTCACTCACCCTGAACCGCTAGCCGAGGGAACCTAGCCATGAGACACTCGCTCAGATTGTTGCTGGGTGCCGCCCTCGCGATCGGCACAGCAGGATGCAGTGACTTTCTCTCGGGCCCGGGCATCGATCAGGACCCGAACAACATCACCAAGCTCACCCGCCCGGGACCGCTCTACATCGGAATCCAGGCGCTCCAGTCGGTCCAGTTCGAGGGGCAACTGGCGCGGAACGCGGCGGAGTACGTGCAGCAGGTCGCCGGGATCAGCCGGCAGCAGATCGGCTACGACCTCTACCAGATGGATCCCTCGACCATCGACCCGCATTTCTACTCGGTCTATGGGTCGTCCATCGTAATTCAAGGCGGGGGAGGGCTGCTCGACATCAAGAAGATGCAGCAGCTGGCCCGCGTCGGTGAATGACTCGATCTACATCGGGATCGGCAAGGTGTACGAAGGCTCTGGTGATCGGCATGGCCGCCTCGATCTGGGGCGACATTCCCTATCGCGAAGCCGCCGACTCCACCAACCTGACGCCGGCGTTCGACCCCCAGCTCCAGGTCTACGCCGATGTGCTGACCCAGCTCGACTCGGCCATCATGTTCCTGGCGGCCACGCCGGCGCCGCCCAACGCCGGCCCGCCGTCGGACAACTCGGAGCTGATCTACCTCGACCGGGGGGGCGACGTCGCCGCGCTCGCGGCGGTCTACACCCAGGTGGCCCACTCGCTGAAGGCCAGGTACCACATGCACCTGGCCGAGGTAGATCCGAGTCACTACGCGCTGGCGCTGGCCGAGGTCCCGCTGGGGATCAACACGCCGGCCAACGACATGCTCTGGTTCCACGACCAGTCGCCCAGCGGCCAGAACGTCTGGTGGCAGTTCATGAACACCCGGACGCGACATCGGCCCCGGCGCCGCCATCGTCGAGATCATGAAGCGGCGGATGGCCCAGGGAATCGATAACGACGAGCGGCTCAACTTCTACTTCCAGCAGGCTGTCTTCGATCCCGATCCGGACGCCGCCGGAGACGAGGTACCCACGGGATTCTTCGGGTACCGGCCGGGGCGTTGAGAAATCTGGTTACCGCCACCGGGATCTATAACGGCAACGGCTCTCCGCTCGGCGCCGGAGGGGCCACGGACCCCGGCGGCAACTATTCGCTGTTCAACTTCATCGACCAGAACACCGATCCGGGTGATGTGCGGATGCCGGTCATTACCTACGCCGAAACCCAGCTGATCGGAGCGGAGGCGGCATTCGCGACCGGTGGACAGGGCGCGGCCCAGCCCTTCTTGGATGCCGCCCGGGCGCAGCGCTCGTACGGCGCCCGCGGGACCACGCCCATCGTCTTCACTCCGCTACCGCCGGTGCCGGCAACCCTGCAGAACATCATGGAGGAGAAGTACGTCACGCTGTTCCTGAACATCGAGGCGTGGAACGACTACAAGCGGACCTGCCTCCCGGCGTTGGCGCCGGCTCCGGCCAGCCTTGGCAGCACCACTCCCGGCACTAACCCGGTGCCGGGACGGCTTCCGTACGGGATCACCGAGATCAACGCCAATCCGCACACTCCGGCGGTTTCGCCGGTCGGACGGAACCCAAACGATCCGAATCCGTGTCCGGTTTTGGATTACTCGGCTTCGACACCGTTGGGGAATTGAGGGCTTTCAGCTGGGAGCTGGGGCGTCAGGAGTTAACAACCGCGACTGGTCACCTGGCTCTGGCACTAGCTGGCTACGCAACTCATGAGCCTCAGGCGCACTACCGCTGATCTGCCTCACTAGCGGGCTGCTACACCTACCGGCCGCTCCCGATCGCGGTGCCGCCGGAAGGGCAGCGAGTGTCGGCTCAGCTCACCACCGAGGGGTCTCGCAACCTGACGGGCCAGATCGGTCCGGAGGTGCTGCATCTGGAGGGCAACGTGGTCGAGTCCGATTCCACCGGATTCGATCTCGACGTGCAGCAGATCGAATCCTATCGCGGCATACGATCGGACTGGCATGGGGAGCGGGTGCGGCTTCCGCTCCAGGCGGTCGCCGGGATGCAGCAGCGCCGGCTGTCAATCGGAGGGACCGGCCTTTTGGCCGGTGCGCTAGCCGCGGGGATGTATCTGATCTACCGGTCGCTGGACCCGGGATCTTCAGAGGGGTCGAGCGGGCAGGGTGGGGGGCCGGTGAGGTAAGCGGGTAGGGGGGAGGAGGGGAAGCGGGGAACGACTCACAAGAGCACACCTCATCCCGAGTGAGTGTAAACGAACGAGGGATCTACTCGACGTTCTTGGATATTCGGAGTAGATCCTCACTGCGCTCGGGATGAGGTGATTCTCCTCCGCGCTTCCTCGCTTCCCACTCTTCCCCGCTTCTATCACTGAATGCTGTAATTCGAGCGCGCGATCGGATTCTCCACGAACAGCTGCACGATCTGTCCTGCCTGCACGGTCAAAAGATCGCTGGTGTAGCGGGTATCGTCGCCGATCGGCTCGGCAATCAAACGGATCGCTCCGCCCTGTCCCAGCAGGTAGAGCGGCAGCTCCATCGTTTTGGAACTGGAGGCGTTGACCATCGCGATGCGATCGGCTTGGCCGTCGTGCTGGAGGAAGATGTTGACGTCCAGCAGATGGCGGTTGGTGAGGACCAGCGCAAAGCCGCCTGCGTTCGGTTGCGGCTCGGGGTCCATGTTCTCCCTCGGCGCCGAGCACGCGAGCGCGACCGCCAGGCCTATCAAGAACAATCGTCGATCGGCCTCCCCGCTTCCCCGCTTCCCCGCTTCCCCGCCGCTTTCACGCTGACCGTCCCAGGAGTTTCCGCATATTGTCCCGATAGCCTCGGGTCGAGGTCAGACGGGTGCCGTCGGTCAGGATCAACACGTAGTCGCCCTGAAACCAGGGCTGAATCTCCTGGATCCGATCGACGTTGACGATGGCCGAGCGGCTGATTCGCAGAAAACGGACGGCATCCAGCTCCTGCTCCAGCTCCGCCATGCTTTCCCGCAGCGCGTGAACCGTGCGACCCACGTGCAGATGGACGAACTTTCCTGCCGCTTCGACCCAGTCCACGGTGTCGGTTCGGAGGAAGAACGCGCGCTCTGGCGTGCGAACTACCAGCCGGTCGCGCCCGCGGCCCCGTTCCCGGGCATTCAGCTCCTCCAGCAGCGTCAGAATGCGCCGGGTCGTGTTGACCTGGGGCGGCCGGCCTTCCGACGACATTGCCCGTCCCAAGGCATCGCGCAAGCGCTCCTGATCCACCGGCTTCAGCAGGTAGTCGAAGGCGTGGATATCGAAGGCCCGGACCGCGTACTGATCGTGCGCGGTAACGAAGATGACCGCCGGCTGTTGGGCCTCTCCCAAGGCAGCTACCACCTCGAAGCCGTCGAGATTGGGCATCTGGATGTCGAGCAGGACGACGTCGGGTGCATGCTCCCGGATTGCCTCCACCGCCTCCTCCCCATCCGCGCAGGCCGCCAGGATCTCGGTCTCCGGCTCCGCCTGCAGCAGGCGGACCAGGCGCTGCCGCCCCATCGGCTCGTCGTCGGCCACTACCACGCGCAGAGTCATCGCAACAGTTCCTCCAGGGTGCTCGGCAAGCGGCACGGGGGTGTGCGGCACGTCGCAGTGGATGAACGGCAGCCGCATCCGGGCGACGGTTCCGCCGCCCAGCGCGGGTAGCAGGCTGAACTGAGCCCGTCGTCCATACAGCTGCGCCACCCGCTCCCGCACGTTCCGCAGGCCCACGCCCTCGCGGGGCACTCCGCCGGGCGGGAGACCCTGTCCGTTATCCCCTATCTCCAGAACCAGATCCTCACCCTCACAGCGCGACGCGATCACGATCCGCCCCAGTCCGGCCATGGGCGTCACGCCATGCCGAATGGCGTTCTCCAGAACCGGCTGCAACAGCAGCGTGGGCACCGCGCCATCGAGAGTCTCCGGCGCCAGGTCCCAGACCACCTGCAGCCGATCCTGAAACCGCACCTGCTCGATCTCGGCATAGACCCGGAGGAAGTCCATCTCCTGGCGCAGCGGCACCACCTGATGGCTCGCATGATCCAGCGACAGCCGCAGCAGCCGTCCCAGCCGGGTGATCATCTGGTCGGCGGCCTCCGGATCGGTGTGCACCAGCTCGGCGATGGTGTTCAGGGTGTTGAAGAGGAAATGCGGCTGCAGCTGCATCTTCAGCACCTGCAGATGGGTCCGGACCAGCCGCGCCTCCAGCTCCGAGGCGTCCAGATGGCGGGTCCGGTAGAGCGCGAAGTATCGGGCGGCCCAGCCCAGGCTGACGATCGAGAGAAAGGCGAGCAGGCGAGTTCCCACACATTCGGTAAAGAGGGTAGTCCAGAACTGGCCTGGCGCGATCATCCCGGTTGCCCGGCCGAGCGCCCACTCGAGAGTGCCGGACACCAGAAAGAAGCCGGCCGCCGCCAGAAGGTAGATGCCACTGCTCTGTCCAGGCCGTGCCGTCCGGTGAAGCTGGCGTTGCCGGTTACCTGGAGCACAGGCGGGGTCAGCGCGGCCCAGATCCAGGACGTCCCGACCGCATAGACCAGCAGCTGGATCTCGGTCCCGGTTGGGGCCGGAGCCATGCCGTATCTGAGCGATGCGAAATACCCCAGGCCGACCAGTGTCCACCCGGCCAGCACCAGGGTCCATGCCAGCCGTTGGCGACCGGGGATCAGCGGAATCGCCATAGGACCTACCTTAAACGACGGCACTGGTTCCACGAACGTTTCGGGCATGGACGACATGTCCCGCGGTATGAGATCCCGCTGGCGGGGAACGAACGGATTCGGGAAGGATCGAGGAGGGGCCGCGCCAGTCGGGATCTCATGGGGAGACGCCGGAAGAGCGCGAGGGCCACACAGGCGGAACGATGGAACGTGAGGAACGTAGGAACGTGGAGAGGGACGTGAGGAACAATGGAACCTGCGGAACATCTTGCGGACCGCCTGACCGCCTGACCGCCTGACCGCCTTACCGCCTTACCCCTTACCGCCTGACCGCTTACCGCCTTCCCCCCGGCGGCCAGGTCTTCGATACGGCGGCGGCCAGCTGGTTGGCTTCCTTGGGCTCCAGGGGAACCCCGATGTCGCTCGAGGTCTGGGTGCCGGGATTGATGGGCTGTTGAATGACGGGGATTGCCACGACAACCGAATTGATCAGAACGGCGAGACTGTCGCCGATATGTTGCCTGGTCAGCTCAGCGATCTGCCGGGCCCCGGACTTGGTATACCACACCTGCAGGATCAGGCCTTTCCCGATCCTCGTCTTTACCGCCTCGACGCGGGCAATATCGGCGTTGGAGATCTGTGCTCGAGGCTGGAGATATATCGTTCGTCCCTGACCATACACTTCTCGGCGGAACCAGCTCGGGGCCTGAAGCACCCTGGGCCAATCGCAACTCGACCGAAACGGGAACCCGGTTCCAGTCCGGCTTCACGTCCGCTTTGTCGCCCGAGGTGGAACAGGCGGATGAACGTGAGGAACGACGGAAGGACGGAACGACGGAAAACGTTCCTCACGTTCCTCACCTCTTCCCGTCGCCGTTCCCGAGATGCCGTTGGAGCAGGCGGACCACCGCTGCCTCGTCGGCCGCCAGATCATCCTTGGCGCCCTGCTTGCTGCCGTTGCCCAGGTGCTCCAGCAGCTTGCCGTCCATGTAGGACTCGAACACGGCCGGGTGCACGTAATACTTCCGGCACACCGAGCGGGTGTTGTTCAGCTGCTCGGCGACCCGATCGATGGCCCGGAGCACGTTCGATTTTGCGTTTCGCTGAGTGGAGAAGGCGCCGATCTTGGTCAGCGCCGCGATCGGCCAGCAGGGTGCCGGCCCAGGTCCGGAAATCCTTGGCGGTGAACTCCTGGCCGGAGATCTCCCGGATGTAGTCGTTGACGTCTCCGGATCCGATGGTCTGCCGCACCCCGTCGTCATCCAGGTACTGGAACAGGTCTTCGCCCGGCAGGTCCTGGCAGCGCTGCACGATCCGGGCGAGCCGCCGGTCATTGAGGTCGACCTTGTGCATCTTGCCGCTCTTGCCCCGGAACTCGAACCGGAGGTTGGAGCCGGAGATCTCGACGTGGCGATCCTGTAGCGTGGTGAGCCCGAAGGAGCGATTGGACTTGGCGTACTCGTCGTTGCCCACCCGGATGCAGGTGCACTCGAGCAGCCGGACCACCGTGGCGAGAACCTTCTCGCGGGGCAGCCCCGGCAGGCTGAGGTCGCGCTCGAGCCGCGCCCGGATCTTCGGCAGCGCCTCGCTGAAGGCCAGCATTCGGCCGAACTTGGTCTCGTCCCGGACCTCCCGCCACTTGGGATGATAGCGGTACTGCTTCCGCCCCCGCGCGTCCCGGCCGGTGGCCTGGATGTGGCCGTTGGGGCTGGGGCAGATCCACACGTCGGTGTATGCCGGCGGAATCGCCAGCGAGCGGATCCGGGCCAGCTCCTTGGCGTCACGAATCGTCTTCCCGTCCGTGCCGACGTACACGAATCCCTTGCCGGCCCGCTTCCGGCGGATCCCCGGCTGAGTGTCGCTCACATAGCGGAGGCCGGCGGCCTGAGCCGACTCGACCGGATCGCTGACGATCTCAGGGCTGGAGCGGCGACCTTGCGCATCCGCTTGATCACCTTCTTCTCCACCCGCCCCCACCGCCGCTTGCGTGTCTGCCGATGCATCCGCTAGCCTGAGTAAAGCCAGTTCAGTTCAGACCGATGAACGCGATGAGATCTGACGCCTCACCGGAAGCTGTCAACTGGAGGCACATGGAGGATCACACATCGAGCAAGCTGTGCAACTTGACCCGTGACGAGGTACTCACGACAATCTGTGCGTGAGTGTCTCATCCGTGGCTCGTGCCTGTGCTCCGTGGAGTTCCTTTCACCGTGGTGTCCCGGCTAGCTTCGGGTGCGTTTTCTGCATGTATCCACCCATGCGGCGGGGTACCCATCTGATCATGCGACAGGGACTGCTCTGGCTCTCGGAGCAGCGAAGAGTCTTCAATTTTGTCCGACGCAATCGGCTGGCCCGGAAGTTCGCCTCCCGGTTCGTGGCGGGAGAGACCATCGAGGAGGCGGTCGGGGCCGCGCGAGATCTGGCCCAGCGGGGCATCACCGCCTCGCTCGATCTGCTGGGCGAGAGCGTCACGGTGGAGTCGGAAGCCATCGCCGCGCGGGACCAGTATCTCGCAATGCTCGACCGGATGGCCGAGGCCGGGGAGAGGTCAACGTCTCGGTCAAGCTCACCCAGATGGGCCTCGATATCGGCGAGGACCTCTGCCACGCCAACATGACCCGCATCCTGGACAAGGCCAGAGCAGCTCCGCGGCTTCGTTCGGCTGGACATGGAAAGCTCGGACTACACCCAGCGGACCCTCGATTTCTTCTACCACCGGCTCTTCGGCAGCCTATCGGCGCCCACTGCGGGGTGGTGATCCAGTCGGCGCTCCGCCGCTCCGAAGCCGACATCGACGATCTGATCGCCATGAAGGCCCGGGTGCGGCTCTGCAAGGGCGCCTACCTCGAGCCCCCGACGGTCGCCTTTCCCGACAAGAAAGACGTGGACCGGAACTATGTGCGGCTGATGGAGCGGCTGCTGCTGGAGGGGAACTATCCCGGCATCGCCACCCACGACGAGACGATCATCGAGCACGCCCGCCAGTTCGCCCGGCGAGAGCAGATCGCGTCCGGACCGCTTCGAGTTCCAGATGCTCTACGGCGTCCGGCGGGATCTCCAGACCCGCCTCCGGCAGGCCGGGTACAACATGCGGGTCTATATCCCCTTCGGGACCCAATGGTATCCTTATCTCATGCGGCGGCTGGCGGAGCGGCCCGCCAATATCGCCTTCATTCTGGGAAACCTCGTACGAGAGTCGGTGCCGGGCCGGTGAGCGAGTTTACCCTGGGCGGATACATGCGAGAAGCACGAGCGCGCCGCCGCCTTCGGCGGCAGCGACGGCCAGGCCTACTCGGTGGCCATCTACGTGGACGAGGAGCCCGATGTCCGGGGCTGTATGGCGCGGCGCTGCTCTTCGTGCGCTGGTCGCCCGGCGGCGACCGGCCCGTCGGGCACGTGGAGTCCGAGACCCTGGCCTGGGGCAAGACGCCGGAGGAAGCGGAGTCCCGGCTGGAGAGTCGCTCTCGCTCTACGATGTCAAGGCCGCGCTGGACGAAGCCATCGCCCAGCGCGCCCGGGAGCCTGGTGACGCGCAGCTGCTCGGCACCGTCTCTGGAGCGCGATGGCGCGGTCTACCGGGTGGCGACGGCCGACGGCGAGGTGCGGGCGGTGCTCCGGGGCAAGGCCAAGCGGGAGACTCCCCGCGTCGTGGTGGGCGACCGGGTCCGGCTGGAGCCCGAGCCCGACCGGCGAGGTCTACGGCGATCGTCAGCGTCGAGCCCCGCACCACCCTGCTGGAGCGGCGGGTCCCCGAGGGCCGCGGCACCCGGCCGGTCGCCGCCAACATCGACGAAGTCTTCGTGGTCACCGCCACCGCCGACCCCGCCCCCATTCCCCAGCTCATCGACCGGCTCCTCGTCGTGGCCGAAGCCAATTCGATTCCGGCCGCCGTGGTGGTGAACAAGATCGAGCTCGATCCCGGGCACCGAGCTGATCGAGCGCTGCCGCGCCGCCGGCTACGTGGTCTATCCCACCAGCGTCAAGACCGGGGAGGGGATCGACGCCTTCGCCGCGGCGCTGGCCGGCCGGATCTCGGTGGTGACCGGCCCGTCGGGCGCCGGAAAGTCCAGCCTGCTCAACGCGGTGCAACCGGGGCTCAAGCTCCGGATCGGGGAGATCAGCGCCAAGCTCCGCCGGGGCAAGAACACCACGGTCTCGGCGGTCATGCTGCCGCTCGACAACGGGCGGCTACCTGGTCGATACGCCGGGGTTCAGCGAGGTGGGACTCTGGGGAATCGTGCCGCGGGAGCTGGCCAGCTGCTTTCCCGAGATGCGGCCTTCATCGGCGAGTGTCGCTACGCCGACTGCCGGCACATGACCGAGCCGGGCTGCCGGATCCAGGCGGCGGCCGATGCCGGAGAGATCCTGCCGGACCGGCTGGAGAGCTACCGGGTCTGCTGGAGGAGCTGGAGAGCGCGCCGGAGGAGTGGGAGTGAAGGCGAAAAGCGTGAACGGGAAGTAAACGAAGGTGAACAGTGAACGGGAGTGACCGAGCTGTGCGGTGGCCTGTTCACCGTTTACCGTTCACTGTTCACGCTTTCTTGGTCCACCTCCTCGTCTCGCGTTCTCGACTTTCTCCATCATCCTGTCGAACGCCTCCTGCAGATCGATCCCCTCCCGGTTCGCCATGCAGATCAGCACGAACAGGATGTCCGCCATCTCCATGGCGAGATCGCCCTCGGGCTCCTCCGGCTTCTTGGTCTTCTGCCCGAAGCGGTGGTTGATCTCCCGGGCCAGCTCACCCACCTCCTCGGTCAGCCGGGCCAGGTTGGTGAGCGGATGGAAGTAGCCCTCCTCGAACTGGGCGATCCAGGCGTCGACCCGGTGCTGGGCGTCCGTGAGGGACATGAGAGTCGAGTCGCGAGTCAGCGAGTCGAGAGTCGCAGGTCGATCCCTCGCTTCGCTCGGGATGAGGACTCCGCTCGCCGAGCGACTTCCGTCGACTCGCGACTCGCGACTCGCGACTTCTCCAGCGCCGCGATGATCGCCTTGCAGAACTGGCGGCAGATCCGCCGGCGTCCGGGACGAGATCAGGTTGCCGTCCACCACCACCGGACTGTCCTCCCAGAGCATGCCCGCGTTCACCAGGTCGTCCTTGATCGCGCCGACGCTGGTGCCGCGCTTGCCCCGCACGATCCCGGCCGAGATCGGCACCCATCCGGCGTGGCAGATGAAGGCCACCGGCTTGCCGGCCTGGTAGATCTCCCGGGTGAGCTGGAGCAGCTTCTGGGAGCGGCGCATGATGTCCGGCGCGTAGCCGCCGGGAATGACCAGGCCGTCGAACTCGGCCGCGCTCGATCTCGTCCACGCTGGTGTCCACGGTGAGGGGATAGCCCCGCTTGCCCTGGTAGGTCTTCTCGCCGGTGCCGGCCACGACCGTGCGGGCGCCTTCCTCCTCCAGCCGGATCTTGGGGTACCAGAGCTCCAGATCCTCGTACAGGGGGCCGGCGAAGAAGAGGATGGTCTTGCCTTTGAGGCTCATGAGTACTCTGCGTGAAGGTCAGGAGAAGTAAGTAAAAGCCATAGAGGTCAGTGAAAACAAATCGGCGGCCACCCAGGTGACCGCCGATTGGCTCGTGATAGCTAGCTATCAGCTCAATAGCTCGACCAGCTATCGGTCCAGCCGTTCCGCACCCGCTGAATCGAGCCGATGTTGCCCAGGGCCCGGCTGATCGAGCAGGAATCGTATTGCAGGTCTTGGTACCGTTACGATGTCGTTGACTGTCGGTACGTTCCCAGCTTGACGTTGAGGCCCGTGACCACGGCCCCGTAGATGTTACTTACCGTTGGTGGTGAGCGTGCCGCCCACCAGAATCAGGCCTTGCCAGGTCTTCAACGGGTTCCGTTCAACTTGAGGTTGCCGGTCACGATCAGAATCCCGTTGCCACTCCGGTCAGGGTGTGTTCCCCATTGGCCCGGGTCATCGGCCATTGGCCATCGACGGCGGGCCAGTCATGGGCGGCCGTCTGGGCCGGGTAAACGTTGGGCGGGGAAAGCCTGTTCCCGCGACGATAGCTGCCCAGTCGATGTTCACCTTGTCCTTGGCCGTACCCGCGAGTCCTGCGGTTCCCAGGTTCGCGGCCGTGTCGTCAGGGACGCCATCGATAAGTCAGGGTGATTGAACCCAGAGACATCGCCATTGGGCACCGCAGACCGGGGATGGTCCATTGACCCCGCAACGATCGACCCGCTTACAGTGGCCGAGGTACCGTTGTAAGCCACCGTTCCGAGGCTGGTAAATGCGCCATTGAGGTCGAATGGGGCCGGCGTCCACAGGGCATAGGTGGCCACAGTCCGCTCGGCCGACGGCGCCCGGAATTCCAGCGCTTGCCGCGGTATACCGGCCGCGCGAGGTGATGACGTAGATGGCGGGCAGAAGCGACGTGGTCGATTCCCGCAGCTGCGCCATGTCCACCCGGGCGGTGCCACCGGGCAGGTCGTTGTAGTTCACTGTCGATGGGATTTGCCGGCCAAGTCACCGGAGCACCGGCTTGCCGTCGAGGTTGGCCAGGTAGCGGTTGAGTCCGGACTGGGCCACCGCAAAGGCGCCCTGCTGCGCCTTGGGGTCGCCGGTGATCTCCCGCTCGGCCGAGATCCGGCCGTAGGTGATGGCCACGGCCACCGCCATCAGAGCCAGGACGAGGATGGTGAGGGGAAGCACGGCTCCTCGCCGGTTCAGCCGAAACGAAATCGACCGCATGGGGGCCTCTCTGCTGGGTGTCAATCCCGTTAAGGAGTATTCAACGGACTGCCGTTACCCGAGACGCTGCGCTCGAACATCACGGAATCAGCCGGCACGAGATAGTTCGAGGTTGGCGTGAACTTGACCTTGACCTGCTTCACCTTGGCCGAGAGCACAGTGATCGTGGTGCACAAAGTGTGAGGCAGCGGCGCGGTGGTGGTGGTGCTGCACGTCGTGCCGGCCGCGAGCTGGTCGAAGGGCAGCGCGTCATATCGGGCCGCCTCCGTGGACATCATTCCGCTCTGGTAGCCCAGCCGCCCCGTTGCGTCTGCTGTCCGGGCGGAGCGGGTCAGGAGACCACCCAGGGTCAGAATGCCCACCGCCAGGATGGTCATGGAAAGCAGGACCTCGACCAGGGTGAAGCCACAGTCCGTATCCCGTCCGTGACTCGGCTTATATAGCTCGACCATGTGTCCGTCCTCCGGTATCAGTCGGGCCGATTCTCGAAAAAGACCGCGGTCCGCACGGTCGCGGTCTTGGGCGCGGCACTCCCTTGGGGCGTGCGCTCACTCATTCCGTCCAGCACCAGCTCCAGCCCCCTGGTGTTGCCGATTGGGACCGGCACGGCGGCCTGGGCCGCCGGGTTGTTGAGCACGTAGAAATTCACCCGGGCCGTCGCCGCAAACGGGGTGGCTATCTCCTCTTCATCGGCAGCGTTTCCGTCCACCGGCGCACGGAACAGGCCGGTCCGTCCGGCAAGGGCGACGGAGTTCTTGAACTGGTAACGGATCCGGCGATAGAGGAAGACGATGTGCCCGTAGTTGGGCACCGGATTCAAGGCCGCGTTGGCGGTCACCTGCACTGTTGGACCCTGAGGCGAACCGTTGATCGTGAGGTTCACCTGCATCGGATAGGCTGCATTGGGTGCCGCCGGGGCGTTACAGGTGCCCAGACCGGCGTTGGCCGGCAGAGTGTTGGGCGCCTGGGCCGTGTAATAGTCGTACGTGCCGTCATCCCGACGGACGGCAAAGCCGGAGTGACCGGGGGCGCTGTACATCGAAGAGTCCACCGGCAGCATGGTAATGATTGCCGAGCTCGCGTTGGGTAAGCTGCAAATCACTCCGAACGCGTACGGCACCCGCACCGTGAAGTCCTGCCCGCCGGCCACGGCGGCGGCCATCCCGTTGGTGGCCTCCACCATCCGGAGATCCGAGAGTAGGCGGTTGACCCCGCCGCGGGCCACGGCTCGGGCGCCGCGCCATGCCTCCTGCTGATCCATAAAGCGAGCTTGCCCTGTGACCATGCGGACCAGGGCGGCGCCGACGACCGCGGTAACGATGAGCGACAGCAGCAGTTCGACCAGGGTAAACCCGCGACGCTTCCTCATGGGATGATCCTGACCTTGCCTGCTGTCGAGAGGGTCATTGCGCGAGTGCTGTTGCCCGGGGTAATTCTGAATCGCAGCAGAGCGGTCGAAACCCCCGACGGAAAACGTCCACCGCGCCACCCGGGACTTCCATCACCAAGGTCATGTTGCCCAGATCGGCATCCCTGAGCCGGCGGGTCAGCCGGACAGTGCCGCCGGTCCGGTCGGCTATGGTGTAGATGGAGTTGGGGCAGTCACAGCTGATCCGCATCGGCTTGCGGTACCGGCCGGCCAGGGTAAAGCCTGCTCCATGTCGGCAGCAACCCTCGAAGCGGTCCGGTTCACCCTGGTCGAGTTCATCACCCGGCCAAACCGGGGGATCATCATGGCCGTCATGATGGCGATGACCGTGAGGGTCAGCGCCAACTCGATCATGGTGAAGCCGGACCGGTTTCTAGGCAGGAAGGAGTGCTTGGGCATAGGCCTCCGTTACGAGCACGAAGGGTGCCGCCGGGGGGTGTCTGGGCAACCAGTTGGAAGCACGACACTTGGCGGTTACGAGCCTGGCTATGGCCGGGCCCAACTACCGCAAAGTGAAAGGCGTAGAGCCGCCGAAAATTGCGCGCTATTGTATTGCCCGGCTGCTCGTTACGGGTCCGTTACCCAGGCCGCTTGCTTACAGTTGTTCTGGTTCGCGGCAAACCAGCCGGCCACGGTGAATCCCTTTGGGTCCAGCTCGTAGACCCGGTTCCGCACGAACCGCCCCGTGGTGGGGAAGTACGGCGGCGGATCGGTGGCAGCGCACGCGTTGTAGCTGTACCGCTTGACGTACCCGTGGCCGTCCACCAGACCCACCGCGCCGCGGGTGTTCTGGATTACTCCCCCATTCAGGTTGAGGCAGCCACGGCCGTTATTGACCGCGCCGCAGGCCTCACCAGACGCCGGCCCGGTGTCATAGCTCTCGGCGCCGAAGATGTTCAACGCCAGCAGTACGGCGTGAATGTCCTCCTGAGTGGTCTCGTCGTACGTGCGATAAGGGTTCACTCCACCAATCTGCTGGGGAGCGTTGATCGTGTTGTTCGCCACCAGAAGGTCGGCGCCGGCAAAAAGCCCGGCGATGACGGCGCAGTCGGCCGCGTGCGGCGGAGCCTGGGTCAACGGCCGAACGGAAATCGTCGGCAATGACGATGGTGTTGGGCGAAGCCACCGTCACCCTGCCGTTCACCACGCCGCTGAGCGCCACCTTTCCCTGCACGTAGATGACGCCTTGCCAGGCCGGGTTGTACTCCCGGTTGATCGGCCAGAGGTAGGCGTTATCCGGCCGCGCGGTAAACAGCGCATTGCCGGTTGGCGCGCCGACGCCTGCGGGCCGAGGGATCCAACCCCGACCGGTGCCGGGCCAGTCGCCCACCACAGCGGCCCAGTCAGCCGCAGAAACATTGGGCCAGTTGACCGCGGTGAGCCGCGGATCTCCACCCAGGTAGCATTTCCGGTTGCCGCTCGAGAGCAGGTTGGTGGCGGCGGTAACTCGCGCCGCAGAAGTCGGGGGCTCGGAGCGCCCGCAAAGTTGGTATCCGCCGCCGTCCGGAACCGGCCGTTGGTACCCACCCCCGCGCCGCCGGGGATGGCCGCTCCGCAGTTGGGCGAGCGGCGGATATCTCCAGCCGGCCCCGGGTTGCCGCTCAACGTCGCGGTCACGTACCAGGGCCGGAGATTGTCCTGATAGACTCGGATGAAGCCCTCGTTGACGTCGGTCGAGTCGCCATCACCGTTCAGGTCGACTGCCACGAACTCGATCCGGAGCGAGGCCTCGCCCGGACTGTTGCCGTTGAGGTTGCTGACGAAAGACATTCTCGCGGCCGCAGCTCGGCCCTGGAGCGCCGGAAACGCGGCGGTGGTGGGCATGGCGATGGGCGCGACGTTTTTCTTGGGCGCAGGGCCCATGAAAGTCGCGTTGTTCTCTCCCTGGATCGATGAAGCCGCGGTGGTCACCTGATCGAAGAACGTGGCGCCGGATACTTGATCTTGATCTGGTCGTTCGAGTGCACCGGCCCCCGGATCTGGTCGTTGTTGGCGAAGACGATCGAGCCTTCGGTGTTGGTGAAATAGGAGAACTTGGCAAAGCTCTCCTGATTGATCTGGAGCCGGCGCACCACCTGGTTACCGAAGGTGTCGCGCACCGTGCTGATGATGGTGCCGTAAACGCCGTACTGACCGCCGGTAATTCCGTCGGGCCCCACGTAAATGGAGCGGCGCACGTTGGGCACCGTGTTGCCCAGCACGTCGGTCACCGGCGCGGCCGCGGCCAGCGTCGCGTAACCAGTGCTGGGATACAGCGCGGGATTGGCGTTCAGCTGGCTCCGGCCCTCTTCCAGGCCGGCCAGCGCGATGTCATTCAGCGTCGCGGTACGGTCTCCGCTCTTGGTGATCAGCGTGGCGTTGAGGGTCCACATGGCGGCCGCGAGCGCGATGCCGCTGACCGCCAGGGCCACCAGCAACACGGTAATCAGGGCGATGCCTCGTTCGTTCCTGACCTTCTTCGAGCGGCTCATATAGCCTCGCGTTCAGTCGCCAGTCGTGGGTCATGGTGGTTAGTCCTCAAGGGCCGGGGATCGCGATCGGTATGGACTGCGCCGACGCCGAAAGCCGGGGCGTGCAGTCCTGCGCCGAGAGCCGGTAGACGTAGCTGGTCCCGGGCACCAGGTCCTGGTCGGCATAGGAGTACGTCGCCAGGTCGGCGGCCGGAATCGAGGTCAGCGGGTCGGACCAGTCCGGATCGGTCACGTCCCTGCGCCAGAGGACGTAGCGCACCACATCCCGCTCGCCCTGGTTCTCGTCGAAGGCGCGGTTCCAGCTCAGCAGCACCCGATGGACTCCGGTGGAGTTGTCGTACGCTGCGTTCAACGGCTGGCCCAGGACCGGGGCCGAGCCGCAGATCTTGAGCTCCCTCAGGCCCATGTTGGGCAGCGGAATGGTGGTGCTGATCCGCTGCCGCCGCTCCTTGGTACCCGTCTGGCCGTTGGTGATGATGTAGCTCACCAGCACGGCCCGGAGGCTGTCGATCGGGCTGCCCGCGTCGGCCGTGCTCCCGTGACCCGGGATGGTGTGCCGCATCGGCAGCTCCGCCGCCGTCACCAGAGTGGAGACCGGCGCCAGACCGGGCCCGGGATCCGCAGCTTGTAATAGCGGAAGAACGGCAGATTGGTGGAATCAGGCAGAACGTTGCGCACCAGCCGCTCGGGCGGCTGGCCGTTTACCTGGCGGAGGAGGACAAAGTCATCGGTCCGCGGCGTCTCCACGTCCGGCCGAAAGAACAGCGTGATGGTCTCGGCCAGCGTGTTGTTGCCCAGCTCGTCCAGATAGTCCTGCGAGGGATAGAGAAACGCCGGCGTCGAGCCCGGAATGGCGATCTGATCCGCCAGCCGGAGGCCGACGGTTTCTTCCGCCGGCGCATCGGGATCGACATACACGGCGGAGATATCGGACACGTCGTTGGAGACGTAGTCTGCGTTGAAGGAATAGCTGTTCGCGCTCGCGTAGACGATCGGCGGCTGCCGGTCCAGGGTTCGAGCGCCGGTGGTTCGGAGCTGGGCGTGCAGATGGTCGGCGCCGTAGCTCAAATTGAGCAGCGTGGACATTTCCTCGTCGCCCTTCCGGAACCCACGCGATTGCGCCCGGAGAAAGCTCAGGGCTCCTCCCAGCACGCCCATGAAAACCACCATGGCGATGAGCATCTCGATCAAGGTAAAACCGGAGCGCGATTTCATTAGCAGTTCGCCGTTCAGGGAGCAGCGATAGTGGCGTAGCGCACCACCGGGCTGCTCAGCTCAGGACCCGAGACCGTGACCCTGATCTTGGTGACGTCGGTGGTGCTTCCCGCACCGGTCCGAATTACCCGGGTCGAACGGGTGTAGCCGGCAAAGGGGACTCCGCTCCGGGTACTGTCGAATCGGACAGTGAGCGAGTCGTACGCCGGCGACACCCGTACCTTGGCGATCTGGGCATCCGCCACAGCCGCAGCCTGGATCCGCATCCGATTGCGGGTGATTACCCCCAGGTACTTGGTGGTGCTCGCAGCTGCGGCGAGCAGGACTATGCTCAGCATGGCGAGGGCGATCAGCACCTCGACCAAGGTGAATCCAGCGGAAGAACCGGCGCGCGTTTTCATCAGAAGCCTCGCAGCCATTCGGAGCCGTTGTAGCGCCACCACTCGGTCCGGCCGGTGGCGCGAATGATCTCGACCGCGCGGGTGTGCTTCTTCAGGCTGGGATCGCCTGCCTCGGCTCCGCGGGAGGTGAGATAGAATCCACCCACGCCGCTCGCGCTGCCGTTACGATGGAAGGTGAGCGCCGGCAGGCCATTGATCACGTCGTCAAAGTCAATCGGCTGATCGCCGAAGGCGCGGGAGGGGGCCTGCCCCCGGCCGAACACCACCCGATCGTCCAGGGTGAACACCCGGCTCCGCTCGTTGGCGCCGATGACGCCATCGCTGTTGGCATCCCACACCAACCGCACCTGGCGATTGCCCGCGTCGAAGGTGAGAATGATGTCGTGCTGTTTGGTGATCGCCTCGCGCTGAGCCGCCACCATGGTGGTGCTCACCGCCTGCACCGCGGAGTTCACCTGGAACTGGGCCACGTCGATTTTGGGTAAGGCGATCGCGCCGAGAATGCCCATGATCACGATCACCAGCAGCAGCTCAACCAGGGTGAATCCACCCGGTGCCGTGCGCGCCCGCGGAGCATGAAGCAGCATGGGGCCTCCTTATATGCGGCACACCAGCGTCGGACTCGGGAACAGGATCGTCGGATGTGGGGCAGGGTTTTCGATCGCCCTCCCTGAACGCACGAAGGGTGCCGCCTGGGCATTGTTGCCATCCTCCAGTCACGGCGTAGAGTTAGCCGGCTGCAATTCGCCGCTACTGGTGAAAGATTTTTCGCGTCCGACCACCGTTTGCAGAGAAAACCTGCCGGGTACTGCACTCGGGCTATTTTGTCGGTTTGAGCATGGCCACTTGTGTTACACCGCCGAACGCCGAATTTCCCTACACCTACAGCTTCAAAGGCTCCATGCGAACCCGCGAACGGATTCTGGCCAATCTCGAGAGCATCTACCGGGAATCCTACGAACGTGCCAAGCAGGCGGCCGATCAGGGGCGCATGATCGACCTGGACAGCGCGTACATGCGCGACCAGCTGATGCTGGAGATTCTGCTCGACATCCGTGATCTGTTTTCGGTGGCTCCGGCTGCTTCAGGTGGCAGCGCTCTGGAGCGGCTGGAAGCGCTGCGCCGGCTCACCAAGCTCCCCTGAAAGGCTCTTCTCATGCTTCGGTTGTCTATCCTGCCATCTGCTTGTGCGGAGTGGCCGGCTTCTGGGTTATCGCATGAATACTCCCGTGCGAACTCGATTCCGGCCGCACCCGCCGACCTGGTGATCTATGGGCGGGTATGGACCGGAGACTCCGCCAAGCCCTGGGCTCAGGCGGTGGCGGTCTCGGGCGAGAAGATCTCCGCGGTAGGAGACAGCTCGAGCATCGCGGCCCAGGTGGGGCCGAGCACCAGGGTAATCCGGAACGGCGCGATGGTGGTCCCCGGGTTCATGGACGGACACACCCACTTCATCTACGGTGGTTTTCAGCTCACCCAGGTAGACCTGCGCGACGCCGACAGCCCGGAGGAGTTCGTGCGGCGGATCAAGAACTACGCGGCCAAGGCCAAGCCTGGCGAATGGATCCTGGGGGGAAACTGGGATCACGAGCGCTGGGCGGGCACGCCGCTGCCGGACCGGAGCTGGATCGATTCGGTGACGCCGAACAATCCGGTGTTCGTCGACCGGCTGGACGGACATATGACGCTGGCCAACAGCCTGGCGCTGAAGCTGGCGCACATCGATCGATCCACGAAGGACGTCGCCGGTGGAACCATCGTGCGGCGGCCGGATGGCGAGCCGACCGGAGTGCTGAAGGATGCGGCCCAGAACCTGGTCTATGCCGTCCAACCGACCCCATCCCCTCAGCAAAGCGACGCGGCGATTGAACGGGCGATGCGCTGGGCCGCCTCCAAGGGCGTCACCGGCGTGGCTGACGTCTCGGTGCCCTGGTTCGAGGTCGACGCCTTGCAGCGGGCGCATGCCGCCGGCCGGATGATCACCCGGGTTTCGGTTTATGTGCCGCTGCAGGACTGGCGGCGGATGGCTGAACCGTGAAGGCGAAAGGCGTGGGAGACGACTGGCTCCGGGTGGCGGGCGTCAAAGGATACGTGGACGGATCGCTCGGCTCCACCACCGCGCTGTTTTATGAGCCTTATAATGATGCGCCGCAGACCAGCGGCCTCCTCGTGACACCAGAGGACTCGCTCCGGTCCTGGATCGGCAGCGCCGATTCAGCCGGCCTCCAGGTGGCGGTCCACGCGATCGGCGAGCGAGCCAACGGGCTGCTGCTCGACATCTACGACAGTGTTGCTCAGGCCCATGGTTCCCGTGACCGTCGCTTTCGGGTCGAGCACGCGCAACACCTCCGCCGGCAGGACATCGGCCGCATCGCCCGGCTGGGCGTGATCGCCTCCATGCAGCCCTACCATGCCATAGATGATGGGCGCTGGGCCGAGAAGCGCATCGGACCGGAGCGGATCAAGACCACCTATGCCTTCCGCTCATTGATCGATGCGGGTGCGCGCCTGGCCTTCGGCTCGGACTGGACCGTGGCCCCGCTCGATCCGCTGCTGGGGATCTATGCCGCGGTCACCCGGCGGACCTTGGATGGGAAGAATCCTGGCGGGCTGGGTTCCGGAACAGAAGATCACGGTGGAGGAAGCCCTGCGGGCCTACACGGCGGGCAACGCCTACGGCGTCTTTGCCGAGCAGAAGCGAGGCAAGCTGGCTCCGGGCTACCTGGCCGATATTGTCATCCTGGACCAGGATCTGACCAAAGTGAAACCCGAAGCCCTGGAAAAGGCCCGGGTAAGGATGACGCTGGTTGGCGGTAAGGTTGTGTATACACATAAGTAATACGACGTAGTATTTCTTGGTACTACAACCCACGGGGTAGCTGCTGTCTGGAGGGATCGATGGCAGTTCAGGATCGCCCCCGGTATTGGCAACTTGTTGTAACAACTGCCTTTCTGATACAGTCGGGCTGGTTGTCAGCCGGGTTTGCTCAAGCGGGCTCTAGACTAGGAGTGTCTCCGGGAGCAGAAGCCTCCTTCTATGATCGGCTCTACGAGGAGCTTATCTCGCTGCGACCACAGCCGCAGGCGGTAGCGGCGGTGAGCGAGTTGGTTCTGAGACGCGACGTCGGTCGCTTCACTTTCGAGAGCGGCAATTTCTATCTGCTGAAGCCTGTGGGCGGCAGAGTGGTTGGGGGGGTGTTCGTGGGCAAAGGAACCTTCTCCTTCGCACCTCCTACTGCGATGGAGCGCGAGCGTCTGGCGTTCTTTGAGAAAACGCAGAATCTCGTCGGCGCCCCTGAATGCGGTGGTGCTCCTCTTTGCCGATACCACGGCCGTTCAGCTGCAGCGGAGTCTCAGCTTTCGAGACGGCCCGGTCTCGTCCGTTGCGGCGGGAGCTATCAAGGACGCTCTCGAATATCTGCGAGATAATGACAGTCCCAGCTCTTTCGATCCCGATCTCATGGAAGCGTTTCTGAACCAGGACTCTACGGATCTTTTCTACGCCCATATCCAACGGCCCGAATAGAGACCCCCTGATGTTCACTGTCAACTCCCGGCTTAACGAGGCGGTTCAGTTGGCCACCCGGGCACGCAGGAAGCGGTGGATTGAGAAACAGACCGAGATCATCAGTCAATTTCCGGAACAGGGTGACACGCTCCGTGCTTCCACCTACGAGCGCCGGCCGCGAGTCGGTATTTGCCACTACACCATCGATACACATTTCGAACATACGACCATGGGTGATGTGCGGTTCAGCGCCACCACTCGAATTCTCGTAGCTGCTGAGACCTCGGTTGGACCGTGGGTTCCCTTGCGGCTCTTCAATCAGCTCGACGTTGACTCCGCTCGTTGGGAAGGTGGAACTCCCGCGGGCTTCGTAAAGGCGAAGAAGAGCCCGATTCTCTGGGTCAACCTGGAGCGTCGCTTGAGCGCTGGAGAGACCAAGACGCTGACGCTCTTTTACCGCGGTGATCTTATCGATCGCTTCGGAGACTGGTTCTTCATCAAATCGTCGGCGGCCTGGTATTCGATTCCGCTCGATGGCAGGAGTCTTGCCACCTTCGACCTTACTTATCGGGTACCGTCCTCTCTCGTCTTGGCCAGTGTTGGAGAGCGGAAGGACTCCACGGCCGAGAACCGGACGATCATTACTCGGTGGGTCACGAAGACACCGGTATCGTTCGCCGCATTCAACGTTGGCCGATTCAAGGAATATCAGATCCGCCAGGAAGGTACACCGCCCATCACGGTGTTGGCTTCAGACGATGCCCACAAGGCATTCACCCGCGAGCTCCTCGAGACGTGGTGAGGCTGGGCCGGGACCGCAGCGGAAGATGAAGGAAGTCGTCGGATCGGATGTCCTGAACAGCATGAAGTTTTTCCAGAACGTCTTTCGGGCTGCGCCCGCCGAGCACTTCTATGCCACCGAAATGCCCTATTTCCATGGCGAGGCGTTTCCAGGGCTGGTTCATCTCTCCTGGTCGACCTTCCAGAATACCCAGGAGGACGGGTTCGACGAGGTTTTCCGGGCCCACGAGGTTGCCCACCAGTGGTGGGGACTCGGGGTGGACTTCACCAGCTACCATGACCAATGGCTGAGCGAGGGTTTCGCCAGCTTCTCCGGGCTCTGGTACCTCCAGACGCTTCGGAAGGACAATGACAAGTACTTCGGCATGCTGGACCGCTGGCGAGCAGACATCCTGAACCGCCGAATGATCCCGGACCGGTCTGGCTGGGATAGCGGAACAGCACTCGGCATGGACGAGGCAGGCTACAACGTGATGGTCTATAGGAAGGGAGCCTGGGTCTGCACATGCTGCGGATCATGATGCTCGACCTCAAGACCATGAACGAGGACCGCTTCACCGAGACCATGCGCGACTTCTATCAGACCTACCAGGGCAAGCGGGCCTCGACCGAGGACTTCCGCATCGCCGAGAAGCATCTCGGCGCCGACCTGGGCTGGTTCTTCGATCAGTGGATCTATGGGACCGATATTCCCACCTATCGGGTGGCCTACCGCACGGTCCCGGCCGAGAACGGCCAGTACCGGGTCAAGCTCCAGGTGCGCAGGCAGAATGTGGGCGAGGACTTCCAGATGTACGTGCCGGTGACCCTCGATCTGGGCAACGATCGGGTGGCCCGGGTCCGGGTCAAGGTCCGCGGGCCCAAGTCGGAGATCGAGCTGCCGCTCATGCCGGCCAAGCCGAAGGCGGTCATCTTCAACGATCTGGATGGCGTCCTGGCGGAGGTCAAGATGGTCGACTGGAGGGAATGAGAGCCGCTGGCCCGAGCATCCGGCCGCCAGCTATCTTTCGGAGTTCGCTGCGTGACCTTGACCCCGACCCCGAGTTCCATGGCCACACGCACTTCGGGCCGCCCAAAGGCCCCGCCAACTCGAAAAGCCAGATCTGCTCGATCTGTACCGCCTCATGCTGCTGGCCCGCCGGATCGACGACAAGGAGATCCAGCTCAAGCGGCAGAACAAGATCTTCTTCCAGATTTCCGGCGCCGGCCACGAAGCCGTCCTGGCCGCCGCCTCCAGGGTCTTTCGCCCCTCCTACGACTGGTTCTACACCTACTATCGGGACCGCGCCCTCTGCCTCGGCCTGGGCATGACCGCCACCGAGCAGCTCCTCTCCGCCGTCGGCGCGGCCGACGACCCCAACTCCGGCGGCCGGCAGATGCCCTCGCACTGGGGGCACAAGGACCTGAACATCGTCAGCGCCTCGAGCCCCACCGGCACCCAGTTCCTCCAGGCCGTCGGCTGCGCCGAGGCGTGGCTGCGGTACTCCCGCATCGACGGGATCCCGGACAGGGAGCAGCTGATCCAGGGCGACGAAGTGGTGCTCTGCACCACCGGCGACGGCACCACCAGCGAGGGCGAGTTCTGGGAGGCGCTCAACACCGCCACCAACCTGAAGCTGCCGGTGGTCTTCCTGGTCGAGGACAACGGCTACGCCATCTCGGTGCCGGTCGAGGTCAATACGCCCGGCGGCTCCATCTCCAAGCTGCTGACCGGCTTTCCCGGCCTCTTCATCCAGGAGGTGGACGGCTGCGATGTGCTCGCGTCCTACGACGTCCTGACCAAGGCGGCCGAGTACGCCCGGGCCCGGAAGGGGCCGGCGCTGGTGCACGCGCACGTCATCCGGCCCTACAGCCATTCCCTCTCCGACGACGAGGTCCACTACCGGCCGCCGGCCGAGCGCCAGGCCGACGCCGAGCGCGATCCCGCTGATCCGTTCCCCAAGCATCTGCTGGAGCAGGGGATCGCCACCCAGGCCGAGCTCGACGCGATCGGCGGGCAGGTGGAGGAAGAGGTCCAGCGTCGCGGCCGACGTGGCGCTGGCGTCGCCGCAGCCGGCCCCGACACGATCTACAACTACGTCTACTCGCCCGACGTCGATCCCACCTCCGAGCAGTTCGATACCGAGGACGACCCCCGGTTCACCGGCGATCCCACCACGATGGTGGACCTGCTGAACATCTGCCTGCGGGACGAGATGACCCGGGACCCCCGGATCGTGCTGTTCGGCGAGGACGTGGCCGACTGCAGCCGGGAGAAGAATCTCGGCGAGGTCAAGGGGAAGGGCGGGGTCTTCAAGGTGACCTGGGGGCTGCAGCGGGCGTTCGGCAGCGACCGGGTGTACAACTCGCCGCTGGCGGAGGCCAACATCATCGGCCGGGCCATCGGGCTGGCCACCCGGGGGCTCAAGCCGGTGGTCGAGATCCAGTTCTTCGACTACATCTGGCCGGCGTACATGCAGCTCCGCAACGAGCTCGCCCTCATGCGCTGGCGCTCGAACAACGCGTTCTGCCGCCCGGTCGTGGTCCGGGTCACCTACGGCGGATATCTCAAGGGCGGCTCGGTCTATCACTCGCAGACCGGCGCCGCCGTCTTCACCGGCGTTCCCGGCCTGCGGGTGGTTGTCCCTCCACCTCGCTCGACGCCAACGGACTGCTCCGCACCGCCATCCGCTGCGAGGATCCGGTGCTCTTCCTGGAGCACAAGCACCTCTACCGCCAGACCTACAACAAGGCGCCCAACCCCGGCCCCAACTTCATGATTCCGTTCGGGAAGGCCAAGGTGGTGCGGCAGGGAACCGATCTCACCGTGGTGACCTACGGGGCCGTGGTGCAGCGGACGTCTGCTGGCCGCCAAGGCGATGGAGGACCAGCACGGGGTCAGCGTCGAGGTGATCGATCTCCGCTCGCTCTCGCCGGTGGACTGGGAGACGATCTACGCCTCGGTGCGGAAGACCAACCGGGTGATCGTGGCCTACGAGGATTCGCTTCGCTGGGGGTATGGGGCGGAGATCGCCGCGCGCATCGCCGACGAGACCTTCGCCCATCTCGACGCGCCGGTCAAGCGGGTCGCCGCCACCGACACCTTCGTGGCCTATGCGCCCGAGCTGGAGGATGTGATCCTGCCGCAGGTCGAGAGTCTCAAGCGGGCGATGGAGGAGATCCTGGCGTTCTAGAGCTGGCATCCGAGCGTGAGCGCAGCGCTTACTCACCGGATTTCGGCTTCATGGCCTCGCGAATCTCTCCCGCCGCGGCAATGGCGTTGTCCACGTCGCGGGATAGCGCCTTGGCCTGCTGAGTGGCCTGGGTGAGGTCGCCCAGCACGGCGGCCACCCCCGCCGAGCGCAGCCGCAGCAGGTCGAACCGCACGTTCTGCATGGCCAGCACGCAGGACTCGAGATGGCTCGCCACCTGGCCCCGGCGGCCTCGCAGATCCGCGATCGTCTGCCGCTGCCGCTGCAGCAGGTTCAGGCGGCGAGCCCGCTCCGGATCGTCCGGCTCCCGGGAGAGTGCCGCGATGCGCTCGTCGATCCGTGCCAGGCCTTCCGAGTCCAGGTTGCTGTCCATGGCGTGCAGCGTCCGGGCCAGGTCGGTGGCCCGGCGTAGAGGGCGTCGGCGGTCTGCTGGACCTCGGGGAGCATCTTCCGCTCGGATGCCGGCAGCTTGGACAGCAGCTTGAGAATCGCCAGCCGGTCACCGTGGACCTGCAGCACGGCCGGGAGCTGGGCGCCGTACTCGTCGGCATTTGGCGGCTGGAGCGCCGGGCCGCCTTCCGCCCTTCCGATCATGCGTCGTCTCGATCGCATCGGGCGCCGGCGGCCGGCTCAGCACGTCCCGCCAGCTGTATCCGCCTGCCAGAGCGTGGCATAGTTCCGGAGCAGCCCGATGCCCATGCCGAACATGCGGGAAGAGGAACCAGGGGTGGTCGATGCCCGGTGGCGATGTTGATCCCCACGCATCCGGCGCGAGACCGCCGCCCAGCTGGCGAACTGGCCCCGCACCTTCTGGATGATTTTCGGCTCACCGGTGTCCGGCAATCTCCGAGCCGCTGCCGTCTCGCCGGGCCGTCCGACGCGGGGCCGCGGGACAGCGGAGCAGCCGGGCGAAGCCGCGCGGGCCGGGCCGTCGGCCGCGGTGGCTGAGGGCGATTTCCGCGGCCGGTCCTGGCGTCCGCGTGCGCCCGGCCGAGCTACCCCGCTCGCTCTGCCCCGCTGCCCCGCTGCCCCGCCGCTGCCGCTCGCCGCCGCAGCCCAGTCGGCTGGTAGCCCGTCACGCCGGCTCTCCAGCGCGCGGCGGAGCGCATCGGCCGTGGGCCAGCGGTTCTCCGGATCCTTCTCCAGGCAGCGGGCCACCGCCAGCGCCAGGTCCTCGGGCATATCGCGGCCGCATGCGCCGGATGTCGGGCGCGGGCTCGGTGATCTGCTTCATCAGGATCCCGGCCACCGACGGCGCGTTGAAGGGCAGCTCGCCGGTCAGCATCTGGTAGGTCACGACGCCGAGGCTGTAGAGATCGGAGCGGCCGTCGATCTCGCGCTCGCCCGCCGCCTGTTCCGGGCTCATGAAGGCCGGAGTGCCGATGGCCACGCCGACGCCGGTCAGCGTGGCGCCCGAGGTCGCCGAGAGCGCCTTGGCGATCCCGAAGTCGGTCACCATCACCCGGCCCCGGGTGCCCTCCAGCAGGATGTTGTCGGGCTTGATGTCGCGGTGGATGACCGAGAGCGCGTGGGCGGCGCTGAGCGCGTCGGCGGTCTCCTTCATGATTCGGCGCGCTTCCTCGACCGGGAGCGGTCCCCGCCGCCGGATCCGGGCGGCCACCGACTCGCCGTCCACGTAGCCCATGACGAAGTAGACCAGACCCTGGCCTTCGCCGACGCGTGTGGATCGGAACGATGTGCGGGTGGGAGAGCCGGGCCGCGGTCTGCGCCTCACGGGTGAAGCGCTCCCGGATGTCCTGCTGGAAGGCCAGCTCGGGGGGAAGCACCTTGATGGCGACCCGCCGCTGGAGCCGCTCGTCGCGGGCGCGATACACCACGCCCATGCCGCCCCGCCCGATCTCGCCCTCGATCGTATAGGCGTCTCCCAGAGCCTCGGCCAGACGGGCCGCGAGCGGTCTATCGTGTCGGCGCCGTCATGCGGTCGGCGCTGGGGACGGATGGAAGGCGAGATTTCCCAGCATGGCAAACAATCTGTACCCAAGGGAGTCGGGAGTCGAGAGTGGTGGCAGTTCCGTACGGTTTGGCTCGGGTCTGAGGAACCGGCGGACTGGGCGCTGCTGGGCCATTCTGGCAGCATTCCAGCTGCACTTGAGCCGTAAGGCGCGGAGGCACCCGCCAGAACGTCGTGACGGGAACTTATAGACCTGCTAATCCTTTTAAACGAGTGCTCAAAGCCCATGATAGGACAGAGATGGGCTGGCACGGTCGGTGCACTTGCCTGGCCGATCTGTTTGTGAGTCTGTCATTCTTGCCCCAGATTGGGGCTATGTAAGGAGTACCCTGAATGGCCGAACGATTGACACTGCCCGTCCTTCCCCTGAGGGAAGTCGTCCTGTTCCCCGGGGTCACCGCACCGATCGGTGCCGGCCGTCCGGCAACGCTGCGCGCCATCGAGGCCGCCCTTGCGGGCCGATCGGCTGGTCTTCGCGGTGTCGCAGCGGCAGAACGTCGAGAGCGTGACCTCCGAGGCGCTCTACACCATCGGCACCATCGCCCGCATTGGCCAGCTTCAGCGCGGGCTATCGGGCATGCAGCTGCTGCTCCATGGAGAGCAGCGCGGCATCGCCATCCACTACACCGAGCAGGACGGCTATCTCCAGGCCATCGTGCGCGAGGCCGAAGAGATGCTGCCGCTCAATCCTGAGGACCCTGCGTTCGTCGCGCTGCATCGCGAGGCTCGGGCCCGTGCGGCCGAGCTGGGCCAGAAGTCCGGCTTGCCGGATGAGGTGGTGCAGCAGGTACTGGCCGGAGTCAACGAGGCCGGCAAATTCGCCGACCTGGTGGCGGGCTACATCGACATCACGCCGGCCCAGCGGCAGATGCTGCTGGAGACGCTGAGCGTCGAGGAGCGGCTCCGCCGGGTGCTGGTCCACGTGCAGCGGCAGATCGGCGTGCTGGATGCCCAGGAAGACATCAAATCCCAGGTCCAGGAAGAGCTGGGCGAGCGGCAGCGGGAGATGTTCCTTCGGGAGCAGCTCAAGACCATTCAGCGGGAGCTGGGTGAAGGCGATGAGCGGGACGATCTCCAGGAGCTGAAGGAGAAGCTGGAGGCGCTCGAATTGCCGCCCGAGGCTCGCAAGGAAGTCGACCGGGAGTTCAGCCGGCTGACCCGCATCGGGCGGGAGTCCATGGAGTCGCAGGTCATCCGCACCTTCCTGGAGAACGTTGCCGAGCTCCCCTGGAACGAGCGGAGCAAGGAACACCTCGACCTTCCGGAAGCTCAGCGCATCCTGGACGAGGACCACTACGCCCTGGGCGACGTGAAAGACCGGGTGCTCGAGTTCCTGGCGGTCCGCCAGCTTCGGGAGCAACAGGAAGAGGCGGAGCGGCGGAACGATGGAATGGCGGATGGCACCGGCTCAGCTCGAAGAGGCAAAAGCCGAGCACAAAGCGGAGGAGGTTGCCGCCGGTGAGTCGACCGATGCGCCGCAGGCCACCGCCACCGTTCCACCGCCCAACACACCGCCCAAGGGCAACGAGGATGACCGCATCGCCAAGGGTCCGATCCTGCTGTTCGTGGGACCTCCGGGTGTGGGCAAGACCTCGGTTGCCAAGTCCATCGCCCGGGCCATGGGCCGGAAGTACGTCCGAATCTCGCTGGGCGGCGCCCGGGATGAAGCCGACATGCGTGGCCACCGCCGCACCTACGTCGGAGCGATGCCTGGCCGGATCATCCAGGGGATGAAGCAGGCCGGCACAAAGAATCCTGTGTTCCTGCTGGACGAGGTAGATAAGCTCGGCATCTCCTTCCAGGGCGATCCGGCGAGTGCGCTGCTGGAAGTTCTGGACCCGGCGCAGAACGATACGTTCGTGGATCACTACCTCGGCGTGCCCTTCAACCTGAGTGAGGTGCTCTTCATTGCTACGGCAAACTTCATTCAGAACATCCCGGGGCCCCTCCTGGACCGGATGGAAGTGGTCGAGTTTGCCGGCTACACCGAGCGGGAGAAGCGGGAGATCGCGCGGAAATACCTCATCCCCCGGCAGTTCACGGAGAATGGGGTGAGCCCGGAGCAACTCACGATTACCGATGAGGCGCTCTCGGAGGTAATCACCAGCTACACCCGGGAGTCCGGCGTACGGCAGCTGGAGCGGGAGATCGGACGGCTGGCCAGGAAGGTGGCTCGAAAGATCGCCACGCGCGAAGTGGAGCAAATAACCATCGACCGCGAGCAGGTGGACGATCTGCTGGGCCGGCCCAAGGTGCACCCGGAGAAGATGGCGCGGGAAGACGAAGTCGGCGTGGCTACCGGCATGTACTACACGCCCACGGGCGGCGACATCATGTTCGTCGAGGCGTCAACCATGCGGGGTAAGGGCGAGCTGGTCCTCACCGGTCAGCTGGGCGATGTCATGAAGGAGTCTGCCCGCGCCGCCTGGACCTACGCCCGGTCCCACGCAGCGGCACTGCAGATTGCGGATGACATGTTCGATCGGGACATTCACATCCACGTGCCGGCAGGAGCGATTCCGAAGGATGGGCCCTCCGCCGGTGTCACCATGGCATCTGCGGTGGTGTCTACCCTCTCGGGCAGGCCTGTGCGACATGACATTGCCATGACCGGAGAGATCACCCTTCGGGGTCGGGTGCTTCCCGATCGGAGGCGTCAAGGAGAAGGTACTTGGCGCGGTGCGGGCAGGAATCAACAAGATCATCCTGCCCAAGGAGAACGAGCCGGACCTGGAGGATCTGCCGCGCGAGGTTCGCGACAAGATCGAAGTATTCCTGGTTCAGGAGCTGGGCGAAGTTCTTGCCTTCACGCTCCGAGGCGCCACGTTCCGCGAGGGACGCTTGCTCTTCGGCGACGAGAAAAACCCGCGTGACGTGCTCCCGCTTTCGGCGGTTGGGTTCAGGCACTAACAAGCGGGCAGCGGGCTGACAGCACAAAGACCCTCCCGGACATACGTCTGGGAGGGTTTTTGTACTTACTGCCCCGCTGCCCTTCCGTCCCGCTGCCCCGCCTTTCTCACCCCCATCTCCGCGGCCTGGGCTAGCTCCGCCGGCGTAGTCCCGTCACGGGGGAAGACGGCGGCTCCCGCGTTCACTTCGATAGGTACCAGCTCGCCGCCGGAGGTTCGGGCCGGTTGTTCACTCAGCGCCCGGTGGAGGTTCTGGGCCAGAACGCTGGCGCCACCGGCATTGGCTCCCCGGAGCAGCATTCCGAACGCTTCCACCCCGTAGCGGCCGATCACATCACTGGCTCGCACATTGGAGCGAAACACTCCGGCTGCATGGAGGAGCACTTCATCCCCCGCTCGCGGCCCGAGACGCTCGCCCAAATGTTTGAATCCTGCCAGCTCGAAGATCACGAAGGCCAATGGCTCGCCGTAACGGCGGCTGAAATCCACTGCGCCTTCCAGCTCCGTCATAAGGGTGGCGTGATTGAGCAGACCGGTCAGCCCGTCCCGGTGCACCATCTCACGGATTCTACGGCCCCGGGCCGCGCGGGCGATCACGGTCTGGACCAGCAGGGCAGAATCGGAGTTGGCGGACACGAAATCGTCGGCGCCGGCCTGGAGTGCCGCGACCCGCTCCGCCGTTGTGTCCTCACCCACAAAGACGATTGGCAAGAGATGGTAGCGGGCGTCCTGGCGTATCATCCGGGCCAGGGCGAAGGCATCGGAATCTTTGAGACGAGTGCTCAGCAGGAGCAGATCTGGCGACTCGCGGTCCAGCGCTTCGGTGACGGATTGAGAGGGTGCGTTGCAGGTCACCCGGATATGCGCTCCGTCGAGAGCGGCTGAGATTCGGCCGGCCCGGTCCGGATCCGGCTCGACCAGCACAACGTTCGACGGAGGCGGACCAATGCGGGCAAAGGTCCGGGCGTAGCGCGGCAGCTTCTGCTCCACCTGCTCCGCGGGAAACACCGCATCCACTCCTGCCGCTATGGCCCGAAGCCGGTCGACCGCCCGCAGCGTCTCCACCAGCACGACTGCACCAGGACGTCTATCGGCACTGCTGGTCCAGCTGGAGGCGACGGCTGACAGGTCGCCGTCGCCCGCTTCACCCCCGATGATCACCAAGTGGGGCAGCTCCTCGGTGGGGATCGAGCCAGGATCCTCCCGCCGTTCGCCGAATCGAACCTCGTATCCTGCCCGCCGTAACTCCTGGGCAATCCGCTCCCGCTGCGGAGTGGCCCGCATGATCACGAGCGCCCGGGAGTCAGCGACGACTTCTCTCCCGCGGCCACTCGGCGAGCTGGGCCTCCGCCGTGCGGACTGCGGCCCCGAGCCGCTCGACCAGCGCGGACAGACCTGCGGTGTCGGCGCGCCCGGGTGGCGGCGAGCCAGCGCTCCGCCTCCCGCGCGATAGCGCTGAACTCCAGAAGCCATATGAGCCTCCCGATCCCGCCAGGCGGTGCAGCCGGTCTCGCAGCGATAGTTCTGCCTCGGCTCCGCTGCCGAGCGCGGCGATATCGGCGCGCAGTTCGTCGAGCCGCGCCGGCATGGAGCCCAGATATTCGCGCTGGAGCTGAAGCAGAGCGGCATCGACCGGATCGGTCATGTCGGTTCCGGAATCGCTCCAGGGCGAGCCGGGCGGCGGCTACGAAGGCAGGGGCGGTGCTCCAGTGACCCCTGCACCACTTCGTTCCTGCGAGATCCCATGATGGCGCTGTGATCGTCCACCACCGCGAGGATCGGCATTCCCGGCCAGTCATGCGCTCCGGCACGACCCTGACCTCGGGTGAAATCCGAGGTCGACTGGGGCGGTGGACCATAGGCTCAAGGCAGCCCCGGGGGCACCGGCCGGCGAAGTGCCGGGGCCAGCAGCGGAAATGCATCCGGTGGGGCCAGAAGGGCCACCGAGCGGAGGGCGCGGGCTACGCCGTGGGTAGCAGTTGAAGGGCACCGCGCCCGATTCGATCTCCACCACGGTGGGACCTGATTCGGCCGGCATCCTCTCCAGGTCGGTGCTGAGGCGGTCCAGCGCCAGTCCGTGGTCGCTGGATATCCGCGCGATGAGGCCGGCCGGTGCCTCGGGTCGGTAATGCCGCGGCCGTACGCCTTCGACCCGGGCCGCACCCTTGGCGACCAGGCCTTCCAAGGCACTATAGGCGTTGGCTCGGGCCAGCCCGGCGGCACGGGCAATGGCGTAACCTGTTCCCGGCCATTGGTCAAAAGAACCTCGTATACCAGGCTCTCCGTCGGGGTAAAGCCGAATCGGGTGAGATCAATATGCGGCATGGTAGTAGTATGACATACTACTTCCGCCTGGCAAGTAGCTGTCAGGTGTAAGTGAGGGTCCAGCCGAGCGCCTTGCCGATCACCGCCAACCGGAAGGTGATGTCCGCCTCGCGGCCCTCCGCAGTCTTGGCGTCCAGGTCAGAGGATAGTAGTGGTGGGTGATCTTGTTCCCGGCCTTGGGCTGCGATCGCAGGTTCTTGGGCCGCCAGATCCCGTTCTCGTCGAGTCCTTGCAGCAGCCGGGCCAGTACCTTGGTCGCCACCGGCGCCCACTCCAGGGCACCCATCCTGGCCAAGAGTTCTATGTAGTGCAGGGCCAAGGGGATATCCTTCGGCACCCCCTTGCTGTCCGCCTCGATCGGATCGCCCAGGATCAGGTGCTGCGGCTTGACGGTCTTCTTACCGACCTGAATTACGAAAGCCTTCTTGGGCGCAGGCTGGGCCAGGTAATGGCCCAGCCGCTCGGTGAAGCCGGCCCGCTCCCTCTGAAGGTTCGGCATCGAGGCCAGCATCGCGACAGAGTACCAGCTCGGCGGGTGCGCCTCCGGGTGGAGGACGATCTGCTTGCCGGACTTGAGGAAGGCTTCTCGGCCAGCGGGCTGCGGAGGAATTGGGAGATGGCGCTGGCGATCTTGTGCCCTGCCCCGCGGAGCCGGGGATCTTCGGCGTAGCCCGCCTCGGCCAGCGCCGCCGACGCGGCTTCCCGCATGATCCCCCGGGCCCAGGCCTCGG
The DNA here is from genome assembly GCA_963825815.1 of uncultured Gemmatimonadales bacterium. Classification (GTDB taxonomy): domain Bacteria; phylum Gemmatimonadota; class Gemmatimonadetes; order Gemmatimonadales; family GWC2-71-9; genus CAVVWJ01. The sequence continues at coordinate 480,986 of CAWGVB010000002.1, read as the reverse complement.
CTTCGGGGTCGGCCTTCACCGTCTTCTGGAACTCGAACAGGAGCGAGGGGTCTTCATCTCGGGAGAGCAGCCGGAAGAGCACCCGGTCGGCCAGCTTGAAGGGTCGGCTGGATCGGGGCCACTCGAGCTGGAGCAGGCGGCGGTACTGGGGGATAGTGCCCACGTCCTTCATGCCCTGGGCGGCCGAGGTCGCCAGGCCGAGCAGATTTCCACCCCAGATCCCGTTGTCCTTCTGCTTCTTGACTACGGCGAGCGCCGCTTTCGACTCGATTATGGCCAGCTGGGCCGCCTCGATGACCTCGGGGAGGCGTAGCCTTCGGGGGCCAGCTCGCGATAGGTCCGGTATCGGATGGAGGCCCCGGCGTTCTCCAGCAGCCAGGTGAGCGGGATCCGGTGCTCTGAGGGCAGTTCCAGAATCGCTCCGGGGGACGGGGCAGGCGCGAGCGGCGGCAAAGATACTAGCGGTCGAAAGCCGGCGAGGCGGGAAGGAGCTCACTTCTGCCCTTCACCCGCGCCTCCCCCGCCTGCCGGAACTCCGAGTCCTGTTCCAGCCCGGCTGGTGGCGAGGCTCGGCACCGCCACTGCTGTACGGACGATGACGCGAAGCTGTTGGACGGCGCCATCATAGCTGAACCAGGGGAGCACCTCGTCGCTGGGCTGGTGATACCGCTTCTCGGTGTACTCTCCGTCTTCTCGTTGCCGTATTCCGCCGGCTGCCCGACGTACCGCTGCCCATTCTCGATCGATGTCCCCGGCACCCCGCCGAGCAAGGGGAATGATCGGATCGGAAGAAGAGCCCCGTGAGAGAGCATCCCGGTTGACGGTGACCTTGAGACCCTCTGCGGCGGCGGCCCGGGTGAACATCTTCCCGAGGAGGACTGATCCAGCCCCAGGGCCGAGACGTCTCGGGTTCGGCCGTACAGGTTCATCACGTCAGGTTGAGGATCGCGGCGATTCGGCTCAGCGGTATTGTCGGTCGGCCGACCAGGCCTGGGAGCCCAGCAGCCCCGACTCCTCGGCGGTGAACCCGACGAACACGATCGACCGGCCGGTGCGCACGCCGCTCTCGGCGAATGCCTCTGCCGCGGTCAGAACCGCCGCGGTGCCCGAGGCATTGTCCTCGGCTCCGTTGTAGATCGAGTCGCCGTCCACCGGGGCGCCGATCCCGAAGTGATCGTAGTGGCCGCCGATCAGCACCGCCTCTGAGCCAGCGGCCCCCGGCCGGGCCACCGTCCGAGCACGTTGCTGGTCCCGGAGCGGCGGATGGAGCTCCGGACTGTGGCGTCGAGTTGGACGCCCAGTGGCACCGGCTCGAACCCATGCGTGCGCCTGGTCCATCAGCCCCGCCAGGTCCTGGCCGCCCTGCTGAAAGAGTCTTGGCCGCGGCCTCGCTGTTAGCCACCCGGCAACGAGGAGCGACTTTGGTGGCTCCTCGATCCGAACCTGGGGTCCGGTCCAGCTCGACTGTACTGTGGTCCAGGGATAGGTGGCACTCTCCGGTCGTGTGGACCAGCAGGATGCCGGCCGCGCCCTGCCGCCGGGCCTCTTCGATCTTGTAGGTCCAGCGGCCATAGTAGGTCAGGATCGGGCCGCGAAAGATCGTCGAGTCTCGCAGTCCGGGATCGTTGACCAGGGCCACCACGATCTTGTTCTTGACGTCGAGCCCCTCGTAGTCGTTCCAGCCGATACTCCGGCGCGACGATGCCATATCCCACGAACACCAGATCGCCCTTGGCGTGACACCAGCGAATCGTTCCGCATCGACCAGAGCACGTAGTCCTTGCGATACGCCAGCTCGGCCGGGCGCTCGGCGCCACGATGCACGGTGGGGTCGGAGTGAGGGTGATGATGGGGACGTGGTGATAGTAGGTGCCGCTGTCACCAGCGGGCTGCAGGCCCAGACGCTGGAACTGGGCCGCGATGTACTTGGCCGCGAGCTCGCCACCTCGGGTCCCGGCCGCCGGCCCTCGAGCGCATCGTCCGCCAGGAACTCGAGATGGGCCCGAAGCACTCGCTGATCCACTGCCCGGCCACTTTGGCGGCAGCAGAATGGTGAGCTCGAGGTCTGACTTTGGGCCGCCAGGGCACGGAACTGAGCAGGCACAACAGAACGAGGTTACGGGGCATGGTTTATCCTGGAGGTGGTCAGACGAGAGACGAAGGACAAACTCGGGATAGCACGCAATCGCTGCATTTGGGCCGCCGGGCAATGCACACCTGGCGGCCATGGAAGATGAGAAGGTGGGAGAGAAGGGCCCACTCCTCCTGGGGAAAGAGACGCATCAGCTCCTGCTCTACCTTCACCGGGTCCTCCTCCGCGCTCAGGCCCAGCAGTCCGCTACAGCCGTCCAACGTGGGTGTCGACCGTGACTCCTTCGTTCAGGTCGAACGCGTTTCCCAGGACGACGTTCGCGGTCTTCCGCCCGACCCCAGGCAGCTTCCGCAGCTCCTCCATCGTCCGGGGCACCTCGCCGCCGTAGTCCGCCACCAAGCGCCTGCGCCATGCCGATGAGACTCCTGGTCTTGTTGCGGAAGAATCCGGTGGACTTGATGATCTCTTCCACCTCCGCTGGGTCGGCTTGGGCCAGCTCGAACGGCGTAGGGTATCGGGCGAAGAGGACCGGGGTGACCATGTTCACCCGAGCGTCGGTGCATTGAGCCGAGAGAATGGTGGCGCAGAGCAGCTCGTAGGCATTCCGGTAGTCCAGCGCGCACTTTGCGTCGGGGTAGAGCTCCTTGAGCCGAGAGAGGAGCTCGACGGGCAGGCGGGGACGCGGCGGAGGCGGGGAAGCGGGGACGACTTGACCCGCTTGGAGCTAGCATCGCCGTCTTGACGACGTTGACCGCGGGTCTTCACTCGGCGGGTTCGGCCCCCCCCTTGCCGCCTTCCTCTTCCCTGCCTCCCCGCTTCCCCGCTTCCCCGCCTTCATACCTCCGCCTCCTGGCATACGCGACGAAGTCGCCTACCGGCCGAGTGTTCAAGATGTCGCTCCGGGCTCAACCAGCCCTTCCGGGCCATGTTGATTCCGAACTCCACGTAGCTCAATCCGGACACACTGTGGGCATCGGCACCGATGGAAATGACGACTCCGCGGTCGCGCGCCTGGCGAACCACCCGCCAGTCGAGATCCAGGCGGTGCGGATCGGCGTTGATCTCCAGGGCTACACCGGTTTCGGCGGCCTTGCCGATCACCGCGTCCAGATCGACCGGGTAGGGATCCCGAGAGAGCAGCAGCCGGCCGGTGGGATGACCGATGATGGTCAGATAGGGGTTATCCATCGCCGCCAGCATGCGAGCGGTCATCTCCTTCTCGCCCATGTTGAAGCGGCTGTGCACCGATGCGATTACGAAGTCGAGTCGCTCGAGGATCCGTTCCTCGTAATCCACTCGCCCATCCTGCAGGATGTCGGCCTCGATCCCTTTCAGCACCCGGAAGCCGCTGAGCCGGCTGTTTACCTCATCGATCTCGTCGGCCTGTCGAGCGAGATCCTCCGGCCGCAGTCCGCCGGCATAGGCGGCCGCCTGGCTGTGGTCGGTGACGCCGAGGTATTCGTAGCCGGCTGCCTGGCAAGCGATGGCCAGCTCCTCGACGGTGTTCGAGCCATCCGAGTAGCTCGTGTGGCAGTGGAGAAATCCCTTGAGATCCTGCTGAGTCACCAGCCGCGGGCATTGCGCTCCTTGCCGCGGCCTCCACCTCACCCGTGCCTTCCCGCAGCTCGGGAGGTATGAACTCCAGACCGAGCGCCTGATAGAAGGTCTGCTCGTCCGGTGTCGCCACGAACTGACTTCCCCGCCATAGCGCCGCGCCAGCCAAGGTGTAGCCCTTTTCGCCGCGCGCGCGCGCCGAGCTCACTCAGATGAGCGTCGCTGCCGGTAGCCTGAACCAGCACCGTTCCGGCGTTTACCGGAGTGGTCGCCACGATCTGGGCGCTGGCACCGCCGGCAAACCGCAGGGTCAGCCGCCGCTCATCCTGTCCCGCAAACTCATGGACCCCGGGGAGCTGACTCAGCCGCCGAAACAGGTCGGCGGGCGAGGATTCGGCCACCAGCACGAAGATGAGGTCCCGGACGATCTCGGATCGGCGGCGCACATCACCCGCGGTGATCGCGCTGGTCACTCCGGGCAGCCGCTCCAACGCAGCCCGGAGGCCCTCGGCTTCGTCGGCCGCGTGATGGGACAGCCGATATGCGCTGGTGTGCCGCAGAAAGGCGATGCCCTTGAGGATGTTCTCCGACGTGCGCTGGCCGAATCGAGGCAGCTTGGCCAGACGGCCGTCATGGGCGGCCGCCTCCAGCTCGGGAAGGGAATCGATCCCCAGCACCTCGTGGATCTGGCGGATCTTGGCGACGCCAAGGCCGGAAATCTCGAGCATCTCGACCAATCCGGGCGGAATCTGCTCGCGAAGCTCCTCCAGCATGCTCGCCCGCCCGGTGTTCACCAGCTCGGACACGATGTTGAGTGTCGCCGGACCGATGCCCTTGGCCGATGCGAGCGATCCATCTTCCAGAGACTGCCGCAGGTCGCCGGGAAAGCCGGTGATGGCCCGGGCCGCGGTCCTGAATGCCCTGATTCGGAACGGGTTCTCGCTCTTCAGCTCCAGGAAGGCGGCGATCTGCTCCAGCACCTGAGCCACCGCCTTCTTGTCCATGTAGTCCTTGACGCTCTCCATAGATAGCTAGGAGCTGGGAGCTGGGAGTCGGGAGCCGGATCGGCTCCGAGCGTTTGCTCCCGCTCCCAGCTCCCAGCTCCAGCTCGTGACCCGCCAGCCGAGCTCCAGCAGCTCTTCTTCACCGGCAAGGGAGAAGAGTCCCGCCGCCGCGCCGCCGGGAAGGGTGGGGCTGAAGACCGAGCGTGCCGTCCGGCCTGGCCAGCCCGACCGGCCGCTGGCCGCCCACCTCGACCACGCTGAAGCCCGGACGATCGGGATGAATCCCGAACACCCCCAAAACCCGCAGCAGTCCGGCGTCCGGCTCATGGTATTGGAACCAGCCGTCCAGTGGCTCGTGCGGATCTCCGGGAATGACCTGAGCCCATACTCGCCGCTCCGGCAGCTGGGTGTAGTATGCGGGCCCATCGGGTTGCGGATCTGACAGGGGCGCCGCGCACCGAGGATGTCCAGCAGCTGATCCGAGCTCAGCTTCACGGTGTGGCCGCCCGCCGGCCCAGAAGAGATACCCGTGATGCACCAGCGCAGCCAGTTGATCGATGCCCTCGCCCAAGCCCTCATCCGGCCGAAGCTCTCGCAGCAGCGAGACCACCTCCCGGAGCATGAGGAAGCCGTCTCGATCGCGGGGGTCGTGGCCAGCCTCGCTCGAGCGCGGTTCGGATGACCGGGAAGTTGGTCTGGGCGGCGGTCTCGAACACGAGATCGAACGGGGTAGGACGAACCGCTGCATGAGTGGAATCTAGTCGCGAGTCAGCGGGTTACGAGTCGTCCCAGTACCACCTCCCATCTTACCGCGATAGGAACCCGTTGAGCAAACGCACAAACTCTTGATGGGCCTCGATGTAGGGCACATGGCCGCAGCGAGGAAGTACCGCCAAGCTCCGCCTGAAGCAGCTGGGCCACGGTGCGGGAAGCGTCCAGCGGGAATGGCGTCGGCTTCGCCCTGCAGCAGAATGGCCGGGACCCGGAGCCCAGCAAGCTGCGGCCGGAGATCGTAGTCGCCCAGACTGGACCAAACCTCCTGCTGGGTGCGGCCGGTTACCCGGAACGGCGTGAGGTCATGGGCCCGGGCAGGATCGAAGAAATAAGCGGCCACGGAAAGCTCGAAGGCCGCTGAGCATAAGCCGCCGGGTCGCTGCTCGCGGAGGCCGCTGGCTCTCAGCTCGGCTCGCTGCTGCTGTAGAGCCGGGTCCAGATTCCGCTCTTGAAACGTCGCTCGAACTCCTGCCGGGCTTCACGCCAACCGGGCGCGGGCGAGACCAGGGCCAGCCGGCTGACGCGCTCGGGTAACTCGGTGGAATAGAGCAGGGCCAACAGCCCGCCCCAGGAGTAACCAACCAGGGTCAGCTGCTCCAGTCCCCATTGCTTTCGGAGCTCTTCCAGATCGGCGACGTGCTCGCGCCAGCCGACCGGCGTCTCGCGGGTGACAGGAGACTGCCCGCCACCCCGCTGATCGTAGTAGATGAGCTCGCGGCCGGTGGCGAGGTCGTCGAATCCGGGCAGGAGGTAATCGTGATGGGCCCCGGGTCCGCCATGCAGCACCACCGACGGTCGGTCCCTGCCCGATGCGGCGCTCGAAAATGCTGACGCCACGGACCTGGCGAGTTCCGGACTGTGCCTCGGCGATGGGCATGTGGACCGGTTACAGCAGGATGGCCAACGCGTCGGCCACCCGCCTTACCGCGGCTTCCTCGTCCGGGGTAAACGGGTCGGGAACGTCGCTGTCGATATCGATCTGTCCCAGGATCAGAGCCTCCGCGGCGGATGAGCACGACCAGCTCGGAGCGGGTCCACGCATTGCAAGCCAGATAATTCTCTATCGCGCGGACGTCCGGGACATTCTGATCCTGCTTGCTGGCCACGGCGGTGCCGCAGACACCAACGCCCACCGGGATTCGGGTGTGGTCGGTCTCGCGGCCGGAGAACGCCTCGAGCACCAGCTCGTTGCCTTGGAGCATGTAGAGGTAAACCGAAGTGTACGGCGCGCCGGCCGCCCGGATCTTTTCCGCGGTTAAGCGCAGCAGTGCCTCTCTGCCTTCTTCCCGGGCGAATGCCCCTCGGAGAGCGGCGATGATCCGCTCGCTATCGAGTACAGCCATGCTCAGCCGCCCCGGGTGCCAAGTGTGGCGCGAAGGGTGGTGACTGCCGAGCCGCGGCGGATCACGATGTCCACCGTCTCTCCCGGCCGGTAGCTTCGAAGGGCATCGGTCATGGCCTGCAGATCGGGCGTTTCGGTCGCTCCGATTTTGGTGATGATGTCATCGCCCCGGAGCCCGGCTTTCTCGGCCGGGCTCCCGGCTCGAACTCCCACGAGCCGAACCCCTCCAGGCGCGCCCGCTCATGATCAGGCACGGTGCCGAGGTAGGCTCCATAGCCGGGCGATGTCGCGGCTGTGTGGTGGAGGTCTGTACCGGGAGGGACGCCGGCACGTCGACGAAGGCCAGCGGGGCTCGGCGATTGGCCAGTGCGGTCACCAGTCCGAGGGCAAAGTCGGCCACGCGCTTCAGTCCGTCGACGTTGATCTTGTCCCAGTCATCGGTGGTGCGGTGGTAATCCTCGTGCAGGTCGGTAAAGAGATGCAGCACCGGTCGCTTGGCCGCGTAGAACGAGGACTGATCGCTGGGCCCATAGCCGTCGCCCTGAGCCTTGAGGTCCAGTCCCGCATACCAGTTGAGCGAGTCGAGCAAGGCGGGAAATTCCTTGGCGGTCTTGGCGCCGTACACGATGAGCCGCCCGCTCGCGAGCCGCCCAACCATATCGAGATTGATCATGGCGAGGGTGCCGGCGAGAGGATAAATCGGCTCCTTCACGTAATGAGCCGAGCCCAGCAGCCCCAGCTCTTCGCCGCTGAAGGCAATGAACACCACCGTCCGGGCCGGCGGAGAGGCGGCCAGCCGTGCTGCTACCTGGATGAGCGCGGCTATTCCCGAGGCGTTATCGTCGGCGCCGTTGTGAACCCGGCCGGTGCTGTCGGGATCCAGGCTGCCGAACCCACCCAGTCCCAGATGATCGTAGTGAGCGCCGAGAATGACCGTCTGATTCCTCAGCACGGGATCTCTGCCCGGCAGAATCCCGATCACATTCTTTCCGAGAAGACCAGGCTTGCCCCGCGCCGAGGGAGCATCGCGACCGACGTTGAACGACTGGAACCAGCCTCCTGCGGCCGGCTGAAGTCCCACCTCGGAAAATCGGCGGGCCAGGTAGGTGGCTGCTGAGTCCGCGCCGGCGGAACCGGTAGCCCGGCCCTGAAGGCGGTCGTCGGTGAGGAACTTGATGTCGTCGAGCAGGCGGGGAGGCTCGGTCAGTTTCTGGGCCGCCGACGACTGCACCACCGTCGAGAGCGCCAGCCCCACACCTGCGAACACGTTACGCCGCATTGGGGAATAATAGAACAGGGGAGTTACTGCGGCACGAAGCTGGTGTCGGGCCGAAGCCGCCTGACAAAGCTCGCGAGCAGGCGAGCCGTGCGGTCGAGGTCTTCGATCGCCACCATTTCATTGGGGCTGTGCATGTAGCGGTTGGGCACTGAGACCAGACCGGTGGCCACCCCGCGGTGGGCATTGAAGATGGCTTCCGCGTCGGTGTGGGTGTCGCGCGAGGCGGCTTCGATTTTGTAAGGGATCTGTTCCGCCTCTGCGGCTGCTATCAGCAGCTCGAACACGATCTCGCTTACCGACGCTCCCCGAGAGATCGCGGGACCGCCGCCCAGGCGGTAGTCGCCGTGCCGCCGCTTATCGATGCCGGGATAGTCGGTTGCGTGGGTCACGTCGATCACGATTGCTACGTCGGGCTCCAGCCGGCTGGCCGACGACCGGGCGCCACCGCCTGTCGCGGCAATCTCTTCTCTGGTTGTGGCCACAGCCGTCACGGTTGCCGCCGGACGGTCTCCAGCCAGCAGCCGGAGCGCCTCGAGGACAACGTATGCCCCGATCCGGTTGTCGATGCAGCGGCTCACCAGCCGCCCGTTGGGAAACTCGAGAACTCCGGCCGAGAGCACCCCGGGATCGCCGATCCGGATTCGGCCTTCGGCCTCAGCCCGATTCGAGGCGCCGATGTCGATCCAGAGGTCTTCGACCTTGGAGACCTTTTCCCGCTCCTCCCGCTCCATCAGGTGAATTGCCTTCTTGCCCACCACGCCGGTCACCTGGCCGGACCGGCCGAGTAGGATCACCCGTTGTCCCACGAACACCTGGTAGTCCCAGCCGCCGATAGTATCGAAGCTGAGGTAACCGTCGTCGTCCACATGGGTAACCATTATCCCGATCTCATCGATATGACCGGCGAACATCACCCGGGGTCCGCTGGACCCATCCAGCCGGGCAAAAGAGTTTCCCGAGACGTCGGCTTCTACCGCATCGGCAAACTTCTCGGCTTCGGCTCTCCAGGCCCGCGCCGGCGCGGCTTCAAAAGAGGATGGCCCGGGAGTGTCGAGCAGACGCTTGAGGAAGGCGAGAGAGTCAGGAGTCACGTGACCGACCGTTGAGGGGCAGTTCCAGGTAGACGGTTCCGGCAACTGGATTATTCCGGTAGGGCGGAATCGCGTGGAAGCCGAGCTGCCGGTAGAGAGTGAGAGCGCTCTTCATTGATGGAAGGCTGTCCAAACGCATGGACCGGTAACCCGCTCTGCGGGCAACTTCGATGATGTGTTGAATCAAGGCTCGGCCAATTCCGTGACCGCGGAACTCGGGCCGAACGTACAGCCGCTTCATCTCACAGGCAGCCCTGTCGAGCGGCCGCAATGCAACGCAACCCGCCGGGCTATGATCCCAGGACGCAAGCAGGAGCTCTCCGCGAGGAGGGGCGTAGTGGCCCGGCAATCTCGCCAGCTCCGAAGCGAAATCCTGAAAGCACAGATCCACGTCGAGGGAGTCAGCATATTCCTCGAACAGATGGCGGGCCAGAAGCATGTCCGCGGCACCATTGGCCTGGGCAATGGTCAGCATGCTCGAGCTGTGGCCCACCGCTCGAGACTCGCCATGGTCCGGCCGTCGAACGCAGACCGCATCCTGCTGGCGCCATCCACCAACCTTGGACCGGGTCGCGAGGTGTAGGCGTTGCCGTCCATGATCCAGGTCGGGACCCGGGATAACAATTCCAGTGCTTCCGGATGGTCGAGCTGCTCCAGCTCCGCCCGACTCCGTTCGATCTCCAATCCACAGAGCATGATCAGCAGGCAATCCGGCTCCAGCGCACTCACGTCGGCCCATTCGGCTCGGACTGAGCGGCTGCCCGGAGCTGCGCCGACATCCAGTCCTCCAGCGGCGGCAACCAGCTCGGGGACCCAGTGTCCGGCCAGGTAAAGAGGATCGAGCCATTCGATGCAGAGGACCCGGGGAGAATGGGCTGAGCGTTCTGCCTCCAGCTTGCGGAGCCGGCTTTGAAGCCCGAGAACCAGCTCTTCGGCCTGGTCACCCAGCTGCAGGACGGCTCCGATGGCACGGATGTCCTGCCACACGCCTGCCAGATTCTGTGCGCTGAGCGACAGCACTCGAGGTTCGGGGTGTAGACCGCCCGCCAGCCGATGGACCTGGCCATCGCTGACCGCACAGATCTGACAGAGATCCTGAGTAATGATGACATCGGGAGCCAGCTGCCGGAGCGCCGGCTCATCTATGGCGATGACCGGCTGTCCTGCCTGATATAACCGCCGGACCTCGGCATCGATGACCGCGCCGGGGGCGCGGATATCGATAGGCGTGGTGGTGACCCGGGGAAGATGGAGGACCGAGGGTGGGTAATCGCACTCGTGGGAGATCCCGACCAGCAAGCTCTGATCTCCCAGGGCGGCCACAATCTCGGTGGCGGCCGGCAACAGGCTAACGACTCGCACTCACGCCTCGGCCAGCCTGCTGGGTCGGTAGTTCACGAATAGAAGGAGGCCGGTGAAAGTGGCAATGAGGGTGCGAAAATCGTGGGTCAGCAGATAGGCCACCGTGCCCAGGAGCGTGGGTGTTTCGGTCAGGGCCCAGATCACGATGGCCCGGCCCAGGTTGGCCCGCCACCATTCATCCTGAGACAGGCCCGCGGTGGAGCTGGTGAGCCGCCCCGCAGAATACACGGCCGCACCGAAGAGCACGGCGCTGATGAAGAAGAGTCCCAGGTAGAGCACGCGCCGGTCGGGCACAGCAGAGATCGGCATGGACGCCATCGAGCCCACGTACCAGGCAACCCCAAAGAACAACATCACACCGAGCATCAACGCAGCATGAATTATCCGGGCGCTGATCGCGGGTGAGACGGGTGCGCCGGGCGGCATCTAGCGGCGAGCCACCCGATAAAGCACCGCGCCCAGGGCGGCGAACACCAGAACCGCCGCGAGGTCGCTGGTAGCAAAGCCGCCCAGTGCCCGCTGCAGACCCACCACGTGAGCCAGGTAGTCGGCTGCCGGGACCTGAGCCGCCTCCGCCTTGGAGACCAGAAGTGCGGCGATGCCGGCGATGGTGACCCCGGCGATGGCTCCGCCGGCGATGAGCCCGCTGGAGAACAGCACCCCCGGCCCCGATTCCACCTCCATGAGCGAGCGCTGCGCTCCTCGCGATCTCCGCTCCACCAGCCAGCGCACCGCCCCGCCGATGAACATCGGGCAGGAAGTCGAGATCGGGAGATAGACTCCGACCGCGATGGGCAGGGATTGGAGCCCCATCAGCTCGATGGCAAAGGTCAGGAACACCCCGATGAGCACCAGTCCCCAGGGAAGCCGCTGGGTCAGGATGCCGTCGGTCACCAGGGCCATGATCGTGGCTTTAGGCGAGTCGAGCTTGGTGATCGGCTTGCCGTCGATCTCGCGGACCCGGCCGCCGATTCCCGGATCCACCAGGTAGGCGACCTGATGAGATTGGGGGTCGATCAGGTACTTCCCGGGTTGGACACCCTGGGTCGGGATGTTCACCCGCACCACCTCCCACTCCTTGCCCTGGTGCCGCATCCGCTCGCCGATGCCGGTCACCGAGCGGTCAGCCGCTCCCGGAGGCGACGCCTGGAGGGTGACCCCGGCGTGCTGCTCGGGGACCACGTTGGTATAGGTGTTGTTCAGGAGGGTGATGGTCCAGCCGATGGCGAGGGCAGAGGTGACGGCGCCCACCATGATGGCGATCTGCTGCCGCTTGGGCGTGGCGCCAACCAGGAAGCCGGTCTTGAGGTCCTGGCTGGTGGCTCCGGCATTGCCCGCAGCCACGGCGATGACGCCGGCGATGGACAGCGCCGCCACCCGATGGTCCACCCCGGTCCAGCCGATGAGGAGGAAGATGGTGGTGGTCCCGATCAGGGCGGCGATGGTCATCCCGGAGATCGGGTTGGCGCTGACGCCGATCTCGCCGGTGATCCGGGAGGAGACCACCACAAAGAAGAATCCGAAGATGATGATGAGAATGGCGCCCAGCAGGTTGACACCGACCTGAGGCAGGACCGTCAGCAGGAGCGCCAGGGCCACCGAGCCGGCGATCGTCACCCAAATGGGCAGGTCGATGTCGGTGCGCACCCGGGAGCTGATCTCGCCCACGCTCCGCCGGAGATCCTGAAAACCGGAGCGGAAGGCTGAGACGATCGTGGGCAGGGCGCGCAGCAGGGCGATAATCCCGGCCGATGCCACCGCGCCGGCGCCGATGTAAAACACGAACTCGGCCCTGACCTCGCCCGGGCTCATGTCGCGGATCAGCTTGGTCTCGGCAAAGATGGGCTGATTGAGGCCGGAGCCGAACAGCTTGATGGCCGGGATCAGCACCAGGTACGCCAGGGAGCCGCCGGCAAACAGATACCCGGCGATCCGGGGGCCGATGATGTAGCCCACACCCAGCAGCTCGGGCGAGACCTCGGCCGATATGGAGGCGCCCTTATAGAAGGTGGAGACCCGCCCGGGATACTCCTTCCACAGCTTCAGTCCCGACATCAGGAACTTGTAGGCGAAGGCGAGGCCGAACGCCTGAAAGAGCAGCCGAGCCTGCAATCCGCCCTTGTCTCCCGCGATGAGTACTTCGGCGCAGGCCGTGCCTTCGGGGTAGGGCAGGTTGCCGTGCTCCTTCACGATCAGCGCGCGCCGGAGCGGGATCATCATGAGCACACCGAGCAGCCCGCCGATCACCGCGATCACCGCCACCTTGCTCACGGTCAGGTCGTACCCCATCAACAAAATGGCCGGGAGCGTGAAGACGACCCCGGCCGCGATGGACTCACCGGCCGAGCCGGTGGTCTGGACGATGTTGTTCTCGAGGATGGTGGATTTGCCGAGGGTCCGGAAGAAGGCGACGGCCAGCACCGCGATCGGGATGGAGGCCGATACCGTGAGTCCGATCTTGAGTGCGAGGTAGACGCTCGAGGCGGCGAACACGATCCCCAGGATGGCTCCGAGGATCACCGCGCGAACAGTCAGCTCGGCGGGCTGCTGGGCCGAAGGGACATAAGGCTTGAACGCAGGCGGCTCGGGCGGTGGAGCGACGGGGCGGGTCTGGGTCGCCATGGAATGCCTTGAATCGATGGGGAACGGCTAAGCGAACGCTGGACTTACAGAGAAGCGTAGAAAGTAGGGGCCGTCGGCAATGTCGTCCAGCGGAATGGTTCAGTATGGAGCCTGCCCGATTTGGATCTTGCGCGATCACATAGTGGGGGGTAGTAGTTTGATGAATTTGGCCTTGAATTGCTGCCGGTCGGTGAGACACTTTCCTCCTGATCGTACAATGCAGCTGTTCGGGGCTGAATCGCACGTCAACAGCTCGATCCTTCAACCAGGTTTCCTGTGATCGTACCGCTAGACAATTGCCTGTGCGCGGGAACGCGCAACGCTTGTGATCCGTCCACCCAGCTACGGCAGACTGCTGTTCTACCCTTCCGCTGTCTCTGTATCGTACCTGCCATCCTCACCTACAGGGAAGTCGTCTATGAATCGTCGTCTTATCTTCGGCCTTGTTGCGGCGGTGCTCGTCGTCGGGGCCTGTAACGATCAGCAGGAGCCGAATACCGGAATCCTCAAATCCGGGTGGTGAGCTCGCCACCACCAGCGGCACCATCGGTATCAACGTCATTCTGAAGGCGCGGGCCACCGCGGCCAATCGTACGGAGCTCGCGAAATACGGTACGCTGATGGACGAGATTGCCGAGCTGAACGCGATCCGGGTAAAGGCCAAGGCGAGCCAGCTTCCGGCCATTCAGGCGCTGCCCTTCGTTGCTCGCCGCCGGACCGGACGCTGAGCGCAATGCCAGGCCGGTTGACGCGGTTGCGGCAACGAATTTCGCCAACGGCATTCGGCACCTGGGACCAGGACGCGGTCAACGTGAGTTGAATCGTGGCGACCGCCATGGCCGCACAGTGACCTACTGATGGGTCCGGCGTGTACGTGGCCATTCTGGATACCGGCCTGCTCCCGACCTGGCGGCAGTACTTCCCCCAGGAGCGGATTGCCACCCAGTATGCCAAGGCATTCGGCGGCGGGGGACAGGACAATGGCAACGTCCCCGAGCTGCCCAATAAGTGGGAGCAGGACGTGAATTCTCACGGCACCCACGTGACCAGTGCTATTCTCGGCTATTCCGTTGAGTGCGGCACTCGGTCAACGGAACCGCACCCCTGGCAACCGTCATCCCGGTCAAGGTGCTGAATCAGAATGGGTCCGGCTGGTCCTCGACCATCGCTCGCGGCATTCTCTACGTCCGGGATCTCAAGCGGGGTGCGCTGGCGAATACTCCCGTGGCAGTCAACATGAGCCTCGGCGGCTCCCAGCTCGATCCCCTGGAGAAGGCTGCGATCGACAAGGCGGTTGAGGCTGGGGTCATCATCGTGGCTTCGGCTGGCAACTCCGGTCCCACCGGCGCCATGGGATACCCCGGCGCCTACCAGCCGGTGATCTCGGTGGCCTCTGCCGGCTATGTGCAGGAGTGGAACTCGACCTCCGGCAACAACTGGTGGAACGCCCGCAACCCGGCCGATCCGACCAACCCGGAGGAGTACTACATCAGCGACTTCTCCGCCCTGCGCACCGGAACTCAGGATCTCGATGTGGCCGCGCCGGGATCCTGGACGGTGGGCCCTTATCAGGTGAATCAGAGCAACCGCAACAGCTACTTCTTCCTGGGCGGCACCTCGATGGCCTCGCCGCACGTGGCGGGCATCGTGGCTCTGATGCTGCAGAAGAATCCGACCCTCGGTGTGGCAGCGGTCGATCGGGCCGCGCAGGGCCGAGCGGATTCTGACCAGCACGGCCATCCAGATCCCCGATGTAAACCAGCAGGTGCGTCCTACTGCCGGTGCACCGCTGGAGACACCCCTTCCTGGGACCAAAATCGGAGCGGGAGTGGTCTGGCCACGGCAGATGCTGCGCTGGCTGGAACTCCGTAAGGCACAGTTGAACTCACATAGTGAAAGGGCCGCCGAGTGGCGGCCCTTTTTGTGTTCGGAGGTCCAGGAGTTGCCCCCGGTTTAACCTAATCTGCAAAGCGTATGCGTCCCTTTTATCGCTGCCACTACTCGGAATGTTCAGAGCTTATGGCCCCAGGCAAAACGGGAGGCCAAGTGGCCTCCCCGTTTGCTATTGTCCAGTTTTGATAGTGCTTAAGGCTTGTCGGGTGCGATGATGTCGAGCGTATTTCGCGACGAACAGAGCATGGAACTGCTGCTGCGTCAGGATTGTGCCTCCGTCATTGGCCGCGACCTCCATCCCGAAATCTACCGCTGCCTCTCGCTGATTCGGGGTGCCGTGGTGTCCAGGGTTGTCAAAGGCGCAATCGCCGAGGTTGAAGAACGCCCTTTCAGCGTCCCGTATCTGCTGCTTAGTCGTCTTCCCGAGATTCTGGTGCGCGAGATAGTATCCGGAGTAGGCGTCGGCCATGAGCTCCGTATAGCGGGTAAGCTCAGCGTCGGTCGTGGCGCCGGGCACGGCGTCAGCGAAGTAATTGTTCTTGAACTGATCTGGTGTCCGAACTCGTGAGCGTAGACCGCCTGATTAGCGAGATCGGCAATGTGGCCCAGGCCCACCGCGGCGAAGCCCTCGAGTACGCCGTCTCCCATCGCAATCTTCGGTCCAGTAAAGGCCTGAGGGATGGCGAAAGCATTGAAGCTGAAGAGCGGGTGGTCCCCACCGTTCAAAGACCGGGTGTTGACAATGAGATCGTGGAGCTGGTTGGCGAGTGCAACGCGCCTCCGTGTGACTAACGGGGATCTCATCGCCATTCTCGTCAGTTTCGGTAAAGAAGTTTTCGTAGATGAAGGTGACGCGGGGAACCTGAGTCAGATAGGATCCCTTCATGGCCGCGAGTAGCACATTGGGCGATGTAAAGTTCCAGAAACCTTTCACGCTCGTCGCGATGGCCGGCATGCTGGTGTTGAACTCACCGGTGTAGCCAAACTCCTGGGGACCCAAAGGCTCGAGAACATATGCATCTACGAAGGCTACGTCCGGGGCTGCAAGCTCATTGACCAGGGTGACCAGGGTGGGCTGGGGGATCTGGTTCAGCTGACTGTTGAACCAGTTACCCACCCGGGTGGCTGTCTGCACTTGTAGGCTTCGGGATCGATCACGTGGTCAGAAGTGCCAAGGACCCGGTCCCGCAGTTGGGCCGACGCTGGCAGGGCCGCAGGGTTCAGTCTCAGGTGGTGCGCTGTGCTAGCCAAGGCCATGCTAGGGGCTTCGGCCGGCGCAGCCGGCTCAGTGGTTTCATTCTGACAGCCGACAATGCCTAGTACGACGGCCAGGCACATGCCGAGTGTTGCGTTCCTTCTCATGCTGGGCTCCTTAGGGGGTGGTGAGAAGCACGAAATGACAATTGGTATAGCAGACTAAAGTCCATGAACGCGTTCTGGCGAACCCGCGTTCTGGCGCGCCCGAAGGCGAACCACCGTTAGGGACACCGGGTCTCGGGTGCCCTGCTGCGCACGAACTTTTTGAAGGTGATCGGTCGGGAGAATCAGTTATAGGGTAAGGATCCTTCAACTTACCCGTAAATCGGGAACTGACAATCCCAGTCAAGCATTCAGCGGTTTTTAAAGCAGTAGGACGGAGTGCAAGATACCCTCTAGGGGTAATTATGCAATGCCTTTTTAGTAGAAACTTGTAACGAAACGAGTCAGGCGTAAGTGGCTGCGCACAAGAACTAAGCCGCCAAATAGGCCTTGGCGCTCGGGAGGCTGTTCCGAAACGACCTAGGGGATTTGGGTTAACCGCGTTACGAAGGTCTACTCGCTCTCCACCGAGTCCGCCGCGGTGCTGTCACCCCCGCTAGCGGTGCGAGGCCACCAGTCTGGAGCCACCGTCTGCTCGCCGCCCAGCTGGACTGGCTCGCCTGAGCTGGTGTCGGCCGGGATCACCACCCCATCGGCCCCAAGCAAACGGAACAGCTTCCACTGCTCCTGGCGCGCCGCCCCGGGACGCCCGCCGTTATACATCAGAGACAGCAGCAGGGTTCCCTCCGGGCGACCGAGGTATCCCGACGACAGTCGACACCTGGCCCAGAGTACCCGTCTTGGCTCGAACCACGCCCGAGGCGGGGAATCCGGTTCCCAGTTGCCGCAGGGTGCCGGTGCCATTGGATGGCAGGAGTTGGGGAAAGTTCCGGCCCGCCTGGGTGGTGGGGAACTTGGCGAGGTAGGAGACGAACGTGGAAGGGCTGACCCGGTCGTCGTAGGACAGGCCACTGCCATCCACCAGATACACGCCTTGGTTCTGCCCGGTGACTGCCTGGATGTGGTCCATCAGGTGCGTGGGACCATCCTCGCGGCCTCCAGCCCACTGGAGCAGCAGCTCCGCACCAGCGTTGAGGCTCCGCCGGTTGATCTCGCTGGCGAGGGAGTCGAGCGGAGGCGAGGCCACCTCGGCCAGGACCATGGGCGACGCATCGAGCGATGCCTTGGGCTTTCGGCTCCGGTTCCAGGTGATGCCCGCCCGCTTCAGCGCGGAGCCCCAGACCGCCGACAGGACCGCCTTGGGGTCGCTGGATACGGTGGTCAGCCGGCGAGGCGCGGCACGCACTCCCAGAGTGCCGCTGACCACCCAGCCGCCTCCCCTTCTCGGCACCAGACGCAGGCGGGAGCGGCGCCCGCTCCGGGTGGTAGCAGTCACCGTCACCAGCGAACTAATGCCGCGCGGGAGCCGTCTCGATCAGTCTGACCCGCTGACCTAACGCGCCCCGGCCGAACGGTGAACCAGACGACGTTCTCGTGAACCATCAGCGGCCCAACCAGGGGGGCGAACAGCCGCCCCATGTGGCGGCGAGACCAGACCGCCGGATAGACCGCCGTTGCCGGCCCATCGGCGCTCTGAAGCTGCAACGGTCCATTGAGCCGCCGGACACCCGCGTCCGCCAGCTGCGTGGCCAGGTCAAACAGCGTTGGCCCCGAGCCCTTCGGCCCGTTCCAGAGAGGGATCTCCATTGACCTCGAGTGCCCAATCCCCCAGCCATTCGCCGGTCTTCGGGTCGACCACTCCGGTCCCGATCAGGCGAGTTGCGCGTCGAGCGTTTCCCGCCCAAGACACTTCGGGCGTACCCGGTAGTGAAGAGCTTGACGGCTGAAGCAGGCATGAGCGAAGCGTCGGCATTGAAGCTCCAGAGCATCTGCCCGCCCTGGTCTGCCACGGCAATTCCCCAGTCGCCTGGAGCGCTGCGAGACGCCTCGGCGTACCAGTCGTTCATCCGCGATCCCAGCCAGCGGGGATCGGTCTGCGCCGGGAGGGAATTGGCCCAGCCGACCAGGCCTGTGATAACCAGTGTCAACCGG
This sequence comes from uncultured Gemmatimonadales bacterium, assembly GCA_963825815.1. Taxonomy (GTDB): domain Bacteria; phylum Gemmatimonadota; class Gemmatimonadetes; order Gemmatimonadales; family GWC2-71-9; genus CAVVWJ01. The sequence continues at coordinate 462,622 of CAWGVB010000002.1, read as the reverse complement.
AAATGACGTGAACCGCGCAAACCTGCCATTCAACTCACCGAAGAGGAGACAAAAGAGGCACACCGCAAACGTGCGTAACTGACCCACAAAGGGGCGGGAATCTATCCTGAGGTCCCGCCTAGGAGTCAAGCTTCAAACGCTTGTTGCCAAAGGCTGTTACAGAACCACTCTGGCGACAGTGTCCCGGCAGCGTATCAGGCCCGTATGCGGCAAATCCTGCGCCCGCATGAAGGTGCCTTTCCGGCGCCAGGGAGCAGGCTCACCCAGAACAGTTGTGGGGTAACAACACTGTAGTGGCCCCGCAGAGGAGCCTACCCGTGACCTCGGTCACAGCCCCCCTCCCCTAGGCCGGATATGATACCGGGCGCGAAACTCGAGGGTTGTCCAGCGGGAACTCAAGAATGGGGCGAACTACGCCCCTTTCGGGTCCGGATTTCCCACTGGTTGCGAATAGGTGGGGCAGAGTGCAAGGCGGGACCCACGAATGACTTCACGCAAGCGATCTTAGGAGGTCGAATGAAAATGAATGCTCCCACGCGCTATGCGACGCTCGCGGCGTTGATCGCCGGCCTGGCGTGCGCAGGCAACTCGGCGCGGACGGACGACACCGATCAGTCGGCCGCCGCCAAGGACACCACTACTACTACCGGTCGCGATACTCTCAACGGGCAGACTGAGAACCCGCCGGGATATTCGGGGCATGGAGCGCGATACCACGCAGGCCCCGGTGGGCCAGACCCCATCTGATACGTTCCTCCAGAACCAGGGTACCGGTACGCCGCAGGATACCGCCGGCTACTCCGGGATCGAGCGGGATACCACCGGCCAGGCCGGACTGATACGACGAACAGAGTCAGACAGACACGTCCGGCGTGACCGGCCAGGATACGTCCGGCATGAGCGGCCGCCGGGATACTACGGTGCCGCCGGTGCCGATACCTCCAGCACGAACCAGAGCTCCAACCCGAACTCCGGTTCGCAGCTGGATTCAACCGGGACGTCGCAGACCGGTGATACGACCGGGTACAATCCGTCCGCAGTCGCGGGACTCGACCAACCGGTAACGGATCGTTCTAGAGAAGTCGAAGGAAGGGGTCTCGGTTCGGGGGCGCAGCAGCGGCCCCCGAACTTTTTTTATGCCTACTTCAGCAACGCCTTGGCGATCGTCTGCAGCTGCATGTTGCTGGTGCCTTCGTAGATCGTTCCGATCTTGGCGTCGCGGTAGTACTTCTCTGCGGGATATTCCTTGGAGTAGCCGTACCCGCCGAACAGCTCCAGGCAGGCCGAGGTGATCCGGTCGGCCACCTGGGAGCTGAACAACTTTGCCATCGCGGCCTGCTGGGCAAACGGCAGGCGGCGCATCCTTGAGCCGGGCCGCGTTGTACACCATCAGTCGGGCCGCCTCCAGGTCGGTGGCCATCTGGGCCAGCTGGAACTGCACCGCCTGAAACTCCGCTATGGCCTTGCCGAACTGATGCCGCTCCTTGACGTAGGCGGTGGCCGCCTCGAGCGCGCCGCGGGCCACCCCGATCATCTGGGCCCCGATGCCGATCCGGCCCTCGTTCAGGGTCTCGATCGAGATCTTGTAGCCCTGCCCCACCGGGCCGAGCACGTTCTCGCCGGGAACCTGGCACTCCTCCAGAATCAGCTCGGTGGTGCTGGAGGCCCGAATGCCCAGCTTGTTTTCCTTCTTGCCGATGGAGAATCCGGGAAAGCCTCGCTCGACCAGGAACCCGGTGATTCCCTTGTATCCCTTGGAGGGGTCGGCGTTGGCGAAGACGATGAAGAGCCCGGCCTCGGCGCCGTTGGTGATCCAGAACTTTCGGCCGGTGAGCGACCAGTCGCTCCCTTTCTTCTCCGCCCGGGTGGCCAGGGCAAAGGCATCGCTGCCGCTGCCCGGCTCGGACAGGGCGAATGCTCCCGAGCAGCTCGGTGGTGAGCCGGGGGAAGTAGCGCGCCTGTTGTTCACTGCTGGCCCAGCGAATAAGGGCGTTGTTGACCAGGGTGTTGTGCACATCGACGTAGATGGCGGCCGAGGCGTCCACCCGGGCCAGCTCCTCGATGGCAATGGCGGCCATGAAGATGCTGCCACCGCTCCCGCCGAACGTCTCCGGCACCTCGATTCCCATCAATCCCAGCTCGAAGAACTTGGGAATCAGGTCGGGCCGGAACTGCGCCGCCTCGTCCATGGCCTGTACATGGGGACGGATCTCGGTCTCCGCGAACTCGCGGACGGCGTCGCGAAACATCGACTCTTCCTCGGACAGGATCGTCAGGGCGGGCGTGGCGACGGACAGCGTGGACATGGAATGGTCCGGGTCAGGGGTCATGATTCTCAGTCAAGATAATCTCGCTGCGGAGTTACGCTCCCCGTTAGTTTCCCCGGCCACCATGGCTATCGCACCCTGCGTCCAGCCAGCTCCGTGCTCCAGCGGCTCCGCCAGGACCGTCCCCTCGCGGCGGTCGAGCTGCGGCCGCCCCGCACCGGACTGTCGTCGGCAGACAGCATGGAGCTCTGGATCGACATGTACCACTCGATCCAGCGTCTGGCCCGCCATGACACCGTGATTTTCCTGACCGACAATGCGGTGGGGCTCTCGGAAGAGGAAAACCTGGGCCACCTGACCGCCAATCTGGCGGGCGACGTCGATCCGCGTCACATCGTTCCCTTTCTCACCTCCAAGCATTCGATCGAGTACTGCCTGATGCATGCCTCGCGAGCCGCATCCCATGGCTTCGAGGCGCTGACGGTGCTGGGTGGTGACCACACCGCCGGCCCGCCGCGGTGCGTTCCCCATGCCCGAGAGCTGCGGACGCTGATTCGCCGCCGGGTCCCCGGCCTGGATCTGGGCGGCTGGGCCAACCCGCACCGGCCGGCTGAGGAACAGGTGGACTTCCTGCTGGATCCACAAATTCGAAGCGGAGTTCTATCTGACGCAGATCGTGTCTCACCACAGCATTGCCGCGCGTGGAGCGATTTCTCAAGGAGGCCCGCCGGAGAGGAGTGCCGCTATCCGGGTGTGTTCGGGGTGTTTCTCTACCGCAGCGCCAACCCTGCAACCCTGGCCAAGCTGGCCGACTTCTTCCCGGTCCCGGCCGCCGAGCTAACCCGCGAATTCGAGGCCGGAATGAGCCCGGAGGAGATCTGCGCCCGCTCGGTCCGGATGCTTCGCGAGATCGGCGCGGACAAGGTGTACCTGAGCAACCTGGGCTTTCACCAGGTGGAGGCGCGGTACCGTAAGATCGTGGAGCTGCTGTAGAGAGGTCTCGAGCGCCTACACCGACCCGACGCCGGACGGCGCGCTCACCTGCACTCCCTGCACCAGATCCTTGACCGCCTCCACCATCTCCGACGCTATCGCAACGCCCTCCGCCCGCGCCGCGGCAGATCCATGTTCCTGCGCCTTCCGCATCCGCTCGATGATCCCTGGCGGCACCACAACGCCGGGCACCTCGTTGGCCAGAAACTCCGCGTTCCGGAGCGAGGTCAGGGGCCAGATTCCGGCGATGACCGGAACGGGCGATTTGGCCCGCTCCAGAAACCGCGCCAGCTGTTCGGGATCGAATACCGGTTGAGTGACGGCAAAGTCGGCTCCGGCCTCCACCTTCCAGGCGTATCGCTCCAGCTCGCGCCGCTGCTCGGCTCCCTGGTTCAAGGCGACACCAACCACAAATCGGGTGGGCTCGCCGATCTGGTTTCCGCCGGGATCCAGTCCCTGGTTGAGCCGCCGGACGACATTGGTGAGTCCGATGCTGTCGATGTCGAACACCGCGGTCGAGTCCGGGTATGGTCCCATGGCGGGAGGATCGCCGGTGACGATCAGCACGTTGCGAAGCCCACCGGCCGCCGCGCCGAGAAGGTCGCTCAGCATGCCGAGCATGTTGCGGTCGCGGCAGGTGTAGTGGAACACCGTTTCGATGCCGGTCTCACGCTGGACGATCAGGGCCGCGGGCAGCACGCCCATGCGGCTCTGGGCCCGGGCGCTGTCGAGCACGTTGACCGCATCTACCCCCGCCTCCTGCAGCGAGCGGCACTGCTCGATCATCTCGGCGGCATTCCAACCCTTTGGGTGGCGCGATCTCGACCGTATTCACCCACTCGCCCCGGGCCAGCTTCTCTCCCAGCCGGGACCGCTCCGCCAGCGGCGCAGCGCGCCACTCCGATCGGCTCCCGCGCTCGGGCAGCTGAGGTCCGCCGCAACCAGTCTCGGCTGCAGGCTCGACACATAGGCGTGGATCTTCCGAATGTGATCGGGCGTGGTGCCGCAGCAACCGCCCACGAAACGGGCGCCGGCCTGGATCATCCGGCGGGCGTAGGAGCCCATGTACTCCGGGCTGGCGAGATAGATCCGCCGGTCATCCACCGCCCGGGGCAATCCGGCGTTGGGTTGGGCCGAGATCGGGCGATGGGTGTGCTCGACCATGCGCTCGATCCCGTCGAGCATTGCTGCGGGGCCCACCGAGCAGTTCAGACCCACGACGTCGGCTCCCAGCTCGTCCAGCTTCGACGCGATGGTCTCGACCGAGGTACCGTAGCTGGTATTGCCATCCTGGCCTACCGTCATCTGGGCGATGATGGGCAGGTCACTGAGCGAGCGCAGCGGCGCAGAGTGCCGCCTCCAGCTCGTTGCAGGTCGCTGAAGGTCTCGAGGATGAAGCCGTCCACCTCGCCTTCCAGCAGGCCGCGGGCCTGGCGGCTGAAGAACGCGATGGCCTCACCCCGGGCCGTCGGTCCCCAGGGCTCCAGCCGAATCCCCAGCGGGCCGATGGCGCCGACAACCAGCGCGCGCTGGCCGTGCCGCCTGCCGGGCAAGGGCTACGGCAGAGCGGTTGATGACCTCGGTCTGCTCGTCGAGCCCGTGGCTCGAGAGCTTGACCGGATTGGCCCCGAAGGTGTTGGTCTCCAGGATTTCCGCGCCGGCCTGGACATAGGCCTCATGCACTTCGCGCACCAGTGCGGGCTGGCTCAGGTTGAGCTCGTCATAGCTCACATTCACGAAGACGCCGCGGCTGTACAGCATGGTGCCCATCGCGCCGTCCAGCACGTGGACCCGGCCATCCCCGATCAGATCGCGCAGCGTCGGCATGCTATCGCTCGTAATTCAGGTTGGGCGCGAGCCATCGCTCTACCGCAGCCACGTCCAGCCCTTTCCGGCGGGCGTAATCCTCCACCTGGTCGCGCTCGATCTTCCCGACCCCGAAGTACTGGGACTCCGGGCGCCAGAAGTAGTAGCCGCTGACCGAGGATGCCGGCATCATGGCGAAGCTCTCGGTTAGGGTGATTCCGGCGTGCTTCTCCGCGCTGAGCAGGTCGAAGAGGATCCGCTTCTCGGTATGATCGGGACAGGCCGGATATCCGGGCGCCGGCCGAATGCCCTGATACCGCTCCTTGATCAATCCCTCGTTGTCCAGCGACTCACCCCGGGCATAGCCCCAGAACTCGGTTCGCACCCGCTGGTGCAGCAGCTCGGCAAAGGCCTCCGCCAGACGGTCGGCCAGAGCCTTGGTGAGAATGGCGCTGTAATCGTCGTGCTCGGCCTCGAAGCCGGGCCAGCAGCTCCTCGATCCCGGCCCCGGCGGTGACGGCAAAGGCGCCCACGTAGTCGGCCGCGCCGCTCTCGCGCGGCGCCACGAAGTCGGCCAGCGCCAGGTTGGGCCGGCCCGGAGGTTTGATCATCTGCTGCCGCAGGGTATGGATGACCGTTCTCCGCTGTTCCCGCCGATCGTCGGTGTAGAGCTCGATATCGTCGCCGACACTGTTGGCCGGGAAGAACCCGAAAACGGCGTGGGCCTGGAGCAGCCGCCCATCCACGATTCGCTGCAGCAGCGCATTGGCATCGCGGAACAGACTCCGGGCCGCGGCGCCGACGGTGGGGTCTTCCAGAATGGCCGGATAGTGTCCGGCCAGCTCCCAGGTTTGAAAGAACGGCGTCCAGTCGATGAACGGCACCAGCTCCTGCAGCGGATAGTTCCTCAACGGTCTCACGCCGAGAAAGCAGGGCTCGGGCGCGGCGGCAGCGCTCCAGTCTACGGCCAGCCGATTCCGGCGAGCATCGGCCAATGCGACTGTTTCCGCTGCTCGGCCTTGCGATCTCCGCGCTGGGTCCGGACCTCCTGATACTCCGCCTTTACACCAGCCACGTAGTTGGGGCGCAGCTCGTCGCTGCGCAGATTCCCGGCCACCCCGACGGCGCGGGACGCGTCCACCACGTGGACGGTCGGTCCCCGGTAGTCGGGGCTCGATCTTTACTGCAGTGTGGACCCGAGACGTTGTGGCCCCGCCGATCAGCAGGGGGATGGTGAAGCCCTCCCGCTCCAGCTCGCCGGCTACGAAAGACATCTCCTCCAGTGAGGGGGTGATGAGCCCGCTCAGTCCGATGATATCCACCTGCTCCTTGCGGGCCGTCTCCAGAATCCGGGCGGACGGCACCATGACGCCGAGATCGATGACCTCGTAGTTGTTACACTGGAGCACGACGCCGACGATGTTCTTGCCGATGTCGTGCACGTCGCCCTTCACCGTGGCCAGAAGAACCTTGCCGTTGGATCTGGACTGGCTCTCACCGTTGCCGCCCAGGGTCTGCTTTTCCGCCTCGATGTAGGGAATCAGGTGGGCTACCGCGCGCTTCATCACCCGGGCGCTCTTCACCACCTGGGGCAGAAACATCTTCCCCGCGCCGAACAGATCGCCGACGACGTTCATGCCGTCCATCAGCGGACCTTCGATGACGTGGATCGGCCGCTCGGCCTGGCGGCGCGCCTCCTCGGTGTCCTCGATGATGTAATCGGCGATGCCTTCGACCAGCGCGTGGCTCAAGCGTTCGGCTACCGGCGCGTTCCGCCAGGCCAGGTCGGCGCCCTGAGCCGCCGCGCTTCCCTTGACGGTGTCGGCGACTTCCAGGAGCCGGTCGGTTGCGTCCGGTCTCCGATTGAGCACCACGTCTTCCACCCGCTCCAGCAGATCGGAAGGGATGTCGGCGTAGATCGCGAGCTGGCCGGCATTCACGATCCCCATGTCCATGCCCGCCTCGATGGCGTGGTATAGAAAGACCGAGTGAATGGCCTCTCGCACCGGATCGTTGCCCCGAAAGGCAAACGACACGTTGCTCACTCCGCCGCTGATCAGGGCGTGGGGCAGGGCGGCCTTGATCCGCCGGGTGGCCTCGATGTACTCCACCGCGTAGTTGTTGTGCTCCTCGATCCCGGTGGCGATGGCAAAGATGTTGGGGTCGAAGATGATGTCCTCCGGGGGGAAGCCCACCTTTTCGGTCAGGATGTGATAGGCCCGCCGGCAGATCTCCAGCTTCCGCTCCGCGGTGTCGGCCTGGCCCTGTTCGTCGAACGCCATGACGATCACCGCCGCCCCGTATCGCCGCACCAGGGTGGCCTGACGGATGAAGCTCTCCTCGCCCTCCTTGAGGCTGATCGAGTTCACCACCGCTTTCCCCTGAACGCACTTGAGCCCGGCCTCGATCACGGACCACTTGGAGGAGTCGATCATCACCGGCACCCGGCTGATGTCCGGCTCCGCCGCCAGCAGCTGCAGGAACGTGGTCATGGCCTGCTGGGAATCCAGCATTCCCTCGTCCATGTTCACGTCGATCATCTGCGCCCCGTTCTCCACCTGCTGCCGCGCGATCTCCAGCCCGGCGGGATAATCGCCGGCCAGGACCAGACGGGCGAACTTCCGCGAGCCGGTGACGTTGGTTCGCTCGCCCACGTTCACGAACAGCGTCTCCGGGCCGACCGTGAGCGGTTCCAGCCCGCTGAGGCGTAAGCGGGCAGGCGGGGAAGCGGGGAGGCGGGGAGGCAATCCGGCGACCGCGTCCGCAATGGCCTTGATATGCGCCGGAGTGGTGCCGCAGCAGCCGCCAACCAGGTTGACCAGGCCGCTCTCGGCAAACTCGCGGAGAATGGTGGCCATGTGCTCCGGGGTTTCGTCGTAACCGCCGAATTCGTTGGGGAGCCCTGCGTTGGGGTGGGTGCTCACGAAAGTCGGAGCCACCCGGGAGAGCTCCTGGACGTATTGCCGCAGAGCCTGAGCGCCGAGAGCGCAGTTGAGACCTACGCTGAGCGGGCGGGCGTGGGCCACCGAGTTCCAGAACGCCTCGGTGGTCTGGCCGGAGAGCGTGCGGCCGCTCGCATCCGTGATTGTGCCGGAGATCATCACCGGCACCCGGAGCCCCGCCGTCTCGAAGTACGACTCGATGGCGAAGAGCGCCGCCTTGGCGTTCAGCGTGTCGAAGATCGTCTCGACCAGGAGGAGGTCCGCGCCTCCGTCCAACAGTCCGCGAACCGCTTCGGTGTACGTGGCCACCAGCTCGTCGAACCCGACGTTCCGGAACCCCGGGTCGTTCACGTCGGGGGAGAGCGATGCTGTCCGATTGGTGGGTCCGAGCACGCCGGCCACGTACTTGGGCGAATCGGGAGCGCGCAGCTCGAAGTCGTCGGCCACTTCGCGAGCCAGCCTGGCCGAGGCATGGTTGAGCTCGTAGACCAGCTGCTCCATTCCGTAGTCGCCCAGGGAGATGGAGGTCGAGTTGAACGAGTTGGTCTCCAGGATGTCGGCGCCGGCATCGAGATAGGCGGCGTGGATAGCCCGGATGATCGAGGGCTGGGTCAAGGAGAGCAGGTCGTTGTTGCCCTTGAGATCCGATTTCCAGCCGGCAAATCGCTCGCCCCGGTAGTCCTGCTCGCCCAGCTGGTAGCTCTGGATCATGGTGCCCATCGCCCCATCCAGCACCAGAATGCGCCGCTGCAGCAGGGGCGCCAGCTCGCGGAGGCGACTCTCCCGGGTTCGGGGCGGGGTAAAGCTGCCGGGGGTGACTGCCGGGGGATGGGCGACGGTGGTCAGAAGACCTCCCAAACAAAAAACCTGAGGCCAAAACGCCTCAGGGGTATGCGTTTTAGCGGTTTATTTTACGTGGCCGCAATCAGCGCAAATCGCCACGGGCTCAATTGTTAACTCAAGTTAACCGGCGGACAGCAGGGAGTCAATTCGGGCGCCTCAGATCATCCCCAGCACAAACCCGCGAACCAGATACAGCACCAGCCAGGCCACCATGGGGCTGAAATCGATCATCCCAAAGGGGGGGAGCACTCTCCTGATCGGGTCGATCAGCCAGCCGGTCAGCGCGTACGATGGGTCTCATCCACCGGTTGTAGGGGCCGATACCGAACCACGACGCGATGACCCGGATCAGGAGCGCCGTCATCAGGACGGTAAACAGGGCGCTCACCAAGAGGCGCAGCCAGATCCGGGGGCCGCTTCTGATGGCCAGAGACACCCCTGCCGCCATTCCGATGAGCCAGTGTGTCAGGCTCAGCAGAACCAGCCCGCCGGCGATGACCAGACCGACCAGCCACAGAGGCGCGGTTTGCGGGGTGCCTCCAGCGGCAATGACCCGGCGTTCCAACCGGAGGAGAAGCGGATCGCTGACCCGGCGGACGAAGCGGGGCCAGGCGCCAAATGGATTGATCCGGCGGGTGCGTACCCCCCAGTGACGTGAGGGCCACGATCGAGGCGTACGCCAGGGCTACGATGACGAGAGTGCGGAGGGCAGTATCGAGGGTGGCGAGGTTCATGGAGGGAGAGTTCGGACTCAGGGCTCGCCCGAGGTCACCACCTCCATTTGACGTTGGGCGCCGGAGCTGGCGGTGCACATGAGGGTGTACCGTCCCATTGACCGACGCGTCTTCCAGAATCTTGCTGTCCCCCCAGCAGGAGACGATCTCGCCGGCCTGCCCGGCTGACGAAAACGGACAGTGACAACCGGCTCCCGCTGCACATTCACGATCCGCCGAACCGTCGTCGTGGTGAGGCTTTCGGCGCCCATCTGCTTCAGGGTCCCTGGCGGCCGTCCCCGGTGAGAGCCTCGGTAGTCGACCGCTCGATCAAGCAATTCGAAAATTTCCCGTCCGAGGAGCTTGAGCGTCCCGCTCATCGGGAGAGAGCTCGCTCGCGGGCTTGCGGGCGCGAGCTGGAGCTGCCCGTTCCGGTGCAGCCCGCGACCACAAACACCAGCATAAGAGGGATGCGCCAGGGAACCCGGCCGATCATTCCATCGCGAATTCGCGGTTGAACACAACCTCGAAGCTGAATGTCTTGCTCTTGCTGCGGGTTTCCATATGCTCGGCGATGCGCTTGAGGCGCGCGGGAATACCCATGATCTTCTCTTGAGCCTTCCGCCCCAGCTCGTTCAACCCCTCCAGGCTTTCGATCTTCCAGTACCTGATCTGCTCCTGCACGATGCGCAGGTAGTCTCGAGGCCCGTAGATCCCCGCCCGGCGGATGACGTCGGCCAGCTCCCTGAAGCCGGGCATCGTGACTCCCGGCATGTCGATGGCGGGCAGGATGAATGAAGCGGAGTGGAGAGCCTGATCCGGATCGCGCTTGAGAATCTCACTCAAAGACCGTGCGATAGAAGGTGTAGTGCCGCGCCTCCTCCTTGGCCACCTGGCTCAGAATGGAGGCGAGCTGCGGCTCGTACTCGGCCACGATCTTTCCCGTTTCACTGTGGGAGAACTGGGTGGCTCGCTCCTGGACCGTGGTGTAGGCGAAGACCCGGTAGGGATCCCGGTCCCATTCGGGGTGGAAGCCGGCCCTGAGGTATTCGAACTGCATCTCCTCGAGCTTCCGCTGCTGCAGCAGCCGGGTATCCCGGGCGTAGTCGTGGAGTACCTGGCCGTGCCGATCTTCCTCGGCGGTCCACAGATTGTTCCAGCTGCGCCAGAAGCTGTCGTCTCCCAGGTACACGGCAAGCAGCCGGTGAAAGTGGGGGAGGCCTTCTTCGGTCAGGAGATTCAGCGCCAGCGCTGCGCGGGCGGGATCGGGGATGCCCTCGGCTCTGGCCCGCAGAGCCGCAAGGTGGGTATCGGGGCATTCGTCGGGCGCCGGGCCTACCAGATCGGCCGGGAACCAGAGCTCCCGCTTCCGCTCGTGAACCTCCATGAGCTCACGGACGGTGTCCTCCAGGTCCTCGAGCACCTCGATCTTCGAGTGCAGCTCTCGTGCGGGGTCGGTAGCGATGCCCATGAGTACCTTCGACAACAGAAGACAACGCAGTAAGATGCGACCAGCCATCAAAGATAGTGTTGCTGGTGCTGCGAGTGCCACTGCGGTGGGGGGTTACGCCTCCTTCGGGCCGAGCGCTTTCTCCATCAGGGACCAGGTCCGCTGCCCGATATAGCGGTCGCGGGTGAAGATCCGGCGCCAGCCCAGGGCTGCCAGCAGCCCCTCGGAGCGGGCGTCATCGGTCCAGAACTCGGCCACATGGGCGCCCGACTCGACGGCGCGCTGCTCGAAGGCGGTCAGAAGACGGTGGGCGTGGCCCCGGTGGCGCTCCTGGGGCAGCACTACCACGTCGACCAGGTGGGCGACGCCGCCGCGGAGCCAGAAGCGGAGGCCCCCGATCCAGTCGCCGATCTCGTTGCTGAGAATGAGGTAGCGCTCATCGAGCGCGCTGGACCAGCCGGCGGGATCCTCCTCCTGCTCGAGCATCTCCGAGAACCAGGCCGCGAAGTCCTCGTCCTGTTCCATGTCTCGAATGGTCAGCTCGCTCATACGTACCGTCCTCCCGATGGGAGACTCCTCTCCCCCTGTCAGCAACACTAATGCCACGCCGGCAGTTCCTGTCTGTGAACGTGGTCACGCGGTGCGGGAGCTCTCAGCCACAGGTCCGAGCAAATTCCAGTTGCCTGGGCCCTCTGCGAGGCTAAACTTGGGGAGGCACTGGAATATTCAGGAAGGTGGCCCCATGACAACGAGTACTACCACTACCCTCGGCGCGGCCGGTCATCGTTCCCTGCCCATTCTGCTCTGCCGCCAACCGGGTTGACCTTGCCCGGCTGACGGCCGGGCCTAAATGCGCCAAGTGTGGCAAGCCGCTACGGCTGGACCGGCCCCAGAAGGTGGGGGACAAGGACTTTGAGCGAACCATAACCAGCTCGGCGGTGCCGGTGCTGGTGGACTTCTATGCCGACTGGTGCGGCCCCTGCCGGATGATGGCGCCAACCCTGGACGAGTTTGCCCAGAAGCGCGCCGGTGAGGTCCTGGTCCTCAAGCTCGATACCGATGCGAACCCCCTCACGGCATCCCGATTTGGGATCCGGGGAATTCCCACGATCATCGCCTTTCAGGGCGGAAGCGAGCGATCGCCGCCACGTCGGCCTGGCCGATATGAAAGTGCTGGAGAACCTGAGCGGGGTCAGCTGAGCCGCACCATCGCGCCGCGCAGTACTACCGCCGACTCCCGCCAGCAGGGTGAGCAGGCCGAGCAGAGGCAGGGCCAACTTCAGCCAGTCCTCGTAGCGGACTCCCGCGGCAGCCAGCATGGCCATCAGTGCGCCGTTGGTCGGTGTGACGATTTCACACAACCCGGCTCCGTATTGGTACGCCAGGACGGTTACCTGCCGGGAAAGACCGATCAAGTCCGAGAGCGGAACCAGCAATGGCATGGTGAGCACGGCCTGGCTGCTGGTGCTCGACACCGGCAGGTGGATCGCGGCCTGAAGCACCATCATGGCCACCGCCGAGAGGGTAGCTGGCAGGCCGGCGATGGGGGTGAACATCCCGTTCACCAGGGTGTCGACGATCTGCCCCTCGTTCAGCACCACGTAGATGGCCCGGGCAAATCCGATCAGCAGTCCGGCAAACGCCATGGATCGGAAACCATCCACGAAGGCCTCGGCTGTGCCCTCCAGACCCAGCCGGCCAAGCACGCCCGCCAGAATTCCCACCACGAAAAAGAGCGCGGAAAGCTGATCGAACTCCCAGTCCAGCCGCTGGGCTCCATAGATGTAGATGGCGAAGGCGGCGAGAATGGAGATCAGAATTACCAGATCTCGCCAATCCAGCGGAACCCTTTGGTCTGCCGGAGGAAGGTCCGGCGGTCGGCGGGTGCGCCTGGCGTACCACATGGTGCCCGCGATCCAGATGGCCAGAGCCGGGATCAGAAATGCGAGTCGGAAACCCAGACCCGAGGCCGGCGGCAGCTCGGCCACCTTCTGGGCGATGATGACCTGAAACGGGTTCACCGGACTGAAGGCGGCTCCCACGGCCGCGGTCCCCAGGCTCATCGCCACAGCGACGACGGGAGAGAATCCGAGCTGACGCACCAGGAGCAGTAGCACCGGCACGAAGGCGATCAGCTCCTCCTGCATCTGCATCATGATCCCGCCGAGGCTGAAGGCCACCCCGGCAATCGGGATCACCAGCAGCCCCCGGCGGCTCACCCGTTGAGCCAGCCCTCCGACCACCCGACCCAGGGTGCCGGTCCTCTCCACCACCGTGAAGGCGCCACCAATCAGGAACACCAGCGCGATGACCGAGGCCGCGTCGACGATTCCCCGCGGGATTGCCACCACAGCCTGGAAGGGACCAACCGGATGCTGCTCCACCCGCGCGTAGGTGCCGGCGAGGACGACGCTCCGGCCGGTGGCCGGATCCTCCCGCCGCTGAAACTGTCCCGCGGGTAGAACCCAGGTCAGTACGGCTGCCAGCAGCACGCAGCCGACCAGAAGACTCAGTGGGTGGGGGAAACGGACTCGGGGAGAGCTCACAAGGTGCGGCAGCGGGTGCTGACCGGGGGCACCCGGCTGCAGGCTATGCGATCGTTCATGCCCTGGGTCAGCGGTCCGCAGGCCGCGGTCTGTGCCTCGCGAATGGCGTCATCCCGCGAGGCGGCCGAGGCAGTTCCGCTCCCCTGGTCCTTGCCGAAGGCCACCACCACGGTGCACTCCACGTGCTGTGAGGCCAGGGTGGACCAGAGCAGGAAGGCCCCAAACAGCACCGCCACCAGCAGGGTCACCATACGCCCACGCTTCGTCATCAGTCCTCCACCCGGTCCGGCCCAGCCGGTCAGGAACCCGGTGACCTGGGGCACTGTTCTGAAGGGAGCGTCCACGAAGGACGCGTCGAGCGAGGGTGCAATGAATGGAATGTGAAGAGGTTCTGGTCCGCCTCTGGGAATATCTGGACCAGGAGCTTGGGCCGAAAGAGGCGGAAGCGGTGCGAGCCCACCTGGACAGCTGCCCCGGGTGCTATCCAGCCTTTGGCTGCGGCCGTGCTCTACTTCGTGTTCTGGCCCGACAACGGATGATCTGCGCGGCTCCGGCGGACCTGGTCCAATCCATTCGGGTACGCCTCATGGCCTCATGAAGGCTCAGCCGGCCGGCTCCGCATGGACTTCACTCCGAATCCATTCCAGATAAGCCGGGTTGCCACCGAGGATGGGCAGGGCGATGATCTCGGGCACCTCGTAGGGATGTAACTCCCGGATCCTTTGCTGCAGCGCCGGCAGCCGATCCATCGTCGTCTTGAAGTGGCAGTACCATTCCCGGCCCCGCTCGATCGAACCCTTCCATGAAAACGTACTGTCCAGCGGTCCATGTACCTGAGCGCAGGCCGCCAGGCGTTCGGCCACCAGACTGCCGGCGGCGCGATCCGCTCCGGTCTGATCGGGCCAGGTTGTAGTGACCTGACAGCACTCCGTCACTCAAAAATTCTCTGATCTGGACCGATAGTTATATTGCGGTGTGCTAGCGTGAAGCCCCCGTGTTGGTTTTGGCCGGAAGTCCCGCCGTTTCCGCGCCATGCTTCCCGTCGTTCAGAGGAGCAATCATCGTCCGCCAGCCGCTCTTGAACTGGACCGTCAGCAAGAGGCCCTGAGGATCGGCTTTTACGTTGACGACGTCAGGAAGGCTTCGGGCGTACTTCCCGGCAGCCTCGGCCTGCTGGGCCAAATCGGCCGGTGAAGAGCCTCGATGGGCCTGGGCAAACTCCCGAGCGATGGCTATCTCCTGCGCTTGCTCCCGTCCGTATCGGGCGTACTGGTCGGCGGGCACCAGGCCGTCCTGATTGACCAGCCGGTCACTCAGGTCGTAGTCCCGGCAGGCCAAGAGACTCCCAGCTATCAGCAGGGCACCAACGGAAATGCGCATTCCAAGTCCTCCGGCTGAGGGACCAAGTGTGATGCTTCAAAGTAAACTGCCGCTGCAATGGGCGTGGTACTCCATGGTTGCATCAGCGCTGCTGCTGGCACAACCACTCGAACTTTCGGCGCAATCGGCTCTGGACCCGGCCGGCAACCAGCCCTCTGTGATACACTGGTGGCACGGGGCGATTGTGCTCGGCGGCCTGTCCGGTCTCATGCTGCTGGACAATTCGACGCAGCGGCTTACGCAGCGCCACCGCAGCAGTGCCGGGGACGACCTCGCCTCAGGGGTGCGCCACATCGGGCAGCCCGAGGTGTATGGGACGATCACGCTGGGAATGCTGGGGGCCGGCCTCATCAGCGGGAATCACGAGATCACCCGCGCCGGCGGCAGGCTCGTCGCGACGCTCTTCGTGGCTGGGGCAACATCTAACCTGGCCAAGCTGACCTTTGGCCGGCCCAGACCGAATCAAAGTCTTGATGCCGATGCGTACATCCCGTTCTCCGGACGGGAGGCAATGCCATCAGGACATACCACCATGGCTTTTGCCCTGGCCACGGCCCTCTCTGACGACATCCATCGCACCTGGGCCAGTGTGGGCCTTTACACCATGGCGACGGGAGTGGCCTGGTCCCGGTTGAACGACAACCGGCATTGGCTGTCCGATGTGGCGGCGGGCGCAGTTGTGGGTGTTACCTCCGCAAAGCTGGTCAACGGCCACTGGCGCATTTTCAACCTCCGCCCGCCGCAGTTTCTGCTCGGACCAGGCAGCGCGACTGTGGCCTGGGAGCTTAGCTTCTAAGACGGATCCTCCAGGAACGCATAGACCGCGGTACGTCAATGAGATGGCTGATTGCACTTCTGCTGGCTGCCCCTCACAATCTTGCGGCTCAGGACGCGGTCGAGGGGCCCCTGGTGGTGTTCAACGCGGGCAGCCTGGCCAAGCCGTTCAGCGAGTTGCTCAAAGCATTCAAAGACAAACATCCCGACGTCGTTCCAGCCCAGGAAAATTCTGGAAGTCTGGAGGCAGCCCGGAAACTGACCGATCTGGGCAAGATCCCCGACGTGATCGGTGTAGCCGATTATGGCGTTATTGCCAAACTACTGATTCCCCAGTACGCCACCTGGTATGCCACGTTTGCCCGCAACTCGATGGTTTTGATCTACAGCGATCAGTCCATCGGGGCCAAGGAAATCAATCCGCAAAATTGGTGGCAGGTGCTCCTCCGGCCGGGCATACGCGCGGGCCGTTCTGATCCAGCGCTGGATCCCAACGGGTACCGGGCGCTCATGGTGTTTCAGCTGGCCGAAAAGTTCTATCGGCAGCCGGGGCTGGCCGGGAAGTTGGAGCGGGCGTTTCCCCCCCGGTACATGCGGCCCAAGGAGGCCGATTTGACGGCGCTGATTCAAGCGGGCGAGCTGGACTACTCCTGGTCTTATGCCTCCATCGCCCGCACTGCCGGTCTCCACTACGTTGACCTGCCGGACGAAATCGACCTGAGCAACCCCAAGCTGGCCGACCAGTATGGCCAGGCATCAGTCCGGGTTCCGAGTGAACACCGGTCAAGCCGGGACTCGGTCGAGTTTCGGGGCGAGCCGATTGTGTATGCCCTGACCATTCCCACCGAGGCGCCTCACGCTCGCGCCGCTGAAGCCTTTGTCCGGTTCGTACTTTCGCCCGAGGGAAAGGCCATCATCAAGCAGAACGGATTCACCCTGCTGGACCAGCCTCTCCTGGCCGGCCCCGGAAAGCCGCCCGCCGGACTCTTCTGATTATCTTCACCAGACCTCTGGCTTCTGGTGCAGTGATGAGCGGTACCTCGAACATTCCCCACCCCCGCAATGAACCGGTGCTCAACTATGCCCCGGACTCGCCCGAACGTACCGCCCTCAAGACGGCGCTGGGATCGGTAGGTGCCCGGCAGGCCGATATCCCTGCGGTAGTAAACGGGCGGGAGATTCGAACCGGCAACACCCATGACGTGGTTTCGCCTCATTGTCACGGGCGGGTGCTGGCCAAGGCCCATCAGGCCGATCGGGGCACCATCGAGAGCGCGGTCGAGTCCGCGGTACAGGCCCAACAGGACTGGGGCCACTGGCGGTTCGAAGACCGCGCCGCCGTCTTCCTCCGGGCCGCTGAGATGCTGGCCGGCACCCATCGGCAGCTCCTGAACGCGGCAACCATGCTGGGCCAGAGCAAGACCGCATACCAGGCCGAGATTGACAGCGCCTGCGAGCTGATCGATTTCCTCCGCTTCAACGTGCACTACGCCGAGCGCATCTACGCCGAGCAGCCAGATTCGGCGCCGGGTGTCTGGAACCGTCTCGACCACCGGCCGCTGGAGGGGTTCGTGTACGCCATCACGCCGTTCAACTTCACGGCTATTGGCGGGAACCTGCCGACCGCGCCTGCCCTGATGGGAAACGCGGTGGTCTGGAAGCCGTCGGCCACCGCGATGTTGAGCAACTGGTACTTCTACCGGCTCCTGGTGGAGGCGGGCTTACCGCCCGGCGTGATCAACTTTCTCCCCGGCGATTCGATCGAAGTGAGCAATCTTCTGCTGTCCGATCGCCGGCTGGCCGGCATCCATTTCACCGGTTCGACCGCAGTGTTTCAGACTCTGTGGAGATCGGTAGCCGGCAATCTCGATCGCTACGCCGGATATCCCCGGATCGTGGGGGAGACCGGAGGCAAGGACTTCATCCTGGCTCATACCAGTGCCGACCTGGATGCTCTCGCTGTTGGCATCGTGCGTGGGGCATACGAATACCAGGGCCAGAAGTGCAGTGCGGCATCCCGGGCCTACATCCCGGACACTATCTGGCCGGAGGTTCGAGATCGCGTCGTTCCCCTGATCGAGGACATCCGGGTGGGCGATGTGGCTGATTTCAGAAACTTCATGGGCGCAGTCATCGACCGGCGGGCGTTCAACCGGCTGAAGGATCATCTCGAGGCCGCGAAGCGAGATCCGGGAGTCAAGGTGCTGGCCGGCGGCGGGACTGACGACTCGGTGGGATACTTTGTGCAGCCCACTCTGCTCCAGGCGGAGAATCCAGCCTACCGCTTGATGTGCGAGGAGATCTTCGGTCCAGTGTTGACGGTGCACGTGTATCCCGCCGGCAAGTGGCAGGAGACGCTGAAGCTGGTGGATCAAACCAGTCCTTATGCTCTGACCGGGGCGGTGTTTGCCCGGGACCGGAGCGCCATAACCGAAGCTGATCGGGCACTGCGATACTCTGCCGGTAACTACTACATCAACGACAAACCGACCGGGGCGGTGGTGGGGCAGCAGCCGTTTGGCGGCGGCCGTGCCAGCGGAACCAATGACAAGGCGGGGTCGATCCTGAACCTGCTTCGCTGGGTATCGCCCAGGAGCATCAAGGAGACGCTCAGCCCACCGAAGGAGTATCGCTACCCGTTCATGGAGGCGGAGTAGAACCTGGTGGGTCGCCGCTCCGCAGCGTTGTTTGTAGCGGTGCTGGCAGGCCCCCGCGCCCTCGCTGCTCAAGCAGACCCAGCCACACCTCGCTACGCGGTACCGCAGCTGCAGTGCGCGCAATTCTCGGAGACTTCCCTCACCACCATTGTCACCCAGACCGGACGCCGGAGCCGGGAGCAGACCGTCGAGCGAAGAGGCGTGTGGCAGTTCCGAGCGGCGGCAGCGAACACCGGCGTGGCGCTCACCGGCTGGCTGGACACCCTGGTGCTGCTCCGGCGCTCTCCCGAGACCACGATACGTCCCGATACCGATGGGTTGATTGGCGGCCGCTACCGTGGAGTTCTCCGCCCCGGCGGAACGTACCAGGTTCGAGTCCAGCCGTTCGTTCCGGGAGAGGTGGCCGAAGTCTCGGATATGGCAAATGCTCTGAACGATTTCTTCCCCGAACTGCCATCGGCTCCCCTGCACCCGGGCGAGGCATGGGCCGACTCGTCCGGGCTACGGATCCGGCGGCTGGCGGACAGCGCATTGTCAGGGGTGCCGCTGTACCGCTATGCGCTCGAGTCCACACGGAAAACCAGGAGCGTTCCGGTGAAGTACGACACGATACCATTGGTTCTGGAGCAGATCAGCCGGGAGCGCGGGACTTTCGTCTGGCATCCTACGCTGGGGCTAGTGAGGCGGGACCGCACGATCGTCGTGGAAACCAGCGTGCCGGCCAGCCGTGCCGTGCCGCAGCCGGTGCGAGCCCGGGTGGAGCAACGCATCAGCGTGCACCGCGATCTTCGCGTCCCGGTCAACCGATGTGCCGAAAGTGGAGCTGCGCCTCAAACCGGCAAGGGAGCTTCGGACGGATAGCGATACTGGTAGTCCGGCAGGGCGGGTTCCTCCAAGGCACGGTCGACGATCTGCCGGAGAGGCGTCAGGGTACATACCGGATCGGTATTGGCAGCATCGCCCGTGAGGGCAAACGCCTGACAGCGGCAGCCGCCGAAGTCCACCGTCTTCCGAGGACAGCTCCGGCAGGGCTCCTTCATCCAACTGTCACCCCGAAACAGCCTAAACGCCTCTGACTCCTGCCAAATCCAATCCAGCGAATGCTCGCGAATGTTGTCGAAGCTGAGGCCCGTGATCTGGGTAGCGCCGTGGCAGGGCAAGACGCTCCCGTTAGGTGCGATCACCAGATACAGCTTGCCCCACCCACCATAGCACGCCTTAGGAAATGCCTCGTAGTAGTCCGGCAGCACATAGGTGATTTGCATCCGACCCCGGTAACGCTGGATGGCGCGCTCGGCGACCTCACGTGAGCGCTCGACCTGCTCGCGAGTCGGTTGCAGCACCGACCGGTTCCGGAGCCCCCATCCGTAATACTGGGTGTTGGCCAGCTCGACGCGGTCCGCGCCGAGATCGGCGGCCATATCGATGATCTGTTCGATCCGGTCCAGATTGGCCCGGTGCAGCACCACGTTCACGGTAAAGGCGAATCCCAATTCGCGTACCAGCTGGGCGGCAGCCTGCTTGTGCCGCACCGATCGGACTCCCGCAATCCGCTCGGCCACCTCGGGGTCAGAGTCCTGGATCGAGATCTGAATGTGCTCCAGGCCAATCTCTTTGAGCCGTTCCGCCCGGGCGCGCGTGAGACCCAGCCCCGAGGTAACCAGGGTCGAGTAGAGTCCCACCGACCTGGCGTGCGCGGCCATATCCTCGAGGTCCTTCCGCAGCAGAGGCTCGCCTCCGGATAGACCCAGTTGTAGCACGCCCAGTGAACGAGCCTCGCTGAAGACCCGCTTCCACTCGTCCGTGGTCAGCTCCGTCTCGGCTCGCATCAGCTCGATGGGGTTGGAGCAGTACGGGCAGTGCAGCGGACAGCGGTGGGTCAGCTCCGCCAGCAGGGTGGTTGGGCGGTCAGCCGGCACGGATCAGCTCCCGCTGGGCCATCTGGTCGAGGTATTCAGTCACGTCCGCTTCCACATCGGCATGGTAACGCTCGTTGAGGATGGTCACGATGTCCGCCACGCTACGGGCTGCCGTTGCAGAGCTCCAGGATGGCGGCACCGGTGTCGTTGAGGAGCACGGCGCCCTCGGGATACAGCAGGACGGGCCGCTGCCGTACCGGATCGAAATCCAGGCGGGCGAGCCGCCAGAGTTTCGGCCGGGAATCGGCCGTCAGGACCCTGGAATCCGGCACCACGCTATGACTCTCCATACGCGTGATGGATGGTGTCGATCATGACCCACAGCATCTCGAGCTTGAATGCCAGCGCTTCGAACGCGCGCCGTTGCGTGTCGACCGTGGTGCAATGCTCCTGAACCAGGGTGAGGCCCTGCTGACTATCGCGGGGAGCCTGAACCAGACGGCTTCGGAAGTACGCCAACCCCTCCGGATTCACCCAGGGATAGTGTTCGGGAAATGCCGCGATCCGGCTGCGCATGAGTCCGGGGGCAAATAGCTCAGTCAGGGAGGAGGCCACCGCTTCGATCCAGGGCCTGGTCTTGCAGAAGGTCACATACGATTCGGCCGCAAATCGGACCCCCGGCAAAACGTGTCGTTCGTCCTCCATCTCCGCTCGGGGAACTCCCACCGCCTCGCCCAGACGAATCCACATTTCGATGCCGCCCGTTCCCGCCTCGATGCCGTCATGATCCACGATACGCTGCATCCAGCCGCGGCGGACATCGGGAAGCGGGCAGTTGGAGATGATGGCCGCATCCTTCCGGGGTATCGCCCGCTGATAGGCCAGCCGGTTGGCCACCCAGCCCTGCAGCTGCCGCGGCGTCAGCCGTCCCTCATGCATGAGCTGATGGAATGGATGGTGAGCGTAGTAGGAGGTGCTGAATGCCCGAAGACTTTGGGCCAAGGCTTCGGGAGACAGCGGCTGGGTGAGCGGAGGAATCGGCGGCGGTGGTGGAGCAGCCAGCTCCGAGGCGACGAGGGCAGTGGTCATGGTCACAGGGTAAAGCTCATCCCGTCCGCTCCCACCAGAATGCCCGCCTGCTCGACTGCTGACCGCTCGGGCGAATCCTCCAGGAGCATGGGATTGCTGTTGTTGATGTGGGTGTAGACTCGGCGGGTGTCGATCGCGGAAAGCCGGGCCAGACTCCCGTCCGGTCCGGACACCGGAAGGTGATCCATCTCCCGGGCGGTGCGATCGCTGATACCCAGTTCGATCAGCTCGTCGTCGCTCCAGAAGGTCCCGTCGAAGAGGAGAAGATCGGTTTGCTCCAGTCTCTCCAGTAACGACGGGCTCAATTCACCGCACCCCGGCACGAAGGCGAAACGCCCACCGGTCGCTTCGTCTCCGACGATCAGTCCCACGGTGTGACCTGGAGCGGAGGTGGAGGCGAACCGAGGCGGGCCGGCCGGCACCTCGAGAGGCTCGATCCAGATGCGGCAGGTCTTGCCATCGCGATAACGCAGGGCCGTGCGCTTGCCGAGGGTGAGGGGGGTGACCGTCACCTCGGCAAAAGCCTGGGTGACCGGGAGCAGCCTCGAGTCCTCCTGCAGGATCGACTGGACCGGCTCGGTCAGGTAGAGCTGCAGCGACCGCGCCTCGCGGAGGAGCACGATTCCCAAGGTATGATCGAGCTCGGCATCCGTGATCACGATTCCTTCCACCGGGACGTGGCGCACGCCGTCCGTCCGGAGTCCGGGCAGGCAGGCCAGCTGGGCGCGAACATCGGGTGAGGCATTCAGCAGAAACCAGCGCTCGCCATCGGCACTGACTGCGGCCGATGACTGAGTGCGGGGAATGGCTCGGTGGGGCTGGGATCGCCCCGAGCGGCAGGTGGGACACCAGCAGTTCCACTGCGGAAATCCCCCGCCAGCGGCGGTACCCAGGAGAACGACGTGCAAGTTTGACAGCCGAAGGGCCCGCTTACGCGAGCCCCTCAGTTACCGCTGTGATTAGAGCGTCGCGACGTATGCAGTCACTTCCATCGTGACGGCTACGACTTCCGCTTCAGGCTTGGTCCAGGTCATCTCTTGCTCCAATGGGTAGTGAGTAAGCCGACATCGATACTGGGTGATCTCACCCAGCCGGGCCGTCGCGAGACCCGACGACGCGGCTGAGTAAGGCATTGGTTGTGCCACTTGGCCCTGTCAACCTGAGGTTCAGCTCAAGACTCTGTCAGAACGAAGCTTGGCTGTGGGAATCGGATCAGTATGGGAGAGGCTTTGGTGGGGGAGAAATAGCCAGATTGGGTGATATCACCCACCCTGAAGACCAAATTTCTTGAGCCGGTATCGGAGAGTGTCCCGGGTAATCCCCAGGCGCTGGGCCGCCTTGGTCTGGTTCCCGCCGGATTCGCGCATGGCGCGCTCGATCAGGCTCCGCTCCCACTGGGTGAGGTCGCTGCCGGCCGGCTCGGCGGCAGGACCAGGCGGTTTCCTGCGCCGGGACCACGCTCGTTCCATCAGAACTGCCGGAGGCGTGGACCGGAGTAGCCAGCGACAGGTCGTCCACGGTCAGAATGTGATTTCGGCTCCAGAGCACCGCCCGTTCGATGACGTGACTGAGCTCGCGCACGTTCCCCGGCCAGGGGTAGGCCATCAAGGCCTGGCGAGCTCGATCGTCGATCCGCCGGGTTCCCTTCCCGTACTTGCTGCTGAAGCGGCGCAGGAAATGTTCGGCCAGAAGGGCGACGTCCGCTCCCCGCTCCCGCAGCGGCGGCAGGTGGAGCAGAATCACCGCCAGCCGGAAATAGAGATCTCCCCGAAACAGATTCTGCTGCACCTGGCGCTCGAGGTTCCGGTTGGTGGCGGCCAGGATCCGCACATCGATCCGCCGGTCCCGAATCCCGCCCACCCGGCGCACCGTTCGCTCCTCGATCGCTCGGAGGAGCTTGCCCTGCAGTGACAGCTCGAGATCTCCCACCTCGTCCAGGAAGATGAATCCTCCCTCCGCCGCCTCGAACAGCCCCAGCTTGGATTCCTTGGCATCGGTGAAAGCGCCGCGCTCGTGCCCAAACAGCTCCGCTTCCATGAGGTTGGCTGGGAGCGCCGTGCAGTTCACGTCTATGAAGGGCTTGCCGGACCGGCGGCTCAGCTGGTGAAGGGATGCGGGCCACCAGGCCCTTGCCGGTTCCGGTCTCGCCGGTGATCAGGACCGGTGGCGTCTCGTCGAGCTCGGCCACCTGGCGGACCTGGTCCATCACGGCGAGGATGGCGGGTGATTGTCCCAGCAGGCCGGTGAGGGGAACCTCGTTGGCGGCCCGCCGGCGATAGTAGGACAGCTCCTGCCGGAGCATGGCGTTCTCCCGGGCCCGATCGGCCAGGAGCTTCAGCTCCTCGAGGTCGACCGGCTTCTTCATGTAGTCGAAGGCGCCGAGCTTCACCGCCTCAACGGCACCTTCGATGGTGCCATACGCGGTCATGATGATCACTGGAATGGCGGGATCGAACTCGCGGATCCGGCGAAGGAGGTCGATTCCGCTCATACCGGGCAAGCCGCACGTCGGTGAATACCACGTCCGGCCGCAGCGTCTGTACCAGGGCCAGCGCACGTTCCCCATCGTCGGCCACCTCTGCCTCGTAGCCGGCTTCGGCCAGGAAGGCCTTGACCGCGCGGGCCAGGGTACGCTCGTCGTCCACGATCAGCACGGTTCCGCCGCTGGTCGTCATACGATCGCCTCATCCCGAACCGCGGCCGGGAGCCGTACCCGGACAGTGGTACCGCCCGGCCGGCTCAGGATCTCCAGCCGGCCGCCGTTTTGCTCGATATAGCGCTTGGCGATAGCGAGACCCAGCCCGGTCCCTTCCTGGCGGGTGGTAAAGAACGGCTCGCAGACCGATGGCATGACCTGGTCCGGAATTCCCGGTCCGGTATCCGCGATTTCGATCGTGACCTCGGGGGGCTGGCTGCCGTTATTCGACGCTCCCCTGGCCGAGATTCGCAGGGTTCCTCCGCTGGGCATGGCATCGAGGGCGTTGGAGACCACTTCCAGCAGAGCCTGCTCCAGCTGCATCGGATCGACCCGGACCTGAGGCAGCGGGGGCGGGAGGTCCAGCGCCAGCTCCACCCCGCGCTCGCGCAGCGACTCGGCAAAGGCTGGGAGCAGGCCTTCGATCAGGCGAGAAACATTCTCCTGAAGCGGGCGATATGGGGCCGGGCGGGAGAAGCTCAGCAGATGGCTGATCCGCCGGTCGAGGCGATCCACCTCGTCGATGATTGCGGTGAGATGTTCCGCGGCGGAGGGTGCATCGGGGTGGCGGCGAACCAGCTGGGCGGCCGCTCTGAGGCTGGCCAGTGGATTGCGGAGGCCGTGGGCCACCGCCGCCGACATCTCTCCGATTGAGGCCAGCTTCTCCGATTGCACCAGCTGGGCCTGGGTCTGCTCCAGTTGGGAGATCTTTGTCTCCAGCTCGGTATTGAGCCGCAGCAGGTCGCTCCTTGACTGACGCAGCTTGTCGGTCATCTCGCCGAAGGCATGCGCCAGCTCCCCAACTTCGTCGCGAGAGCTGGCGGTGACCGGATGATCCAGCCGGCCGGCGCCGACGGTTGCCATCGCTCCGGTAAGCTCTCGCAGCGGCCGGGCCAGGCTGCGAGAGATCAACCAGGAGGCGAGCAGGCCGCCAATCAGAGACAGAATCAAGGTCAACAGCAGGATCCGTTTCTGTCCGGCGAGAATTTCCTCCAGCCGGGCATAGGCTCCCCGCACGCTGGACTCGCGCGCCTGGCGATAGATCTCCCGGTTCAGCTGAGTGAGTGCGGGCAGCAGACGTCCTTTCAGCTCATGCTGGGCGGTATTGAACGCCGCCTGCCGCTGTCCGGAGTCGTAGAGCCGGAAGATGCTGTCCGCCGCGGTTTGGATCTGCTGCTGAATGCCCCGGACGCTCTCGGCCAGGCCCATTTCCTCCGGACGCAGCTCGGCGGCCCAGCGTTGCTGCCAGTAGTCTACCACCTGCCCCGTGAGCCGGAATTCTTTGCGTGCGGTGGGATCCAGGCCGCTCAGATAGCGCCAGATGACCTCACTCTGGTCGAACATGGCGGTTTCCAGCTCGGCATAGGTCCGGGTGCGAGACATGCTCTCACCCAGCGCCTGCAAAGCCCGCCGCTCCAGCAGATTGCTCCGAATGGCGCTGGCCCCGACCGCGAGAGCCGGCAGCGCCATGAGTGCAAATCCAAGCAGGAGTTTGCGCTGGAAGGTCACGTTTCTAAGCTAACCGATACTCCGGACTGCGTGAGTAGCGAGTAGGTTGTTTCTGCCAACGGCGGAGCCACGGATGAACACGGATGGAAATGATCTGAAACACTATGAGATCACACGGAGTGTCATCGGGAGTTTCTACCAGGTATACAAGGAGTTGGGCCAGGGTTTCTTGGAGGCGGTCTATCGTAGAGGCCCTCAGCTTAGTGCTCCGTGCGGAGGGCCTGTCCGTCTACAGAGAATTGCCCATCAAGGTCTATTTTCGCGGACATGTAATCGGTCGGTTTCGGAGCTGATGTTGTGGTGAATGGTAAATTCTGATTGAGGTTAAGGCGCTGCCCAGACTCGAGCCGATTCATGGAGCACAGATACTGAATTACTTGCGAGCAACTGCGCTGGAGGTGGGCCTTTTGCTCAATTTTGGTCGCCGGCCACAATTCAGACGGCTTCGTATTCGATAACGACTTCAAGACAAGTCACCGCGGCCCTGCCAAGTCCGAGGCTACGTCTAGCCGGATTATCCGCTTTCATCCGTGTTCATCCGTGGCTGCTTTCACTTGGTAGCCGCAGTGGTGCCCGGAGATTTTTTTCCCCGTCTCGATCGTGACGTCCACCGACATGCCAGGTCTCAGGGGCACCGGGGCACCTGCCGGCTGGTCCACGGCAATTCGGACCGGAACCCGCTGCACCACCTTGGTGAAGTTTCCCGTCGCATTGTCGGGAGGCAGCAGGGCAAATCGGGCCCCCGTGGCAGGACTGAGACTCTCCACCCGGCCGTCAAACTTGCGGCCCGGATAGGCGTCGACCGTGAACGTGGCGCGGTCGCCCACCCGCACGTGGGTCAGCTGGGTTTCCTTGAGGTTCGCGGTTACCCAGACGTTCTCGTCTGGCACGATGGACATGAGGGTCTGCCCCACCTGCACCAGCGCACCGACTTCGGCATTGCGCCTGGCCACGGTTCCCGACACCGGTGCGGTGATGTAGGCGTAGCTGAGCTGCAGCTTGGCATTCTCGACCGCCGCCTGCGCAGCCGCCAGACGGGCATCGGCGCTGCGCACTGCCGCGCCCGACGCCGACACCTGGCTCCCCGCGGCGGCGGCCTGGCGTCGGGCCGCCTCGAGCTTGGCGGCGGCCTGGGCGGCGGCGGCTTCGGCGGCATCGAATTGCTGGGCCGAAACAATCTTCTGAGCCGCCAGCTTGCGATAGCGCTCCACATCGGCCGCAGCTTTGTGGTAATCGGCCTCGGCGGCGCTGACCGATGCCTGGGCGGATGCTGCTTCCGCCCGGGTGGCCTGGAGCTCAGCCTGGGTCTGGCCGGCCCGTCCTCGGCTGCCCGACTGCCGCCTCAGCCTGGTGCAGGTCAGCCTCGGCCTGCTGCAGCTTGACCTTGAGATCACGGTCGTCCAGGATCACCAGCGTATCACCGGCCTGCACGTGCTGGTTGTCGTCCACCAGAATGCGGGTGACGAAGGCAGCAATCCGGGGAGCGATCAGCGTGATGTGGCCGTCTACCTGGGCATTATCGGTGGAGACATGATGCCGGGAATACAGGTAGCGGTTGAGCCCCCAGACGCCGAGCGCCAGCGCCAACACCCCCACGATGATGACCGGAATCCGCCGGCGCTTCGGCCTCGTGTCCGCCGACCTCTGCCGCATTCTCGTCTGTGCCTTCTGCCATGGTGCGTCTCAGTCGCCGGTCAGGCGATCAATGGAGTTGTTCGATGACGCCGAGGGCCCGATACGCCGCAACCCGGGCTGTCCCGTAGCCCACCCGAGCCTGAATCAGGGCGTCCTGGGCGGCAATCACCGAGCTCTGAGCGTTGGTTGTTTCCACGCTGCCGGCCACGCCCGCCGTGAACCGCTGCTGCGCCTCACTCAGCTCGCGGTTGGCCAACTTGACCCGCTCGCCCGCGATCGCCACCTGCTGCTCCGCCGACCCGAGGTCCAAGACTGCCTGGCGGGCCTCGGTCTCGATCTGGTCAGCCAGGTTGTGCTCTCTGATCTCCTGGATCTCCAGGCGAGCCTGCTCCTCCTTGGAGCGGTTCTGCCGGCGAAACCCGTCCAGGATCGGAACACTCACCAACAGCTGCAGGTAGTAGCTGCCGGCCAGAACCCGGGTTTGCTGACCGCTCTCAGTGTAAAACCCGTTCACCGACAGGCTCGGCAAATTCTCGTATCGGATGGCCCGCAAAGTTCGCCGGGTTGCCTCGGTGCGGGCATGCTCCGCCAGAAGCTCGGATCGGTGCTCGCGGGCGTAGCGCGCGGCCTCGTCGGGTTCCCGCGGTATCTCGAGGGGCGCGAGACCCAGAGAATCGGCCAGCTGCAGCCGGGTACTCGAGGGCAGGTTCAGCGCTCGCACGAGATCCAGCCGCGAACGGTCGGCCTGGTTTCGCGCGACCGCCAGCTGGGTTCGAACTGAACCAAAGCTCACCTCGCTGCGGGTCACATCGATGGCGGGGCTCACGCCGGCCTCGACCAGTCTTCGCGCCTGTTGCAGCAGATCCGCGGCTACCGTGCTATCGGCGGTCCGGGCTCGCACCGTCTCCTCTGCGCTCAGCACCCGGAGGTAGGCCACGCCGGCATTTGCCCCGACGACATCGCCGATCACCCGGGCATCGAGCTTCGCTGCCGTGACGGTGTCCTGACCGGCCCGGTAGCGGGTTCGCGCGCTGAGATCCAGGATGCTCTGGGAGGCACGAAGCTGGACATTGTAAAGGTTGAAAGCATCGGTAACACCGCTGACCCCGGGAAAGCCGAAGGCATCGAGGTTGATCGTCTGACGAATGTAGGAGGCTTGTCCTTCGATGTTGGGCAGAAGGTCGGCCAGGCGCTGACCCCTGCGGGCTTCAGCAGCCCGCACGTTCAGCTGGGCAATGGCTGCTTCCACTCCTTGGCGGCGGCCGATGGTAATGGCGTCGATCAGGCTGATGGGTCCGCTCGGAACAATGGGTTTCTGCGCCAGAAGTGGCGCAGAAATCCCCACCATCGCGGAACTCAGCAGAGCCGCGGTGAAGCGCATGACTGGTCCTAGGAAGTCAGGGACTGTGACTGGAGGCGAACGCGGCGCCGTCCGATTGGAGGTGCTCGGAGGTCATCGGCTAAACCTAGGGGATCGGTCGGTCAGACCAAAATGAGATACCAGCCGGAGACACCCTGCAGTGTGACAGCAATCACACAGCGGAACCCGATGCCGTCGGTTGTTCCAGCGTGAGGGATTCTCTTGCTCCGCTTCCTGCAATTCCGTAACTTGTCGTTAACCCGTCGCGGGAGGTCCTGCCGATGTCGGACGCATTCCTCAGCTCCGACGATTTCGACGAACAAGCCCATCATCTCTATAACGAAGGCCGCTACGATGAAGCCCTGACTGTTCTCAATGAAGGCATAGCGCTGTACCCCCACGCCGTCGAATTGCACATCGGAAGAGCCTACGCCCATTTGGCCCGGGAGGAATACGCCTGGTCCAGACGGAGCTTCGAGCAGGCTCTGGCGTTGGATCCGGATCATGAGGACGGCCTGGCCGGCCTGGGTGAAACCCTGCTCAAGCTGGGCGATCGGGCGGGCGCCATGCGGGCGGTCGAGCGCATTCTACAGCTCGGGTTCCAGGACGATCACGAGCTCATGCTGCAGATCGGACGCGCCTTGTTCCGCGAGGGACTGGTTGCGCCAGCCCACCGGTTCTTCGATCTGGCGGTGGCGGCCCACCCCGAATCGCCCGACGCCGCGGCCTGCCTCGGCTACGCCTCCCACCGGCTGGGGAACGATGCCGGCTCCCTGTACTGGCTGCGCCGTGCGCTGGAGATCGACGCGGGATACAGCGAGGCCCGGATCTATCTGGCCAACCTGCTCTACGACCGGGGCGAAAGCGAAGCGGCGCTGCATCAGCTGGAGCGCACCCAGCCCGAGGATCATTACGACGAGCTGGGCATCTGGCGCCATATCGAACTCAAGAAGTCGATCTACCGGCTTCCCGACGAAGATCCCGAGCTCGCACCCTGGCTAGCCCGGCTGGCGGAAGTAGCCGGAGAGCCGGACGCGATCGACATGCTGCTGGCCGAAGTCGAGGCCCAGCAGGCCGACGGGGGTGTACGCGACCCGCACCAGTTGGAGCTGTTCGGCACCCTGCTCAGCGAGCTGCACGCGATGCAGAAGCGGCCGGGCCAGGGCGAAGCCCACCTGATCATGACCCTGGCCGGCCAGACTATCCGGGGCACCTGGGACGAAATTCTGCTGCAGATGAAAGCCGCCGACCGGGAATGGGCCCATGGATCGCTGAGCGATTTCATGGCCAGCTTGGCCCGCCGGGGCCAGGCTGAAACCGGTGTGGTCATCCCCACCACGGACGCTGAAGCATTTATCAGAGGAAGTGCGGAGGCTGGCGTGCTTCGGATAATGCAATAAGACAGCTAAGCGGTGAGCGGTGAGCGGGGGGTTCCGGTTAAGTTTGGGCTCCCCGTTTTCTTTTGACATTAACTACGCCCAAATGACCGCCATCCCCTCCCGCTCACCGCATCACCGCTCATCGCTCACCTGTTTGGACCAAAGGTGTCCACCGGGAGGTGCTGCCAAACGGCCTGACGCTCCTGGTCCAGCCGGACCACTCGGCACCGGTTGTGGCCGTGGTGACCCACGTGAAAGCAGGCTTTTTCGACGAGCCGGACCACTGGATCGGCATCTCGCATGTGCTGGAGCACATGTTCTTCAAGGGCACGTCGCGCCGGGGAGTTGGCGACATTGCCCGGGAAACCAAGGCTGCCGGGGGTTATCTCAACGCCGGAACGGGATACGACCATACCAGCTACTTCACCGTGCTGCCCGCATCGGGTCTGGACGCCGCTCTGGACATCCAATCGGATGCTCTGCGCAATTCAGTCATCGATCCGGCTGAGCTGGCCCGGGAGCTTCAGGTCATCATTCAGGAGGCCAAGCGGAAGCGCGACACTCCTGGGGCCGTGGCTCAGGAAACTCTGCATGAGGTGATGTTCGACCGGCACCGGATCCGGCGTTGGCGTATCGGTCACGAAGATCACCTAGCGCGGCTCACGCGGGACGATGTGCTTGGCTACTATCGGTCGCGATACGTGCCCGAGCGAACCATCGTGGCGATCACCGGCGACATCAAGGTCGAAATAGCGCTGGAAATGGCCCGCGCCCGGTATGCCGACTGGGCTCCCCGTCCCGGCGCGATAGATCGCTCGCCTGAGGAACCGGCGCGGCACGAGGTGCGGGCCCGCACTCTCCGCGGCGATGTTTCTCAAGCCGAGCTGGTGTTAGGCTGGAGAACCGCACCGGCACTGCACGAGGATGCGCCGGCGTTGGACCTCGCGGCGGCGGTGCTCGGCTCCGGCAGAGGGAGCCTCCTCTACCAGGCTCTCCGCGACACCGGCATTGTCACCTCGATCTCGGCCCATAATTACTCTCCCACCGAGCTTGGCGTCTTCAGCATCGGCGCCGATCTGTCCCCGGAGAATGTTCCGCTGGCGATAGAGCGGATCGCGGAATGTGTGGCCCGGCTTACGCTGGTGGGCCCCACGGCGGATGAGCTCGATCGAGCACGCACTCTGCTGACCGCCCGTTGGGCCAGACGACTGGAGCCTATGGAAGGGAAGGCCTCTGCTCTGGCCTCCGCCGAGGCACTGGAGCACGTGTCCTTCCTTGACCGGGAGTATGCCGCCCTGGTCTCGCTGGATCCGGAGACCGTGCGCCAAGCCGCCGCGCGGTATCTCCTGCCCGACAGTGTAGCCGGAGTCGTCTACCTCCCGGACGAGGAAGGAGCGGACCTCAGGCCGGAGCTTCTGGCCCGCAGCTTTGCGGTAACCGCACTGGGCACGAGCGCCACCCAGCAGGCTCAGCCGGTTCGAGTCTCCCCGTCATCTGTTCGGGTCGGGGGTGCCTGGGAAGCCGACGTGCGCCACACTCCGCTCCGGGGAGTCGATCTTCTGGTCCGCCGCAAAACCGGCGTGCCGCTGGTTACCCTGGGACTCTACGTGCCCCGCCTCGAGTTCGAGCCCGCCGAGCGGGCGGGCTTGGCCGCTCTCATGATCCGCAGCGCGGTGCGTGGAGCCGGAGATCTGGATGCAGCCGGCCTGGCCTTTGCCTTCGAACGGCTGGGTGGGACCTTGAGTCCCACAGCCGCCTCAGACTGGCTTGGGTTCGGCACCACTGTTCTGACCGAGCATCTGGCTGAAGCGGCGGCCCTGCTGGATCAGGTCTGCACCGTCCCTCGCTTCGGTGAGGCCGACATCAACACCGAGCGCGACCTCATGAAGATCGAGGCCGAGCAGGTGGCAGACGACATGTTCCGTTACCCCTTTCAGCTGGGATTCGCTGGAGCTTTCCGGGACCAGACGTATGGCCTTCCGGTTTCCGGCTTGCCTGAGACTTTGGCCGGCATTTCCGCCGCCGAGGTTCGCGACTGGCATACCCGCGCCATGCTCGGGGTCCGGCCGGTGGTGCTCGCGGTCGGTGACATCGATCCGGAAGAGGCCAGTGCCACACTGGCGGGGATTTTCCAGGAGTATCGCCCGGGGGACAAGGCAAGGCCGGTTGTCCCGGTGGGGGGACCAACCGCGGGCGAGATGCGAGTGGTCACTCGGGAGAAGGCGCAGACCGCATTGGCTATGATCTTCCCCGGGCCCCTTCGGTCTGGATCACAGCGGCACGCGGCAGACGTGTGGGCGGCCGTTGCCAGCGGACTCGGGGGACGCCTGTTCGAGGCTCTGCGTGACCGGCGCTCTCTCGCGTATACCGTGCTTGCGTCGAGCTGGCAGCGGGGGCGCGCCGGAGCGCTGGTCACTTATATCGCGACGTCGCCGGAGCGGGAGGAAGAGGCGCGGGCGGCGATGCTGCAGGAGCTGGAGGGGTTTCGAACCACTCCGGTCGAGGAGGTGGAGCTGACCCAGGCCATCAATTACCTCGCGGGACAGTCTGAGGTCGAAAGGCAGAGCGCCGGAGCCCTGGCGGGGGAGATGCTGGAGGCCTGGCTGATTGGTGAGGGCTTGAGCGATCTGGAAGATCCCGCAGCGGCTTTCCGCGCGGTTACCTGGGAAGATGTGCTGCAGGTTGCTCAGGCCAATCTGGATCCAGGAAAGAGGGCTGAGGGCGTGGTGCGCGGCACCAGTCTCAGACCGCCAGCCGGCGACTGATCACATCGATTCCCTTCCCCACGTCGGCTGGAGCGCGGGCGACGATGTCCACCAGGCACACCCCTACCGATGGGGCGCAGTGAAGCACGATATGGCCCTCCAGGCAAAGGAGCGCCACCGCGATCTCGCCGGCGCCCTGTCGGGCGACCGGGGGCCCCAGTCCCGGCATACCAACGGCCCCAGCTGCCGCGACCACCAGCGCCGAGAGCGCGTCGGTGTCCCGCAGCCGCTCGGAGCTGATCGCGGTGAGCTCGACCAGGTAGTGATTGAAGGTGGTGCTCACGCTGGCATCGGTTGATCACGCCCTGGCCGGAGAAGCGGCCACCGCTTCCCGGTAGCCCTCAGGTACTCCAACATCGAAGAATCGCGCCGGGCTGATGATTCCAGCCAATGCCTCGCGTTGGGCCAGGCGCTGCAGCACGGGAACGTCATCCAGCTCCTTTCCCGGCGGGAGTCCCCGGCCGACGTCCTCGAACAGATCCAGAATGTCTCCTCCGAAGGCCATTCGGCCGATCGGGGTTACCGCGGCCTCGGCCCCGGCGGTGTCGAACCGGCCAGATCCCTTGTCCGCTACTGCCACTACCCGAAGTGTCCCGTCAGCAGCGGTCCGGACCGAGGCTCTTCCGGTGGCGCCTTTGGAGCCTGCCTGCGCCCGATCGATCTCGGCGAGCAGCACCGTTGTCAGCCGGGTCTTCTTGTAGGTGGCGAGCACAGCCGCCGTCGGGTTGGCCCCCTGAAAGAGATTGTCGGGAAGAAGGGCCAGGAAAGGTGAGCCCGCCAAGATTGTCGCGGGCCCGGAGGAACGCGTCGCCCAATCCTTTCGGATGATCCTGGGGCACAAATTCCAGCTCGAGCGGGCCCGGGTAGTTGCGAGCGACGGTTTCCAGCATCGGCTTATGCGGATTGGTGATAATGATGGCCCGGAGCAGCCCGGCATCGGCGGCCTCATCCAGCGTCCAATACAATACCGGCTTGAGTGCCACCGGGAGAACTTCTTTGGGCAGGAAGCGGGTGATGGGATGCAACCGGGTGCCCAGCCCACCACAGGGGATCACCGCCGTGTCGAGTATCATGAGGAGAGTGCGGGAGCGAAGAAGCGAAGAGCCGCAGGACAGACCAGGGTATCTTGCACGCTCACGTTCGGCGAGGGGAGCAGCGTGACCGAAGCTAGTCCGGGTCGTAGAGGCGAGCAAGCCCGCGCCCCGTGGTCCTGGGCCGACCTGGTCAGCTGCCTCCGGGTACCTCTGGCCGCGGCATTCCTCCTGATCTCCAGCACCAGCTGGCGCATGGCCATACTCGGAGCGGCGGCGGCCACCGACCTGCTCGACGGCCCGATTGCGCGCCGACTGGGTGGCTCGCCTTTGGGCCCCGTAATCGACCCCATCGCGGACAAAGTCTTCATGGCATCGGCGGTTGGGGTGGTCGCCTTCTCCGGACGCCTCGAGGTCTGGGAAATCGTGGGGGTTCTCCTGCGCGACATCGTCGCCACGCTGGCGTTCGTTGGAACCCTCATCTCGCACGAACCTCGAGCTATACCCGCCCGCTCCAGCGGAAAGGCGGTCACCGTCGCCCAGATTCTCACCCTGATGGCGTTTCTGCTCGACTCACCCTATCTGCGGCCCATTGCCTGGGCGACCTCGCTGATCGCCATCATCGCGATCTGGGACTATTACCGGGTGGCGCCCCGGGCTCAGAAGCGCCTCGGAGCTTGAGTGCCGGAAGAGACCAAACGGATCACACTGGAATGGCAGGAGGGCCTCCGCTTTCGCGGCGGCGAGCCCAACGGACCGTCCATCCTCATCGATGGCGATAATGCTGAGGGTCCCGGTCCGATGCTCACTCTGCTGCTGGCAGCCGCCGCCTGCACCGGGTCCGATGTGGTCGTCGTGCTGAAGAAGATGCGAGTGGAGTTCAGCGCTCTTCGGATCGAAGTCTCCGCCGAGAGACGAGAGACAGAGCCTCGCCGTTACGTATCGTTGCACCTCGACTATCGCATCACGGGAGCCGCGGGCTGATCCGGCCAAGGTTCGCCGGGCCATCGATCTTTCGCTCGAGAAGTATTGCTCCGTCATTCACTCGCTTGCGTCGGATATCGCCATCACCTATGCGCTGTCGCTGGCGTGAGCTTTTCATGGCCGGCGGCAGCCCTGGCCTGGGGCCACCCCGGCAGCGCACAGATGATTCGAGAGCTGGGCGTGCAGGCGATTGGGACCTTTTCCGATCCGGGCCTGCTGGTAGCGGGCGGATTCGCTGCGCTGCGTACCACCGGCCGAACCCGTCTGTCGCTGGGCCTAGGTGCCGGAGTCTCCGATGGAGAGCTGGCGGTCCGAGGAGAGCTGCTCGGCCATTTCCTGCTGAGCCCGGAGGAGCACCGGAAGCCGAGCTTCTATGTGGCCGGAGGTATCGCGGGAGTCGAGGGAGCTGTTGGCCGAGGATATCTGGTGCTGACTCTGGGATTGGAACAGGCTCCCGCGAGCAGCTCCGGCTGGGCCGTCGAGGTCGGTGCTGGAGGGGGAGTGCGGGTGGCGGCAGGGTACCGCTGGCGCCGGTTTCCCGGGATATCCACGCAATAAAAACGCCCCGGAGAGCAACTCCCGGGGCGCTGTTCCAGCTTTGGCTTCGTTTTCAGGCCGCGCCTGATTCCACCGCTTCAACCCGCCGCACCGGCTGGCAGTAACGCTCGCCCAGAGTACGCAGTTCGGCCAGCTCCTCATCGTCCAGATCTTCATACCGGTCAGCGACATACCCCATGGTATCGTCGAACCAGTCCTTCTGATGCTCCGGCAGCGCGTCGATGACGCCGCAGCGGAGGATGTGGCTGAACAGCTCGTCACGGGCCTGGGCGAACGAGATCGCCTCAGAGGAACTACGGGATTTCTTCTTGGTCATGCACCATCCTTTTAAAGACAGATTCCGGGTACTCTCTCGCAGGGTAAAGATAACCGATTGCACTAATTGGTGCAAAGTCGCTGGAGAGTCGCGAGGTCATACACCAGGAGTCGGGCCAACGAGCTAACCCCTGCGCCATCACAACAATACGGGTGAGCTCTTGGTTCCTGATCTCCGGTTTGACCCCTGGCTCATCCCACATCGGACGACTCGCGACTCGTGTCTCCCGACTCATTATCTTTATCGACCCGAATGGCATGAACTTGACCGAGGGTGGCTACCGCCCCTCGAGGTGGGTATGGCTGAGCATGACGAGGTGTACAACGAGGAGCGGGCTCAGCGCCTGGCGGCGCTCCTGAGGGCTCTGGCCGAAAGGATCCAGGAGCTCGACCGCTCGGGCCAGCTGCTCAGGGGTGGCCCGGAGCTGTTGCGGTTGATGGGAGATGCCCGAAGCGAGCTGTTCCACTACGAGGTGCGCAGCACCTACGACACTCCAGAAGTGGCCGACAACCGCCGCATTGTCGAAGAGGCACAGCGGCAGGATTCCTTTCTCCCGGATGATCCGGAGGACGAAGAGCCATGGCGGGGACGCAGGCCGGAGTGAAACGGTTCTACACGTTGTTCGCGGTGTTGGCACTCGCGGGGATAGGGGTTCTGGCCTACCTGCTGCTCAAGCCCAGCACCATCAGCATCCCGGCCAACGTAACGATCCAGCCCTCCGACACCTCGGGCTTTCACGGATACGTGAAGGGCTCCAAGGATGCGCCGGTCGAGATCACCGAATTTGCCGATTACCAGTGTCCATTCTGTCAGACGTTCGCCACGCTCCAGATGCCGACCATCGAGGACCGGCTGGTCAACAGCGGCCGGCTCCGCTGGCGGTACCGGGATTTCCCACTGCAGCAGCACCAGTTTGCCCGGCTGGCAGCTCACTCAGCCGCCTGCGCCGACGAGCAGGGGAAGTACTGGGCTCAGCACGAGCAGATCTATCAGGGCCAATCCGAGTGGGCCGCCGCCCGCGACGCGGGGCCTCTCTTCAGGAATTACGCCCGGACCGCTGGACTCGATCTCGGCCGCTACGACAGCTGCATGAAGTCAGGGAAATACGCTGGGCGAATTCAGGCGAGCTATAATGAAGGAGTCCAGCTGGGAGTGAGCTCCACGCCCACCCTGCTGATCGGCAACCGGCTGTACCGGGGCCGGCTCGACTCCGACGCCATAATCAAGATGGTGGATTCTCTGGCCCCTCGTCGTTGATGATCCACCGCATGACCGCAGCTGTGCTGAGCCTTATCGGGTTCTTCATTTCCGCATACCTCTATCTCTACAAGATTGGAAGAATTGGAACTCTGGCCTGTGGAACCGGGGGCTGTGAGACGGTGCAGCAGAGTCCCTGGAGCCGGTTTGCCGGCGTAGAGGTCTCGCTCATCGGCCTGGTGGGGTATGCCGGCCTTCTCGCGGTGAGCCTGGTCGCCCTGCAGCCCGCCGTGTCGGAGCGGAGCTGGCCCGCCAGGCTCCTGGCCCTTCTCGCCGGAATCGGCGTTGGATTTACCGCGTATCTGACTTATCTGGAGCTGTTCGTCATCCATGCCATTTGCCGCTGGTGTGTTGGATCGGCGGTCATCATCATTTCCATCTTCATCGTGGCGCTCCTGGAGCTTCGCAGGCTCTCCCGCACCCGGAGCTTGTAGCGCTTGTCCCGCAAGGCCAAATCTTTATCCGGCAAGCAGCTCGCCCTCCTGGCGTTCGGCGCCCTCGGTGTGGTGTATGGCGACATCGGAACCAGCCCGCTGTATGCCTTCAAAGAGTGCTTCTTCGGTCCGCACAGCTTCCCGGTAACCACCAGCAACGTGCTGGGCATCCTGTCGCTCATCTTCTGGTCGCTGAACTTCGTGGTCACGTTCAAGTACCTCTCCATGGTTATGCGGGCGGACAACCGGGGAGAGGGCGGGATCCTTGCCCTGCTGGCGCTGGTTCGGCCCAGCGGCCGAATCACCACCAGAGGGCGGCTGCTGATTGCCACCGGACTCTTCGGGTCGGCACTGCTCTATGGAGATGGGATCATCACCCCGGCCATCTCGGTATTGAGCGCCGTGGAGGGACTCAGCGTGGCCACCCCGGCCCTCGAGCACTTGGTGGTGCCCATCGCCTTTGTGATCATCCTGGCGCTGTTCGCCCTGCAACGGCGGGGAACGGCGGGGATCGGAGCCGTCTTCGGGCCCATCACCGGGATCTGGTTCATCTGCATCGCCATTCTCGGCGTGATGGGAATCAGCCGCGAGCCCGGCGTGCTGCGGGCACTGAATCCCCTCTACGCCGTGGATTTCTTCGCTCGCGAGGGCCTTACCGGCATAACGGTTCTTGCCGCCGTCATCCTGGTGGTCACCGGGGGTGAAGCCCTGTATGCCGACATGGGGCATTTCGGCCGGCGCCCAATCCGCCTGGCGTGGTTCGGACTGGTGCTGCCCTCGCTGGTTCTCAACTACTTCGGCCAGGGCGCATTACTGCTGAACAATCCGGGCGCGGCCCGGAACCCCTTCTATGCGCTGGTGCCGGCGTGGGCGTTGTATCCCATGGTGGGTATCGCGACGGCGGCTGCCGTGGTGGCTTCACAGGCCCTCATCTCCGGCGCGTTCTCGCTGACCCGCCAGGCTATCCAGCTGGGCTATAGTCCGCGGATGAAGATCATTCATACTTCCAGCAGCACCATCGGACAGATCTACATCCCTACGGTGAATACCATACTGATGGTGTCCTGCCTCGGGCTGGTGGTGGCGTTTCAAAATGCCAGCGCTCTGGCGCTCACCTATGGCGTGGCCCTCTCCGGGACGATGACCATCACCACGATTCTTTTTTCCATCGTCATGCGCCGGCTGTGGGGCTGGAGCTGGTGGAAGGCGGGGTCGATCACCCTGGTCTTTCTGGTAGTGGATGTGGCGTTCGTGGGCGCCAATATGCTCAAGGTCCCCAATGGAGGCTGGCTGCCGCTGGTGGTGGCGACGCTGGTGTATCTGCTCATGTCCACGTGGAAGAAGGGGCGGGTGCGGCTCACCGGCATCGTGCAGGAGAACACGCTCCCGATGGATCTTTTCCTCGACGACATTCGGCGGCGTCAGCCTTACCGGGTGCCAGGATGCGCAGTGTTCATGACCTCAGGGACCGGTGGCGCTCCGCCGGTGCTGCTGCACCATCTCAAGCACAACAAGGTGCTGCACGAGAAGGTCATGCTCATGTCGGTGCACACAGAGGAGATTCCGCAGGTCGCGGACAAGGACCGGGTGAAGTGCAACGAGCTCGGCGAAGGGTTTTACCAGGTTATGGCCCGTTATGGATTCATGGAAACGCCGGACGTGCCGGACGTGCTTCGGGCTCTCGGACGGGCGGAAGACAACGGCAAGCCCGTTACCGTCAAGCTGGCCAATACCACGTTTTATCTCGGACGGGAAACCCTGATCGCCACCACGGCAGGCAGGAAGAAACCCCGGGGAGAGAAACCGCCCGAGGGCCGCCGGATGGGACAATTGCGCAAGAAGCTTTTCATCCTGATGGCCCGCAATGCCCAGTCGGCCACTGCGTACTTCGGGCTTCCCCCGAATCGGGTGGTCGAGCTCGGCGCCCAGATTCAGTTCTAGTCATGACCGCGGTCACCAGTCCATCTCCCCCCAGCTCCACTCGTCCCGTCTCCCAGCCAAGTCGGCGAGCGCTGCTCGCGTTGTCCCTGGGAGCACTCGGAGTGGTCTACGGCGACATCGGCACCAGTCCGCTCTACGCGCTCAAGGAGTGTTTCGTCGCCCGAGTACGGCATCGCGCCCACGCAGGCGAACGTCCTGGGCGTGCTGTCGCTCATCTTCTGGTCGCTCAACTTCGTCGTGTCCTTCAAGTATCTCGTCTTCATCATGCGGGCGGACAACCGGGGCGAAGGCGGCATCATGGCGCTCCTGGCCCTGCTGCACCCCCGCCGGGACACGGCGGGCTCGCGGCGTTGGCTGGTGGCCCTGGGCCTCTTCGGCGCCGCACTGCTGTATGGCGACGGGGTGATCACTCCGGCCATCTCGGTGCTCGGTGCCGTGGAGGGCATCGGGGTGGCCACGCCCGGCGCTGCAGTGCGGTCATGCCGGTGATCGCCGCCGTCATTCTCGTTGGCCTGTTCCTGTTTCAGCGGCGGGGGACGGCCCGGGTCGGCGCGGTGTTCGGGCGGATCATGCTGGTCTGGTTCGGGACCGATCGCCGCGCTGGGGGTCGCCGGCATCGTGCAGCATCCCGAGGTGCTGCGCGCCCTGAATCCGTGGTACGCGCTCGAGCTTCATGTTTCGCAACGGACGCTCAGGGCTTTCTGATCCTCGGTGCCGTCGTCCTGGTGGTCACCGGGGCGAGGCGCTCTATGCCGACATGGGGCACTTCGGCAAGCGGCCCATCCGGCTGGCCTGGTTCAGCCGTGGTGCTGCCGGCGCTGGCGCTCAACTACTTCGGCCAGGGGGCAGTGCTGCTCGCCCGTCCGGCGACTGCCCAGAACCCGTTCTACGCTCTGGTGCCGTCCTGGGCGCTGTATCCGATGGTGGTGATTGCCACCGCTGCGGCGGTCGTGGCCTCCCAGGCGCTGATCTCCGGGGCGTTCTCCCTGACCCGGCAGGCGGTGCAGCTGGGCTACAGTCCCGCGGGTGACCATCGTGCACACCTCGCAGACCGAGATCGGGCAGATCTACCTGCCCGGGCGTCAATCGCACTCTGGGTCTGCTCTGCGTGCTCCTGGTGCTCGGGTTCCAGAGCTCCGGCAATCTGGCCGCGGCCTACGGCATCGCCGTCACCGGCACGATGACCATCACGACGCTGCTGTTCTGCGTCGTGGCCCGCAAGCGCTGGAACTGGAGCGTGGCTCGGGTGGCGTACGCTTGGCGGCGGTGTTCCTGGTGGTGGACCTGTCCTTCCTGGCGGCCAACCTGGTCAAGATCGCGAAGGGCGGCTGGTTTCCCACTCGTGGTGGCGGGCGTGGTCTATCTGCTGATGACCACCTGGAAGCGCGGGCGTGAAACAGTCATCGGCATCCTGCACGACAATGCGCTGCCGCTGCCCCTGTTTCTCGAGGACATCAGCCGTCGCCAGCCATCCAGGGTCCAGGGAACGGCGGTCTTCATGACCTCGGACCCGGGCGGAGCGCCGGTGGTCCTGCTGCACCATCTCAAGCACAACAAGGTGCTGCACGAGAAGGTGATCATCATGTCGATTTCGGGAGAAGAGATTCCTCAGGTCAAGCCGGACGATCGAGCCGAGGTCAAGGATCTGGGGAGCGGATTCTACCTGGTGACCGGCCGATATGGCTTTATGGAGTCACCCGACATTCCGGCGCTGCTGAGCACCCTCGGCTCTCGCGGCGCTGGAAGCCAAGCCCATGGAGACCAGCTTTTTTCTGGGGCGGGAGACATTACTGCCCACCGGCAACTCCCGGCTCTCCCGCTGGCGCAAGAAACTTTTCATCCTGATGGCCCGGAACGCCCAGTCGGCCACGGCATTCTTCAACCTGCCGCCGAATCGCGTGGTGGAGCTGGGAGCGCAGATCCAGATCTAGGTCTACCCCTCCTTCTCCTCGTACATCTCCTTCAGCCGGTTCACCACGGCGGGATCGGCCAGGGTTGTGGTGTCGCCCAGAGTGCGCCCTTCGGCGATGTCCTTGAGCAGGCGGCGCATGATCTTCCCGCTCCGGGTCTTGGGCAGATCGGCAGAGAAGAGGATGTCATCGGGCCGGGCAATAGCGCCGATCTTCTTGACCACGTGGTCCTTGAGATCATCCTTGAGGCCAGGGGTCGCCTGTGTCCCTTCCTTGAGGGTCACGAAGGCGGCGAGTGCCTGACCCTTGAGCTCGTGGGCCCGGCCCACCACCGCCGCCTCCGCCACGGCCGGATGATCTACCAGCGCGCTCTCCACCTCCATGGTCCCGATCCGGTGTCCGGCCACGTTGAGCACGTCGTCCACCCGGCCCAGAATCCACCAGTAACCCTGCTCGTCCAGCTTGGCCCCGTCGCCGGCGAAGTAGCGGCCGGGGAACCGGCTCCAGTACGTCTCGCGGTAGCGCTCGTCGTCGCCGTAGATGGTGCGGAGCATGCCCGGCCAGGGCTGGCTGAGGGTGAGAAATCCGCCGCCCTGCTCCAGCGGTTTGCCGCTGGCATCGACCAGCTCGGCAGTCACGCCGGGAAACGGTACGGT
Organism: uncultured Gemmatimonadales bacterium; assembly: GCA_963825815.1. GTDB lineage: Bacteria > Gemmatimonadota > Gemmatimonadetes > Gemmatimonadales > GWC2-71-9 > CAVVWJ01. The sequence goes on along the minus strand of CAWGVB010000002.1, from coordinate 420,873 downwards.
GGCCGAACCCGGCTTGGTGGTGGTGACGCCGGGCAGCGGAGTGATCATGATCCCGCCGGTCTCGGTCTGCCACCAGGTATCCACGATGGGACAGCGCCCGCCGCCGATCTGCTCGTGATACCAGATCCAGGCTTCGGGATTGATGGGCTCGCCGACGGTACCGAGCAGCCGCAGAGTGGCGAGGTCGTGACGGCGCGGGGTGCTCGGGGCCCCACTTCATGAACGCGCGGATAGCGGTAGGCGCGGTATAGAGGATGGTGACGCCGTACGTCTCCACGATGCTCCAGAACCGGTCCCGCTCGGGCCAGTCCGGGGCGCCCTCGTACATCACCACGGTGGCGCCGTTGGCCAGCGGGCCGTACACCACGTAGCAATGGCCGGTAACCCAGCCGATGTCGGCGGTGCACCAGAACACGTCCTCCTCCCGCAGGTCGAAGACGTAGCGCGTGGTAGCGGCAACGTGGGTGAGGTAGCCGCCGGTGGTGTGGACGATGCCCTTGGGCTTACCGGTGGTGCCCGAGGTGTAGAGGATGAACAGCAGATCCTCGGCGTCCATCGCTTCGGGCTCACTTCGCAGCGACGCCTCCTGAAGCAGCCGCGTGCCACCAGTGGTCCCGTCCTTCCTTCATCAGCGCTGCCGATTCGTCGCCTACCCGCCGGACCACGATGCAGTGCCGGATTGAAGGGCACTGGGCCAGCGCATCGTCGGCGAACCGCTTGAGCGGGAGGACCTGTCCCCGGCGATATCCGCCGTCGGCGGTGATGAGTGCAACGGCTTGCGCGTCGTTGATCCGGTCCCGCAGCGACTCGGCGGAAAACCCTCCGAATACCACTGAATGCACCGCGCCGATCCGGGCGCAGGCCAGCATGGCGATGACCGCCTCGGGAATCATCGGGAGGTAGATCGCCACCCGGTCGCCTCGGCGGATGCCGAGATTCTTGAGGGCATTGGCGCAGCGGCGGACCTCCCGGGCAAGATCCCAGTAGGTGAGGACGCGGCGCTCGCCCGGCTCGCCTTCCCAGATGATGGCCGCCTTGTTCCGGCGCGGACCATTCAGATGCCGGTCGAGGCAGTTGGCCGAGGCGTTGAGTTTTCCGTCGACGAACCAGCGGGCGTGGGGCAGCTCCCACTCGAGCACCCGGCTCCAGGGCGCTATCCACTCCAGCTCGCGTGCCTGCTGCTCCCAAAACTTTTTCCAGTTCGCTCCCCGCCTCGTAGAGTGCATCGGTTGCCGCGGCATGCGCGGCGAATTCGCGCGGAGGAGGAAACCGACGTTGCTCGGAGAGGAGTGTATCGATCTGATCGTTCATGATCTGCAGGGGTAAGAGTCAGCCAGAAGCTAAGGGAGCCGGCCGGACGGTGTAAGAGTGCATGCAAGTCCATCCGCTACTTTTGCAGTAGTCTGCCGCGGAGTGCGGCGTGAAGCGGAACTGCAAGACGTTGGTAAGACGCTTCGCAAAGGATTGCGAATCCAAGCTTTCTCGTCAGCTGGCACCAGTCTCGCCATTTTGGAGACACGAGGGCGCGAGGTCGATGCGGCCAAGCGCAAATCCGCCCGATAAGAGCACACCCGGAGTGATTCGGGGCCGCAAAACTAGAGGTCTCACCTGGTCGCCTGTACCTGGTTGAGATAGCTCGGTGCCGAAGGAGGAGCAATGAGGTCGCCGCACGACGCAGAGCGCGGTATGGCTGCACCGGAGACGCTCGGACTCGATACCCGGGTCGAAATCCGGAAAGCGGCCATCCAACTGCTGGAGGAAATGCCCGAGGGTGTTGGTCGCCTGGTGATCGATCTCGGGCGCACCCGCCACGTGGATTCGGCTGGGCTCGGCGCGCTGATGTTGATCCAGCGACGAGCCGCCGAGCGGCGCCAGGTTGTGGTCCTCCGGAGCGCCAGCGAGGAGATCCGCTTCCTGCTGATGCTCACCAAGCTGGACGATCTCTTTCAGCTCGAGTCAACGGTCAGTCAATAGGCATAGGGCGGCCAACAAGCCGCCTTTCCGATCGACCTCGTTTTCCAGTTAGAGTACCCCCAGTCAGCTTCCTCTCCCAGTGCTCCGGCACCGGCCCCAGGGGCGTACTGAATGACCAAGAACAAACGCCGCCGGCGCGTCTTGATCGTCGAGGACGAGCCGGCGCTTCGATTGAGCTATGAGCGGGCCTTCAATCCTCGATACGATCTGGTGTTCGCCTCAACTGGCGCCGAGGCATTGGAGCAGCTCGCGCAACATAAGCCGGATGTGGCGGTCCTGGACATGCGCCTGCCCGATACCGATGGGGTCGACCTTCTTCGGCGCATCCGGCAGACTCAGCCGGAGCTTCCGGTCATCATCACCACGGCGTACATGAGTATTGAGCCTCAGCTCAAGGTTCTCGATCTTCCCCACTCCGGCTACATCGTCAAACCCTTCCGCCTCGACGAGCTCGGCGCGCGGATCGATGCCGTCACATGACGGCGTCCTGCTGCTCGAGGCTCGCGGGCTCCAGCGCTCGTTCGGGCAGGCCCGCATCCTGCGCGGCCTGGACCTCTCCCTCAGCTCAGGCGAGGCGCTGGCCATCATTGGCCCCAACGGCGCCGGCAAAACAACTCTCCTGAGATTGCTCGCCGGGCTCCTGCGCCCGACGGCCGGAGAAATCCGGGTTCTGGGCCACCGGCTGGGCCGGGGCTCCGATGGAACTCGCGGAGCGGTGGGCTCTGCTCTCCCATCAATCGCTGCTCTACGACGACCTCACCCTCCGGGAAAACCTGGCCTTTGCTGCCCGCCTCTATTCGCTCGATCAGCCCAATCGGGTTGCTGATGCGGCGCTGGAGGCCGCGGGACTCAGTAACCGGGCGGCGGAACTGCCCCGGCGCCTCAGCCGGGGTCTGCTCCAGCGCGCCGCAGTTGCCCGCACCTTGTTGCACGATCCTCGAGTGATCCTGCTGGACGAGCCTTTTACCGCGCTCGATGCTCCGGCAGCCGAGCGGCTTCGATCTGATCTGCGATCCCGCCTGGAACGCGGGGCGGGTGTGGTCATCGTGACCCATCAGCTGGGCGATGTGTGGGACCTGACCTCGCGGGTGGCGGTGCTGATCGAGGGACGTTGGGCGGTGGATGAGCCTCGATCGGGCGAGTTGGATGCGTTCGTCTCCCGGTACGGGATGTTGACCGGTGCTTAGATCGATGCGCCTGATTCTGGCGGTGGCCGGGAAGGACGTTCGGGCCGAGCTCCGGAGCCGAACTGCCCTTCTGTCCGCGCTGGTTTTTGCCGCTCTGGTCCTGGTAGTCTTCAACTTCGCCCGGGACCCAACCGCGCTTTCCGCGACGGCGCTCGCTCCCAGTGTCTTGTGGGTAACCTTTGCGCTGGCTGCGTTGCTGGCGATGAATCGGGCCTTTACCATCGAGCGGGAAAACGGGGCGCTGGACGGCCTGCTGCTGGCTCCGGTCTCCCGAGAGGCGCTGTTCCTGGGCAAGCTGCTGGCCAATCTGGCCTTTGTCGGCTCGGTGGAGCTGGTGACCTTGCCGCTGTTCACCCTGTTTTTCAATGTGAGCCTGTGGCCGAGACTGCCCGGCATCCTGGGCGACGACGGTGCTCGCCACCATCGGATTCGTGGCGGTAGGAACGATCTTCAGCGCCATGGCGGTACGTACCCGCCATGCCGAGCTCCTGTTGCCCGTTCTGCTGCTCCCTTTCATGGTGCCGCCGCTTATCGGTGCGGTGCAGGTCACATCGCGGCTGCTCGCGGGCCGACCCTGGAGCGAGATGCTGGGGTGGATTCGGCTTCTCGCTGCTGTATGACATCGTTTTTGTGACGCTCTGCACCCTGGTCTTTCCCGCCGTGGTGGACGAATGAGCTCGATGGAGCAGTACCGTAACGCCGATCGAATCATTCGCCGCGGGCTTCGGCTCAGTGCCGTGGGTTTGCTCGGGCTGCTTCTGGTCTATGTCCTTGCCCTGAAGTACACCCCGGTGGAAGCGCGTCAGGGCGTGGCCCAGAAAATTTTCTACCTCCACGTGCCTGCGGCCTGGAGCGCGCTCCTGGCGTTCTCGCTGGTTGGATTGACAGGCGCACTCTACCTCTGGCTGCAGGATCCCCGGCTCGACCGCTTTGCCGCCGCGTCGGCTGAGGTGGGCGTGGCGTTCAGCGCGGTGATGCTCACGACCGGGCCGATCTGGGCCAAGCCGATCTGGGGCACGTGGTGGACCTGGGATGCCCGGCTCACGCTTACCCTGTTCCTCTTCTTCCTGTTCGTGGGCTATCTCGCGCTGCGGGCCGCGCTGCACGATCCGGCTGAGCGGGCGCGGTTCAGCGCGGTGGTTGGAATCCTCGGCCTTCTGCTGGTCCCTTTCATTCATCTCAGCGTTTATCTGTTTCGCACGCTGCACCCGCAGCCCATCGTGCTCAAGCCGAGCGCGCCCTCGCTGCCGCCGGAGATGCTACGGACACTGCTGGTGTCGACTCTGGTGTTTACCGCTGTTGTACGTCGGGTTCGTGACCGCCCGATACGGGCTGGCTCTCGCGGCTGAGAGGCGGGAGCTGGAGGAGGCTTCGGATGTTGGCTGAGCCGCCCCAGAACGGCGGGTATATGGTTGCGGCCTATATCGTGACCACGGTGATTCTGGGCGGGTACTGGGTGCGGCTTTACCTTAAACAGCGTAAGCGGGAAGACCAACTGCGTGAGCGGTGAGCGGGAACAAGCTAAAGCGTGAGCGGGGTACTTCTCGGGTAGAATTGGGTACCGTGCCGTTGCAGGCCGAAAAGCATGATACGGAATGCGAGATCATCGGTCCTTACATGCTTGGCAGGAGGCTCGAGCGGTAGTACTAGGTGTGATCAAGCCTGGCACATACTGGTTGGAAGCCGTGGGCCTCCGGCGCTGTTCTCCCAGCTGCAACGGGCCTGCCTTTCGGTACAGCTCAACATCGCAGAGGGCTACGCTTACGGCGATTCACCCTCTTTCAGAAAACATCTCTCTATCGCTTACGGATCAGCAGTGGAAACATGGAGAATTGCTCGAGCTGGCGTTGGAGGTGCAGGCAGTCTCCCAAGAACCCGGCACGGTATCTACTCAGAAGGAACCAACGAAGTCAGAGACTGCTGTTAGGGATGATCCGACGAAAGAATGGCTGAATACTGCGCACTGTTTGGCAGTTTCCCGCTCACCGCTTACGCTTTTCCTGTTCCCGCTTACGGTTTTTCAGTCCGTCTTCCTCCGGCGACTGCGGGCCCTTCGGCAGGAGCAGATACTCCCACAGCACCGCCGCCAGTAGCGCTCCCGCAATCGGTCCGATCCAGTAGACCAGCTGTCCGACCCACTCGCCGGAAATAGCGGCCGGGCCAAAGGCTCGAGCGGGATTCATGGCGGCACCAGTCAGCGGACCGCCCACCAGAATGTCGAACAGCAGCACCAATCCGATACCAAAGCCGGCCGACTCTCGGAGCATCGGGCGAGACCGCGGTTCCGAACACGGCCGACATCAGGAAGAACGTCAGAACCAACTCGATCCCAATTGCCTGACCCAGCGAAACGGAGCTGGCGATCACCGGGACCCCCAGCATGGCATTGCGCACTGCCGGAGCAGGCAGGAGCAGCTTGACCAGGAACGCCGCCAGGCAGGCGGCAGCCAGCTGCACCGCGATGTATGCCGCGGCGGAGACCGGGTCGATTCGTCGTCTGAGCGCCAGGCCGATGGTGACCGCGGGATTCAGGTGGCCGCCGGAGATGGTCATGGTGGCGGTGATCATCACCGAAAGCACTATCGCGTGGGCCAGGGCGATCCCGATCAGCCCGATCCCGCTGTTGGGAAAACCGCCGTTTACGACCACCACGGCGGCGCCCACGAACACCAATCCAAAAGTGCCGAGCGCTTCGGCGGTCAACCGACGGGTGAGTGAAGGCATGCGCGAATCTAGGAGCTTACTCGACCCGCCGGAAGAGGAGGCTGGCGTTGATGCCGCCGAACCCGAAAGAGTTGCTGAGGAGGTAATCGGGTTGCAGCCGCATTCCGTCGGGATCGACGTGGGACAGGTCGCACACCGGATCGGGGCAGTCCAGGTTGACCGTCGGTGGCACCCAACCCCGGTGACTGGCCAGGGCACAGATTGCTGCCTCGATCGCGCCGCTCGCTCCCAACGCGTGACCGTAGTAGCCCTTGGTCCCGCTGAACGCCGGCCGGTAGGCGTGCGCCCCGAAGACCTGCTTGATGGATGAGGTCTCGGTGGGGTCGTTGAGCGGAGTCGAGGAGCCGTGCGCGTTGATGTAGCCCACCTCGTGCGGCGCCACTCGGGCTTCGGTCAGCGCGTTCCGCATTGCCCGCGCCGCCTGCTTGCCATCGGGCCGGGGCGCCGTCATGTGATGCGCGTCGTTGGTCAAACCGAACCCGCAGATCTCGGCGTACACCGGCGCGCCCCGGGCCAGAGCTCGCCCGCGCTCTTCCAGTACCAGCACCGCGGCCCCCTCGGCCATGACGAAGCCATCCCGCCCCTGGTCGAAGGGCCTGCTGGCGTGCGCCGGGATCGTCGTTGCGGGTGGACATGGCCCGGATGATGGCGAAGGCCCCAAAGCAGAGGGGAGCCAGCGGTGCTTCGGCCCCTCCCGCCACCATGACGTCGGCTTCCCCGCGGGCGATGGCGCGAAACGCCTCGCCGATGGCGATGGCTCCGGAGGCACAGCTCATCCCATTGGTCGAGTTCGGACCGGTGAAGCCGAACTCGATGGCGATGTTGCAGCTGGCGGCGCCCGCAAAGACCGTGAGGGCCAGAGCGGGATCAACCGCTCGAGGACCTCCCCGCATGAAGTTCCGGTACTGACCTTCTCCGTGGGCAACACCACCGAGCGCGGTGCCCATGGTGGCGCCGATCCGGTCCAGGTCTTCCTTAGCCGGGTCGAGGCCGGCATCGGTCAAGGCCATGCGGGTGGCGGCGACACTGAACTGGGAGAATCGATCGAGCCGGCGAATCCGGCGCTCCTCGATATGATCGCTGGGCGAAAAGTCGGGCACCTCCCCGGCGATCCGGGACTTGAACATGGAGGGATCGAATCGGGTGATGCAGCGAACGGCCGATTCCCGCCGCCGGAGTCCCTGCCACAATCCCTCAACCCCGGTCCCGATCGGAGTGATAGCTCCAATCCCGGTGATCACAACTCTACGTTCCTTCATCTGCGCTCCTGTCGCACTTCCTCTGCTCCAACCTCACCGGCCGCTCCCCGCTTCCCACCTTCCGAGCCTCCCCGCTTCCAGATACCGCTTTATCCCCGCCAGGGTTCGGGAGGCGATCCCGTGGACGAAGACCGGTCCGATGACCCAGTTGGCAGCCGTCCCGCCGATCAGCGGCCAGCGGGGCCCACCCCATTCGTGGATGATGGTGACATCGGTACCGTCGGCGGTGGATACCATCTTCCAGACCACATCCATCCCGGTGGTTATTCCCCGAACGTGCCGGTAGTGGATGGCCGGCGCGGCCTGGTCTATCCACATCTCGGAAACCCACCAGGTGGGATACTTGAGTGGACCGAAAGGACGCCACGCAGCCATTTCTACCAGCGTTCCGGCGCCAGTTGCCTTCCAACTTTCTGACCCAGCGATAGTGGCTCAGGATCTGAGGCCACCGCTCCACCTCCCCGGCGGCCCTGAATACCGACTCGACGGGTGCCTGAACCCGGACGCGATCCACCGTACGCATCAACCGCTGCCCGGAAGCCACGTGGCCACCAACCGAAACCCTGGCCGGTACGCCACCTCTCCGCTGATGCCCGCGCGATCCATGAGGTCGAGCAACTCCTGACGGCTGAATCCTCGGCGGATGGAGGTGACTCCGTCGGAAAGGGTCACCGGATCGAAGCCGAGGAGGCGGCCACCGCACCGGAAGGAAGCGGTCGCCAGCGGATGCCGCCGCAGATCTGATACGATCACCGCCCGCCGGGCCAAACGAGTGCAGCACTGAAACAGGCGAATCACCGAGTCGGCGTGCAGGTGATGCGCCACCTGACTGACCAGGACGACGTCGACACTCTTATCCCGGATCGGCGGCTGGCCCGCGCAGCCGACCATGGTGGCGACCTCTCGCTGCTGCGCCATCCTGGCCGCAACCCGGTTGAGCTCGAGTCCGATGGGGACGACTCGAATGCCTCTCCGCGCACCCCAGCGCACCGCCATCCGCGGCAGATCGCCCAGCCCGGTGCCCAGATCCAGCAGGGATAAGGTCTCTCCCCGAGACCCGTCGCCGAGCGTCCGCTCCAAACCAAAGCGCACCGCCGCGGCGCCACCGAACCAGCGATTGGCCCGCGCGATGTTCCGGAGCGACTCCGCCACCGTTGCCGGATCGGCCGCGGGATCGTCCAGCAGCTCGGTCCCTATGCGGACTGATGGTGAGCTCAGCCACTGCTATTCCAAGGCGGCATAACCGCCGCGGTAGTAGAGCAGGGGCCGGCCCTTGCTGGTGCTTCCGCCGGTGACCCGGCCGACGACGATGGTATGGTCGCCGCCGGGATAGTGGGCGAATCGTTGACACTCGATGTGGGCCAGGGCGCCGCCGAGCAGAATGAGGCCCTCGGGGCTGATGTGGTAGCCGATGCCCTCGAAACGGTCCTCGTGCTTGTCCGCAAATCGGCGCGCCAGAGTTTCCTGGGAACTGGAGAGCACGTTTACCACGAACTGATCTGCCTCGAGGATCGCGTTGTGCATCCCCGCCTCACGCTCGATACAGACCGAGATCAGCGCCGGATACAGCGAGACCGAAGACAGGCTATTGGCGGTCATCCCTATGAGCCGCCCATCAGGCGCCGTGACCGTTATGATGGCGACTCCGGTGGCGAAGCGACCCAAGAGCTGGCGGAACTGTGCCGCGTCTACCTCGCGGACTGCTCAAAGGACCATCCGGGCAAGGAAGAGTGGATTCAGGACTTCACGGAGCGGCACAAACCCTCCCGCCACGCCGATGGCGGAGTGCGCCATGTCCTGGTACCGGCCCAGCCGGGAGACGCTGCGGTTGAAGAACCAGGGCGAGGACATCAGATAGCGGGTTGCCCGTTCCATGATCCACTTCCCGGCGAATACCTGCCGCCGCCGCCGCTGATAACGCCGAAGCGGCTCACCGGCGATGCTAGTCGGGCAGGCTCAACGCAGGAATCATCGTCTCGGCCACCAGCTCCGCCCCACGCAAGGCGCTCAGAATTCCGTCGCCTGTAACCGGATCGAAGAAGTCGGCGGCGTCTCCCACCAGCAGGCCGCCGGGAACCGTTACCCGGCCCGACCACGCCGGCGAAGGGGCCGGTAACCAGAACGGGACGGACGACGCTTCCAGCCAGCACCCGGCTCGCCGGCGGCGGGGAATTCCCCCAGGGTTTGCAGGAAAAAATCCTGGGCTCTGCCCCTTGCGTCCTTGGCGCGTTCAGCCGGTACCACCAGGGCGACATTGACGACGTCCTTGCCGATCCGATTCAATCCCATGTAGCCGTTGCGGCCAAAGTGGAGCTCGGCTGAATCGCCCATGTCCCGCACCCCGGACACATGCGCCACGAACGCGACCCGGCGAGGCCGCTGGTGCGTGCGGTGTCCCATGCGACGGGCCACCACGGACCGGAGACCGTCGGCCCCGATGGTCAGCCGGGCACGGACCGATCGGCGGCGTCCCCGGCTGTCGCGGAGCACGGCTCCGGTAACCGCTCCCCGTTCGTACAGCAGCTCCTCCACCGTGGTGCGTTCGGCGACGGATGCGCCGGCTTCCCGGGCAACGTCCAGCAGCGCCTGATCGAGGATACGGCGGGAAACCGAGAGTCCCGTGGGGCGGTACGGCCGATGACCTGCCAGAGCAAAGATGCCATGCGCTGTGGCCCCGTGAACGCCGGTGACTTTCATCCCCTCGAGCGCAGCCGCCCCCGCTGCCTCGAGCGTCTCGACGATGCCGAACCGGGTGAGGATTCTCACTGCCTCCGGACTCATGTACTCGGCGCAGGGCTTGTCGCGAGGGAACTCGGCCCGGTCTACCGCGAGCACCGAATGACCGGCCTGGGCCAGCAGGGCGGCGGAGGCGCTGCCGGCCGGACCAGCTCCGACGACGAGTACGTCTACCTGGCGGGGGAGGTCAGTCAAGCCAGCGCCATACGGCCCAGGCCAGGCCGCCGCTGATAGCGGTCGCGAGCAAGTTTACGCCGTCGTTGTTCAGCCATACCCATCCAGACTTCCGTTCGGTTCTGGTTCCGCAGCGATGCACTCGCCATTCACTCGGCTGCCGGCAGCGAGGGCACCAGAATGTCCCTTGCATCGCGCCGCCGAGCAGGGAATCCATCAGCATACCGAGGAAACCTATCAGTATTCCCGCGGGCAGGAGCCGGGCGTTTCCCGTGAGCAACGCCGCGGTAGCCGAGACCACTGCCGCACCGGCAAGAGCGCCCGCGTTGCCGGCGGCGGTGATCCCGCCACTGGTGCCGGGCGGCACCGGGTCACGGGACCACAAGAGCCTTGGGGCTGACCGGCTTCGCGCACCCACGGAGGACGCCCAGGTATCCGCCGCAGCGGCGGACAGTGTGGCGGTCACCAGCCAGGTTCTGAGAGCCGGATCGGAGGAACCGAAGACGGCGAGCAGCGCAGCCGCTGCTCCGTTGGCCAACACCTGCCAGGCGTCTCGCCGGTCGCCCTTGGCGTCGAGCCTTGCGGTCAGCGGGGCCGGCGCCACTCGGGAAACCAGGTTGCTGGAAATGAAAAAGGCGGCCAGTACCGCGCCGCCGATCCAACCCGTTCCATGGAGGATTCCGGCGCCCACTACCCAGGCCGCCAGGGCGCCGGATGAAGTAAGGGTGGCCGAGAACCAGGCAATGCAGGCGACACTCGCGCTGACCAGGAGTGCCAGCAGGAGTGACGGCTCGCTCAGTGGTTTCCCATCTCCGACCGCAGCAGACTGAGGATGCGGGCCCGCAGCTTTGCCGGGCAGGTCTCCCGGCCGGCCCGCGTCTCCAGCATGCTGAGAAAGCTCTCCTGAAACTGGGCGTGCTTGAAGCAATCGCGGCACCGCTCCAGATGCTGCCGAACCTCAACCATCAGCTCCGGCGTAAGCTCCTGCTTGAGGTAGTCGCCCAGATTGGCCAGGGCCTGGGCGCAGTCGACCCCGCTCATGTCGGGCTCTCCCGTGGCTGGATATATCCCATCTCGACGGCATGGGAATAGAGCTGGGCCTGAAGCTGCTGGCGGGCCCGGAACAGCCGAGACTTCACCGTGCCAACCGGAATCTGCAGGGTTTCGGCGATCTCGGCGTAGCGCATTCCTTCCACATCGCTCAGGACCAGCACCTCACGAAACTCATGCGGCAACGCGTCGATCGCCTCGAGGACCTTGGCATCCACGATCTGGGAAAAGAAGTTGCCTTCCGGATCGACCTCCTCGATCGAGCGGTCGAGCGCGTGCGGCTCGACCGCTTCCAGGTCCATCGCGATCGGCTCGTGCTTTCGCCGGCGATAATCATTGATGAACGTGTTCCGCAGAATGGTGAGCAGCCAGCCCTTGGCGTTGGTGCCGGGCGGTACTGCCGCCAGGAGCGATAGGCCTTGAGCATGGTGTCCTGGACCAGGTCTTCGGCCTGGCTGGGATCGCCGGTGAGCCGTAAGGCAACCCGGTACAGCGCATCGAGGTGGGGCAGCGCCTCCTGATCGAACGACCGCCCTGCGGCAGAAGGCTCGGCCATGGCGGAATGTAGAGAAGCTCGGAGCCAGGAGCTAGGAGGTCGGCTGCTCAGAGCGCCTTCGCTCTGCAGTCGCGCTGACCGAGCTCCTAGCTCCAGGCTCCTGGCTCCTGTATTTTCCCGCCGACCGTGCCCAAGCCCTCCGTTCCCGCGCTCATTCCCCTCAGCCTGCTCGAGGCGATCCGCAACCTCGACACTCCGGTCGAGGACGGGCTGGACGAGCTCGCCGAAGAAATCGTCGTCCGGCGACTCGGCCTCAGCCCGACGGTCGCCGCGCAGATCCAGCGCTACCGCCAGGCTGCCGACAAGGGCGGGTCGCGTGGAGCTGGAGGAGACGGTCTCGGTGTCTCCGTCTGGTCGGCCGCCGGAGCGATGCGCCGCTGGTCTTCGCCGATGCCGGCCGGCGGGCGGCTCGCTATGCGGCTCGAAACCGGGCACGCTCCTCCCGAACGCTGGCCAGGATGTCGCCCCGGAGGCTGGCCCGGCGGCTGGCACTCAGAAGCGCGGCGCGGCTGGCCCGCCGCATCTTCGACGGGGAGCTCGAGACCCGCGCTCACGACGTCGAGGTCCGCATGACGGCGCCGCTTTCGATCGTGGCGCTGCCCACCGGGGAGGCCTGTGTCTTCTATGGCTCGGTCTATCAGGAGCTGCTCCGGGCGCTCACCGGCTTCGAGGGAGCGCTGATCCACGAGCACTGCCGCTCCCGGGGCGAGGAGGCCTGCGTGTGGCGGACCGCGGTCGCGGAGGTCTACGAATGATCGACCTGGCCGAGCTGCGAGCAGGCGCTTGCGTGAGGCGGACCTGGACGGCTGGCTCCTGTTCGCCTTCCACGGTCTCAATCCGGTGGCCGACCGGGTGCTCGGGCTCACCGGGCATGAACACCCGCCGGCTGTTTGTGCTGTTGCCCCGGGAGGGTGAGCCGGTCGCAGTCGCCCACAAGATCGAGCTGCAGGGACTGGAGAATTTTCCCGGCCGGGTGATGCCGTACGCCCGCTGGAGCGAGCTGCACGCGGCGCTGGGCCACGCTGGTCGCGGGCAAGACCCTGGCGCATGGAGATCTCCCCCGGAGACGCGGTGCCCTATCTCGACCGGGTGCCTTATGGGGTGGTCGAGCTGCTCCGAGTCTGGGGGCGAAGGTCGTGCCTTCCGGCGACGCTGGTCTCCCGCTTTGCGGCCCGATGGAGCCAGCAGGAGCTCGGCGGACCACCGTGCTGCGGCGGAGATTCTGGCCGACGGTGGCGCGGAGCACTTTGCGGCAGGCGGTGCGGGAGACCGGCAGCGGCTCACCGAAATCGGCGCTTGCAGGCCCGGGTGATCGCCGCGCGTGGAAGGCCGGGGGCTGGTGTTCGATGAGCCGCCGATCGTCGGCGTTCGGCCCCAACTCGGCCAAGCCGCACTACGAGCCGCACCCGGGCAAGGACGCAGTGCTTCAGCCGGGCGACGTGGTGCTGCTCGATCTCTGGGCCGGCCGGAGCCGCGACGACCGTCTTTGCCGACCAGACCTGGATCGGATTTGCCGGGAGCCGGCCTGCCGGCCCAGGTCGCCGAGGTCTGGCGGACGGTTCGGCAGGCGCGGGACGCGGCGATCGACGCCATCCGGCGAGGCCGCGGCCGAGCGCCGAGCATTGCCGGGTACGAGGCGGACCGCGCGGCCCGGGCGGTGGTATCGAGCGGCCGGCTATGGCGATGCCTTCGTCCACCGGACCGGCCACTCGATCGATCGGGACCTGCACGGCTCGGGCCCCCACCTCGATGACTACGAGACCCACGACGACCGGGGCTGCTGCCGGGCGTCGGCTTCTCGGTGGAGCCGGGGATCTATCTGCCGGGCGGGTTCGGCATGCGGAGCGAGGTCAATGTGTTCATGGGCCGATCGGGACCGGAGGTGACGCCGCGGGAGCCGCAGGTGGAGGTGATAGTGCGGGAGCTAGGAGTCGGAGTCAGAGCCGAGAGTCCGTCGGAGTCTGACTCGACTCAGCTGGTCCTAGCGCCTAGCTCCGTACCCCTTACCAACTTTCGCTTTCCGCATTAACATCGCGTCCAGCCGACGTTACGGGCCGCGACACGGCTCGAGGCGCGCCGAGCCGAAATTGCTCCCGCCAGAATTTCGCGCCGGCCCAGTCGCGGTTCCATTCCGAACAACTGGAAGCTTGACGCCGGTCGCGTTTCATCGGGCAACTTTGTGGGTTTCAGAGAGTTACATCCGGCGAGGCCGAGCGGACATGGCCCCGTGACTTTTCCTTGACACGCGATTTTGTGCACCTCATATTAGGCACCTGCCGACCGGGCCGCGGTCGCGCTGCGCTTTTGCAGTTTCACGCAGTCCGTTTGGTATTACGCCGTCCCCATCACACATGCAGGCAGTCATCCCACGCAGTCGCATCCCGAAGTAGGCCCTCGGGCCGACAGGGGAGGCGTGTGCGCCTCCCGCTCCAAGTCTGGCAGTACTCGCAGGTCCACGCCTTTGGAGGACGTTTCCATGAAGCAAAGCTGTGTCAGCGCCTTCGCACGCGCCGCGCGATTCTTCGCGCTCGCGGCAGTCGCTCTGGGTTTGGAGCGGGATCGCTCCTCGCCCAGGGCTCGACTGGTAAGATCGAAGGCAGGGTGCGCGACCAAGCGGGCGCACCCATCGCCAACGCGCAGGTCTTTATCGTGGGACCGCGTTCAACGCGCTCACCAACCCGCAGGGCTACTACTTCATCAACAACGTGCCGGCCGGGACCTACAGTGTTCGGGCCGCTTTCATCGGGTACAAGTCGACCCAGGTCGACGGCGTGAAGGTGCTCGCCGGCCAGACCATCACGGTCGACATCCAGCTGGAGCAGACGGCGGTCCAGATCCAGGAGATCACCGTCGTCACCCAGACTCAGCCGCTGGTGCCGCGAGACGAGGTCACCTCGAAGCAGCGGATCGACGGCGAGTTCACCAGCAACCTGCCGGTCGACCGGCTGAACAGCGTGCTGCCGCTGCAGCCCGGTGTCGTGGCCGCAGCCCCAACGGCAACACGCTCTCGATCCGCGGCGGCCGGACCGAGGAAGCACGTCACCTACGTCGACGGCGTGCCGGTCACGCCGGGCTACCGGGGCGACGCCCGGGTCGGCTCCGCGGGCACCGAGATCAGCGTCGGCACCAACGCGCTGGAAGAGGCCTCGGTCACCACCGGCTCGTCCTCGGCCGAGTTCGGCAACGCGCAGTCCGGCGTCATCTCGATCCAGACCAGGACCGGCGGCAGCAAGTTCACCGGCACCTTGGGCTACGAGACCGACGAGCCGTTCGGCGTCAACCACAGCCTCGGCTTCAACCGGGTCACCGGCAGCCTCGGCGGTCCGATCATGCGGAACCTGACCTTCTTCGTGTCGGGCGCGCTGGAAGGGCAGCAGTCGGTGGAGAGCGGGATGGACAGCCAGAACGTTCCCGCTGTTCGTGCAGGCGGGCATCGACACCACGGTGGCCGTGCCCAGCGCGCTGGGCGATCCCGACCGCCGACACCACGCTGGTCGACGTCTACAACTACGCGGTGTACCGCGGCGAGTGCAGCGACTTCGCGAGCAGCGCCAACTCCGGACATCGCCAGCAACTACGGGGTCGACTGCCAGGGCATCCGGGTGCCCTCCTCGGCCCGCTCGACCTACCAGCTCAGCGGCAAGCTGAACTACTCCTTCGGCACCGGCTCGCGGCTCGCCTTCACCGCGCTGAGCAGCCAGTTCCAGGGCCGCACCTTCCGCGAGAATCTGGACTCGCCGGCCGGTTCCTGACCTACGGATCGCTCTACAACCCGCAGAACCTGCCGGCCTTCCGGAACTACAGCAACGTCTTCACCCTGAACTGGACCCAGAACCTGACCCGCTCGACCGAGCGGGCGCTGGCGCTGGAGACCTACCTCTCCTACCAGCAGGACCGCACCCTGCAGTGGTCCGATGACCCGCGAGAGCGAGCTCGAGCAGCCGTGATCCGTTCGGCGGGTTCCTGATCGGCCCGCTCGATTTCCTGTTCAACTTCGACAACTTCCCGCTGGACGATCGAGCTGGTGCAGAACTACCGGAACAACGCGCCGGGCAGCCGGCGGTCGCCGCTAGACCTGGAGAACCCGGCGCAGTACGCCATCGTCGACGAGTACCGGAACAACGCCTACGGGCTCTATAACCGGGATGACGTTCGCCGACGTGCAGTTCCCCGAGTCGGGTGGCCCGGCCGGCAGCGAGCGGTTCACCAATCGTCAGTCATGTACCGGGAAAACCGGCTGATCGGCAAGGCCAACCTCGACTGGCAGTTCGACCGCTACAACCGGTTGAAGCTGGGCGGCGAGTTCACCCACTACGACATCGACAGCTACTCCCACCAGCTGGAGAGCCAGGCCTTCTCCGACGTCTATCATGGAGAAGCCGATCCGCTAGAACGCTGTTCGCGGAAGACCGGCTCGACCTGGGCGACGTGGTCGTGGTCGGCGGCTCTGCGCTACGACTTCTACGACACCCGGGCCGCGCCGCTGGAACGACTTCCCCCGGATCTCGACCAATCCGGCTGTTCGATCCCAACAATCCGGACGCGTTCTTCACCAACGACTCGCTCGTTCCCCAAGGACCAGAGCCACAACTACCTGAGCCCGCACGTCCAGGTCTCCTTCCCGGTGACCGAGCGGACCAACTTCCGGCTGTCCTACGCCCACCAGGTGCAGGCGCCGGACTTCGGCGTGATGCTCCAGGGCATCAACACCGACATCGCCATCACCAACACCAACAACTTCTACGGGGCCGACCTCGACTTCGGCAAGTACCATCACCTTCGAGTTCGGGGTGCGGCACGCCTTCAGCGACGACATGGTGCTGGACGTGGCCGCGTACAACAAGGACAACCTGTCCAACGCCGCCGGCCGTCTGGTCTCGCGCTTCGATCCGCTCCGGGGCAACAACCAGAACATCCGGATCATGACCAACGCCGACTTCGGCAACACCCGCGGCGTCGACGTGCGGCTCGACCGGCGGTTCGGCAACCTGTTCAACGGCACCCTGGCCTACACCTTCCAGCAGGCCAAGAACACCGGCTCCGATCCCGACACCTACCTCGACTTCGGCTCCCGGGTGCTCAACCAGGTCTCCGGCGGCAACCAGCCTCCGCCGCAGGCGATTCTGCCGACCGACTTCAGCCGGCCGCACAACCTGGCCGTGGCCGCCGTCGCTCAACTTCCCCAACGACTGGCAGCAGGGATCGATCGTCGGGACCGTGCTGCGAGAACGTGGGCGTGTTCGCCACGTTCCGGTACACCAGCGGCACGCCGTACACCCGCTGCGAGCCGGGCGTCGGCGACGAGGACGTCGTCTCGGGCGACAACTGCGACAACGCGCTTCCCCGAGCCGCTCAACAGCTCGCGGCTGCCCGTCGTTCAAGAACCTGGACCTGCGGCTCACCAAGGGCTTTGGCCTCGGCGGGATGGACCTGACCGGCTACCTCGAGGCCCGGAACGTCCTGAACTTCACGCAACATCATCCAGGTCTTCACCACGACCAACGATGTCAACAACTCACGCGGAGGAGGAGGCCAACTTCGCGGCCGACAGCGCCGACTACGCCAACGAGGCCGACGACGTCGGGCGCCCTGCTCGGGCGATGGCTCCATCGACCTCAGCTTCGGCGGCGCCGCCGATCCTCGGACCGGCTGCGGCGGCTGGGTCAACCAGGCCGGCGAGTCCGGCCGCCCCGAACTGCGTGCTCTCATCCGGGCCGAAGAGCGGTTCGGCAACGGCGACCACGTCTTCGACCTGGCCGAACAGCGCCGGGCGTCGGACGCGCTGTATTACACCGTCCGTGGTCTCCACAACTTCACCAGCAACCCACGCCGGATGCGGCTGGGTCTCGAAGTGAACTTCTAGGCACGCAGGCTGGACCTGCCGGGCGGGCCATTCGTGCCGCCCGGCGGGGACGGCCGTCGCCATTTTTTCACCTGAGAGAGGACGCAATGCACTCCTTCTTGCGTAAGAGCAACCTGCTGTTGGTGGGCCTCTGCGCTCTGGCGGTGGTCGCTGACGGCGCCGTCGGCCGCAGCCGCGGCCGGCGAAGCCGAGGCCCGGCGCCGGGCGCCGCGCGGCTTCCGGCTGTTCGCCCGGTCGCTCGGGGCCATCACCATCAACCGCATCTACTGCGGTCTCGCGACCACCGGCGAGGTCTGCGTCGACTCGACCAACTCGTCGACCATCGGCGGCGGATTCTGGCCCAAGGGAACCGCGGACCAGTACGTCTTCAACTCCGGCCTGCAGATCGCCGGCATCATCGGCGCCGACGCGAACCCGGAATGGGCCGGCGACACCACCGGGGCCTTCTTCTTCGATCCCAAGGGCACCACCCAGCACGGCGAGCAGGTCGAGCCGATCTACAACACCACCAACCCGGACGACCTGCCTTCATCGCGACACCACGGGCCTGCAACGACGCGCGGCGGCCAAGGTGCCGTCGGGCGACGCCAACCAGGACCTGTTCTTCCCGCTGCTCCGGGGCCGCGGCTGCGGCCTCCCAGGGCGACGTCTGGTGGCTCTCCTGGGACGGCAATCCCGTCGCTCAGCGCCGGCCGGCCGCACCCGCTCGGCATCCTGGTCGAGCAGCGCGGCATGGGCTGGAACTATCCCGGCGGGCAATCGAGGACATCCTCTACTTCCTCTATACCTTCTACAACGTCACCGCCAGCGACCCCGCGGTGTACTACGCCGCGGGCTCCGGCCGGGCATGGCGAGCATCCTGGCCGCGGCCAGGGCGCCAGAGTTCCAGGAGCAGAACGAAGCGGCCTTCGGCATCGACGATCCCGGACGGCGGCTACACCGTCGACAACCTGTTCGCCGCGTTCTCGGCGCGACATGGACGTGGCCGAAGCCGGCACCAACTATCTCCTCGGTCAACGTGCCGTTCGCCCTGGGCTACGTCTACGAGCCATGACTTTCGCCGGCGCCACCGGCTGGACCTTCGACCCCGCCATCTTCAGCCCGCCGTTCTTCGCCGGCTCCGGCTTCGTCGGGGTCAAGTACCTGAAGAGCCCGGTGGTGAACGGGGCAGAGGTGGGGCTCACGCTGTTCAGCAACACGATCAACGGCGGCGCCTTCGACGACGCCCAGAACACCACCCAGCTGTTCCGCTACCTCTCCAACAACATCAACCCGGCCGCCGGCGACGCCCCCTGCAACACCGGCAACCCGCAGGCCACCAAGATCTGCTTCGTCAACAACACCGCGCCCGACGACATGCGGTTCTTCCAGTCGTCCGGCCCGCTGACCCTGGCCCCCGGCCAGTTCGGCACCATCGCCGTGGCGTACATCTTTGCCGCCCCGGTGATCACCGGGAGCTGCACCGGCCCCGGCACCTGCGACCTGACTCCGGGCGATCCGACCCGGCTCGAGCGTCCTGGCCACGGCCGACAACGCCAACGCAGTGGACTCGGTGGCCGGCTTCACCGGCTACAACGGCGATGCGGCGGCCCAGACGGCAACGGAGACGGCTGCCCGATCAGGGTGAGTTTTCCTCGCCGGTTCGCGGGCTCGCTGCTGGGCAAGGCACTCACCGCGCAGCAGGTGTTCAACATCGGCTTCCTGCTGCCGTTTGCCCCGGAGTCGCCCGACTTCTTCCTGATCCCGGGCGACAACCAGGTCACCGTGCTCTGGCAGCCCTCGGCCACCGAGACCGACGGGCGATCCGTTCTTCGCAGGTGGCCAGCCAGCCGACCATTACCGATCCGGTAACCGGCATCGCCGGCCCGAACCCGCTGTACGATCCGAACTACCGCCAGTTCGACGTCGAGGGGTACCGGATCTATCGCGGCCGGGTGGACTCGCCGAACGAGCTCGCCTTGATCGCGCAGTTCGACTATCAGGGCACCTTCATCACCGACTTCACCAGCCAGGTCAGCGTGGACGGTCAGCTGTTGACCGGCTGCGCCCCGGAGCTGGGCATCAACACCGTCACGATCGACTCCGACCCGATGCCCACGGTGCCGGACACCGCGTTCGGCTGTCCGGTGGCCTTCGATTCCCTGGTTCCCGGGCGTGGCGCCGACAGTCAGCATCGACGTTCCGCTGGTCGGTCCCATCATCCAGGTGGTGCGGGGCGATCGGACCACCTGGCCACCGGCGAGGCCATCATCCTGAAAGCCGATACCGCGTTGACCGGGCTCCGAGTCCGGCCGGACGCCGGAGCTCTCCGACAACGGGGTGCCGTTCGCCTACCTCGACAATGGAGTACGGAGCAACATCCGGTACTTCTACTCGGTAACCGCGTTCGACGTGAACTCGTTTCAGTCAGGTCCGTCGAACATCGAGTCGCCGCGAAACACCAAGTCGGTAACGCCCGGCCGAGGCCAGCAACTTCAAGAATCACCGCCACGCTCACCAACAACATCGTAGGCCGCAGGGGTGCGCAGGACAGCGTCTTCACCTCTGACGCCGACCCTCGATCCGGCCACCGGCAAGTTCAGCGGTCCGTTTCCGCCGGCCAACGGTGGCGAGCTCCACTTTGCGGGCCAGTTCGCCCGTCAGGTCATTGCGGCACCGGGTGCGGTCTCGGTGCGCCTGGACAGTCTGACGCTGGGGTCCGCGTACGACGTTACGCCCAACATCGTACTATCATGACCGCCACGGCGGGCGACGGAACCACCGTTCCCGCTCACCATTGGCGGTCACCCAGGATCAGCTGATGGCGACGGCCCCGGCTAACGCGTTCTTCAACGCCGTCCCGGTCGATCCCGACGCTGGCCGCGCGCTTCGGCGGCAGCCAGGCGCTTCAAGCTGAACGCCGAAGTGGTTCAGACGCTGCCGGGCAACTACTACACCAATGCCTTCGGCCGCGGCTGCGTCAACGCAGCAGACGGATTCGCCGCTCGATCCGGCTGCGACTACAACGGTGCCCGCTGGTTCGACGGTCCGTCTCCGGCACAGAACGAGACCGTGGACAATCCCAACGCCGGGAACCAGCCGAACGCGGCGGGCCCGCCGTTCGTTAACCCCAACAATGCAGGCGAGCTGACCGGGGTTGCTGGCCATTCACGAGGACCTGGCCTACCAGACGATCGACAATGTCTGGCGTGACATTGAAGGTGCTCTGGGCGGAGCGGCCCGAGCGGCAGACTTCAACGTCTACTGGGGCGCCGGGGTCTGGTCGACTCAGTCATCGACGTTACCCATAACGTGGTGGTGCCGTTCGCGACCGACGGTAGGCGGCACCTGGGGCTTCCTGAACGCAGCGGATGCGGCAGCGGCGGGTTCGGCGGACGCTCGGCCACGCTGACCGCCGCGGACATGGGCTGCGTCGAGCCGCTGAAGTCCTCTGCCCGCGGTGCAGGCGTTGGCTCATCGCCGTGTAGCCGCTGCCTACGCGCTGAGCCAAACCGCGGTGCCGGGCCCGATCGCCTATCATCGCCACCGGCGGTGGCCGATCGGTGCCGCGCGGCCGGTCCCGGGCTTCATCATGTACCTGCCGGGGCACTTCTTCACCTTCGAGCTTAGGACCGGGTGGTGCGCGTGCCCGCCGCAGGCACTGTGTGGACCATGCGGAGCTACACCGGCGCCATCGACGGGCGGACACGGCGATGCGGGTGACGAGGGTAACTACGCCTTCACTCCGGCGACGCGGCCCTTTACCGCAGTCGGCGCCGCAGAACCGCCTCAGCTTCAACGTGATGAACCAGGTCGCCGCCACAACCAAGGACGATCTGACCCGGGTCCACACGGTGCCGGATCCCGTACTACGTCACCAGCCAGTTCGAGCAGACCACGGACACCAAGATCATCAAGTTCGTGAACCTGCCGGCTGACTGCATCATCCGGATCTACTCCTCCAGCGGCGTGCTGGTGGACCTGGTGGAGCACCACTCGGAAACGTTCGGCGGGGCGGAAGACTGGAACGTCCGCAACCGCAACAACCAGGTCGTGGCGAGCGGGGTGTACTTCTATCATATCGAAGCCGGTGATGCCCGGCGGGTAGGCCGGTTCACCGTCGTGAACTTCGCTCAGTAGCAGCCAACGGGAGGGGGTCGGCCCAGCCGGCCCCCCACACACCAGGAGATGGGGAGCATATGAGTCACACCACAGCACGACACCTGGCCCTGATGGCAGCCCTGCTGAGCGGGCTGCCCGCGGCTGCCATGGCGCAGGACGACATCAACCAGGACAACACCGCATACGGCACCACGTCGGCCGAGTTCCTGCTCTTTGGAGCGGGGGCCCGGGGAACGGCGCTCGGCGGAGCCTTCTCCGCGATCGCCACCGACGTGAGCGCGATGTACTACAATCCCGCCGGTCTGGCGCTGATGCCCAGGGCGGGCGCCACGGTCGGCACCTACGACTATGTCGCGGAAACCCGGTACAGCTGGGGCGGGCTGGCGTTCCCGTTCAGCGGCGGCTCGAGGGCCGTAGGCATTCAGATCGGAACCTACGGCTTCAAAGACCAGCAGGTGTACACGGTCGAGCAGCCCGAGGGCACCGGCTCGGTCTATTCCGTCAGCGAGACCTTTGCCGGCTTGACGTTCTCCCAGAACTTCTCCGACCGGTTTTCCGCCGGAGTCACGGCCAAGGGCATATTCGACAACCTCGGCAGCGCCTCAGGCAATGCGTTTGCCGTGGACTTCGGCACCAGCTTCCACTCGGCCCTCAGCGGCCACCCGGTTCGCTTCTCCTTCGTGGTGGCCAACCTGGGAACCAACCTCACGTATAGCGGAGAGGCGCTGGAGACCGCGGCGCCGCGGGACCCCATTCCGGGGGAGCCGGACGTCCCGTCCAACGGCCAGCCGTCGGAATTCAAGACGACCGGGTATAACCTGCCCACCACTTTCCGGGTGGGTCTGGCGTACGACCTGATCACCGGAGACAACAACCGGCTCACTCTCGCTCTCCGACTTCAACCAGCCCAACAACAACAGCGCCGGCTTCTCCGCCGGTGGCGAATGGATGTCGGAGCGGTTGGCCGGGTCGAACTTCGGATTTGCGCGTCCGGGGCAGCTACAGCTACACCGGGGCCAATAATCTGGACCCGATCGATCCCAACACCACGGCGCTGAGCGACGAGGAGACCCTTCAGGGTCTCGCCTTCGGCGGCGGGCTCAATTACGGCACCGGCAACTTCAATCTGGGCCTCGATTACGCCTGGAAGTACCTGGGCGTGCTCGGGGGAACCAACTTCTTCAGCGTCAGCTTTGGTTGGTAGCATTGCGGTGAGGGGCGATGCGGATCTCCGGATCGCCCCCCGTTTGCAGAAGGTATTCAATGGGTAGCTTTTCGAAATTGGTCCTGGTGGTTGCCTGTGCCGGTGTTCCCCTGGGTCTCGCCGCCGATCAGCGCGACTCGGGCGTGGTGCTGCGGGCAGTTCGTTTCTATCGGGCGGATCAGGACCGAACCCGGGTCAAGGGTCTGGTCCAGATCCCCCTCGCATCGCTTCAGCCGGCAAGGCAGGGCGGGCAGGCCAGCTATACCGTGGCAGTCCGGGTGGCAGACTCGACCGGCCTGGCTCTCTACCAGCAATCCTGGCAGAGTCACGCCAGTCTGGTGGGAGACTCGAACGCGTACACGGTCGAGATCGTAGACTTCGCCGTGGCTCCGGGAAAATACCGGTTCGAGGTGGCGGTCGAAGACTCGGTTTCCGGCCGCAAGCTGAGCAGCGCGACGGATCTGCAGGCGTTGTCCGATTCGAGCGTTGCATCGGATCTGCTGATCGCTCCTGAGATGCGGTTGGCAACCGCGAACGATACGGTGCCGCGGCCCGGTGAGTTCCGGACCGGCAACAACCTGGTCACCGCAACCGCCCGGGTGTTGCTCACGCCTTTGCGGGCGACGGTGTTCTACCTGCTGGAGGCGTACGCCGAACGAGATGCCGACGGCACGCTGGCGGTGGCCATCAGGGACTCGGCGGGAAAAACCATCATGAAGACCCAGCCTCTCGCGGTGAAGGTCACGGCGGGAGGAAGCGTGTTGAAAGGCCAGCTCGATCTCACCGGGCTTGCCTCCCGGCAACTACGTCATGGTTGCCGACCTCAACCTGGGCGGACGCACCACTCAGCGGTCGGCCGACTTCAGCATGGCGGGCCTGAGTGAGACGCTGGCCAAGGATGCCTCCCGGCGAGAGGCGGAGCGGGTCAGCGATGAGGGCTACTTCGGCCAGATGTCCGAGGAGGATCTCGAGGCGGCCGACGCCCCTCTGCAATACATCGCCGAGCCGAGGGAGCTCTCCGCCTGGAGTGACAAGCTCAGTCTCGATGCCAAGCGCCGGTTCCTGATCAACTTCTGGAAGAAGCGGGACCCCACCCCGGGCACCGACAAGAACGAGCGGAGAGAGTCCTACTACGCGGCGGTGGACTACGCCAACAAGGCGTTCAGGGAAGGCGGCCGGAACCCGGTCTCCGGGTGGCGGTCGGACCGGGGGAGGATCTACGCCAAGTACGGACGACCGGACCAGGTGTTCCGGGAGCAGCAGAAGGGACGGGCGCCACCGTATGAGGTCTGGAGCTACGCCAAGGGGAAGGGCGATTACTACATCTTTGCCGACCGGTCGGGGTTTGGGGCGTTTACCCTGATCCGTTCCAGCGATCTGAAGGAGACCGGCATTCCGGGCTGGGCCGACATTCTGGGTGGTCCGGCAGTGGCCGATATATGCGCAATTCCTGGGTATCGATCTTACATCGGCCAACCGGTTCTGAGCTCGATCAGTGAAGGAGCCGACCAACGCAGTCACTAACAGTCTCACTCGATGAGGTGCCGAGTATGAAGCGTTCGATGTGCGGGTTAATTGTCCTGGCTGCGGTTGCGGGTCTCGGATCGTGCGGCGGAGACCCCACGGGAGATCAGATCGAACAGGGACAGCAGGTGATTGCTGATCCCTCTTCCATGTTCCTTTCGACGGGCGGATCCGAGTTCGTCGTCGTCCAGGTGCTGGACGAGCTGGGCAACCAGCTGCCGGTCAACTTCGAGGCCCTGAACGTGGGCCCCGGCATTACCGTCGAGCGGGACACCACCTATCTGCAAACGACGATTGGGACAAACCTGGAAACGGCCCAGCGCTTTATCGTTACGGGCACGGCTCCCACTGCCACGCAATTCGATCTCGCGTCCAATGGCGTCTCGACGACCATCCCGGTAAAGGTCACTCCAACCAGCACAACGGTCACCGTGTCCAATCCCACTCCGGCGGCAAATGAAGGGTTGGTGGTCACGCTGCCGGCGGGATACAAGTTCGGAACGGGTGCGGGTGCCAACATCGCGGCGACGGCGGGAATCGTCACGGCCGTCGCTGCCGATAGCAGCTCGATTACGGTGTTCTTGCCTCCGGGAGCCACCGGAACGCTCACAGTCGATAGCGTGGAGTCGACTTCGTCGCCGGGGTGCTTGTTCAGCCTACCCACCGATCAGACCGTCACCGTAGGCGCAGTCACCCCCCTGGCGGGAACCGGCGACCCCCAGTGCGCCAGCAGTGACCATTCCTGCTGGGGTGCACGACCTTCGGCTATGATTACGGGACTTACGAATCAGTTCGGGCCATTCCCGGCACGGTTGTACAAGATCACCGTAGCCGATACTACGCGCTCAACCACGGTGGATTGGCCCAGTCCGGAAGATCTTGGTATTTACTTCTTTGCGAGCCGAACGGGACCACTGACGTTCGGTGCCGCTGGGGACGCCGGGGCGTGGCGTGCCACCCCGAGACCGTGCGACGAATACTTTCCCCCCGGGCACCTATCTGATGGCTGTCGTGAACTTCAACAGCCCAGATACGACCATAGATCTCATTGAGCATACGATGCCCGCACTGAGGGGGCTGACCTCACTAAAGTAATACCCCGGCGGTAGATCGCCGGGGTCTTCTTTTATTTCAGTAACGTAACACCCAGCTACAGGGAGCTCTCAGCTCGTACCTAGCCCGCCGCATCATCTCGGAACTGTCGCTGATACAGCCGGGCGTAAAGCCCGCCCAGCTCCAGCAGCTCAGCATGGGTGCCCTGCTCCACAATCCGGCCCCGATCCAGCACTACCAGCCGGTCCGCCCGCCGCACGGTGCTCAGCCGGTGGGCGATGATCAACGTCGTCCGGCCAACCAGAAGCTTGGCGAGCGCATCCTCGATCAGCCGCTCGCTCTCCGTATCCAGGTTGCTGGTGGCCTCGTCCAGGATCAACACCGCCGGATCCTTGAGAATGGCTCGGGCGATCGCGATTCTCTGCCGCTGACCTCCCGAGAGCTTGACCCCCCGCTCCCCCACCACCGTCTCGTACCCGCTGGGCAGCCGCTCGATGAACTCGTGGGCATGTGCCGCGCGGGCTGCCGCCTCGACATCGGCGTGGGCCGCTCCCGGCCTGGCATAGGCGATGTTCTCCCGGATGGTCCCGCTAAAAAGCGCGGGGTCCTGAGGCACTATCCCGATCGCTCCTCTGAGATCCGCCAGGCGCAAACTCCGAACATCCATCCCATCGAGCTGGATCCGCCCTCGGTCTACATCCCAGAAGCGGGGGAGCAGAGAGACCAGAGTGGTCTTACCTGCGCCGGAGGGCCCCACCAAGGCCACAACTTCGCCGGGAGCGCACCGGAGGTTGATGTCTTCCAGGATCCACGGGAGGGTGGTGCCCCGCTGATACTTGAACGAGACTCCTTCGAACGCGACTTCCCCCCGAACCGGGTGGGGCAGGGGCACCGGCGAATCGGGATCGGTGATGCCTGGCTCCATCTCGAGGATCTCGAACACCCGCTCGGCCGCACCGACCGCCTCCTGATAGCTGCTGAAGAACGACGCCAGCGCCCCGATGGCCGCGGCGATGGTGATGGTATAGAGAAGGAACTGGACCAGCTCGCCCGGGGTGAGCTGGCCTTCCAGCACCAGCAGTCCGCCCTGCCACAGCACGAAGACGATGCCCACGAAGGTGGAGAAGGTGAGCACCCCGAAGAACACACCGCGCAGCTGAGCCCGAACCAGAGCCGCTTTGACACTGGCCCCGATCCGCTCATCATATCGCCCGCGCTCCGCCGGCTCCTGGACGAAGCTCTGGACCGTCCGGATCTGACTGAATGCCTCTTCGGCCACCGCCGTGGCCTCGGCGACCTTGTCCTGTACTCCGACGGTCATCCGGCGAAGCCGGCGGCCGAAGAACAGGGCCGATCCGATCACCAAAGGCACGACGCCGAGGGCGGTCAGTGTCAGCCGGGGCTGCATCAGCGTGAGCAGGACGACGCCACCCACCAGAGCCAGAATCTGACGGGAAAATTCCGCGATCTGATGGCTCAGGACTCCCTGGAGCAGTCCGATATCAGTGGTAAGCCGGCTGGTGAGCTCGCCGGTCCGGCGCTCGGCGAAGAAGCCGGGCGGCATGTCCAGCAGCTTGGAAAAGAGCTCTGCCCTGAGGCCGGCCACTACCCGCTCCCCGACTGCACTCAGGAGATAGGTTTGTGCGTAGTTGAGGAGGGCCTGGACGCTGAAGAGAATCACCAGCCCGATGGCGATGCGGTCGAGCACGGTCCGGTCGTGCTGAACGAAGGCGGCGTCCAGCAGGTAGCGGACGACCATCGGAAAGGCCAACCCCAGTAGCGCACTAACCGTGAGGGTCAGTGAGGCTAGAGCCAGCATCCCGCGATACGCCCGGACCCTGGGCCAGAGGCGGACCAGCCGCCCAGGTGCCGGAACCCGCCGGGTAGCGCTAGCGGTCGTGGTGCCCGCCTGCGGGGGTCGCGAGCTCCCGCTCGGGGTGATTGAGGATGAACACTTTGGCAGGACGGTGACCGAAGGGCAGGGCCCGGTCTATTCCCATGGCCACGAACAATAAGGCGAGATAGAGCAGACTGTAGCGATACATCTTCCAGGCCACCGGTGTCGAAGAATGCTCCCGCAGCAGCCGGACACAGTACCACAGCAATCGGCCACCCAGCAGCAGTGCCGCCAACCCATAGAAGGCCCCCAGGGCACCGAAGAACGCCGGCATGAGCGTGAGTGGCAGCAGGATCAAGGTGTACGCCAGCATCTCGAACTTCGTCCGCTGCTCGCCATGCACCACCGGCAACATGGGCACACCTGCGCGGGCGTACTCACCCTGCTTGATCAGGGCGAGGGCCCAGAAATGCGGCGGGGTCCAGTAAAAAATGATGGCGAAGAGGTAGATGGCCGCCAGGTCCAGCTCGCCGGTCATGGCGGTCCATCCCACCAGCGGAGGAAAGGCGCCGGCCGCACCACCGATCACGATGTTTTGGGGACTGGAGCGCTTCAGCCAGATGGTATAGATGAACACGTAGAACAGGAGCCCGCCCAAAGCCAGCCAGGCGCTCAGCGAATTGACCCGGTACCAGAATACCGCAAAGGCCGCCACTCCCAGGCCAATTCCAAACGCCAGCCCGGCTGACGGAGAGATCCGTCCGGCCGGAATGGGGCGCAACCTGGTTCGGCTCATCTTGTCGTCGATGTCCCGATCGAACCACATGTTGATGGCATTGGCACCGCCGGCCATCAAGTAGCCGCCCAGCAGCACCCAGACGACCTGCGAGAATGAAGGCAGCCCCGCCGGGGTGATGAACATCGGAGCCACGGTGGTGACCAGCAGCAGCGAGATGATCCGTGGCTTGGTGAGCGTGACCAGGTCGGCCAGCAGACTGGGCTGATCGGCGTGAGTCTTCCGCGTTGCGGGGGCGACGGCGGGGATTCGATTCGCTTGGAAGACCAGAACAACGAGAGTGGCCCAAAGCAGCGTGCCCACCAAGAGGTGGGCCGCGCGAAGCTCCGCCGGAAGTAGGCGGGTCACCATGACGGCGCCCACACCAAGCTGAAGCACGGTCACCCCGGCAACGACAAGGATCCACCGTCTGAGGCCGCGGCCAGAGGTACGGTCCCGAAGCACCAGGGTGGTAAGGGTCAGCACCAGACCTAAAAAGAGGAACGCCAGAACCCGGTGAGTCCAGTGGAGAGCGGCTAGCGGAGCGGTCGGCGGCAGCAGCGTTCCGTTACAGAGCGGAAGGCCGAGGCAGAGCAGGCCGGCGCCGAAGTTCGCGACCTGGGCTCCGAAGAGAATAACCAGAAAACCGAGCCCACCGGTGGCCCACGCGAGCTTCTGGACTCGATGGCGATCCGCCACACTGACCGGCCGATCCTTCTCTCCGGCCCGGAGCGCCGTCAGGATGAGCACGGCCAGGAGCGCCATGGCATTCGCCAGATGGGTGATCACCACCCAGGGCGGCAGCGCCAGCTTGACCGTTACTGCACCCAACAGGACCTGCACCACCAGGAGAATCGACGCCAGCGTCGCCGGTGTCCTCAACCTCGGCTCGTTGCGGTGGCGGACCCAGGCGACCGCCGTCAGCGCGAGTACGACCAGGCTGACCAGTGCCGCGGCCCAGCGATGACCGATCTCGATCATGGTGGGGAGGTCGAGTGGGGGAAACCACTCCCCATGGCAGCGGGGCCAATGCTCGCCGCACCCCATTCCCGAGCCGGTGATTCGGACGACTCCGCCCAGCACGATGAGCCCGAAGGCCAGCGCTGCTCCTGTCCATGCCAGCCGCCGGAGCAGCGCTGGGTTCCTGCTTTGGGTTTCGGTCATCGTGACTCAAGCGTTCCAAGATGGTGATCTGAGCCATTATAGCTGGCGAGGCGTATATTTGGCCATGCTTCCAGAACGCGATGCTTGGGGCGAACGGCTACCCCGCCATCTGGGCCTCTGGAGCGCCGTCGCGGTGCTCATCGGCTCCACCATCGGCAGTGGCATCTTCCGGGTGCCCGCGAGCGTGGCTGAGCGGCTTCAGTCTCCTGGGCCGGTCCTTCTGGCCTGGGTGCTCGGCGGGATCATCGCACTCTTCGGCGCGCTCACTCTGGCCGAGCTGGCGGGAGCGCTTCCGCGATCGGGAGGTGTCTTCGCCTACATCCTGGAGGCGTTCGGGCCGATGCCGGCATTCTTGTTCGGCTGGTCCGAACTCACCGTGATCCGGGCCTCTGCGCTGGGAGCCATTGCCACCATCTTCGCCGAGTATCTTGGCCGATTCATTCCGCTGACGCCGATGCAGGTCCGCTGGGTGGCCGCCGCTGCCGTGATCGCGGTGGGGCTCCTGAACTACCTGGGGGTGAACCGTGCGGCCGTCCTGATGAACCTGGCTACCGTGGCCAAGTACGGAGCCTTGGCCGTGCTGGTTCTTCTGGCGTTCACGGCTGGGCAGGGCAGCACGGCGCACTTCACCCCTGCCTGGAGCAGCGGGATCAATCTATCCCTGATCGCGACGGCCCTGATCGCCATCATGTGGACCTACGATGGCTGGGCCGATCTCTCGTTCATGGGAGGAGAGGTCAGGAACCCGGGCCGCACCCTGCCGCTGGCGCTGATCATCGGGACCTCCGGCATTCTGCTGATCTACCTCCTGCTCAACCTCGCGTATATCTACCTGGTGCCGCTGGACCAGATGGCCCGGTCTCCTCTGATCGCCGCGACGGCAGCGGAGCAGATACCCTTGCTCGGCCGGTACGCTGGTGCCGCAATTTCGGCCGTGGTCATGATCTCTTGCTTCAGCACCTTGATCGGATCGATGATGACGGGACCGCGGATCTTCTTTGCCATGGCAGACCGCGGCCTCTTCTTCCAGTCCATCGCCCGGGTCTCGCCCAAGTTCCATAGTCCGTCGGTGGCCGTGTGGCTGGCCACGGCACTCGGCGTGGTCTACGTGCTCCTCAACGACTTCCAGCAGCTGGCTGACAAGTTCATTCTGGGTATCTGGCCCTTTTATGCCCTCGCGGTTGGGGCGGTCTTCGTGCTGAGGCGGAGGAGTCCCGATCTGCTGCGGCCCTACCGCACCTGGGGATACCCAGTGGTACCGGCGCTTTTTCTTCTCGCGTCGATAGCAATGGTGATCAACGCGCTCTGGACCGACCCGGTCAACACCGGCATTACCTTCGCGATTATTCTTGCCGGCATTCCGGCGTACCTGGCGTGGGCTGCGTGGAGGAGAAGCCGAGGGTCATTGGAAGCGGGGCCGGCATTGGAAAAGAATCTTGCCGCAGATGAACGCAGATGAACGCAGATACAACGTTGCCACAGATGGACACAGATAACTACACGGATCGCTCCCCGGCCAGAACAGCTCCCTGATTCCAACATTAAGACTTTGGTCAACAGCATGCCGGTCGAGTCCAGAAGCGGACCTGCGGGTGTGCTGTTGAACGATCTCTGAATTTCGAGTTCAACAGGGAGCTGCTAGGTCATACGGGGCGATCCTGCAGTTATCCGTGTTCATCTGCGGCTAAATACTAAAATTTGATTTCGACAGCGATGTCCGCCGCCTTCACACTGTGAGTGAGGGCTCCCACCGAAATGAAATCCGCGCCGGCGTCGGCGTACGCCCGGGCGTTCTCCAGCGTAATTCCTCCGGTTGCCTCGATCTCGATTCCGGGTGATTGCTCCCGCGCCAGCCTGGCCCAGGCCTGTAGAGTGTCCGGCGACTGATTATCCACCAGCAATCGGGTGGCGCCGGCCCGGCATGCGGTCTCCAGCTGCTCGACCGATTCCACCTCTACATATAAGGCGCTCACTCCCTCGGCCTTCGCCTGCGCGAGCACCTGCGCCAGCGGCGTAGCTTCACGGCTCAAGGCCTGCCAATGATTGTCTTTCAGCATCAGCTCATGGGCCAGGTCCGCCCGGTGACGCTGGCCCCCTCCGGCCAGCACCGCGTCAATGTCCAGGGCTCGAAGCCCGGGCCCAGTCTTGCGGGTATGGAGGACTCGGCAGCTCGTGCCCTGAACCGCATCCACAAACTGCCGGGTGGCACCCGCTATGCCGGAGGCGCGCTGCAGCAGATTCAGCAGCGGGCGTTCGGCCCGCAGAATGCCCCGGAGCTCTCCACTCAACAAGCCGATAGTCGATCCGGTGCGAACCGCATCGCCGTCCCGGACATTCCACTCGATGGCGCAGCCACAGTCGCGGGCCACGGCGGTGGCGTACTGCCTTCCCGCCAGAGTGCCCCCACTCCGAAATTCGATGACACCAAAACCCTTGAGCGCGGGTGAAACGGTAAGCTCGGAGGTGATGTCGCGGGCGCCGTCCTCTTCCAGCGCCAGCGCGGCTATCCGGTCTATTGCGGATTGAGGGGCCAAATCTGCCGTTATCCCAACGCCACCATGCGATCGATAGCTCGGCGAGCCCGGGCAGCTATGTCAGGAGGTACGGTGATGTGATATCGATCGAGAGCGAGGGAATTGCGGACCTCGGGAAGGGTGATTGTCTTCATGAAGGCGCACACCGCCTCGGGATCTGCCGGGATGAACTGCTTGTTGGGCGCGACCTGCTGCATCCGGTGCATGATCCCGGTCTCGGTGGCCACGATGAACTGCGTGGCCGGGCGCTCGGTGACCTTGCGGATCATGCCCTCGGTCGAGGTGATGTGCAGTCCATCGGGGCTGATGTCGCCCCGACCCATGCTGTAGATGAGCTGACCCGCGCAGCCGCACTCGGGATGAACCAGCACCTCGGCCTCGGGATATTCAGCACGCGCCTGATTCAGCACGTCAGGACGTATGCCCTTGTGGACGTGACACTCTCCCATCCATACCTCGATCCGCCGCTCCGGCCGCATCCGGCGGACGTGGCTGCCGAGGAAGAAGTCGGGCAGGAAGAGAATCCCTTTGTCTTCCGGGATGGCGTCGATGACATCGAGCACGTTGCCGCTGGTGCAGCAGTAGTCCAGCTCGGCTTTCACCTCCGCCGTGGTGTTGACGTAGCCCACGGCGATGTACCCGGGAAACTGCGCCTTCCAGCTGCGAACATCCTCGGCCGTGATGGTCGCCGCAAGGGAACACCCAGCGCGCAGGTCGGGCAGCAGAACCCGCTTCTGGGGCGAGAGAATGGCCGCGGTCTCCGCCATGAAGTGGACACCGCAGAAGATGATGACGTTGGCCTGCGTGCCTGCCGCCTGGCGGGACAGGCCTAGTGAATCGCCCACATAGTCGGCCACGTCCTGGATCTCGGGGCGCTGGTAATTGTGGGCGAGCACCACCGCGTTCCGGGCTCGAGCCAGCCGGCGGATCTCTGCCTGCAGCTCCGCGATCTGCTCCGGGGTTTCCTGGGAAGCCTCGATCACCGGGAGCGAAAGGCCGCCATCGGTGGAGACCGCCATCAGACGGCCTCGCGTTTGAGTGAGTCCGGCGGATAATCGGTGCGGCGGTGCCCTCCCCGGCTTTCCCGTCTCCGGCGGGCTGCCTGGGTGATGAGTCTGGCCACCAGCAGCTGATTTCTCGTCCGCCAGGCCTCCTCCGGCGTCGTGCCGGTGAGTCGCTCCAGCTCCTGCTCGGCCTGGAGCAGTGACCCCTCGCTTCGCTGCAGCCCCACATTGGCCGTCATCAGGTGACGCATCTGCTCGCCGGGTGGACTCGTACTCCTGGTCCGCTCCCGTTTCCTCGACCACGACATCCGCACCCGAGAGACTCGCCGCCTTTTTGCCTTTCGACTTTTCGGCGACCGACCGGCCGGCGCGGTCAGCGAACACGAGACCTTCCAGCAGTGAATTGGAGGCGAGGCGGTTGGCGCCGTGGACGCCGGTGCGGGCCACTTCCCCCACCGCCCAAAGGCCGGGCTTGGTGGTTCGCCCGTTGAGGTCGGTCTGGATCCCTCCCATGGCGTAGTGTAGGGCCGGCGCAATCGGCAGGAGATCCTTCCTGGCATCGAGACCGTAGCGGGCAAGCATTGCGGTGATGCCGGGGAACTGGACGGGAAAGTCCTGGACCCCACGGGCATCGAGCCAGGCACCGCCGCCGGCATCGGCTGCAGCCACGGCGCGAGCCACGATGTCCCGAGGAGCAAGCTCCCCTCGACTGTCGAAATCCAGTGCGAAGCGATGCCCCGCCCGATCCAGCAGCACGGCTCCAGCGCCGCGGACGGCTTCGGAGATGAGGGGAGCCGGATTGAGCCCGGAAATCTTCAGCGCGGTGGGATGAAACTGCAGGAACTCGATGTCGCGGAGCTGGGCGCCGATTTTGTGGGCCAGCGCCCAACCGTCCGCGGTTGCCACCCGGGGGTTGGTGGTGACCTCATACAGCTGGCCGACTCCTCCGGTCGCCAGAATGACGGCCGATGCCGCCAGGGTCTCGGCTGGGCCGCCCTGCCGGATCAGGGTGACCCCGGCGGTGTGACCCTTCTGACTTACCAGGCCGGTGACCTCAGTGTGCTCCAGGATCTCGATCTCGGGATGATCCTTGATCACCTGCACCAGACAGCTGATGAGCGCGGCGCCGGTTTGATCTCCCCCTGCATGGATGATTCGTGGCCGAGTATGGGCCGCTTCCAGGCCTAACCGGAGCCGGCCGTCCGGTCCGCGGTCGAACTTGGCTCCCAGCTCCAGCAGCTCGTAGATCCGGTCGGGACCCTCATTGGTGAGGATACGAACCGCCTCAGGATCTGCCAGCCCATCACTGGCAGCCAAGGTGTCGGCCGCGTGCTGTCCCGGGCTGTCTCCCGGTCCCAGGGCAACCGCAATGCCGCCCTGGGCCCAGGCGCTGGCGCTGTCAACCAGAGTTTCCTTAGTAATGAGGACGGCGGAGCCACCCTCGGAGGCGAGCCGCCAAGCCGTCCAGAGGCCGGCAATGCCGGTGCCGACGATGACGGGGCGGGGGTTGAGCATCGGTCAAATATAGCGGCGGGGAAGCGGGGAGGCGGGGGAAGCGGGGAGTGAAAATTCATGATTCTCGCGTGCAAACGATCATGGAATAAGAAGGATCTAGCGCCAGGTTTCGACCCATGACTTCAGCACCGACAAATCATCCCGCGACTCCCTGCCAGATTCGAAAAACTGAAATCGTGGGTCGCTGGGCACCAACTGGCTCTGGCTGTTTATCGGGCAACCTTTGCGTGGCCGCGGCACGAGCAGTATGGTCTGGTACAGCAGGCAAGACGGTCAGTCTATTCTATAGCAGCCAACATCGCCGAGGGATCGGCCAAGCGCGGACGAAAGGAATTCTGCCGATTCTTGAATATCTCGCTGGGGTCCAATTCCGAATTGTGTTACTTGCTGCTCCTGGCTCGAGATCTGGGTTACCTCAAACCTGAAGAATGGGGAGAGCTCGAGGCGCTGCGGGATCATGCCGGCCGACTGACCTGGGGGCTTTATCGATCGCTTCGATGACAAATCGGCTTGCAGTTCCGCAGCTGGCACCTGGTCTGATGAGCCCAGGGTTTCTTCGCTGTCCCGCTGCCCCGCTTCCCCGCTTCCCCGCTTCCCCGCTTCCCCGCTTCCCCGCTGCCCTCACGTCCTCACTTTTGCCAGGAGTACTAGCCCGGTAAACAGGAAGACCACGTTGGGTATCCAGGCTGCCACGGTCGGATCGATCAGCCCGCCGGCGCCAATAGCCTTGGTGATCTGCACAAACAAGAGAAAAATGACGGTGGTGCCGAGGCTGATCGCTATGCCAACCGCGGCGCCGGCCCGAGGTGTGGTTACCGCCAGAGGGGCACCGAACAGGGCAATGATCAGGCAAGTTGCCGGCAGCGCCAGTTTCAGGGCCTGCTCCACGATCAGCTTGTTGGCGTCGTTCCCCGAGCGCTTCAGCGCGTCGATGTACCGGCCCAGCTCGGCGTACCGCATCTCATCCGGCGCCTTGGACTCCGCCAGCAGGTCGGTAGGTGCCTGGCGCATGGCTCGAAGCCGCATGGTGCGGAAGTTGAACGTGGCCTGTCTCGCCGGCCCCGCTATGATCCGGCTGGCTCCGCGCCGTAACCGCCATACCTTGAGCGAGTCGTCGTAGGTGGCGCTGTCCGCCGTCAGAACCAGGCCCGGGTAATTCAGACCGGTGCCTTGCCGCTCCAGCATGAGCTGCTTGAGCTGGCGGTTGGCCACGTCGAGGGAGCGGATGGTGTAGACCCACCCCTGGTCTCCCCGGTACACAAAATTGAACCGGGTCCGCGTCGGCCGGGCCTGTTTGGCCTTCTGGATCTCCAGCTGGCGCGCGGTAGCGCCCGGCGCCAGCTCACCCACTACGAAAGCCAGGACCGATGCCATCGCCGAGGCAAAGAAGATGGGCCGCATCAACCGGTGGAAGCTCTGACCTCCCGCCTTGGCCGCGGTAAGTTCGGAGTGCCGACCCATTGCGCCGACCGTGAAGACGGTGGCAAAGAGCACCGCCGCCGGCATCACGATGAACGCATTCTCCGGGATGGAGTAGATGTAGCTGACGGCGATCTCCTTCATGGTGAGACCGCGGTCCAGTAACCGGTTCAGCGTGTCCGTCAGGTTGATCACGATGGAGACCAGCGGGAATCCGAGCGCGGTCAAGACAAAGATCCGGATCCAGCTCTGCAGTACGTAGCGATCGAGATGGCGCATGCCCGTGGGCCGGAACCGCCGGAGCCGCCCAAGCCATGCCTTCATCGGATAACCGCTGCCCGGATCCGGCGCAGCAGGTGACGGACCCCATCCAGAATTTCCTGGAAGTCGCCTCCCCGGGTGGTGCCGGACTCGCGGCTCACTCGAACCAGTCCCAGGATTCCCAGTACGGTGAGCACGATGTTGGGTGTCCACATCGCCACCCAGGGCGAAACCAGCCCGCGGTCGGCCAGGCTCTCTCCGGCGGTCAGGCCCACGTAGTGGATCGAGAAGACCGCCAGCCCGCCGCCGATCACCAGGCCGATTCCCGCCCGGGGAAAGCGAAGCGCCATCACGATTCCGACGATCACGAAGGAAACGCAGGCGAGACTGATCGCCCATTTCTTGTGGACCTCAACCGCATAGCGGTCAGCCTTCCGGTCGGCCTCCCGCACCCGATCCGCCGCCGACGTGGCCTCGGACCAGCTGGACAGCCTGACCCTTGGCCGGGACGGAGGAGGACGGAGCGCCGGCTTCAGAGGAACCGGTGCCGGCTTCGCGGTGGGCTTCGCCGGAGCCGCTGCCTGCCGTGGCTTTGATCGGGCGTGGGGAGCTGGCTGCTGTGCACTGGACTGAGCTTTGGCCGTCTTGGGTAGAATGAGATTCTGGAAAGACTTGAACCAGCCGCAGTAACCGGCGTGGGTCTTCGGCGGCCGAACCGGAGCACTCTCGACCCGAGGCAGGCTGAGCAGCAGCCGGAGATCGTTGACCACCAGTAGGGATCGTTCCTCCCGGGCCTCCTCCTGCTGCTGTCTCGAATCGCGGATGACCTCGAGCATCTCGCAAGTGCTCATCTCGCGGTCTCCCCGGATGGACTCGCTGGTGTTTCGCTGCAGCTGGTCATACACGTTCTTGACCCGGATGTCATTCACCGCGAAGTACGTCAGCTGAAAACGGGTAGGCTCAGCCGGCCGGTATTGGTGGATTGATCCATCGTAGAGCCGGAGGCTGAGATCGGTCTGGCCCTCTGCGTATGCCATGGAGCCGCTGTCGGCGTAGATGATTCGCCGGCTGGCCTCTCCTCCCACATCGTAGATGGTCACCCCGCGCATCTTCCCGGTGGCAGCATCGATGCGGCTCGCCCGAAGGAAGTACTGGGACGGAGGCACCTCGTTGATAACCTGTTCTCGAAGCTCGAAGGTGGGTTTTTTCCGGCCAATATCGATCAACAAGGCCCGGAGCCGGGCGTTGCTCCGGGGCAGAACCTGATCCACGAACGCAAAGTTGAATGCGGCCATGCAGGCGCCCCAGATCAGCACCGGCAGGAGCACCTGGTAGGCGCTGATGCCGCTGGCTCGCATGGCGGTGATCTCGTTGTCCGCCGCGAGATGGCTGAAGGTGTACAGCACCGCCAGAAGCACTGCCATGGGCAAGGTCATGGCAATGATGAAGGGAAGGCTCAGGGCAAACACTTCCCCGATCACGGTCCAGGGCAGGCCCTTGCCCACGAGGGCGCCGAACTTCTTCGCAATCTGGCTCAGCAGCATCAGGCTGGTCTGGGCCGCCAAGGCAAAGACGAACGGCGCAGCCAGCTGCCGCAGGAGGTACCGGCTGAGCAGTCTCACCTGAGCTAACTACTCTGGTTGTAGGGGTTTGGTCCGGCCATTATATTTGCCTATCTTCAACAACGCTCACGACTTATCGCTGTGTTCCGCTAGAGTGGCGCGCCTTCTCGTCGCCCTGTTCTGCTTCATCACGATACCGCGGGTTCTGGTGGGCCAAGCCGATACGGCTCGGGCCGACACTGTTCCCTTTGGGGTCCGGCTCCGCTTTGCCACTCCTTCGCTAACCTGAAGGAGCCCGAGCAGTTGCGCGCTCCCTGGCTCGGGCGCCGAGCGGCTCTCGCCGCTGCTTCGGGGATTCGCCTGGGACAGCACCGTATCCGCAGTGCTCGACTCCACCCGGCGTGAGCGATCCGTCTCCCAGCGGCTCCTGACCCTCTACGGCGAGCCGCTTCGACCTCTGCCTTCTGAAGAAGAGGAGGCCCCGCAGCAGGAGGCAAGGGTACGCTCGGGCTCTCCAAGAAGTATGCCGACCTGGCCATGGACGGCCAAGTGAGACTGGAGATCCGAACCGATCGGCTCAAGAACGAGCGCTGCTCGCCCGCCCTGCTGCTCGACCCCAATTCGGGCTGCCAGGGCGGATTCAAACCACCTCGCCTCGACAATCAGGTAAATGTCAGGTCGGGCGGCGTGATCGGGCAGCGGGTACACCTGGCGGTTGACTACGACACTGAACGGGATTTCTCGCGCCAACAACAACATCCAAGTTTACTACCAGGGGCTGGAGGACGAGATCATCCGGCGGATCGAGGTAGGTACCGTCACCTTTCAGCCGCCCCAATCCAGGTTCATCACCGCGGCCATTCCGGCCAACAACTTCGGGGTGAACGCCCGGTTCGAGGTCGGGCCTCTTCAGTTTCAGACCCTGGCCGCTACTCAGAAGGGAAGCCAGGTTGCCGAACGGGTCTACACCATCGGTCAGACAACCAGCCAGCCCCAGGATCGGCAGCTCCGTGACCTGGACTTCGAGACCGGACGTTTCTTCTGGGTAGTGGACCCAACCACAGCCATCCCTGGCTATCCCGCCATCGATATTCTGAATTTGAGTACGGCCGGACTTGCCCCTGCGGTCCAGCCGGTCCAGGTCCGGGTCTATCGCTATCGGCCTCCCCAGACCGAGAGCGGTGCCGACCCGAATCTCGGCGGCATCACCGCATTGGCCCGGACCATCGATCCGGCGCAGAGCTTCGGGCCAGTCCGTTGGCAGCTGCTGATTCAAGGGACCGATTACTACCTCGACCCTTCAGGGCTGTGGTTTGCGTTGGCCACCAAGCTGGATCAGAACGATTACCTGGCGGTGAGTTATACCACTGCGGCGGGAACAACCGTTGGCAGCTTTCCGGCCGAGGACCAGGGTCAGGGCTCGAGCGACAGCTTGCGGTTGATCGTGGAGCCCAAGACCGGACCCGAGGCCGTCACCTTCCGCCATGAGATGCGGCAGATCTACCGGGCGGCGGGAGCCGACCTGGACCGCTCATCGCTGCTGGTCAACCTGTCGGTGAATCGTTCCGAACGGCCCCAGGGACAGGCGAGCACCTATCTGGCCCTGCTCGGGCTGGCGTCCTCGACCGATCAAAACGTCTTCGACCGGGACAACCGGTTGTTCCCCCGTCCGCGCGACCCGGACGCCTCGGAGGTTCTCAAGGAATCGTACATCATCTTTCCTACCCTTACTCCCTTTGCCGATCCCCGCCTGAGCTCTGTCGAGCGTTCGGACTCACTCTATCGCACGCCGCTGTATCTGCTTCTGTCGCAGGGGCCGCCAGCCCGATTTCAGGTGCGGCTGCGATACAACTCCGCTGGTGCCGGTGACCGGTCCACTCTCAGCCTGGGCGCGCTACAGATCCGGGAAGGAAGTGAACAGCTCTTGCTGGGCGGGAGGCATCTGGAGCGGGGAACGGACTACACCATCTCCTACGAGTTCGGCCAGGTCACCTTCCTGAACCCGGACGCCCTCTTCGGGGCGGGCACCGGACAGATCACGGCGCGGTTCGAGGAGCAGGGGATCTTCGCGGTTGCTCCCACCACGCATTCTCGGCATGGCCACCACTTACAATCTGGGGGAAGTCGGAGCGGTCAACCTCATCGGCATGTACCAGAAGCGAGCAGAGCGCATTCAACCGGCCGCCGCTCGGCTTCGAAGCCTCCGCCAATCTCATCGGAGGAGTCAACACCGCCCTTCACTTCAAGCCCAGCGGGCGTGAGCCACTTCCTGAGTCAACTCACGACCAAGCCCGCCGCCGCCCCCTCGCTGCTCGATGTCAACGCCGAGTTTGCCTTTACCAAGCCGGACCAGAATCGATCGGGGCAGGCCTACGTAGAAGAGTTCGAGGCCGAGGCCGGAATACCGCTGTCACTGCAGGAGAACGCCTGGGAATTCGGCAGCCAGCCGCAGCAGGCCGATGGCGTGGAGGACATTGGATTTGCCGGCGGTTTCCTACCCGAGGACGCGGTGGCCCTGACCTGGCAAAATCTCATTCCCCAGCCCGGCACCAATCAACCATTCGAGTTCCGGGCTCAGGACATCGACACCCTGATCCGGATCGCCGGACAGGCAGAGCAGCAGGAAACTGCGCTGTATCTCACCCTGCACGCGGACACAGCCGGTGGAGTCGTCCAGCAAAACAACGCCTCGCGCTGGACCCAGCCCGAACGGCTGGGGCGCCCCCGTTGGCGCTCCATGGTCACCCCTCTCAGTCCCACCGGGCTGGATCTCACGCGCGACGAATATCTCGAGTTCTGGGTCTTTCAGGACCCGGCAACGCGGACGGCCGAGGCGGCAGGGGTGCGGCTGGTGTTCGACCTGGGCACGGTCAATGAGGACGCGATCGGCATTGCCCCCGACAGCATCGCGACTAACGGGAGCGATACCACGTACAGTGGGCGCCAATACGTCGGCCTGGGGCGACTCGACACCGAGCGGAGCAACATCGACATCTTCGATGCCCAGGTGGCCGACACCGGCATCCTGGGCGATCGCCCCGACGTGCTGGTTGATGCGACGACCGGAGGAGCAGGTCCGCGACCTGCCGCTCTGTCATCGGGAGCTGAGCACGGCGGTGCCAGTCTTTCCCTGGGGAGACCTGAGCGGCCGCTGCACCAACGGTAATGGCGCGCTGGATACCGAGGATCTGAACGGCGACAACGTCCTCAATGCCACGGGATCCAACGAGAACGTCTTTCGTTACGTCGTCAGCCTGGCTCCGGGAGACAAGTATTACGTGCGTAACGGACGGATCCTGAGCGATGGTAGCCCCAGTGGCTGGCAACTGTACCGGATCCCAATCCGTACTCCGGACGCCACGATCGGCACGCCGAACCTCCGGCTCATCCAACATCTGCGTATGACGGTGGCGGCGCCGCCGGATCCGAATCAGCCCGACGTCGTGGCCAAATTCGCCATGGCTCGGCTCCGTCTGGTCGGCTCCCCCTGGATTCGCCGGGCCGAGACTCCGATCGCCGGCCTCTCCGGCTCTCTGGGGGAGCCCACCGGAGAGGTGATCGCCTCGATCATCTCGACCGAGAACCAGACTGACCTGGGATACGAGCCCCCGCCCGGTGTTTTCGAAGGGGCAACCCGGCGGGGTTCGACCGCACCGCGCTGGGCACGCAGATCAACGAGAAGTCCCTGCGCCTGATCGGCCGGGGGCTGGAGCCGGGTGATCGGGCCGAAGCCTACCTCCGATTTCCCGCCGGCCCCCAGAATATGCTGAGTTATCGAACGCTCCGAGTGTGGATGCGAGGGCGGGGCACGGAATGGGAGGCCGGCGAGTACCAGGCCTTCATCAAGCTGGGGAGCGACGACCGGAACTTTTACCTGTATCGAGCTCCCGCTCGAAGTACTACGTGGGACCCGGAGTTCGTCATCGATCTCGAGACCTGGCGAAATCTGCGCGCCACGTTGGAGAATCGCTGGCTCAGCGGTGCGCCGCCCTCAGGAGCCGCGGAGTGTGGCGGGGGTGACCCCAACGCGTACGTGATCTGTGATGGGCCCTATCTGGTGCAGCTGGCCGATCCGGGGATCAATCCGCCCAATCTTGCCGCGGTGCAGGAGGTCTCTGCCGGTATATATCGGCTCGCGGGCTCGCCCGCCGGGCCCGATGCCGAGCTGTGGGTGGACGATATCCGGCTCAGCGGGCCGGTATCGGATGTGGGCACCGCCATGGCGGTGGATACCCGCTTCATCGCGTCCGACGTCGGC
Organism: uncultured Gemmatimonadales bacterium; assembly: GCA_963825815.1. GTDB lineage: Bacteria > Gemmatimonadota > Gemmatimonadetes > Gemmatimonadales > GWC2-71-9 > CAVVWJ01. The sequence continues at coordinate 379,139 of CAWGVB010000002.1, read as the reverse complement.
AGCCTGAACGCCTCCTTCATTCGTCGGGACGGCCAGTTTCATCAGATCAACAGCGATCCGACCTATCAGACCACCGGCGCATTTGTGCTGGGCACGAACTGGCGGCTCGACCGGTTCCTTCCCACCTCGCTCGGTCTGGCCATTCCGTTCAGCATCTCCTACAACCGGGCCAACGTAGACCCGCAGCTCCTCACCGGCACCGACATTCGGGGCGACGCCTTGAGCGGATTGCGCACCCCGGTTTCCTGGACGGCCAACTACAGCTTGTCGATCCGGCGAAGTCAGCGCGGGCAGGGGCTGGATGAGTCGGGGGCTGTTGGACCCATTATCCCTGATCGGCAACTTGACCCAGGGGCGGGCCCGCACCGAACTGTCGGACGCGAACAGCAATGCCTACTCCGGCTTCTGGGATACAACCTCCAGCTCAACCGGCATGGCTTCAGACTCCCCCTTTCAGGCATTGCTAAGCGATTGCCCAAGTGGTTACGGGAAAGCGAGGGTGGCAAGGCGCTTCGGGACGCCGAGTTCAACCTGGTTCCCTCGAATGTCCGCTGGAGCAGCGGATTGACCAAGGACCAGGCCGATTATTCCCTGTTTTCCGTGCCGGTGGTTCGACCCGATGACGAGTTCATCCACCCTACTGTCTCTCTGACCCACATCTGGCGCAACACCGGAGGGCTGACCTGGCAGCCGCTCGGCATGCTGTCGCTCAACTCGGACATCACCAGCACCCGCGACCTTCGGGTGTACCCCGATTCGACGTCCCTCGGGCGGCTGGCTTATGCCGAGCGCGAGTTCTTCCTGGGAATACCGGTTGGGGTGGAGCGAGACCGGACGGTGTCAACAGCCCTCGCATTGACGCCCCGGATCAGCTCCTGGCTCCGGCCTCGCTACAGCACCATCAGCAGTTTCCTCCTCTCCCGGACACTGACCAGCCGAGCCCCCATCCAGGAGGACGGCGATAGCGGCGCCTTCATTCTCCCGCAGACCCTGAACAACTCCAGAAGCCGCGACATCGGGGTGTCGGTTGACCTTGCCCGGCTCCTGCACCAGGTCTCGGGCGACAGTGGAGGCGTGGGCAAAGCGTTTGCCCGGGTACGGCCACTCGACTATACCACCAGGCTGGCCCGCGGCTCGACCTACGACCTGAACGTCTTCGAACCCGACCTCGGGTTCATGCTTGGCTTCGGTGGTCTGGATGATTTTCTGAGTCACGAAGGGGAGAGTGCTCGGGGCGCTACCGAGACTCGCTCCAGCACGCTCTCCTCCGGGAGCGGATCTCCCCTTCGGCTTCACCGCGACCATCTCGTACTCGCTGACCAAGACCGATCGATTCCAGCTGGTGGCCGATGGCTTCAGTGAGACTTCCAGCCGCCAACGGGAGTGGCCGGTGGGGAGTCTTCGCTGGACCCGCCCCTTTACCAGGGGGCCGATCACCCTGCTCGCGGCCGGCGCCGCTGTCCGCCAGCGGGAAGGCACCTCGACCCAACCCGGTGGGTTCGGCGGGTCACGGAGCGCCACCTCGTCCTCGACCTTCACGCCGGACCTGCAGCTATCGTTCAGAAACGGCCTGGCGTTGACCGCCTCGCTGTCCACCCGTTCGCAACGCACCGAGAACAACGGCAATGCCACACTGCTCGATCAGGACGATATCACCGGGTCGCTGAACTACGCGTTTGCACTGCCCGCCGCTCTCAGCCGGACCAGAAAGCGGGTACGCTCCACCCTCACCGCACTTTCCTCCAAGACGCTCACCTGCCTGGAACAGGGCTTCAATCCCGAATGCACCGTGGTCTCCGATGTCAGGCGGCAGGAGGTCAGGGGCGGACTCGATACCGATCTGCTGAAGACGGTGACCGGTGGACTGCAGTTCGGCTATTCGATCAATGACGCCCGTCATCTGAGCCGGCGCACCTCACAGATCTTCGTGCTGCTTTCGCTCCAATTGTCGCTCTACGCCGGGGACTACAGGTAGGGCGGAGAGGGCGGAGAGGGAGCGGAGAGGACGCAGCGGACGGAGAGGGATTACGTTCCACGGCTTCGGTTCGCGACTTAGACCTGACCCTTTGGCCAGAAACCCAATGCGCGTTTCCATCGTTTCCGTCATCTCCGCCCTCTCCGTCCTCTCCGCCCTCTCCTGCCGCGAGAAGGCCCGCCCTCCCCAGGAGTTCTCCGGCGCGACGGCCTTCGGGTACATCCAGAGCCAGGTGGCCTTCGGCTCCCGAGTGCCGGGTTCACCGGCCCACGAGAAAATGGGGAACTGGCTGGATAGCCTGCTGCGTGCGCGCGCCGACACGCTGCTGGTGCAGAGCTGGAACCATGTCACCGGCAAGGGCGACACACTGCGGCTGCGAAATTTCCTGGCCCGCTTCAATCCCCGCGCGGAGAAGCGGCTGCTGTTCCTGGCGCACTGGGACAGCCGTCCGGTATCCGATAGCCCCACCTCACGTGACTCCAGTCATGCGGTAATGGGAGCAAACGATGGCGGGTCCGGAGTGGCGCTGCTCCTGGGTCTGGCCGATGTGTTGAAGCGGACCCCTTCGACAGTGGGCGTCGATCTGCTCTTCGTCGACGGTGAGGACTACGGCGACTTCACCAAGTCTCCGAACGACGTGCTGATCGGCTCCCGCTATTATGGCGCTCACCAGGCCCCCGGACCCAAACCGCTGTACGCCGTGCTGTTCGATCTGATCGCCGATAAGGATCTGCAGATCTATCAGGAGGGGAACTCTCTGGTCGGCGCCCCGGAGGTGGTGGAGTTGGTGTGGGATACGGCCAAGGACCTGGGCTACGCCGGGTACTTCATCGCCTCACCTCGGCACACGCTCATCGACGACCACTTGGAGCTGCAGAAGGCCGGCATTCGAGCCATCGACGTGGTGGACTTTGATTATCCCGCCTGGCACACCCAGTACGATACGATTGACAAGGTCAGCGGCTCGAGCCTGCAGGTGGTGGGCGATGTGGCGGTGGAGCTGATCCGCAGGGAGGGAAGAGACTAGGATCCCTTCCTTCCCGCCTTTGAAAGCGCCGTCCCGCGCCAGGCTGGTCCGTAGAGAATCACCTCACCGCTTTACCGTACCACCATGCCCACATCCGAAGCTCGCGCCATGCTGCTGCTCCTGGCTCTGGCGGTGCTCGGCCAGGGTGTCAGGCATTTCCTCACTCGCCCCGGTCAGCCTCCCGGTCAGGTTCAACTCCTGGGCGCGCTGCCTCCGGCCTCGCCGGGCGCCCAGCGTGATAGTGCCCTGCGGCAGGGCAGGCCGCTTGGCCCTACCGAGCGGATCAACGTAGACCTGGCATCCCCAACCGAGCTCACCCGGCTGCCCAAGGTGGGCATTCGGCTGGCCAAGGTGATCGTTGCCGATCGCCAGGCGCACGGTCCCTTCAGCTCCCTGGCAGGCCTCGATCGGGTGTCGGGAATCGGCCCCGGACTGCTCAAGATTCTGAGCCCTCACGTGGCCTTCAGCGGGGCGGCAGGTCTCCCAGGTTCGCCGTCATCTGCCACTGTCACCATGGCTCCGTCTCCCCAGTCGGGGGCTTCTCCACTGGACCTCAACACGGCTTCCATCAGCGAGTTAGATGGGCTTCCCGGAATCGGTCCTTCCAAGGCGGCAGCCATTCTGCAGTACCGCGAGCGGCAGGGCCGGTTTTCCACGGTGGACGAGCTGGAGCGGGTCCCTGGTTTTGGACCGGCGGCCGTCTCGCGCCTCCGGGATCAACTCGTTGCCCGGTAAGGGGACGGCTAAGGTTCGCGGTGCCACCGGCCGATTATTACCCCAGTCCACCCATACCTCCTTAAGACGGCGAGTCCATGGCGACGGCAGCAGCCGGTGGTGATCGGCTCGGCGAAATCCTTCTCCGCGAAGGCCTGGTCACGCGTGAGCAGCTCGCGCAGGCCCTGGCAGAGCAGAAAAACACCAAACATCGGCTCGGCTATGTGTTGGTGAAGCTCGGGCTCGTCCAGGAGCTGGAGATCACCAAAGTGCTGGCCCGGCAGTACCGCATGCCGGCTGTCGACCTCTCCCGGTTCGAGGTGGATCCCAAGATCATCAAGCTGGTACCCGCCGACATGGCCACCAAGAGCGTGGTCCTCCCGCTGAAGCGGGAAGGCCGCACCCTCACCGTCGCCATGGCCGACCCCACCGACATGGGTCTGCTGGAAGATCTCAAGTTCATCACTCGGTTCGATCTGTTCCCGGTCATTGCGGGTGAATACACCCTGCGCAATCTGATCGAGAGGCATTACGAGGCCTCAGACCAGCAGCTGCAGAGCATCCTCAAGGACATGGAAGAAACCGGTGAGGATGTGGAGGTGGTGGAGCAGGAGGAGGATGAGGCCGCAACTCAGGCGCAGATCGACGATGCGCCGGTGGTCAAGCTGATCAACGGACTCCTGACCGACGCAGTCCGGCGGGGCGCCAGCGACATTCACATCGAGCCGTTCGAGCACGAAATCCGGGTGCGCTATCGCATCGACGGCGCGCTGCTCGAGATCATGCGGCCGCCGCTGAAAATGAAGGCGGCCCTCACCTCCCGCGTGAAGATCCTGTCGCAGCTCAACATCGCCGAGCGGCGGGTGCCGCAGGACGGGCGTCTGAAGCTGAAGATGGGCAGCCGGGTGATCGACTTCCGAGTCTCGACCCTGCCGGTGCTGTTCGGCGAGAAGATCGTGCTCCGAATCCTGGACAAGGGCAACCTGACGCTCGACCTCACCAAGTTCGGATTCGAGGTCAAGGCCGAGAAGGACCTGATGAAGGCCATCCTGAACCCCTACGGCATGGTGCTGGTCACCGGCCCGACCGGATCAGGCAAAACCACCACGCTCTACTCGGCATTGTCCCGGATCAACACGCCGGAAGTCAACATCATGACGGCGGAAGACCCGGTTGAGTACAACCTGATGGGCATCAACCAGGTGCTGGTGCGCACCGAGATTGGGCTCACCTTTGCCGCGGCGCTGAAAGCGTTCCTCCGGCAAGACCCCAACATCATCATGATCGGTGAGATCCGAGATCTGGAGACCGGCGGCATTGCCATCAAGGCCGCGCTCACCGGTCACCTCGTGCTCTCCACGCTGCACACCAACGACGCGCCCAGCACCATCACCCGTATGATCGACATGGGTATCGAGGCGTTCAACGTTGCCAGCGCAGTAAACCTCGTGGTAGCGCAGCGTTTGATCCGGCGCATCTGCAAGGACTGCAAGGCAGAGCACCAATACACCGATCCGGAGCTGTCGGCCCTGGGCACAAATCTTGAGAGTTTGCGCAAGCTCACGTTCATGAAGGGCACTGGCTGCGATACCTGCAGCGGCACCGGCTACAAGGGCCGGGCCGGCCTCTATGAAGTGATGGCGCTGTCTCCCGAGCTCAGACGCATGATCCTTCGAGGCGCTTCGGTCGTCGAAATTCGAGACCAGGCGGTCTCCGAAGGCATGCTGACGCTGCGCATGGATGGCATGAAGAAGATCGAGCGTGGCATTACTACCCTGGAGGAAGTGGTCAAGGAGACTGCCGAATGACGCTGAACCTGCGAGCACTTCTCGAGGAAATGATCCAGAAGGATGCTTCCGACCTGCACATCACTGCAGCCGAGAAGCCCAAGCTGCGGGTAGACGGCGACATCGTCGACAGCTCCGTGCCCGATGTGCTGACGCCCAAGGACACGCTCCAGCTGGCGTACTCGGTGCTCACCGAGAATCAAAAGAAGCGCTTCGAAACCGACGACGAGCTGGACTTTTCGTTCGGCATCCAGAACCTTGCGCGGTTCCGTGGTAACGTGTTCAAGCAGCGCGGATGCGTGGCCATGGTAATCCGCATGATTCCCTTCAATGTGCGAACGTTTCAGGAGTTAAGCCTTCCGCCAGTCATCTCCAAGCTGGCTGAGCGGCCCCGCGGTTTGATTCTGGTAACCGGCCCCACCGGCTCCGGAAAGTCCACGACCTTGGCGGCCATCATCGACAAGATCAACAAGGAGCGGAAGGGCCACATCATCACCGTTGAAGATCCCATCGAATTCATTCATCGCCACCAGGCCTGCATCGTCAACCAGCGCGAGATCGGCACCGACACCAAGACTTTCGCCAACGCGCTCAAGTACGCGCTGCGAGAGGATCCAGACGTGATCCTGGTGGGAGAAATGCGGGACCTCGAGACGGTTGCGGCCGCGCTGACTATCGCCGAAACCGGTCACCTGGTGCTCGCCACGCTGCACACCAACTCCGCCGCCGAGTCGATCAACCGGATCATCGACGTGTTTCCATCGAATCAGCAGTCCCAGGTCCGAGCCCAGCTCGCCTTCGTGCTGGAGGGCGTCATCACCCAGACCTTGCTGCCCAAGGCGAAGGGCCGCGGGCGCTGCATGGCGGCCGAGATCATGGTCGCCACGCCCGCCATCCGGGCCCTCATTCGCGACGACAAGATCCACCAGATCTACTCCGCCATGCAGTCCGGCAAGAAGTTCGGCATGCAAACCATGAACGACGCGCTGTACCAGCTCTACACCAGCCGGGAAGTATCTCAGGAAGAGTGCGAGCGGGTCTCCAGCGACCCCAAGGAATTCCTCCGGATGATTGGAGTGACGCCCCTGGAAGACGAGGGGATGGGCGGGTCGGACCGCCCGCAGCAGAACGCACAGCAGAAATCCGCTGGTATCCGGCGGTAACCAAAGGGCGTACCACCTGCGCCCCTGAATCGGAGAGGACCGATGCCACTGTTCGAATACACCGCGCGCAATGCCGCGAATGGCCAGATCCAAAAGGGCCAGGTGGATGTCAAGTCGAAGGAGGAGGTCAGCGCCTACCTTCGGAAGAACCGTCTGATCCTGGTGAGCGTGCGGGAGGCGCCCACCAAGATCACGCTGGGCGGCTTCCGGAAAGGGAAGGTCAAGACCCGCGACATCGTCATCTTCACCCGTCAGTTCGCCACGATGATCAACGCGGGACTTCCGCTGGTGCAGTCCCTCAGCATCCTGGCATCGCAAACCGAGAACAAGACGCTGCAGGAAGTAACCAGGGCAGTGGTGCACGACGTCGAGGCCGGCAACACTCTGGCCGATGCGTTCCGTAAGCACCCCCGGGCCTTCAGCGACCTCTATGTCAACATGGTGGCCGCCGGTGAAGCCGGCGGTATTCTCGATACCATCTTGATCCGGTTGGCCACGTTCCTGGAAAAGAGCGACGCCCTCATCCGCAAGGTAAAGGGCGCCATGGTGTACCCGGCGGTCATCATGAGCGTCGCCGTGATCGCTATCGCGGTGCTGCTCATCTTCGTGATCCCCACCTTCCAGAGCATGTTCGCCTCGGTCAATCTGGAGCTACCGCTGCCGACCCGGATCGTGATCGGCATGTCCCAGCTGCTGATTGGCTACTGGTGGGCAATCATCGCCGCCTTCGCCGGCCTGTTCTTCGCCTTCAACCGCTACTATGCCACTTCGAGCGGCAAGCTCCAGATCGATGGCCTGATGCTCAAGGCGCCGGTGCTGGGCGACATCCTCCGGAAGTCGGCCGTGTCGCGCTTCACCCGGACGCTCGGTACCCTGATCTCCTCTGGCGTGTCGATTCTGGATGGACTGGAGATCACCGCCAAAACCGCGGGCAACATGGTGATTCACAACGCGGTCATGGAATCCCGCCAGTCGATCGCCGGCGGTGAGACCATCGCCGCCCCGCTGGAGAAGTCCAAGGTGTTCCCGCCCATGGTGATCTCGATGATCGCCGTTGGCGAGCAGACCGGCGGCCTGGACGAGATGCTCACCAAGATCGCCGACTTCTACGACGAAGAGGTCGACGTCGCGGTCTCCGCCCTGCTCTCGCTCATGGAGCCCCTGATGATCGTGGTCCTCGGTGTCATCGTCGGCGGCATGGTGGTCGCGATGTACCTGCCGATCTTCGACATGATGAACGCGGTGCAGTAGGCAGGCGGGGAAGCGGGGAAGCGGGGAAGTAGTCGCAGGATGGTAGTGGAGCGGGACAGGTCTCAGATCTGTCCCGTTTCCTTTTGGTCCGTCTGCTGAATTTCCCTTGCCGCTTCCCCGCTTCCCCGCTTCCCCGCATCCCCGCTTCCCCGCTTCCCCGCCTCCCCGCGTCCCCCATCCCCGCCGCCCCTGGCCCTGCTCTTGCCTTTCCACCCGCGTCTGCATCCCGATTGGCAATCCAGTCCAATGTTCTGGAGGCGTCACATGGCAGGTAACAGACTGGTACTTCTCACTCTAGCCCTTCTGGCGGGGTGCGGCGGCGACAAGGGAAAGTCTTCCCTCATCGACGACTCCGACCGCGATCTGCAACGTCCCGGGGTAGATGCCAGCGCCCCGCTGAATGATCAGGGCTCCAAGCCGGCGGCGAAGTCATCGACCAAGACTGCGTCGAAGCCGGCGGCCAAACCGGCCGCAAAGGCCACCAGCATGACGCTGTCTTCAGGGACGGCGATCTCGGCCAAGTTCGACGGGGGCATCAGCTCCCGGACGCACAAGGCGGGACAGAAGCTGACCGGCACCGTCTCCTCTGATGTAAAGGACAAGACCGGCCGGGTGGTCATTCCGAAGGGCTCCAAGGTGTATCTCACGATCGCCGCGATCCACGAGTCCGAGAACAAGTCGGACAAGACCGGCAAGCTGGTCCTGACCCCGACCCTGGTGTCCATTGCGGGTAAGACCTATCCGCTCAAGGGGTCTGCCACGGCACTCGACCGGACCCTCAAGGACCGGAAGACCAACGTGGGTGACCTGGCCAAGGTCGGCGCTGGAGCCGGTGCCGGCGCCCTCCTGGGCACGGCGGTGAGCGGTGGAAGCACCAAGGGCGCGGTCATTGGCGGCGTCGCCGGTGCGGCAGTGGGAACTCAACGGGCAATCCAGACCCAGGACCGGGATGTGGTCGTTCCCGCCGGGTCTCGCATGAAGGTCACTTTGGGGGCGCCTTTCCGCCGTATCTGACCCACTCGCAACACCTGATAGCCTCGGACGGTTTACCGTCCGGGGCTGTTCTTTTTCCGGCTGTCGGCAGCGGCAAAAAAGGCTATACTCCGACATGTCCAGAGCGTTCGTCAACGAGGACGCCGGTACCGGAGAAGCGCCCCGGTATCCGCTTCCATCGCCCGAAGACCCCTCCTACGATCTAGCCGCAGCCAGAGCTTTGCTCCGGGGCGCGGATGCAGGCGACACCGCGAGCGCTGAATCCGCTACCGGCTACTATTGGGGAGAGCCGAAGCTTCTGCCCTGGATCGAACGCATTCTGGAGGAGGCTCGAGAGGACGGAAACGAGCGCCTGGAGCAACTGGCCGAGCGTTACCTCCGGGCTTCCAACCGGCAGACACGCAGCACGCATTCCTAGGGGGTGTGATGGATCGAAAGACAACCGAATCGGGCGAGATCGACGAAGCCCTGAACCCGCATCGGGGCGAGGAGCAGGCCCGCGCCCGGGAGCATACCGCCGACATCCTGGCGCGCCGAGGCGTTCTGTTGAACGGCGATGAGAACGACGATGAGCTGGCCGATCTCTGGTCGGCGGTCGACCGGTTCGAGTCGCTGGTCGAGTCCCGGGGTGGCGACACCATGACCAACTCGCCCGATTCAGCGGAGCCGGACAATCCCAACTTCGTACTCCCCGAGCGCAAGGCTCGTGAGTCGGCCGGAGACTATACCCGGCGAATCCTCGAAGCGGCCGCCAGGCTCACCAACTTCGAGCGCTGAGCTCGGCGTGGGCACCAGGCCCCTGCGTGGTGCTCCTGTTTCCCTGCTGGAGACACCGACCAGCTAGCGTCTGCGCTGCAGCCTGGCCTCCCGCCGATAGGGGAAGACGTCCACTACTTCTCCCCGCGAAAGCTTCCGTTGTACCTCCAGCCAATACTCGATGCCAAGGAGATCAGCATGGGCGGCCAGAAAGGTGTCCCGTAGCTGTTCGGGCGGGAGCAGGAAGGTACCGAACTCCTCGGGAAAGACATCCTGCTCGTTTACGTGAAACCAGGGCTCGGCCGAGAACTCATCTTCCATCGAGGTGGCCTGGGGCAGGCGTCGGAAGCGGCACTCGGACAACAGGCAGAGCTCGTCGTAGTCGTAGCAGATGACCCGGCCATGCCGGGAGACGCCGAAGTTTTTCGCCAGCATATCTCCAGTGAAGATGTCCGCCGCGGCGAGATCCTTGATGGCGTTGCCGTAATCGATCACCGCCTCGCGTGCGGCGGCCTCATCCGCCTGGCGCAAGAACAAATTCAGCGGAATGACCCGCCGCTCGGTGTACAGGTGGCGCACCACCACGCGGTCCCCCTCCACCCGCACCGTTGAGCCGGCTACCTCCAGGAGATAGCTCAGCAGCTCCTCGGGAAAGCAGTGGCGGGGAAACTCGAGGTGCTCGAACTCCTGAGCGTCCGCCAGCCTTCCCACCCGGTCTCGCACGAACACGAAATGATACTTGGCCATGACCGCGCGCCGGGTGGTGTTCTTGGGAGCGCCAAAGCTGTCCTTGATGATCTTGAACACCACGTTCCAGGAGGGCAGCGTGAACACCGCCATGACCATGCCTTCGTCGCCCTCGACAAAGGAAAAGCGGGCGTCGGGCTCCTCCAGGTGCAGCATCAGGCCGCGGTAGAGCTCGGTCTTCCCGTGCTTGTTATGCCCGATGGCCGTGTACAGCTCGTGAATCTGCTTGAGCGGCATGATCGTGCTCAGGAAATCCACCAGCGCCCTGGGCCGGGGCGCGTCAACTCGGAAATAGCTCCAGCTGAACCCGAAGACGACACTGGCCTCGTCCGAGGTCATCAACACGGCATCCACCACGATCCCTCGCTCGGCGTGCAGCAGCGGGAACACCAGGGGAATGGTGGCTGAGCCGGCGCGAATCCGGCCGACCAGGTAGGCCCCTTTGTTTCGATAGAAGATCGAGCGAAGCAGGTCGAGCTCGGGCGGCTGCGGGCTCGAGGATTCCTGCCGGACGCGCGCCTCGATCAGCTCCGCCACCAGTGCCGCATCCCGGTCGAGCTGGGCGTAGCGAACCGTCCAGGGGATGTTGCTCAGGATACGGTGGATCAGGCCGGGATCTACCCGGGACAGCGAGTGAGTATCGTAGATCTCGGGTTCCCTATCCGAGCTTGGGCGCCGGCGTAGCAGCCTGTTGCAAATACTCGATGGCGGGGTCCACTCCCACCGTGCTGAACACCCGCCGGGTAACCGAGTTGAAGAAGGTCTCGGCCAGCTCCGCGTCGGGTCTGCGACCAACCCGAGAGGCGTGCTCGAGCTTCATCGCGCCCCATACCGTTCGCTCCATTACCGCATCGTCGAGAATGTCGCGAACATCGGCGACGGCGGCATCGACGTGGGCCTTGTAGAGCTCCAGCCTGGCGGTTGCGTCGGCCTGAGAGCCGGCCCAGTCGCGCTGCTCGAATCGTCGGCGAGCCCGGCTGGTGATCTCTTCGAACCCGCGGGCATACTCATCGTAGGCCGAATGGATGGCCGCGACCGCGGCGCCAACCGGACGAAGCGTCGTATTGCTGTTCATCGATGACCCAGTCAGATTGCGGCAACCCCAAAACAAATGTCGATCGTTCCGGCGACAAGGATCCGCACGATGTCAGCCACTCGTACCGCTACCCAGCCGCCAGCTCCGTCCTCCGTTGAAGGGGAGGCCATCACTCTCCGCAATGGCCGCCTCGAGGTGCCGGCCCAGCCCATCCTTCCCTTCATCGAGGGCGACGGCACCGGACCGGACATCTGGCGCGCCTCCCAGCTCGTATTCGACGGCGCCGTGGCCAAGGCCTACGGCGGAAAACGTCGGATCGCCTGGGTGGAGGTGCTGGCCGGCGAAAAGGCCAAGAATCAAACCAGCAGCTGGCTTCCCGAAGAGACCCTGGCCGCCATCTCCCGCTACCTCGTTGCCATCAAGGGGCCCGCTTACCACGCCGGTTGGAGGCGGCTTCCGCTCGCTGAACGTGGCGCTTCGCCAGAAGCTGGACCTCTACGCCTGCGTTCGCCCGGTCCGGTACTTCCCCGGAGTTCCCTCGCCGGTCAAGGCTCCCCAGGACGTCAATATGGTGATTTTCCGGGAGAACACCGAGGACATCTACGCCGGAATCGAGTACAAGGCCAGGAGCGAAGAGGCCAGACAGGTGATCAGGTTTCTGCGGGAGGAGATGGGCGTCCAGTCCATCCGCTTCCCCGAGAGCAGCGCCATCGGGATCAAGCCGATTTCCGAGGAGGGTTCGAAGCGACTGATCCGCTCTGCCATCGAATATGCCCTGGCCCAGAAGTACGAGAGCGTCACCCTGGTGCATAAGGGCAATATCATGAAGTTCACCGAAGGCGGATTTCGTGATTGGGGCTATGCCCTGGCCCGCGAGGAGTATGGCGCTACTGAGCTGGACGGCGGACCCTGGTGCTCGACTGCCGGGCGGGTTGGTCATCAAGGACGTCATTGCCGACGCCTTTCTGCAGCAGATCCTTACCCGGCCCAAGGAGTACGGCGTCATCGCCACCATGAACCTCAATGGCGACTATATCTCCGATGCCCTGGCCGCACAGGTGGGTGGAATCGGCATCGCTCCTGGCGCGAACATCAACTACATCACCGGTCACGCCGTATTCGAGGCCACCCACGGCACCGCGCCCAAGTATGCCAACCAGGACAAGGTGAATCCCGGCTCGGTAATTCTCTCGGGTGAAATGATGTTTCGTTATCTCGGCTGGCACGAGGCGGCCGACCTCATCATCCGGTCGCTGGAGAAGACGATTGGCCAGAAGCGGGTAACCTACGATTTCGAGCGGCTGATGTCCGGCGCCACTCTGCTCAAAACCAGCGAGTTCGGCCGCGCCATGGTGGAGAACATGTGAAGCGTTACTGTTTACCGCCCACGGCCTTTTAGTCGATTGATTTCCCTGCGGTCCTTTTTCGTCGGTCGGCCCCGATCCGGCACGAACGCCGAGTGAAGACTCTTCAGTTGCAGCGCCATGGCCTCGCGCGCGGCACGGCTCTGCGGAGTTTCCTCATAGAGCTGCAGAGCTCGAGCCGCCGGGCCGCGCTGGCTTGCCAGCTCCCGGACTATCACGTGATGCTCGTACGGCCCCTGCCGGATTCGAATCTCGTCGCCCACCTGTAGCGGCTTGGCTCGTTTTACCCGCTCTCCGTTGACCTGGACTTTCCCCCCCGCCACAGCTTCGGCCGCAAGTGATCGGGTTTTATAGAACCGTGCCGCCCACAGCCATTTGTCGACTCTGGTCTTGTCCTCGATTTCGTCCATAGGTGCAAAGTAGCGGCTCCCCGGCAGAATCCGAGGCCGCAACCCTGGATTGGGGGCCTTGGGGCTAAGTCTACGGCGGCGCGGCATTTGCGGGGCTGCAGCAGACTACGTCTTTCATCAACGGGCATGCCGTGACGCATTTCATTCATATGTGGCTCTGGTTGGCTGCCATTGGCACGTCGCAACCGCCAGCGACCTTCCGGGCGGACACGGGCGAGGTTGCCACTGCCGTCGATTCCACCCTGGCGCGAGCCGGAGAAGCCCTCGCCCGGGGAAGGCCCTGGCAGGCTACCCGCCTCCTGGATCCTATCCTGCGCGATTCCTCCAGTCGGAGCCCGGCTGCGGTATTCCTGGCCGCTACGGCCGCGAGCGAGTGGGGCGGCTGGAACGAGGTGCTGCAGCTGCTGCAAGGTGAGTCCTGGATCGATTCGCTGTATGAGGGTCGCGCCCGGGTACTGCTGGCCCGGGCCGCCCTGGAGCGGAATGAGGACAGCACCGCCCTGGAACATGCCGCCGCAGCCTTGAAACGCGCTCCTACCTCGAGCGAGCGTCTCATGCTGCTGGCCACCGCACTCGACCGAACCGAGGCCCGAGACAGCGCGGGAACCGTATACCTGCGCGCCGCGCAGCGCCTGCCGGAGATAGCCGACTGGCTCCGGCTGCGTGCGGCCAGCGTGACTTCAGACAGTACGTCGCGGGCCCGGCTCTACGCCGCGATTCAGGATCCGCTGCCGCGGACGCGGGTGCCGTGGGCCGAAGCCGCCGCGTACGAGCGCATCGGTGACCGGGCGGAGGCGGCCCGGCGATACGTGGTGCTGGGAGAGTCGCTGACCGCCTTGCGGCTCCGTCTGGCCTTGAGCTCCGACAGCGCCGCGCATGCCACCATACGGGAAGAGGCCTTTGCTCTGCTCTCCGGCAGAATCTCACCCGCCGCGGCACGGCAGACGCTTGTCCTGATTGACAGCGCCTTTGCTCCGCTGTCCCCACAGGAAGAGTTGACTGCCGCCCGAGCGGCTTCTGATGCGGGGCTCGCCGCCCGTGCGGCCGCAGGATTCGCCCGGGCCGGAAGTCGCAATCTGGGCAACAGTCAGGACCGCTTCGACTACGCCAACGCGCTCACCCGGCTGAAGCGGAATCGCGAGGCGGCGGCCCAGTTCAAACAGGTCCACTCGCCTCGGAACCTGGCGGCGCTCGCCGCCTACCAGGGCGCCCGTGCCTTGGTGCGTGACGGACAGCTCGAGCGGGGCCGTGCCGCATTGGCCCGGGTCTCCCACTCTTACGCCAAGGACACCACCGCGGCTGCGTCGGCGTACTTCCTCCTCGCCGATCTGGCGTCGGACGATCGGGAGGATGGCAAGGCGCGTCGCCTTTACCGGTTGGTGGCCAGCCGGTATCCGACCAGCCGGTTCGCGCCCACTGCCCGTTTCCGGTCCGCCATGATCGCTCTCCTGAGCGGCCACTCGAAGGAGGCGGCTCGCGAGTTCGACAGTCTGACCGAACGCTGGCCCAGAAGCGATGAGGCCCTGGCCGCGGCGTATTGGGCTGGACGATCCTGGGCTGCAGGAGGAGACAGTATCACGGCCCGGGCACGCTGGCTGGCTGTGGTTACCCGCGACCCGCTTTCCTATTACGCCACGCTCAGCTCCAACCGGCTGGGGAATGATCCCTGGTCGCCGCCCGCTGCTGCAGATTCATTTGCCTCAGATCCGGTGATCGATCGAGGAGTCTCCCGGGCGGCATTGCTCTCCCGCATGGGCCTGCTGCAGGAGTCTCGCTGGGAGCTGGACCGTCTGGTCCGTGCACCCGACACCTCGCCGGAACGACTGCTGGTGCTCGCGAACGCACTTCGCGCGCAAGGCATGGCCGCACCCGCAATTCAACTCGCGCGCAAGGCGTTGGCGCTGGGCGCGTCGGCCGACGCCCGGACCTACCGCCTGATCTATCCGGTGGTCCATGCCGACGCGCTGCTGGCCGAGGCGGCCGAGAAGGGGCTGGATCCCAACTTCGTGGCCGCCCTGATTCGCCAGGAGTCGAGCTTCAATCCGGCTGCGACATCATCGGCCGGCGCCCGCGGCCTGGCGCAGGTCATGCCGGAGCTGGGGGAACGCCTGGCCAAGGAGCTCAACTATCCGGTCTGGGATCCGGTGCTGCTCTACCAGCCTGACGTCAGCCTCCAGTTGGGCACCTTCCACCTGCGCGAGCTGTTCGCCCAGTATGATCAGCCCGCCCACATCCTCGCGGCATATAACGCGGGCGTCCCTCGGGTCGATCGCTGGTCCAAGCGGATCGGGGTAAATGACCCGGAAGTCTTTGCCGAGCAGATCTCCTTCGTCGAGACCCGGGACTACGTGCGGGTCATTCAGCGGAACGAGGAGATCTATCGCGCGCTATACGGAGGGACGATCACCACCCAGGCTCAAGCAGACATCGCGCCGGCCCCGGAGGAAGCCATCAGCAGTGGCGAATCGCCGATGTGAGCTTGGCTTCGGGGGCGGCATGCTCTAGTTTGAGAGCGCCCTCTCACATGCAGGATCAATCGGTTGCTTAACGCTTCCCAACCGCTGGATCTGCTCGAGCGCATAGGCGAAGGTATTTTCGCCCTCGACCCTGACTGGCGCTTCGCCTATCTGAACCGGCAAGCCGAGCGGGTGCTCTCCCGTCTCTCTGGTACTCCCTCCACCGATTTACTTGGCACTGTCATCTGGGACCGTCCCGCGTTGGCCGACTCACTGCTCGGCCGGGCGCTGCATCGCGCATATGCCGATCAGACCGCGGTGGTGCACGAGGTTCCCGATGTCGGCACCCGCGGATCGGTGGAGGTGCGAGCCTATCCCTCGGACGACGGGCTCACGGTGTTGCTGCGGGAGAATCCTCAAGCCGGGCACACGGCCCAGATTCTCGACGGCATGGACGAGGCGTTCCTCGGATGCGACCATGAATGGCGGGTCAGCCACGTCAACGCTGGCGCCGATGCAATCCTGTCGCGGATGGGAGTACCGCGGGTTCGGCTGATCGGGCAGAACATCTGGCACGCGCTTCCGGGGCTGGCCGGCAGCCGGATCCAGGCCGAAGCCTTTCGCTCCCACGCCCAGGGCACCGCCGTCGAGCTGGAAGAGTTTCTCCCCGCCTTCAATCGATGGTTCTCCCTCCGAATCGCCCCAACCAATAACGGTTTGGTTTGCTATGCCCGGGAGCTCCCGGACGGCATCCACGCCGAGCACGCCTTGCGAGCCAGTGAAGAGCGATTCCGGCAGCTGGTCGAGTCGATCGACGATGTGGTGTTCCGGCTGGACCGCGAGCAGCGCTGCGTCGACGTGTTCGGGCGGTTCCTGGAGCGAGAGGGCTTCGACCCCGCACACTTGGTGGGCCGGACCACCCGGGAAATCGTGGGTGAGGACGACGCCGACCTGCACGAGGCCGCCAACCTGCGGGCCCTGGCGGGAGAGACGGTCACCTACGAATGGACACTCCGCGCGCCGCACGGCGTCCGGCACATGCAAACCACCCTCTCACCGCTGCACGGACCCTACGGCGAAATCAACGGGATCGTCGGAGTGGGCCGGGACATCAGCCAACGAGTCGAGGTGGGAAAGGAGCTGCAGCGCTGGGCCCGGATCTTCGAGCATGCCGGCTGGGGCGTCGCGATCGTCAGCGCCGACGGCACCATCGAAAGCGTCAATCCGGCGTTTGCCGCCATGCACGGCTGGAGCGTCGAGGAGCTTCCCGGCAAGCCGATGGCGGATCTCTCCGCCTCCCCCCACGAGTTTCCGCGCATGAATCCTCTCTTCGATGAGCGGGGCCATCAGATCTGGGAGACCGAACGGGTTCGGCGGAACACCCAGGTGTTTCCCGCGCTGATCGACGCCACCGCCGTGAGAGACGCGGATGGCCACATCATCTATTACGCCGTCAACGTCCAGGATCTGACCGAACGCCGCCGGGCCGAGGAACAGGTCCGCCAGGCACAGAAGATGGAGGCAGTCGGCCGGCTGGCCGGGGGGGTGGCCCACGATTTCAACAACATGATGATGATCATCATGGGCTTCAGCGATTTCCTGCTGACTACCCTGGATCGCACCGATCCCCGCTGGGCCGACGCCGACGAGATCCGCAAAGCGGCCGAGCGGGCCATGCACCTGACCAGGCAGCTGCTCGGCTTTGGCAGGCAGCAGCTGGTGGCTCGGCACGTGCTCAGCCTGAATGAGGTGGTGGCTGGAATGGAGCGGATGCTCCGTCCTCTCTTGGGCGAGGACATCCGGCTGGTGACCCGACTATCTGTGGGACTGGGCGGCGTTGAGGCTGACTACGGTCAGATGGAGCAGGTGGTCATGAACCTGGCGCTCAACGCTCGCGACGCCATGCGCGGGGGCGGCCGCCTCACCATCGAGACGCTGGACGTCGATCTGCCCGAGGGCTACGCCTACCGACATGTGGGACTCGATATCCCGCCCGGACCATACGTGATGCTGCTGGTGAGCGACACCGGGCACGGCATGAGCCCGGAGGTCAAGGCCAGGCTGTTCGAGCCGTTCTTCACCACCAAGCCCGTTACCCAGAACACCGGCCTCGGCCTGGCAACGGTGTACGGAATCGTGGCGCAGAGCGGAGGTTACATCTGGGTCGACAGCGAGCCTGATCGCGGCACCACCTTCAAGATCTGCCTTCCGCGGGTCGAGGCGGAAGACGAGCTTGACCAGATCCCGCTGGAACCGAGCCGACCGGGTCGGGGCTCCGAACACATTCTCTTGGTTGAAGACGAAGACGCAGTACGCAGCGTGGCGGCCCGGGTGCTCCTCAACCAGGGTTACACTGTCATTCAAGCTCATAACGGCGAAGAGGCGCTGGACCTGCTGAGCGAGTTGGGAGACAGCATCGATCTGGTGCTGACCGATGTGGTAATGCCTGATATGGGCGGCCTGGCGCTGGCGGAGAAGCTCAAGGCCAGGAAACCCGAGCTCAGGCTGCTCTACATGTCCGGCTACTCCGAGGCCGATAAGCTGCAACCGGGAATGAACAACTTCCAGGTTCCTTTTCTTCAGAAGCCGTTTTCCGCAGAGAGCCTCATCGTCAAGGTCCGGGAAGTCCTCGACGCCAAGCCGGCGTAAGAATCAGCAGGTCATGCGTCACATCATGCGGGCCGGTCGGTCCCGCATTTTTGCTGCCGGATCCGGCCGAACCGGATCGCGGTGAACCGAGCGCCGTCCTTCGAAGGCCGCGATTCACCCATTTAAGTGCTTCAGGCCTAGGTATTTAGAAACGGAGGTTCCATGAAGACTCTTTGGCTCCCGGCTGCAGCACTTGGCCTGCTGCTGGCATGCTCCCCGGGGGATAATCGACGAGGCGGCGACACCGGCATGGCCGACAGCGCGCCGGGCGGGATGAGCAGCCACGACACCATGTCCATGTCGGGCGACTCCTCTACTGCCGTAGGCGGGAACACCGCAGTGACACCCGAGGGAGTCCTCTCTCAGATGAACGTGGCGAACACCACGGAAATCCAGGTTTCCACCTTGGCATCCAGGAAGGCCAGCTCGGCTGCGGTCAAGCAGATTGCCAAGAAGCTCGAGGCCGATCACACGAAGAACCGCCAGGAGGTCAAGGCCCTCGCCCAAAAGCTCAACGTCAATCTGACGTCGGCCCAGGGGGGAAACGTCAGTGCGGCAGATAGTGCCGCCATGCCGGCGGAGTTACAAGGCAAGTCCGGGAGCGACTTCGACAAGGCGTTCGTCCAGCATGAAATAGACGATCACCAGGCGAACATCGAGAAGATCGAGACCCAGATCATGCCATCGCTGCAGAATGAGCAGGTCAAGGCCTACCTGCAAAAGACACTTACCGCGATGCAGGGGCACCTGAGCAGTCTCCAGAAGGTGCAGCAACAACTCGGCAGCTGAACGGGATCATAGCCCAGGGCAGAGGAAGACCATATATGGAAAGCAAGGTCAAATTCGCCGGACATCCGGTACATCCGATGCTGATCGTGTTTCCGCTCGGGCTCCTGGCGACGTCGGTCATCTTCGACATCATCTATCTGGTGTCGAGCAACTCGCAATGGACCCTTGTCGCCTACTATATGATTGGCGCCGGCATCATCGGAGGCCTGGCCGCGGCGGCCTTCGGCTGGTTGGACTGGATCGCGATCCCAGCCGGAACTCGCGCCCGCAGGGTGGGCCTCTGGCATGGTATCGGCAATGTGATAGTGGTCGGTCTGTTCATCCTGAGCTGGGTGCTGCGGAGGGAGAATCCGGAGGTGCCACCCACGGGAGCCATCGTGGCCGCGCTTACGGCGGTGGTCATCTCGCTGGGAACTGCCTGGCTGGGTGGGGAGCTGGTGGATCGTCTGGGTGTGGGAGTGGATGACGGAGCACACCTGGACTCGCCCAGCTCCCTGTCCGAATTACCGGCCGGCGCAGGGCTCGGAGGCGCACCTCGAGCTGCCGGCAGCGGTTCTACTGAGCGGCGCGGTTCAGCTCCGGCTTAGGGACAACGCCTCCTTGTCAGCGCGGCTCATCCGCTTGATGGCGTGCTCTCGACGAAGCGCCTGTCCACGGTCTTCCGCCTGCTCCAGGTACACCAGAACAACCGGCAACCTGGAGCGGGTATAAGCCGCGCCGCACCCTCGGTTGTGCTCGGCCAGCCGGCGTACCGGGTCGGTGGTGATCCCGGTGTACAGACTGCCATCGGCGCAGCGGGCAAGATAGACCGTCCAGACCATTTCTAATTATAGAGGGCACTACCGGATGCCCGGTCGCCCTCCCTATCTTCGGCTGTCCCCCACGATAGCTAGGAGCCAGGAGCCAGGAGCTTGGAGCCTCTCTTCAGAGCCCCAGGCTCTCAGCCCCGAGCTCCGAGCTCCCAGCTACTCCGAGGTTCGATGGCAATCTCCGCTCCGTCTGGACGGGCGGCCGTCCCCACGGTGCCGGACCGGCGCCGGCCCGGGAAGAACACACTTCCCGATCAGCGCACCCTGCTAACCTGGCTGTTCGCTGGCCGGCTGGTGCTGGCCACGGGAGTCCTGCTCGGCGCCGGGCTGGTCTGGACCGAGCGTCCGCAGGAATCGTTCATCGTGAGCGTCTCGGTGGTGTTTGCCCTGATGTTCACGTTGTACGGGGCGGGAACGATCTTTCTGCTCCGGCGGAAACCGACCAACGCCTTTTTCTTTATCCAGGCTCTGGTTGATCTGGGTCTGGTTACCACCATCCTCCACTTTACCGGACAGCCTCAATCCGCCTTTCCCGCGCTGTACGTGCTAGTGGTAGCCGCCTATTCGCTGTTGCTGCCGCCGGGCTGGGTGGCAGTGACTGCCGTTCTCGCCTCGGTGCTGTTTCTGGGAGACACCATCTGGACCCACGGGGCCGCACTCGACACCGTGTCCTGGGCGCAGATTGGCGTGTTCAATCTCGTGTTCGCGATCGTGGCGGTGCTGGGACACCGCCTGCGCGAAGCTGGAATGGAGCAGGCGACTCTCGCCACCGAGTTGCAGCGGGTACGTCTCGAGGCCGACGATATCCTGCGAAACATTCGCTCGGGTGTGCTCACAGTAGACGGGTTTGGCCGCCTGGCTTTCATCAATCCCACCGCAGAGCGCCTGCTCGACCTCGATGGCGAGGCCCTGATCGGCTTACCAGTGCTGGATCAGCTGAAGAGCCGCTCCTCGGAGCTCTGGGCCGCCGCCGTGGCCGGGATTCGTAACGGACGAAAGATCAGTCGGGGCGAGGGCATGGTGGTACAGGGCGCCGGGCGAATGTTCCCCATCGGATTGAGCACCACGACCTTTCGCCAGGAAGCGCAGGAGGCTCCCTCGGTCACGGCCATCTTTACCGACATCTCGGACCTCAAAGAGGTGCAGGAGCTGCATATGCGAGCCGAGCGGCTGGAGGCAGTGGCCGAGTTGAGTGCGTCGCTGGCGCATGAGATTCGTAATCCGCTGGCCTCCATCAGAAGCTCGGTCGAGCAGCTGGCCCGCTCGAAACACGCGGACGACGACGAGCGGTTTCTCTCCGGCCTTATCGTGAGGGAGAGCGACCGGCTCAGCCGTCTGCTCAGCGAGTTCCTCGATTTTGCCCGGGTGCGAGCAACTCACTTTGCGCCGGTGGATCTCCATTCCGTGGTCGTCGCCGTCGTGCGTCTGATTCGGGCCCACCCGGATTGTCGTCCCGATGCGGTCATTGCCGTGGAAGGCGGGCATACCCCGCTGGAGGGCGATGAGGATCTCCTCCACCGCGTGGTCGCCAATCTGGTGCTCAACGCCGTGCAGGCGGCCCGGGGGCCCATTCGGATCACCATTACCGTCGGCGCCGCCCAGTCATCCGAAATTCCGCACGGGACGGATCTGGAGCACGCCGTTCGGCTTCAGGTACGGGACAATGGGCCGGGTATTCCCGAAGAGGTCCGCGAGCGGCTGTTCCAGCCCTTCGTCTCCGGCCGTTCGGGCGGGAGCGGGCTGGGGCTTGCCATCGTTCAGCGCGCGGTTGAGGCCCACCGGGGCCTCGTTCTGGTCGATTCCGGACCTGGGTCCGGTACCACTTTCACCATATTCTTGCCCGCCAAGATGGTGGCGGAGGATGCTGCATGAGTCAGAAGCCGTCTCTCCTGGTCGTTGACGACGAATCGGGAATTCTCGATACCCTCAGAATCCTTCTCCGAAACGAAGGGTTCGAGGTGACTACCGCCCAGGGAGGAAAGGCGGGATTGGAGCAGATCCGGTCGGGAACCCACGACATCATCCTTTCTGATGTGCGGATGCCCCAGGTATCGGGTTTGGACATTCTGCAGGCAGCCCGGGAGCAGGACGCGATGACTCCGGTCATTCTGATGACTGCCCAGGCCTCCTTGCAAAGCGCCATCAGCGCCGTCAACTCGGGGGCCTTCTACTACATCCAGAAGCCGTTCTCCAACGATGAGCTGGTGGCCATCCTCCGGCGCGCCTGCGAGTACCGGGCGGTCAAGGTTGAGAACACGCAGCTGAAGCAGGAGATCCGCCGGCGCGACAAAACCACCATCACCCGCCCGATCGGGAAATCCAAACGTTTCCTCGATGTGCTGAAGCTGGCCGAGCACGTGGCGCCGACCGACTCAACGGTGCTGATCCAGGGGGAGAGTGGAACCGGTAAGGAGGTCATCGCCCGGTATATCCATAACCTGTCCAGCCGGAGTGATGGTCCATTCCTCTCGATCAACTGCGGGGCGCTTCCGGAGAACTTGCTGGAGAGTGAGCTGTTCGGACACGTCAAGGGATCGTTCACCGGCGCCGTTCGAGACAAGCAAGGCCTCTTTGCAGCCGCCCGGGGCGGGAGCTTCTTCCTGGACGAGGTCGGCGAGATGCCCGCCTCGCTGCAGGTAAAGCTGCTTCGGGTGCTCCAGGAGCGTGAGGCCATACCGGTCGGGGCCACCGAGCCGATTCCGGTGGACGTCCGGATCATTGCCGCTACCAACCGGGAGCTGGAAGAGGAGATCCGCCGCGGCAACTTCCGGTCCGATCTGTTCTACCGGCTCAACGTCATCGCCATCAACTTGCCGCCGCTCCGGGACCGCCGGGACGATCTGCTGCTCCTGATCGAAGCGCTGCTGCAGAACCTGGCCGCCGAGACCGGGACCGACCCGAAGGCACTAGCGGCGGAGGCTCTGGATGCGGTGATGGTGTATGAATGGCCGGGGAACGTGCGCGAGCTGGAAAATGCGCTGGAGCATGCGCGTGGTGCTGACCCGGGGCAGCCTGATCGAGGCGGCCTCGCTGCCGGAGCGGATCACCAAACGGCGGAAGGAGCCGCTGGTGGCCGAGCGGTCCTATAGAAACCCCACTCTCGAGGTGATCGAGCGGGCCTACATCATGTGGGTGTTGCAGGCCGAAGGCGGAAACAAGACCCGCGCCGCCGAGGTGCTCGGCATCGACCCCTCTACCCTGTACCGCAAGCTCAGCCGCTACGAGGAGCAAGTGGAAGTGAAGGTTTAAAACGTTCCGTCGTTCCTCAGGTTCCCACGTTCCTACCGCTGCGCCACGTTGGGTTGAGACTGGGCGGCGGTGGTAACGTAGGCCTCGAGCAGCTGAGACCGAAGATCTGCCGGTTTGCGGGTGCTCAGAGGCGCGAGTTGGTAGAATCTGCGCTGCGCCCCCGCGGCGTCTCGCAAATGCAATTTCGCCAGCACCAAGCCGTCCCGAAACTCATCCGCTCCAATCCAGCGCCGTTGAGACGTGACGACCGGCAGCAGCCGTTCCCCCGCGTCTACCGCATCCTTGAACTGCCATGTGGCGATGGCGTGGCGGAACATCACCACGTCCCGGACCACCTGGGGCGCCTTGTAGCGATCCATCACCCGGTAGAGACCCGCATAAAAGCTTTCATCCGCCACTCCTGCCGTCCCCCCGTTGCGCAGCTGGTCAATGGCGTTGGCCTGCTCCAGCCAGACCTCCCAGTTCCCCGGCGGCTGATCCGAACCGACTCCGGCCTGCCACTGGTTCCACCGGTACATCGCGTCGCGGCTGACCGGTCCAAAGGCTGAGTCGGTCGGGGCCAGGAACTTCCGGGACCGGAGCAGCGCTCCGAGCGAGCGGACCCGAACCCGGGGAACCTCGGGCAGGGCCGGAATCGCCTCTCCACCTGGAGCGGTCCGGGCCCCCTTCAGCGAGGCCAGAACATTGAACCACTCCGCGGAGAGCGTGGGGAAACCGACCGCGAAATCCCGCCGGAAACGCCGGCGCTCGGCGCCGAGATCGAGCGTAGGATAGAAATCAGAGTTGGCGCCATAGGCCTCGAGCAGCGTTCCCAGCTCGTCGCGGCCGGCTATGCCGCAATCCTTCGAGCACTTCGGGCGTGAGCGCCACGAACCGGCAAAGATCCTTCTGTAGCATCGGATACTGAAAGACCGACCAGTCCGGCGCTGACAGCCGGGGCCGGTTGCTGGCCACGATGAGCAGGTCGCCGTGCGAGACCTGATATACATCATAGGAGGCAAAGTTCTGGTGCAGTGCCGCCAGCACGCTGAGCACCAGCCCGTCGTCCAGCTCGTACACGTGGATCCACTGCCCGAAGACCCCGTCGGGATTCAGATAATTCTTGACCCGGCTGTAGAACTCCGTCGTGAACAGGCCGGAAACCCCGCTGACCCAGGGGTTCGACGGCTCGGAGACGATTACATCGTAGCGGCGGTGCTCGGAGGCGAAGTAGGACTTGGCATCGTCGATTACGATCTGGGAGCGTGGATCGTCGAAGCTGCGCCTGTTGGCCGGGTAGAAGAGACGAGAGCCTGCGATCATCTGCGGCTCGATCTCGATCGTCACCAATTCGCGCAGACGTGGGGCTGCCCAGCAGAAGGTGGGAGGACATTCCGCTGCCCTGTCCGATCACTGCCGCGGTCTTGGCCTGGGGTGCGTGGGCCAGGGTCACCAGAGGGATCAGGGTCTGGGTCCGGCATCCAGTGTCATGGGAACCGGCGCCGTCGTGCTGCTGCAGGGCTGGATACCACGTCGGCTGCAACGACGCGTCCGGCTTTCCATTCGTCGCCAGGGTAGATCCACCCGGCCGGCTTGGTTCTGGTGACGCGTGACGGTGGCGGTGCGGCCGTCCCGGTAAAACAGCATGTCCCGGTCGTTCGGCTGCAGCATCTCTCCAGTGCGATACACTCCGCTGGCGAGCAGGTTGGAGTCCAGCCGCACGCAATCCGGCAATCAACGCGATGAACACGGCCGCTACGCCGAGAGCAGCGGGAACCAGACAGCGAAGCCTGGGGGTGCCGGCACCGGCTCTGTGAGAGCAGCAGCACGCCGATCCCGGTGTCCACCACCGCGGCCACGATCAGCATTGGCTTGAGACCGATCACCGGCAGCAGCACCAGTCCTCCCAGCATCACGCCCAGGATCGATCCCAGCGTGTTCCAGGCGTAGACCGCGCCGATGGCCCGCTCGCCCGAGCCGTTCGCCATCAGGGTTCGGGTTATCAGCGGCAGGGTCATCCCGGCGCAGAGCGTGGCCGGCAGCATGATGATCAGGCACAGCGCGTACTTGGCAATGGTGAATCCGGTGTAGCCGGCGTCGTTCCGGGCAAAGGTGGAGAGCAGCGACGAGATCCACTCGAACGACGAGACATAGAGAGGCAGGGTCGCCAGCGCCAGAAGCCCCATGCACCACTGCACCAGACCCAGGCTGCGGATCGAGTCGACACTGCGGTCGGCTCGCCTTCTGATCCAGAGCGCTCCGAGTGCCAGCCCCAGAATGAAGGCCGACAGCATCAGCTCGAAGGAATGAGTGGCGCTGCCGACTACCAGCGCCAGCATCCTGATCCACGCTATCTCATAAAGGAAGGAGGCTATCGCCGTGCCCAGCGCGGTAAAGAGCAGCAGCCGTTCGAGCGAGA
Organism: uncultured Gemmatimonadales bacterium; assembly: GCA_963825815.1. Lineage (GTDB taxonomy): Bacteria > Gemmatimonadota > Gemmatimonadetes > Gemmatimonadales > GWC2-71-9 > CAVVWJ01. Next base: position 353,566 of record CAWGVB010000002.1, on the reverse strand, counting down.
GGCTGGCCGGGGATTGAGCCGGGCAGTGGAGGCAGGCGGCTGGCCTGCGCTCTCGCTTCGCCGGCACTCTGAGCCGCGGGCCCGCACGATCACGCCCATCGTTGCGGCTGCAACCAGCAGGTTGAGCATCGCTGCGGTGAGCAGGGTGCCCGGCAGTCCCGCCAGATTCACCAGGTAAAAGCCCGCCACCAGCACGCCTACCGCTGCGCCCAGGCTGTTCGAGAAGTACAGCATGGAGAGGACCCGGCCCGGCCGCCGGCTGCTCAGTCGAAGCACGCCCGCCGTGATCAGCGGAAAGGTCATCCCCAGCAGGATCGATTGCGGCAGGATCAGGCTGCCGGCGATGGCCCACTTGGCCAGAACCAGAGCCTTCGAGCCGGCGAGCGCCGGATAGATCCCGGCGTAGGCCCAGTTGGTGACGGATTGAAAGATGTCGTGAAAGAAGAGGCCGATGCATCCCGCCGCGAACTCGACCGCCACATATCCATAGAGCGGCTGGCGTCAGCCGCTCCGACCGGCGGCTGATCAGTACTGCGCCGAGCGACATTCCCCCCAGGAAGATCACCAGCACGATGATCTGCGCGTAGGCGCCGTGACCCACGAAGAGGCCGAGATAGCGGGTCCAGATCGATTCGTATATCAGGCCGGCCGCACCGGAGAGCACGAACAGGAAGTACAGAGCCTTGATCATCGCGGGATCCCTGGCCAGCTGGTGGAAGTGGACTGCGAGTGGGAATGCGCGGCGGGCAAAAACTATGCAAGAGTTGGCACTCCCGACTCCTCAGGCCCAAGTGATGCTCGGGTCACGACTTCGTAGCGGGATCCGATTTCATCGGGCCCAGCGCAGTCCCGCTAAGCGCGGCGGCCCGGGCGTTCTCCCCAGGCCGTGCGGCAAACCGTGAATTGGTTCAGCGTGGCACGGAAAGGATGCGACCAAATGCCCGACGGAAGGCAACTTCCGTCACTGCCTGGCGCCCTTGGGTGCTCTTGCAGAATCCGCCTCCGCTTCCCTGGGAAATCTTGCATTCGAGGGTGCAATCGATAGTTAACTCGCGGAGCGGAATCACGTTGAACATCGAGGTGGGGGGTGGCATACGTGTTGCCTTACCCGCTGCCGGTTACACCACGTGTTCAGCGATCCCGAATTACCGATGACCGCGCACCACTTCAACCGGAGGAAGTAATGAGCAACCGCAAGGGCTTTACCCTAATCGAGCTGTTGATCGTGGTCGTGATCATCGGCATTCTGGCCGCGATCGCAATTCCGAAGTTTGCCAACACGAAGGAGAAGGCGATTCTTGCCAGCATGAAGTCGGACCTGCGGAACCTGGTTACCGCGCAGGAAGGGTTCTTCAGCGATAACCAGACCTACTCCACCACCCTGGGCGCCGCTCAGGTGAACACGGTGGCGGGTGGTGCTTGCGGTGGTACGGTTGCCTTCCAGCCGTCCAGCGGCAACGCCGCTGACTGTGGGTGCCTGTACCGCCGCTGGTTGGAATGCCACGGCCACCAATGCCGCCATCAAGGGCGCGATCCAGACCTGCGGTATCTACGTGGGTTCGGCCGCTACTCCGAACGCGGCTGTAGTCACCGAGGGCGCGCCGGCTTGCTACTAAGCTGAGCGCCAGGGCAGCGTAGTCTAGGGGGAAGGGCGGTGTCCTAGCGGGTGCCGCCCTTTTCTCCACCTGCCACTGAATAAGCGATGATGGTGAGCAATGGACAGAGGCTGTAGGTCGTCAGCCGGACATTCGAGTATCGAGCGTCAGTTCTCGCACCAGGGGACACCGATGAGGTACGACAGCAAAGGGCTTCACGCTGATCGAGCTGCTGATCGTGGTCGTGATCATCGGCATCCTGGTGACCATCGCGGTGCCCAAATTCGCCAACGGTAAGGAGCGCGCGATTGTGGCCTCCATGCGGGGTGACCTGCACAACCTGCTGGCGGCCCAGGAAGGCTACTTCTCGAACGCGCAGACCTACTACAACGGCCCGCTCCCCGATCCCGCCCTGCCGTATTCGACCTCGGCGGGCGTGACGGTAACCCTGAGCGGCGTGAGCGCCTCCGGCTGGGGCGCCACCGCGACTCACTTCGCGACCAGCCGCAGCTGCGCGATCTTCGTCGGCGCGGCGCCGGCGCCGGCACCAGCCACGGCTGAAGGCCAGATTGCGTGCACGCCGTAGCGCCGGTGGTCGCCCATCTCCCGGGCGGCCTGGCAGCAGCGAGCAGCTCGGAACCAGGCACGCAGGCTGAGGCTCCGCCAAAGCGCAGAGGGGTATCGCTCCGCACCGCGTTAGTGATGGAGTTGGGTTTTATCACCTCGTCGGCAGTGGCCATGGTGGGGCTGACCACCGTGCTCATTGCCGGCAACGATTTGGCGGAGTTGCTGGGCCCGCTGCTGGCTCTCTGGCTGGGTAGCACCACGGTGTTCGTGCTGTTTGGCGGCTACGCCGTCCACCGGATGGTCATCCGGCCGCTGCAGCGACTCACCGCCGAAGCCGATGCTCTCACCACCGGCCAGTTTCCGGCCGCATGTGCCCCAGGAAACCGCCGAGTTGGAGCTGCTGGCGCGACGCTATCGAATCATGGCGGAGAACTTGCTGGACGCGCAGAGCCAAGTGGTTCGAGTGGAGAAGCTGGCGGGGATCGGCCGACTCGCCGCCGGCGTCGCCCACGAGGTGCGAAACCCACTCGGCGCCCTCGCAACCTATATCGAGGTGCTGCAGCGCCGCGGGGCCGATCCGAAGGTGACCGGTGACATGCGCCAGGCCATCGATCGGATCGAACGGATCGTGCAAGGTCTCGTGGATTATGCCCGGCCCGGGTCCGCCAAGGGTGCCGCCATTCAGCGAGCAGCCAGCACGGATCTGAATGCCGCGGTGCGGAAGGTAATGGACTTCCTGGAGGCCCAGGGACTCCTGCGGGCGCAGCGGTTCGAGATCCGGCTGGACGCCCGCACGCCCGTGGTACCAGGCGACCAGCACCTGCTGGAACAGGTCATCGTCAACCTGGTGGTCAATGCGTGCCAGGCAAATCCCGGAGGGCGGGTGGTGGTCGGTACCCTGCCCAAGGTCCTGGTGAGCCAGCGCCGCACCGCCAGCTCGGAGAGACGACGCCGACGGGCATCAGCCGGATCCCAGGCGCACCTGGTTGCCGGAGCCGCGGCCGCGAGAGCTGTTACCGGGGACTCCTGGAGCGATGCTGTACGTGGCCGATGACGGCCCTGGCGTGCCCGAGGAGGATCGGGAACGGGTGTTCGATCCGTTCTTTACCACCAAGGATCCGGGTCAGGGCACCGGGCTGGGATTGGCGATAGTCGCGCGGACGGTGCACGAATGCGGAGGCACCGTGTGGGTCGATCGGGCGAGAGAAGGTGGAGCCATCTTCAAGGTATTTCTTCCAATCGCGGATGAGACCGATGCGGCTGCTGATCGTTGACGATGACGCGGGGTTCCGGCAGTCGCTGGCGCTGCTGCTCGGCGAATCCGGCTACGGGGTGGAAGCCGAGGGCGACCCGGAGCGGGCGCTCGCCCGCGCCATTGCCGAGGAATTCGAGCTCATCCTCTGCGACGTGAAGATGCCGGGAATGGACGGCCTCAGCTTTCTCCGGCGCTATCGCGCTGAAAGCGGGCAGGCGCTGATCATCATGATGAGCGCCTTCGGCGATGAAGATGCCGCCATTGCCGCCATGCGTGAAGGCGCCTACGACTATCTGCAGAAGCCGTTCAAGCCCGACGAAGTCATTCTCACCGTACGGAAGGCCGAGGAGCGGGAGCGCTTGCGCCGTGAGGTTGACGCGCTTCGCTCCAGTCTGGGCATTGGCGCCGTGGGCGATCTGGTAGTGTCACAGAGTCGCGGCATGCGCGATGTGATCGAGCTGGCCGCCCGGGTCGCCCGTCACAATACCACGGTGCTGATCACCGGCGAGAGTGGGACCGGAAAGGAAGTCATCGCCCGCGCCATCCACCGGATGAGCCCGCGGGCTGAACGCAGCTTTACCGGCATCAACTGCGCCGCTATCCCGGAGCAGCTGCTCGAGTCCGAGCTGTTCGGTCACACCAAGGGGGCCTTTACCGGCGCCACTTCGGACCATCCCGGCCTCTTCGAGCTGGCCAACGGCGGCACCTTGCTGCTCGACGAAATCGCCGATCTGCCCCAGGCGCTCCAGGCCAAGCTGCTCCGGGTGCTGGAGGAGGGCGAGATCCGCCGGCTGGGCGCCCGCGAGTCCAAGAAGATCGACGTCCGAGTGCTGGCCGCCACCGGCAAGCCCATGGAGCAGGCGGTGGAGCGGGGAGAGTTCCGCTCCGACCTCTACTACCGGCTCAACGTCGTCCGGCTCCACATTCCGCCGCTCCGCGACCGCCCCGAAGACATCCCCGAGCTGCTCACCCATTTCGCCCGGCAGGTCGCCCAGCGGCTGGGTCATCCGGTGAGCGTAACTCCGGCTGCGCTGGTCGCGCTGACGCACCACAACTGGCCCGGCAACGTGCGCGAGCTCCGGAACGCGGTCGAGCGGGCGGCGGTGCTGTCCGCCGGCGGGTTGCTCGACAGCAAGGACTTCGCTCTGACCGAAGGAACCTCGACGGCGCCGAACGGTGCGCCCACCGGGCCGCTGGACCTCAAGTCCCAGGTCGAAGCGGTCGAACGGGCCGCCATTCAGCGGGCACTCGAGGCGGCCAAAGGAAATCGCCGGCAGGCAGCGAATCTTCTGGGGATCAGCCTGCGCACGCTCTTCTACAAGCTTCGGCGGTTACCGGCGGCGTAGACGGAACGACGGAACGTGAGGGCGCCGGAAGGCCAACCGGCTTCCCTCCACGCTCACCCACGTACCGTCGTCTCCATCGTTCCGTCCTTCCGCCGTTCCCTTCCGCGTTCCGCCTCTCTTCAGCCCGCTCCGCACGAAACCGGTACCCGCACCAGCTGGGATCTGCTGCACCTTGTAGCGTCAAACCAGTGGAGGTGAGCAGTGAAAACCACCGCCGGCTTTACTCTGATCGAGGTTATGGTCGCCCTGGTCGTTCTGGGCGTCGGGATCCTCGCCCTTAGCGGCTCCTCCGCCATGGTCAATCGAATGATTGGCCGAGGCAGGGTAGAAACTCACGCCGCGCTGCTCGCTGCCCGCAGGGTGGAGAAGCTCAGAATGGCTGCGGCTTCCACATCGCCTCGTTGTACCTCGCCCAGCTTTACCAGCGGAGGGCCGCTGTGGGAGGACGGCCTTCGGCAGTCCTGGACCGTCGATCCGTCAGGCCCGGTGCGAAAGGTTCGTGTCAGCGTCTCATACCTCACCATACGCGGCAGTCGCTCGGCGGTGCTGGAAACCGGCATTCCGTGCTGATCCTCGCGGGCCGGCGTGGGTTCACCCTGGCAGAGACCATCCTGGCGATGGTGCTGCTGCTGATGGTCAGCGGATCGGTGTACCGCATGCTGCTGAGCACGGTTCGTCTGGCCCGGAGTCAGGCGGAGCACATAGCGCTTCAGTCCAATGTGCGTGGGGCGGCAGTCGTCGTGGGGAACGAGCTGCGGGAGCTGAGCACCGCAGCGGGAGGAAGTGCCACCGCAAACGATCTGCTCAGCCTGGGTCCGGCTGCTATCTCCTATCGAGCCATGCGTGGTTTTGGCTACACCTGCCAAACGTCGGCGGCCGGGGCTCCTGCGCATCAGCCGCAACGCCTTTTTCGCCTATCGAGATCCGCAGCCGGGCCGGGATAGTGCTCTGCTCTACCTCTCGGGCATGCCGACACCGGCGGACTCTGGATGGATTGCTGCGGGCATTTCGGCCGTAACTGGCTCCAGCACCTGCGGGGCAGGAGAGCCTGCCATTTCCCTTACGCTGCCGGCGGCCATCGGTACGATCCCCGGTGGCACGCCGGTCCGCATCTACGAGCCAATGGAGCTGGCAGCGTATCAATCCGATGGGCAGTGGTGGCTGGGCATGCGGTCACTCAGCTCGGGCGAGGCCATCCAGCCGGTCTTTGGGCCATTGGCAGCAACTGAGGGGTTCCGCCTCGTTTATACCGATGCCGCCCAGGTGGCCACAGTAATTCCCGGCTTGGTCAAGAGCATCACCGTAACCATCCGCGGAAGCGGCACAAACGACGGAAATTCTCCGGCCGGTCCGCTGACCGAAGCGCTGACTACACAGATCACGCTGAAGAATGCTCAATACTGACCGTTGGCTCGACCCGAACGAGGAATCGCGCTTGCGCTTGCCTTGTTTGCGCTGGTCATCATCGGAGGCATGGTCGCGGGCAATTTCCTGGTGGGACTGCTCGAGCAGCAGAGCGGCAGGAGCATACTTCTCACCGCCGAAGCCTCAGAGCTCGCTCAGGGCGAGCTGTGGCAGGTTGTGTCGGAGATCTCTGGAGCGAGTCTGCTCGTGCTTCCGATCGGAGGCGCGGCACTGGATCTCGGACCAGGCACGCCCCACCCGGGGTTCCGGTTGCAGCGGAAGGTGGGCCGACTGGCCGATAATCTCTTCCTGATCCAGAGCCGGGCCACCCGGGTCGATGGGGCTGGCGCTGAGTTGGCCACGGGCGCGGCGGGATTGCTGATGCGCCTGGTGCCCGATTCCGCCTCCGGGTCGCAGATTCTGCTGCCGATCGGGCAACGGGCGTGGCTCCAACTGTACTAGCTGCCAGAACTTGCAGTGCTGCTCAACACTTTGTCGCCACTGCTGCATCCCGAGAGACAGCTTGCGAAAGAGAAGATGCTCTGCACTAAGGCTACTGCAGCGCAGTGATTTTTCCCCGGTTAAATGATCGTCGCGTAAGCGATTACCAAACTGCAATTTGTGTGGCACATCGGTTGCCCTCTGACCGCCAAGATTTCCTGACGCCTCCTTAACCCGCGGACACGTATGGGACTCTTCGGACGCAAGGCGACGACGGTCGGCCTCGACATCGGGAGCGGCCTTATCAAGCTCGTCGCGGTTTCGCACGCGTCCGGTGGTCCGGTTCTGACCAAGGTCGCGTTCACCTCGATCGGCAACGACGCCATCGTCGAAGGCGAAATCATGGACCCCGGGATCGTGGCTGAAGCGATCAAGGAGTGCATGGGCACGGCCGGCGTGAAGACGAAGCAGGTGGTCGTCGCGGTCGGTGGCCGTGATGTGATCGTGAAGAAGATCACGATGGACCGCATGCAGGAGGCCGACGCGCGCGAGGTCATTCGCTGGGAAGCCGAGCAGCACGTGCCGTTCGACATGGACAACGTCGAGCTCGACTTCCAGATCCTGGATCCCTACGGCGAGGGCCTCCAGATGACCGTACTTCTGGTCGCGGCCAAGCGGGAGCTGGTGGATCACAAGCTCGCCCTGCTGGCCGACGTGGGTCTCCAGCCCAGCATCATCGACGTGGACGCGTTCGCCTTGCACAACGCGTTCGAGATCAACTACCCCGAGGCCATGAACGGGGTGGTGAGCCTGGTGAACATCGGGCACGAGAACACCAACATCTACATCCTGGACGACGGTGTCCCGGTGCTGACCCGCGACATTCCGGTCGGTACCCGCCGCTTCCGTGAGGACCTCCAGCGCGAACGGGGTCAGTCGGCGGAAGAGGCGGAGAAGCTGCTCCAGGGCGGCGGGGCCGGCGAGATCCCCGAAGGATTTCTCCAGACCCGGACCGAGGAGCTGGCAGTGGGCATCGAGCGGGCCGGCGCATTCCTGCAGACCGCCAGCCGGTCGGCCGGCGGAATCGGCCGGATCTTCATCACCGGCGGCGGCGCCCGGATCCCGCGGCTCAGCCGTGCGCTGGGCGACCGGCTCAAGATTCCGGTGCAGCTCGCCAACCCGATCGAGAAGTTGCAGGTGGCAGAAGGCGTCTTCGACTCCATGCAGGTGGACGAAGTGGCCCCGCTGCTGATGCTGCCGATCGGACTCGCTCTGCGTACCGCAGCCTGACCCCGACCCAGGGATCCGTCGACTCATGATTACTGTCAATCTCAAACCGGGCCAGCGGCGGAAGCGCGCCGGCAATCCCTTGAAGGGACTGCTGGACAATCTGAGCGTCTTCAAGGAGCTGAGCGCCAAGATCAAGGACCCGCTTCTGATGGGCGCCGTGGGCGCCTGGGTCCTGGTGATCGCGTTGCTGGGCCTGCTCTACCTCAACAATCTCCGCCAACTCTACGTGCTGGAGCCTCGCCTGGAGCAGGCCCGGTCCGAGAACCGGCGGTTCAAGACATTCCTGGCCGACAAGCGGCGGCAGGAGAAGATCCGCGACTCGCTGCTGGCACAGATCACCGTCATCAAGAGCGTTGATGGCGACCGCTACATCTGGCCCCATCTGCTCGACGAGATCACCAAGGCCTTGCCGGCGTACACCTGGCTGACAGATCTGGGCGTGTCCGCTCCGGCGGCCGGTTCGGGCGCCGCGCAGAACAGGCCGGCCGGCGCCAAGGCAGATTCGGCTCCGGCCGGCCCGCCGCCGGCGCTGACCTTCCAGATCAACGGCCGAACCATCGACATCCAGGCCTACACCCGGTTCCTGCGGCAGCTGGAAGCGTCGCCCTGGATCATGGACGTCACTCCGGTCTCCGCCATGACGGTCGTGGAAAAGGAGCGTCCGGTGACGGCGTTCACCATACGGGCCTCTTATAACCGAGCCGATTCTGCCTACATCCGCACGGCTCCCTTCAGCCAGTCGGTGAGGTAACCATGGAGCTCTCCGGACAGAAGGGAACACCGCTGCTCGCCCTGCTGCTCGCGCTGCTGGTGGGATACATCGGCTACACCGGCGCGGTCATCGAGGCGGTCGGGATCAAGGGCCTTGCCGGTACTCGGGAGCGGATCGTGGCCATGCGGGACACCATCACCAAGTTCGAGGCGGCCACGGACAGCGCCAAGAAGGAGCTGGCCCGGGGTACGGTGGCCGACGTGAGAAAGCGGCTGGAGACCTACCGCGCCAGCCTGGTGATGCTGCGCCGGCTGGTGCCGGAGCGGAACGAAGTCCCCAACCTGCTGGACGACATCTCGACTCGCAGCAAGATCCGCGGAGTCACCCTGTCGCAAGTGGTGCCTCAGCCGGTCGAGCCGGGGCCCGCTCCGTTCGACACCTACAAGTACAACATGTCCGTGATCGGCCGCTACGATCAGATCGGCCAGTTCCTGGCCGACGTGGCCAGCCTGCAGCGGATCATCGTTCCCTATGATGTCACCGTGGCCGCCGCCACCAGCACTACTGCCAAGGTGCTGGGCGACAGCACCGATGCGCTGCTGGAAGCCAAGTTCCAGGTTCGGACCTACGTGAAATCCCCCAGCTCGGAAGGAGAGGCCAGTGGCTCGTAACGCCTTCGCGCTCGCTCTCCTCACCGCCCTGGCGCTGGGGGGCTGCTCCACTATAAAGGGAGCGCTCAACGGAGATAAGGAAGAGAAAGCGGCCCAGGCCAAGCTGGTGGCTCTCCGCGCCCGGACCGACAGCCTGAGGAAGGCGCGCCGGATTGCCGACTCGCTGGCCGTGGTACGCCATGCCGCTTGCGTCGACTCGGTGCGCGCCGACCTGTCGAAGCCGGTGGCGGTCAAGAAGACGAAGAGCGCCAAGCGGAAGAAGGCGCCGGCTCCGTCGCCGGAGCTGATCGCTACTCAGGCCCAGCAGACCTGCGAACAGATGGAAGGTGCGCCTCAAGGCACGCTGGCCGCCAATCAGCCGCAACCGGCCGCCTCGAGCGACACCGCCAAGCAGCAGCCCAAGGCCGACAGCGTCTTCTGCCGTGCACGCAGCGGCTCCGGCGCGCCAGCCGCGCCGGCGGCTGCCTGCGCCTGAGACTGAGCAACCGGCTCCGGCTGCCGCGCCGCAGCCCTCCGCCGCAATGCCGGTACCACTCGACTCTGTCACGGCCAATGCTGGCGCCCAGGATTCGGCTCAGAAAGCAAAGGACCTGGAGTTGTCCCGGGAGACCTTCGCCTACTCCGGCGCGGCCCGGGACCCGTTCAACTCGCTCCTCAACATGGCCAAGAACGGCCCGGAACTGGCCGACCTGCAGCTGGTGGGCATCTACCAGAATCTGCGGGCGCCCAGCGGAAGCATCGCGGTGTTCCGGGAGAAGGACGGAGGCAAGCGTCACAAGCTCCGTGCCGGTGACCAGGTCGGCCGCTCGCGCCTGGTGCAGATCCGTGAACGGGACGTGGTATTCACCATTGAGGACTTCGGCTTTGAACGTCAGGAAACCCTTTCTCTCCGGAAGCAGGAGGACGTAGCCCCATGACCCGAGTCTATCGCCTGATGGTCGCCACCGCCGCGATCTTCGGAGTGACCTCCGCGGCGCGCGCGGATGGCCCCGCGAGCGGAGAGGTCACGGGCGTCAGTGTCCAGCCCTCACCCGGACGCGCCGACGTCATCGTCAATGTTCGCGGAGCGGTCGAGGTCCGCGACTTCATGCTGGAGAGCCCCAACCGGCTGGTGCTCGACGTGGTCGGCGCCAAGCTCAAGGGGAATTCCGCCGGCATCTATGATGGAGTGAAGCGGGGCGGGGTGCTGAACCTCCGCTACTCGCAGTTTGCGCCCGATGTGGTTCGGATCGTGATGGACCTGGATCGGACCATGGACTACCACGTCGAGCGTCTGGCCGACGCCATCCGGGTCTCGTTTGGCACCGACGAGTCGTTCCTGGCCTGGTCGTCCAACGATCCGCAACAGCGGAAGGCCGTCACCGCCAAGACTACGACTCGCCTGCAGCCAGAAGTGCAGCTGCCGGCCAGCCGGCTGGTCCGCACCACTGCGGTGGAAGAGCCGCGGATCACCGTGGTCTGGGACCGCGCCAGCATCGCCGACGTGGTGGCCGGGTTCGCCGCCTTCAGCGGGCGCACCATCATCCTGGGCAAGGACATCAAGGGTGAGGTCTCGGCCGAAATCCGGAACCAGCCCTGGCCCCAGGCGTTCCAGGCAGTTCTGGCCGCGCAGGGACTCTCCGCCCAGGAGATGGCGGGCGGCATCATTCGGGTAGACAACCCCTCCGCGCTGGCGTCGCTCGACTCGCTCGAGCCGCTGGAGACCAGCGTGGTCCGGATCAACTACGCCAAGGCCAAGGACCTGACCAAGAGCATCGAGGGCAGCCTGACCAAGGGCCGCGGCAAGGTCATTGCCGACGATAACTCCAACTCGCTCATCCTCACCGATACCCGGAGCCGGATCGGCCAGCTCACCGAGTTCGTGCGGGGACTGGACGTACGTACTCCGCAGGTCTCGATCAAGGCCAAGCTGGTGTTCGTGGACCGGACCGACATCGAGGAGCTGGGCATCAAGTACGACCTGGGCAACCAGAACCAGTTCTTCAATAAGGTGGTCCAGCGCTGCTGCGATCCGACCACCGGCGAGACTCTACAAGCCCGAGGTCAACGTCGTCGACCTCGGCGGCAACGCGCTGTCCGGCATCGGCAACGCCAACGGTACAGTCGCCGGCTCCGCCATCGACCTGGTCTTCTCCACTGCGCTGGGCGGATTCACCCTCACCTCGTTCCTGAGCGCGGTCGAGCGGGCCGACCTGTCCGACATCCAGGCCGAACCGGTCATCACCACGCTGGACAACCGGAAGGCCGACATCCTGGTCGGTGAGGAAACCCCGGTCCGCGTGGTCGACGCCAGCTCCAGCGGCGATGCCAAGGCCAGCGTGCATCTTCAAGGAGACCGGTATCCGGCTCACGGTGACGCCGCACGTCACCAGCAACCGCCAGATCGCCATGGAGCTGCACACCGAGCGGTCGTCGATCCAGCCGCTCGCGGCCACCGACCTGGGCTTCGTCTTCCAGACCCAGCGGGCCGAGAACCAGCTCCTGGTGAACGACGGCGAGACCGCGGTGATCGGCGGCCTGACCGTCACCGCAGGTGACCAACACCCGCTCGCGGCATCCCGTTGCTCTCCGGTTTGCCGATCATCGGCAAGCTGTTCAGCTTCAGCACGAACGAGGAAAACCGGCGTGACCTGATCATCCTGGTCACGCCCCGGATCATCGACGACGGCATCGCGCCTGAGTGAGCCAGGCCAGGACATCCGTAAACTACGACGAGCCCGGCGCACGCCGGGCTCGTTCGTTATCATAGGGAGATCTCGGACCTCAACCCGGAAGCTGCTGCAATGCTTCGATTCACCACCGCAGGCGAATCGCATGGCAAGGCGCTCGTCACCATCGTCGAGGGTCTGCCCGCGGGCCTCCCGGTATCAGCGGAGTGGGTCGACCGGGAGCTTGCGCGCAGGATGCAGGGCTACGGCCGGGGCGCCCGGATGAAGATCGAGCGCGACCAGATCGAGTGGCTGGCCGGACTCCGGGCCGGCGAAACACTGGGCTCGCCGGTCGCCATGCTGATTCCCAACCGCGACTGGACCAATTGGGAAGACGTGATGGCCCATGAGCCCGCCGATCAGATCGGGGAGCTGCGCCGCCGCCGGGTAACCCGTCCCCGGCCGGGCCACGCCGATCTGGCCGGAGTGCTCAAGTACGATCGGCTGGACGCGCGGGATATCCTGGAGCGGGCCAGCGCCCGGGAGACCACGGCCCGGGTGGCGGCAGGTGCCCTGGCCAAGCGGCTGCTGGACGAGTTCGGGATCGAAATCGGGAGCCACGTTGTTTCCCTGGGCGGGATCGAGGTTCCCCGGACGGAATTGCCGGTACCCCTCAACCAGGCGTCAGACCGGTCCGAGATCCGGGTGCTCGATCCCGCCGTCGAAGCCCAGATCATCAGCCGGATCGACGCAGCCAAGAAGGCAGGCGATACCCTTGGTGGTGAGGTGGAAGTCATCGCCCGGGGGGTGGTGGTCGGGCTGGGCAGTCACGTCGCCTGGGACCGGAAGCTCGACGGGCGGCTCGCCGGGATCATGATGTCGATCCCAGCGGTCAAAGGCGTTGAGATCGGGATGGGCTTCGAGGCGGCGCGTAGGCCGGGCTCCGAGGTGCATGATCCGATCGAAGGCGGGACAGCGCGGGCAGGCGGGGAGCGGGCGGACGGGATCCCCGCGGGGGGTTCCGGAGACCGACCAACAACGCCGGAGGGCTGGAGGGCGGGATCACAAATGGGGAACCGGTTGTTGTTAAGGTGGCAATGAAGCCGATCTCCACCCTGATGTCCCCCCTCGCCACAGTCGATCTCGCGTCAGGGCAGCCGGCCAAAGCGGTGAGCGAGCGATCGGATGTCACGGCGGTTCCGGCAATGGGAGTGATCGCCGAAGCGGTGATGGCGCTGGTGCTGGCCGATGCCATGCTGGAGAAGTTCGGGGGCGACTCTCTGGTCGAAATGCGCCGGAACTATGACGGCTACGTGGCCGCGCTGGGTTCCCGCTGGCTCGAGCGGAGTCAGGCGAGGGAGGGCTGATGCCCCGCCATATCGTGCTGGTGGGATTGCCCGGAGCAGGCAAGAGCAGCGTCGGCAAGCTGGTGGCGGAGGCGTTGAACACCTTCGTCATCGACATCGATGCGCTGCTGGTGCGGGAGATGGGTATGCCGGTGAGTCAGATCATCGGGATGGTGGGAGAGCCGCGATTCCGGGAGATGGAACGCGACGCGGTCAAGGCCGCTCAGGCCAGGGACCCATGCGTGATCGTCCCGGGCGGGGGGTGGGCGGCACAGCCGGGCCAGCTGGACGGGGCCAAGCAAGCCGGCCTGGTCATTTACCTGCGATGCCTGCCCGGCAACCGCCTTGAAACGTTGCGAGCAGGGTGAGGCCCGTCCTTTGCTGGCGGGGGTGGACCCGAGCCAGCGGATGCGAGCGCTGTTCGAGGAACGGGAGCCGTTCTACAAGCAGGCGCACCATCAGATAAACACCGAGAACACCCCGCCTGAGGCGGTCGCGGCAGAGGTCATGGCCTTGGCAAGGCAGCACGGAGGCTGGTTCGCCCGATCGGGGTCCTGAGGTCGAGGTTCTTGCATTTGGCCCGGAGGTGCGGGTTTCTTGCTACCTGCCGGCTTGATGGTTGAATGAGTCGGATACTTACACTGGAGTCTATGGCAACGAGAACGCGAAGGACGGGAAAGACCGGAAGGTCCGGGCGCACCGGAAGGAGAGCCCCTGAGCAGAATGCCGGCTCAGCCAAGGCTTCCGCCCCAGCTACGCCCGCGCGAACCCCCAAGGCGAGTCGCGCCAAGAACAACGGCGCGCGGATTCGAGGGGACGGCCGTCCTGCGCTCGTTATCGTCGAGTCGCCCACCAAGGCCAAGACCATCGGTAAGTACCTCGGCTCGGGCTATGACGTAAAGGCCACCGTCGGGCACCTGCGAGATCTGCCAACCCGGGAGCTCGGCGTTGACGTGGAGAACGGATTCGAGCCCAAGTACGTCACCATCAAAGGCAAGACAAAGACTCTGGCCGAGCTGAAGAAGGCGGCCAAGGCCGCGTCTGCTATTTACCTGGCCACCGACCCGGACCGCGAGGGAGAGGCCATCGCCTGGCATGTGGCGGAACAGATCCGGCAGGGCCTGCCCGCTTCCATTCGTACTCACCGCATCCTGTTCCACGAGATCACCAAGGAGGCCATTCAAGAGGCGCTCCGGGATCCGGGTAAGATCGACGATCGCAAGGTGGATGCGCAGCAAGCCCGCCGCATTCTCGATCGTCTGGTGGGTTACAAGGCCAGTCCCATTCTCTGGCACAGCATCAAGACCGGTCTCTCGGCCGGACGGGTCCAGACCGTCGCGCTTCGGCTGATCGTCGAGCGGGAGCGGGAAATCCGCGCGTTCAAGCCTCAGGAGTACTGGACCATCGAGGCGCTCTGCGCCAAGGATGGCCAAACCTTCGAAGCCGCGCTGGCCAAAGTCGGGGGCCACAAGCCGCAGCTCCACACTGAGGCCGATGCCCGCGCCGTGGTAGACGCAGTCAGGCCCCGGCCGTTCGTCGTCACCAAGGTCGAGAAGCGAAACCGTAAGAAGAATCCCGGGGCGCCGTTTACCACCAGCACGCTGCAGCAGGAGGCCGCCAAAAAGCTGGGCTTCTCCTCCCGCCGCACCATGCGGGCCGCGCAGGATCTCTATGAAGGCATGGATGTCGGCGAAGACGGACCGGTCGGTCTCATCACGTACATGCGAACGGACTCACCTCAGGTATCCGAGACGGCCATTGCCTCGGTCAGAGGCTTCATCAAGAAGAACTACGCCAAGTCGTACCTGCCCGAAGAAGCCAACATCTACAACCCGAAGAAGAATGCTCGGGTGCAGGGTGCCCACGAGGCCATTCGGCCCACCGACGTCAGCCGGCGGCCGGAGCAGATTCAGCAACATCTCGAGCCGGACCAATACCGCCTGTACCAGCTGATCTGGCAGCGCTTCGTGGCCTCGCAGATGACGCCGGCCGTCTACGACATGACCGTCGTGGAATTCGATCTGGGCGAGTACCTGTTCCGGGCAACGGGGTCGGTGCTCCTGTTCGACGGCTATCACGTCATCTACACCGAGGGCCGGGAAAAAGAGGAAGGCAAGACCATGGACGATCTCCCGCCCATTCCGCCGCTGGCGGTGGGAGACCAGGTCGAGGTCCGGGAGATCACGCCCAATCAGCACTTCACCGAGCCGCCGCCCGCGCTTCTCCGAGGCCAGTCTGGTCAAGGAGCTGGAGCGGCTCGGCATCGGGCGGCCGTCCACCTACAGCGCCATCATCTCAACGCTCTCCGCCCGGGAATACGTGAAGGTAGACCAGAGACGCTTCTTCCCCACCGAGCTGGGCGAGACGGTGGAGAAGATCATGGTCGGCAAGTTCCCCGGAATCTTCAATGTCGAGTTCACCTCCGAAATGGAGGACGAGCTCGACCGCATCGAAGACGGCGAGCTGGGTTGGCAGCGGGTGCTCCAGGCCTTCTATGGGCCGTTTACCAAAGCCCTCAATGCGGTCGACATGAAGGCGCTGGTGGCCGATGCCCACGGACTCAACCCCGAGGAGCTGGCCAAGGAGCGCTGCCCCAAGTGTGGCAGCCAGATCGAGCTGCGAACCGGCCGCTTCGGTCCCTACCTGGCGTGCCTCAAGTACAAGGACACCTGCGACTACGTGAAGTCGCTGAAGAAGGTGAAGGTCCCGGACCGGCCCAGCGATGAGAAGTGCCATCTCTGCGGCTCTGCCATGGTGATCAAGACCGGGCGGTTCGGCGAATTCCTCGCCTGCACCACGTACCCGAACTGCAAGGGCACCCGCTCGATTCCCATGGGACTCAAATGTCCCAAGTGCCCCACCGGCGATCTCACCGAGCGGCGCACCAAACGGGGCAAGTCGTTCTGGGGCTGCCTGCGCTATCCGGAGTGTGACTTCTCCACCTGGAATCGACCGGTTCCGGAGACCTGTCCCTCCTGCGGCTGGCTGGGTATGGAAAAGAAGATCAGCAAGGCAGAGGGCGAGACGCGGAAGTGCCTCAAGTGTGGGCACCAGCTCGTGGTGGCCGAGCCCGAAGAGGTCGCTCTGGGGTGACCGTCACTCCCCGGGCAAACGTCACCGTGGTCGGCGGAGGCCTCGCCGGCTCGGAGGCGGCCTGGGCGCTCGCTGAACGAGGGTTCCAGGTCACCTTATATGAAATGCGGCCGGGCACCCGGACCGCCGCCCACCAGACCGATCGCCTGGCAGAGATCGTCTGCAGCAATTCCTTCAAATCGGTTGACCTCACCAACGCCCACGGCCTGCTCAAGGCGGAGCTTCGAGCGTTGGGCAGTGTCCTCCTTCCCGTGGCAGATGATGTCCGGGTGCCTGGAGGGACCGCCCTGGTGGTGGATCGCCAGCGGTTCTCAGAAGAGGTGCACCGCCGGTTGACCGCTCATCCCAACATCAGCCTGGTGCGCCGGGAGACTACCGAGCTGCCCAGCCCGGCGGTGATCGCCACCGGCCCGCTTACTTCGGAACGGCTGAGCCAGGCAATCGGCAACCGATTGGGCGCTGCCGCGCTCTCGTTCTATGACGCCATTGCCCCGATCGTCTCGGGCGACTCGCTGGAGCACGGGCGGCTGTACCCGCTCTCTCGATACGGCAAGGGCCAGGGTGACGATTACCTGAATGCGCCGCTCGACTCCGATTCGTATCAGCGATTCATCGACGCGTTACTGGAGGGCGATCAGTTCGCGGGGCATGACTTCGACCAGGTTCCCTACTTCGAGGGCTGTCTGCCGATCGAGGAGATGGCCCGCCGGGGAAGAGAGACGCTCCGGTTCGGGCCAATGAAGCCGGTGGGCCTGCCCGATCCTCGCACCGGCCGGGATCCACACGCGGTGGTGCAGCTGAGGCGAGAAGACGCGGCGGGGCAGATGTGGAACCTGGTGGGATTTCAGACCCGGCTCCGCATCCCGGAGCAGCAGCGGGTGTTCCGGATGATTCCCGGGCTCGAGTCCGCCGAGTTCCTCCGCTACGGCAGCATTCACCGGAACTCCTACTTGAACAGTCCGGCGGCGCTGGGCGCTGGGACTGACGGCAAGAGATGACGACGCTGCTCTTCTTTGCCGGCCAGATCACCGGCGTCGAGGGGTACACCGAGTCGCTGGGGACGGGACTGCTGGCGGGCATCAACCTGGCCCGCCGGCTCTCCGGCGAGCCGATCGCGGTCCCACCAGCCACCACGATGCTGGGAGGGCTGTACCGTTATCTGGCCGAAGCCGATCCAAAACACTTCCAGCCGATGAACGCGAACTTCGGTTTACTGGATCCGCTGCCGGGAAAACTGAAGAAGGACCGAAAGAAGGAGCTGCTGGTGGAGCGAGCCCAGGCCGACTTTGGTGACCTGGTTGGATCCGGTCAGGGATCGTTGGTCGCGACGGACGCTATGGCAGGAGCTCAGCACAGAGGCACAGAGCGACACAGCTGGGATCTTTTGACTCGTTAGCGCTCAGGCCATCGCGACAGCGACTGATCCCGACAAAATACTACTTATTGTTGTTCTTACCGGGTCGAAGGACGCCATCGCGATTTCGTGAGCCATCGCCTCCAGGAGCCTCGTCTTCATGTGCCTCTGTGCCTCTGTGGTGAATTGTTCAGGAATTGTATGCCGAGACGTGAAGTAGCTGAGTACCTGAGCATCTGGAAAAGGAACGCGACGTCT
Source organism: uncultured Gemmatimonadales bacterium (assembly GCA_963825815.1). Lineage (GTDB taxonomy): Bacteria > Gemmatimonadota > Gemmatimonadetes > Gemmatimonadales > GWC2-71-9 > CAVVWJ01. The sequence continues at coordinate 335,586 of CAWGVB010000002.1, read as the reverse complement.
CGCCCCACACGGTGAAGGCGTATGGGCGGGATCTCGACGCGTTCTCCGATTTCTGCGACCGGCACTACGGAAGCTGGAATTGGGAGACGGTGGATCGATTGGGGCTCCGGGGCTTCCTCGGCGAGCTGCAGCGGAAAGGGCTCTCCAAGCGGAGCGCCGCCCGGGCCCTGTCGGCGGTGCGGAGCCTCTACCGGTTTCTCCAGGAACATCACGGAGTTCCCAACAACATCGCGCGAGCCGCCCGGGTACCCAAGCTGGAGAAGCGTCTGCCGGGGTATCTCGACCGCAGCCAGACCGAGCGGCTCTTCGAGTGGGCCGAATCGAGGGCCAGTGGCGACGAGCTGGGTCCAACCAGAGATCTCGCAATACTCGAGCTCTTCTACTCCACGGGCATCCGCCTCTCCGAGCTCAGCGGCATGAACCTGGAGGATCTCGATCTTCTCTCCGATCAGCTGAAGGTGAGGGGCAAAGGCCGGAAGGAGCGGATTGTGCCGGTGGGATCGCGGGCCGTCCTCGCGCTCAGACGCTATCTTCAACTCCGGCGAGAGGCGGTGGCCCGCCTGGGCGGAGACCGCCGCGCCGTATTCGTGAGCCGGCGAGGAAAGCGCCTGGGACCCCGAGGCATCCAGCGAATCGTGCATCGGATGCTGGATGGCATCGGGGGTGACGGCCTCCGGGTGCACTCGCTTCGCCACACCTTCGCCACCCACATGCTCGATGCCGGAGCCGACCTTCGCGCCGTGCAGGAGTTGCTGGGCCACGCATCGCTGAGCACCACTCAGGTTTACACCCACACGAGCGTGGAACGATTGAAGAAGGTCTATAATCAGGCGCATCCGCGGGCGTGAGGGGAACAGCCATGCCATTTCACGGAACCACCATCCTCGGCGTCCGAAAGAACGGCCGAGTCGCGCTGGGCGGCGATGGCCAGGTGAGCATCGGGGAGACGGTGGTCAAGTCGCACTCCAACAAGGTGCGCGCGCTGAAGGGCGGCAAGGTGCTGGCCGGGTTTGCCGGGTCGGTTGCCGATGCGTTGACTCTCTACGAAAAATTCGAGGAGAAGCTCGACCGCTATCCCGGCAATCTGCCGCGCGCCGCGGTCGAGCTGGCCAAAGACTGGCGTAGCGACCGGGTGCTCCGGCGGCTGGAGGCGCTCCTGGTGGTGGCCGATCTGGAGCACAGCTTCCTGCTGAGCGGGGCAGGAGAGCTGATCGAGCCGGATGACGGGATCGTGGCGATCGGCTCCGGTGGCAACTTTGCCCTCGCCGCAGCCCGCGCACTGCTGCCCGAACCCAATCACTCGGCCCGAGACATCGTTCAGCGTTCCATGGAGATCGCAGCTGACATCTGTGTCTTTACCAACCGGAATGTCACGATTCTGGAATTGCCCAGCGATGGGAAGAAAGCGGAGCGGTAAGCGGGCCAGAAAGCCAGCGAGTGACATCCTAAGCGAACTCCCGCTTACCGCTCACGTTCGTCCTAGTCCCGCTCACGCTGTACCTTTAAGCATGTCCGAGCCCGCCACCACCCTCCCTGTCGAGGCGGAGACCCCCCCGCCCACCTCGCCCATGCCCTGGCTGGAGGAGATGCCTCCCCGCCAGATCGTGGCTGAGCTGGACCGGTACATCGTCGGTCAGGAGGCCGCCAAGAAAGCGGTGGCGATCGCCGTCCGGAACCGGTGGCGGCGGGCTCAGGCCCCCGACGAAATCCGAGACGAGATCACTCCCTACAACATCATCATGATCGGCCCGACCGGCGTCGGAAAAACCGAGGTGGCACGCCGCCTCGCTCGGCTCAGCGGCGCTCCATTCATCAAGGTCGAGGCGTCGAAGTTCACCGAAGTCGGCTACGTCGGCCGGGATGCCGAGTCCATGGTTCGAGACCTGGTCGATTCGGCGATCAACCTGGTCCGCACTGAGCGAGAGGACGAGGTCTACCCCCAGGCGGAACAGCGGGCGGATGAGCGGCTGCTGGATCTGCTGCTCCCCTCCTCGCCACCGCCCAATGGAACGTGAGGACCGGGCGGAGCGGTCGGAACGTCCGGAGAGCGCTTCGGTGTTCATCGTCTCATCGAGCGGCCAGGCCAAATCGGAGAAGCCGCTCAGCCCCGAAGAGGAGCGGCGCAGCCGGTCGCGGGAGAAGCTGCGTACCATGCTGAGCGAGGCTCGGCTGGACGACCGAGAGGTCGAGGTGGAAGTGCAGCAGCAGGGCTATCCCATGATGGAGCTGATTCAGCCGCCCCAGGGTATCGAGGGCGCCGACATCAACTTCACCGAGATGCTGCAGGACATGCTGCCCAAGCGGAAGAAGCGGCGCACGGTCAAGGTGCCCGAGGCCCGACGGATTCTGGTCGATGAAGAGCTGAAGAAGCTGGTGGACATGGACGATGTGGTCAACGAATCACTCGACCGGGTGGAGAACCACGGCATCATCTTCATCGACGAGATCGACAAGATCGCGGGCGAACGGGGCCAGGCCGGGGGGCCCGACGTCTCCCGCGAGGGGGTCCAGCGCGATCTGCTGCCCATCGTCGAGGGCTCTACCGTGCAAACCCGCTACGGCTATGTGCGGAGCGATCACATTCTGTTTATCGCCGCCGGCGCGTTTCACGTCTCCAAGCCGTCGGACCTCATTCCCGAGCTGCAGGGCCGCTTCCCCATCCGGGTCGAGCTTCAGCCGCTCACCGAGCAGGACTTCGTCCGGATCATGACCGAGCCCGAGAACGCGCTGACCAAGCAGTATCAGGCCCTGGTCATGGCGGAGGGAGCCGAGCTCGAGTTCACGCCGGATGGAATCGCCGAAGTTGCCCGGGTGGCGTTCATGGCCAACGACCGGATGGAGAACATCGGCGCCCGGAGGCTTCACACCGTCATGGCCGCGCTGATGGAAGACGTGTTGTTCGAGCTGCCGGACTATCCGGAAAAGCGCATCGTATTCGATGCGGTGAACGTGCGGGACCGGCTGGTGCGGATCATCAGCGACGACGATCTCAGACGCTATATCCTCTAGGTGCCGCCCAGGCTCTCATCCTGGCCTGTTCTGCGGAAGCGAAGCTACCCGCGACGACCTACATTGGCTCGGTCCACCAGCCAGAGCGACGGGGCCGACTCTAGCCGTACGCTGACCGAGTCCTCCCTGCCAGCCGCCGATCAGCGGCCACCGAGTCGTACCAGGCCTGTGTGGCGGTGCCGTGCATCGCCACGAATCGAAGCCATCGTGGGAGCTCAGCCCGGCGGTGTTGCTCGCGTCTACCAGCAGCCGAGCCGAGGTGACCCCCGGCGGGCGCCGGAAGCTCGACTCGATCCCATCTCGAACGTCGGCCGCTCGGCTGGAGTCACGGCCTGTGGGATTGGATTCCCAGGCCCAGCCATCGCTCCGGCGAAATCGGGCCAGCACTTCCCTGCCGCGAAGTCCGCAGCCGCGACCGGCGCTTGAGGAGCGACCAGGCTGTGGAGTTGGCCCCTCGCCATCGGGCACAACACTGGTGCCTCGACGGTGGTGTCTCTCCACCGCCAGCACGGCGAGGTAATCCAGGTAGTCGGTCTCCAGTGACTCGTTGGCCACCCGCAGCCGCACCGTTCCCTGGGTCACCCGGGGATACAGCAGGTTGTCTACGTCGGTCCGGGCCAGGGCCGGCATGATGGCGCCTCCGAACGTGCCGGAGTCAAGCCGCCATTTCCCACCGTCCCAGGAGTAGACGAACGGCAAGATTCAAGGCGTCCGGCCCGGGTGGAAGTATTCCTGATCCTCCGAGACCCGCCGCCACTCCGGCAAGCCTGGTGCTGTCCGGTCTTCCCGGAGTGGCACCATGCTGTCGTTGGAGATCTGCGGGTGCCACAACTCCAGGCCCTGTGCCGCGTTGGATCGGATCAGCCGAAGGTGCTGCGGCCGCTGGGTGGTGATGACCTGTTCCGGCGTGACTTCCGGCCGCTTTCAGGTCGTGCAGCCGAGACTGAAGGTCACCAGAGTCAGAGCGGTGATGATCCGGAATAAAGAGGAGCAGCCATACCGCCCACATACGGTTCTCCTGGTTGCGGTGATCCGGGCTAGGGAGTGCCCCACGATAGCGGGGCAAGTATGAAGCCGCCGTGAAGCACTGCATAAAGAGACTCTCACCCTGGTTTCACGATTCTGGTCATCGGCGGGAGTCCAAATTCCAGGTCCACCGAGGTCCTATCTGCGATCCGCCTGGTTTGCTCTGTGCGCCGGCTCGTCAATGAGCTTCTCCTGCACGACCGAAACCGGCCCGGCCTCCCCGTCGTGATGCGTCAAATGGTCGCTCCTGATACCCAGAAGAGTGAACGTGGCCTGAAAATGAGAACCAAGGGGAACTCTATGAACGCACTACAGTCGCTGCGTGGGGCATTCCAAGCTCCCTGCAGCAGGAGCATGCTGAGCTTCACGCGGAGCTCGAGGCCGCCACCAGGGCGCCCGGTATGGTGGGAGCAGCCGCGCGCCGGGTGGCAGCCCCACGCTGCACCCGCACTTCGCCGGGAAGAGGAGATTGCGCTCCCGCCGCTGGCCCTGCTCCTGCCCCTGACCCAGCGTCTGGTCACACCGGAGATGCGGAGATCCTTCCGCTGACCGACGCATTGAAGCGGAGCTGCCCGCGATGCTTCGGGAGCACCGGGCGATAGGCGAGGCGCTCGATGCGTTGGCCCGGGTGGCTCGGCAGGAACGAAACCCCGGCATTCGCAGAGCTAGCGAAAAGATCGGACTCATGCTCTGACCGAGGAGCAGATCCTCTATCCCGCCGCTATCCTGTCGGCGAGTTTGTGCGCCGCTTCTTCCCGAACAGGAGCCGAGGAGCCCGTGGTCAGCCCGTGATCGACACCGCAAAAACCTCCATCTCTGCCGAGCATGCTGCCGCTATCCTCGAGGCGCTCCCCTCGTGGTCTGATCATGAACCACGCGGCGCGCATCACCCATGGGAACCCCGCGGGACAGCGGATCTGGGCGGGTGCCCGCTACGTCGGCCCGGAGGAGTTCGGGGAGTACAAGGGCTGGTGGGCGGACTCGGGAAAGCCTATTGCCCCCAATGAATGGGCTGCCGCCCGCGCTATTCAGAAGGGAGAGACCTCCCTGGATGAAATGATCGAGATCGAATGCTTCGACGGCAGCCGGAAGACCATCCTGAACTCCGCTCTGCCGGTGCGTGGTGCCGACTGTACCGTCCTGGGGGCGATCATCGTCAATCAGGATATCTCCGATCGCCGACGGGCGGAACGAGAGCGAGAGAGCCTCCTCCACCGGCTTCAGGCCGCATTGGAACAGGTTCACACCCTTCCGGCCTTCGTTCCACTACATGCTGAGGGTGTAGAAAATACGTGATGAAGCACGCAGTCAGCGCGTCAGCATCAGAGTCCTATATAGCCGAGCGGTCGACTGCCACCTTTTCTCATGGCCTCTGCCCGGAGTGTGTGGATCGCCTGTACCCGGATCTGCCGTGGTTGCGCGAGTCCTGGTTCCCAGCTACAATCTCCAGCCGATAAGATGTCCCCGGCACTTTCTCGCAATTCCAGACTTCAGCAAGCCCGAGCTCCTCGCTGTATTCGATCTCGCCGCCCGGATGAAAAGCGGGCGGATCGTGTTCGATGCGGCCACCGTCCGCGAGCGCTAGCCCGGATCATCAACGACGTTTAGCATTCTAGCCCGCCCCGAGCCCTGGCCGTATGTTAGTCTCTCAAGCACCAAGGTTTTCCAGTCATGATCGACACGGTCGAACGCTTACGGAGCGTTCTCGCGGAACGCTACGCGATCGATTGTGAGCTCGGCCGCGGAGGAATGGCTACCGTCTACCTTGCTCGCGACCTCAAGCACAACCGCTCGGTAGCAATTAAAGTCCTGCGTCCGGATCTCGCAGTATCAATCGGCTCCGCCCGGTTTATTCGCGAGATCCGCATTGCCTCCCGGCTGACCCATCCAAACATCCTTCCGCTATACGATTCTGGCACATCCGACGGACTGCTCTTCTACGTGATGCCGCATGTGGCCGGAGAAAGTTTGCGTGAGCGCATCCGTCGCGAAGGTCCACTCCCAGTGGATGAAGCCGTCAATATTGCCCGCGAAGTGGCGGAAGCACTTGACTACGCCCACCAGGAGGACGTTGTCCACCGCGACATCAAGCCGGGCAACATCCTGCTGGAAGCCGGTCGGGCGGTGATCGCTGACTTTGGTTTAGCTCGTGCCATTCATGCCGCGGCGGATGACGTGAGCTCATCAGGGTTGGCGGTAGGCACTCCGGCATACATGAGTCCGGAGCAATCCACGGGCAGCGATCAGGTGGACGGCCGGAGCGATATCTACAGTCTGGGATGCGTGCTCTTCGAGATGTTAGCTGGAGAGCCACCTTTCACGGGGTCGTCGGCTCAATCGGTTGCCGCAAAGCATCTTCGACAGACTCCTCCCAGCCTGGAAACAGTACGCCCGAATGTGCCGGACAGGGTTCTGCACGCAGTCAGACGGGCCCTGGAGAAAGTTCCTGCCGACCGTTTCCAGCGAGCACAGGACTTCGCTCGAGCGTTAACCATAGAGGAACCACATACTCGGCGAACGATTGCGAACCTTCCTTCAACTCGGTGGCTCGTCACCGGAGCTCTTGCTGCTCTCCTGTTGCTGGCGATGGTGCTGGTGGTCAGTCTGCGGGGCTCGGTGAGTCGCCGTTCTCCGCTTGGTGTCGTGATCATCCCGTTTCAGAGAGTCCCGGCGGCCGAACCGTCGGGAAAGCATGAGCCGGCGCCTGATCTGCTCCTGGCGGATGCGCTGCAGTGGATCCCTGGTCTGCAGCCGATCGATGGGAGTCAGTTGGTAAGTGCAGGCCATGGATCCCTGACAATTCCCCTCCCAGATCTTCTGCGCGGTGCCAGAAAGCTGGGGGGCAGATACTTGCTCACGGGGTCCAGCATCCCACTCGCGGGCGGCACGCGAGTAAGTATCGAGCTGTACTCGGCCGTCGACGGGGAGCGGATAATGAGAGCAGTGGACAGCGCACCCGGAACGGCACTCAATATCCCCATAGGACGGCTCGCCATTCAGTCACTCAACGTGCTGGTGCGCCGGGAGCGGCTCGACCTGGGCGCCAGCAGGGCCATCTTGGCGGGCACCAGTTCGGCTACGGCCGCCGGCCAGCTGCTGCAGGCCTATTCGCGGTTCAGTCTGGGCGATCTGGACGCCGCTGCGGCCGCAATTCGGTCCGCGATCAACGCCGATTCAAACTGTGGGCTTGCCTACCATCGTCTGAGCGTAATACAGACCTTGCGGCACGATGATCCCTCAGCCCTGGCCGCGGTCGACGCCGGGCTGGCGCGGGGCGACCACTTGGATCGGCAGTCGCTCGGTCGCCTGAAGGCACAGCGACAATTTGTCCTCGGCTACGGGGCCAGTGCGATCGCAGCTTTCCAGGATGCCGTCCTCGATGACAATACCGACATAGATGCCTGGTATGGTCTGGGCGAGGCACTCTTCCATTTCGGTGCGTTCGCCGCCCACTCACCGTTGGACGCCCGAGCTGCGCTCGATCGGGTTGCAGCCCTGGACAGCAGCTTCGCCCCCGTGTATGACCACCTGCTGGAGTTGGCGCTGCAGGAAGGCGACGGGCGTGCCGCGGAACGGTACCTCAGGCGTTTGCGGGTGGACGATCCCTGGCGCCCGATGCGGAAGGCGCTCGTCACGATTCAGTTCGGCCCGGCACAGGAGAGGTCGGCCGCCTTGAGCCGCCTTCGGACGGTGGAGCGACCTGCACTGGCGCAGGTGGTCATCTCTGCGATGCATGGAGGACGCGACCCTGCGCTGGCCGATACGGTTGCGGGCTTCCTCCTCGGGGCCGACCGGACCCCGGACGATCGACGCAGGGGGGCTCAGTACCGTCTGGTCGCCGTGGCCGCACAGGGCCGCTCGATCGATGCGGTGAGCGCATGGAAGGCAGTTGCCGGAGACGAGCCATTCGATGCCTGGATAGTCCAGGCGGCGCTGGCCGGCTTCCCGACGGCAGATCTCGCGAAACCAATGTATGACTGGGCCAGGCGCCAAGTGGAGGCGAGACGATCTCCGGATTTCCGGCGCCCGTACTGGGACGAAGTCCGCGAGAGCTTCGATGCGTTGGTGGACCGTGCGACCTTGGCCGGCGATTCCGCCGAGGTGACCGGACTGCTGCGGCAGATCGAGCAAGCTCCTCGAGGAAGCCCCGCTGATCCGGGACCGGAGACACTTCGAGCCTCACTTCGCGCCCGTCTGGCGCTCCTCGCCGCAGATACCACCCGGGCGATAGACTTGCTGCAGACGGCGGTGTCCCGCATCGCCGAGCCGTGGACGGCGAACTTTCCGCTTACCGCGATGGGGCCGCAGCGGTACTTGCTTGCCGAGCTTCTTGGAAGGCAAGGTAACGCAGCGCAGGCCATACGTTGGCGGGACTCATTCGCCAACTCTTGGGCAATCACCGACGTCCTTTACCTGGCGCGAATGGGTCGGCTGGAGCGTAGGCCTGCTCGCTGAGCCGCTACGAACAAGTGCCGCCAATCGCCAGGTTGTACCTTCACCCAACTACGAGGATACCATGACCACACAGCTCGCGAACATCGCGCTCGCCACGGATAACCACCCGAAGGGAGCCACCCCCAAGCTCGAGTCCGTAGGGCAGGATGTCGACGAGCGGTTTTACATGCTCGCCACTTTTTGCTTCGACCTCTCCCGCAAGCTGAAGTACATCTGCCTGGCCCTGAAAGAACACTGGCCGGATGCCGACCCAGCATTTGCGAGGCGCATCCTCCAGGACAACGAGTTCATCAATCCCGGCCCCGGGTCTCTCTCCTGGGAAGAGATGGCCATACGAGCCGAGGAGGTGATGAAAGGGTTGTGGCGGGAAATCCAACAGGAACACTTCGAGGAGAACCTGAGAGAGATCGCAGCGAGGGCTCCATAGGGGAACCGAATTCCTGCGTGCTGGGCCCTCGCCGGCTCCGATTGCCATAGCCCGGGGGCTCTGCTCACTCTGCAGCGGAAGGTACGTCCGTAAGCTCGGTCTCGGGCGGTGGGACCTTGAGCCAAGCAATGCGTCTGTCCCGGAGCTTTTTCTGCAGCAACTTCTGGCCGTCCCCGACTCTTCCCAGCCGGACCTGTTAGCCGATTTCTATTGAGCCGCCCGTATGTTAGATCCGGTTGTGAGTGCCGGGCTGGGCCATGGAAGTTGCACGGTGGCGCGAGGCCCAGGGTGACCTGCAGGGTGCGCTCCGGGCAACTCGGCTGCTCTCGAAATATTTCCCAATATTGAACCTCGCGTATGGCCTGCGGGAGCAGGGCCGCCTCGCGGCGCTCGTGGGGGACCGCGCGGGCGCGATCAAGGCGTACAGCCATTACCTCGCGCTGCGCTACAACCCTGAGACTGCGGTCAAACCGGAGGTGGACCGGGTGCGCGCGGAGCTGGCGCGGCTGGTAGACGAACCCAGATAACCGCGACGTGATGGCTTACTGACAGAGAGTCATGTCGTGTCAGCGACCTCTCATGGCCCTTTCACCACTACGCCGCCTTTCATTACCCACAGCACCTGCTGAACGGTCTTCACATCCTCCAGCGGGTTCCCCCGCACAGCGATCAGGTCGGCCAGCTTCCCCGCAGCGATGACGGCGCGGTCGGTGACTCCCAGCAGATCGGCCGCGTTTACCGTCGCGGCGCGGAGCGCATCGGCAGGCCGCATACCGTAGTCCACATAGGTGGCCAACTCTCGAGCGTTGTCACCGTGGGGATAGACCGCCGCATCGGTGCCCAGCGCGATCTTGACCCCGGCGCGGATAGCCCGCCGGTGGCTCTCCTGTGCCAGCGGTATCACTTGCCGAGCCTTGGCGGCTATGGCGGGCGGCATGCTGTCGAAATGGAAGGTGCTGAGCAGGTAGGCGGTGGGAACCAGGTAGGTTCCGTTTTGCTTCATGAGGCCGATCGCCTCATCGTCGAGCATGGAGCCGTGTTCGATCGAAGCAACGCCCGCTCGCACTGCGGCCTTGATGCCTTCGGTCCCATGAGCGTGAGCGGCGACCTTCAACCCGTGGCGGTGTGCTTCCTGCACGATGGCGCGCAGCTCCTCGTCGCTCAGTTGCTGGGCGCCGAGCGTCGCATCGAATGAGAGCACCCCGGCAGTGGCGCAGACCTTGATCACCTTGGCGCCATGTTTGACCTGGTAGCGCACTGCCTTCACTACCTCGTCCACCCCGTCCGCGACGCCCTCCTTCCAACTCAGCTCGTTCACCCCTGGCGCCCAGCCAGTCTCGTCGCAGTGGCCTCCGGTAATGCCGATGGCATGAGCCGACGGGATCATCCGGGGGCCGATCACCATTCCGGCATCGATCGCTTTCATCAGCGAGATGTCGGCGAAACCGCCGGCGCCCACATCCCGCACCGTGGTGAATCCGGCGAGCAGCGTGAGCCGGGCATTTCGGGCTCCGCGCAAGGCGGCGTCGGCGGGCAGCTCCCGGACCGACCGGGTTACCCAGTCGCCCGAGATGTCCATGGTCAGATGGGTATGAGCGTCGATCAGACCCGGCATCAGGGTGAGATCACCCAGATCGATGGTACGGGCCCCCGCAGGCACGTCGGAGGCGCCGACGCTTCGGATCTTGTCTCCGGAGATGACGAGAACCGCCGGCGCGACCAATTGACCCCTGGTCACGTCTACCATCCGCGCAGCCCGCACTACGATGGGCTGTTGTTGCGCGGTGGCAGAACCGGCCAGCAGCAGCGAGAACAACGCCGTCAGTTTTGGGAATGGCATGCGCTAAGGTATCTCCAATGCAGGCTGCGTCAATCGCGAGTTCTCGTGGCTCACTCACTGGCGTCGGTCTATACTCGAACATGGCCGAGAGCTGGTTGGCACGACCCGGCGCGGGCTTCGCCCGGATTCCGCCCCACTGGCGGCTGTTCGGCTTCGCCGTATCCGGACTTCTGCTGGTAAGTGTTTGGCTACGGTTCAGCGCTCCCCCGACTCCTCACCCGGTGAAGGTCACGGCCCGGCCCAGCTCGATTGCCGTTCTGCCCTTCCGCAATACCAATCCCGATTCGTCCGACAACTATCTGAGCTACGGCCTCGGCGCCGAGATCGCGCGGATGCTGGGGAGAATGCCGGGTCTTACCCTGGCGGATGTCACCTGGCCTCCCGTGGCGGCGGAGAACCCGGTGGAGCTGGGGGAGCGAGCGGGTGTGGGCAGCGTGCTCGAGGGCACAGTGCGTCGAGCCGGGGGCCGGCTGCGAGTGACGGCTCATCTGGTGGATGTAGGCGAGGGGTTTGACCTCTGGTCAGAGACTTACGAGGCGCCGGCGTCCGACCTGCAGCAAGTGCAAGGCGAAATAGTGAACGCCATCGCGCTCACCCTCCGGCTTCCGGCGGAGAACAGCACGCAAATTCGCCGCCCTACCAACAATACCGCCGCCTATGACGCCTACCTCGGCGGAACCTATCTCCTGGCGAGAGGAGACAGCCGCGACGGATTCGAGACGGTAAGCCGGCTGATCCGGGCGGTCCGGCTCGACTCCAACTTCGCTCTCGCCCACGCCGCTCTGGCGCAGGCTCAGATGCCCGAGGTTCAGCAGGAGCTGCCGCCCCGCCTCACGCTGCTCACCGCGGAATCCGCCGCCCGCCGGGCCATCCAGCTCGACAGCACACTGGCGTCGCCCCATCGGGTGCTGGGGGAAATCCGAATGGGCTATTATCGCGATTGGCCTGGCGCAGAGAGGGAATTTCAGCGCGCGATCGCGCTGGCGCCGAGTTCTCCGGAAGGCTACGCGGCGTATGCCCGGTTTCTTCTGGCGATGGGCCGAGCCGACTCGGCCCTGGCGATCGGTCGGCGGGCGGCTCTTCTGAATCCGCTTTCCCCTGAGGCGGAGGAGCAGCTGGGCTGGCTGTACCTGCACACCCGCGAGCTCGATCAGGCGCGCGAGGTGCTTTCGCGGGCAATTCAGCGGGACTCGTTAGACTGGCGGCCGCATTTCGATCTCGGTCTACTGGAGTTGTCTGCCGCCAATTACGGCCGGGCCCGGGACCATCTGGAGAATTCCGTCCGCCGCGCGCCGCTCCGGCTGGAGCTGCATGTTGCCTGGGCCCAGTTGCTGGCGCTGGCCGGCCAATCCGATTCGGCCATGATCTTCATGCAGCAGTTCCGGTATCCGTTCTGGAAGTGGGTGCCGCCGTATCTGGAAGCGACGATGCAGGCCGCCCTGGGCCAGCGGAGCAAGGCCTTTGCGTCACTGGAGCAGGCGGCGGCCGAACGGTCCGAGCTGGTGCCGTACCTCCGGATCGATCCCCGGCTGGATCAACTTCGCGCCGATCCCCGCTTTTCCCGCCTGGTGAAGCGCCTGCAATTGCCATAGCAGCAGGTGGCGGATACCATTGGCTTCGTCAGACACGAGACACGAGACACGAGACACGAGACACGAGACACGAGACTCCAGACACCTGACCACGAATACCTTGCCTCGCCACTTCCTCTCCATACCCGACTTCTCCAAACCTGAGCTGCTCGCCGTCTTCGCTCTCGCCCAGCGAATGAAGCGAGGCGACTACAAGGAGAAGCCGCTGGCCGGGAAGACGCTGGGGATGATCTTCGCCAAGAGCTCCACCCGCACCCGGGTGTCCTTCGAGGTCGGCGCGTTTCAGCTGGGCGGGCATGCGCTTTTCCTCTCATCCCGGGACATTCAGTTGGGGCGGGGCGAGCCGATCCGGGACACCGCGCGGGTTCTCTCCCGCTATCTCGACGGGATCATGATCCGCACCTTCGATCACAGCGATGTGGAGGAGCTCGCCCGGTTCGGCAGCATTCCGGTGATCAACGGTCTCACCGACCTGCTCCATCCCTGCCAGGTGATGGCCGACCTGCTCACCGTTCGGGAGGCGCTGGGAGGCTGGGACGATAAGGTCGTGGCCTGGGTGGGTGACGGCAACAACATGGCCAACAGCTGGATCAACGCGGCGGGGAGCCTCGGCTTCGAGCTGCGTCTGGCCTGTCCCAAGGGCTACGAGCCGAATGCGGAGATTCTGGAGCGCAACCGCACCAAGGCGCGGATCACCCTCACAAACGAACCGGAAGAGGCGGTTCACGGCGCGCATGTGATCAACACCGACGTCTGGGCCTCGATGGGACAGGAAGAAGAGCAGGAACAGCGGGCCCGGGCCTTTCAGGGGTACATGGTGAACGGTGATCTGATGAAGCTGGCGGATCGGCGGGCCATCTTCCTCCACTGCCTCCCAGCTCATCGGGGCGAGGAAGTCACGGAAGACGTGATCGAGGGGCCGCAATCCAGAGTGTGGGACGAAGCAGAGAACCGGCTGCATGTTCAGAAGGCGATTATGGCGATGCTGATGGGAAACAGCGTAAGCGGGAAAGGCAAAGGCGTAAGCGGGAAAGCGGGGAGCGGAAGCAGAAAGCTGGCAGGTCAAGCCCGCTGTCACCGCTCACGCTGCGTCCTAGTCCCGCTCACGCTGTTTGAGGTAAGACATGACAACCACACCGACACTCCGACGTACCGCTTTGTTCGATGCGCACCAGAAGTCTGGGCGCCAAGATGGTTCCCTTTGCCGGCTGGGAGATGCCGGTGCAGTACCCCAGCGGGATCCTGGCCGAGCATCATGCCGTCCGCACCACCGCCGGGATCTTCGACGTGTCGCATATGGGCGAGTTCGAGATCACCGGCCCGGACCGGAATGCCTTCGTCAACCGGATCACCTGCAATGACGTAGGGGCGCTCACGCCGGGTGGGGTTCAGTACTCGGGCATCCTCACCCCCGAAGGCACCTTCGTAGACGACTGCACGGTCTATCGGTTCGAGGACAAGCTGATGATCGTGGTGAACGCCTCGAACACGGCCAAGGCCTGGGAGCACATCGTGGCCCTGAAGGGCGGCGCCAACGTGCGGCTGAAGGACATCTCCAACGAGGTCGGCCTCCTCGCGGTGCAGGGCCCTCAGGCCGAGTCGCTGCTGCAGCCGCTCACCCGAACGCAGTTGAGCGACATCGGCTACTATCCATTTCGCCTCCGGCCGGGTGGCCAACGCCGAGTGCTTCATCTCGCGCACCGGCTACACCGGCGAGGACGGGTTCGAGCTGTATTGCCGGGAGCGGGACACTCCTCAGATCTGGGAGGCGGTGATTCGGGCCGGCGCCAAGCCGATCGGGTTGGGTGCGCGGGACTCACTGCGGCTGGAGATGGGCTACGCGCTCTACGGCAACGAGATCGACGATACCACCACGCCGCTGGAGGCCGGACTGGGCTGGATCGTGAAGCTGGACAAGGGTTGTCCCTTCACCGGCGACACCGCGCTCAAGGCCCAGAAGGCCCGAGGCGTCACCCGGAAGCTGGTCGGCTTTCAGCTCCAGGGCCGCGGCTTTCCCCGTCACGGATATCCGGTGTACTACGCCGAACGCGAAGTGGACCTCGTGCGGAGCGGCACGATGAGTCCCTCGCTCGGGGTAGCCATCGGCACCACCTATCTGCCCGCCGCGGCCGCCAAAGTGGGCACCAAGTTCGAGGTCGAGTGCCGGGGCGAGCGGATGCCGGCTGAGGTGGTCAGCCGGCCGTTCTGGAAGAAGGGAAGCGCCAGAGAAGGCCGCTAAGTGACTGGTCGTTTCGTCAGACTGGGTGGCAGCACGGGTCGCGGCATCGGAGCGCCCGGTGATGGTCCCGATCGCCCAGCTGACCGTCGAAGTTGCCTGCCCCAGCAGTATGCGGCTCCGCCGCTAGTGAGACCGCAGGTGTGAAGGCCACCCAGACCGCCACAATACGGCTGAAGTGCCCGGCACCAGGATAGGCGATGGAATTTTGGTAAAGAAGAATGGGTCGACGTTGAGCTGGCCGTACAGATTCCAGCCCCAGCACCACATTTCCTTCTGCGTTGTCACTCCGCAGGTGTGAGAGGAAGCAGGACTTACCCCGCTGAACCGATGCCCTCCGGCCACTGCTGCCGGCACCAGGCTCTGGGTGGCACTCGTACCCCATCCCAGTCCCAGCTGGCCTTGATCGTTCATTCCCCAGCAGTACGCGCGGTCATCAGTGGTTACTCCGCAAGTGTGTGCGTACCTCCAGCGACCACCTGCTTGAAGGCGAGCCCGCCGGCAACCGCTCGCGGCGTGTAGCGCAGGTACGTTTTCCCGTCGCCGATCTGACCTTCCCGTCCGTATCCCCAGCAAAACGCCTTATTGGAGGTGCTGAGTCCGCAGGAATGGTTACTGCCCGCAATTACTCGGCGAAACTTGATGCTGCCGGCAACCCGGGTAGGAACCAGCCGCTGGGCCACCGTCGAGCCATCCCCGAGCCGACCAAACCCGTTGGATCCCCAGCAATATCCCACGTCCGTCGTGGTGGCACCGCACGTGTGTCGAGACCCCGGCCTGATCTGCCGGAAGAGGAGCCCGCCCTTGACCGGCACCGGTGTCAGGCGATCTGTCGTTGTACCGTCACCCAGCATGCCGTCGACATTCCAACCCCAACAGTAGGCCTTCTGGCGGGTTGTGAGGCCGCAGGTATAGCCCGTCACCAGCGCTAACGCTGGAGAAAAGCAGTCCGCTCGCCACCGCGACGGGCCGCAGCCGGTCGGTCTTCGTACCATCTCCGAGCTGGCCAAAGAAATTGTCGCCCCAGCAGTAGGCTCGACCGTCCAGAGTGAGACCGCAGCTGTGGCTGAGCCTATCGTTACCATGCTGAAGGTGAGCCCTCCAGTCGAAGCCGCAGTGATCTCCGAGCTGATTTCGGGGCTGCTAGGACTGGTGGCGTCCTTCTGGCAAGCCGTGAGAGAGGACATCGCTGTCGCCAGCAAGACCGAACAGAAGGCCCGTATTGGGGCGGGTGAGGACCAGCGGTTATTACGAGGCATGGAACTCCTGAACGAGGAGGACACAGCAAGCTCGCGGGAACGGGTCTGGGCATTCTCACGCTGCTCGGGCGCGAGCACCTTCCGGCAAGCCTGTACTCCGCTGTCACGCACCACGCCGATATTGGTTGATGAACTTCCACTCGTAACGATCCGCATATAGATCGTAACGTACAACACCCTACTCCACTAAAGATTTTCTCCGAATTGGGATGCTGCTGGATGATGTCGCGCAGCTTCACTCCGCCTGTGCCTACCACAAACTGCCGAATACCAGCGTTCGAAACCGTTCCATCCCGAAGCATGGGCTTCAGTCGCTCCCAGCGGTGGGCATGACCGCTGACCACAAACTCGCATCCGGCTCCCTGAAGTGCATCCCACATGGGACCGACTCTGGGCTTCGAGGTCATATCCTTCAGGTGATGCTCGCAAACGCTGGCGAACATCGGATAGTGGACCATCGCCAGGATGTGATGTGTGGCTGCATGCTCCGCCAGATCAGCCTTCAGCCAGGCGAGTTGCTCCGTGAAGCTGACTCCACCCTCAGTCGCATTCATGCAGGTCAGCATGTAGACTCGCCAGCTATTGCCTAGCGTCCTCGCGTAATACTTCGGCGCCGCGGTATAGGCGTAATACGCGGCGCCGCGAGGAAGGGCATACATCGTATCGTGATTGCCGATGCCGAAAACCGTTCGATCCTTGAATTTGCCCCAGGTATTGTGGTAGTACGTCTGATACTCTATCTCGTGACCCGAGTGGGTCAGATCACCTATGGCAAACGCCAAGGCACTCCGGTCTGCGTCCAGCACTTTCTGCACCTGCGAGGCTGTTCGGCCTCTGGCTCCGAGACTCAACGTGCAATGCTGATCCCCGGCTCCGACCAACGTGAAGGGACTGATGGCTGTCTCATCCAGTTCGGGCCGGAGTAGCCGATCTACCGCACAGCCGAAACTACCGAGCAACAAGGGCGAAGCGGCCATCGTGGTCAGACTCTTAAGCAAGGAGCGACGATCGAGGCTGTTCGACATCTCTACTCCTTCAGTCCTGGGAAGTGCATGGACGGTAGTAGCTCCAATGAATCGCGGAACGACGTGACAGGACGCGCATTCGAGTCATAGAGCGCGTTCTATTCTGGCTGGGCAAGGTCAAGCAGCAGTCAAGTGCCGGAAGGCTCCAGCCGCAGCGTCACCAAAAGCTGCTGGACTACCCGAAGGAGCTCCTCCGGATCGATCGGCTTCTGCAGGTATGGCGCGTGTGAGGTCGGAGCGCCCCGATGGAACAGATCGTCCGGATGGATAGGCCGAAATATAGAGCACGGGGAGTGCGGGGTAGCGCTCGCGCAACCTCTGGCCCAGGGCTCGTCCATCCAGCTCCGGCATCAGCACGTCGGTGATGACGAGGTGGAGGTAAGGATAGGCCAGGGCCACCATGCTCAGCGCCTCGCTGCCATGGTGGGCTTCCAGGGTACGGTAACCGGCCTGATTGAGCGACCCGGGTAAGGGTCCGGCGAACCATGTCTTCGTCCTCGACCACCAGGACGACCCGGGGCTCGTCGAAGGATATCAGTGGCTGGGTCAGAAACGTCACTCAGGGTGGGTGGGGATCGGAGCAGCCTCAAGCTTCGTGCCTGGCGCTAACCTGGGGAGGACGGCAAAACCCGGTTGACGGCGACTTTGCTGAACCCGGCATGTTCTACGGAGATGCGGCGCGTTGGAGTGTCGCCACATCTGTAGTGTGACACCCTGCAGCGGCGCGCGAGAAGCTTATCTTCTGCCCCATGGCACTCCGGCTGGGCATTCTCACGATTTCAGACGCGTGCAGCCGAGGCGAGCGGGCCGACTCCTCGGGCGACCTGATCGCCTCGTGGGCCCGGGAGCGGCAGTATGCCGTCGCGGAGCGCGGGCTCATCCCCGATGACACCGTCCGTATCTCGGTTGCCCTGGCCGAATGGGCCGACACCGACCGGGCCGATCTGATCCTCACCACCGGCGGCACTGGTCTCACCGAGCGCGATGTCACGCCCGAAGCTACCCGGGCCATCCTGGAGAAAGAGGCGCCGGGGATCGCCGAGGCGCTCCGGATGACGTCGTTTCCGCGGTTTCCCCGGGCGGCTTTGTCGCGAGGGACTGCCGGTGTTCGAGCGAAGACCCTGATCGTGAATCTGCCGGGGAGCCCCGGCGGGGTGCGGGATGGACTCGCGGTTCTGAGCAACCTGGTGGACCATGCCGTGGAGTTGGTGCGAGGAGAGAGGACGAGCCACTAGACTCGAGCCATGAACTGGACCAGTGACGCCCAGCTCGATGACTTCGTGGCTCGATTCCACGAGCGGACGCTGCCCAAATCCGAATGGACCCATGCCGCTCATCTGTCGGTGGGCGCCTGGCACGTACATCGATATGGAGTGGAGGAGGCGGTGAATCGGCTGCGCCAGGCGATCCGGGCTCTCAACGACTCGCACGGCACCGCCAACACGGATTCCAGTGGATACCACGAGACCATCACCCGTGCCTACGCCCATCTGATTGCGGAGTTCCTCTCGGAACAGCGGGAGGGCACTCTTGCCCAGCGGGTGGGAGCCCTCCTGGCCAGCCCGCTGGCTCACAAGAACGCGCTGCTGGAGTACTACTCGAAGGAACGGCTGATGTCGGTGGCGGCTCGAGGAGAATGGAGCGGCCCCGATCTCAAGCCGTTTACCGGCGGCCCGGTAACGCAGCCTTCTTGACATGATCCGGTTTGGGCCGGTAAGGTCTCGCTGTTGCGCCCTCAGCGATCTACATCTCTTCCCAACAGCGACCCGGCGGAGGTCACGTGCGCTCGCGCCTGATACTGCTGCTCTCCCTCCCGATCGCCGCCTGCAGCGGCGACGATCAAGAGCCGACGAATGAAACGACTGACGTGGGGTTCGTGCGGGTGACCGCTCCGACCCTGGGCCTCGGCTTGGACACCAACGGCTACCTCGTGACCCTCGATCCCGGAGACCCCCACTGCGCAGACCCAGGAGTTGCCGGTCAATGGGCAGGCCGATTTCGGCGGCATCCCGATCGGCGACCACACGTTCGTGATCGAGGATCTGTCCGCCAACTGCACCCTGGTGAACGACCCCACTCAGCCGGTGACCGTCCTCGGCGGGCAGATCCAGCCGCTCGCCTACCCGGTCACCTGCACCGCTCCGCCTCTGACCGGGCCCAACCTGATTGCGTTCCAGAGCGACCGGGACGGATTCACCGAGATCTATACGATGAACCCCGACGGGACCCACCAGACCCGGGTCACCGAGGATGAGCTGGTCAACATGAGCCCCTCGTTCGCGCCCGACGGCCAAACCATCGCCTTCGTGCAGTCGTCGGACGAGCGCCAGCGATATCTTCATCGTCGGCGCCGACGGCTCGGAAGAGACCATTCTGACGGAGACCGGCGCTGGAGACCGATCCTTCCTGGTCGCCCGACGCCAGCCGAATCGCGTTTCTCTCCGACCCGGACGTCTATGGAGGCGTGGCGGTGATGAATGGGGACGGCAGCGACCTGCGGATCGTGTTCCGGGGAGCCCTCGCTGCGGGCAGGCCCGCCTGGTCACCCGATGGAATTTCGCTGGCCTTCGAGAGCGATAGCGCGCATCATCACGAACCGAGCGCCAACGGTCAGAATGCGTCCACGATCGTCCCCGGCGAGGCCCACAACCCGGCCTGGTCGCCAGACCTCATCCGGATCGCCTTCGACAGCCCGTCGCAGCCGGATGGGCCCGGATCTTCATATCGGACGCGACGAGCGGACTCGGTCTCACTCGGCTGACCACGGGAGACGATCACGCGCCGACCTGGTCGCCCGACGGCGAGCCAGATCGCCTTCAGCCGGGGCGCCGAGGACAGCGCGGAGCAGGACATCTTCGTGGTCAACGCTGGACGGGTCCGGCCTCACCCAGCTGACCACCGATCCGGCGGCCGACAGCCACCCATCGTGGTCGCATTAGGGCACCGCGTCACTGATCGAGGCTCAACTCCATCGACACGCGGGTCTCGGGACTGACCGGAGACGCTGGTGCCGGTGGAGGGAGATTGACTCGGCGCCACGCTTCGAGAAACCGGCCGAGCTGTTGGTCGGCATTCTGAACCAGCGTTCGGCCCGAAGGATGCGCTGTCTCCGACCAGGAGGCCGCAGCTTCGCCAGGTGGAGACCACGGCGTAGGCGATGTGTTTCGGCGTGGTAAGGCGAGGGATCCTCACCATCTGCGATGCCTGCAGGCAGGATGACGCCGCAAAGCCGAGCGCATGGCCGGCAGTGTCTTTGGTCTGCATGACCACGTAGAGAAGGTCCAGACTCGCCTGCGAGCCGTCCCGCACGTCGCTCCGGGTCTGGATCATGATGCCCTCCCGACGGAGTGCATCCTCGATTCTGTCGCGCAGCACCCTCTCGTCGATCCGTTCCAGGGTCGCACCCTGAGAAAGCTGCACGCTGGCGTGGACTCCAAAGCTTCTTAGACCGGTAAGCGTGGCACGCTGGGTTTCGGCCTCGGTCTGGGCAGCGAGATCAGCGGCCCGCAGAAGCGAAAGTCCCAGGACCATTACAGAGCTTCTCATAGCGGTATCGATTGTTGCGGGATGGCTGGGACTTAGTCCGGTGTGCCGGGTTTGGCAAGGCGGTGAGCGCCAAACTTCATCCCGTCCCATCCATTAGTTTTTACCCATGGCTTCGCAGATCCTCATCACCATGGACGATCTCGAGACCGCGGTCCGGCTCAACGCGGCGCTCGAGGCGGCCCAGTTCTCCACCACCATGTTCTCCAGCCTGGACGACGCCCGCGGCACCGTCCGCCGGGAAAACCCCGACCTGGTGATCCTCACCGGGGCGGTGCACGAGCCGCATGCGCAGCAGCTCGCGGCGCTGGCCCACGACGCGGAGATCTCCACCCTGGCGCTGCTGGAGCCGACCGACTCGGAGCGCACCGAGCGGGTCGAGCGGCTCCGGGCCACCGAGGTGATGACCAAGCCGGTCTCGCCCGACGACGCGGTGGCCACCGCCCGGCGGCTGATCGAGCGGCGGCATCTGCAGGAGCGCACCGGGATCGTGGGCGAGAGCGCCGCCGATTCAGGAAGTCCTGGTCAAGATCGAGCAGATGGCGCCGGTCTCCAGCACGGTCCTGATCCAGGGAGAGAGCGGCACCGGCAAGGAGCTGGTCGCCAAGGCCCTGCACGACCTCTCGCCTCGGCGAGGCCAGGCGTTCATCACGGTGAACTGCGCCGCCCTGCCGGACACGCTGCTGGAGTCGGAGCTGTTCGGCCACGAGAAAGGCGCCTTCACCGGAGCGGCCGAGCGGCGGCTGGGCCGGTTCGAGCTGGCCGACGGCGGCACCATCTTCCTCGACGAGATCGGAGAGATTCCGCTCTCCACCCAGGTCAAGCTGCTCCGGGTGCTGGAGAGCCGGAACTTCTTTCGGGTGGGCGGCACCCAGGCGATCAAGGTCAACGTCCGGGTCATCGCCGCCACCAACCGGTCGCTCCGCGATGCGGTGGCACTGGGCGAGTTTCGCGACGACCTCTACTATCGGCTGAACGTCCTCAACATCTATCTTCCGCCCCTGCGCGAGCGCCGGGGCGACATCCCGCTCCTGGTGCGCCGATTCATCCGGGAGTTCGCCAAGGCGCACGACCGGCAGTTCCGGGGAATCGCTCCCGAGGCCATGCAGCGGCTGGTGAGCGCGCCCTGGCCCGGGAACGTACGCCAGCTGCGGAACCTGATCGAGTCGATGGTGGTGCTGGCGCCGGGCGCGGAGATCCGGGCGACCGACATTCCGGTCGACGTGCTCGAGGGTGCGGGCACGCTGCTTCCCATGCGGCTGGGGCACGGCGGGGCAGCAGGGCAGCGGCGGCCAGCGGGGCTGCAGGAGCTCGAATTCATTCTGCGGAGCCTGGTGGACCTCCGGCTCCAGATCGAGGAGATGCGGCGCCGGATCGACGAGCACCCCCAGCGGGTCCAGGTCATCGACCTGGGAAACCACGCGCAGGTCACCGACGTGATGTCGGAAGTGGATGGCGACGGGGAACAGCCGGTGCTCTACCGGCCGGGCATGACGATGGCCGAGGTGGAGCGGGCCACCATCGAGGCGGCGTTGCGGGAGTACAAGGGAAACCGGCGCCGGGCCGCCGAAGTGCTCGGTATCGGAGAGCGGACGCTGTACCGGAAGATCAAGGCGTATCGGTTGGAGTAGGTGCCAGTCGCTAGACCTCAGTCGTCAGACGCCAGGGTCATGAGGCTATGATCTGCGTTCCAGCTTGACTTAGTCCGCTATCTAGCTGGCGACTGGTGACTGCGGACTGGTGACTGATTGCAAACCGATGCACTCGCCGTAACTACAACTGTACAAATAATTTGCAGCTACTAACGTCTTGACACTGTGGCGCCGAGCCGTCAAATTGCAAATCTCCCCTCCCCCTGACGGATCAGGTCTTTGAATTTCGTCATTGACGCCGAGCTCTGCGTCTCGTGCTTGGCCTGCGTCCGCGTCTGCCCCACCGATGCCATCGCGGTGCCGGTGGATGAGCCGCTGTTGCCTGTCATCGACAATGAGACGTGCATCCGCTCCGGTCAGTGCCTGGCTGTCTGTCCCCATGGCGCTGTCAAGGTAAACGGCGAAATCGGGCGGGCTCTTGCCATCGCCACAGCGGGAGACGGCGTCCTCATCCTCAGCCCCGAGTCCGTCGCCCACTTCTATCCCGCCACTCCAGAACAGGTCATCAACGCCTGCTACGAGGTCGGCTTCCGGGCCGTCACCCGGGGTGTCATCGGCGATGAACTCGTTGCCGCTGAATATCTTAAGCTATGGTACGAGGAGCCGTGGGGCACCCTGATCCGCTCCACCGACCCGGTGGTGGTGGAGACGGTGCGCTACCAGTTCCCCGAGCTGTTGCCCTACCTGGCTCCGGTCACCCTGCCGGCGGTGGCGGAGGCCCGCTATCTCCGGGCCCAGTACGGCCCTGGCCTCAAGATTGCCTACGCAGGCATCTGTCCCCCAGTCAGCACTACCGAGCTGGACGCCGCGATCACCTTCAGCGACCTGGACCAGATCTTCCGGGTCCGCGGGGTGAACGTCCTCACCCAGCCGACCTTCTTCGAGCGGGTGCCGGAGGAGCGGCGACGGCACCTCAGTGCAGCCGGCGGCCTGCCGCTGGCGCTGCTGGAGGAGGCGCGCTACTCCAGCCGCCGCTTCCGGAAGCTGCGGGGGCTGGA
This sequence comes from uncultured Gemmatimonadales bacterium, assembly GCA_963825815.1. GTDB lineage: Bacteria > Gemmatimonadota > Gemmatimonadetes > Gemmatimonadales > GWC2-71-9 > CAVVWJ01. The sequence continues at coordinate 312,524 of CAWGVB010000002.1, read as the reverse complement.
GGCGCTCAAGGCGGTGGCGCGGGCGGTGGCGGTGGACCGGCTGGATCTGGGCTTCGTGGACATCCTGTCGACCGAGGGGTCGCTGGATCATCCGCTCTCGGGTCCCCGGGAGGAGCTGTTCTGGCGGCGGGAGCTGCTGGCCAGCACCGAGCCGCCTCGGAGCGCTTCGCCGGTGGTGGACAGCGCGGTGGTGGCCAGTGTCGGGGCGGCGTTCGCCATCCGGCAGCGGCCGGTGCGGCCCGATCCGGCGGCGGTGGCGGCGATCATCAACCAGATCGGCCTGAGCCCCAACGGGACTCCCTGGGACTGCGGGGCCTGCGGCTTCACCACCTGCCAGCGGTTCGCCGAGGCGGCGGTGGTGGGAAGGGCGTCGCTCCGGCAGTGCGCGCCGTACCAGGAGCGGCGGGCGGAGGAGGCGCAGCGCCAGGCGGCGGTGGACTCCCTGACCGGCCTTTCGACCTACCGGATCCTCCGCGACCGGCTGGTCTTCGAGATCGAGCGCTGCAAGCGGAGCAACGAGGGCTTCGCCGTGTTGTTCATGGATCTGGATCGCTTCAAGGACGTGAACGACACCTACGGCCATGAAGCGGGCAACGAGATCCTGAAGGCGGTGGCCGAGGAGATCCGGCACGCGGTCCGAGCGTCGGACGTGGCGGCGCGGTATGGGGGCGACGAGTTCGTGGTGATCCTCACCCGCACCGAGCTGCAGGGCGGGATGCGGGTGGCCGAGGCGCTTCGGGCCGGGATCGAGGGGATCGGCCGCCGGCTGGGCTATCCGGCCGGACTGATCACCGTGAGCATCGGCCTCTCCGAGTTCGACAGTCGCCAGCCGGAGGATGACCTGCTGGTGGCGGCGGACCGGGCGCTGTACCGGGCCAAGGCGGCGGGCAGGAATGCGGTGGCGTGAGCGAGTCGCGAGTCACGAGTCACGAGACACGGGCGTGGGCCACGAGTCGGGAGTCGCCAGAGATGAGGCAGAGAGGTCATGATGTGTTCACTGGATTCTGACGAGTCGCCCACTCGCGACTCGCGACTCATGACTCGCGACTCAGCCCAATGACCGGACCCACCTGGAGTGCCAAGCAGCCGGGGCCGCCCCAGCCGGGGCGCAGTCCCGCGGCCGACGCCATCCCCGATCCCTGGGGGGTGCGGCGGGCGGAGAACCTGCTCACCAGCCTGGAGGGGATCCTCTCCGCCCGGGTGGTGACCACGCCGCTGGGCGAGGTGAGCGAGGTCCATGTGCTGGCCCAGGCCGGGCTGGCGCCCAAGCAGCTGGTCCGCAACATCGAGTCGGCCCTGCTGGCCCAGCTCGGCCTCAAGATCGATCACCGGAAGATCAGCATCGCCCAGACCGCCGACGTGAAGCCGATCGAGGCGCTGGAGCGGGAGTCGGTCCGGGAAAAGGTGCTCCAGCGGGCGGTGCTGTTCGAGAACCTGACCGCGGGGCCCAGCCGGCGGCCGCACCGGATCACGGTGTCGGTGACGCTGTCCTACCGGGGGCAGACCGAGACGGCGGAGGAAGAGGCGGCGGACACTCCCCGGAGCCGGGTGGAGGCGGCGGCCAAGGCGGCGGTGGCGGTGCTGGACCGGCTGCTCAAGGACTCGAGCCTGGCGCTGGAGGGTGCCAAGATCGTCGAGGGGTTCGACCGGGAGTTCGCCTTCGTGGCGGTGCAGGGGCTGGGCGGGCGGGAGACGCTGCTGCTGAGCGGCACGGCGGAGATCAAGGAGAGCGCGGAGCGGGCGGCGGTGTTCGCGGTGCTGGACGCGACGAACCGGTGGACCGAGGCGCGGAGGCCGGAGTAGGCGGCGGGCGGACTGGCGGACGGCCGGTCAGTCGGTCGGAACAGCGAGGCTCAGCTTCCCTGACCACCGGACCGCCTGCCTGACCGTCTGACCACCTGACCGCCCTCATGGGCAGTTTAGGGGTCTAGCCGAAGCGGTTTGCGGGCAGTAGCTTGTAGGGCGGACGTCACCCCCTGTCGTCCGGATCATTTCATTAGGAAACAACTCAGGCAGTGCCCTGGCGACCGCTCCCGGCGGGGGTCGCGGCGTGGGCTCATCGGAATGCGGGGATATGCCGACACTCTAGTGAGTGGAGTGTGCCGGTTGCGGTAGAGGGTTTGTCGGTGGTTGGACCCTAGACAGAAAGGAAAAAGGAAAGGGGATCCCGGTCTTCGCAGGCAAGCAGGTGTGGGACTAGCGGAGACGAGCGAGCGACTGTCGAGCGGAGCGTCTGGTAGGCCATAGCGAGGCTTGCCACTTCCCGAGGTCTTTAGTCTCGAAGGGAGGTGACGCTCATGTTGAAAGGCAGTTCGATCGCCGAGTAGTGCCAGTTCTTCGCCGCGTTGCTGGCAGGGGTGAAGCGCACGACTTGGGATTAAGGTGTAGGTAGAGGGCTGGGATCCCCATTCCTAATCACATGTCACGACAAAGCAGCGCATTACGTCTTTGTCGTCTATGCCGTTGCGCTTTCATCAGGGTTATGCGCAGCAAGCCTGTGGCCTGCTCGCTTGGCTTTCCCCGGTTGGTGGCCGCTCAGCAACATTTGTGTTTCGTCGCTACGTCTGCTCGAAACCCTTAACACACAACTTAGAATTGGTGCTAAAGGCTCAACATCATTTATCATGCATATAGCTAGTGTCCTACTTTTTGGTGGATGGTGGGGGTCAGTGATTACATGCTGCATCGACTCTTGCTCGGTGAAGTTGGCTCGCGGCAATCCCGCCGATCAAGGTGATCTTCAATGTTTCTCAACGTATCCTCGCGATCTCCTTAGCCGCTCTTATTTACCAAGCACTAGGCGGGAGCTCTCCCGCCGTCTTACCTCGAATCCGCATGCGACCTTCGCTTCGTCAGATCGTTCAGCGAGACCTGGGACTCTTCTTCGTTATCTCACTTCGTCTACTTCGCTGGTCAAGCTGGGCAGCAGTGAACACCGCATTGTGCTGAGTTCGGATCGAGCGTTTCGTGAGGTCTGGAACCTGAATACTCGCGGCGTATTGGTTTACGACTCTAGGAGCAAGCGTGGTCGCGATTCTTGTGGCCTGGCTTTACACCCGGTTTGATCTGTGGATCGGGTTTGGCTCGCTCGGACTATTAGGCGTGATAGTTCCGATCATTGCGGTGCGACACGTTTATGGTCTGTATCACCAACTCGAACATAGTGGGCAAGAACTTTTGCAGGTCATGGTAAAGGCTATCGAAGCCCGCGACCCTTATACTTCTGGCCACTCTGTTCGTGTTAGTGAAATGTCCAGAGCTGTGGCTGTCGAACTTGGATTTTCAGGCCCGCGTGATCGAGGAAGTTGAAACTGCCGCGCTGCTTCATGATGTCGGTAAGATTCACGAGGAGTTTGCACCTCTGCTCCGAAAGGAAGGTCGACTCACTGACGAAGAAACCGCTCTGATGCAGACGCATTCGGCGAAGAGTGCCGCTCTGGTCGGCATTATCTCAAAGTTTCACGGCTTCATTCAGGATTCGGTCAGACATCACCATGAACGGTGGGACGGGCAGGGTTATCCTGATGGGATTTCGGGCAAGCAGATTCCACTAGGAGCGCGGATTATCCTAATCGCAGATACAATTGATGCGATGACAACCGATCGGCCGTATCGGAAGCGTCTGCCACTCGATGTTGTTATTGCTGAACTGCAAAAGTGCAAAGGGACCAGTTTGATCCAGAGTTGATAGATGTAGTCGTAGCCTCTGTCGTAGTTCGCCGCCTCATTGAGGGACCTCCTCCTCGGCCATGAACGACAGTGCACCGCCGCGATCTCGACGTGTCAATTGGCCGACTTCGGGCATCTGGAAGCGCCGGGCGTAGATGAGGGATGAGCCAACCCTTGATCAGGGCTTCTGTCTCCCTCTTCAGTACGGCTTTCCATCCAACCAGTAACGTTAACGGATGTAGTTGTATTAGTTCCGAAGCAACGTTAACGACCTGTCCGTCCAGCCGCAGCTAATCGAAGAAGGTAGTAGCGTCATCAGGGCCAACTGCTCTGCGACCGCAGGTGGAAGGGCCGACAACCTCTCTTGGATTAGGCAACTGTGGTCAACAGTGATTTCCTGTGAGCTCAAGACATGGCTTGCGCATAGAATTTCCACCTGATCCAGAAAATCGAACGTCTCTAACTCTCTAAGCATCCCTGCAAGCTTCCTGGCAACAATCCCAGGGTCTATCAAAACGGACGCCGTGAGCGCAAGCCATCGAGCGTACTGGCCGGCAAGAAACTTGGAATGCATTACCAGGGGTTTGCCTAAGGCGTGGGTTCCAACCGCCAAAGCCTCGGATTTCCTTCCCGCTAATAGAAGTACATCTGCTTTGCAGAGCAGCCAAATCTGATTTATCCAGGCAGCCGCGGTCGTCGGGATCCGAGCGTCAAGTTTGTCGATGACGCACATTGCCTCATCATGTTCTCCAAGAATGGCATGGCTCATACCACTGTAGTACGCGGCTTGGCACTCGGTATGGCCGCTGAATTGTGGGCTGAAGGTGCCTGCCGCGGTCCTGCACCAAGAAATGGCCTCGCGATACTCACCCAGCCTTAGACAGCAGAGCGCTGTCTGGCAGGCTCGACTCGCTCGGGCAGTATCGTTGCCGAGGCTGGCGTTGATCTCATAAGCTATCTGGAACTTGGCTTTGCCCTCGAGATACTTTCCTTCACAGCACAGAATAACCCCCAAGCCGTTGTGAAGACTTGCGACATTAGAATTGAAGTGTCTGGTGGTGTGTAGCCAGGTAGCGATGCGGGCAATTTCTGCGACACAGGCGCCACGGTCCACCGCATAGTAGAGTAGCCGAGACTTGCTTGCGGCCAGGGAGGCCAACTCCTCGGCCCTTAGACCTGTGGTGGGAATGAGATCTATCGTCTGAAGGCTCCGCTTTGCCAGCCTCACATCCCGGACCGAATCCATGAGTAGGGAGATGGCATTAGCGGCCTGTAGGCAACACGCAGTATCGCCACTCTTGTGCACTATGCGACGAAGTGTCTCGATGCTGGTTATCGTGTCGTCGGAACTTTGAATACTTGTCCGTTGTGCGGCCAGAAGTTTCAGAACTGTGGTGAGGTCAGCTTTTTGATTGCAGATCAGAGGTCTAGTATGAAGTAGATCGAGAGATTCAGCCCAACGCCCCTGCTCCTGTAATACCTCCGCCAAGAGCACTACGGCCGCGTCGTGCTCTTGGCCTTCAAGATGTGGAATGGCCGTTGAAAGTGCACGCTCGGCGGAATGGACAGCTCCCCTTGTGGACACACTCGCGAGCCCCCTGTAGCAAGTATGGCGTCGCTTCATCCACCCGGCCGGCTCTGATGGTATGCCAGGCGATCTCCAGCCCGAGGTCCTCCGTCCCGGTCCTGTGTTTTTCAATGTATCGGTCCGCAATGTGGTGGTGAAGAACTCGCCGCAGTGTTTGCGGGACGCCGAGGTAAGCAGCGTCACGGAGCAATTCGTTAACGAATTCCAAGCCCTGAGGACCATCTCTTAAAACTCGGCGCTCCACCAACTCCGTCATGCTGCTCATCGTCTGACCCACGCTGATATCCATAAGTCCATAGAGCGAGAGATCGTTTAGCCGGCGACCCAACAAAGACGCCAAATTCAAAACGTTCTGTGTAGTAGACTCCAGTGAGCGAGTAATCCGGTCGAGAATCTGGCGATAAGATTGTTGGGCTGGTCCTTCGCCGTTGAAGTCGGGAGTCATTGCACTGACTGACAAAGCAATGGAGTGATCGCCGCTTGCTTGCCAGTCCTGCACCAGTAACTCAATCGCCATGGGATTTCCTGCTGCCGCTCGAAGCATGGCTCGCTGTTGACTGGGCGTCGGCACCTGTTCCAGTTGCGCAACGAACGAATACAACATCTCCCAGCTGTGCTCCGTCGTGAGAGGGACAACCGGTATTTCGGAAATGCCTAGCCCAGCGGCGTTGCTTCTCAGTCGCTGGGCTTGGGGACATTGATGTAGTTCACCGGGCCTGGCCACTAGTATGGCCATGATTGCCTGCCCTGCGGCCCTTGTGAGGATAAGGTTGAGTACTGCTAGGCTTACATCATCCGCCAGGTGGAGGTCGTCTATAACTAGAATCACTGGCTGCTCGTCCGCTATAGAGCTAAGCATTTCATGGAAGGCATCAGTAAATCTGATCCGAGCAGTCTCGCCATGACTCTCCGAGCCGTACGTTAGGTGGCGGAAACGATTTCGCAGCATAGGAACGATTCTGGAAAGTTCTCCCAGCGCCTCCGGCGACGTGGCGGTGATCCCTGGACGATTCACTAGACCCATGATGAGAGTGCTTAGAGCGGAGTACGGTATCTCTCGCTCGAGATCGTAACATTGCACTCGGCTGATCGCGGCGCCTTCCAGTCCTGCCGCGGTGGTGAGCGCTGCACTAGTGTTGTCTTTGCCCACTCCAGAATCTCCCAGTATCAAAGCGTGCCCCGGCATCCCTGTTCTTGTCGCCTCCCACTTTCTCGTAGAGCACCTGATAACTCTGCAGCGCGACCGACAAAAGGCCGGTCACGCCACTGATCGGTTGGCACGTTGGGTATGTTTGCCAGTGTAGTCCGCTCCCACCCACGCCGCCGTAGACGCACGCGCCATCCCCTCCACCAGCTCCGACGGCACCGCCTGGAGCTCCTCCGCCAGCTTCTTCTTCCACGCCTCGAAGATTTCCAGCGCGGTCAGCCGGTCGCCGGCAAAGGCCCGAGCCTCCATCTTGGCCCGGATCGCCTCCTCGCTCAGCTCGTCCAGCGCCAGCATCCGGTCGGCCACCTGCTCGATCTGCCGAGTGTCTCCCGTGCGGCGGCAGCGATCGATCAACACCAGCATTGCATCCTTGATGACCGGGAGCAGCCGCGCCTGCTGCTGGTCCTTCCAGTGGGTGAACTCCGCCGAGTCGTTGATGTCGAAGCCGTCGAGAAACGCCGCTACCTCCAGCGGTCCGGTGACCTCGGTGCCCAGGATGTCTCCCGCCCGGAGTCGCTCCAGATCCAGCGTCACTCGCCCGGGCATCAGCCGCACCTGATCCCGGCTGGTCTCCAGCGCATCGATGCCAACCCGGGGCCGCAGCACCGAGAGCGCCGTCGCCAGGGAATGGCGGGCCTCGGTGGCGGAGACGCGGGGCCACAGCAGCTCCGCCAGCCGGTCGCGGCGCTGGGTTCGCTGCTCGACGGCCAGATACACCAACAGGGCGAGATGCTTCCGGGTGCGAAACCGGATCGGCTCACCGGTGGCGGTAAAGAGGGCGGGCTGACCCAGGCAACGGAGGTACCGTTGCGGCTCCATCGGGTCTCACTGGTAGTGGGATATCCAGAGTATGCCGGCCGTACAACCAACCGTCAACAACTTGCGTCTAGATGTCTTGGAGGGGTTGAGCTTCTGTAATTCTGCGTAGAACCCGATGACGCTCCGGGCAGGTGGAAGCCCGTCCCGGTTGTCCCGGCTGCTCAGGCCCGGGTTATGCTCACAGACCCGGGAGACCGATCCCGCGCCGGCCCGGCAGGAGCCACCACTCGTTCTGTCCGCCGGCTTCAACAGGCAAGGAGACGCAGGAACCATGGCCCCACGCCGGACCCGTTGGCAGCTCGGAGCAGCAATCGTAACTGCCTTGATGACCACGGCTTGCAGTGATAGCCTGAGCACCGGCAACGCGGTTCTCCCCAACGGAGCCGCCGACGATATCGGCGCCACCGCCCGGGACGAGGTGGAGGCTGCCGTCAGCGCCCTCACCCTTCCCAGCTCGGTTGACCCTCTGGGCACGGCCCAAGCCCCCACCGCCTACTCACCGGGCTGTGTCACTCCGTCAACACCGGCCGACTCAGACGGGGACGGCGTTCCCGACGACGCCATCTACCTGTTCACCGCTCCCCCCTGCCGATTCACCGGCTGGCGCGGCGGCACCCTCGATATCGTGGGCCAGCTCCGGGTCCAGGACCCCGCCCCGGGCCAGGCCGGATTCGGCTACGAGGGCACCCTGACCGGGCTCCGCACCCGCTTCACCACCGCCGACAACAAGGTCATCTACGACGTGACCCGGAACGGCACCCGGGTGCTCAGCGGATCGGTGTCCTCCCTGCTCCTGTCCACCGATCTCCAGGTGATCCGCACCTTTGCCGGGAAGCCCGACGCCGCCATCGACCAGCAGTGGACCCTGACCTATACGCCGGAGCAGTCGCTCCAGATCAATACCGCGATCCCCGGCGGGACGCTCGACTTTGCCGGGACCCTGGACTGGACCCGCGGCACCGAGCACTACGTGCTGACCGTGACCACGCCAACGCCGCTGCACTACAACAACGGCTGTACCGACACGGTGCAGCGATTCGACCGGCGGAGAAATGCGGCTGGCCGGCACCTTTGCCAATGCAGAGGGCGGTGAGACGAACGGAAGTGTGGTGGTGCGCTGGACCGAATGCGGGCGGGAGCCCGGCTTCAGCTTCGAGCCCTAGACCTCAGGAGCTCCGACAGCCGCACCAGGATCACTGCGGCTCGTGGTGCAACTCCCCAAAAAACGAGTAGGAGCTGCAGCTGCTCGAGGCGGAGCAGAAGCGCAGCGTGGCCCTGTCGAAGACGCTGGTCTGATCCGGGAAGAACGTGGAGTGCAGGTCGAGGGTGAACGGGAACCCGCTGCCCCGCCCGGGGACCGCTGAGAAACCGGGCGGTTCCAGTGGCGACAGCGCTCTCCGGAATATTGGTGACCGTACCCGCAGGGACTCCCCTGAGGAATGCAGTTCCCGTAGGGAGTGGCCCCGGTGACCCGGAGGATCCCCGTCCCCACCAGCGGAATGGCGAAGATGCCGCTTCCGGTCACTCTACCGTCCGGATAGTGAATCACCCGGGCAGTCAGCGATCTGGTCTGGTTGAAGCTCTGGAAATAGAGCCCCCAGTCCGCTCCCGCCGGCAGAATGACCGGAGTGATGATACTGAGGTCGGGCCGGTCGGCATCGGGGCCGTCCGGAGGAGCGGTCGGAGGTTCACTGCAGGCCGCAAGCACCAGAGTAGCGGCCAGAACAGCGCGGCGACACCAGCTTTGCATCCAGAGCGCCTGGGCTAGTCCTGAATCATGCGGCCGCGGGGCCCGAGCCGCTGTCCATCAGGTGCCGAGCGCGTCGGGCCAGCACGGCCAGTGCGAGCAGCACCACCATGGGCAGGGCAACGACCGACGCCAGGAGGCTTTCGTCCCAATCCTCGGGACGGCCCTTGCGAAGCAACGATGAGGCGAGGAAGCCAAGCAGCAGGTACAGGGCGAGAACAGCGAGCGAAATCGTGACCATGATTCTCTATACCTTCTATGGGCAGCCGTGCGGCGGCCCGGTCGAGCAGACATCAACGAACAGACGTTCGAGCTCTGCGATTGTGAGGAGTGTGATGCAGGTCACAATTTAAAAATCCTCCCCGACCTCGCAAGTCCGAATTTTGATGCCCGGAGTGACTTCGCTCACCGCACCGGAAGGGCAAAAGTTGGGAGTTGCAGCGGCCCCAGCCAGCCGGCTCGGGTACGACGGACATCAACGTATGGAGCAAAGATGAAAGCAGAGCTTTGGAAGCCTGATTCTGCTGGCTGGTTTGGCGGCATGTTCAACCAACAGTCAAAAAGCTGGAGACGAGAGCACCAAGGTCGCGACCGACACCCTGGTCGAGACCAAGCAGGTTGCTGACACGATGGTGGTGAAGAAGGAGACCACGGTAGCTGCCGATACGACCGTCAGGGCGGATACCACCATCGTGGCCGATACCTCGGTTACCGCGGATACCACAGTCGCCGCCGATACCTCACACGTCGGCGACGCAGGGCGTGATCAAGGTAGACACCACCAAGGCGCAGTAAGCCGAGATGCACGGGAGGTGGGCATCAACCCGGCCCACCACTCCTTCAGTACTTTGGCGGCAAGGCTCCGATACCGATCCAGCAGCTCGGTCTGCCGGCTCACCAGCGGAATCTCTTTCCCTCGGATGAACAGGTGATCCACCCGGCTGGAGAACTCCAGCGGATCGCCGGTCCAGACCACCACGTTTGCCACCTTCCCCACCTCGAGCGACCCGTAGCGGTCGCTGACGCCCGCCGCCTCGGCCGTCGACAGCGTGATCGAGCGCAGCGCGTCGTCCCAGCTCATCCCGTTCCGCACCTCGTTCCCCGCCGCCTGCCGCAGATCCCGGAACAACGCGGCGTCCTGTTGCGCCACGCCGACCTTCACTCCCGCCTTCCAGAGGAGCGTCGCGTTGTCCAGCCGGGCATTGAGCGCGTCGAACCGGGGCACGTCGGTGAGCGGCTCCAGCAGCACCGGCACCTTCGCTCGGGCCAGCTCCGGCGCCACCTGCCACCCCTCGGCGCCGCCCCAGATCACCATCCTGAGATTGAACTCCTGGCCGATCCGGAGCGCGGTCTCGATGTCGCTCCGGCGGTTGGCGATCACGAACAGCGGCAGCTTCCCTTTGAGCACCGGCAGCAGCGCTTCCAGCTCCTCGGCCGGGGCGGCCAGCGGCTGCATCTGGGCCTTTCGGAAGTCGTCTCGGCGCTTTTCGTACTCCAGCGCATCCCGCAGAACCCGCCGCAACCGTTGGGTAGCCCGGGCCCGGCTCCCGCCGCCGCGCTTCCTTACCCCCCTGCCCCAAGTCGGCCATCATCGCCACCGGCGACTGGGCCACCATGTCCTCGATCCGGTCTCCCGCGAGATCGATCAGCACCGCCTGGCCCGGGATCAGGCCCAGCGCGGGCTTGCTGATGCGAGCTGGTGACCCCCTCGAGCCGGGCGACCGGAATCGCCATGCTGGCCGGGTCGAGCCCCTCGGCCACGTTGAACGACGGCTTCACGTCGCCGCTGACGGTGTCCTCCTGGGTCTCGATCTGGACCCCGATGTCGAACAGCTTGAGCCGAGCGTCGAGCCGCCGTGAATCAGCCCGGGCGTGATCCAGCCGCCCTTGGCATCGACCCGGGTGGCGCCGGAAGGGATCTCGATCGAGGCGCCCACGGCGGCAATCTTCCCGTCCCGCAGCAGCAGCGTTCCGTTCTCGATCTTGGGCCCGGAGACGGGATAGATCGTGCCGCCGGTGATCGCGATGGTCTGGGCGCTGCCAGTCGCCAGACCGCCAGTCGTCAGCAAGCCGGCGAGCATGCCGTCAGAACCGTCCGCCCGTCCGCCCGTCCGCCTCGCCTGCGCTCTCCGACCGCTCCGCCTCTCACTGTCCCACCCCGGGAGCCGCCGTACCCAGATTGAAGTCGGTTTCCAGTCCGCTGCTTCGGATCGCTTCGGTCGAACACCAGCCAGCCCTCGTTGTACACCCGCTCGGCCTTGCTGTAGACCGAGAACGGATCGCCCGACCAGACGACCACGTCGGCCGCTTTGCCGGGCTCGAGCGTCCCGGTGGTGCTGTCGATGCCGAGGGCCCAGGCCGGATTGGCGGTGAGCCAGCGAATCGCCTGCTCCCGGGTGATGTTGATGCCCGGCGTTACGGCCGGCGTACATCGCCTTGGCGGCCTCCTGGTTGAGCCGCTGAATTCCCTCTTCGCTGTCGGAGTGGATGATGGCGCGGGCGCCGGCCTGCTGCAGCAGGGCAGCGTTCTGGGGAATGCCGTCGAGCGACTCCATCTTGAAGCCCCACCAGTCGGCCCAGACCGCGCTGCGCTACGCTGTCCCGGGCCAGCAGGTCGGCGATCTTGTACGCCTCGACCGCGTGGTGGAAGGAGCGGATGTGGAAGCCGAATTCCCGGGCGAGGTCCAGCATCTGCGCCATCTCGTCGGCCCGGTAGCAGTGGTTCTGCACGAAGGCCTTGCCCCGGAGCACGTCGGCCAGGGTCTCCAGCTGGAGGTCGCGGTCGGGCGGGTCTCCCTTCTTCTTGGCCAGCCATGCGTCCCACTCGCGCCGGTACTTCTCCGCCTTGGCGAAGGCGGCCCGGTACCCGGCCATGTTGCCCATCCGGGTGGAGGGGCCCTTCTCCTGGTACACCCGCTTGGGGTTTTCCCCGCAGGCCATCTTGAGCCCGTAGGGAGCGCCCGGGATACTTCATCTCCTGCACCGTGCGCGCCGGAATCAGCCGCAGCATGGCCGACCGTCCGCCGATCAGATTGGCCGAGCCGGGCAGCGCCTGAATCACGGTGATGCCTCCGGCCACCGCCAGCGGGATCTGCGGGTCCTGGGGCCAGAAGGAGTGCTCGGCCCAGACCTGCGCCGTGTTCGGGATCGGTGGCCTCGTTGCCGTCGCTCTGGCTCTCGGTCCCGGGCGCGGCGTAGACCCCGAGGTGGCTGTGGGCGTCGATGATGCCGGGGGTGACGAACTTGCCGCTTCCATCAACGACGTGGCGTTCCCGGGCGGAGTTACGTTGGGCCCAACAGCGGTGATCTTGCCATCCTGAAACACAATCGACGCGTTCTTGAGCTCGGGACCGGCGGCGGTGAGGATGGTGGCGTTTCGGATGACGACAGGGGCCGACGGGTGCCGGACGTACGTCGACGGGTACTGGGGACGGAGTGCGCTCAAGGAGTCGGCCGGGTTGGCGCTGCTGGTGGCGGCGGCGCAGCCGGTGAGCAGACCGAGGCCAATTGTGGGCCAGATGATTACACGAGACATGGGATGGCTAACGTAAGGTGAGAATGTCGGCCCCGCCATAATGCGGCTTACCGGGCGGCGCTGCCCCGCGTATTTTCTTCGACCTCTCTCCCTCTGGGAATTGCATGGCTACTGCCATTCGGCTTCGGTCTTGGGCCACTCGTGTCGTCCTTGCCCTGCTTGCACTCGCTACTCCCGCCAGGCTTACCGCTCAGAGCGTTGCACAAAGTGACTCCCTGTCGCAAACCTCGCCCCCTGTTGCGAAAGTGGTCGCCTCGGCTGGACACAGTGGCGGGGGTTCCCTGGCCCGACCCTTACGCCTGGCTCCGGGACGACCAGCGGCAGCGCCCCGAGATGTTGGATTACCTCCGCTCGGAGAACAAGTACACCGAGGCGATGACTCGCCACACCGGGGCGCTCCAGGAGCTGCTCTTCAAGGAGATGGTGGGGCACATCAAGGAGACCGATGCCTCGGTGCCCGAGCGCATCGGCCGGTATTACTACTACACCCGCACGATCAAAGGGCGAGCAGTATCCCATCTTCTGTCGCAAGCGTGGGAGCCTGACGGCAAAGGAGGAGATTCTCCTCGACGAGAACGCTGCTGGCCCGGGGCCACGGCTATTCCCGAGTGGCGCTCCGTAAGGTGAGCCCCGACGGAAATCTGCTCGCCTACACTCAGGACACCACCGGATCCGAGTGGTACACGATACGGGTGAAGGAGCTCGCGCAGCGGCAAGCTCCTCCCCGACGTGATCGATAGCGTCAGCTACGGGCTCGAGTGGGCGGCGGACAACCAGACTCTCTTCTTTACCCGGGACAATCCCGCGCACCGGCCCGACCGCATCTTCCGGCGGAAGCTCGGCGCCGCGGACGAGACGCTGGTGGTGAGTGAGCCGGACTCGCTTTTCCTCTCGGCCTGAGCAAGACCAAGGATCGAACCCAGCTCCTGGCCCAGAGCTCCAGCTTCACCACTGGCGAAGTCCGTTACCTCTCCGCGAATGAGCCCACAGCCGACTGGCGGGTGCTCCTGCCCCGCAGGAAAGGAGTCGAATACACCGCCGAGCATTACGGGGGTGACTTCCTGGTTCTCACCAACGATGGAGCGATCAACTTCAGGGTGATCCGGGTGCCAGGTGACGGCAGCGGGCAGCTCCGCCGACCTCATCCCCGCCAGCGACTCCGCCTTGATCGAGGGGATGGACGTGTTCGAGCACCATCTGGTGCTCTACCAGCCGGGGTGACGCGCGGCAGCAGATCCGGGTGTTTCCACTGGTACCCGCCGGCACGACGTCGGCCGGATACGAGGTGACTTTCCCGGAAGAGGTCCACGCCTACGACCGGGGCGCGAACCCCGAGTTCCATTCCCAGCTACTGCGCTTCACCTACAGCTCACCCCGCACGCCGCCCACGGTGTACGACTACGACCTGGTCAGCCGCGAAGCTCATCGTGCGAAAGGTCACCGAGGTGCCGAATTACCAGCCGGCGCAATACGTCACGCGGCGGCTATGGGCACCCGCCTCCGACGGGGCCCGGGTTCCGATCTCGGTCCTCTACCGAAAGGGCCTGCGGGAAGGCACCCCCCATCCGATGCTGCTCTACTCCTACGGATCCTACGGGTCCAGCACGGACCCCGACTTCGACGTGCGGGTGCTCCCCCTGGTGGACCGGGGGTACGTCTTTGCCATTGCGCATATCCGCGGGGGGCAGGAGATGGGCCGTGCCTGGTACGATGCGGGGAAGATGCTGAAGAAGAAGAACACCTTCACCGACTTCATTGCGGCCGCCGAGTACCTGGAGAAGGAGGGTTGGACCAGCGCCGATCGGATCGCGATCCGTGGCGGGAGCGCCGGGGGCCTCCTCATGGGCGCGGTCACGAACATGCGCCCCGATCTGTTCCGGGTGGTGATCGCCGACGTGCCCTTCGTCGATCTGATCAACACCATGCGCGATCCGACCCTGGAGTTCACCACCCAGGAGTGGCAGCAGTGGGGCAACCCGAACATTCCGGACCAGTTCGCCTACATGCGGTCCTATTCGCCGTACGACAATGTGGAGCGAAAGGCGTATCCCGCGATGCTGGTGACCGCCGGACTCAACGACCCGCGGGTGAACTACTGGGAGCCGGCCAAGTGGGTAGCCAAGCTCCGCGCCATGAAGACCGATCACAACCCGCTGCTCTTCAAGATCAACATGGGCGCCGGGCACGGCGGCAGATCCGGACGCTACGAGGCGCTCCGGGATGAGGCCTTTCGCTACGCGTTCGTGCTGGATGTGATCGGCAAGGGCGGAGTCACGCCCTAGGGACGGGATGTCGAACGGCGTCTGACTGGTCTAGCTGCTTGAGCGGCCGATCTCAGCCTCGGTCGGATCCGACAGTCGCTCGGCCGTTACATACCAACTGGCACCCCGCGAACGTCCGCCGCGGAACTGGAAGTGCTCCTCGGGAAGGATGCGCCCGTCCAGCAGGGCTTCGGGGCCGGTTTCTCTCCAGAGCCGCTCCGCCCTCCGGGTGGCGGCTTGCCAAGCCGGGATCCAGTGGCCGGCAGGAATTTCGGGGTAAAGCGACCCGAATTTCGGGTCCAGTCGAGTACGGCGAAGCGGGGCCACGGACACCACCCATTTAGGGTTTATACCGGGCCCCATAGTGCCGCGAAGCGCGGAATGCAGAGGTGATCTGGATCACACTATGGCGGGGGACGTTGCCTCCAGCAACGCTTCTTCCCCGAACTGAGGCCTGGCAGTAGCTTCTCCGGTCGTTCAATACCCATTAATTGCAGAGGTCCCATGGTCGCGCCCCTTCCGGCCCGCTCACTCACGGTTCTGGTGGTCGAGGACGACGACGGACTGCGCCTTCTGATGCGCCAGGTGCTGGAGAGCGCGGGGTATCAGGTCTGCGAAGCGGACGAGGGATTTCAGGCCCTCAGCGTACTGCTCCAGGGCCGGCCGGTGGACCTGGTGGTCACCGATATCAGAATGCCGCGGATGGATGGTTACGAGCTGGCCGCTCACATGCTGGCGCTGGCCATCAAAATTCCGATTCTGTTCGTGAGCGGCTATGTGAGCGAGCTGGATGCCACGGTGCTTCCCGGGCCGATTCTACCCAAGCCGTTTGAGGCGGAGCAGCTGTTGGCCCGAGTTCGGCAGATGCAGGCTGTCAGTGCTTAAGTCACGAGTCACGAGTCGCGAGTCGCGAGTGGAGCCCAGCAGTAGGTTTCAGAGCCCATTCGACACTGATTCAATGCGCTCCCACCTTCGTTCCGCCCTGCCGTCGATCCCGCCGATCGTTCCCACGCTCAAGCAGGACCCCTTCAACCATCCGGCCTGGCTGTTCGAGCCCAAGTACGACGGTTTCCGGGGGATGCTCTATCTCACCCGGTCCGGCTGCAACCTCTACTCCAAACGCGGCAACCTGATGACGCGATTCGCCGGGTTGGCCCGGCAGGTCGCGGGCGAGCTTGGAGCACGGGAATTGATCCTCGATGGAGAGATCGTGTCGCTGGACGACGAGGGGAGAATCGAAGGCCGAGGGCAGGGAGCTGTTCGAGGAGCTAGCGTCAGCGCCGGGAATTCATTGGACGTGCTTCCGCATTGCCGTCGCGGACGCGGGGCAGGCAGTTTGGAACTCAACTGACGACTGGACGCCCTCCGCCACCTCATCCCGCCGCACGCAGACGAAGCCGAACTTCGGGAAGTAGTGCTCGGCGGTGGTGGTGAGCAGATAGACGTCGTCGATGTCCTCGCTCTCGAGCCAGGTCAAGCGCCCGTTCCACCAGCACCCGTCCCACCCCGCTGCCTCTCCAACTTTCCTCTACCGCGGCCGACCGGAGCAGGGCCGACTGGCCATAGAGCTCGAGCCCGACCACTCCCACCAGCCTTCCATCGGCCTCGGCCACCAGAAACTGCGAAAAGTTGTCGGCTACGCCGGCCGTGGGCAGACCGGACCGGTCGAGCAAGCCGAATACGGCTTCGAGATCAGCGGCGCTCGCGGTGCGAAGCTCAACGCAGTGCCCGTTCTTGAGCTCAGCTTCCATTGGCTCCTCCATTATTTCGCGGCTTCGTCGCCCGAACAAAAGCGCCCATCACCCGGCCGTCCACCTCACGGGCGAGCTCATCCGTCTCGAGCCCGCTGCCGGCCAGGAATGCCTTGGCGTCCTCGAACTGGTAGACCCGGGTGGGCTCGATCCCGATCTCCTCGAAACCGGCCTCCTCGAAGCAGTCGGGTATAGTCCGCTTCGCTCAGTGCGCCGGCGACGCAACCGACCCACAGCTCCATGCTGCGGCGCACCTCGGCCGGCACCTCACCCCGGACAACTACATCGGACACGGCAAAGCGGCCGCCCGGCTTGAGCACCCGGAATGCCTCGCGCAACGCCTTGGCCTTTGTCGGCCGAAAGGTTGATCACGCAGTTGGAGATGATCACATCCACCGAACTGTCGGGAAGCGGGATCGCTTCGATCTCGCCCTTGAGAAACTCGACGTTCTCCAGTCCGGCGGCTCGCTGGTTCTCCCGCGCCAATGCCAGCATGTCGTCCGTCATGTCCAGGCCGTAGGCCTTGCCGCTGGGACCGACCCGCCGGGCGGACAGGAGGACGTCGATGCCGCCGCCGGACCCGAGGTCGAGCACCACCTCGCCGGGATTGAGCTCGGCCAGCGCGGTGGGATTGCCGCAGCCGAGTGAGGCCAGCACGGCTTTTTCAGGGAGAGCGGCGGTCTCGGCATCCTGGTAGAGATTCGACGTGATCGGATCGCCGGCGCTCCCGCCGCAGCAGGTGGTGGAGCAGCAGGAGGTCCTGGCCCCCTCTGCCACCTCCCGGGCCGCCTTGGCATATCGCTCGCGAACTGTGGCTTTCAGGTCTTCACCGCTCACGGTCAACCTCCTAACAAGATTTGTTGATGCTTTCGGTAAATAAAAACTGGATCAGCAGCAGCCGGTCTTCCGCTCCGCAGCAGACGGAGGCGAGGCGAGCGCATCGACCGTTTCGCCCAGCTGGTTCAGCGTTTCGGGATTGAGGGTGTAGTACATCCAGCGGCCCTCCCGCCGGTCGGTTACCAGATCGGCGTCCTTGAGCACTTTCAGGTGAAAGGAGAGCCGCGACTGGGCCGCGTCCAGGGCGTCGGTCAGATCGCAGACGCAGCGCTCTCCGAAGCGAAGCCGCTGCAGGATAGAGAGACGGGTGCTGTCCGAGAGCGCGTGAAACAGCTGAACGGACCGATCCAGATCTGGTTTGGGGCGCGTTGCCATACCCGATTATATCAACTTTTATTGATGTGTCAAGAGGTCGGTGTGTCAGACCGGGATGAGCCGGGCCAGTCTCCTATCGTCCCGCACCAGATACCGGCCGCGGCCGGCCGATTGGATGATGCCATCCTGCCGGAGCTCGCGAAGCGCCCGGACGACGACCTCCCGGACAGTGCCCAGCTCTTCGGCGGTCTCCAGCTGCGTCCGGCCGAGGGTGAAGGGAACTCCGGGGCCAACTGCCTGCTGGCGGGTTTGGAGGAGCCGGGCCAGCCGGGCGTTCACATCCTGCGCCGCCAGACCGTCGATCCGGTCTACCAGGTGGCGGGTGCGCTCGCCCAGGCGGTGGAGAAAGAGGAGCGACGTCTCCGGGCTGGAGCGGACGGCCGACCGAAGTGCCTCGCTCGGGAGCAACAGACAGCGAGTCGGCTCCCCGGCGATGGCGGTGGCCGGATAGGTGCCACCATCGAACACCGGCACTTCACCCAGCGCCCCGCCCGGACCCTCCTCATGGATCACGTGCTGCCGCCCGTTGCCCCGGACCACCCGGACCCTCCCCTCGAGCACGACCAGGAGTCCGGCCGGAACCGTTCCAGCGGCGAAGAGAAGCTGGCCGGCGTCAAACCGCCTCTCGACGGAGCGGTGGGCCAGGTTGGCGACGAGGCTGGGTGACAGGTGGGCAAACAGCGGCAGGTTGGAGAGCAGGCAGGGATCGATCATGGGATTCCCGACGCGGTTAAGGGAACAAAAGTTCCTGCTTTCCCGCTGGGCAGAGGGTACGCTTCAGAATCTTTGATGGAGCGACTCCATGTTCTGGTTCGATGCCCGGCTCTACGTCTCGGTCGCGGTATTCGTCTCGGTGGGTGCCACAGCATCCGAGGCCCAGGACGCGGCAGACACCGCCTTCAACGTCGATGCAGTCCCGCGGCCGGATGGCCATGGGAGTGGACCAGTACACCTCCACCCATCGCTTCGAAGATCTGCCCGACGGCGGGCGGATCGAGCTGCAGCGGAACCGGCCGGACAGCGCCGGGGTGCAGGCCATCAGAGAACATCTGCAGGCGATTGCCCAGGCCTTTGCCAAGGGCGATTTCGCTGCGCCCGCGCTGGTGCACGCCGGGGAAGTTCCGGGAGCGCGCACCATGGCCGAGAAGCACCGGGCTATCCGCTATCAGTACCGACCGCTACCATTGGGTGGTGAGGTTCGAATCACCACAGGGGACGCCGCAAGCCCTGCAGGCGATTCACACCTTTCTGGAGTTTCAGCGGCGGGAACACCGGGCCGGGCCATAGATCACCACGGCAACCGGTACCGGGAAGTAAGGTCAATGCCGTCCCTCGGGCGCGAGGCTCACCCTGACTTTTCCATTTCCCCGGATTGCCACCACCATACTGGTCGTCGACGACGAGCGGCTCTCCCGGCGCATCGCCTATCGGATTCTGAGCGAGGAAGGGTATCGGGTGCTGGAGGCGGAATCCGCCCCCGAGGCGCTCGACGTGCTCAGCCAGGCCCGGGGCCGAATTGACCTGGTGATCCTGGATGTGGTGATGCCCGACTGCGACGGAGTGGAGCTGGGCCAGATGATCCTGGAGGAGTGGTCCGACCAGCGCCTTCTCTATATGTCCGCCCACCCCGCGGAAGTGCTGGTCCAGCATGGGCTCGAGTCGCTGGACGTCCCGTTCCTGGCCAAGCCCTACACCAGGGACGAAGCGCTGGCCAAAGTCCGCGAGGCACTGGAGCGCCGCCACGCTATCGAGGCCAGCCCGGTGGAGCGGCGCAAGAAGCCCCGGCTCCCGGGTAAGTAACGAAGGCTGCACCCCCGCCCAGTCTCCCGCTCGTCAGCCCACTGTAATGCTCCAGCCGGTTCTGCGTCTGCAGGTGTGAAGGCCAAAGCTGGCAACCCACACCTGAGGAGACGTATCATGTCTAGCAATGAGACCACCAAGCAGGGCTGTCCCTGTGGCTGCAACTGTTCCTGCGGAGCCGACTGCCCCTGTGAGCTGGGCGGCTGTAATTGTGGTTGCGGGTGCGAGTAGTGAAGCAGACGCGAGTCACGAGTCGTCGAGTCCTCAGCGCGCCGAGCTCGCCAGAAAACCTCGCGACTACGTGACGGTCAGCTGACGACTGACGACCGGTGACCTGGCTGACCCGCGACCCGGACGCTACTCCGAGTCCTGCTGGACAACCACTCGCGCTTCCTGGCGTTTCTGGAGCGCCGGGTAGGGTCGCGGGACGAAGCCGAGGACATTCTGCAGGACGCGTTCGTCCGAAGCCTGGAGCGCGCACCGCCGATGGAGGACACCACCTCGGCCATCACCTGGTTCTACCGGGTGCTGCGGAACGCGCTCACCGACCACTATCGCCGGCAGGACAGCCGGGGTCGGGCGACAGACCGGCTGGCGGCGGAGACCGAATCCACGACCGAGCCTGACAAGGAGCTGGAGGCGGTGGTCTGCGCCTGTGTCATGGGCCTGTTGGAGACGCTCAAGCCGGAGTACGGGACCGCACTTCGCCGGGTGGAGCTCGAGGGCGCCAGTGTCCGCAGCTACGCCGAGGAAGCCGGGATCACTCCGGGCAACGCCGGCGTACGGCTGCACCGGGCGCGGGAAGCGCTTCGCAAGCAGCTGGTGCGGTGCTGCGGAGCCTGCCTGGAGCACGGCTGCTTCGACTGCGCGTGTCGAAGGTGACCAGTCGCCAGTCCATCAGTCCTCAGCCCTCAGGACCAGAGATTCTGATCCGACACCGGCACTCTTCGTCCCGAGATACCAACGTCTAGCAGCTGGGGGCTGGCGACTGGGGACTGGAGACTGGCGCTCGTCCCTCTACTACTCGTTTCGCGGGCCGAGCCCAGGCCCAGCACTCTCCGGCCCAGATGCCGGAGCGTCCCTTCGGCATTCCCATGACTCGGATGGGCTCAGGCACGGCGTGGCTGCCGGATGCGTCTGCCATGCGGGCCTGGCACTTCGGCGCGGGCTCGTGGATGCTGATGGTCCACGGCGACGCTTTCCTCCAATACGACACCCAGGGCGGCCCTCGCGGCGACGATCAGCTGGGCAGCATCAACTGGGGGATGCTGATGGCGATGCGGCAGCTGGGTGGCGGCACGCTGCATCTGCACGCGATGGCCAGTGCAGAGCCGCTGACCATCGGCGCACAGGGCTATCCCCTGCTGCTCCAGACCGGCGAGACCTACCAGGGCCAGCCCCTGCACGACCGGCAGCATCCTCACGATCTCCTGATGGAAGTCTCGGCCATGTATGAGCGCGCCGTGGCCCGCTCCTGGGGCGTCATGGCCTATGTCGCTCCGGTCGGCGAGCCGGCGATCGGGCCGGTGGCGTACATGCACCGGCCTTCGGCGCTGAACGATCCGTTTGCGCCGCTGGCTCACCACTGGACCGACGCCACCCACATCACCTACGGCGTGCTCACCGCCGGCGTCTTCACCCGTCAACTCAAGCTCGAGGGCACGCTGTTCAACGGCCGAGAGCCGGACGAGGATCGGTACGACCCGGACTTCCACCCGCTCGACTCCTACGGCGCCCGGCTCTCGCTGACGCCGGATCTCGCACTGGGCGCTGGCTGCGAGCTACGGTCACCTGGTCGAGCCGGAGGCACTGCATCCGGATGAGGATCAGGACCGGCTCGGCGCATCGGTGCTGCACACCGCGCCATTGGGGAAGCGGGGCGAATGGGCTTCGGCCCTGGTGTACGGCGCCAACCAACGGCGGCCGCATGGGGGATCAGCCGGGGACTGGGAGCACAGCGTGATCCTGGAATCGAATCTTCAGCTCGACGCGGCCAACACCGTCTTCGGCCGGCTCGAGTACGTTCGCAAGGGGGGCGATGAATTGGCGCTGCCCGTGCCTCTGACCGACCAGGCCTTTGATGTGGGCGCGCTGTCTTTCGGATACGTGCGCGAGTGGGCCAGATTTGGAGGGGCTACCCTGGGAGTTGGCGCTCGTGGCGCGATCAATTTCGTGCCGGAAGATCTCGAGAGTGAGTACGGCAGCCGGACGCCGGTTGGACTGGCTGTCTTCGTTCGGGTGCGCCCGGCGCTGCTGGAGGGTGTGGGCCCGGGTGGGATGGACGCTCACATGCATCATTGATGAATGAAGCATCGCTCAACCGGCTGGCCTTTACTGCCACGGCTCACTGTCTGACCGGCTGCGCCATCGGCGAAGTTCTGGGGATGGTCATCGGCACGGCGCTGAGCTGGCGAAATCTCGCGACGGTGGTGCTCTCGGTGGTACTGGCCTTCTTCTTCGGCTACGCTCTCACCGTGAGGCCGCTGCTCCGTGCCGGCATTGCCACAGGGACGGTGCTCCGACTCGCGTTCGCCTCGGACACTGCTTCGATCGCCATCATGGAAGTGGTGGACAATGCCCTGATGCTGGTCATCCCCGGAGCGATGCAGGCACCGCTCGACTCCGGGCTCTTCTGGGGGAGCCTGGCGTTGTCGCTGCTGCTGGCCGCGAGCGCCGCATTTCCGGTGAACCGTTGGCTGATCTCGCGCGGACGGGGACACGCCGTGGTACATCAGTACCACGGGCACGGGACCCACTGAGCCGATGACCACGAGCCTCGCTCTCCGCAGCGCCGCCTCATCCAACCAGCTCCAGCACTGGTACCGTCCTGGAACGGGGACTCGACACCTCCAACGGATTGGATTTCGTGCAGGAGCGTCTGGTGCTGGTCGGCAAGACGCTCTTCCTCGTGTCGTTCGCATTCTACCTCTTCCTTCTCGGCAGCAAGGTGCTGGTCGGCGGCGCCCCGTTCATCGCCGTAGTGAAGGGTCCGGTCGCGTACGGTCACCTTGGCGCCAGCTCGACCATGGCTCTGCTCTGGCTCCTGGCCCGGCGCGCCAGGCTCTCGCTGCGGAGCCTGGGGGCGCTCGATGCCGTCAGCTTTGTGGTGGCCTGTGGCTCCCTGTCCCTCATGACGATGAACGACGAGGGCCAGATCCTCCAGGTGCTGCTGGCCCTCATCGTGACCGTGATGATCCGGGCGATCCTGGTGCCGTCCCGGCCGGGCCGGACCATGGTGCTCTCGGCGCTGGTTTTCCTGCCGACCGTGATCGTCTGCATCGCGCGCCATGACCCCACGGCGCTCCTGCCCGGGTTCAGCGCGGCCTACCAGAAGCAGTACATGACCCTCAACACGATCCTCTGGAGCGTCCTGGGGACCACCCTGGCCACTATTACTTCCCGGGTCACCTACGGACTGCGCCGGCAGGTCGCCGAAGCCAATGAGCTGGGCCAGTACGTCCTGGAGGAAAAGATCGGGGGCGGTGGGATGGGCGAGGTCTGGCGGGCGCGCCACCGGCTGCTGATCCGGCCGGCCGCGATCAAGCTCATTCGCCCGCAGATGTCCGGCGACGCCGAGCTGCTCCTCCGGCGCTTCGAGCGCGAAGCCCGCGCGACCGCCGCGCTCAAATCTCCCCACACGGTGCAGCTCTACGACTTCGGCGCCACTGACGACGGCAGGCTGTATTACGTGATGGAGCTGCTGGACGGAGTCGATCTCGATACGCTGGTCCGGCAGTACGGACCGCTGCCGGCGGAGCGGGTCGTTCACATCCTGCGCCAGGTCTGCTCCTCGCTGCAGGACGCGCACGGCAACGGGCTGGTGCACCGCGACATCAAGCCGGCGAACATCGTGGTGAGCCGGGCGGGAACAACGTTCGATTTTGCCAAGGTGCTCGACTTCGGCCTGGTCAAGCTCGACACGGACCGGAACGCCGAGGACGATGTCAAACTCACCAACGAGGGCAGTGCCGGCGGCACTCCCGCGTTCATGGCGCCGGAGGTGGTGCTCGGCGTCGCCGATACCGATCATCGAGTTGACCTCTATGCGTTGGGTTGTGTCGGGTACTGGCTGCTCACCGGCAAGCTGGTTTTCGCGGGAAAGAGCGTCGTGGAGGTGATGTTCCATCACGCCCACACGGCCGCCGTCCAAACCCTCGACCAAGTCCGAGCTGCCTATCCCGGCTCCGCTCGAGGAGCTGGTCATGGATTGCCTGGAGAAGGACCCGGCGCGGCGTCCGGCCAGCGCGGAAGCGGTGAGCACCCGGCTCGCGGCCGTCTCTCTGGAACCACCCTGGACCGTCGAGCGAGCGGAGCGCTGGTGGGAAATGCACCGGCCGGTGCCGCCGGGAGCGCGCCGGGCGGCGGAGGTGCTTCTGTCTCAGGAGGGGCGGGAGGTGCGGATCGGGCCGCGGGTCAGGCCGAAGGGGTAGAACATTGATCGCCGAGTTGACCTTTATGCGTGGCCACGGGTTGAGGCCAGGTGGAGAGCAGACCCAAACCGGAGAATTCAGGATGACCAATGCCAGGATGGACACGCGCACGCCCGCGTGGATGCCCGGCGCGGCGCACGCGTTGCTGCGGGTGATCACCGGCGCGCTCTTCATGGAACACGGACTCCAGAAGCTCTTCGGGCTGCTGGTGGACCCGTCCCAGCCCTGGCATGGCGCTCCACCCATGTTCTCTCAGTTCTGGTTTGCCGGAGTGCTCGAGACGTTCGGCGGGCTTCTGATCGTGCTCGGCCTGTTGACCCGGCCGGTGGCGTTCCTGCTCGCCGGCGAGATGGCGGTGGCGTACTTCACGGCCCACTTCCCCCGGAGCTTCTGGCCGGTGCTCAACGGCGGCGAGCACACGGTGCTCTACTGCTTCATCTACCTCTATCTCGTAGCCACCGGGGCAGGCCCATTCAGCGTGGATGCGGCGCTGCAGAGGCGCCGAGGCGCTGCTGGAGACACCGGGCGCATTTGACAGCGGTGCCGACTGGGCGCAGATAAAGGGAGATGAGATATGCGCTGATCTCCGACATCCACGCCAATCTGCCTGCTCTCGAGGCGGTGCTGGACCACATCGGAGGACAGTCGGGAGTAGGAGCGACGTATCACCTGGGCGACCTGGTGGGCTACGCGCCCTGGCCCGACGAGACGGTGTCTCTCCTTCGGGAGCGCAGGATCGCCGGCGTGGCCGGGAACTACGACTCGACGGTGGGCACCGACTACAAGCATTGCGGCTGCCGCTACGAGGACCCCCGGCAGGAGGAGCTGTCGCACATCAGCTACGACTGGACCCGGCAGCACGTCTCGCCCGGCACCAAGGAGTTTCTCGCCGGTCTCCCGTTCCGCATCGATCTCCGGCCCAACGGCGGGCACCTCGCCGGACCGCAAGTCATCCTGGTGCACGGCACGCCTACGCTTAACACGCTCTACTGGACCGAAGACCGCCCCGACGACTTCTGTCTCAAGATGGCCGCGCACGCGCACGCCAAGGCGGGGGACGTGATCGCCTTCGGACACACCCACAAGCCATGGCACCGGGAAATCCAGGGCATCCACTTCGTGAACACCGGCAGCGTTGGGCGTCCCAAGGATGGCGACTGGCGGGCGGGGTACGTGCTGCTCGGGGTGGGAGAGGGCCCGGTCTCGGTCGAGTTCGTGCGGGTCGAATACGACCTCGAGCGGGCGATGGCAGCGATCCGGCAGAGCGAGCTGCCCGACGACTTCGCAGAATATCTGCGGGCCGGCGGGGAAAGCGCCACGGCGGCATGAAGATGGTGTGGTACGTCGCGCTGGGCGGAGCTGTTGGGAGTGTGGCTCGCTACCTGGTGGGCCTTACGGTTCAGAGCCGAAGCGGCCTGGATTTTCCTGTGGGTACCCTGCTCGTCAATCTGAGCGGATGTCTGCTCCTCGGTTTTCTTGCCCGGATACCTGCTCCAGACATCCGCGGTCAGCCCGGAGATCCGGGCACTGCTCACCACCGGGCTCTGCGGGGGGTACACGACGTTCTCCACTTTCTGTTATGAGACCGTGACTCTCATCCAGGATGCGGACTGGCGTCGCGCCGGGCTGTACGTGGGGCTCAGTGTGCTCGGCTCGCTGGGCGCAACGATCCTCGGTTTGGCCGGTGCCCGGCTGTTGCTCGATCTTCGGCATCCGGCCTAGGAGACCCTATGCATGGGTTCAAGGGAGAGCGCACCCTGATGCGCATCCACCTGGGCGAATCGGATAAGTGGAAGGGAAAGCCGCTCTATAAGGCCATCGTCGATCTCCTGCGCGAGCGGCAGTATGCCGGAGCCACGGTCTTCAGGGCCATGACGGGGTTCGGCGCCAGCGCCCGGGTACGCACCGACAGGATCGAAGTGCTTTCGCTGGACCTGCCGATCGTAATCGAGGTGGTGGAGACCGAGGAGAAGATCCAGGCGATCCTTCCGGAGCTGGATAGCATGATCGGGGGCGGTCTCATCACGCTCGAGCGGGCCCGGGTCATCATGTACCGGCCAAACCTCTCACCCGAGGAACGCGACGAGGGCTGGAGCATAGACCGGGGCGGCTGAAGCAATATGCTTCAGAGAGTAGCATCAGGTCTCCTTTTCGCTCTATGCGCCTTCACCCCTCTACTCGAACTGAGGTCGGCTCAGGCTCAGGGCGGGCCACCGCTGCTCACGGACGATCCGGGCACTCCGGGCAACCGGCATTGGGAAGTGAACCTGGCCGCGACGGTCGAGCACACCGGGGACGCCAGCCTGTACGAGGCCCCGTTGGTCGATGCCAACTATGGTCTGGGCGAACGGATTCAGCTCAAGCTGGAGATGCCGCTGCTTGATCGAGAGCGGCTCGGGCACCCGGACCGGCCTGGGCAACCCATCGCTGGGCGTGAAATGGCGGTTCCTGGACGACTCGAGCTCAGGGCTGGCCATCTCGACCTTTCCCTCCTTCGAGTTTCCCAATCCCATCCTGCCGCTCGACGAGGGCGAGAACCAGAGCGCCCTGCTGCTGCCGATCGAGCTGACCATTCCCTGGAGCGGAATCGGGATCAACGGCGAGCTCGGATATCGCATTGGTGAGGGCGGCGATGACGAAGTGATCTACGGGCTCGCCCTGGGGCATGAGGTCACCCAAACACTGGAGCTGCTGTCGGAGTGCAAGGGCTTTTCCGCACGGGTACGCGGGAGTGAGCTAGTATGCCAGCTCGGTGCCCGGAAGGATGCCGGAGACACACGTTGGTCTGATGGGTGCGTTGGGCCGAGCCGTGGCGGGGGAGACTGACGAGCGGGTTGAGCTGCAGATGTATCTGGGCCTTCAACTGCGGTGGTGATCGGCTGCGATCCTTGCCGCTCATTGACG
Organism: uncultured Gemmatimonadales bacterium; assembly: GCA_963825815.1. Classification (GTDB taxonomy): domain Bacteria; phylum Gemmatimonadota; class Gemmatimonadetes; order Gemmatimonadales; family GWC2-71-9; genus CAVVWJ01. Next base: position 285,601 of record CAWGVB010000002.1, on the reverse strand, counting down.
GGACCGGTACCAGCCTGTAACTCTCCGCACCACGTCACATCCCAAGCCGGCAGTCGAACCGGTCTCTCTCATGCAGCTTCCCCCTGGAGGTAAGTAATGCGCCATCGTCCGCTGTCCCTGTTTGGCGTCGCGCTCGTGCTGGCAGTGCCTGCCGCCGCCCAACAGGCATCGCGCCCCTACACCGATGGTGGTGTCAGGGAGGTGCAGTACATCCGGGTCAAGCCGGGCCACTTCGACGAGTACATGACGTTCCTGGCCGGACCCTACAAGCAGCAGATGGAGGCGCAGAAGAAGGCGGGGGTGATCACCGGCTGGGGAGCCTACCAATCGGATAACCGGGACGAGAACGACTGGAACATCGTCCTCACGACGGACTACAAGAACATGGCGGCGCTGGACAACCTGCGCGATCGGGTGGACCCGATCACCCGGCAGGTGTACGGGTCGTTGGACAAGTCCGACGACGCGATGGCGAAACGCGGCGAGATGCGGGACATCGTCGGCAACCGCCAGCTGCGAGAGCTGATCTTCAAGTAGCATGGAAGCAGGGGAAGCTCGCTCGAAAGGAGATCCTCATCAAGCACGGCTCGGTGGCCCATGTCATGAATGGCGTGGGCCGCGCGTTTTTGGCGGGGCAACTCCCGGGTTCTCATTTTTGAGCCTAGATTCGGTTAATCGCCGAAACTGATGCGGCCTCCGGGTCGCCAGAGATCCGGGTGCAGAATATGAACGACCTCCGCCGGCTGCTCCGCCTTGTCCCAATTGCTCTTGCCCTCGCTTCCACGGGCTGCGGTTCCGATGAGCTGACCTCCCCGGCAGCTCCCGCCCACACGCTCGCCGTCACCCCGGATAAACTGGTCATGGGAGTCGGGATGTCCCGGCAGCTCTCGGCCAAGGTGCTCGACGAGAGCGGCGGAGAGATTCCCGGAGTCGAGCTGAATTTCGTCTCCAGCGATCCCGGCCGAGCCTCCGTCTCCGGCAGCGGCCTGGTGACGTACACCGGCGCGGGCCCGGCGGAGATCAGAATCAGCAGCAGCGACCTGCGCACGGTGGTCCCCTACCACGGTCTCGGCTCGGGCCATCCGCTCGGTACCGCCACCACAACAGCGCGGCTGCCCGGGGACGGTCAGGGCGACGGACCCTTCGGCGTAGCGGTGGATGCCGAGGGGCACATCTTCATCTCGCAGACCAACAGCGGAAGAGTGGCCTCCAGTCTCTATCCGGTCAGTGACTTCACCACCGGAGACCTGGGCGGTGGCACGCCGACCTCGATTGCTCTGCTGGGCCACGGCACCGCCCTGGTGACGCCGTCGGGGCCCGACACCAACGATGCCAGCGTGATCGACCTGGCCACCGAAAAGGTCCTGACCCAGGTCACGCTCGATGTGCCGGCGTTCTCCGCAATCACTGCGCCCGACAGTCAGACCGCCTACCTCGGCACCAACGACGGACGGGTGCTGGTGTTCGACGTCGCCTCGTCCACCGTGACCGGCTCCATCGACCTGGGAGTGCCCGACAGCCGGGCCAACCACCTGGCATTGAACTCCGGCGGCACACTGCTGTATGCCAGCTCGTTCACCACCGGCACCATCTCCGAGATCGACGTAGCGTCCCAATCGGTGGCCCGCCTGCTCATCGTGGGGGGCGAGCCCCAGGGTCTCGCGCTCTCACCCAATGGGAACGAGCTGTTTCTCGCCGATGAAGCCGGCTCCGGAGCGATCAACGTGTTGGATCTCGTGCGCAACGTGGTAGAAGCGTCCATCCCCTCAGGCGCAACGACCAGTATCGGCGGCCCGTTCGGGCTGGCCATGTCGCCCGACGGCTCGGCGGTGTATGTCGGAGTCATCACCAGCAGCGGTCCCGGACTGATCCAGGTGATCGACGCCGATTCCAAAACGATCGCCCGAACGATCGAAAGCTGCGGCCGCGTCCCCCGCCGAATCGCGTTCGGCTTCTCCGGAGGTCTGGCGGTGATCACCGACGAGAGCGGATGCGCCACCTTCGTGGAGTGAGGCGGCGCCTGAGGCCGCGGGTCCGCTTGGCGCTCCTCGCTGCGATGCTCGGCGGACCTTCCATCGCCGCCCAGCAGGCACCGGTAGCGGACCACCATCAGCACCTCTTCAGTCCGGCCGTGCTCTCGATGCTGACGGCCTCGGGTGCGATGTGCCGCCCGTGCTCGCCGCCCGGGACCTGGTGCCCCTGCTCGACTCGGCCGGGATCCGGCGGGCGGTGATCCTCTCGGTGGCCTACATGTACGGGAGTCCCCGCGCACGGTCGAGGACGAATACGCCAAGGTCCGGGCGGAGAACGACTGGACCGCCGCCCAGGCCGGCGAGTACCCCGACCGGCTGATCGCCTTCTGCGGCTTCAATCCGCTGAAGGACTACGCGCTGGACGAGCTGGCCCGCTGCGCCAGAACCCCGGGTCTCGATCGCGGGATCAAGCTTCACCTGGGGAACTCGGACGTGCAGCTGGAGAATCCCGAGCACGTCGCCCGGCTGCGCCAGGTGTTCCGGGCGGCCAACCAGCACCGCATGGCGATCGTGGTGCACATGCGGGCCTCCATCTCCCGGAAGCGGCCTTACGGGCCCGCCCAGGCTCGCGCCTTTCTGGAGCAGCTCCTGCCCGAGGCTCCCGACGTCCCGGTGCAGGTGGCCCACCTTGCCGGCACCGGCCCCGGCTACGACGATCCTCCGGCCGACAGCGTCATGGCCTTCCTGGCCGAGGCGGTGCACCGGAAGGATCCCCGGACCCGGCATCTCTGGTTCGACGTGGCCGGGATCATGGACTCGAGCATCACCGATGCCCAGGCGGCGCTCATGGTGCAGCGAATTCGCCGGGTCGGGGTCGACCGGATCCTCTATGGTTCGGATGCAGCCGTGATCGAGTCCCGTCGGCCCCGGGAAGGATGGGCCGCGTTTCGCCGGCTACCGCTCAACAAGGAGGAGTTCGACCGAATCGCCCGAAACGTCCCGCCATATTTCCGCTGACCGATTCCTCCTGGGGAGAACTGATGCGCCTGCTTCTGGTTCCTGCCATGCTGTGCCTGGCCTCGCTGCTCCAGGCGCAGAACCCGCCGCCACCGCCGTCATCGGCCCCCTTCCGCGACAAGCAGATTCCCCATGAGCCGGGCTTCCGGGTGTTCCTCGTCCCGGACATGGAAGGGATGGGGAGCGCGGTGGACATCCACGAGGTCATCGCCGGCAACGAGGGCGAGCGCTACAAGGAGCTGACCAGCCCGGACTACTGGGACCGCTTTCGGCTGCTGCTCACCCGGGAGGTGAACGCCACGATCCGCGGCGCGCGCAGCGCCGGGGCCAGGAGCTTCGTGGTGAACGAGGGACACGGCGGCAACCTGTTCGCCAACGTGCTTCCCTGGGAGCTGGACAGCTCGGCGATCCTGGTGCGCGGCTTTCCCAAGCCGCTGGTGATGGTCACCGGGATCGACAGCAGCTTCGGCACCCTGATGTTCACCGGCGCCCACGCCAACGCCGGCAGCCCCGGGCGTGCTGGCGCACAACTTTGCCTTCGACTCCTTCACGGTGAACGGCAAGCCGCTGAACGAGGTGGGGATCAACGCCCTGATCGCGGGCGAGCTCGGGCGTGTCGGTCTCGCTGGTGAGCGGAGACGACGTCCTGATCGAGGAGACCAGGAAGATGCTGCCCAACGGCTTCGTCGCCATCGTGACCAAGCGGGCGGTGGGCCGGAGCGCCGCCATCACCTACAGCCCCGCCAAGGTGCGGCGGATGCTGCAGACCGGGGCCGCGGAGGCGGTCAAGCGAGAGCTCCGGGGCGACTTCAAGCCGTTCACCATGGAGCGGCCCTACCGGGTCGAGTTTGCCCTCCGGCGGAGCTTCGCCGACAGCATCGTTCAGGCGGTGGCCGGGCTGCACGGAGTTCAAGCTGGAGCGAAGACGGCGACCGGCACTTCAGCTACGTGACCGACAGCGCGCGGCAGATGGGCTGGCTGCTGGACGCCATCGAAGAGGCGGTGCTCCGATGAGCCGCCTCCTTCCTGTCGCCGCGCTCCTGGCTGGCCACCCGGGTCTGGGCCCAGGGACAACCCGCCCGCGACAGCACGCCGCGCGACACCACGCCGCCGGCCGCCGCACTTCGGAGTCACCGAGTATCGCCAGGCACGGGAAAAGCTGGAGCAGGACATGCAGCGCGATGGCTTCAGCGTGTACATCATCGCCGACATGGAGGGGCTGGCCGGCGCGGTGCGGAACGCCACCGAGATGCGTCCGGTGAGCCGGGGCGGGTCGCCCCAGCACGAGCGCTTTCGCCAGGAGCTGACCGATGAGGTGAACGCGCTGATCGCCGGCGCGCGGTCGGCCGGCGCCACCCAGTTCATCGTCAACGAGGGACACGGCGGCACCCTGTTCCGCAACATTCTGGTCGACCAGCTCGACCCCGAGGCGATCCTGATCCGCGGCTATCCCAAGCCGATCGTGATGTCCACCGGCATGAATCCGATGGTGGACGCGATGATGATCGTGGGCGCCCACGCCAACGCCGGAAGCCCGGGCGTCATCTCCCACAACTTCGCCTTCGATTCGTTCACCGTGAACGGCAAGGCGCTCAACGAGGCCGGCATCGCCGCGTTCATCGGCGGCGAGATGGGCGTCCCCATGGCCCTGGCCAGTGGCGACGACGTGCTCACCAGCGGAGACACGGGAGATGCTGGGACCGCTGGAGACGGTTACCACCAAGACCGCATTCTCCCGCTCGGCGGCGGCGGTCCTCCCGCCGGCAACGGTCCACCGGCTGCTGCGGCAGGCCGCCGCGCGGGCGGTCCGGCGGGTGAAGGCGGGCGAGCTCCAGCCGCTCAAGCTGGAGAAGCCCTACCAGGTGCGATTCTGTCTCCGGCGCTCGTTCACCGAGGACGACTGGGTCCGCGAACACGGTAGGCCGGCTGGAGGGCGTCAGCGCTGACGGGTGGCCGCGGCTGCTTCTCCTACACCAGCGATTCCGCGGAGGCGGTGGGCAATCTGCTGAATGAGATCGAGTGGACCGTGCTCAAGCCGTGAGGCAGACGGAACCTTCAACGATTCTTAGCACCGATGTTTATCGATGAAGGCAAGCTCGGAGCGGCTCATCATTGGTTTCCATCAGGACCAGGAGGGTGATTGGGTGGCGGAGCTCGACTGCGGTCACAACCAGCACGTGAGGCACGATCCTCCCTGGCAGGAGCGCGCGTGGGTGCTCTCCAGCGAGGGTCGAGGCAGCCGGCTCGGCACGAAGCTGATCTGTCGCTTATGCGGGCCGAGGGAACGGGCAATGGAGCCTGAGACTCAGCGGATGACCGAGCGGGTCCGGGCCGAGCTGATCCGCGCGGCATTGGCGGCGTATGAAGATGCTGCGGTGCGCGGTCTTTGCGCTGAGGGGGCATGGGAGGTGGCGGTGGACGCCATGCGAAAGCTCGACCTGTCCCCAGCGGTGGAACAGCAATCTCCAACGACCTGACCGAACCGCCGGCGAGCTCAGCGCTGCCCCCGGAGCAGCTCTCCGAACGGGTTGCGGCCGTAGGCCTGTTGCTTCCGGTTGCTCTGATGGTCCTGTCCTCTGCGCTCTCGCGCCAAGGCGGCAGTGCGCGGCGATCGCCTTGACCGATACCGTGCTGGCTGAGGCGAGTCGCGGTCGAGCTGGTGCTCGCAGCCAGCCTCGGTTACTGGCTCTGGCGCCGTGGCTGGCGGCCCCTCAAAACCGCCACCTATCCCTTTCAGCCGTTCGATCTCGCCCGCGGAATGGTCCTCTGGGCCGGCGCCATCGTCGCGGTGGCGCTCTGGGTGCTGGTCTGTCGCGCGGTGTTCCCCCACCTCTTCGCCGTGGCTAAGGCCACCCAGATCCTGGGCGGTCCCCGGCTCTTCCTGTCACTCGTGTACTCCATCCTCAATGCAGTGTTCGAGGAGCTGCTCTGGCTGGGACTCGGCTTTGCCGCATTCCGCCGATTTGGAGTGGGAGTGGCGGGAACCATCAGCGCCGCTCTCCGGCTCCTGGCTCATGTGTATCAGGGCCCGCTCGCTCTGGTGACGGTGCTTCCGGTCGGAATCGTCTTCACGCTGTACTACGTGCGCACCAGGCGGCTCTGGCCGGTGGTGGTGGCCCACGCCTTTCAGGACACGCTGGCCTTGAGCCTGCTCGCGGGTCACTCCTCTTCGGGTCTGCCGAACATCAGCTGAATCAGCCCCCGGTCCTCCGGCTGGGCGATCAGATGCACGTGGTCTCCCGGCTCCAGCAGCGCATCGGACGCTGGGGGAAGCAGGCGGTTCTTCCGCACGATGAGCGTCACCGCCGATCCTTCCGGGAGCGGCAGCTCTCCCACCGGCATTCCGGCTACCACCAGCGCTTCATCTATATAGAAGGACATCAGCTCGCCCTGGAGCGGCTGGCGCGATTCGATGGCGAGGACGGCCTGAGGCGCGGGCGGCTCGTTGCTCTGGAGGCCGAGCCGGCGAGTTACCCAGGCTACCGTAGCGCCGGGAACCAGCGCGGTCGCCACCACGATGAAGAACACCAGATCGAACAGGCGGCCGGCGCCGGGAGCACCGGCCAGCACCGGGAAGGTGGCCAGCACGATGGGGACCGCTCCCCGAAGTCCCGACCCAGCCGATATAGAGCACCTCCCGCCGCGGATAGCGAAAGGGAAGCAGGCAGAGCGCGACCACCAGCGGACGGACCACTATCGCGAGCAGCAGCGCGAGGCCGAGGCCGACAGCTGCCACGTCCAGCAGACGCGAGGGATACACCAGCAGTCCCAGGATCAGGAACATGCCGACCTGGCTCAGCCAGGCGAGAGCGTCGTGCACCCGAAGGAGTCCGGTACGATAGGGCAGGGGGCCGTTGCCCAGCAGCAGCCCGGCCAGATACACCGCCATGAAGCCGCTGCCGTGCAGCAGGGTCGCCACGCCGAAGGCGCTGAGCCCGAGCGCCAGCGTCATCACCGGATAGAGGCCACCGGCCGACAGGCTGAGCCGCGACAGCAGATGGCGTCCACCATAACCGGCGCCGGCGCCAACGGCGGTGCCGATGACCAGCTGAAGCAGGATCTCGAGCGGAATCCGCAGACCCGCCGCCGAGCCCGGCTGAAGCAGATTGGCGGTGAGCACGGTGGTGAGGATGACGGCCACCGGGTCGTTGATGCCCGACTCTACTTCCAGGGTGACGCCCACCCGACGCTTGAGCTGCAGGCCGCTGCCGCGGAGCACCGAGAAGACGGCCGCGGCATCGGTGGAGGACACCACGGCGCCGAGGAGCAGCGCCTCCGGCCAACCGAGCCCGAGCCAATGGGCCCCCGCCGCCACCAGCAGCGCGGTGCCCGCGACGCCCACGGTTGCCAGCACGCCTGCAGGGGCGGCGGCCTTCCGGACGCGCACTGAGCGGAGTGTTGAGTCCGCCATCGAACAGGATGAGCGCGAGGGCGACTGTGCCCAACCGGAAGGCGAAGTGGTAGTCGTCGAAGGCGATGTGGCCCAGACCTTCGGAGCCGGCCAGCATTCCAACCAGGATGAAGAGCAGCGCGATGGGCACGCCGGTCCGCTGCGACGCTCGGCTGAATACCACGCTTACGCCGAGCAGGACGCCGCAGGTGGTGAGCAGGAGGGCAGTGGACTCGGGCTCGGAGGTCATGGGCGAGGTTAGCCCGCTCTCCGCGCCCTCGCAATGACTCCGCCCTCGCAATGACTTCGTGGTAGCTGCATACTTCGCGTCATGTCCGCCGAATCTCTAGCGCCGGCACTTGCCCTGATCGGGATCGTCATCCTGGTCTCCTCGCTCCTCTCCGGCCTGGTGGAGCGAACGGGGATTTCCCAGGTCGCAATCTTCCTGCTGCTCGGCGTCATCGTCGGTCCGCAGGGCCTGAACCTGGTCGAGCTTACCCTCGCCTCGCCCACGCTCCAGTGGATCGCGACGCTCGGACTGGTGCTGGTGCTGTTCACCGACGCGATCGCGATGGACTTCAGCGAGATCCGCCGCCCCCGCCGGCTCCTGCTGACGATCCTCGGTCCCGCGACGCTGATCCCCGCGGCACTCATCGCGCTGGCCGCCTGGCTGCTGCTCGACCTGGGAGCGATCCGTTCGCTGATCCTGGGCGCGGCTCTGGCGTCGACCGATCCGGTCATGCTGCGGAGTCTGACCCGGCGTTCCATCCTTCCGGCCACGGCCCGCGAGGCGCTCCGGCTGGAGGGCGGGATCAACGACGTAGTGTTGCTCCCCATCGTCGTGCTCGGCATGCTGGCGCTCCACTCCGATGCCGACCTCGGGTCCGAGCTGGGGCGGCACGCCGTGGGGCTTTTTCTTCTGGGGCCTCTCCTCGGAGCCCTGGTCGGCTATGTCGCCATCACACTGCTGGAGCAGGTGCGAAAGCGGGTGAGCGTGCGGCGAGACTACGAATCGCTGTACGCGTTGGGTGTGGCGTTCACCGCATACGCCGCTGCCGAGTCGGTGGGCGGGAGCGGATTTCTGGCGGCGTTCGCGGCCGGCGTGGTGATCGCGCGGCTCGACGTCGAGCTCTGCGACTGCTTCCTCGACTATGGTCAGGCGACGGCGGAGATGTTCCTGCTGTTCACTTTTGTCGCCTTCGGTGCCGGCCTGATCTGGAGTGGTTTTTCCGTCGTCAATCCGGCCACACTGGCGTTCGCCGGCGTCGCACTGCTGGCGCGGACAGTGGTCCTGCTGCCGGTTTTGACCCATCTCGGGGTGGAGCGGAAAACCCGCCGGGTCGTGGCATGGGCTGGACCTCGCGGTTTGAGCTCGCTCCTGTTGGTCCTGCTGCCGGTGTTTGCCGGGGCGCCCGGAAGCGAACGCCTCTTCGTCATTACCTGCCTGGTGGTCCTGCTGTCGGTGCTGCTGCACGGCACCGGGATCGCGATCTTCCTCCGTAAGAGCGAGGTGCCGTCCGCCGAGCCGGCGGCGGTTACCAGCGCTCCGCTGACCACCGAACCGAATCTCAAGATCCAGGCGCCCGAGCGCATCACCCTGGCCGAGCTGCGGCAGCTGCAGGAGGCCGGCGCGCCGGTCATTCTGGCCGATGTCCGCACCGACCGTAGCTTTTCGGCGGACAAGCTGATCGCTCGAGGGGCGATTCGCCTTCCGCCTGACGATGCGGTGCGACGAGCTCGTCAGCTGGGGCTCGACCATCACGCCACCGTTGTGCTCTACTGTGCGTGAAAGGACGAAGCCACAAGCGCCCGGGTGGCGCGAGAGCTTCGAGCGGCAGGATGGTCCCAGGCCCGAGCCCTGGTAGGAGGCTGGGCGGCCTGGCAGGCCGAAGGACTACCCGTGGAACCCAGGGAGGAAATGCAAACGCTGGCATAGCCGTTGCCTGATCCCGCCTCAGTCCCGGGCCGCCGCGCGAGAGTGCGGAGCCCGGGAACAACCCCCAAGAGCATTTCTGTCGGTGATTTGGCGGCTTTCGACCCGCGTCTCGACGCACGGGCCGCCCTCAACTGCTCACTCCTGATGGAGGCGGAACCCATGCGTGTGCTGCAATTCGCCAAGCGATCTGTCGTGACGGTGGCGCTGGTGTCGATTGCCCTTACCGGTTGCGGAGGCGATTCGTCTCCCGATGCGCCATTCAACCCGGCCGGCACCTCGGCGGATCTTCAGGCGATGAACTCGACCTTCGGCTCAGACGCATTCGCCAGCTTCTCGACCTTCAGCGTGATGTTCGACGCCGCGCTGGGCGGGTCGCCGATCATCTCGTCCTCGGTCGCGGCGGTCGATGTCCGGGCAAAGACCACGCAGGGCATGCGCGCAGCCGCGGTTCGGAGCGCGCAACGATTGGGCGCGATGCTTCAGCGCCGGCAGGGAGCCTCGCTGCAGTCGGGCCGAGTCGCGGCTGCGGCCGTGCCGGCTGGAGTCGCGGGAAAGACCTTCGTCTATGATCCGAACTCGGCGACGTACGTCGCCTCGGATCTGACCGGCGCCCCCAACAACGGGGTCCGCTTCATCCTGTATGCGGTGGATCCGGTGAGCTACACCCCGGTGGAGCCGCTGGTGGAGACCGGACACGTCGATCTGATCGATCTCAGCGCCGGCGCTACCCAGGCCGCGCGGGTGCTGGTGGTGTCGGGCGGGACGACCTACGTGGATTACACGGTCACTGCTACCAGCGGAGCCTCGAGCGGCCGGATCACCGTGATCGGGATGGTCACCGATGGAACCACCCAGGCGAACATCAATCTGCGGTCCACCATCACTTATACTGCGGGCCTGACCCTGACCTACTCACTGGACGTGCCCCAGCGCGAGGTCTCGATCGATCTCAGCGTCAACGTGAGCGACGTGAGCCAGCAGAGCAGCCCAATTAATGTGAATCTCGTCATGGCCGGGCCCAACGGTACCATCGCCCTGAGCGGTCAGTTCACCGATACCAGTGGGACGCTCAACATCCGGGTCAGCGGGCATACCTTCGCTACGATTACCACGGACGGCACCACAACCACGATCACCCGGAACGATGGGACGCCGCTCACGGAGGACGAGGAGCAGGCGCTTGAAGGCATATTCGAGATGCAATCAAGCGCATTCGTCTCCTTCGATCAGATGTTGGCGCCGGTCGGAGCGTTGTTCGATCAGTGATCAGCGAGCGGGGAAGCGGGGAAGCGGGGAAGTGGGGAAGTAGGAAGAAGATGAATACACAAAAGCCCGGCCGAATTGGCCGGGCTGTTTGTTTAGTGAGGCAGTGATCTCTCAGGTATTTGCCTCCCCGCTTCCCCGCTTCCCCTCTTCCCCGCCTCCCCGCTTAGACCAACCACCCCTTTCCCCCAACCAGCTCCCGTACCAGATCTTCACTGCTGCGGTCGGCGGCCTCGGCGGCGAAGTTGGTGACGATCCGGTGGCGGAGCACCGATGCGGCGACCGCGCGCACGTCTTCCAGGTCGGCCATGGGCCGGCCGGCAATGGCCGCCCGGGCCTTGGCCCCGAGCACCAGATACTGCGATGCCCGGGGCCCGGCGCCCCACTCGACGTACTCCTTGATGAAGCCAGGCGCGTCGCCATCGCCGGGGCGGGTCATTCGGGCGAGACTCACCGCCGCTCGGATCAGCCCTCGCGACACCGGAATCCGCCGCACCAGCGACTGCATCGCCAACACCGACTCGGCGTCGAGCACGGGATGCAGCGCCGAGCGGGCGCTGCCGGTGGTCTGCTCCACGATGGCCTCTTCTTCGACTTTGCTGGGGTAGCTCACCCGCAGCTCGAGCATGAACCGATCGAGCTGAGCCTCGGGCAGCGGATAGGTTCCCTCCTGCTCGATGGGGTTCTGGGTCGCCAGCACGAAGAACGGATCCGGCAGGTGGTAAGTGCGGCCGGCCGCGGTCACCTGGTGTTCCTGCATGGCTTGCAGCAGCGCCGCCTGGGTCTTGGGCGGTGTTCGGTTGATCTCGTCGGCCAGCACCACATTGGCGAAAATCGGTCCCTGCACGAAGCGGAACGCGCGGCGGCCGGTGGAGAGATCTTCCTCGATGATCTCGGTGCCGGTGATGTCGCTGGGCATGAGATCGGGCGTGAACTGCACCCGATTGAAGCTCAGGTCCAGTGCCTCTGACACTGTCTGGACCATCAGTGTCTTGGCCAGGCCAGGGACGCCGATCAGGAGGGCGTGGCCACCAGCCAGGATCGCGGTGAGGATCCCGTCCACCACGTCTTCCTGGCCCACGATCCGCTGGGCCACCTGGCGCTTGAGGCCGGAGACCGCGCCGACCAGCCGCTCCAGCTGCTGGACGTCGTCGTGAGTGGCGGGTTGGGTGACGGTCACGATAATTGATTGAGGGTCATGAGCTGAGATTTAACCGGGACCGAGGGAACAGCGCTAGCAGATACCACTCTGATACCGCCAGAATTTGCTTGCGAAATATTTCACAAGCGGATAGGTTTGCGCCGTGAAAACCCCTGAACCGGGGAAGCGGGGCACAGGAATGCGGTACGCCGGGCTCGGCGTCCAGCTGGCGGTGAGCCTCCTGTTTTTCGTGTGGATCGGGCAGTGGGCCGATCGCCGCTTCCACACCGGCGGGCTGTTGACGGTGATCTTCGCTTTCGTCGGGTTTGGCGGCACCATGTATTGGCTGATCCGCTCGCTCAAGGAGAAGGATCAGGGCGATTGAGCGGTCGGCGCCGCTACCTGCTCGGCCTGCTGGTCGTGGGCCTCCTCGGGGCGCTTGCCGCGTTCATAGCGCCGCCCAGCTCCCGGGAGGAAGTCGGAGCCGGCGTTCTGCTGGCCTTGCTGGTACAGGCTCCCCTGGGCTGGTGGACGCTGCGAAGCATCGGCACCGAGACCTTTCAGCTGGTGTGGGTAGGCGGCATGATCATCCGGCTGGCCGTAGTCGCCCTGGCAGCAGTGGGGTTGGCTCGGGTATACCATTGGGACGCAGGCGCCCTGCTGGTGACGCTGGTGGCAACCCTGCTCGCGCTGCTCCTGGTCGAAGCGGCAACCGCGGTGCGGGAACACTCCAGGTTGAAGTGAGATGACGGGAAAGAATCGCGCAATCGCTCTGGCGTGGATGGTCCTTCTTGGAGGAGCGGGGGTCTGGTCTCCGGCTCTGGCTCAGGAGCGGGCCGAAGAGGTTGGACAGGAGGCCGTTGCCCCCGAGTCCCAGCATCAGGCGAACCGAAACGAAGTGGACATTGCCCACCACATCGGCAACGCCAGTGAGGTGGAGACCCCGTTTGGCGTGGTCCACCTGCCCACCAACTGGAAGGTCCCGCTGGGCCACGACGCTCAGGGGCAGCCCCGGTATCTCGATCTGTCTCCCACTCGTCATCTGGTCTACATGCTGCTGGCGGCAATCATCGTCGCCGTGATCTTCCTGACCAGTGCCCGCACCCTGGCGCGGCAGCAGGCAAACGGGCGGACGCCCAAGGGCTTCCCCGGTGCCATGGAAGCCATGACGCTCTGGGTTCGGCAGGAGGTCGTCCTGCCCAACGTCGGTGCCCATGGGGAAGGCTACGCTCCGTATCTGCTGACCGTCTTCTTCTTCATTCTGGCGATGAATCTGTTGGGGCTGCTGCCCTGGGGTGCCACTGCCACCAGCAACATCGCGGTGACCGCGGCGCTGGCGCTCGTGTCCTTTCTGGTCATCGAAATCACCGGCATGCGTGCGCTCGGCTTCGCGGGGTACATGAAGACGATCTTCTACCTGCCCCCGGGACTGCCGGGCGGAATCGGCGGGTCGCTGCTCAAGGTGCTGCTGCTGGCCGTGATGACGCCGATCGAGATCATCGGGAAGCTGGCCAAGCCGTTTGCTCTTGCCGTCCGACTGTTTGCCAATATGACCTCGGGCCACGTCCTGGTATTGGCCCTCCTCGGGCTGACCTTCCTCTTCCAGAGCTACTACGTGGGAATCGGGGCCTCGATTCTGGCCACCGGGGTCATGCTGCTCGAGGTGTTTGTCGCCTTCCTGCAGGCTTTCGTATTCACCCTGCTCACCGCCGTGTTCATCGGCTTGATGCGAGCGGAGCACTAGATCAGCGGGGCAGGGGACAGCGGGGCAGCGGGGCAGAACAACAGATAGCGACGCGGTCGGCGGGGCGCTCTAACCGGCCGTGACGTACTCCGCCGGATGGCGGACGAAGCCCACTGTTCCTTGGAACGATGGTGGGACACCAGGGCAGGCCGTTGGGGAGAGTCGGCCGTCGCCGCTGGCGAGCGCAGAGGTGATTCTGGGTCTCCCGCTCATACGGAGTGAAACATGCTGTACATTCTCGCTCTCTTGCAGGAAACCGCCGCGGCAGCCGGGGCATCCGGCCGCGGATTGGGTCTCATCGGCGCCGGCCTGGCCGCCGGACTCGCGGTCGTGGGCGCCGGCGTTGGCATCGGCCGGATCGGTGGCTCGGCGACTGAAGGCATCGCCCGGCAGCCTGACGCAACGGCGCGAATTCAGACGGCCATGATCATCGCGGCCGCCCTGGTCGAAGGCGTTGCCTTGTTCGTGGCGGTCATCGGGTTCCTGATTCAGTCGAAGATCACGTTTTAACGAGTCGCTAGTCACCGGTCCCCAGTCACCAGAAACACAATCCTGGTGCGGATCTGCCGTCTGGCGACTGGGGTCTGGCGACTTGTGACTAGCGACTTCCACCAGAGGTAACGATGCTTTTGCTGACACTGCTCCAAGAACACGTGGCCCGCGGTCCGCTATCGGTCGAGCCCGGTCTCATGATCTGGACTGTGGTGGTTTTCGTGGCCCTGCTTCTGCTTCTCAGGAAGTATGCCTGGCCCGCGATCCTGGGAGCGGTAGAGGCCCGTGAGCGCGCGCTCGAGGAACAGCTGGCCGAGGCCGAGCGCAACCGGGCCGAGGCGGCCCGATTGCTGGCGGAGCACCAGAAGCTCCTTGCCGAGGGACGTACCGCAGCACACGGGCTGCTGGCCGAAGCGAGAGCAGCGGCGGAGAAGGAGCGGGCGTTGGCCATGGAAAAGACGAGGCAGGAGCAGGAGGAGCTGCTCGAGCGAGCCCGCCGTGACATCCACTCCGAGCGAGAGCGGGCGGTAACCGAGCTCCGGCGCGAAGCGGTGGATCTTTCGCTGGCCGCGGCGTCGAAGCTGATCGGTGAGCGGCTCAACTCCGAGAACGATCGCCGGATCGTGCAGGAGTATCTGGCCAGCCTGGGAAACAACCATTGAGAACCGAGACGGTAGCCCGGAATTACGCCGAAGCCCTGTTTGAGCTGGGCGAGCGCAGCGGGCACGTCGAGCTCTACGCCAACTTGCTCGATGCCGTGGCGGCAGCGGTGGAGCAAACCCCCGGAGTCGAGGCGATCCTGATGTCGCCCCGGATTCCCAAGTCGGAGAAGGCGCAGCTCCTGGGCGCAGCCCTGCGCGACACTCCGCGGGAATTCGTGCTGTTCCTGCAGGCGTTGGTGCGCCGGGGACGCCAGCAGATTCTGCGCGCGGTGGCGGTGGAGTACATGAATCTCCTCGACCAGAAGATGGATCGGGTCCGGGCCGGGGTGACCCTGGCGCGGACACCGGACGAGAGGCTCAAGCGCGGCATCCAGGAAGCGTTGAGCCGGCAGCTGGGGAAACAGGTGATACCCGCCTTTTCGGTGGATCCCGAAATTCTCGGCGGCGCGATTGTGCGCGTGGGCGAGCGGGTACTCGATGGATCGCTCCGGCGCCGGATGACCAAGCTGCGGCGGCAATTGTTGTTACGTTGACGCTCCGCGATCGGCATGCGTGTCGCGTAGAGGGCCACCCAGGAGGGTGGCCCTCTTTGGTATCGGCGGTTCTCCGGACCGCGCCGACACACCCCGATCACCACGCACACGCAGTCCGGAGCACCAGCCCGCACCTGACTCCTTAATCCGTCACATGCGCGGGATCGAAAATGACGCCATGACGTAGCAGCAGCGACGTGTATTCGTTGGTAAACCGTTCTTCGCGGTGATGGATCTCCTGGTTGCGGATGTAATCGCGTATGTAGCTGTCTTCGAACGGGGTGACACTGAAGGCCCCGTATCCGTGTTGCCAGCGGAAATCCCGTCGGTGGGCAAATGTCTCATGGATCCACTTGCAGGTGGTGGTCTTGATGATGGCGACCAGGTCGGAGAGGGCCAGCGTGCTGGGGGGCTCGAGATAGAGATGGATGTGATCCCGGATGCCACCGGCACAGAGTAGCTCGCCACCCCGGCGGGCTACAACCCCAGCAACACAGGCGAACAGCCGAGATCTCCATTCCGGATCGAGCCACGGCCTTCGGTTCTTGGTGGCCCACACCAGATGGACCCGCAACGACAGATACGTGTCAGCCATGATTGCCAAATGCCGGGTTGCAAGAGCGATTCACCGTAACGCCAAAGGCCCTCCCGGTCTCCACCATGGCCGCGCACTGTGGTGCCAAATCGCCGGGTGAGATTTATGTTGCGGACCATCCCCGACGGGGGTGACCAGACCATTTGACCTCGAGCACTCGGTGATTTTCGCAGCAATCCTGCTTCTGCCTCAGCAATTCGCCCCGGCTTCGAACCCAAATCACTACTGGCAGCAGCAGGTTGCCTACGAGATCTCCGCCCGGCTGGACGAGCCGCGGGGGGTCCTCAGCGGGACCGAGAGGATCCGCTACGTCAACCAGTCGCCTGATACACTGAGCACATTCTCGCTCCATCTCTATCTCAACGCCTTCCGGCCCGGCTCCCGCTGGTCCGACGCGGATTCGATCGAAGGCCGGCGCCGGTTCAATGATCTTCGGGAGCCGAACTTCGCCTTCAATCACGTGCGCAACGTGCGCATCGGCGGGACTCGGGTGGTGCCGATCTATCCCTTTACCCCCGACAGCACCGTCGTGCGATTTGTTCTGCCCCAGCCGCTCCCGCCCGGCGATTCGGTCTCGGTAGACCTCGAGTGGGACGCGCGGCCCTCCACCGTGCCCCGGCGCCAGGGTCGACAGGGCCGCCGCTTCGACTTTGCCCAGTGGTATCCCAAGGTGGTGGTCTACGACCGCTACGGCTGGGAGGAACATCCGCTCTATCCTGCCGGCGAGTTTTACGGTGAGTTCGCCACCTTCCTGGTGGATCTCGACGTGCCCGCGGATCAGGTCATCGGCGCCACCGGCGTTCCGGTGTGCGGGGATCCCGGCTGGGAACGGGCCAATCGCAACCGCTCGAGACCGATAGACTATCGGCGCGACTACTATGGCCCCGAGACGCCGCCCGCGGCGTGCGACGGTGCTGCCGCGGGACGAAAGATCGTGCGCTGGTATGCCCGAGACGTACACCACTTCGCGATCTCGCTGAACCCCGACTACCGCTACGAGGGAGGCCGCTACGGCAACGTTGCGGTACATGTGCTCTATCAGCCGGGAGACGAGAGCACCTGGGGCGGAAACGTCGCGGTGGAGCGGACCGCGACCGCGCTGGCGTGGCTGGGCCAGCTGTACGGCCCCTTCGCCTGGCCGCAGATCACCAACGTCCACCGGATCGAGGGCGGCGGCACCGAGTTCCCCATGATGATCATGAATGGCTCGGCCGAGCAGGGGCTGATCGTCCACGAGCTGGGGCACAACTACACCATGGGGATCCTGGCCAACAACGAATGGCGGGAAGGCTGGCTGGACGAGGGCTTCACCAGCTTTCAGACCGACTGGTTCTGGGAGATGGTGGGCCGCCCGAGCACGTACCCGGAAACCGAGGCCGGCGATCCTGCAGCTGGATCTGGACGACTACTCCGAGCCGCCCAGCCTGGTGGCGGAGAAATATCGCGATTTCAGCTCCTACAACACCGCGATCTACACCCGGGGCAAGCTGTTCTTTCAGCAGCTACGGTACATCGTCGGCGACGAGACGATGCACCGGATTCTCCAGACGTTCTACCAGCGCTGGAAGCTGAAGCACGTGGACGAGGCCGCCTTCCGCGCGGTGGCCGAGGAGGTGTCCCAGCGGGACCTCTCGACCTTCTTTGCCCAGTGGCTGCACACGACGGAGCTGTACGACTATCGTGGGTGGGTGAAGGTGGCAGGGACGCAAGGGGCGGGAACGGACTGGTTGGGTGACGCGGGTCGAGGTCGTGCGGAGGGGCAATGGCCGGATCCCGGTCGAGGTCGCCGTGGTCGCCCAGCAGGACACCGCGGTACAGCGAGTGGATGGACTCGCCGAACGGGAATGGGTAACGCTGAGTACCCCGAGCAAGCCGAAGGAGGTGGTGCTCGACCCCCGGGTGCAGACTCACGACTGGAACATGCTGAACAACCGGAAGCGGCTGGGTGGACTGTTGCCCAGAGCCTTGCTCCCACCGCCCGGAAGCGACTTCTACTTCCATCCCTACTTCTCCACCCGATCCCGCCGGGACCGGCTCACCGTCGGCGTGCAGCCCACGCTGTGGTACAACGACGCCGGAGGAGTCACCCTCGGTGTCCGAAGCCGCGACGATTATCTCGGCCGCTTCGAGCAGAACGTTGCGATGCTCACCGGGAGCACCGGCTGGGGAGTGGATGACGACGTCAAGGACATCGATTTCTTCCTTCGAGGCAAGAATCCGGTGGTGCTCCGGGCGCCGAACCTGTCGCAGACCTTCGATGCCTTCAAGATCGAAGGACGCTACGGTGCCGCCGCCAGTCTCGAATGGTCTCGGCGGGCGCACCTCACCTTTGGCCCGACCCGCAGCCATCGGGTGAGCCTTCGCTGGGTGGCGATCGACGACACTCGCTATCTGGATCCGGGCTACTACGACGACGTGGGGATCGTTGAACTGCAACTCGCCAACGGGATCTCCAACGAGAGCGGCCAATGGAACCTCTCTGCCCGCAGCTCGCTCGGCGGCGGGTTGGCCTACAACCGCGGCGGTCTGGCGGCCAGCGGACGATCCGACCTCGATCCGTTCTACTTCAATGGATTCATCGAGGGCATTGCCCGGCGGGATCTGGCCCACGGCCTGGGTCTGGCCGTGCGCGGATACCTGGCCGCCGGGGTAAGCGACCACGATGCGGCCAAGCAGCGGCAGGTCTACTTCCAGGGCTCGGATCCGTTGAGCCAGCTCTACAACCCATTTCTCCGCTCGCGGGGCGCCCTGCTGGTCCGAGAGGATTTCAACTACCACTCACCCGGTGGTGCCGGCGTACGAGGAGTCGATCCGCGGCTGTCCACCTCCGCCATTGCCGCGCTGAATCTGGAGGTCGAGCAAGGTCTGCTTTCCCGGCCCGAGTCTCATCTCTTCAAGCGGATCAGCATCGCCGCCTTCTCCGACCTGGCCCAGGGCATCGGAAGCATGAGTCAGACGCCGACCACCGGCACCATCCGTTTTCTGTCCGATGCGGGTCTCGGTATTCGCGCGGCGCATCGCATCGGCGATACGGAGTTCGTCACCCGATTCGATTTCCCGCTCTTCGTCTCTCGCCCCGAGCTGGCGCAGGATGCGAGAGCGGGAGATGAGGATGTTGCTTTCCGCTGGGTATTCAGCTTCGAGCAGCCGTTCTGACATCGCTGCCCGCTGCTTCGCAATCTTGCTTCCCCGCTTCCCCGCTTCCCCGCTTCCCCGCCATATTGCCCCCCATGTTTAAACCGGAGTATGTCGAGGTGGTGAGTGCCTGAGGCTCCCTACCGGGTGGAGAAGCCCTGGGGCTACGAGTTGATCTGGGCCCGCACCGACCGATACGTGGGGAAGATTCTTCACGTGAAGGCGGGACACGTGCTCAGCCTTCAGTACCACAACTTCAAGGACGAGACCATGCACGTGCTGCGGGGCGAGCTCAAGCTCCGCACCGGGCAAGGTGACGGTGCCACCACCCGTGCGTTCCGGGCGGGTGAGAGTGTGCATATCCCCGCCAAGCTGGTCCACCAGATCGAGGCGGTTGTGGACAGCGACGTGCTCGAAGCCTCGACGCCCGAGCTCGATGATCTGGTGCGCCTCGAGGACCGCTACGGAAGAGGTTGAGATGCAAGTGATCATACCACTCGCCGGCAAGGGCACCCGCCTCCGGCCTCATACCCACCTGGTGCCCAAGCCGCTGCTCAGAGTGGCGGGCCGGCCGGTAATGGACTGGGTGATGGACCGGCTCGAAGGTCTCGACATCACCGAGCTGATCTTCATTACCGGGCATCTGAAGGAGCAAGTCGAAGAGTTTACCCGCAAGCGGTATCGGATTCCCTCGCGCTACATCGAACAGAAAGTACAGGACGGCACCGCGGGCGCCATCAACCTGGCCCGGCCCTATGTCACCGGCCCGGTACTGATCATCTTTGTTGACACCGTCTTCGAGGCCGATCTCAGCCTGGTCAAGCGTACTGACGCCGATGGCATCATCTGGGCCAAGGAGGTGGAGGATTATCAGCGGTTCGGAGTGGTCGTCACCGATGCCAAAGGCTACATGACCAAAATCGTGGAGAAGCCTTCCACGCCGATCAGCAAGCTCGCCAATATCGGGCTCTACTACATCAAGGCCACCGACAGCCTGTGGCAAGGCATCGATCACGTGCTCGCCAATCCGGCCAACAAGGGAGAATGGTATCTGACGGACGCCTTTCAGTGGATGATCGAGCATGGCAAGCGAATCCTGACCGCAGAGGTTGGAGGATGGTACGACTGTGGCAAGCTCGACACGCTGCTGGAGACCAACGAGATCCTGCTTCGGAAGGGAGCCGCTCGCCGAGCGGACTTCCCCGGCGTCACCGTACACGATCCGGTCTACATCGAGGACGGAGTCAGCATCGAGCGGAGCGAGATCGGTCCCAACGTCTCCATCGAGCGGGGAACCAAGATCAGCGGCAGCCGAGTTCGCAACTCGATCATCGGTCGAGACGCCCGGCTGACCGGAGTGGAGCTGGAGGGTTCGCTCCTGGGTAACGGCGTGGTCCTGGAGAATTTCCGGGGGAGTGCCAGCCTCGGCGATCATTCCGAAGCGGCCGCCCAGCGGGCCTGATGCCCAACTCCTCGGTCGACGACCTCTGCCGGTCCTATCTGGATCTCAAGTACCACTTCGATCCAGCCTCGGCGAGCTCGGCGGGCCTGGTCAGTGCCGATAGCCGGTTGGGCCGGTTCGATGTCGAGACCACCCGAGAGCACCTCTCCGCTCTTCGGTCGGTTTCCAGTGCGATCGAGGAGTTGGAGACCGACGATCTCCAGACCGAGATCGACCGCACGGCGCTGCTGGGAGAGATTCGCACTACCGGCTATCGCTTTGCCGAGGAGCAGCCCCATGTCCGGAATCCGGGATTCTGGCTTTCCCACCTGTTTCAGGGCTTGTACTCGCTGTTGACCCGCGGACGAGCCGGAGCCTGCGGTTCGCGCGTCGGCGGTGCTGGCTCGGTTGAGAGATACCCCGGCGTTTCTGGAGGCAGCCCAGGCCACCATCGATGAACCGCCGTCGGTCTTCGTAGATACCGCGCTCGCCATGCTCCCCGGCGGAGGACAGCTCGTTGCCCAGGTCGTTGCCGGCTTTGGCGGCGCGGCTGGTGAATTCGCGGATGAGCTCAGGCAGTCGGGAGAACAGGCGCTCAAGGCGCTGGTCGAGTTCGGCACCGCCCTGCGCGACCGGATCGAGCCCGCCTCGGACCCGCAGGCCTTTGCCGTTGGTGAGCAACAGTTCAGCCGGAGGCTCCAGCACGAGCACGCACTGATGCCGGGCCCCGGAGAGTTGTGGCGCTACGGACAGCGCCTCCAGGAGGAGACGACGCAGGAGCTCGCGACCCTGGCTCGGCAGCTCGACGGGCGTCCCTGGCGAGAGGTAGTCGAGAAGCTCCAGGCCGAGTCGCCCCCACCCGGCGAGCTGCTGTCGGTCTACCGCTCGGAAGTCGAACGGGCCTGCCGGTTCCTGACCGAGCGCGGCCTGCTCACGGTGCCGAAGAGCGGAGTGGACGTGGTGCCTACGCCGGCCTACCTGGCCGGGCTGGTGCCCTTCGCCGCCTATGAGCCGCCGCCAATTTATCTCGACCAGCACCGGGGCCGGTTCTATGTGACCGAGCCCGACCCCGACGCTCCCACCTGCCGCTCTGGCCCAGCAGCTCCGGGGTCATTGCCGGCACGCGCTGCCAGTGATGGTGGCGCACGAGGTGTATCCCGGTCACCATCTTCATCTGGTTACGCTGCAAGGGCTCGAATCCGAGGTTCGTCGTCACGTCTGGACTCCGATCATGGTGGAGGGCTGGGCGCTCTACTGCGAGCAATTGATGGAGGAGGCAGGCTATTATCAGACCACCGAGACGCGCCTGTTCCGGCTGGTCAACCTGCTGTGGCGAGCCATCAGGGTGGTGCTCGATGTCGGGCTGCACACCCGCGGCATGTCTCCGGCTCAAGCCACCGACTATATGGTGGAGCACCTGCCGATCGAGCGAGCCAATGCTGAAGCCGAAGTCCGGCGATACTGCGCATGGCCCACATACCAGCTGTCCTATGCCGTCGGACGACGGGAGCTGCTGAGCCTGCGACAGTCATACCAGCAACGGCGGATAGAGGCGGCAATCTCCGCCGGTTTCACGATGATCTGATGCAGTATGGAGGCCTGCCGGTTTCCCTGGCTCGCTGGGGCATGGAGCTGCCGGAGTAACCATGAAGATCACCGTCCTGACGTATCTCGACAGCGAAGACGAGAACTCGAAGGAGTACGAGGCGGTCGTTCCCCAGGTTGCCAAGGCGCTGCGGAGCCTGGGACATCGGGTTTCCATCCTCGGCGTGCACGCAGACGTCAAGCGGCTCATCGCCGGACTCTCCCGCCGCAAGCCCGATCTCGTCTTCAATCTCATGGAGATGTTCGGAGACAATGTCTTCGGGGACATTCCGGTGGCCGGACTGCTCGATCTGCTCGGGCTCAAATACACCGGCAGCGGCCCCGGCGAGCTGTACTTGAGTCAGGACAAGGGGCTGACCAAGAAGCTCCTGGCCTTCGAGGACATCCTCTATCCGCGGTTCGCGGTCTTCTCCCGGCAGCAGGCGTTCGAGACCGGCGGCAATCTTCGGATGCCGCTTTTCGTCAAGCCGCTCCGATCCGACTCTTCGATCGGCATCGGAGGCAAGTCGCTGGTGCACGATGCCGGCGCACTGATGGAGCGGGTTGCCGCCATTCGGAAGGAGCTCAACGACTCGGCACTGGCCGAGGAATTCATTGACGGCCGGGAGTTTTACGTCGGAGTGCTGGGCAACTCCCAGCCGCGGGCGCTGCCGCCGGTCGAAGTGGATTTCACCGGCTTTCCGGAAGGGGCGCCAAAGGTGCTGGACAGCAAGGCGAAGTGGGATGAGCGGAGCAAGGAGTTCAAAGGAACCAAATCGGTTATGGCCAACCTTCCCGACGAGCTCAGGGCCCGGCTTCAAAAGGTGGCGGTGGATGCCTACCGGGCGCTCCGGGTTCGCGATTACGGCCGGGTGGATCTGCGGCTGACTGATACCGGTGACATCTACGTGCTCGAGGTGAACGCCAGCTGTTATCTCGAGCGCTCCAGTGAGTTCGCGATGTCGGCCGGGGCAGCGGGGATCGAGTATCCCAAGCTGATAGAGCGGATCGTGGAGTTAGCTCAGGAGAGGTATAAGAAATAGGCGTGAAAGACGGTCCTTCCTCCTTCCGATTAAGGCAAGTAACTCCCTCTCTGAACGTGGTTCATCGCCAGCCCGGTCACCAGCGTAGTCAGGC
Organism: uncultured Gemmatimonadales bacterium; assembly: GCA_963825815.1. Lineage (GTDB taxonomy): Bacteria > Gemmatimonadota > Gemmatimonadetes > Gemmatimonadales > GWC2-71-9 > CAVVWJ01. The sequence goes on along the minus strand of CAWGVB010000002.1, from coordinate 262,558 downwards.
CGATGATGGCCGAGTCCTCCCGTTCCGCCGGATATCCCTGCTCCAGTTGGGCCGCGCGCTCTGCCAGATATCGGAGGAGCACGCGGGTCCGCTCCGGGAAGTGACCGGTCCAGCGGAACACGTTGGCCATGAGCTCGGCCTCGAGCCGGCGGATCAGGTCGGCGGCGGGCTGGAGCGGACCGTCGAGCGCCGGGCGGTCGAAGCTGCCCAGATCCTCGAAGATGGCCCGAATGGCGCCGTCCAGCCCGGGCGGCAGCTCCCCGGGTGAGTCGGCCGAGCGGCCGTAGTACTGGTCCAGCGAGTACTCGATCTCCGCCACGTCCTCGTCCAGCTCACTGCTGGTCACCTCCGGATCCCTGTCGCGGAGCGCGTTCATGGTCCGGCTGCAGTAAGTGAGCTTGGCGTACGCCACGGGCCAGCCGCCGTATTCCGCCCGCCAGTCCAGGCCCGGGGTCATCCACACGGCAAAGGTTTCCGCCCAGTCCTCATCCGGATGCTTCTGGGCGTACCAGCCCGGCAGATGGCGGACGTACCGCCGGCTGAACGGCTCCGGCCGGTACTCCTCGAAGTACGGCTGGGTGATCGAGCCGAACTGCTTGACCCACTCCTCCTGATCGTAAAGACGGTACGCGTAGTTGATTACATGCCCCATCTCGTGCCGCAGGTACTTGAGGATGTCGGCCCGGTCAAAACCCTCCACGTGTCCCACCCGCTCAGCATGCAGCGCGGTGAGATCCGGCCGGGCCAGGTAGAAAGGAATGGCAATGGCCACGGTCTCGAAGGGGACGCCCCATTCCGTCGAGAGATAGAACCGGGGCCGGACCCGGGTGATCCCGATCTGGCGAAGCTCCTCGCTGAACTCGGCTAGAATTGGCTCCAGCCGGGTGCCTTCGATGGTGAGACCGAGATCCCGGATTGGGGTGGACCAGAGGTTCGACTCGTGAAACCGGGCGGGTTCGGCATGCATGCCGACAAGATATAGTCGCCCGATTCATCCGCCGCAGGTCAAGCGTCACGAAGCCGGAGCGCCCTTCACCGACTTACATTCCCCAGCCTATGCCGCCAAACCAGACCGAGATGGCTGCCCCTGGGGCCACCCCAGGGCGGGGAGGACTCCCGGGTCCCCGCCGGGGTCAAAGGGCTCTCGCTGGTCTCGCTGTTCAACGACTTCGCCAGCGAGATGGTGTATCCCCTCCTTCCGGCCTTTGTCACCCGCACCCTGGGCGGGAGTGCGGTGACGCTCGGACTACTCGACGGTGCGTCGGAGTTGACGGCTTCCGCGCTGAAGTGGATCAGCGGTCGACTGGCCGACCGGCCCGGCTGGAGACGGCCTCTGATCCTTGCAGGCTACGGGACCGCCGTTCTGGTGCGTCCGCTGATAGCGAGCACCAGTGCCGCGTGGCAGGTGGTGGGCTTTCGGGTCATCGACAGGATCGGCAAGGGCCTTCGGACCCCGCCGCGCGACGCGATGATCGCGGAGATCACGCCCCCGGAGCTCCGGGGCCGAGCCTTCGGCTTTCACCGGGGGGCCGATCACTTCGGCGCGGTTCTGGGCTCGCTCGCCGCCTGGTGGCTCCTGCGGCAGGGCGCCAACGTCCGAAGCGTCATCGGCTGGAGCGTGGTGCCGGGCCTGGTGGCGTTCGTGGTGTTGGCGGGGGTGTTAAGCGGAGTCGCCAGACCTCAGCCGTCAGTCGGCAGCAGTCCGCTACGGATCCATCCAGGACCGGTCAGACTCGCAGACGTCGCTGGCGACTGGCGACCGGGGACTGGCGACTCCGATTCCCTCTGGCCCCCCCTCCTCGCCCTGACCGCCCTCAGCTTCTTTCGGCTGCCTGAGACTCTCCTGATCCTCCGGCTGCAGGACCGCGGCGTTCCGGTTGCTCTGGTTCCGCTGATCTGGGCCGGCCTGCATGTGGTGCGGAGCGCCAGCTCATATCCCGGCGGCCGTCTGTCCGACCGGAGAGGGGCGCGCCTGGTGGTAGCGGCAGGCGGAATTCTCTTCGCCCTGATCGTCTTTGCCCTCGGCCTCACGGTCGGGGCCGATAGCGGCAGTTACGCTGTTCCTTGTGTTAGGCCTGGTCGCGGGCCTCACCGAGTCCGGTGAGCGGAGCATGATTGCCCGGCTGGCCCCGGTGCGGATGGGACGGGGATTCGGTGCCTACCATGCGCTCACCGGGATCGCCGCACTCCCGGCGGGTTTGCTGTTCGGGGAGCTCTATCAATCGGGTGGGGGACATGCGGCACTGTGGGCTTCAGCCGCGGGGATGCTGGCATCGGTGGTAGCCTGGTTGGCGGTGTCGCCCGCCGGCACTGGTTACGCGGGCGATAACCCCCGAGTGACATCGTGAGCCGGCGAACACTCCTCGTCTTCCTGGCATTGGCGGGAGTAGCGAGCGCACCGCGAGTCCGGCCGGCCGCGGCGCAGGTTCAGGTTCGGGTGGGGGACTCCACCCGGGCCATCTATTCCGAGCTGCACGAAGCTCTCAAGGCCGGAACCCCGCAGGCCGACTCCGTTACCGCTATCCAGCGCTCCCGCTCTCCCGCCCGGCTCTGGCGCTTGATGCGCTCGGCGCTGGCCGGTACGGGCGACTGGAACTCGGCGCTGATCGGACTGACTCGTTTGGCCGAGCTGAGGAATCGTGCGTATGCCGACAGCGCCCGACAACTGCGCCGGCGGCTGGAAGACGCTCCCTTTCCTCCGTTCCCGGCAAATCCTGGTCTCAAGGCTGAAGACGTGCTGCCGTCTCTTCAGGCCATCGTGCTGGAGCGCCGCCGGGCGGTGCAGGGGGATTCGGCAGTGCTGGCCGACATCCTCCGACGGATTCCGGGCAAGGACTACGACCATGGTGACGCCTGGGTCCTCGGACGGTTGAAAGCCGGCGCCGCCGATTCGGTCGCGGCCCGGTTCCGCGCCGCGGATACCGAAGAGTTCCGGGTTCGCTATCTCACGCTTGCTGTCGTATTTCACCGACCCGAAGCTGATCCCACTGCTGGCCCGGATATACGCCGCGCCGGACAGCTTCCGGGTTCCCAAGCGATACGCCATCAGGGCATCAGACGGATTGCTGTGGATTGGTACGAAGGAGAGTCTGCAAGCGTTGCTGGACGCTCGAGCGGCGGCCCGTGGTCGAGGCATCTATGCGGATTCCAGTCTTGCGCGCGGCGGCTACGATTTTCTGGCCGACGATAGTTCCGCGGTGATCTCGCGGACGGGGCAATGGCTGACCGACTGGGTGAAGAAGCTGCGGGCTGGCCGCTAGGAGCTGGGAGCTAACAGCAGCGGGTGGGTCCATCGCCGTAGCGCGCCCGGGTAAATTCGTCGTAGAACTGCCGCTCGGTCGGCACCGGCTGGTCGGGATGGCAACGGCGCAGATGCTCCACGTAGGCGACGTAATCCGGCATCCCCGCAATGCGACCGCATAGCCGACAGCGCCCGCCGAACGGCCTCGCGAACGCCGACCGTCCCGCTTCCCCGCTTCCCCGCTTCCCCGCCTTTACCCAGCATACGCCGTCTCCACGAATGGAGACTCCTCCACCCGGGCAGGCTTGCGCCGGGTGAGGATCAACACCCATTCCCTGGCAGAGGCGAGCACCACCAACACCGTGACCACGATGAAGATCATGGTCACCACGGCATCCAGCCGATCGTTGAAGATCAGCCGGGCACCGCGGGCCGGATCAACTGCTCCTTCGGAGATCTGGGACGCGACGGATGCAGCATGGGAGAGAAAGCCCAATCGCGGGTCGGCCGCAAAGATCTTCTGCCACCCGGCGGTCAATGTCACGGTCAGCACTCCCAACAGCGGTAGCAGGGTGACCCAGGCGTAGCGGGCTCTGCCGCTCCTGATGATCAGTGTGGTGCCGACGCACAAAGCCACCGCCGCCAGCAGCTGATTGCTGATTCCGAACAGCGGCCAGAGCGAGTTGATCCCGCCGAGCGGGTCGAGAACTCCCTGGACCAGAAAGTACCCCCACCCTGCTACCACCAGGCCGGATGCGAGCATGGTGCTCGGGTACCAGGAGGTTCTGCCCAGCGGACGCCAGATATGCCCGGCCAGCTCCTGCAGCATGAAGCGGCCTACCCGAGTGCCGGTATCGACAGTGGTGAGGATAAACAGCGCTTCGAACATGATGGCGAAGTGATACCACAGTGCCATCAGCCCGCTGCCGAATGCGGAGCTGAAGATGTGCGCCATGCCCACCGCCAGTGATGGGGCGCCGCCGGTTCTGCCGAGCAGACTCTTCTCGCCCACCGCCGAAGCCAAACCCTGAAGCTGCTCGGGCGTAACTGTGAAGCCCCAATTCCGGATTACCCCAACCGCTGATTCCAGACTGCCACCGAGCGTCGAGAGCGGAGCGTTGATGGCGAAATACACCCCCGGATCCAGCAGGGCAGCGGCACACAACGCCATGACTGCCACGAACGACTCCATCAACATTCCGCCGTAACCGATCAGGCGGGCGTCGCTCTCACGGACCAGCATCTTCGGCGTGGTGCCCGAGGCGACCAGGGCGTGAAACCCGCTGATCGCGCCGCAGGCGATGGTGATGAAGGCGAAGGGAAACAGCTTGCCGGCGAAGACCGGGCCGGTCCCGTCGATGAATCGCGTGAGCGCCGGAAGCTTCAGCGGGGGCAGAGCGATGAGAATGCCCACGGCCAGAAGGAGAATCGTCCCGATCTTCATGAAGGTCGAGAGATAGTCCCGGGGGCAGAGCAGCATCCATACCGGGAGCACGCTGGCTATGAAGCCGTAGGCGATCATGCCATAGGCAATGGTCAGTCCGGACGCGGTGAAGTAGGGAGCCAGACTGGGCGAGCCTGCGACATACCGTCCGCCGACGAGCGCCAACAGCAGCAGCACCACGCCCAGAACCGATGCCTCCAGCGTCCGGCCCGGGACGCCAGACCTTCATCCAGAAGCCCATCAGGATGGCGATCGGGATGGTGCAGAGAATGGTGAAGATTCCCCAGGGGCTGTCCTTCAGCGCGTTGACCACCACGAGCGCCAGAACCGCGAGCAGGATTACCATGATGGCCAGCACCGCCACCATGGCGAGCACACCGGTGATCGGTCCGGTCTCCTCCTTGGCCATCTGCCCCAGCGACTTGCCGTCTCGCCGCATCGAGCCGAAGAGGATGACGAAGTCCTGAACTGCTCCGCCCAGCACCACGCCGAAGACGATCCAGATGGTGCCGGGCAGGTAACCGAACTGGGCCGCCAGCACCGGCCCCACCAACGGTCCGGCCCCGGCAATAGCGGCAAAGTGATGGCCGAAGAGCACCCAGCGAGTTGTCGGCACGAAGTCGCGGCCATTCATCAGCCGCTCGGCCGGAGTGGCCCGCCGGTCGTTGAGCCCGAACACCGTCGTGGCCAGGAAGCGGCTGTAAAAGCGATACGCCAGGAGGTAGGTGCCCACCGCGGCCAGCACCAGCCAGGCGGCGCTGATGGTCTCTCCCCGATGCAGCGCCAACATGCCCCAGGCCACCGCGCCGGCAACCGCCAGTAGCCAGCCAGCCGAGCTTTTTGAGCAGCATGTTTGAAGTTATAACAGACGTAAGCGGTTACGCGCACTCCTTGCCGCTGCTTTATTTCTGCCCGTAGCTTCGACCTCCATGCCATTGCCACCGTTCGGCTTCGGTCACCGGCCCTCATGGGAGTATGAGGCACCGGAGGGAACCGGTGCCGCCGTCGAGGAGCCTCGTCCGCCAGCCCATCGTGAGGGGCTGGCGCGGCAAGGTGGTTATCGTGACCGGCGGAGCCACCGGACTCGGCCGGCACATCTGCATGGAGTTTGGCCGGCTGGGATGCCACGTGGCATTCTGCTTCGTCAGCATGCCTGGACGCGATGTGAGCGAGCAGGCTCTGTTGACCGAGACCGCTCTCACGGGGAACGGGTATCCAGGTCTACGCCCAACGCTGCGACGTTCGCGACCGGGCAGCGGTGGAAGAGTTCGTGAAGGAAACCAAGCAGCGGCTGGGCGGGGTACACTTTCTGGTCAACAATGCCGGCATCGCGAACGACGGCGCGCTCTGGCGTCTCTCCCAGGAAGCGTGGTCCGAAGTGCTGGAGACCAATGTCACCGGAACGTTCAATTGTATCCGGGCGGTGGCGCCGATCTTCCGGGCCCAGCACTTTGGGAAAATCGTGAGCGTGAGCGCCCATCAGGCCGAACGTCCCGGGTTCGGGGTGGCCAACTATGCCGCCAGCAAAGCGGCATTGCTGGGACTCACCCGCGCCGCCGCGGTGGAGCTGGGTCCGGCGAACGTCAACGTCAATGCGGTTGCTCCCGGATTCATTCGCACCGAGCGGATGGGAATGCTTCCCTCCGAGGTGATCGAGCGAGCCCAGAAAAGCTCGGTGCTCGGCCGGGTCGCGGAGCCCGACGATGTCGCCCACGTCATTTCCTTTCTCTGCTCTGACTCTGCCCGCCACATTACGGGACAGACGATCGTGGTGGACGGAGGCCTCTCTTTGGAGTAAAGCCAACACCATTTAGGTTTTGGCGATGCCTCCCACTCTCCCGACGCTGCTGGTCCGCGTTCTACGCGGGGCTGCTGGCGCTTGTGGCCTGCAGTCTCCACGCGCAGGACGAGCTGAAGCCGCTGCCGCCAGTCCCCGTTCTCCCCGTCGGCTCACTTTCGGGGCAGAGCATCGCAGTCCTTCCCATCACACTCGTCGTCGCCGATCCCGAGCTCGAGTCCAGTACCATCTATGCTCCCTACAAGGAGCACCGGCCGGCGCTGCTTCGCGCCGACTCGCTCATTGGTGAGGGCCTGGAGAGCCGGGGACCCGAGGTTCACTGGGTGCTTCCGCCCGAGGTCCGCAAGGTTGCGCGCCGGGCGGCCGGCTTTGTCGACGACCCCGATCAGATGGGACAGGCGGTGCTTCGGTCACCCCATATGACCAAAGTGCCGGATCCTCTCCGGTCATCCCTGCGGGGGCTGGTGGCATTGGTCGGAGGCAGGTTTGCCCTGGTGCCCGCTTCTCTCGGTTTCGGACCCGAGCCGAACGGCCAGATCCGGGCCGACCTGACGATGGTCCTGGCCGATGCCCGGAGCGGCAAAGTGGTGTGGCGCAGTGTCGCGTACGGGAGGGGCGCGTCGCCCGATCAGGCGATCAAGGCAGCGATGGCCGCTCTCCTTCCGGTGTCCGGAAGTCCATGACCTACGACGTGACGCTGATCCCTGGCGACGGCATTGGGCCAGAGATCACCGTGCAGACGGTGAAGGTGCTGGAGGCCACCGGACTCCGCTTCAACTGGGATGAAGAGCTGGCCGGCGTGGCCGCGGTGGAGGCCACTGGTACACCGCTCCCAGACGCCACGGTGGAGAGCATCCGAAAGAACGCCTTGGCGCTGAAAGGGCCGCTGACCACACCGGTGGGCACCGGATTTCGTTCGGTCAACGTGGGCCTGCGGAAGGAATTCGAGTTGTTCGCCAATGTGCGCCCCGCCCGTACCATCGTTCCCGGAGGACGCTTCGAGAACGTGGACATCGTGCTGGTTCGGGAGAACCTCGAGGGACTCTACATCGGGGTGGAGCACTTCGTCGCCATTGGCGACGATCCCCGCGCGGTGGGCGAGTCCATGGCGATCGTCACCCGGCGCGGCTGCGAGCGAATCATCCGCTACGCCTTCGAGTACGCCGTGAAGCACGGCCGCCGCAAGGTCACCATCGTACACAAGGCCAACATCCTGAAGATGGTGAGCGGACTGTTTCTGGAGGTGGGCCGCACCGTCGCCAAGGAATACGAAGGCAAAATCGAATCCAACGACATGATCGTCGACAACACCGCGATGCAGCTGGTGATGCGTCCCGAGCAGTTCGACGTCATGGTGACCACCAACATGTTCGGCGACATCCTGAGTGACGAGGTGTCGGGCCTGGTGGGCGGGCTGGGACTCGCGCCCGGCGCCAACATCGGGACCAAGGCCGCGATTTTCGAGGCGGTGCATGGCAGCGCTCCCGACATTGCCGGGAAGGGACTCGCCAATCCCTCCGCCCAGATGTTTGCCGCCGCCATGATGCTGGATCATATCGGGGAGCTGGACCGGGCCGAGCGGATCCGGAATGCCATCGTCACGACGATCGTGCAGGACGGCATCCGCACCCGGGACCTCGGGGGCACCGCCAGCACGGAGGAGTTCGGACATGCGGTTGCGAGACGGGCAGCCTGAGGTTCCCTGCGTCCGGTGCGGCCGGCGGGTGTGGGGACTGGGCTGGGGCGACCTCTGCCCCGACTGTCTGGGCGAACGAAAGCTCCGTGCAAGAAGACTGGCCAGCCGCATCTCCCTCGCCGCAACGGTGCTGATGGCGGCATACGTTGCGCTGCGCATGACCGGCGCCCCGATGGCGACGGCTGTACGGAGTCATCGCAGTCCTGGCTACCTACATCATCGTTCGTCGTATCGCCACTCAAGTGGCAATGGAGTATCTCAAATGACAGACAGGGCAGCGGGGCAGCAGGGCGGCGGGGCAGAAGCAACGCGGCGTCCATGCGCATTGGTCGCCATCGGTAGGGCTTGCTGCGCATTCGCCCGCTTCGCCTCACTGCCCCGCTGCCCATCTGCCCCGCTGCCTCTCACGCCCAGACCTCCCTCACCATCTACAACGACGGCCGGGTGCTGGTCCGGCGCAATGTTCCGGCCAATGTCCCCAAGGGCGCGTCCAGCCAGCGGCTGACGCTGGGCGCGTTGGATCCGGCGACGATTTTTTCGCTGGATTCGTCGGTCACGGTGGACCGCGTCTCCTACGACGGCGCGGTGGATGAGGCCAGCGTGCTGCGGCGTTCGGTGGGCAAGCGGCTGGTCTTTCGGCTCAGCGATCCCCGCGATACCGTGAGTGCCCTGGTGCTGGGGGTGGACCCGCTCCGGCTGCAGCTGCCTGACGGCCGGATCAGCTTCACGCCGCCCGGACTGGCGCTCTACCCCAGCGACGTCGTGGTGGTGGAGCCCACCGTGTCGCTCGCTGTTCGGAGCACCCGCTCTCAGGATCAGATGCGGCTGGGCTACTTCACCAGCGGAGCCTCCTGGCAGGCGAGCTATCAGATGGTGCTCGGGCGGGAGGATGCCCGGGTTACCGGCATGGCCGTGCTGCCGTCCGAATCGCTTCGGGCCGAGAATGCGGAAGTCCACCTCCTGGCGGGCTCAGTCGGCCGGGCTGAGCAGCCGGGTGCCCCACCGCAGCCGCTGGCCCGGAAGCAGGCTTTAGCGGCCGCTGACATGATGGCGCGCGAGGTCGCCACCGAACAGCGGGTCGGCGAGTTCCACCTGTACGGCCTTGCCGGGTCGGAGCACGCTCCAGCCCGGCCAAACCACTTCGGTGGCTCTGTTCGATCCGGTACGGGTGAAGTACGAGCGCAGCTATGTGGTGCATGGAGATGTGCCCTACTGGGGTTTTCTCCCCCAGCAGGGTGAGGAGCTGCAGCCGCCGGTGGAAGTAACCTACACCTTGAAGCGTGCCCGTAAGACGGACTTTGGTGATCGGCCGCTCCCTGCCGGCGTAGCCAGGTTGTACCAGCCGGACAGCTCCGGCGGATTGCAGCTGATCGGTGAGGCGTCGCTGGATCACACTCCCGCGGGCAATGACCTCCGGCTGAACGCCGGCAACGCCTTCGATCTGACGGCCAGGCGAGTGCAAACCAGCTACGTCACCCGGCGGGACAGCACCAAGGCTCAAGGCGTGCACACAGTGGCTACGGCGGACTATCGGGTTACGCTGAAGAACGCGACCGACAGCGCAACGACGATAGCGGTCGAGGAGCAACGGGCGGGAGAGTGGAGCGTGCTGGCAAGCTCGGCACCGGCTGAAAAAGTGTCTTCCACCCTCACCCGTTTCCGGGTGCGGGTGCCGGCCCTGGGAGAAGCGGTGCTGACCTATCGCATTCGGGTAATCTGGTGACCATCGTCACCATCGCTCATCTCTCCGATTTGCACTTCGGCGGATACGCCGACCTCAAACAGATGGAAGCGCTCGAGGAATTTCTCCCCACCCTCAATCTCACCGCACTGGTCGTCTCCGGCGACCTGAGCCAGCGCGCCCGGCATGGAGAGTTTCAGGCGGCCCATGTGTTCCTGCATCGCATGCGGATGAAGATGCCGGCGATCGTGGTGCCCGGAAATCACGATATCGAATGGTGGAAGAGCCCGCTCGGGCTACTGGGCGAGAAGAGGAAATATGCCAAATATCTCCGCTATTACAGCGAGCTGCGGCCGGTGCTCGAGGCCCCCGGCATGATCGCCGCAGGCGCGTTGAGCAGCTATGGGTTCTCCCTGGGATCGCTCACCTGGAACGTCGCGCGATATCGCGGTCAAGGGACACTTGCCGAGGTCGGAAACCAAACGGGTCAAGAAAATCTTCGATCAAGCTCCGCCCGGCCTGGCTAAGGTGATGGTGGTTCACCACAACGTGCTGGAGGGAGGCACCGGTCGAATGGGCCTGGCCCGGTGGCAATCGGCCCACAAGCGGCTGCTCGATACCGGAGCGGACGTCATTCTCTGCGGGCACGACCACTATGAAGGCGCCGGTCAGATCGAGGGCGGCCTGGCGGTCAGCACCTCCGGCACCCACAGCTACCGCCAGCGCGGGGGCAGACCGTCGGTGTTCAATCTGGTCACGCTCGATGCGCAGTCCGTGCACATCCAGCACTTTCGCTGGGTTTCCGCGGATCGGCAGTTCATTGCGTCCGACAAGTTCTCCTTTGCCCGGAGGGGCGCACCCAAGGTGGCGGTCTCGGTGGCCGGCGGGGATCAAGGGTTGTGAAGTCGGGGATGGGAGGCGGAGACGCGGGGCAGTGCTTCTTGCTCGGGGATTTTCTTCCTCAGCGACTATACGCCTCTCGGGCTCACCGGCGTCGACCGGATTCTCACCCACACCAATCGCACCGTAATGCTGAGCCTGAATCGCCGAGTGTTGCGGATCCATAAGGGCTACGGCTTCGCTCCCGATGGAGTGCTGAAGGCGATCGTCCGGTTTCTCAGCCCTCACGTGCCTCGGCGCTTAAGGCAGGAAGCTGAACGCGAATTTCTCCGGTTCCCGGTTTGGGCCTATAGCCGGTCCTCCGAGCGGTCTCACTCGGAGAGACCGGTCCCGCCCCGGCGACGGCACCCTGCTCGGGCGCCTGGAGGCCATGCACCGGGATCTTAATATCCGCCATTTCGGCGGGTCGCTGAGCACGATTACGATTCGGCTTTCGGGCCGGATGAAAACTCGCCTGGGCGAATTGTCAGTAGACCACAACGATAACAGTAACAAGGAAATCGGAATCAGCCGCAGGCACCTCACCCGACATTCCTGGAGCGAGGTCGAGCACACGATGCTCCATGAGATGGTGCATCAATGGCAGGCCGAAAACGGGTACCCGGTGGACCATGGACCCGTCTTCAGAGCGAAGGCGCGCGAGGTAGGAGTCCTGCCCGCTGCTCGCAGAAGCCTGGGGCTCTCCGCCGGCGCCGGTTAACCCCCCTGTACTAGTTGTTTACGGTCGCTATACTCTATTGAAGGTGAGTTGAGCGGGCTCAGTCTCACCCAGCCCGATCCCGCCTGGTAACGCTCTCTCCAGTAACGAATTAGGGGGCCTGCGCTCGACCCGTAGTCAGCCGAGCCGATAGCGGCATCGGTGGGATGGCGGAAACCGCGCCAGGTGGAGGATTTCACCACGAACATCGCCATGGTCGCGGCCTGCCCGTACCCGGCTCGCCGGGGTACGCCCATTCGCATTCAGCGACTGGCGGAGGGCATGGCTGCGCGTGGGCACCAGGTCCACGTGGTGACCTATCACTACGGCACCGCCAAACCCGGGACCACGCTCTCAGTTCATCGGATTCCTCAGATCAAGTCGTATCAGAATCCGGCCCCCGGCCCTACCTACGTGAAGCTGGCGCTGCTCGACCCGCTGCTCACGGTGAAGCTGTGGCAGGTGCTCCGGCATCATCAGATCGATATCATCCACGCCCACCACTTCGAAGGGCTGCTGGTGTCCGCTGCCGCCCGACTGCGGCGGAACATTCCGCTGATTTTCGACGTGCATACCCTGCTATCGTCGGAACTGCCTTTCTATCCGCTCAGGCTCCCTCGCTGGGTCACCAATAGTATTGCCGGTTCGTTCGACCGGCGTCTTCCCGGCATTGCCGACCACGTCATCACGGTCACCGACCGGATTCGCCAGCGGCTGCTTCGTATGGGCCGGGTTCCGGAGGAGCGGGTTTCGGTGGTGCCCAACGGGGTCGAGTGCGACCTCTTCTCCGAAAGCCGGAATCGCGCCGCAAAAACGGCCAATGGCCGTCCGACCCTCATCTTCACCGGCAACCTGGCTCCGTATCAGGGCATCGACCTCATGCTCCTGGCCCTGCGCAAGGTGCTGAACCGAAGAAGCGACGTGCAGCTCAAGATCGTGACCGAATCATCCTTCGAGCAGTACGACGCCCTGGCCCGTGAGCTTGGGGTCTCGGGATCGATTGAGCTGGTCCGGGCGCAGTTCGAGGACATTCCCATGCTGCTGGCCGGCGCAACCGTGGCGGTGAACCCGCGCACCGAGTGCGATGGTATCCCGGTCAAGCTCCTGAACTACATGGCGGCGGGTAAGCCGGTTCTGTCCTTTGCCGGATCGGCGCCTGGCGTGTGTCATCGGCAGACCGGCTGGCTGGTTCCCGATGGCGACGTGGACGGGTTTGCCGAGGGCGCTCTCACCTTGCTGTCGAACACCGAGTTGGCCAGCTCCCTGGGACAGAACGCCAGAAGGCTGGTCCAGGACAAGCACGACTGGAGCCGCTCCGCCGAGCTGACGGAGGACATCTATCATCGAGTGATTCGGGAGCGCGCCACGCAGGAATGAGGGTGTGCTTCATCGTCAGCGAGTTTTTTGCGTGGGGAAAGTACGGTGGCTATGGCACCGCCACTCGGGTGCTGGCCACCGAGTTGGTGCGCCGCGGCTTCAGCGTCACCGTCGTGACCCCGGCGCGGGGGGCCCAGCCGGAGCGGGAAGAAGTCGAGGGAGTGACTGTCCTGTCCTACCCCGCGCAATCGCTGCGAACCCAGTTTCGTCTCCTCCGCGAAACCCGAGCCGACATATACCACTCACAGGAGCCCTCGCTCGGAACCTGGCTGGCGCGAAAAGCGGCTCCACGGAGCGCTCACGTCGTCACCTGCAGAGACACCCGTGTTTCCGCCGACTGGCTGATCGAGATGCGGTCGTGGTTCCTGGATCATAGTTTCCGAACCCTGCTGACTTTCCCCTACGAGAACAACCTGTTGGTAACCCGCTCGGTCCGTGCGGCTGACGCGGTCTATTGTCCCAACGAGTTCTCCCGCCCGATTGCGCAAGCCAAGTACGGGCTGGATACGCTTCCCGGTTTCCTGCCCAATCCGGTTCGACCCCCCACGGTCCCGATTCAAAAGGCTGAACAGCCCACGGTCACTTTTCTGGGACGCTGGGACCGGCGTAAGCGACCCGAGATCTTCTTCCGCCTGGCCCAGGCCTTTCCTCAGGTGAGGTTCATCGCCATGGGTCAGGCGCGGACGGCGGAGCTGACCGAGATGTTGCACCGGCAGTATGGCGGTCTCCCCAACCTGGAGCTGGAGGGCTTCGTCGATCAGTTCTCCTCCACCCGGTTTCAGGAGATTCTGGCTCAAAGCTGGATTCTGGTGAATAGTGCGTTGCGGGAAGGACTACCCCGTTCGTTCCTGGAGGCGGCTGCCTTCAAATGCGCCATTCTCAGCCGAGTCGACCCTGATGGGTTTGCTTCGCGCTTCGGTTACCGGGTAGAGGATGACGATTTTGCCCACGGTCTGCGCCAGCTGTCTGGAGAAGGATGCCTGGCGGCAGAAAGGGGGAGGATGCGCACGCGTATGTGTCGGAGAAGTATGGCTTCGACGCAGCGATCGCCCAGCATCTCGAGGCCTACCGGCGGCTCGCCCGATCCGCACCATTATATTCCCAGCCTAGTCACTGACTCTCTTCGAGGCACGAATGGCCACCGCTACGGGCACGTCACAGTTCACCGGGGTCGACTTTCTCAACTTCGACTCTCTCCTCTCCGAAGAGGAGCGTGCGGTACGCGACACCGTGCGGAGCTGGGTCGATGAAAACCTGATTCCGGTCATTGGCCAGGCGTATGTCGAGGGAAAGTTTCCCAAACAGCTGATTCCCGGGATGGCGGAGCTGGGTCTCTTCGGCGCCAACCTTCCTGAGGAATACGGCTGCGCCGGGCTGAATAACGTGGCCTATGGTCTGATCATGCAGGAGCTGGAGAGGGGCGACAGTGGGATTCGCTCATTCGCGTCGGTCCAGGGTGCGCTGGTCATGTACCCGATCTATGCCTTCGGCAGCGACGAGCAAAAGCAGCACTGGCTCCCCTTGCTTGCCTCCGGACAGGAGATCGGCTGCTTTGGCCTGACCGAGCCGGACTACGGCTCGAACCCCGGCGGCATGGTCACCACGGCGCGGGAAACCCGGGATGGCTGGATCCTCAACGGCACCAAGATGTGGATCACCAACGGCTCTCAGGCAACTGTCTCGATTATCTGGGCCAAGACCGGCGACCTGAAAGACCCTAAGTCGATTCGCGGATTCATTGTTCCTACCGACAGCAAGGGCTACGCTGGGCGGGACCAGAAGGGGAAGTTGTCGCTTCGGGCCTCCGATACCAGTGAGATCCATCTCCAGGACGTGCAGCTGCCCAAGGATGCCATCCTCCCGAAGTCAGGCGGCCTGAAGAGCCCGCTGATGTGCCTGACCCAGGCGCGGTACGGGATTGCGTGGGGAGCAATCGGCGCCGCCATGGCCTGCTATGACGAGGCTCTGCGCTACTCGGGGCAGCGTATCATGTTCGACAAGCCCATTGGGGCCACCCAGATCCAGCAGGTTCGCCTGGTGGAGATGCTCACCGAGATCACCAAGGCCCAGTTCATGACGTTGCAGCTCGGCAAGCTGAAGGATGCCGGAACGATGACGCCGCACCAGGTGTCTCTCTGCAAGCGGAATAACGTGAACATGGCCTGCGAATGCGCTCGGGAGGCCCGCCGGCTTCTCGGCGCCAACGGTATCCTGGCCGAGTACCATTCGATGCGCCACATGGCCAATCTGGAATCGGTCTATACCTATGAGGGAACCCACGATATGCATTCCCTCATCGTGGGTGAGGCCATCACCGGGCACGCCGCTTACACGTGACCTTCGTCACGGCTATTTAAGTCCTAAGTGACGACCCTGTAGGGGCGTTGAGACCTCTACAGGAGTTCAGCAATGGCAAATCGGGTCACCGTATGGTGGCAGGGTGAGGCATACGACGCGGTCCGGCAGAACGGAGCTGCCGCAGAAGCGAATACAGGCTCGACCTGGCAGCTGCTGCATGAGGGAGCACCCCTGACTAGCTTTGCGGCAGAGCCGGGAGAGGCTCCCGCATCGGTCAAGGAAAAAATAATGGGATGGCTGGAGGCCAACCGGAGCCGACCGGCAATGGACGTGGGAAGGCAGTGAGCCTTTGCCGAGCTTCATTCCAAAGCCCTCCGGTGCACCGCTCGGAGGGCTTTCCTTACGAGCCGTTCGGTCATATCCTTCCGCGTTCATGACATGGCGACGCAGTCACTCCTCAAGCAGTCTTCATGCGATTCCCAGCACGCTCTTGATCCTTTCGCTCGTCCTGCTGGCGCTTCCATCGCCTGGGAATGCCCAGCAGACGGACACAACGCGAACCGACACCACCCGTACCGACACCACCCGACCGATACCACCCGAGTCACCCAGCTGAAGACCATCGAGGTGACCAGCTCCATCGCCCCGACAGCGGGACCCACCATTGGCTCCGGAATTCCAGCCCGGATCTCGACCGTAACCGGCGCAGCGATCGATGCCTGGGAACCCCGGCTGCTGGCCGATGCCCTCGCGACCCAACCCGGCATCTCGCTGTACGACGATCTCGGCTCGCCGTTCAAGCTCAACCTCAGCACCCGGGGCTTCAACGTCGGCCCGGTGGTTGGATTGCCGCCTGGAGTGTCGGTGTTCCTCGACGGAGTACGCCAGAACGAGCCCGACGCAGCCGAGGTGAACTTCGATCTGCTCCCGATGGAGCACGTGCAACGGGTGGAGCTCCTCAGCGGCTCGGGATCACTGCTCGGGTCCAATTCACTGGGCGGCGCGATCAATCTGATCACCCGGCGAGGCTCGGGGCCCATGGAGGGAGAGGCCGAAGTCTCCGGCGGCTCCTACGGCGTCATACTCGGGAGAGGCGTCGATCGCCGGCTTGAGCGGAGGCGGCTGGGACTACTATCTGGCCGGGGGCTACGAGAATGAAGATGGATGGCGGCAAGCCACCAACGCCGAGAACCTGAACGGCTTTCTCAATCTTGGCCGGCGAGGCCCCGATCACGGCTTCAGCCTGCAGGCCTTTGGAGCCGAGTCCCGGGCCGAAACCGGCGGGCTCGCTCCCGGAAAGCATCTTCGACACCGCCCCCAGCACCAACTTTACCGTCGGTGACTTCGAAGACCTCGATCAGCTGCAGGCCTCACTCTCCGGCTATACCCGTCTGGGGAAGCAGCCGGGCCGCCTTTACCGGGTACGTCAGGCGCACCACGGCCGAGCGCTTCAATGTCAATCAGCTTCCCGACAACAATGTTCGCAGCTTCACCACCAACCGGACGATCGGGGGAAACCTGGATTGGCGCTGGAGCACCCCTCGGCCCAATGGCAACTTCTCTCTTCGGCTCGGCGCGGATGGCGGGGCCAACCAGGTGCACATCCAGCTGCTGGAGGAGACGCCAACCGTTCCTTCGACCAGTGACCTCACCACTGATGTGGAGAGCCCGAGCTACGATGTTGCCGGCTACGCCCTGGCCGATCTGCGAATCAACGAGGTGACCTTCTCCGGAGGACTGCGGTTCGACTACATCCACATTCCTTTCCAGGACCAGCTCGATCCCTCGGCCGATACCACGAACAATTTCACCCGATTGAGTCCCCGGGGTGGCTTGAGCTTCGACATCGCTCCCGGCGCTTCGGCCTATTTGTCGGTAGGGCAGAGCTTCCGGGCGCCCGCCATTCTCGAGCTGGCCTGCGCCGATGAGACCGCCGCATGTCCGCTGCCTTTTGCCCTCGGCGATGATCCGCCGCTCGATCCGGTGGTGGGAACCACGTTCGAGATCGGCGGCCAGTGGGTCCGCGGCCCCGCAATATTCAACGCCTCGCTGTATCGCACCAATGTACAGGACGACATCTCGTTCATTCAGTCGGAGAACGCCGTGTTCGAGGGGTTCTTCGATAACATCGGCACCACCCGGCGGGAGGGCATCGAGCTGTCGGTGCAGGTCATCCCCAGCGAGCGGGTTTCATTATACGCCAACTATGGCTTCACCCGGGCGACGTTTCGCGACCCTGCCGAAATTTTCAGCATCCGGGCCGAGAGTGACTTCGCGGGAGCCCCGCTTTCAGGGCCCAACGCTGTTGCCGAGGGTGATCGGCTGCCTCTGGTACCAGACCACCAGGTGAAGTTTGGCGGGCTGTATACCACCTCCTCGGGGTTCCAGTTCGGGCTGGACGGCCGCTACATCGGACGGCAGTGGCTCCGGGGTGACGAGGCCAACGAGACCTCTCCGCTGAGTGCGTACTTCGTGGGCAACCTGCGCCTTGGCTTCAGCCACGCCCGCTGGGAGGTCTCGGCCATTGCCAGCAACGTCCTCAACTCCCACGAGCCGATCTTCGGGACCTTCAATGAGAACCGCCAGACGGGCGAGCTGGAGCGGTTCCTCACTCCCCTCAACGCCCGTTCCTTCAAGCTCGTCGTCCGCCGGTCGTTTGGCGGAGACGCTCAGTAGCCACTCGACCCGAAAATCAGTTGGAGCCGTGACCGCAATCACCGACCCTCGCAGGTAGCGCCCTCATCCTGTTGGCGGGCTTAAACAGACGAACCATTGCGGTGGAGGCGGACCATGCAGGCTACAGCGGTCGCGGTGCCGGTGCGGGATACCGGCGACGCGTTGAAGGCATCGCTCACCGGCGCGCTCAACACCTTCTTTGCGGCCATTCCCCGGATCATCGGCTTTGCTGTCGTTCTCATCGTCGGCTGGATCATCTCCTCGCTGCTGGCCCGCGGGGTTCAGGCTCTGTTGCATGCGGTGAAATTCAACGACTTGGCTCGCCGGGCGGGCCTCGCCGATTTCGTGCACAAGATGGGGGTCAAAGACGACTCGTCCGCCGTGCATCGCCGGAATCGTCAAGTGGTTTGTCCGGCTGATCACGCTGGTGGTGGCCTTCGACACCCTGGGTCTGCCCGCCGTGTCCAACGTGCTCCAGCAGTTGCTGTTGTGGCTGCCCAACCTGGTGGTTGCCCTGGTGGTGCTGGTCATCGGCGGGCTGGCGGCCAAAGCGCTTTCACAGCTGGTACGAGGGGCGTCGGCCGAGGCCGGATTCACCAATCCCGACATGCTGGCCACGGTAACCCGGGTTGCCGTCTGGGGCTTTACCATCGTCGTCGCGGTCAATCAGTTGGGTATAGCCACCACGCTCATCAACACTCTGCTGGTCGGCATTGTGGGCGCCCTGGCACTGGCCTTTGGCCTTGCCTTCGGGCTGGGCGGACGAGATCGTGCGGCGCAGATGCTCGATCGGGCCGGCCGCAATCTGGAGCAGGCCGGGCCCAGGCTGGAGCGGGCAGCGAATGCGGCTCGCCATCAGGCCCAGGGCATGGCTCACGAGGCGCAGGACACGGCGCACCCCGCGCAGGGGCATGCTTCCAGAGGTGTTGCAGGGAATGGCTGGATCGAGCGCGCGACCGTCGATCGTCGGCGGGTGGACCGGCCGGGAATTCGGGACCGGCGCAGCGGCGGCACCAATTCGTAAGCTTCAAGCAATCGTAACGCCGAGGCCACCCCACGGTGGCCTCGTTGCGTTTGCATCCAAAGGCGGGATAGCTTTGCCGCCAGCAGACTCGACTCGCGAATCAGGGAGCCAGACTTGAAGATCGCGGTGTGCATCAAGCGGGTACCAGACATGGAGATGCGGTTCAGCATCGCGGCTGACCGCACTTCGCTGGATTCCAGCCGGCATGAAATACGAGATGGGCGACTTTGACGGGTACGCGCTCGAGGTTGGGCTACAGCTGACTGAGAAGCATGGTCCCGGGGAAGTGGTTGTGGTGTCGCTCGGTCCCGACGGAGTCCAGGAGATCCTGCGAAAGGGCCTGGCCATGGGAGCCAGCCGGGCAATTCAGCTCAAGGTCGATCAGGTCCCGTTTGACGGTTTGGCCATAGCGAAGGCATTGGCGGAGGAGCTTCGGAATGGCGGTTACGACCTGATTCTCTTCGGCAGGATGGCAACCGATACGGCAAACGGCACCGTCGGGCCCATGACCGCTGAGCTGCTCGGTCTGCCCTGCGTCACCGGAATTTCCCAGCTCGAGCTCTCAGACGGCCGCGGCAGCGCGCGACGGGATCTGGAGGGGGCCTCGGAGACCGTCGAATTTCCTCTGCCGGCGGTGCTCACGATCGACGAAGGCATCGCCCGGCCGCGGTTGGCCTCGCTCAAGGGGATCATGGCTGCAAAGAAGAAGCCGCTCGAGACCAAGCCGGCGCAACTAGGTCCAGCCAACCTGAAAGTTGAGCGCATGGAGCTGCCGGCCGATCGGCCACCCGGACGGATCATCGGGGAGGGAGCCGACGCGGTGCCGGAGCTTCTCCGCCTTCTGCAAACCGAAGCCAAGGTGTTGTGATGTCCGCGTTCCTGGCTTTTGCCGAGACTCGAGCCGGCGTACTGCGGAAGGTCGCCTTCGAGGCGGTTACCGCGGCGCGCCGAGCGGCCGATGCAGCTGGTGGCGGCGAGGTGCATGCCGTGCTCCTGGGTGCTTCCGGTATGGCCCAACACGCTGGAGCCCTTGGGCGGAATGGGGCAGACGTCGTCTACGTGGTAGAGCATCCCGGTCTCGAGCGCTACAACCCGGAGGTATACGCGGCCACCGTGGCGGAGCGAATACGTTCAGGCCAATATCGGGCTGCGTTCTTTACCACCTCGGCCGAGGGCCGGGATCTGGCCCCGCGAGTGGCGGCCCAGCTCGGGGTGAGCATCGCCTCAGACGTGACGGAGTTCGAGATCCAGAATGATGCGGTAATTGCCCAGCACCCCGCGTATACCGGCAAGGTGAACGTCACTCTCAGGCTGACGGGGTCTCCTGCGCTGATATCGCTCCGTCCGGGCTTCGTCACCCCCGCCGAACATCCGCGTGAGGCCCGAGTGGAGACTCTGAAGCCGGCCATAGACCCAGGAGCTGCACGGGTGAAGGTCACCGAGCTGGCTCAACGGAGCACGACCAAGCTCGATCTGGGCGAAGCGTCGATCATCGTGAGCGGTGGGCGCGGCTTGCGCGCGGCAGAAAATTTCAAGCTGGTGGAAGACCTGGCGGCCGCCATCGGCAACGCGGCAGTAGGAGCCACCCGCGCCGTCACCGATGACGGATGGCGGCCTGCCACAGACCAGATCGGTCAGACCGGACGGCTGGTGAGTCCCGACCTCTACATTGCGGTGGGAATCTCGGGCGCCATCCAGCATCTTGCCGGGATGCGCACCGCGAAAACGATCGTCGCGATCAACAAGGACAAGGACGCCCCCATCTTCAAGATTGCGGATTACGGAATTGTGGGCGACCTGTTCGAGATCGTTCCCCGGCTCACCGCCGAGGTGAAGAAGGTTCGAAGCCACGGCTAAACCTTGAAGGCTCAGGAGTCTCGAGTGGCCACCGTCCTTCCCGCCCAGCACCAGCCCGCGCTTCCGCTCGACCGACTGATCGTTCGCCAGCCTCCCGGTCCGGAAGCCATGGAGATGGACGTGCTCATTGTGGGCGCTGGTCCCGCCGGACTGGCCTGCGCCATCGAGCTGAGCCGTCTGGCCAAGCAGGAGCAGGAAACGGGCGGAGCCTTGTCCGAGCTCAACGTGGCGGTGCTGGAAAAAGCCGAGAGCCTGGGCGAGCACAACCTGTCGGGGGCAGTCATCAATCCCCGCGCCTTCCGCGAGTTGTTTCCCGACCTGCCGATCGAGCAGCTGCCGTTTCGTCAACCGGTCTCGCGTGAGGCGGTCTATCTGCTGACCGAACGCAGGGCTCAGCGGCTCCCCACTCCGCCCACGATGCACAACTCCGGGTACTACACGGCTTCGATCTGCGAGGTGGTGCGCTGGCTGGGCGAGCGGGCGGAGGAAGCGGGGGTGAACATCTTTGCCGGCTTTCCGGTCGATGCTCTGCTGGTGGATGGCGAATCGGTGCGCGGAGTACGTACTACGCCGTCGGGTTTGAGCCGGGACGGCACTCCCGGCAGCGGTTACACCGAGCCCACCGAGGTCACCGCCCGAGTCACCATGCTGGCCGAGGGCACCCGAGGGCTGCTCTCGCAGGCCTACGCCCAGTGGCAGAAGGTCGGCTCACCCAATCCACAGTTATTTGCTCTCGGCGTCAAAGAGGTGTGGGAGACCAAACGCCCGCTCGACCGTGTGATCCATACCCTGGGATGGCCGCTTCCTACTGATGCTTTCGGTGGAAGCTTCATGTATCCGCTGAGCTCCAGCCAGATAGCTCTCGGACTGGTGGTGGGACTGGACTACCACAACGCCGCGCTGGATGTCCATCAACTGCTCCAACGGATGAAGCTGCATCCGCTGTTCCGGCCATACCTGGAGGGAGGACAGCTTCTGGAGTGGGGAGCGAAGACCATTCCCGAAGGCGGCTACTACTCCCTGCCGGAGCGGCGCTATGGCGCAGGGGTCATGATCCTGGGCGACGCCGCGGGGTTCGTCGATGTTCCCTCTCTCAAGGGAATTCATTACGCCATGCAGTCGGGAATCTTCGCGGCGCGGGTGGCATTTCAGGCTCTCAAGTCGGGAGACAACTCGGCCGCATCATTGGGAGCATACGACCGCATGGTGGCCGACAGTTATATCGCGCGGGATCTGTATCGCACCCGGAACATGAGACTCGCCTTCAAGGACGGATTTTATCTGGGGGGGGCCAAGGCGGGACTGATGACCCTGACTGGAGGTCGTTTCCCCGGCGGCAGAATTGCCATGCCATCCGATGCCTCAGTGCCCCGGGCAACCGATGGAGCAACGCCCTTCACCCCTGACGGCGTGCTCACCTTCGGCAAGCTGGATGCCGTGTTCAAGTCAGGAAATGCGACTCGCGACACCATCCCTTCCCACCTCCTGGTGGGCCAGGATGTGAGTCCGGAGCTGGCCCAATTCTACTCCCACCTGTGTCCCGCAGGTGTCTATGAGGTGGTCGACGGACAGCTCCGGGTCAACGCGCCCAACTGTGTCGATTGCAAGGCCACCGATGTCGTGGGTCCGCGATGGTCGCCTCGAGAGGGTGGGAGTGGACCCAAGTACCGGCTCATGTGAGCCGCTGCAGCCTGCCGCTGCGATCGCTTGCATGACGTAGACTCGTGCCGCACAACTGATTCTGCCGTTCTGCCGTTCCTGCCGTTTTAGCGCTGCCTGCATTCTATACGCTGTCACATTCCTATGAATTGAGACTTTAGGGTTTCTTGCCGAAACTACCTGTGCCTCAAAGCCTTCGGCACGTGAGGGACAGACGAGCGGCTGAACCCTCGTCAGTGTGGTCCGCTGGTCCGAATGCAGGAGGAGCGATGTCTCGAGCTGGACAACTCGCAGCCCACGCCCTGGTTCTCGGACTGGGACTCGGGGCGCCTAGCGGCGCTCCAGCCCAGACCGTGGGCGCAGCGTGGCAGGCGACGCCGGCATCGATCCTCAAGAGCTCACTGCGGACAGTGGTCGCCGCCCAGGACAAGTATCGGGCGTCGCACCCCGGATTCGCGAGCACCCTGGAGGCGTTGCAGGTGGATCCGGGTGCGGATGTGAAGATCCAGATTCTTGGCGCCGGCCCGGCAGGGTGGCGCGCCAAGGCAACTCATCGTACGCGGCCGGGTCGGAGCTGCGTCGTCTTTGTCGGCGCGCTGAATGGCGCGGAGCTCCCGAGGACCGACGGCGACGGAGAAATGGCGGGCGAAGAAAGGGTGCCGCTCTGTGACCGGATGGAGTAAACCAGCACCGGCAGTGGTACCCAAGCCGGCGATACCCAAAGTCCTGGTGCGGCCTCAGGGCTTGATCGGCAATGCGTGGCGGTGGGGTGCCGGCGTGATCTCGGCGGGAGCGGGTCTGGTGTCGATTCTCTCGTACACCCACTCGCTCAAGTCCAAGTTCGAGGCGGACTCGCTGGGCGTCACCACCGTGAGATGGGTCGGAGTCACGCCCACGGCGGACACGGCGACCTCGATTGGTGACACGATTCAACTGGCGGTGACGGCGACGGACACGCGGGGGAACGCCTTGCCGGGAGCCCCCACGCTGTGGAATAGCAGCGACACGACCGTAGCATCGGTCGATAGCGCGGGAACGGTGATCGCTCAGGGCGGTGGAGCGACCGTCATCATGGTCACGGTGGGCAACAAGACGGTGCGGGCCCACGTGTACGTGCAGCAGCAACCGGCAGCCTTGCGAGTCACTGGGGACACGATCTTCCGGATGCCCGAAGGCGATCAGGGCAAGGTGGCGGCAAATCTGGTCGATGCCAGAGGCAACGAGATCCAGGGGGCGACCGTGCGGTGGCGTTCCGCCGACCCGTCGGTGGCCAGCGTCGACAGCCTGGGAAACGCGGTGGGAGTGGCACCGGGAAAGACGGTGTTCACCGCCAGCAACAACGCGATGGCGACCCAGCTGCCGGTGGAAGTGTACCCCGTGCCCTCGTCGCTGACCCTGCTCTCCGGTGACGGACAGCGCGCGCCGGCCGGACGCCGAGTGGCGCAGCCGGTGTCGGTGCAGGTGGTCTCCCGCAGTGGACGGCCGGTTCCGGGAATCCCGGTGCGGTTTGTCCTGCAGGAGAACGAAGGGCGAGCCGAGCCTCAGGCCGACTCGTCGGATGCACAGGGCGTGGCTCGGGCCAGTTGGATACTCGGAGGATCGCCTGGGCGTCAGACCCTCTCGGTGACGGCCGATGGAGTGGCGACACCGACCGTGGTGACCGCAGAAGCGGAGCCGGTAGCGGCAAATACCCGGCTGACGGTGGTCAGCGAAGAGCTCCGCGGACCGGTGAGCTCCGCGCTGGCCGAGCCGGTAACGGTGCGGGTGACGGACACCAGCGGAGTCGCTCTGGCGGATGTGCCGGTGGCGTGGTCGGCGGCCGACGATGGCAGCATCGTGGCGGCTGAATCGCGGACCGACTCTCTGGGCGAGACGCGAGCCCGCTGGACCCTCGGCCCCCGGAGCGGAGAGCAGCGAGCCTATGTCCAGGTGGGAAGCGCCAGGACCGTGCCTCGCTTCGTAGTCACCGCGCCGTGCAGTGGCCGGAGCGCCGGCCAAAGCAGCGGTGGTCGGTAACGCCAAGTACGAGGGGACGGTGGGGCAGCCCCTCCGGCCCGCGGTTGAAGATCAAGGTGCTGGACCCGGCGGAGAACGAAGTTCCCGGCGTGCCGCTCACTCTGGAGCCGCAGGCCGGCTCGGTGGGCGACAGCGTGGTTGTCACCGATGCAACTGGCCGGGCAAAGCTGCCCTGGACGCTGGGGCACTCCACCGGGGCTCAGCATCTGAAGGTGAGAGTAGAGGGGATCGATCGGCCACTGGAGATCACGGCACGAGCCCGGGCAGCGGCTCCCGCTAACCTGGCCTTCGTGACTCCCAAGCCGGGGACGGCAACCAGGGCGGTGCAGTCACTCGATGTGGATCTGACTGACGCGTACGGCAACCCGGTCGCCGATCAACCGGTGGTGTTCACCACGAAGTTCGGCAGCGTCAGCCCGGCTCGAGTGATGACTGATGCTCACGGGCGAGCTCACACCCGGTGGACGCCGGCGAGCAAAGAAGGCAGACGCACGCTGGTGGCGGCAGTGAAGGGAACCGAAGCGCGGGCCACGTTCGTGCTCGAGGCTCCGGAAGCGGCACCCAAGTCGAAGTCTGTAGTACCGGCCAGGAAGGAGAAGAAAGGTCGGTAAGGCCCAAAGTGAGTAGGGACAGACAACAGGTTAGTACAGGACCAGGGGTAGTCAGATCACACAACAAGTTCGTACAGGTCCACGGAGTCTGATCTAGTTCACGCTCAACGATGAGGGCTTCTTAACCGTAGTTCCACCTTCGCGGCATTGGAGGAAATATGACCGGCCCATTGTTCTTCACCTTGCACCCGCACCGCCGACGGGCTCGGCTCCTCCTGCCATTTACCGCAATCATTCTGGCGGGACAGCTGGCGTGCAATACTGACCAGCCAACCGAACCCACGGCTTCCATAAAGACTCAGCCCCTGGTGGCGACCCACGGTCCCCACCCCAGGGCCAAGCTTGCCCCCTCCTCGCTGGCGGTGGCCAGCTCCCGGCCGGCCAAGGCTCTCGTCTCGCTGAAGGCGAGCCCGAGCTTTGGTGTCGGTCAGGTCGCAGGTGAGGGACCGAGCGTACTCATCCTTGCCGACACCGACGTGGTCGCGACCAGTGCCCTGGCCGCGAGCCTGGCGGATTCCGGCGTTCAGGTCACCGTTCGCCCTGCCCCGGAATACACCTGGGACGGCACCAATCCGAGCCTCAACGGGTTCGACGTGGTGATTCACCTGAACGGTGCCACCTACGACTTCCCGCTTTCGTCGGACGCTCAGGGCGCCCTTGCCGCCTTCGTCCAGAGCGGTGGTGGGTTCGTGGGCTCACAGTGGAACGGGTATGAGCCCCAGCCCAGTCTCGACGAGCTGACCCTGCAGAGCGCAGGCTTCGACCCGAGCGGGCCGGAGCAGAACTGCAGCGGTTGTACCGTGACTTACGAGCGATTGCCCGCTGGCGTGGGACACCCCGTCCTGGCCGGGCTGCCCGCTTCGTTCTCGATTCCGGCCGACGGCCACGACGCCGGTCCGGCCAAGGATTTTGCCACGCCGTTGATGCAGGTCTCAACCGGCGGCGCCGCAGTCCTGGTCCGCGATTTCGGATCGGGCCGGGTGGTCGGCTTCAGCTTTG
This sequence comes from uncultured Gemmatimonadales bacterium, assembly GCA_963825815.1. Lineage (GTDB taxonomy): Bacteria > Gemmatimonadota > Gemmatimonadetes > Gemmatimonadales > GWC2-71-9 > CAVVWJ01. The sequence goes on along the minus strand of CAWGVB010000002.1, from coordinate 236,584 downwards.
CGCCGAACTATCCGTGGGATGATCAGGGTCAGCTGCACGACCTGCTGACGCTGCAGGATCCCAATGTGCAGCACCTCTACCTGAACGCGGTGCGTTGGGCTGCGGGCTCCGGTGTAGTGGTTGCCGTGCCCCAGACCATCACCTTCGACCCGCTGGGCGACAAGGTCTTTAGTGACCCAGTGTTCTCGGTGAGTGCGTCGGCCAGCTCCGGCCTGCCGGTGAACTTCACCGCGACCGGTAACTGTGCCGTGGTCGGTTCCAGTGTGTCGCTCAACGCCGCGGGCTCGTGCACCATCACCGCCCATCAGGCGGGTAACGACGCCTATGCCCCGGCTGACGATGTTTCGCGGACCTTTGCCATTGGCAAGGCGACGGCAACCATCACCGTCGGTACCGAGTTTACCTATGATGGAAGTGTGAAGAGCGCCAACGTTACCACCAACCCCTCGGGGCTGAGTGGCGTGACTGTCAGCTATACCCTGAACGGCTCGCCGGTGGCCCAGCCGGTCAACGCTGGCGTCTATCAGGTGAGCGCGACGCTGAATAACCCGAATTACCAGGCCCCGGCGGCGAGTGGAACTCTGACCATCCGTCAGGCCGCTTCCGATCTGCACTGGACGCCTGGTTCGCTGGCCTCGGGCACTCCCCTCGGTCCTTCGCAGCTGAATGCGACGGCCACCGGTGTGGGCGGAGCGTCACTGGCAGGCAGCTTCAGCTATACTCCTGCGGCCGGCACTTCGTTCTCCGCTGGAACCTACTCTCTGTCGGTGCAGTTTACGCCGGCGAGTGGCAACTATAGTGCGGCGTCCAAGACGGTGTCGATCACGGTCTCAGGCGCCATGAACTTCGCCGGGTTCTTTTCGCCGGTGAGGAACATGCCTTACGTGAATAGGGCTCACGCCGGCAGCGCCATTCCCGTGAAGTTCACGGTTGGTGGGTTCCGGGGTAAGAATGTGCTCCTGCAAACCCCAACCTCTGTTGAGGTGGCGTGTCCGGCCAGTGCCCCGGAGAATGTGGTCCGTCCCGGCCTGGCCGTTGTCCCTGGACTGCGGTCGCTGGGATACAGCTACAGCTATACGTGGAAGACCAGTTCAAGCTGGGCGGGCACTTGCCGGGTGTTTGTGCTGACGCTGGCTGATGGCAGCACCCACCAGGCGTTGTTCCGCTTCGTGGATGCGCCGAAGGGGCCGGCCATTCGCAGACTCTTCGGCCACTAAATAGAAGTCGCTAGCGACAAGGCCAGGGCGCCGGTGAGCGCCCTGGCCTTGTCATTTTAGCTCTTTTCGCCCAGGACCTTGATCACCACCCGTTTCCGGCGCTGGCCGTCCCACTCGCCGTAGAAGACCCGCTGCCACGGCCCGAAATCCAGCTTGCCGGCGGTGATCGGGACGATCACCTCGTGACCCACGGTCAGGCTCCTGAGGTGGGCCGCGGCGTTGTCCTCCCCGGTTTCGTTGTGCTGATACCGCGCCGGGTCCCACGGGGCGATGGTGTTCTCCAGCCAGGCGAGGATATCCTGCCACAGCCCTGACTCATGATCGTTGACGAATACCGAGGCACTGATGTGCATGGCCGAGACCAGCACGAATCCCTCGCGCACGCCGCTGGCCTGCACCTGCTCCGCCACCTGGTCGGTGATGTCGATGATCTCCTGGCGCTTCCTGGTCTCGAACCAGAGATAATGCGTGTGGCTGGTCATCGCAGCAGCTCTTCCAGCTTGATTGCGGTCTCGGTCTTCTCATCCCGGTATTTCACGATGACCGGAGCGTACAAGGCGACACCGGCCTTGGCGCCGGGACCGGACTGCACCGGACGGCTCCCCGGCACCACCACCGCGCCGGCGGGTATCTCGAGCGGACGATCTCCCTCCCGGCGGTAGACCCGGTCGCGCACCAGATCGAAGATGCTGGTTCCAGCAGACAAAATGGTGCCCGGGGCAAGCACTGCCCGCTCTCGTACGATGGTCCCTTCATATACCCCGGAGTTGCCCCCCACCAGCACCTCGTCCTCGATGATTACTGGAAGGGCGCCCGCCGGCTCCAGAACTCCCCCGATTTGTGCCCCGGCGGACAGGTGAACCCGTCGCCCGATCTGGGCACAGGAGCCGACCAGGGCGTGGGAGTCGACCATTGTCCCCTCTCCCACGTAGGCGCCCACGTTGATGTACATCGGCGGCATACACACTACTCCGGGTGCGACGTAGCAGCCGTCCCGTATGGTCGAGCCCCCCGGGAACAATGCGGATACCGTCCGAGGGACTGATGGTGCGCAGAGGGAACGTGTCCTTGTCGAAGAACGGAAAGGGGCTGGAGGTAAGCACCTGGGCTACCCGTCCGAGCCTGAAGCCGAGGAGAATGCCGCTCTTGACCCATCGGTTCACTCGCCAGGTTCCATCCGGGCCAGGCTCGGCGGCTCGTACCGCGCCGCTGTTGAGCAGCTGCTTGAGCGATTGAAACGAGCGCAACGCCCTGGCTTCTTCTCCCTCCGGCACGCCTGTGGCGTAACGCTCGATCTCGGCTTTCAGCTCCTCCCGAGAGGAGACTTGGTCCTTCACAGAGTGACCCCGGCTGCCTGGAGCGCTCGGCGGAGGGCCAGAACGGTTGTGTCGCTGGCAGGCAGCAGCGGCAGCCGGAGCACATTCTGGATCCGGCCCATGCAGTGGAGCGCCGCTTTGACCGGAGCAGGGTTGGTCTCCAGAAAATTGGCGTTCATCAGCGGGAGCAACCGGTAGTGGAGCGAGCGGGCGTTATGGATGTTGTCGGAGAGGAGCAGGTGCACCAGGGCCGTCATGGCCGCCGGGATTTCGTTGGATACCACCGAGATCAGGCCATCACCCCCTGCGGCCAGCACCGGTAAAGTCAGCCAGTCGTCGCCCGAGAGCACTGCGAACTCCTCTGGTCTCGATTGCAGGAGAGTCATGATCTGACTCAGGTCGCCGCTGGCCTCCTTGATGCCGATGATGTTTGGGTGTCCGGCCAGACGGAGCGCCAGCTCGGGCCCGAGATTGACCGCGGTGCGTCCGGGGACGTTATACAGGCACACCGGCTTGCCGGAGGCATCGGCCACGGCGCTGAAGTGCCGGAACAGACCTTCCTGACTGGGCTTGTTGTAGTAAGGCGCTGCGCTGAGAATGTAGTTGGCCCCGAGCCGGGACATGCGCTGGGCTTCGTCAACCGCCTTGGCCGTGTCGTTGCTGGTAGCTCCGGCCATGACCGGCACTCTGCCGTTGGCGAGCTCCACCACAGCAGCTACGACCCGTTCCCGCTCCGAATCATTCAGAGTCTGTGCTTCACCGGTGGATCCGCAGGGCACCAGAAAATCGATGCCTTCGGCAATCTGCCAATCGACCAAAGCCCGGAGCGCCGGGAAATCCACCGCCCCCGATTCAGTGAACGGAGTAACCAGAGCCGTCCCGCAACCCTGCAGGCGGGTCATGAAGGCCCGAACAACATCTGCTCGAAGGTGAATACGCCCTCGTGGCCGGGCAGCCATTCGGCCGCGGAGATGGCACCCACCGCGAACGTCTTCCGGCTTTGAGTAGCGTGGCGCAAGGTGACGGTCTCGTAAGGTCCCTGATAGCTCAGTGTGTGGGTGCCCAGGGCATCGCCCAGGCGAGTCGAGGAAATTGGAAAGTTGCGATCCTGATCTTCAGCCCGGAGCTGGCCCTGCAACAGGAGCGCTGTGCCTGAAGGTGCATCCAGCTTGGACTGATGATGCTCTTCCTCGATCGAGACGCTGAACTCCGAACGGCCACGGAAAGCCCGGGCCATCTCCCGGGCCGCGCGGAGAAAAAGATGCACCCCCACCGAAAAGTTCGCCGCGTGGAGCAGGGCGCCCCGCCGCTGCCGAAACCAGTGACTCACCCGGGGTAGCTCATCCGCCCAGCCCGTCGTCCCCGTTACCGTAGGTATCCCGAGCTCGCTGAGCCGCTCCAGGTTTCTGACGACGCAGTCGGGCCGGGTGAATTCCACCGCCACGTCGACCCCCCTTAGCCGCTCCGCGGTGAGGGCCTGGCCATCGGCGTTCTCGGCGCGCCGGATCAGGGTTTGGATGATGTGTCCTCGCTCCTGAGCGATGCCTGCCACCGCGGTGCCCATCTTGCCGTTGCCGATGATGGCGATTTTCATCAGTCGCCAGTCGCCAGTTGCCAGACGTCAGTTAGAAACAACCCATATCTCCCCCGACTGCCGATCGCCCACTGACGACTGAGGACTGGCGACTGGCGGGCTACCATCAGTCCGATCCAAAAAACTCGCGATGCAGTCTTCGCACCACGTCAGGGCCGTCCTCCTGCCGCACGACGAAGGTCATGTTGATCGAGGAACAGCCCTGGGAGATCACCTCAACGTTGGCCGGCCACACGGCATTGAAGACTCGGGCCGCCAGGCCGGGTGTGTTGCGCAGGCCGATTCCCACCACGGCAATGATCGCCCGCCGCTCTTCGACCCATACCTCGCCCAGCTCTTCCAGATCGCGCAGCAGTGGAGTGAGCCGGGAGCGATCCTCGATGGTGATCGAGATGCTGATCTCGCCGCTCGCCAGAACGTCCACCACCGTCTCATGACGTTCGAAGATCTCGAACAGGGCGCGAAGAAAGCCAAAGGCGCCCAGCATGCGGGGTGCACGGATGTTGATGACCGTGATCCCCTGCTTCCAGGAAATCGAGCGAATCGGAGAGTCGCCCACCTGCTCCACGACTGCTTCCGGCTCGATAGTGGTTCCGCCGCGGTCCGGGTGCCGGGAGTTGAGAATCACGATCGGAATGCCCGACCGCACCAGTGGGAGCGCCGTGGCCGGGTGCAGGATCTTGGCGCCGAAGGTGGCGAGCTCAGCGGCCTCCTCGTAACTCGCGGCCTTGAGCGTCCGCGCACTAGGCACGATGCGGGGATCGGCGGTCATGAGACCATCCACATCGGTCCAGATCTCGACCCGGCTGACCTCCAGAGCCGCGCCGAGCAGCGCGGCGGTAAAGTCCGATCCTCCCCGGCCCAGGGTGGTGCTGGCGCCGGTCGCGGTGGCGCCGATGAACCCCTGGGTGACCGGCACCTGTCCGGCCTGGCAGAGCGGCCGCAGGCACTCCCGGGCCCGGGTGTTGATGACCTGCATGTAGGGTGTGGCCCGGGTGAAGCGTGCGTCCGTCACCATGATTGGCCGGACGTCGATCCAGGTGACATTGACCCCGGCACCACTCAGGGCGCCGGCCACCAGCCTCGAGCTCCACAGCTCTCCCCGGCCGGCAATGGCATCCAGCTGGGCCGGGCTCGGACGCCGGTCTCGCAGATCCTTGAGCTCCAACCGTAGCGCTTCACCGTCGGCCAGAATGCTGTCCAGCGCTGCCTCCGCACCAGGCAACGAGTGGGCAATTTGCACGTGGCGATCGAGTAGAGCGCGGAGAGCCTGATCCAGCGTGCCTGGCTCCTCGGTCTCCGCCTGGGCCGCGAGGCTCAGCAGACCGTCGGTCACACCTGCCAGGGCGGACACCACGATCACCGGACGCTCCGGAATCCGGCTGCGTACGATATCGATCATTCGCGCGATGGCCTCGGAATCCGCCACCGAGGTTCCGCCGAACTTGGCGATGATCATCCAGCCCGTCCTGCCGGGCGGCCAACTCTTCCTTCCGCCACCAGAAGCTCGGCGATCTGTACTGCCTGTCCTGCGGCACCTCGAACGGTGTTATGTCCCAGCACTACCATGCGGAGGTCGAGCACCGGGCAGGGGCGGACCCTTCCGACCGTCACCGCCATGCCGCCGCCGCGCTCGAGATCAAGCCGGGACTGCGGACGGTCGATTCGCTCATCCACTTCGATGGGTGGGACTGGCGACGAAGGCAGCTGGCAGACCTGGGGCGAGCCGCGGAAGCCGCGGAGCGCCTCGATGGCCTGAGCCGGATCAGTCTTCCGCCGGAACTCGACCGAGACGGTTGCCATGTGGCCATCTACCACCGGCACCCGGTTGGCGTGCACGCTAAGAGAGAACTCAGACGGCTCGATGGCGCCACCGGCCAGCGTTCCCAGAATCTTCCGGCTCTCGCGCTCGATTTTTTCCTCCTCACCGGCTATGAACGGGATCACATTGCCCACGATATCCAGGGACGGCACACCCGGATATCCGGCTCCCGAAATGGCCTGCATGGTCGAAACGAACAATCGTTCGATGGTGAAAGCCCGGTGGAGCGGGGCCAGCGCCAGCGCCAGCGCGGCAGTGGAACAATTGGGATTGGCCAGGATGGCGCCGTCCCAGCCACGAGACTCCCGCTGACAGTCCACCAATGAAAGGTGATCCTCGTTTACTTCAGGGATCAAAAGCGGAACGTCTGGATCCATGCGGTGGGTCCGGGTGTTTGTCACCACGATCGCGCCCGAAGCGGCAAAGGCCTGCTCGATGGGGCCGGCCACCTCCGCCTCCAGCGCGGAGAAGACGATCGCTCCCGGACTGGGCGGAACGCATTCTTTCACGGTGAGCCGGGCGATGTCGGGCGGCATCGGCACCGGTTCCCGCCAGCGGGTTGCCTCGGCATAGGTGCGTCCGGCGCTGGCGGACGAAGCGGCCACCGCGGTCACTTCGAACCAGGGGTGCTCCGCCAGCAGGCGGACGAACTTCTGTCCGACGGTCCCTGTGGCTCCCAGCACGGTCACCGGAATTCTCTGAGTCACGCCGGGCTCCGTTGGAGCAGATCTGAGGCTAATCTCTCATAGAGGTCAACGCCTCGCAGGAGATCGGCCTTCCGGATGTGCTCGTGATTGGTGTGCGCGACCCGTATGGTGCCGGGACCCAGCTGATACCGCTCGCCCCAGGCGGAAAGAAAGGGTAGATCGCTGGCGTAGCTCACGACGGTAGTCTCCCAGCCATCCGGGGCGTTTCCGCCCTTATGGAATGGCAGCTCAACCGGAAAATCGACACTGACGCCGGGAGCCAGGAGCGCTCGAATGCCGCTCTTCAGTGAATCCGAGGGTTCCACCGTCCGGATCAGCAGCTGGGCAGTGGCCGAGGGGGGAATCACGTTGGGTGCGACTCCTCCATCGATCAGACCCAGATTGAGGGTGGACTGTCCCAACAGCGGGTCAGTGGGAAGAGGCATGCGCCGGATACGCTCGATGGTATCGAGCAGCGCGGCGATGGCGCTGACTCCCTCGGCCGGATAGGCCGAATGCGCGGCCCGGCCCTGGGCCGTCAGGTCTACCCGGAGCGAGCCCTTTTGTCCGATCGAGAGGCGGTTCTCGGTGGGCTCGCCATTGATCAAGAAACGTCCTCGCGGACTCAGCTCGCCGGCTGCCCGCGCCCCATCCGACCCATTCTCTTCGCCCACCAGGAAGAGCAGCCCGATCCGCTGCTCGCCCCGTCCTGCCAGCCGCTCGGCGGCCGCGATCATTGCCGCCGCCAGCCCCTTGGCGTCGCAGCTTCCCCGGCCATGAATGATGTCGGCGTCTTCAGACAGTGGAACGTACGGTGGGACCGTGTCGAGGTGGGTAGAGAAGACCACGGTAGGTGAGGCCCGGTACGCGTAAAGATTCTCCCGGCCCGGGCTCACCGGTTGGCGCACTGTGTGATAGCCCGCTCGCCGCAGGAGGGTGTCCAGAAAATCTGTGGCCGGGCCTTCGGAGCCGGTGGGCGTCTCCAAAGCCACGAGTGCCCGAGTCAGTTCCAATGCATCCATGAACGAGACGCCCCGCCAGCGACCGACGTGGCGGGGCTCCTGATCGAGAGAAAACAGAGTGCTGCGCTAGGCAGACCGATTCTGGGTGACGAGCCGCTGTAAGCTAGAAAAGCGGGTGGGCTGCTGCAAGACGCTCCCCGTCTATTCACGGCTGATTCACGCTCCCTCCGTAATCTCCTTTATGTCACTTCACCGCAAAACGACACAAGGCTTGGCTGGAGGTTACGATGCGCGCCATCATCCTGTCACGTTTGATCACAGCCCTGGGAGCCGTAGGAGCCATCGCGGCCTGTGAGGACTCCCTTTCACCTTCGCCTCCGGCCGGCACCACCGCCGGCATCACCGTAGTTCCCAGCACGGCAACCATCCATGCCGGGCAGGTGGTGACGCTTCAGGCCCGGATCAAAGACGAGTTCGGCGATGTGCAGGATGGTTCAGTCAGCTGGAAGAGCAGCAACGACGCCATCGCGACTGTTGGCTCCGATGGCGAGGTATTTGGGCGGACGGAGGGGACGGTGGCGGTGACAGCCAGCGCCCTGGGGAAGACCCAGAGCTCCACCGTGCACGTACTGGCCCGGCAGTCGAAGGATGGCGGGGGGAAGGGTATCAAGGACAACAAGCCGCTCCTGATGCGGCGCAACTCGCTCCGGTGAAGCTCCTGCGGACCGACTAGGCGGGACGAACCGCCTGGTCGGCTGCCCGGGCAGCCCGCTGGCCTTCCGCCACGTCAAGCGGCCGGAGCAGGAGTGCCCCAAGAGCAAAGAACAGGATCACCGAGAGAATGGCATTGCGGCTCGAGCCGGTGGCGGCAATGGTGCCGGCGAAGATCAGCGGTCCGAAGATCCCGGCGAACTTTTCGAAGACGCTGAAAAATCCGAAGAACTCCCCGGACTTGTGCTGCGGTATCATGCTGGCAAACAGCGAGCGGCTCAGGGCCTGGGTCCCACCCTGAACCGTCCCCACCAGCGCGGCCAGGATGTAAAAGTGGGTTGCCGTCTTCATGAAGAATCCCAGCACACTGATGGCCGTATAGGTGAGCAGCCCGAGGAACAATGCCTGCTTGGCGCCGATCCGGCTGGCGAGCATGCCGAACAGGAAGGAGCAGGGGATCCCCACGAACTGAACCAGCAGGATGGCCCCGATCAGCGCGCTCTGGCCGATGCCCAGCTCGGTGCCATAAGCCGTTGCCATCTTGATGATGGTTTGGATCCCGTCGTTGTAGATCAGGAAGGCCAACAGCATGAGAAACGCCTGGCGATAGCTGCGGAGCTCGCGAAAGGTTTCGCCCAGGCGAACGAACGCCATCCGGATCGGATTCTGTCCCCGATGCTCGTCCGGCTCGAGCGACGCCGGCGGCTCGGGAACCCGGCGAAAGAGCGGCAGGGAAAAGATCAGCCACCAGACCGCGACGGAGAGGAACGCCAGTCGGACCGGCAAAGTCGCCCGTGAAGGGCTGAGTCCCGTCCCCGAGGGCAAACCAAACCAGTCCGGCCGCTGGATCCACGCCAGATTGAGCGCGAGAAGCACCCCGCCCCCAACGTAGCCGAGGGCGTAGCCGGCGGTGGACACCCGATCGATCTCGCCCGGCCGCGCGACATGAGGTAACAGCGCTTCATAGAAGACGAAGCTTCCCGCCACGCCAATCAGCGAGATGACGAACAGGATCGAAGCGAGGTTGAGGTCTCCCCGGCCGATGAAGAACATCCCCAACACGGCCACCACCCCGATCCACATGAACAGGGCCAGCAGGCGCTTCTTGGTTCCGCGGTAGTCCGACATCGCGCCCAGGATGGGGGACAGCACGGCGATGATCACCAGCGCGACCGTATTCACCGTAGCCAACCGCTGGGTGGCGCCGCTTTCGGCCAATCCGGCGCCGGCGACCTTGACGAAATAGATGGGGAACACCGCCACCATGATTGTGGTCTGCATGGATGAAGCGGCCCAGTCGTACATGGCCCACGCCCGGAGCTCCGGGCGGTCCAGTCCCAGGCGGGAGAGCAGGGATCCCATTGGCATGGCCGGGAAAGTAGGCGCCGCAGATAAACCCGGTAAGGCCGCGCAACCTTTTGCCCGTCGAGGCAATCAAAGGGCACCATGAACTACGTCTTCCACAACGCGGCCTTAATCTGCGCCTTGGCCGGTTTCCTGGGCCCCACCTGGATCAGCCCGCAGGAGCCTCCGCTGCAGCACCCGCTCACGCCCGCTCAGGTGACGGCCTGGCGGGAGGATCTGGCCTACATGGCGCGGGAAATGGCTCGCCGTCACCGAAATCTCTATCACACCGTGTCGCGCGAGCGGTTCGACAGCGCAGTTGCGGCCCTCGATCGCCGAATTCCCCGGCTGGAACGCCATCAGGTGATCGTCGAGCTGGCCCGTATAGTGGCCCTGGTCGGCGACGGGCACACCAACATCGCGCCCACCAGAGATTCCGCGATCGGATTCCGAACCCTGCCGGTCAAGCTCTACCTCTTTCGCGACGGGCTCTTCATCCGGGCGGCTGACCGTCAGCACGGGAACCTGGCCGGCGCCAAAGTCATTCGAATCGGCCAGGCCACGCCGGAGGAGGCTTACCGGCGGGTTCGCGCTCTGATCGGGCAGGACAATGAGATGGATGCCCGGTTCTTCGCTCCGTTTCTCCTGGCCATGCCGGAGGTGCTGCATGCTCTCCATCTCAGCACCGAGCGGGACAGCGCCGAATTCGTCGTGGAACGCAGTGGCCGGCAATGGAAGGTGCGTTTGGGACCTCTGGGCCCGGTCAGCGCTGATGCCATCCGATACCGACGTCAGCTGGTGGCCCGACAGTGGGTGGGTGGACATGCGTTCGTCGCGAGAACCAGCGCCGCTTTGGCTCCGGCGCGATCCTCGGGACGAGTACTGGCTCGAATATCTCCCCGGCCGCCACCTGGTCTACCTTCAGTACAACAAGGTGGGCGACAAAGAGGGTGAAAGCCTGGAACAATTCTCCAGCCGGTTGCTGGCGCTGCTGGACACGGCCGATGTGCGCCGGGTGGCTCTGGATCTGCGGCTCAACCGCGGCGGAAACGGCAGCCTCAATCGTCCGCTGGTGCTGAGTCTGATCAAGGCGCGGAAGCTCGATCGCGCGGGATCGCTCTTCGTGCTGATCGGGCGCAGTACCTTCTCGGCGGCCCAGTTCCTGGTCAACGAGCTGGAGCACTATACCAACGCCTTGTTCGTGGGCGAGCCATCGGGTGGGAAGGCAAACTCCTATGGCGATTCTCGGAAGATCACTCTCCCACACAGCGGTATCACCGTCCGGGTCTCCACTTTGTGGTGGCAGGTGGACGAGCGGGACAAGCGTCAGTGGAAGAGTCCGGACATCGCGGCGGAGCTCACCTCGTCGGACTACCGCAACAATCTGGATCCGGCGCTCCAGGCGGTGCTGGACTACCGCGCCGAGCCATCCGTCTCCGATCAGATGGCCGCCGCCCTGGATTCCGGCGATCTGTCGGAAGCGCTACGCCGGTATCACTCCTATCGAGCCGACCCAAAGCGCCGGTACGTGGATACCGAGGAGGAGCTCAACTCCCTCGCGTATCGGCTGCTGCACGAGAAGCGCATGGACCAGGCGATCGCGATTTTCGAGCTCAATGCGACCGAGCATCCGACGTCGTCCAATGTGTGGGATTCTCTGGGTGAAGCTTGTCTCTTGGTGGGACGTCGGGAAGCAGCCATTCAGCACTATCGGAAGTCGCTCGAGCTCGATCCGTCCAATGAGAACGCCCGGTCGGTGCTGGCGCAGCTCCGGCTCTGACCCGGTCAGGCTGGCAGGCGGGCTTCCTTGGCGGTGTGGCGGAGGGACAGGCCGATGGTCAGGGCCAGCGTAAGGACGATGACCGCCAGTGACACCGCAATGGGCAGGTGCAGCCATGCGCTCAGCAGCATCTTGAGCCCGACAAAGACGAGAATGAACGCTACGCCGGTCTTCAGGTACACGAAGCGGTCGAGCATGCCGGCGAGCACGAAGAACAACGCCCGTAGTCCCAGGATGGCAAAGATGTTGGAGCTGTAGACCAGAAAGGGGTCCCGGGTCACGGCAAAGATCGCGGGGATGCTGTCGATGGCGAAGACCAGGTCAGACCATTCCACCACCAGGAGGACCAGCAGCAACGGTGTCGCCAGCACTCTACCCCGGGCCGTACGGGTGAAGAACCTGGCACCATCGTAGGAATCGCAGATCGGAAGAAACTTGCGAGCCAGCCGGACCACCGGATTCCGTTCCAGGTTCACCATCTCTTCCTTCTGGGTGAACATTCGGATTCCGGTCAGGATCAGCAGACCACCGAACACATACACGATCCACTGAAACCGCTGCAGCAGCAGGGCTCCGAGTGCGATCATGATCAGGCGCATGACGATCGCACCCAGAATGCCCCACTTCAGCACTTTGGGCTGCGCCTCGGCTCGGACCCCGAAGTAGGAGAAGATCAGCAGGAAGACAAAGAGATTGTCTACGCTGAGCGACAGCTCGATCAGGTATCCGGTGTAGTACTCCAGCGCATGACGCGGCCCCTCCTGCCAGAGCACGAAGAGGCCGAACAGCAGCGCCAGCGCGATCAGCCCGCCACTCCAGCTCATCGCTTCGCGGAGGGTGAGCACATGCGACCGGCGGTTCAGCACCGCCAGGTCGAGCACCAGCAGCGCCGCCACCAGCCCGCTGAAGCCGAGCCAGACCGCGATGCTGTGGCTGCCCATTTAGCGGGCCTGGGCCATATCGCTCGAGCCGCGCCACCCGCTCAGCGGTGGGCGGATGAGTGCTGAAGAGCTTGGCCAGCCCTCCGCCATGGTATGCGAGGGGATTCACCTGGGCCAACGGAGCCGCGGCCGGCGCCACCTGCATGGGAATCTGGTGGGCTAGTGAGTCGAGCCGCACCAGCGCATGCGCCAGCGGCTCGGGCCGGCCCAGAATCAAAGCTCCGACCCGGTCAGCCTCGAACTCGCGCTGTCGGGAGACGGCAAACTGGATCAACATCGCTCCGATCGGAGCCAGCAGCAGCAAGCCGAGCTGGGCGACCGGGTGTCCGCCCTCGTCGTCACGGCCGCCGCCGAACATGAGCAGGTAAGGGAGATTGCTGAGTGCACCGGCAATGCCGGCTGCCACGGTCGTGATCAGCATGTCCCGGTTCTTGACGTGGGCCAACTCGTGGGCAATGACCCCCTCGAGCTCCTCTTGCGGCACATACTTGAGGATGCCCGTGGTCACCGCCACCACCGCATGACTGGGACTGCGGCCGGTCGCGAAGGCGTTGGGCTGTTCGTGGGGCGCTACAGCTACCTTGGGCATCGGAAGTCCGGCCCGCTGTCTCAGCCGGTCCACCATGGCGTAAAGCTCGGGCGCCTGCTGCGCGTCTATCACCTGCGCTCCGTACATCCGGAGCACCAGACGGTCGGAGAAGAAGTACATCGACGAAGTTGAAGAGACTGCCGATGACCAGCGCGGCCAGCAATCCGCTGGAACCTCCGATCAGCTGGCCGGCCAGCAGGAAGAGGCCGAGCAGCCCGGCCATGAGCACGAAGGTCTTGACGTTGTTCATACGTCCCCCTGATGGGGTCAAAAAAAGAGCGAGACCCCGTCCGCTCCGCTTTCGCGTGGACGAAGGTCTCGCTCTAAGGCTATCCTGCCGCCTTCCGAATGAACCGTGCTCGCACCGGGCGAACAGTCCTGACGATTCATTCGTCCGCCATGAGGCGGATAAGCTACTCCCCTTCTCAGGGCATAAAATTACCGACTTGGCGGGTTAAGGTCAACGAGCTAAAACCCGGGTTGCTCCTGGTGCACCGGGTCGTTCAGGACCAGGGCATCGAGGAGAGTGCCGGCGGGTGTGTCGAACTGGCCTTCAGGCGTAATCAGCAGAGCATTCGCCTGAACCATCGAGGTCAGAATGCCGGAGCCCTGGGGGCCGGTCAGCCTGGCCTCCGGCCCGCTCCTGCCCTCAGTGACCACTCCTCTAAGGAAATGCTGTAGCTCTCGGCTTGACGCTGATCGGCTCGGCCGCGGTCACCCTGACCGAGCGGCGGAACGGCAGAGCGCTGGCCCATCATCTTTCGGATCGCCGGGCGCACGAACAGCTCGAAGGTGACCATCGTGCTCACCGGGTTGCCCGGCAACCCGATCCACGGCTTCTCTCCCAGGAGCCCGAAGCCAACCGGTGCCCCGGGCCGCATCCGCAGCTTCCAGAAGCGAAGCTCTCCTCCGAGTTGCTCCAACACGGCCCGAACGTAGTCGTGTTCGCCCACACTTATGCCGGCCGTGGTCACGAGGAGATCGCAGTCCCGGGCCCGCGCGAGGTGGGCCTTGCAGACTTTCCGGCGTGTCGCGGGCGATCCCCAGGTTGACCGGCTCACCGCCTGCCTGCCGCACCAGGGCCACGAGCGTGTGCGTGTTGCTGCTGGCGATCTTCCGGCCGCTGAGAATCGCTTCGGGCTGGTCGATATCCACGATCTCGTCGCCACTTCCCAGGATTGCGACCCGCGGCCTGCGATAGACCAGGGGATGGGCCACGGCGAGCGATGCAAGCACCCCCAGCTGTGCCGGCCCCAGCTCGGCACCCGGTTGCAGTACCGTGCTGCCCTTCCGGATGTCCTCCCCGGCCCGGCGAATGTTCACCCCCACGTCCCGGTCATTCAGGATGGTGACGGCGTCCGCGCCGCCGTCCGTGTCCTCCTGCCGGATAACGCTGTCGGCCCCGTCCGGGAGCGGCGCTCCGGTGAAGATGCGGGCACATTCGCCAGGGCCGATCGATCGTGAGGGGAAGTGTCCTGCCGGCAGCTGCTCGACCACGCGGAGCCGAACCGGTTGGCTTTGACTTGCTCCCCGAACGTCGCTCGCCCGGGCGGCATAGCCATCCATGGCGGAGTTGGTCCAGGCCGGAATATCGAGCCGGCTCACCACCTCCTCGGCGAGTACACTAGCCAAGCGCGTCGTCGAGCGGGATGCGCAGGGTGGGCTGCCGCCGCACCTCATCCAGGATCCGCTGGGCTGCCTCGGCGGCGCTCAGCGGCGCGGTCACTGGTCGAGGAGGAGCGAGCGATCCCACGCCAGGTTGGCGAGCAGCTGGAGCCAGATGGTGTCGTGGAAATGGAGCACGGCGCAGTCGGCCTTGAAATCAGGGTCGTCGGTGACCACGGCCACCCACTGCGATGCGTTCGTTGCCGCCGGATCGTAGAGCGGAGCGCTCGAGGCCGCGCGGCGGAACACCTCGATCTTGGGAAGAGCCGACGACTTGTAGCCCTCGGTCAGCACGATATCGGCGCCCTGCATGTACTGCCGAGCCAGTCCAATCGGGTCGTAGTTGTCCGGAGTGCGCTCGAACAGGACTCGAAGGTCCGGTGAGGCGATCAGTACTCGCTCGGCGCGGCCCTCATGAAAGTGACGCCAGGTATCGCTGCCATGGCGGTCGGCATCGGCGGGGTGATGCCCGTGCTTGATGGTCATCACGCGGTGGCCTCGGCGGACCAGCTCGCTGGCCAGCGCCACGGTCAGCGTAGTTTTGCCGGCGTTCTTGCGGCCGATTACCGAGATGATGCGTGTTGCCGCCACAGCTCGTCCGCCCGTGCGAGGTCGTCCGCGGTGTTCACATTGAAAAAGAGGAGGTCGGGATCGGCCAGTGTCCGGACCCGGTCCAGGGGGAGGATACCGACTCGTATCAACGGGTGGAAGCCGATGGCGCGGAGGTCACCCTGGTCCAGACTGGCGGAGATTGCCGCGGCGCAGGCCGGGCCGTAGGCGGCGCAGAGGGGCTCAACCCCGCGGCGCCCGTCGCTCTGCGGTAGCATGGCATCGTACTGGGTCAGCCCCTGCGCCAGAGCCCGGATGAGAGCATGAGAGACGAAAGGCATGTCCCAGGCGACGCACACGACCGGAGCCGGGGTCGTCACCACGGCGGTGTAGATGCCGCCGAGGGAGCCGAGGCCCGGACGCAGGTCGCTGACGGTGCGGAGATCGGGTCTCCATTCAGAGGCATCCGGTGCATTGGCAACGAGGAGCGGGGGCTCGCCCAGTGCCTCTTCCATGGTGCGCACCAGCCGATCGAGAATGCGCTCCCCGCCCACCAGCTCCAGTCCTTTGGGCTTTCCACCGAACCTCGTGGCGCCGCCGCCCGCCAGAATTGCTCCCCGAACCTGCTCGAGCTTCGCTCAATACCTTCTCCCCTTCCTCCGCTCCAGCACCACGTCGAAGCCGATAGATATGCTGAACAGATGTTTGAACGCCATCTCGTGGGGAGGAATGGTACGGGCCTGAGGGGTTGCGGCCGTGACCGTCTGCACGCCGGTGATGTTATCCCGGATCTCCCACCGGAGCTGATAGCCGGGGGCAATGGCCGCAGTGAACCCGGCGCCGAGCGCGAACTGGGGCTCGACCCGGGACTCGTGATCATCGTCGTAGACGATCAGATCGGCCTGGCCCTCAATGGTGGGGAAGTGGCCCACCATTCGGATCGAGCTCTGGTTACTGAAAACCAGACCGAGGTTGCCGCGGAAGTAGGGTGAGAACGTGCTTCGGCTGTTGAAGCGGTACACCGGCCCTGCGGAGAGCGATACTGCACTGGCCGATTTGGTGGCTCCCTGAATGGACTGGCAGGTGGTGATGACGTCCGAGGCTCCGGAGGAGAATACCATGCGGCAGCTGTCCTCGAATCCCAATCCCAAGAGGAAGGCTTCTGCCGCAATCCCGAAGTTGTCGCCCGGGAAATAGGTTCCCGCGAAGCCGATCCCCAGATTGGTCCGGATATCCCGGCCCAAAGCCATGGTGTCAGTCGGCGTGATGAACTGGACCGGTTGGGCATCCACCTGCCAGAGATCGGTGCCCCGCACCACTCCACCGGAAACCGTGAATATCAGCCGGGCCTGGTCCTTGGTCTGGCTCCAGCCCGGATGGGTCCAGAGACAACCCACCAGCGTCAGCATTCCGCAGACCAGCCTTCGGACTGGCATCAGCGCCCCAGGAATTGGTGGTCTACCGCGAGACAGCGATCCATTACCACGGCGATCCCTGCCTCTTCCAGCTTACGGGCAACCTCGGTATGGCGAATGCCCTCCTGCATCCAGACCAGCTGCGGCCTGACTTCGAGCAGCTGCTCCAGCAAAGCCGGGATATACTCCGAGCGGCGGAAAATATTCACGATATCGATGGGACCGGCCGCGGCCCTGGCGGAGCGGAGATCGGGATATACCGGCTCGCCCAGGGTCACGCCTCCAGCGGGGTGCACCGGGATGATGGTGTAGCCCGCGCCCTGCAGATACGCGGCCACTGCGTGACTGGGTCGATCAGGCTTTCGGCTGAGTCCGACCACGGCGATTCGACGGGCGTTTCCGATGAGCTCTGCCAGGCGTGCTCTGTCGGGTGGCACCCTCAGCGGGCTCCATGGCGCTGGGGATGACCGCTTACCGCCCGGCCCACCAAAATCATGCCGCTCCTCCGGGCGATCTCGACAGCCAGGGTGGAGGGCACCGACGGGGTGGCCACGTATGCCAGGCCCGCGCGGGCGGCCTTGAATGCCAGCTCCGCGGAGATGCGTCCGGTCACCAAAAGCCCCATGCCCTGCACGGGGCGGCGCGCCAGCAGCGCGGCCCCCAGCGACTTGTCGACGGCGTTGTGGCGCCCAATGTCCTCCGCATGGGCGACCAGCTCCTGTGACGCGGCGTCAACCAGCGCGGCGGCATGAATCCCTCCGGTGTCCTTGTACCGCTCGCCCTTGGCGAACAGCGCCTTGAACAGGGCCCGCAACTGGTCCACCTCGGGGACGACGCCGCGCGCCGGCTGCGCCTCGATGGTGGCAGGGTCCGCCAGGAAAGTGGAGACGGCACCGCAGCCGGATGCCAACACAGAACGTCGGCCCTCGCCCTGCACCGCGAGCACCCGCTCTTCCGGAACTTGGGCCCAGAATCCGAGGTCGGTGGCGCAGGGACGGAGGTGCACCTGGTCGATGGAATCGATGTAGCCTTCGCCGTGCAGCCAGCCGATTGCCAGCTCCTCCAGCAGGTCGGGCGTGCACATCCAGGTGACGATCGGACGGCCGTTCACCTCCAGCCAGACCGGCACCTCTTCGACCGCGGCGTCCTCGGACATCCGTCCGCCGCGCTTGGATGGCTGAATCAGGTCAGTCGAGTCCGGTACAGTCGCCATACAACGTGGGGTCCTCCATGATGCGCACTCGCTCCAACACTACGTCGCTCGGCAGGCGGGCGGCGATGCGGGGAAACAGGTAGGCGGCAATCGCCTCGCACGTCGGCAGGGTTTGCCCATAGGCGAAAGCGGACAGGTCCAGATTCAAGTGTTTCCCCGCCAACGGCTGCACCACCTCTTCATTCAAAATGCGATCGAGCAGTCCCAGGTCTACCACCATTCCACTGGGATTGATCGATCCGGCGACCGTAACCGCACACTGATAATCGTGACCGTGTCCAGGCGGCTCGGTCAGCGGCCCGAAGACCTCACGATTTTGGGCGTCGGTCCAATCCGGCCGGTAGTACCGGTGGGTGGCCCTGAAGTTGACCGTTCGGGTCAACGATGCAGCCATCAGAGCGAGAACGAATACCCCAGCCCGGCCTGGAGCCAGGAGCTGGAGGTCCATTCATCCAGCTTGCCGCTGAGAATCACCGCATTGGAATTGCCCGGCGTACCCGGTTCCTCCACCGGTTCCTGGGTAAATGTGGTGGGATAATCCACCTTCCAGAAGGTCGCCCGGGCTTCGCCGCGGAGGTGGAGCCGGTCGCCTACGAACAAGCGGAAGCCGATGGTGGGCGAGAGATAGAACTCCGACCCAAAGCTGAATCCGCTGGTGTCCGCCGGGGTGTCTGATGCGAAAGCGAAGCCGCCGCCGAGACCAATGAAGGGCGCGAGATGATGCCAGGTTTTTCCGCCGGTCATGTTGAACTGCACGTTCAGATCGGAGAAGATCACCTCCTGCTGGACCGGTCCGCTGACGCGATTGGCCAGAGTAACGAACGGATTGACGATGAACCGCTCGAGGCTCCCGTAGGTTATGCCGATTCCAACCTGAATCGCGTCCGCGGTGCGGATGTCGTAGCGGCCGCCAACCAGCGGGCCGTTATGAGGAGCGATGCCGAAGTCGCCGCCGTCCCCGCCGAAATACCCACCGATGGCGGTGAAGGTGTGGCCCTTCCGGATGTCTCGGTAGGGCGAGGACTGGGGCTCATGGCCCACCTGGGCAGTAAGAGTCACCGGGAAGATGCTGAGTACGACGGTAATGAGCGCAGCTGTCATCCTGAGCGCAGCAGGATGACGATGGGTATTCATCAATCGCACGCTCTCAAGTCTCGCCCTGTCATCTCACCCGGCTGCTCCACCCCGAGCAAACCCAGGACGGTGGGCGCCACGTCGCGCAGGGAGCCGCCCGCCCGGAGCGAGGCAGCATTGGTGCCCACCGCAACCAGCGGAACCGGATTGGTGGTATGCGCCGTGTGAACTCCTCCGGTGGCGGGGTCGATCATCATTTCGCAGTTGCCGTGATCGGCTGTGATCAGCACTCGGGCTCCTGCCTTGTCTGCGCTGGTGAGCACCCGTCCCAGGCACTGATCGACCGTCTCCACCGCCGTGACCACCGCCGGCAGTACGCCCGTGTGCCCCACCATGTCTGCGTTGGCGTAGTTACACAGAATGAAGTCATGGCTCCCGCTTTCGATCGTGCGGCAAAGCGCTTCGGTAATTCCCGGGGCGCTCATCTCCGGGGCCATATCATAGGTCGCGACCCGCTGAGAAGGAATCAGACAGCGCTCTTCACCCGGATAGGGCGGCTCGTAGCCCCCATTAAAGAAATAGGTGACGTGAGGATACTTCTCGGTTTCGGCGGTACGAAATTGGGACAGCCCATGTTCCGCCAGGACCTGAGCCAGAATACGGGCCAGGCTGAAAGGCGGAAACGCCTGAGGAATGGCAAAGGTCTGATCGTATTGCGTCATGGTGACGCAGGAGAGCTGGGGCCGGTTCCGGACCGGAAAGCCCTCGAAGCCGTCGACCGCCAGCGCCGCCACGATCTGGCGCATCCGGTCACTGCGATAATTGAAGAACAGCACACCATCGCCGTCGCGCATGGTGGCGACCGGTACCCCGTTCCGGATATGTACCCGCGGCTGGATGAACTCGTCCGTTTCGCCTTTCTGATAGGCGGCCTGAATGGCGAGTACCGGATGCTCCACCGGCGTTCCGATGCCGTGTACCATGGCGTCGTACGCCAGCTTGGTTCGGTCCCACCGCCGGTCCCGGTCCATACCGTAGTAGCGCCCGGTCAGTGAGGCTATGTCTACCTTGGACCCGGCGATCCGCCGCATGTCCATCAATAGGGTGCGAACCACCTCCGCACCCAAGGTCGGCGCCGAGTCCCGCCCGTCGAGAAAGCCGTGGATCGCGATGGCGTGGACCCGGTGACGAACGCCGAGCTCAACACAGGCCAGCAGGTGTCGGTCGAGAGCGTGGACCCCGCCGGGACCGAGCAGGCCCACGAGGTGAAGGGTACCGCCCGTCTGCCGCAGGGTGGCGCACAGCTCTACTAAAGGCTCAATCTGGTAGAAGTCTCCACTCTGGATGCTCTGGGAGATACGGACCAGGTCCTGAGGCACCACCCGGCCGGCGCCGAGGTTCAGATGGCCCACTTCGCTGTTGCCCATTTGCCCTTCAGGCAGGCCCACGGCCAGGCCGCTGGCCTCGAGCAGAGTGCGCGGATACGACCGCCAGAGCCTATGCCAGTTGGGCGTGGAGGCCAACTCGATGGCGTTGCCCTCCCGCTCCGTCCGATAGCCCCAGCCATCCAGCACAACGAGGACTACCCGAGGAGCGCTTCCGTTTGACATGGGTCTCCGCGTGTTCTACAATGCGCCACTGTGATTTACGCGCCGCAATCTAGTCCGGGCCTGCGTCGGCTACCAGCCTGCGTAATCGCGGTTTCATTGCTGCTGACACTCCCGCTTCAGGCTCAAGATCAAAGCGAAATCTCGAGTGACACCCGGCTCCGGAAGGAGCCGGACGGCACCCCGCTGGTTTCTCTGCCTGCCGGCACCGAAGTGGAGGCAGGGGAGGCCCGCGGCAATTGGCACGAGGTCGAAGTGGAGGGGTGGATCTTTACCAGCTCCACCGCCCCGACCAGTCGCGACGGGTTCGATCTGGTCGTGACCGCGAGCGGGGGAGAGAACATCAGGGAGTCGCCCAACGGGCAGGTTATCGGCCGGGCTCGAAATGGTGCTCTCTTCCGCAAACTGGAGACTCAAGGCACCTGGACCCACGTGAGCCGGGCGGGCTGGGTTCCCCGGACCGCAGTGAGCACCTCCAACGACAGCCACGCTGGCGAGGAACCTGCCGCTCCGGCGGACACGCCTTCTGTGGCCCAGACTCCTGCTGCTGCCTCTCCAACCACATCGGCCGCGAGCTCCAAGTCGGCTGACTCTGACCGAGCCGCCGTCTCCCGGGAAACTCCGCTGTATGCCACACCCCAGGGCGGACCCTACGCCAGCCTTAAGACCGGTGCACCGGCCCGGGTGTTGGGGCGTTCGGGCGAGTGGGCCCGGGTCCAGCTCGAGGGTTGGGTTCGCGAGGCCGATCTCGAAGAAGCAGCAGGGGGTGCGCTCACCGGCATCACCGCGGCCGATGTCCGGTCAGATCCAGGCCGGTACGTCGGAAAGATGCTGGAGTGGCGGCTGCAGCTCATTTCGGTGCAAACCGCCGACGAGCTCCGGACTGAGATGAGCAAGGGGCAAAACTACCTGCTCACCAGAGGTCCGCTGCCGGAGCCCGGGTTCGTGTATGTAACCGTGACGCCAAGTCAGGCAGCCGAGTTCCGCACGATGCCGGCGCTGCAGGAGCTCACCCTGCGAGTGATCATCAAGGCGGCCCGGACCAAGTATCTGACCACTCCGGTGGTGGAGTATGTGGGGCGGGTGGGTGACTGAGACACGAGTCACGCAGTCGCGAGTCCACGAGTACGAGTCCCGAAGACTTGTTAGATTTCAGGCCTCTAGTCTGTCCACCGAGGGCGTCAAGGTTTCCCTCGTTCCCTGCTCGCGACTCGTGACTCTCGACTCTCATGAACGATCTCCTGCGCCAGCGCATCACCAAGCTCCTGGAATCCCTGGACGACGAAAAGGCCTACCAGGTACTCGACTACGCCGAATTCATCAGCAGCAAGTACGCCGCGCGGTCGGAGCCGGACGGTATCCTGTCCAAGATCACCGCAACCGTCGAGAACACGATGCGGGCCGGCAAGCTCCCGGTTCAGGCAATCACCGGCACGATGAACCTGATGGACAGTGCCGCAAAAGTGATGAAGGGACTCGCCGCGGCAGGGCAGGCGGTGGTGGAGGAAGCGGTGAAGGCCGCCGAGAATAGAGTGGAACCCGAGGCGCCCGGCGGGACCGATTCGAGCCAGTCCGGCGCAGGGAACGCCCCCTGAGCAAGCCCTAACCCACACAACCCATGGCCGCACCGGCGAAGGCTCCTCCTCCGCAAACCTCCGCGCCCTCGGAGTTCATCCGGGGCATCGGCCCGCTCGCCGCCATCTCGCTGGTGGTCGGCTCCATGATTGGGTCGGGCATCTTCATCGTCTCCGCCGACATCAGCCGGCAGGTTTCCCAGTGGGGGCCGGGCGCGCTTCTCCTGGTCTGGGTCATCACCGGCGCCATGACGGTCACCGGCGCGCTGGCTTACGCCGAGCTGGCCGCCATGATGCCGCGTGCGGGCGGACAGTACGTGTTCCTCCGGGAAGGACTCTCGCCGGCGGCCGGGTTTCTCTACGGATGGACCCTGTTCACCGTGATCCAGACCGGGACTATCGCCGCGGTGGCGGTGGCGTTCGGGAAGTTCCTGAGCGTGTTGATGCCGGGCGTCACTCCCGATGTGTTTCTCTCGCTGGGGAAACTTCACCTGCCGGGCACGGCGACGCCGGTCGAGCTGGGTCTCTCGTATCAGCGGATCGTGGCGATTCTGCTCATTGTGGTGCTGACGCTGCTGAACATTCGCGGGGTAAAGCTGGGTGCCGCGGTGCAGACCGTTTTCAGTGTGGCCAAGATCGGCGCGCTGGCGGTGCTGGTGCTGCTGGGGCTCACCCTCTTTCGCCAGCCCGATGTGGCGGCAGCAAATTTCTCCAGCTTCTGGGGTACCGGGAACTGGGGGGCAATGGTCCTCCCGGTCATCGGCGCCGCGATGGTTGGGTCGCTCTTCTCGGCCGACGCCTGGAACAACGTCACCTTTGCGGCGGCCGAGGTGCGCGAGCCGACCAAGAATCTGCCCCGGGCGCTCGCGCTGGGGACCGGCATCGTCTGCACCCTGTACGTGCTCGCCAACGTGGCCTACCTCAACATTCTTCCGTTCTATGGCGATCCGCAGGGCGCCGACGTGGTCGCGCGAGGCATCCAGTACGCGGCGCAGGATCGGGTGGGCACCGCGGCCATCGAGGTAGCGCTCGGCGCGGGAGCCGCCACCATCATGGCGGTCGCGATTCTGCTGTCGACCTTTGGCTGCAATAACGGACTGATTCTGGCCGGTCCTCGAGTGTACTACGCCATGGCCCGCGACAATCTCTTCTTTCAGCAGGCGGGCAAGCTGCACCCGACCTATCGTACTCCGGTCTTCGGACTGGTGGCGCAGGGGGTTTGGACCTCGGTGCTCTGCATCAGCGGCACGTACAGCGAGCTGCTCAATTACGTGATCTTCGCTACCATCATCTTTTATTTCCTCACCACCTTTTCCCTCTTCCGCCTCCGCCGGGTCCGGCCCGATCTTCCGCGGCCGGTGCGGGCGTTCGGCTATCCCGTGCTTCCAGCGCTGTACATGGCAGCCAACGCCTTTCTGCTTGTGGTTCTGCTGGCCGATCCTCAGCAGCGGAAGTTCTCCGCTCTGGGTCTGCTGATCGTGGCTCTGGGAATCCCAGTGTACCTGGTTTGGCGGAGAAATCGGGTGGCCTGACCCTTGTCGGCAGCAGCCGGTACTTCAACAGAAAGTTCGGAATGGAAAACGAGCCGCTCGCCCAACAACTGGTCAGCCTTCGCACGCTGCTGGACGAGGTCGATGCCCGCCTGACCCGCGCGCCGGTGCTTCCGGAGGGCTTGGAAGACCTCAAGCGCTCGGTCGATACCCTGCGGACCAACATGTGGGCCGTCCTTTCCGCCGGAAAAGGAGCCCAGGCTCCGGTCCGGGTCGAGCGACTGAAGCTGCGCCGCGCCATCGAAGGCATCAAGGCGGTTCGCGCCAATCTCACGTCCCCGACGGGAGGGACGCTCCACCCGGAGCATATCGAGCTCCAGCTGGTTGCCCGCGACCTGGCCGAGCAGATCGGCAAACTGCGCTAGCCGGAGGGCCCGGGCTAAAGGAAATGGAGGTTTGTGCGGAAACTTAGGAGTCGACTTCTGTAACATCGGACCGGCTCGAGGGCGGGAATCCTAGCTCTCTACAGGGAGCCACTGGGATGAGCGAGCAGCAGTGATGGGCAAACCCGTGCCCGCCAAATCCACCAGGATCAGCCCGGCGCTCCTGGTTCTTTTCCTTGCCCTGCTTCTGGTCGTGGCCTGCCGACTGCTGCTGTACGCCTGGCTTCCCGGCCAATCCAGCGACTTCGATCTCCTTTACCGGGCGGCGGCAAGCCTCGTTCGAGGCGAGAGCGCTTACCCCACGGCGGCCCAGTCTTTTCCCTACCCACTGCCCGCCGTGCTTCTCGCGGTCCCTTTCAGCTTCCTGCCCCTGACGCTGGCGCGGCCACTTTTCGACATCCTGGTGGGCTGGGCTTTCGCGTTCGGCCTCTGGAAACTCCGCGGGCCCAACGGACTGCTCGCGTTGACCTCTGGGGCGTACCTGTTCGCCATGGCGAGCAGTCAGACCACGCCTCTGATGGTCGCGGCGATTCTGATGCCGGCTCTCGGCTTTCTTCTGGCCGTGCGGCCCAATATTTCGGCCGCTCTGTGGATTGCCCGGCCCTCATGGCTGGCCCTTCTAGGCGCCATCCTTTTCTTCGGCCTGAGCCTGGCGATCTACCCGTCCTGGCCTCGGGAGTGGTGGATGGCCCTGCCGGCCGACACTGCTTTTCTCGCGCCGCCCATCCTGCGGCCAATGGGCTTCCTCTTGTTACTCGCAGCCATCAAATGGCGCACACCGGAGGCTCGGCTGCTGCTGGGTATGGCGTTCATCCCGCAGACAACCCTGCCGTACGAGCTGGTGGCACTGGCGCTCATACCCGCTAACCGCCTGGAGATGGCGGTCTACGTCGTGGGCAGCTGGATGGCTGTAGTCGCGTCCAACCACATGCAGCTGGCCGAATGGGGATCGACCGGCTGGCCGATCTCGCTCTGCACGGTGTATGCGCCGATGTTGTACTTGGTGCTGCGACGGCCGGCAAAGGGTAAGAAGGGGCTCACTATCGCGAAGGAGCGGAGGCGCGCTCACCGGCTTCCGGACCAGGAGCTTACGCTTGAGGTCACCGAGAACCCGACCGGAGGGTTCAGCGTGAAGATCACCCATGTTCCGACCCAGCTGTTCGTCACGGAGTCGGGACCGAACCGCCAGTCTACCGTGCGGAAAGCCCACGACCGTCTGGCGGCCCTCTTCGCAGAGACATCCCGGCTCAAGAAAACGGCCTGATCCGCGCGGGCGCTACTGAGCAACCCCGAAAATAAAGACCGTCTCCGAGCTAAATTCCTTGCCAGGCTGAAGGGTGGTCGACGGCAGATTGTGGAGCGGGAGCGGACCAGTCTCCGCTGAAAACGGCGGAACTGCGCATGCCGAGGAGCTGATGGGCGACGAGAAGCACGAGATCGCGGCCTTTTATGCTCGGGGCCTGGAGCGCGATCGGCTCTCTGCCGGGCAGGGGGCGCTCGAGCTGTTACGGACTCAACAGCTACTCGAGCGATATCTCCCAGCGGCTCCAGCGGTGCTGGCCGACGTCGGCGGCGGGCCAGGCCGATACGCCATATGGCTCGCCGGGCAGGGATACCAGGTTCACCTGGTCGACCCGGTAACACTGCACATCGAGCAGGCCCGCAGCGCCTCCCAGAGCAGATCCACGGCGGTGCTCGCCAGCGCACAGGTGGGTGACGCGCGGGAGCTTCCGTTCCCTGATGCGAGCATGGACGCAGTCCTGTTGCTCGGACCGCTTTACCATCTCTCCGAGCGGGCCGACCGACTTCAGGCTCTGGCCGAGGCCCGCCGGGTGTGCCGTCCGGGTGGCGTCATTGTCGCCGCGGGCATTTCCCGCTTTGCGTCGACTCTGGATGGTCTCCGGGGCGACTATCTGGAGGACCCGGTGTTCGCGGCTATAGCCGCGGGAGACCGGCAGGATGGGCGACATCGAAACCCCACCGGCAACCCGGCATACTTCACTACCGCTTACTTCCACCGCCCCGAAGAGCTGGCAGCGGAGTGCGCAGCTGCCGGGCTGGAGCACACTGCCACCCTTGCGGTAGAAGGGATCGGCTGGCTCATGCCGGATATCGACGCGCGGCTTGGCCAGGAGCGGCGCCGTGCGGCGCTGCTCGACGCAATCGCGGCGCTGGAGACCGAGCCTGCACTCCTGGGCGTCAGTGCGCATCTGCTCGCCATAGCCCGGCGGCCATGAGGAATTGCTAGTGCTATTGATTCCGCCGTCATGCGCTGAGCTTGATTAAAACGCAAACGACTGCTAGTGTTTGAGATGGACCAATTGAACTCTGGCCCGCCGCTCGCCCATACCGGGCACCGGTGGGCCGTTGTGTATAGGGTCGGCTGCACATGAGTGTGATCCGGCCCAAGCTTGGCCTCACCTTCGACGACGTGCTGCTGGTTCCCCGGCACTCCACCGTCCATCCGCGTGAGGTCTCGACCGCCACTCGCCTGACCCGCACCATCTCCCTCAATATCCCGCTCGTATCGGCCGCCATGGATACCGTTACCGAGGCGGAGATGGCCATCGCCATGGCCCGGGCCGGCGGCATTGGAGTCCTGCACAAGAACATGACCATCGAGCGGCAGGCTGCCGAGGTGGATCGGGTGAAGCGAAGCGAGAGCGGGATGATCATGAACCCGATCACGCTCGGTCCCGACCGCCTCCTGAAGGAAGCCATGGCGTTGATGCGGCGCTTCCGGATCTCCGGAGTGCCCATCGTGGATGGCCAGGGACGGCTGGTCGGCATCATCACCAACCGCGACCTCCAGTTCGAGAGCAACCTCGACCAGCCCATCCGCGAGGTCATGACCAAGGAAAAACTGGTCACCGTGCCGGTCGGGACCGGACTGGACGAAGCGGAACGAATTCTCGCCAAGCACCGGATCGAAAAACTGCCCGTGGTGGATGCGCAGGGGGTGCTCAAGGGGCTCATCACGGTGAAGGACATCTTCAAACGACGGGAGCACCCCAACGCCAACAAGGACCAGCACGGCCGCCTTCGGGTAGCCGGCGCGGTGAGCGGGGGACCGGATGCCCTTCCGCGCGCCCGCAGCCTGGTGGGAGCCGGCGTTGATGTGATCGTGGTCGACTCCGCCCACGGTCACAGCGAGGGTGTTCTCAGCACGGTGGATCAGCTGCGGGAAGCGTTCCCCGACGTGCAGCTCATCGCCGGCAATGTCGCCTCCGAAGCCGGGGCCCGGGAGCTGGTCCGGCGGGGTGTGGATGCCGTGAAAGTCGGCATCGGCCCCGGGAGTATCTGCACTACCAGGGTGGTCACCGGCGTCGGCGTGCCTCAGGTCACGGCCATTCTCGATTCACTGCGGGGAGCCGATGACGTCCCGATCATCGCCGATGGCGGGGTCAAGTACTCGGGAGACGTGGTCAAGGCTTTGGCCGCTGGAGCGTCCTCAGTGATGATGGGCTCCATGCTGGCCGGAACAGAGGAGAGTCCCGGCGAGTCGGTTCTGGCCGAGGGCCGACGGTTCAAGATGATCCGGGGCATGGGAAGCCTGTCGGCCATGCAGGATGGATCGGCCGACCGGTACTTCCAGGAAGGGGAAATGGCCGCTTCCAAGATGGTACCCGAGGGCATCGAGGGCCGAGTCCCCTACAAGGGGCCAGTAGCCGATGTGCTGTATCAGATGGTTGGAGGGCTGCGGAGCGGCATGGGCTACTGTGGCGTAGGCAGCATCCCGCAGCTTCAATGCGATGTGGAGATGATTCAGATTACCAGCGCCGGACTCAGAGAATCACACCCGCATGATGTGACGATCACGCGGGAAGCCCCGAATTACAGCGCGTAGTAGCCTTCCTAGTCCCGCTCACGTTTTCTAACCAAGGATCCGGCCGATGAATCTCTGGGCCACGAAGTCAGTGTCGGCACTCCGCGCGGAAGCCGAAGAGACTGGCGAGCACTCCCTGAAGCGCAAGCTCGGCCCGCTGAATCTGATCACTCTCGGCATCGGCGCCATCATCGGCGCCGGGATCTTCGTGCTCACCGGCCAGGCCGCAGCGCTGCACGCCGGCCCTGCGGTGCCGATCTCGATGATTCTGGTGGGCATCGCATGCACCTTCGCCGGGCTCTGCTACGCCGAAATGGCCAGCACGGTTCCGGTGGCGGGGAGCGCGTACACCTACTCCTACGCCACCATGGGCGAGCTGATCGCCTGGATCATCGGCTGGGACCTGGTGCTGGAGTACGCCGCGGGCGCGGCGACGGTCGGAGTCGGCTGGTCGGGACACCTGGTGAGTCTCGTCAATCAGTTCGGCATCAACCTGCCGGGACATCTGACCCAGGCGCCCACCCGGTGGTGTACCGAGGGTGAGGTCACCCGGGCCGTGGCGGGCTGCGCGCATGCCGGTCTCAACCTGACCGGCGCGCTGCTCAACCTGCCCGCAGTTTTCATCGTAGCGGTAATGAGCACCATTCTCGTGGTAGGGATCAAGGAATCGGCCTCAGTCAACAACTTCATCGTGATCCTCAAGGTTGCCATCGTGCTGCTGATCGTCGGGGTCGGTCTCAGCTACGTGAACCCGAGTAACTGGCAGCCTTTCATTCCCCCCAACACCGGCGAGTGGGGCACTTACGGCGTATCCGGCGTGCTTCGGGGGGCCGGCCTGGTGTTCTTCGCCTATATCGGGTTCGATGCCGTATCGACGGCGGCCCAGGAGGCTAAAAATCCGCAACGCGATCTTCCGATCGGGATTCTGGGCTCATTAGCCATCTGTACCGTGCTCTATGTAGTGGTCTCGGCGGTGCTGGTTGGAATGGTGCCATATACCGAGCTCAATGTGGCGGCGCCGGTGGCCTACGCTCTGGAGAAGGTTGGCGCTCCTCATCTGGTGCGGATCCTGGTAGACGTGGGCGCCGTGCTCGGCCTCGCATCAGTCATTCTGGTCATGCTTCTGGGCCAGAGCCGGGTGTTCTACTCGATGTCACGCGATGGACTCCTGGGTGGCTGGGCCGGGAAGGTGCACCCCAAGTTTCGTACTCCCTATCTCTCTTCGATTTTCACCGGGGTTGCGGTAGGTCTCGCCACCGGAATTCTGCCGCTTCAGCTGCTGGGCCAGCTGGTGAACATCGGCACGTTGTTGGCGTTCGTGCTGGTCTGTATCGGGGTCCTGATACTCCGAAAAAAGCGGCCTGACCTGGACCGGCCGTTCCGGACCCCACTCGTGCCCTTCGTGCCGATCATGGGCATTCTCTGCTGCCTGGGTCTCATGGCAACGCTTCCGGCCGATACCTGGATTCGGCTGTTCGTGTGGCTTCTGATCGGATTCGTGATCTACTTCGGCTATGGCCGGAAGCACAGCGTGCTGCAGCGGGAGCGGGAAAGCCAGGCGGTGAGGAAATCGGCGTGAACGGCCTCTTCCGACGCAAAAGCGTCACGGCGCTGCAGGCAGAAGCCGCCGCAGACCATAGTCTCAAACGAGCGCTCGGAGTGGTGAACCTGACGGCGCTCGGCGTGGGCGCCATCATTGGTACCGGAATTTTCGTCCTGACCGGAACGGTAGCGGCTCAAAACGCCGGCCCCGCGGTGATCCTGTCATTCGTGCTGGCGGGGGTGGCGTCCATCTTTGCCGCGCTGTGCTATAGCGAGTTCGCATCACTGGTGCCGATGGCGGGCAGCGCCTACACCTACGGATATGCCACGCTGGGCGAGTTCATTGCCTGGATCATCGGGTGGGATCTGGTGTTGGAGTACGCCCTCGCCGCAACCACGGTGGCCATCGGCTGGTCAGGCTACATGGTCTCGTTTCTGGATGGCCTGGGGATTCACATCCCGGCCCACTGGCAGGCTGCCCGGGGAACAGTGGTAACCCTGGCTGATGGCAGTCAGGTGACCGCGCTTTTGAATCTGCCGGCGGTGTTCATCATCGCACTCATCACGACGCTGCTGGTGGTAGGGATCAAGGAGTCGGCCTCGGTGAACAACGTCATCGTTTTCATCAAGGTGGCCGTAGTCCTGCTCTTCATCGCCCTGGCGGCCCCGCATGTGAACCCGGCCAACTGGCATCCGTTCATCCCACCCAACACCGGGGCGCGGGAGCACTTCGGCTTCAGCGGCGTCGTGGCCGGCGCGGCAATCGTGTTCTTTGCCTATATCGGATTTGATTCGGTTACGACCGCGGCGCAGGAGGCCAAGAATCCGCAGCGGGACATGCCCATTGCCATCATCGGATCGCTGATCGCGTGTACCGTTCTGTACATCGTGGTGTCTGCCATTGCAACCGGCATCGTCCACTATACCGATCTGGACGTGCCGGCCCCAATCGCTAAGGTGGCGGATTATACCGGGCTCGGATTCTTCGGTGCCTTCATCAAGATTGGAGCCATCGCCGGACTCACATCGGTCATTCTGGTCCAGCTGTTGGGACAATCCCGCATTTTCTATTCGATGTCCCGCGACGGACTACTCCCTCCCTTCATTCGGCGGGTCCACCCCCGATTCCGCACTCCTTATATCACGTCCATCGTGACCGGACTGGGGGTCTCGCTCCCCGCAGCCATCCTGCCCGTCAGGGATGCGGCCAAACTGGTGTCGATCGGAACCCTGCTGGCCTTCGTGATCGTGTGTTGTGGGGTTCTGGTGTTGAGAATACGCGAGCCCAACCTGCCTCGGCCATTCAAGACCCCGATGGTCTGGTTCGTGGCCCCGATGGGCGCACTCTCCTCCGCGTACCTCATGGCCTATCTGGACAAGGAGACCTGGCTCCGGCTCGTCATCTGGCTGGTGATCGGACTGGTCATCTACTTCTCCTATAGCCGAACGCATTCCCGGCTGGCGGCCGGCAACGATACGTAGAGTTTCGCGCCAGTGGTTGTCTGCGGTTAGTATTGGAAATGCCGCTGTTGCTGTCCCCCGAGAAGATCGCCGGGGCTGCGTCGTTCGCCGATGCGCTCCGGCCCGGCCAGCGCGTTTGCATCACCACCCACGTCAACCCCGATGGCGATGGTCTGGGCAGTGAGGTGGCGTTGGTGCACCTCCTCCGGGCCCAGAACATCGATGCCATCATCACCAACCCCACTCCGACGCCGCCTCGGTTCGGGTTCCTCTTCCGCGATATCCCCGGCGTCGACAAGACCAGCGAGGCGGTAAAGGAGCTGCGCCGGGCCGACCTGATCGTCGTCCTGGACATCTCGGATCTGGCGCGGCTGGGCATGCTGAGCGATACGGTCAAGCAGCGCGGTGTTCCTGTTGCCTGCGTGGACCACCACGTCAGCGCCGGGGTGCTTCCGGCCGGCCCCCGCTACGTGGATCCGGATGCCGCGGCCACGGGCGAGCTGATCTTCGAGATTGCCCGGGCAAACGATTGGCCTGTGACTCAGGCCGTCGCCCGCGCGCTCTACGTGGCGCTGCTCACCGATACCGGAGGTTTTCGGTTCAGCAACACCCGGCCTCATACCTTGAGGATTGCGGCCGACCTGCTGGAGGTCGGAGTAGACCCCGAGCAGATCTATCTCGAGGTGTATGCCCGGGCGCCTGAGGGTCGGCCTCGTCTCTTTGCCGAGGCGCTGCAAACCCTGGTGGTGGAGCCGGAGTACGGGCTGGCCTGGGTGACGGTCCCGCCGGGTTCGATCGAGCGCCATGGCGTCTCCTCAGACGACCTGGATGGGGTGGTCGAGTTTCCCCGCTCGATCGAGGGTGTGCGCATGGCGCTTCTCTTCCGGGAAATTGCCCAGGGGCGGGTCAAAGTCTCGCTCCGATCGGTGGGTGACGTGGATGTCGCCGCCTTTGCGAAGGCTTATGGCGGAGGGGGACATACCAAAGCCGCCGGTCTCTCGTTGACCGGATCGCTGGCGGAGGTGCAGGACACGGTGCTCAAGGCCGCGCGGGAGTATCTGGGGTCGAATGGGGCGGGGAGTCGCCAGTCGCCAGTCCCCAGTCCCTAGTCGCCAGTGGTCCCGAGGCTTATTCAGGGCAATCTGACGACTGAGGACTGACGACTGGCGACTCCCACTATATTTCCACCATGGACACCATCGATCGCATCGAGCAGACCCTCGACACCCTTCGGCCCTATATCGCGTCGCACCGGGGGCGGGTTGAGGTCGTGGACTTCGACGAGCAGGACGGGATCCTGCTGCTGCGTCTCGGGGGAACCTGTCACGGTTGCTCCGCCTCCACGGTTACCCTGAAGCAAGGCATCGAGGCCCGACTCCGGGAGATGGTGCCGGAAGTCAAGCACGTGGAGGCGGTGTAGTCCGTGAGCGATTCGCTCGAGGCCCGAGTCACGGCGGCACTTGCCCGGATTCAGAATCCCCGCTTGGAGAACGACCTGCTCTCGGCCGGGATGATTCGCGACCTCACGGTGACCGACGAGGGTCGGGTATCGTTCACTTTCCTCCTGGCTCCCGACGATCCTGCCTCCCTGGTGCGGGCCGCTCGGACCGCGGTTGCCGCGGTCGAGGGCGTGCGGAAGGACGAGATCAAGATCAACGTGACCAATCCGGCCGGGCCCGCCCAGGCCACTCATGGACCACCGAGCGGAGCTGGAGCCCCAACCGCACCTGCCCCCAAGCCGGCCGAGCAGCCCAATCTGGGAAAGATCATCGCGATCTCCTCCGGCAAGGGTGGAGTCGGCAAGTCCACTGTCGCGGCCAACCTTGCCATCGCTCTGACCCAGGCAGGTTTTCAGGTCGGACTGATGGACGCGGACGTCTACGGGCCGAACATTCCGCGAATGTTTGGAGTGTTCGATCGCCCGCCCGTGCTGGGAGGTAAAATCCAGCCGCTGGACGCCTATGGCGTGAAGCTCATGTCCCTGGGCTTCCTGGTGGAGCGGGATGCTCCGGCCATCTGGCGCGGTCCGATCATCATGAAAATCGTCAATCAGTTTCTCCAGGACGTGGAGTGGGGCCAGCTGGACTATTTCATTGTCGATCTCCCTCCCGGCACCGGCGATGCCCAGCTCTCCCTGGTTCAGGCCACCCACGTGGCCGGCGCGCTGATCGTCACTACGCCTCAGGAAGTCGCGGTGGGTGACGCGCTTCGGGGAGCGAAAATGTTCGAGCGCGTGGGCGTTCCAGTCATTGGCGTGGTCGAGAATATGAGCGGGTTCACCGATCCCGAGACCGGCCGCAGATTCGAGCTCTTCTCCTCGGGTGGGGGGCAGCGCCTGGCCGAAGAGATTTCGGCGCCCCTGCTGGGCAGCGTTCCACTGCAGCCGCAGCTGGCCGTTCTGGCGGACGAAGGCCAGCCCATCCTGATTGCCCAGCCTGAGAGCCCCGCCGCTCAGAGCCTCCGGGATATCGCCGAGCAGCTGCAGCGGAAGACCGCGGGCCGGAGCATGGCGTTACCGATCTTGCGGGGATAGAACCGAACTTCCCGCTTCTGCCGCTCTATCCGCTTTATGATCATCACCCTCCTCACCGACTTCGGCACGGCCGACTCCTACGTCGCCGAAGTGAAGGGCGTCCTCGTCAGTGGTGCTCCCGGCGCCACGCTGGTCGATGTAACGCACGAGATCGCTCCCGGAGATATCCGATCCGCCGCATACGTCCTGGGACGCACCTGGCACCGCTTTCCCGCGGGCACGATCCACCTCGTCGTGGTAGATCCCGGAGTGGGCAGCTCGCGCGCCGCCCTGGCCCTGAGCGCACACGGACACCGGTTCGTCGGCCCCGACAACGGGGTGTTCACCCCGGTGCTGCACGACGCGGAGGTCGAGGCTGTCGAACTCCAGGCCCGGGAAGGGTCGTCGAGAACCTTTCACGGCCGCGACCTCTTCGCTCCGGCGGCGGCTGCCTTGGCGACCGGCGCCCCCCTCACTTCACTGGGGCAGCGGTTCGCCGGCATGCCTCACCGGCTGGCGTACACTCCGCCGCATCGAGAGAACGGAGCAGTGGTCGGGGAGGTGGTGTACGTCGATCGGTTTGGCAGTCTGATAACCAACCTCACCGCCGACCTGGTGCCGTCTCACGCGAAGGTCGAGATCGACGAGCTGGAGATCGGTCGTCTGCAGCAGACCTACAACGACGTGGCAACCGGGAGCCTGCTGGCGTACATCGGATCGGGAGGGGCGGTGGAGATCGCCGTGCGTGATGGCTCGGCGGCGCGGCGGCTCGGTGTCGGAATGGGAGAGAGAGTCCGGGCCAGACTGGACTGAGACGGTCCTACGTGGCGCCTCCAGGCGGACCGGCCGGTCTCGTCTTCCATCCTCGTACCCGGTCGCGCAGCACGCGTACGTAGCCCACCAGCTTCCAGATCAACAACACGGCGAGAATCACCAGCACCACTACGACCGCGGCCGTCAGGATCGGGTGCGCCGCAGCCATCCACGCCAGGAACACCGCGAGTCCATCCTCCAGAGTGCTGAGCGTCCAGTTGCTGATCGGTTCCGGGCTGGTGTTGGCGGCGGCGCGGGTCGTGGCCTTGGCGCCGTGAGAGGTGAGCGCCACTCCGCCCGCCAGCAGCGCCGCCGTAATCTTCCATTCCTCGGGCACGTGGCCGAAGGCGCTGTAGGAGATGAGGGCCGCTGCCGGGGGACGGATGAAGGTGTGGACGGCGTCCCACGCGCTGTCGACGTAGGGGATCTTGTCTGCGATGAATTCAATGACGAACAGCAGAATCGCGATCCCCAGGACGAAGGGACTCGCGAGTACCTGCAGGCTATCGGGGAGCTGGATGATTCCGAATCGCTGGAACAACCCCGCGGCGGCTACCGTGGCGTAAAGGTTCAGCCCCGAAGCGAACGAGGTGCCGAGCGCAAAGCCGAGGGTTTCCAGCGGCGACATGGATCCAATCTAGTCCACCCACTCCACATTCACCCCACCCATGGCCGTGGTGAGATCCAGATCGAGATGCCGCGTGCTGCTCTGGTAGTTGGCCGATTGAAAAGTATCGCCCCGCCGGGTCAACCCGGCCGGCTCAAAGCTCGAGAGAAACTTGTCCATCGTAATCTGAAGCCCGATCCGCCTGGGAAGCCGCAGGGTGAGCTCTCCCATGGCCATCTTGACCTCGACCCGGGAGCTCGAGGTCCATTGGCCGGCGAAATCGAGCAGGACCCGTCCCATCCCGCCTTCGAACTCAACTTCATCGCACCGGCTGTTGCCCAGTCCCAAAACGGACACCTCGGCGGCACCTGCACTGATCGCTGCCAGCTCGCATCGCACAGCGTTGGGCTGGGAAAAACGCAGTATGGTCCTGCTGGCTCCGGCTTTCACATGAAGATTGTTGATCCGGAGACCTCCGAGCTCCACATCGGCATTCACCGCTCCCAGGGTCAGGTCCAGATTGAGGTCGACGGCGGGAGAGAGCGCCACGGTGGCCTGCTGGCTCAGCTGACTGCGGGAAACCACCCGCATGCCACCCTCGCCTGCCGGCTTGAGGCCCAGCAACACGGCCCCGGTCTGGTTGTTGAAGTCGCTGACCGGAACGTAGCGGTCCTCGTCGTAGGAGAGCTCCATTCGGTAGAGCTCGTCCGCCTGGCCGGGCACCAGTCGCAGGTTGCCCGCAGCGTACTCCACCCGCGCGCCCAGCCGGGTATCCCCATGGCTCTGCCGGAAGGTCTCGAACGGGCGCATGGTCTGAGCCTGAACCAGGCCGGCCCAGAGCAGCATCATGGGCAGCGCCGCTGTGCTCCGCCGCATCCTACAGCCCACGCGAAGGCGTCCGGGTTCCCGGCTTTCGGCCCGCCGGCACCCCGAATTGCGGCGTAGCCCACAGGTACTCGTCGGTCAGGGCTTCTGGCGGCAGCAGTCGCCCGGCGAAATTCTCCTTGATGCCGGCCCGGCTGAGCAGTGCCGCCCCGAATCCAGCGGTGCCCAGGAGCCAGCTGGCGAAGAAGGCTGCGCCCCACACGATTGTTCCCGCTACCGGCACCCAGCCGAATAGTGCCCAGGCTACCCACAGACTGCTCAGGGCTACCAGTCCAACCAGCAGATACCGGTAGCTGTTGGGAGAACCAACGAGGGTACCCAGAGCCATCCGCCGCCGGGTGTAGGTCTCCCCCATGGCATGGGCGACAGCCAGGTACCCGCCAACCACTCCTATCACCACCAGCAGGGCAAAAACGGCGACCGCAAAGGGCAGCAGGAGAATGCCGGCCACGCTGAGAATCAGCCCAACGACGAGCATGCCGAAGGTAGGGAGCAGCAGGATCTGGCCCAAAAGACCGGTAACGAAGGCGCGACCGAAGGAATGCGATACCGTGTCGGACACGATTTCCAGATTCTGTCGCCCGAACAGGACCAGTCCAAACCCCAGCAGCGTCAGCGACAGGAAGACACCGAGCACGCCGGCGGTTCGGCGCAGAACACTCTGCCAGGCGCTCAGCGGCGCGGGCTCGGGCCGTGCGGCCGGGGAGAGGAGGGTAGTGGACCTGAGGGTCCGGACCTCACCGCCGATTTCGCCGCCCTCGTCTCGAACTCGTCCTCCCAGCGTCAGCACATCACCACCCACCACGCCGCCTGGGTGAACTACGACATCTCCTCTGACCGTTACCAGATTTCCGTTCAGATGACCGTAGATATCGGCGTTTCCATCCAACACCAGAAGGTGGCCGCTTCGAGTTTCGGTTGAGCCCAGGCTGAAGTCCCCCCGACGGGCTGCCCCGCCGGGAATGGTGATCCTGAGCTCACCGCTGGACGGATGCAGTGCGGAACTGAGCCGATCCTCGATCAGTGTTGGCTGACTGAGATGGCTGAGATCCACCGTGGTTCCACCGGTGGCGATCTCCTGAGGGTGAACCCGCGCCTGAGCCTGGCGCACGCCGTTCGGGCCTGGTGAACCCGGTGATCAGACCGCGCATGTGATCGACCAGGTCGGCCGCGCGACTGGTGATCCCATCCACCGGTATTTCAGCGCGGAGCTGGTGACCCCCGGCGACGCTGAGTAGCGCGAGGATCCCGAGAAAGCGCCTAGAGGCCGGCATGGGCCACCTGCTGGGTCGGGGCAGCCAGGAGGCGACGCAAGGCGATCAACCCGCTCAGGTAGGCAAACGACCCCAGGGCCGAGAACAGGGCCAGCCGTCCCGGATTGTCCGCCAGCGATTTGAGTCCGCCGTACCAGGGTTGCTCCAGCAGATTGGACGCCAGACCCTGGACCCCGAGCCATACCGCTTGTCCACCCTGGGCAAAGAGCCACGAGCCCAGCGCGGCGAGCGTCTCCTGATGGCTCAGCGACCAGACCACGCTCCCGACCATGGAGCCCAGAAGGAACAGGGCAAAGCCGGCGGCAGCGGCAAAGGATTTTGGGGTGGAGAAGAGGCGGCGGCGAGTGGCTTGGAGAGAGCGGATAGCGAAAGGATCCGGAACGACCACTCGGGCCATGACCCGGTCGGCAAAGCCTGCAGCCGGACTGATCAGCGGCAGGGCCGCCACCTGCTCGGCGATCTCCCGATCGATCTTGACCTGCTCGAGGCACTGGGAACACTGATCCAGGTGCCGCTGGATTTCGGGAGTGGGCACTCCGATCAGCCAGGCGTCGATCTCGTCGGCGGAGAGATGCGATCCGGGAGAGCGGGTCATAAGTGGACCCTCCTACGTTGAGGGGGAAATGAAGGTTTCATTCTTTGAGATGTGCCAGCGAGAGCCGCAGCTCGTTGCGGGCCCGGTGGATGTACGTCTTGACCGTGCCGAGCGGCAGGTTCAGGATCTCGGCGATCTCCTCGTAGGCCCGCCCCTCGACGTGGCGCAGCAGAATACAGGAGCGGTACTCGGGCCGGAGTGAGCCGATGGCCGCCTCGATGGCGCTCCCCAGCTCTTTGGCTTCAACCGTGTCGAGCGGGGTCTCCTGCCGGGCGCCGATCTGCAAGCGCCGTCGCCTGCATGGCCTCAGGGGTCTCGGCGTGCGGCGAGCCATCCAGCGAGAGCGTATCCAGCTCACGCCGACGGAGGTGATCGATTGCCGCGTTGTTCGCGATCTTGAAGATCCAGGACGAAAACTTGAACTCAGGACGGTAGGAGTCGATGGCGTTGAGCGCCTTGACGAAGGTCTCCTGCGACAGGTCTTCGGCCAGCTCGCGGTCGCGAACCATCCGAAACAACAGGGCAAAGATGGGGCGCTCGTAGCGGCGGATCAGCTCGCGGTAGGCGGTCTCCTGACCCGAGCGGGCCCGGAGCACCACCTCCTGGTCGGTGAGCCCGCCCCACTCAGTTCGAGGGCCGGCCACTCGTGATTCCGCTTGCGAAGGGGCTTGCCCGAAGACTACATTCAGCGCCTATGTTAGCCTCGGATCGTCAGTTACCCGTTTCAGGCGGTCCGGAAAAGCGGGCGTACGTCCGCACGATGTTCACCGCCATCGCTCCCACCTACGATCGGCTCAATCGCATCATCAGCTTTCACTTCGATCAGGGCTGGCGCCGCCGGGCATTAAAGCGATTGGGGTGGGAGCGGGCTCCGGAGGGAATCTATCTCGACCTCTGCGCCGGCACGCTGGATTTCGGCGCCACCCTTGCCCGGGCGCCCGGATTTCGGGGCAGCATCGTCGGCGCCGATTTCGTAGCTCAGATGCTGCAGCTGGGCCGGAAGAAGGCGCCCCGGCTGGTACCGGTCACCTCCGATGCCCTCGATCTTCCCTTTCCCGAGCACACCTTCGATGGTGCCATGGTCGGCTGGGGTATCCGCAACCTGGTGGATCTCGATAACGGACTGGCCGAAGCAGCACGCGTACTCAAGCCCGGGGCCCGGCTGGTTGTGCTGGAGATGGCGACGCCCACGCAGCCGCTGTTCCGGCAGGCTTTTCAATTCTACTTTCGCCGGGTCTTGCCCCTGATCGGTCGCGTGATTTCAAAACATACGACTGCCTATAGCTGGCTTCCAGAGTCGACCCGGGTCTTTCCCCCTCCGGCTGAGCTTGCCCGTCGAATGAGAACTCAAGGCTTCGTGGAGGTTGGCTACGAGCTGCTGATGGGAGGGGTATGCGCGTTGTATGTCGCGACGAAGAGGTGATCAGTAAGCGCTGGGCGAGATGGAAATTGTCACCCTGAGCGAAGCGAAGGGGCCGAAACGCCGTATGGCACTAGACAACCTCCGGGAGTTCATCAAGGCCATCGACGGGATCGGTGAGCTGGCCCGAATCAGCCATCCGGTGCGAGCCCGCCTGGAGATCGCCGAGATCGCCGACCGGGTGATGAAGAGCCCGGGGGAGGCCAGGCTCTCCTCTTCGAGCATGTCCTGCTCGACGACGGCCGGCGCAGCGCGCAGCCGGTCGCCATCAACCTGTTCGGCTCGCTCCGCCGGATGAACCTGGCGCTCGGGGTCACCGACCTCAACGAGATCGGCGAGCGCATTTCGGAAATGTTGAACCTCAAGGTGCCCGAGGGACTGTTCGGCAAGCTGGCGATGCTGCCCAGGCTGGCGGAGATCGGCAAGTTCCCGCCCCGGCAGAAGGGCGGTCGTCCGCCCTGTCAGGAGGTGGTCCAGCGAGATCAGGACGTCGATCTGAGCAGCATTCCGTTCCTCACCACCTGGCCGGGTGACGGCGGACGGTACATCACCCTTCCGATGGTGATCACGACCGACCCGGCGCGGGGCGTTCGCAATGTCGGCATGTACCGGGTGCAGGTACTGGGACGGAACACTCTGGCCATGCACTGGCAGCGCCACAAGGTGGGCGCGGCGCACTGGCGAGAGATGGCGGCGAGGGGGGAGCGGATGCCGGTGGTCATTGCTCTGGGTGGCGACCCGGCCAGCATCTACTCCGGTTCCGCGCCGCTTCCGCCCACCATCGACGAGTTTCTGTTTGCGGGTTTCATCCGTCGCCAGCCGGTCGAGCTGGCGCGGGCGCTGACCTCGGATCTGGCCGTACCGGCCGAAGCGGAGCTGGTGCTCGAAGGGTATATCGATCCGGCCGAGCCCCTGGTGCTCGAGGGGCCCTTCGGCGACCACACCGGATTCTACTCGCTGGCCGATTACTACCCTCAGGTGCACGTCACGGCGGTCACCTCACGGCGAGATCCGATCTATCCGGCAACGTTGGTGGGCCGTCCTCCGATGGAGGATTATTACCTGGGCCATGCCACCGAGCGAATCTTCCTGCCCCTGCTCAAGCTCACGATTCCGGAGATTGTGGATTACCACATGCCCGCAGCCGGGATCTTTCACAACCTGGTGTTCGTCTCGATCGACAAGCAATATCCCGGTCAGGCCTACAAGGTGATGAATGCGCTGTGGGGGCAGGGCCTCATGTCGCTGGCCAAGGTCCTGGTGATCGTGGACAAGGAGGTGAACGTGCAGAATCCCGATGAGGCCTGGTGGATCGCGCTCAACAACATCGATCCGGAACGGGATGTTCGGTTCACCATGGGACCCATCGACGTGCTCGACCATTCCAGCCGAGCCTTCACCTACGGCAGCAAGATGGGCATCGACGCCACCCGCAAGTGGAAGGAAGAGGGCTTCGAGCGCGAGTGGCCCCAGCTGATCACCATGGATCCTGAAACCCAGCGGCGGGTAGATGAGATGTGGGAGAAGCTGGGGATAAAGCTGGCGGACGGGGCGGACTGGCGGACAGGCGGACAGCAAGGCCCATGGGGGTCGCCGGTGAGTATCGGACCGCCAGACCGGCTGACCGCCTCTCCGCCCGCCCGCGAAGCGCAAACCTTCCGCGGCGAGTCGCTGCTCACCCGGTATGTCAACTTCGTCAAGCTTCCTCACACGGTCTTTGCCCTTCCCTTTGCGCTGCTCGGCGTGCTCGCGGCGTCGCGGGTAGCTCCGGTCACCGGGCGAACCGTTGTTCTGGTGGTGCTGGCTTTCTCCGCCGCCCGCTGGGCAGCGATGGGCTTCAACCGGATAGCCGACCGCGGCTTCGACGCCCGGAACCCAAGGACCGCCAACCGCGAGCTGCCCAGGGGAACTCTCTCGCTGGCGCAGGCGTGGGGCTCGGTGATTGCGGCGTCGCTGCTCTTCTTCCTCGCTGCCGGGCTGCTCAACCCGCTCTGCTTGTGGCTGAGTCCCCTGGCTCTAGCCTGGATTCTGCTCTACAGCATGTCCAAGCGGTTCACCTGGTGGCCTCACCTCTGGCTCGGCGCGAGCCTGGCGATCGCGCCGGTGGGCGGATACCTCGCGGTCACCGGGCGGTGGAGTCACCCGATATGGCTCCTCCTTGCCGTTACTCTCGCGGTGTCCACCTGGGTGGCGGGCTTTGACATCTTCTACGCTCTGCCCGACGCTGCCTTCGATGCCGGAGAGGGACTCAGAAGCGCCGTAGTGCGCCTGGGTAATTCGCGGGCAATTCTGCTGGCAAAACTGCTCCACGGGATCACCATTCCTGCCTTGGCGCTGTTTGGCTACGGGGCGGGGTTTGGGCCCTGGTACTTTGCCGGATTGATCGTGGCGACGGGGATTCTGGCCTACGAACATCATCTGGTGCGG
This sequence comes from uncultured Gemmatimonadales bacterium, assembly GCA_963825815.1. Classification (GTDB taxonomy): domain Bacteria; phylum Gemmatimonadota; class Gemmatimonadetes; order Gemmatimonadales; family GWC2-71-9; genus CAVVWJ01. Next base: position 195,230 of record CAWGVB010000002.1, on the reverse strand, counting down.
CCGGGAGATCTTTCCCGGCTGAATGCGGCGTTCTTCACCATGAACGGTGTGATGTCACTGGTGGTGTTCGGGTTTGCTCTCATCGACCGGATCACGTGACCACGCCACTTCCGCTGGTGCTGGCGCTGACTGGCGCCTCGGGCGCTCCCTATGGCGTGCGCCTGCTCGAGATTCTGGCTCGGAACCGAATTCCCGTCTGGCTCATCACCTCTGAACATGGCATGCGGCTGCTCCAGGAAGAATGCGGGATTGGGTCACTGGATGCGCTGCGTCAGGCGACCGGAGGTGACTGGTCCTCCGTGGTGAACTATCCCGACGGCGATCGCGGAGCGCTCCCGGCATCCGGCTCGCGCCGGACCGCCGGCATGGTCATCTGCCCCTGTTCCATGGGCACGTTGGCCGCTGTGGCCGCGGGGACCAGCCGCTCGCTGGTCGAGCGGGCCGCGGACGTGACCCTCAAGGAGCGGCGCAAGCTGGTGCTGGTCACTCGGGAAGCTCCTCTCTCGGTGATACATCTCCGGAACATGGTGACGGTGGCCGAGGCGGGCGCGGTGGTTCTGCCGGCCTCGCCCGGTTTCTATCATCGGCCCACCGAGGTCAGCCAGCTGGTAGATTTCGTGGTGCAGCGCATCATCGATCAGGTCGGGCTCGATCTGGAGGTCGCGCCACGATGGGGAGGAACAGCAAAATGAACCCTGATGGTCTCCGGCGCCTGCTCTCGGGCGCCGTTCTCGCTTTCCTCCCAGGCGTTGCGCTGGGCTGCGGCGACGGGGACAACAATCCGGCCGGACCCGGCCCCGAGCCGCCCCCGGACGTCGGCATCGCGCCGTCGGCCGGATGTACCGACGGCGTGCTGGAGCACGGCGGCCTGTACCGCATCTGTTTTCCCGCGACCTGGAATGGCAACCTGGTGCTCTTCGCCCACGGCTACGTGGCGCCCCAGAACGACCTCGCCATACCGGAGGAGTCGATAGGGGGACAGCCGGCGTCCGGTGTGATCACCGGCATGGGGTACGCGTACGCCACCACCAGCTTTCGGGCCAACGGCCTGGTGGCCGACGTCGCAGTGGATGACATGCTCGAGCTGATGGACACGGTGGAGCAGCGCTACCGGCCCGATCCCGCGCGGGCGGTCGTGGTGGGATTCTCCGAGGGCGGGCTGGTCGCTACGCTCGAGGCCGAGCGTCACGCCGACCGGTTCAACGGCGCGCTCGCGGGCTGCGGCCCGATCGGCGACTTCCGGGCTCAGCTCGACTACATCGCCAACTTCCGGGTCGTCTTCGACTACTTCTACCCCGGCCTGATTCCGGGTGACGCGCTCCAGGTACCGGAGTCGGTGCGCGAGCATTGGAACGACATCTACACCCCGGCGATCGTTCTGGCGTTCGCGGCCCGGCCCGACGCGGCCCGGCAGCTCTTCGCCGTCACCGGGGCCCCCACACCCGGGAGCGACATCCGATCCTTGGCCGAGACCGCGATCGGCCTGCTCTGGTACAACGCGTTCGGTACCGCCGACGCGCAGGCCCGGCTCGGAGGGCAGCCGTTCGACAACTCGGCGCGGGTGTACGCCGGATCGGATGACGATGCTGCGTTGAATGCCGGGGTCGCCCGGTACACCGCCGATCCCGCGGCTCTCTCGTCGATCGCGAGGTTCACCACCTCGGGAAACCCACAGGCACCGCTGATCAACCTGCACACCACCGGCGACCCCATCGTGCCGTTCGGCCAGGCTGGCCTCTATGCCGACAAAGTGCGGCAAGCGGGGAATGGAAACTTCACCCAGGTGGACGTGACTCGCGCCGGCCACTGCAACTTCCAGGCTTCGGAGCTGCTGAATGCCTTCAACGACCTTTGGCAGCAGATCGATAATCAGCCGCCCAACGTACCGCTCACAGTGGCGGCGCTGCCCTGATGCGGCTGGGGGTGATCGCAGATACCCACGGCTTGCTCCGGCCTCAGGTCTTCGATGCCTTTGCCGAGGTGGATCACATCCTACATGCGGGAGATCTGGGATCTCTCGATCTGCTGACTGAACTGGAAGCATTGGCCCCGGTGACGGCGGTGTACGGCAACACCGACGGTGGCGATGTGCGCCGGCGGCTGCCTCAGGCGGCGACGGTTGAACTGGACGGCTTCGACATTGTCGTGACCCACGGAGATCAGCTCGGATCGCCCACACCGGAGAAACTCAACGCCGCCTTTCCCGAAGCGCAGATCATCGTCTACGGCCATACCCATAGTCCGCTGCTGACGGTGGTGGACGTGGTCGTTACGGTGATGAATCCCGGCAGCGCGGGTCCGAGGAGATTCAAGCTGGCGCCCTCGGTCGGCATTCTGGAACTGGAGCCGGGAATCCCACCCCGGGGCCGAATCGTCCCGCTGAACGACTCAGCCCAATAATCATCAAGTGCTGCGGCAGTGATTACATCCACTGCTCATACGGAGTCGTGCGCCGGAGCGCGTCGGGGTGAGCCCTGAACCACGTCATCATCAGCAGCACCTCATCCACCGCATCCAGCGGCAGCGGACCGGACGTGCGATCCGGCTGTCGGGCTTCTTCCGCCACCACGCCTCGAAAGGCTTCATGCTCGATTGGCGTCGAGGGATAGGGGAAGGAGGCCCGCACGACTCCGCGGCGCAGGACATAAACCCGATCGTCCCCAAAGTCGCCGGGGTCCCGGTAAACGAAGGTGAGCAGATCGATGGCGCTTCGGGCCCGGCTCGTTGCCGCCAGGAGCCATTCGAGCTGCTCGAACTTTTCCCGCCACCGCACCGCAACTTCGAATTGGGCGTTGTCTGATGCCTGTTGCATTGCGGAGATCACCCGGTCGATTGGCTGGATGGTGCGGCCCTCCAGAAATGCCACCGCGGTATCCACCCGCCGACGGTACTCTCGTTCCTCAACCAGACCGGCACAGGGGCCGGTGCAGAAGCCGAGCTCGTGCCGCATGCAGGCCGCCTGCCTCGGCTGCTCGAAGAGATCTCCCTGGCCCGCAAAGACCACCGGCGTGGAGCTGGAGCAATCGCGGAGCCCCAGGAGATCGTTGAGCGTCCTCACCGCCTCGGCCATTCTCGCCATGGATTGGAACGGCCCGTAGCAGCGGACGTCCTCCCGGGCTATGCTGCCGCCGCCGTAAATCCGGGGCGCCGGGCCGCCCGCGATCTTGATCAAGGCCGCGCGGCGGGTCCGGTTTCCCTTGTGATTGAAGTAGGGGCGCAGCTTCCGGATCTGGCGCAGCTCTCCGAGAAACGCGGCGAATTCGCTGGGCACGTAGTCCCAGCGGATTTCACTTGCGGCGTAGAGGATTCGCGCCGCCTTATCGTCCGGATAACTGGCTCGGAAGTAGCTGAGCAACCGAGTGCGCAGCCGCTTGGCCTTACCGACGTATAGCACGCGGCCGGTGGCGTCCACCATCTGATAGACGCCGGGCCGGTTCTCCGCCACTGCGCGAACCCGCGAGAGCAACTGTCCGAGATCGGTAGAGGGGAGGGGAACCAGCCGCTGATGTTTCGAGCGACTCACGATTGGCAGTGGTGGCAGAACACCGAAATTCGGGCGTCGATGGCATGAGTTCCGGTCAGCCGGGTGCCACAGCGCCGGCAGGGCTCGCCCTCCCGGCCATATACCAGAAGCTCGAGCTGGAAATTGCCCGGCTCACCGGTACCCGTGCGGTAGTCGCGAAAGGTTGTACCGTTGGACCGAATGGCCGAGCTCAGGATCCGGCGAAGCTCGGTGTGCAGGCGCCGGTGGTCCGCGGGGTCGAGCCGGTTGGCCGGCTTGGACGGATCGATTCCTGCCGCAAACAGCGCTTCGTTGGCATAGATGTTTCCTACGCCCGCGAGGTGGCGCTGGTCCATCAGTACCTTCTTTACCGCCTGGCGGCTCCGGCCCAGCGCGCTCCCCAGCTGCTCGACAGAGAACGCCGGGTCCAGTGGCTCGGGGCCGAGCCCCTGATCGTAGAGCTCCCACTGCTTTTCGTTCAGCAGGAGAATGGTGCCCAGCCGGCGGACGTCGGTGTAGACCAGCTCGCCGCCCCGGTCGAGCTCGGCCCGCAGCACGGCATAGCGGCTCTCCGCCGGCGTCAGGACGTTTCCGATGTACTGTGAGCGAGCCGGTCATTCCGGGCTGGATGACCAGCCGTTCGGAGCCCAGGTCGAACACCGCGTGTTTCGCGCGCCGAGCAACGTCCCGAATGGTCTTGCCGGCCAGGCGGCGGGTGAGCTGTCTCCTGGTAACTCCCCGGAGCACGTCATCGTGACTCAGGCTGGCGCGCACGATACGCCGCCCAGTCACGAGTGGCTGAAGATCTCGAACGATGGTTTCGACTTCGGGGAGCTCAGGCATTCCGATGTGGTGCCGCTACGAGGATGAGCCTCGGGCCGAATACGCCAGCTGTCGCGACGCTTCCCGCCAGCCAATGTCCCGCCGGAAGGTCTTCCCTTCGAACTGAACCGCCTCCGCTGTGCGGCGGCTCAGCTGTTGCGCTTCGGGGAAGCTACCCGCGACGCCTGTAACGGTGAGCACCCGCCCGCCATTGACCCGGAGAACACCATCGGAGCCCCGGCTGGTCCCACCCTGGAAAATTGTCACGCCTTGGGGGAGATCCTCGGGCAGCTGGATCGGCGCGCCCTTCTCCGGGACGTCAGGGTATCCTCTCGATGCGAGAACGGTGGTCACAGCGGCACCTCGGCTGGAATCGATGCGCGTGGGCGCCTCGCCCCGGGCGACGCGAGACAGGGAATCGATCAGTCCTCGAGATACCAGAGGCAGGATCACCTGAGCCTCCGGATCGCCCAATCGGCAGTTGAACTCCACCACCCGAGGTGTGCCGGCGCCATCGATCATCAGTCCGGCGTAGAGCACGCCGGCAAACGGCGTCCGCGTCCGCTGCAGCTGTTCCAGCGTTGGCAGCAGCACATCACGCTTCACCCGCTCCAGGAGCGCTGGCCCGGCCACGGCCACCGGACTATAGGCGCCCATCCCACCGGTGTTGGGGCCCCGGTCTCCTTCCAGCAACCGCTTGTGATCCTGAGCGACCGGCAACAGCTCGAGCTCTCGACCATTGGTGATGGCCATAACCGAGATCTCTTCGCCTTCCAGGTAGGCCTCGATCACCACGGTGCTGCCGGCACTGCCAAAGTCGCCCCGCTCGAGCATGGCCCGGACGGCTTGGGCAGCCTCCTTTCGGGTGGTGCAAACAATTGCACCCTTTCCTGCCGCGAGGCCGGAGGCTTTAACCACCAGAGGCTCTGGGTGGGCGTCTACGAACGCCAGGGCGGCCTTCAGATCGACGAACGACTGGCTGGCCGCCGTTCGTACCCCTGCCGAAGCCATGACGTCTTTGGCGAAGGCCTTGGAGGCTTCGATCTGGGCCGCCGCGGCGTTGGGCCCGAACACCGCGCGGCCCTCGGCTCGGAGCCGGTCGGCCAGACCACGGGCCAACGGAAGCTCGGGCCCCACCACGGTGAGGTCGATGCCGTACATGTCTGCGGCGTCGGCCAGACGATCCAGATCGTCGGCCGCAATGTCGAGGTTGTGGGCCAGCTCCGCGGTTCCAGGGTTTCCGGGAGCGCAGTACAGCTCGGCGCGGGGATCTTCCCGGCGGAGCGCCCAACACAAAGCGTGCTCCCGGCCTCCCCCACCGACAACCAGCAGTCTCACGGTTTCTGTGCGTTCCGGAATGCCTCGCGCGCGCGGTCGGCGGCCCGCTTGGCGACATCGGCCAGCTGCCCAGCCAGCTCACGGGCTTCGGAGGCGTAGTAGCTCCCGGCCGCTGCCACATCATCTCGCAGCGGGCGCTCACTCGATTCGGTACCGCGGCGCAGGTACTCTCCCCGCAAGAATTCGGTCGTATTCCCCCGTGCCGACCCAGCGCTGCAGCTCGGCCGCGCGGACCGTATGCATCGGGTGAGTGAGCGCGAGGGTACTCAGAATTTTGTACACCACATCGAGCCCCTCGCCGGCGGCGGCGTACTCATGGGCCTGCTGCATGAAGGCATCCACATTGAGCTGCCCTGCAAATGCATCACCCCGGCCGCCGCCGGCCATCTTCATGTCCAGCCGCTGCGCTGCCACAATGTCCTGAGCGCCGAGCAGACCGGCGCGGTCGGCCGAGAGCTCGGACTTTCTCGACCACTCGAGAAAGGCCAGCCGAACCGGCAGCACCACCAGCTCGGCCAGCACCGGCAGGACCCCAAGGCTCACCAGCGCAAGAATGGCCGCGATGGTCCGATACAGGGCATGGCCGCTCATGACGTGGCCGAGCTCGTGCGACAGGAGGACCCGAAGCTCGTCATCGTCGAGCAGCTCTACCGCCGCCGAGTGCACCACGATGAAAGGCGAATCGATGCCGTAGGCCCCGGCATTGAAGAACGGAGTTTGGGTGAGGTAGAGTTCCGGGACGGTGTTCCAGTCGAAGGTGGTCGTGACTTCCGTATGCAGATGCCAGAGCTTGGGAAACTGGTGAGGTCCCACCCGCACCGCGTTGCCCTGAAACAGCAGGCGAATTCCGCGTTCGCCGCCCAGCAGCGCAATCACCCGCCGAATGATCTCGTCCACTCCCGGTATGGCTCGCAGGGTCTGCAGCGCTGCCCGGTCGGCGGGATGCTCCCAGGTGATTGCCGCGATTTCGGGGAAACGCTGCCGGGGACGAGGGGCGGGAACGCTGGAATTCATCTCAGGCGCACTTCCTCAGGGCCTGATCCAGATCTGCCAGAAGATCGTCCACGTCTTCAATGCCGCAGCTCAGCCGGACCAGGCTGTCGGTGAGGCCCATCGACTGTCGCATGGCCGGTGGCACCGAAGCGTGCGTCATCGAGGCGGGATGGCCCACCAGACTCTCGACTCCTCCGAGCGATTCGGCCAGCACGAAGATCCGGGTGCTTTCCACGAAACGCCGCGCTCGGGCGGGATCGCCCAGATCGAGCGACACCATCCCGCCGAAGCCGTTCATCTGCCGGCAGGCGATCTCGTGTTGCGGATGCGAGGGCAGGCCCGGGTAGTAGACCTTGCTGACCATGGACTGCCGGGTCAGCCACTCCGCGACTCGGCGTCCATTGGCATCGTGCTGACGCATTCGGAGCGGCAGGGTCTTTATGCCCCGAAGCGCCAGCCAGCAGTCCATGGGTCCTGGAACGGCCCCAGCCGCATTCTGGATGAACGCCAGCCGCTCGGCTACGTCGTCCCTCGAGGTGACCAGCAGCCCGCCCACCATGTCGCTGTGACCGTTCAGGTATTTCGTAGTCGAGTGCAGGACAATGTCGGCGCCGTGCTCCAGGGGCCGCTGGAAGTACGGTGTGGCGAAGGTGTTGTCCACCACGTAGAGATAGCCGTGGGCCTGGGTCAGGTCTCCCACCGCGGCGAGATCGGTGAGGTTCATCATCGGATTGGTTGGGGTCTCGCAGTAAACCATCCGCGTGGCCGGGGTGAGGGCGCGCTCGATATTCCCGACGTCGCGCATGTCTACGAAGCTCACCCGCAAGCCCAGATTGCCATAGATCCGCTCCATCAGCCGATGACTGCCGCCGTATACGTTCTCGCCGCAGACGAGGTGATCGCCGGTCTTGAAAAGCTTGAGCACGGCATCGAGGGCGGCCAACCCCGAGCCGAAGGCAAAGCCGTGGGTAGCGCCTTCGAGACTGGCCACGTTGCGCTCCAGCGCCTCGCGGGTCGGGTTCTGGGTACGGGCGTACTCGTATCCCCGGTTCTTGCCCAGCCCTTCCTGCACGTAGGTCGAGGTCTGGTAGATCGGGGTCATGACCGCGCCCGCCAGAGGCTCGATGATCTGTCCGGCATGGACGGATCGGGTGGCAAAGCCGTGCTCGTGGTCGTGCTCGAGGATGCGGGTCATGGGCTCCTGCGAGGGAGGGGTCAGGTGAAGCGTAATAGCAGGCAAGACTATTGGCTATTAGCTGTTGGCCCCGTTTACTTTCGCTGCGTGACTGCCACGATCTCCGATGGCGCCAGTCCGCGTTGCCTCATTGTGGACGACGACGCTCAAGTGCGGCAGGTGCTCGCGCGTGTCATTGCGACGCAGGGTTTGTCACCCGTTGAGGCCTCCTCCGGCGCTGATGCCCTGGCTGTGCTGAAACGGGTAGGCGAGATCCCGATCTGTATCTCCGACATCTACATGCCGGAGATGGACGGGGTCACCTTTCTGCGCGAGGCCCTGCAGCGTTACCCGGACATGGCGGTGGTGATGCTGACCGGAATGGCCGAGGTCAATACCGCCGTCGAGTGCCTCAAGCTGGGCGCTCTGGACTACATCTCCAAGCCGGTGATCATCGAGGAAGTCCGGGCCCGGCTGCACAAGGCGCTGGAGAAGCGCCGGCTGGTTCTGGAAAACCGCTACTACCAGCAGATGCTGGAAATGCGGGTGCAGGAGCTCGACCGAAAAAACCGCTCCTCCCTGATAAATGGGGTGCAGACGCTGGTGCAGGCGCTCGAGGCCAAGGACGCCTACACCAGCGGGCACTCCAGCCGGGTGAGCCGCTATGCCACCCGAACTGCGGCGCAGCTGGGATTTGCCGATGATGCGGTGGAGCACATCCGACTGGGGGGCGAGCTGCACGACATCGGGAAAATCGGCACCCGCGAATTCATCCTGAACAAACCGGGACCGCTCACCCCCGAAGAGTTCCAGCACATCATGGAGCACTCGGCTCTGGGAGAGAAAATCCTCGCACCTTTTCTGTCCCAGTCACCCAGTGTACTTCGGATCGTTCGCTCTCATCACGAGCGGATCGACGGCAGCGGTTTTCCGGATGCATTGCGGGGCGAGCAGATCCCGCTGGAAGCCCGAATCGTGGCAGTGGTGGATGCGTTCGATGCCATGACCACGAACCGGGCCTATCGTCCTCAGCTTCCTGTGCCCCGGGCGCTCGACGAGCTTCGCAGGTGTGCCGGCGTCCACTTCGATGCTCGAGTTGTCGAGGCGTTTCTCAGCGCCTTCGGCGGCGGCTCGCAGCTCCCGATCACCTGAACCTCGCCGTAATGTCCGACACTCTGATGATCAGCGTCTCCGGCATCCGGGGACACGTGGGCACCGACCTGACACCTGAGCTGGTCGCCCGCTACGCGGCTGCGCTGGGTTCCTGGGCTGGCTCACAATCCACTGATCAGTCCGCCCGTCCGCCAGTCCGCCCGTCGGTAGTCCTCGGCCGGGACGCCCGCACCAGCGGAGCCATGTTTACTCGTGCGGCTGCAGCCGGGCTCATGTCGGTGGGGGTGGAGGTGATCGACCTGGGAATTGTGCCCACTCCAACTGTACAGCTGGCGGTGGAGCATCATCACGCGGCGGCTGGCTTGATCCTCACCGCCAGCCATAATCCAATAGAGTGGAATGCGTTGAAGTTCGTGGGCCCGGATGGGATCTTCCTGGATGCCCAGGCCGGCGGCGCAGTCCGCGCCTTGGCAGAGCAGGGGCCGCGGCGAGCGGGTTGGAGTGACCTCGGCAGCGCCCGAGAGGATCCCGGGGCCATCGAGCGGCACTTGGATGCCATCCTCGCCTTACCGATGCTGGATCTGGCGGCCATCCGGGCGCGGCGCTTCCTGGTCGCGCTCGACTGCGTGCGTGGTGCCGGCGCCGGGGCTATCCTCCCACTGCTGGAGCGGCTTTCCTGCCGGGTCCATGGGATCAATCTGGAGATGGATGGTCGGTTTCCTCGCGCGCCGGAGCCCGTACCTGAGAACCTGGGTGAGCTGAGCGCGCTGGTCAAAACCACCCGGGCAGATATAGGGCTGGCAGTCGACCCCGACGTGGACCGGCTTGCCCTGGTAGATGAGACCGGCACTGCAATCGGGGAGGACTATACGCTGGCCTTCGCGGTCAAAGCCGTGTTGGATCGACGCCGCACTGACGGTACCACCCCCACGGTGGTGGTGAATCTCTCGACCAGCCTGGTGGTGGAGGATGCCGCCCGGGCCGGTGGCGCTCGGTTGGTTCGGGCCCCTGTGGGCGAGGCGAACGTGGCTCGTACCATTCGAGATGAGCGTGCGCTCATCGGCGGCGAGGGCAACGGCGGCGTCATGCTGCCGCAGCTGCACATCGGACGGGACGCACCCTTAGGGGTGGCCTTGATCTTGCATCTTCTTGCCCAGACTGGGGTAACGCTGTCCCGACTCGTGGCCGAGTCGCCCCGGTACACCATCGTCAAGGCAAAGGCACCCCGCGGTTCGGATCTGCCTCCTCTCTATCAGCGGCTGCGACAGCGATTTTCCGATGCAGCCGCCGACGAGCGCGATGGGCTTCGGTTGGCCTGGTCCGACCGTTGGCTGCACGTCCGACCTTCGGGTACCGAGCCGATCGTGCGGCTGATCGCTGAAGCACCGAGCAGAGCCGAGGCCGAAGCCCTTGTGGCGGCAGGCCGAGAACTCCTGGACTGAGGTTCACCATCATGTGCGGCATTGTCGGCTATATCGGACCGCGTCAGGCAGCTGGGCTGCTGCTGGAAGGCCTGCGGCGCCTGGAGTATCGCGGCTACGATTCGGCCGGGATCGCAGTGGTGAACGGTCATGGCTTGAAGATCATGAAGGCTGCGGGGAAGCTTTCGGTTCTGGAAGGTGAGCTGAACCATGACCTGCCGCAGGGAACGATCGGAATCGGGCACACCCGTTGGGCCACTCACGGAGCTCCTACCACCACCAACGCCCATCCTCACACCGATCAATCAGGGCGGATCGCTGTCATCCATAACGGCATCATCGAGAACTCGGGCGCCATCCGAAAGGCGTTGGAGCAGCGCGGTCATACCTTCAAGTCGGACACCGATACGGAGGTGCTGGCTCACCTGGTGGGCGAGTTCTATCACGGAAATCTCGAGGATGCCGTCGCCAGCGCGCTGCGGGACGTAGAGGGGGCTTACGGTCTGGCCTTCATCTCATCGGACGAGCCCGGGGTCATTGTGGCGGCCCGGAACGGTTCTCCGCTGCTGGTGGGCGTCGGTGAAAACGAATTCTTCGTGGCATCGGACGCGTCGCCTCTGCTGCAGCACACCCGCGCGGTGGTGTACCTGGACGACGGCGAGATGGTGGTGCTCACCCGTGACGGCTACCGGGTGCGCAACCTGGAGACGGCGCGAATCAGCAAGCCGGTGAATCAAATCGACTGGGATCTCGCCACGGTGGAGCGGGGTGGTTATCCCCATTTCATGCTGAAGGAGATCTGCGAGCAGCCCGAGAGCATCTGCAACACGCTTCGGGGGCACTTGCTGGAAGACGAAGGCACCGCCCGCGTCAGCGGCCTCAACCTGACGGATGAGGAGCTCAAGCAGTTCGAGCGCGTCATCATCACGGCCTGCGGCACCTCCTGGCACTCCGGGATCATCGGCGAGTACATGCTGGAAGAGATGGCGCGGCTTCCGGTGGAAGTCGAATACGCCTCGGAATTCCGCTACCGGAACCCGGTCGTTGACCCGAAGACTCTGGTCATCGGCATTTCCCAGTCGGGCGAGACCGCCGACACGCTGGCCGCCATTCGGGAAGCCAAGCGGCGGGGAGGACGTACCGTCGGGCTGGTCAACGTGGTGGGCTCGACCATAGCGCGAGAAGTGGATGGGGGCATTTACCTCCACGCCGGCCCCGAGATCGGCGTGGCCAGCACCAAGGCGTTCACCAGCCAGGTTGCCGCGCTTTCCCTGATCACGCTTCGCATCGCCCGGCTGAGGAATCTCAGCATTCTGCAGGGCCGCCAGTTCATTCACGCCCTGCGGCAGCTGCCGGAGCAGGTCTCCCAGATTCTGGAACGGACCAGCGAGATCGAGGCGCTGGCGGATCGCTTCCTCAAGACCAGCAAGAACGCCCTGTATCTCGGCCGTGGAGTCAATTTCCCGGTTGCGCTGGAAGGCGCCTTGAAGCTGAAGGAAATCTCCTACATTCACGCCGAGGGCTACCCCGCGGCCGAGATGAAGCACGGGCCCATCGCGCTCATCGACGAGAACATGCCGGTGGTGTTCATCGCTCCGCGCGACGCGGTCCACTCCAAGATCGTGTCCAACATCGAAGAGGTGAAGGCACGGGGCGGCAAGGTGATCGCGCTGATCAACGGGGGAGATGCCGAGATCGAGCGCTTGGCCGATGCCACGTTCACCATTCCCGAAACGCTTGACCTGCTCACGCCCATCCTGACCAGCATTCCACTCCAACTGCTCTCCTACTACGTGGCGGTCAGCCGGGGCTGCAACGTGGATCAGCCCAGAAACCTCGCCAAGTCCGTAACCGTCGAATAACGGACGACAATATTCCTCGCTGAAGCCCGCTGAGCCGAATGAGCGAAGCCCCCGGTCTTCGGGGGCTTCGTATGCCAATCAAGGCGTGGAATTCCGCTCGATCACGAGATAAGCCACATCGTCCTGGGCCACCGCGCGAAGCCAGCCGGTCAGGTCAGGAAGATCTGCTGGTGGGTAGATGCCTCGAGCGCCTTCCAGCCGACGGACAATGTGCAGAGTGGCGCCCTCCTGATCGTACCGGGCTGCATAGGTTCCCCATTTGCTCTTCGCCTCGACATCATGGGGCAGCTGAGCCCGCCAACCGGATGGCAGGGTGAGCTTGATGTCGGTGAAGGTGGCCACCGGGCCAACAATCTTTGCGGCATCAATGGGAAAACGTCTCGGGCCATTCGACTCGAGAGCGGTGGCGGCGTCAGCCATGCCCCGCATGCTGGTCAACGGGAGGCTCAGAATCAGGGTCTGGTTATTCCCGATCGGCCGGGCGGCCAGACCCCGGACGATGCGGAGGGCGACACGCGGATCAGCCGCCAGGTCTCGCCCCTCGAATACCACAAGACTGTCAGCCTCAGCGCCGGGGTAGAGCTTGGTGGCTATAGCGCGAGCAAACTCTGCCCGGTGGCCCGAGTCCGCCGGAGCCAGGAACAGGCTCCTCAGACCGTATTGGCGGCTGCCCAGGCCTCGCTCCTCGTACATCGCCGTGATGTAGCCCTCGGTCGACAGCGACCCCGCGATCCTGGTCTCATTCAAATTGGCGCTGGGGGCAGTCTCCGGTAATGTGACTTGCTCAGAGGTTCCGTCCGGATAGACAATCAACCCGAATTGGCCCTGATCCGACTCGGGGAGCTCACCATAGGGCACCAGCTCGGCGGTGAGATCGATGTATATCCGTCCCTCGGATCGCTCGACCATGGCAATGGCATGATCGAACTGACTGAGAGATGGCAGGGCGCGATCAACCGAGCCGCCGCTGTTGAGAAGAACCGGATAGGCCCGAAAACCCAGCGCCCGCGCCGCAGCGACGAACAGAGTTGTCTTGTCCTTGCAGTCGCCGTAGCCAGTGGCCAGGACCTCGGCCGGCATCCGCGGCTGATAGCCACCAAGACCCAGGGCTATGGAGACATACCTGATATCCTGCGCGACCCAGCGTTGCAGGGTGCGCAGCGTATCGTCCGGGGTCGGAGCTCCCTTGAGCAGACCGCGAAGCTTTTCCCGTATGCTGTGGTCGATGCCATACCGGTCACGCGACAGCCCGGAGTACCAGCTGCCGATGGTCTCCCAGGATATAGGGCCCGATAGTGCAATCGACATGTATACGCCATTCGAGTCGGCCATGAACTCTTCGGGCGTAACCGGTTGGACGTCGCGGGCGGTCCAGAGATAGGAATGCCGGCCACGGGCTACGGTCTCACGGGACCGGAACGGAAGATTGCGCTCGACCAGATGAAGCCGGACCGATGCTGGGACATCGACGATAAACCGGGAGCGGCGGGTGAACGCGTCGGTATGGACGCTCCAGGTCGCGAAGAAGTCTCCCGGCAGGAATGGTTTGATCTCCTCTACCGTATAGCTCCAGTCTACGATGGTGCCGGGGGCCACCCCGCTCAGCGAGTACCGGCGAACCTTGGTGTCGGTGTACACCGGATCGGTCAGGCTTGCCGGAATGTCGGCGTCCTGGGCCTGACTCGGCGCTTCACTCACCACGGTTCCATCGGGACGGACCACCCGAATCCAGTTGACCGTGAGGCGCTGGTGCCCCGGGGCATAGGAGAACTCGTGCTCGGCGTAGTCCTCCACCGCGTCGGGCGTGAGGATCTGGCTCACCTCCCGGTAGGTCTCGGTTCCGGTTCCGTCTGCCTCATACCGGATGACTCCGTCGTCCAGTAATAGCACCGCGCTCTCGCCCGGGTGACTCCGGGGATCGACCGCGAGCCGATAGAGGGTGTCATTCCGGATGGAAGGGTCGCCCGAAGGCGTGATCGTGGGTGCCTGGGCCCTGGCCGGCGCAGACGCCAGCCACAAGGCGCAGACGAGAAGCAACCAGCGCGGACGCATGCAAGGCCTCTGGGGGGAGGGCTGATAGGGCATACCCAGAGGGTGCAAGAGGAAGGCCACCGGCCGAATCGTCTGAGGGAAGTGGGATCCGACTATTCTGTAGAGCGCCCCCCGCCGTTTGTGGTATCCGCCCGCAGCATCCGAGCAACAGCTTGGCCGGGTGCGCTCAATCGTCCATGCTCCAGGTGGCTCCCACCTCGGTTCCCACCACCCGCCAACGGTCGGATCCGGCGGCAGCCAGAAAGCGCTCGATTGGCTCCGAGACGGGTTCCCGACTCAAGCGGAACGTCGAGTGATGAACCGGCAGAACGTAGGTGGCGCCTAGCCGCCGAAACATGGTCCAGGCCTGCTCGGGCGATGCGTGATTGTGGATCCAGGGGTCGTAGGCGCCGATGGGCAGGATGGCCAGATCGATCCTGGTACGGCGCCCCAGTGGGGTGAGACCGTCGGTGTATGCGGTATCACCGGCAAAGAGTACCGTTAGACCATCCCGCTGAATCAGGTACCCTCCATAACCCCGGTGCTTGTCGGTGATCATGCGAGCGCCCCAATGGCGCGCCTGGGTGGATTCGATTCGTACTCCTCCGAGCTCTGCTGACTCCCCCCACGCAAGCTCCTGCACGGTTCGAAACCTCCGAACCAGATCACGATTACCCTGTTGCACCACGACGGGGATATCGCGCCGCAGGTGCCGGAGCGTCCCGGTATCGGTGTGATCCATGTGGGCATGGGACAGAAGGATTGCGTCCAGCCGGGGCAGCTCCCGGGGCCGAAGCGCGGGTTGCACCAGACGCCGGGGCCCCAGTTTCGCCAGACCCCGGCCGATGCCGATGCGCCGCTCCAGCGCCGGGTCGGTAAGTACGAACGAGCCGCCGATATTCAGGAGCACGGTGGCATGCCCCAACCAGGCAACCGTCAGTCTATTGCCGGGCCAGGCGAGCGGCTGGGGCCGCTGGGGCGCGGGAGCGATGTCAATGGAGGTCATCCTCGGAGTCTAACCGCCTGCCGCGCGACGACGCGACTCTGCCGCAGACTCTAGACTGGCCAGCCCATCCGGGTATGATCCCCGGCTATGCGAGTCGTCCTCCAACGGGTTTCCCAGGCGACGGTGCGGATCCACGATCGGGTGGCCGGCTCGATCGGACGAGGCTTTTGCCTGCTCGTCGGGTTCACCCATGGCGACACGCCGGCGCAGGTAGATTGGATGGCCGAGAAGATCTCCAGCCTCCGACTGTTCAGCGACAGCGAAGGCAAGATGAACCTTGGGCTGGAGGAAACCGGCGGAGCGGTGCTGGTGGTTTCCCAGTTCACACTCTACGGGGACGCGGTGAAGGGCCGGCGCCCTTCGTTCATAGACGCTGCCCGACCCGAAGTCGCGGTACCGCTCTATGAACGCTTCCTCGATGTGCTGCGGGAAAGAGGACTGGAAGTTGCCGCTGGAGAGTTTGGAGCGGACATGCAGGTAGAGATCCACAACGACGGCCCGGTCACCCTCATTCTGGATCGCCATCCATGACAGTTGCCGAGTTGACCCTGGCCAGCTCTTCTCCCCGCCGCCGCCAGCTGCTGGAAATGCTCGGCATCCCGGTCCGGGTGGTTCCTCCGAACATTCCGGAAGTGCGCCGGGAATTCGAGACCCCGGTGGACTATGTGGAGCGTCTGGCCCGGGAGAAGGCGCTCAGCGTTCCGGGTGAGCTGGTGCTCGGCGCCGATACCACCGTGGTGGTCCGGGATGCGGTGCTGGAGAAGCCCTCAGACCGGGCGGAAGCTCTCCGGATGTTGCAGCAGCTGCAGGGCCGCACCCATCAGGTGGTGACGTCGGTCGCCCTGGTCGCCGATGAAGCGGTGCACCAGGCCACCGATGTCACCAACGTGACCTTCCGGCGGGTGGACGACGATTTTCTCGGCGCCTATGTGGCTACCGGCGAGCCGATGGACAAGGCCGGAGCGTATGGGATCCAAGGCTACGGCGCGGCGCTGGTGGAACGGATCGAGGGAGACTTCTTCAGCGTGATGGGACTGCCGGTGCGGCTGGTGTTGAACCTGATGCGGGAGGCCGGCCGAGAGTACCGGTTTGGGAGGTAGTCGGGAGTCGCGAGTCACGAGTCACGAGTCAGGCGAGTCGAGGATAGCTAGCTCGCACCAGACGTCCGATTGGGCAATTGAAGCGTGGGATCCGAGCTCGCGGCTCGCGACTCGCGACTCGCGACTCGTGACTCCCTTCACCCGATACACCTGCACTGACCTGGTTCGCCCGCGCAGCGCCATGGCAGGCAGATACTCGTAGTCAGCCTGATCCTTCACCACCTGACACAACGCCTCGCTGACCAGGATTTCGCCCGCGGCCGCCTCGGAGCAGAGCCGGTTGGCGACGTTTACCGCGTCTCCGATCACGGTGTATTCCAGCCGGCGATGGCTTCCGATGTTGCCGGCAAAGACATCTCCGTAGTTGATCCCGATGCCGACACCGATCTCGGGCCGGCCTTCCGACACCCAGCGCTGGTTCAGCCGGGCGACACCCCGCTGCATGGCAACCGCCGCGCGAAGCGCACGGTCGGGATCGTCCGCGTGGGCGATCGGGGTGCCCCAGAGCGCCATGATCGCGTCGCCCACGAACTTGTCCAGTGTGCCCCCGTGCTCGAAGATGATCTCCACCATCTCGCTGAAGTACTCGGTCAGCAGCCGGGCGATGGCGTCCGGGCCCATGGACTCCGCCATTGCGGTAAAGCCACGGATGTCGCTGAAGAGAATGGTGATGGGCCGCCGCTCCCCGCCCAGGGGAACGACGGCGTCCTGCTGCGCGATCTCGGCGGCGATATTGGGCGCGAAGTAGCGCTCGAAGTTGGAGCGGACCAGCGCTTCGCGGCGAACCTGCTCGGCGTAGCGGCTGTTGCGAATGCCGATCGCGACCAGTCCGCTGAAGGCCACCAGGAACTGAAGGTCCTCGTCGCTGAAGGAGTTTGCCGCGGTGACGCTGTCGACGTACAGCAGACCCAGGATCCGGTCACCGGACGCCATCAGGGGCGAGCACATCGCGCTCCGCACACTCTGAGTGACGATCGAATGTCCTTTGAACCGGCTGTCGGTCCGGGTGTTGTCCGACACCACGGCCACTCGCTCCTGGATAGCCTTGTCTACGATCGATCGGGGAACCTGCTGAAACGCGGCATCACCCAGGCGGCTTCGGGAGATCGAGGGGACCAGCTCACCGGTGGTCTCGTTCCGAAGGAGGATGGATACCCGGTCGACATCCATGACCTCGAACATCATGTCCACCACGTTGCCCAGGAGGCGGTCCAGGTCGAACTCGCCCGAGAGCTTCTGCGAGATATCCAGCAACAGTGACAGCTTCTTCGCCTGTCGTTCCTCGGCGGTGTTGGCTGCCACCTTGAGCTGGCCGAGGCCGGAGCTTCGGTTCCGGCTGGTGATCCCGGTCGGTCCACCGCTGCCAACCATCAGTTGGCGGACGATGTGTGTCACCGGCCGGGGTCGATGGCTGCAGGGGCAGCGGATTGGGCGTCTGTCCCGAAGCCCTCTGCTCCTTGAGCTGAAAGAGCACCTTACCGAAGGTGATCGAGTCGTTGGGACTGAGCCGCCCGGTGGTGATCCGGCTGCCGTTGATACAGGTCCCATTGGAGCTGCCCAGATCCCTGACCTGGACCCCATCCGTCCCCACGATCAGCTCGGCGTGGCGCCGGGAGATCGTCGGATCGTAGATGGCGATGTCGCTGGTCACGCCCCGTCCAACGACCAGGGTACGGCCCGGCTGGAGCTCAAAGCTCTGTTCTCCGGAGAAGCTGACGAGACGGTAGGGCATGGTCGGAAAGATGCGGGGCAGCGGGGAAGCGGGGAAGCGGGGAGCCGTCACTAACCGGGCTGTTGCTTCGCTTCCCGCCTGCCCCGCCTCCCCGCTTCCCCGCCGCGCCGCCAAGCGCCACCGCCAGCAGCACCGCCCGGGCCTTTGCCTCGGTCTCCAGCCATTCGGCGGTGGGGTCGGAATCGGCAACGATCCCGGCGCCGGCCTGAATCCAGGCGGTCTTCCCCTTGATGACGCAGGTTCGGATTGCGATCGCGGTATCCAGGGTTCGGGCCCCCCAGCTCACGTAGCCCACGGCGCCGGCGTAGGGGCCCCGCCGGACCGGCTCCAGCTCGTCGATGATCTCCATCGCCCGGACCTTGGGTGCGCCGGAGACGGTGCCGGCCGGAAAGCAGGCCGCCAGCGCCGCAATAGCGTCGAGCTCCGGACGAAGACGTCCTCGGACCTCACTGACCAGATGCATCACGTGAGAGTACCGCTCGATCGCCATGAACGCCGTCAGTCGCACCGTTCCGAACTCCGCCACCCGCCCCACGTCGTTCCGGCCGAGGTCTACCAGCATCAGATGCTCTGCGCGTTCCTTGGGATCTGCCAGCAACTCGTCGGCGAGCGCGGCATCCTGCTCGGGCGATGAACCGCGCGGCCGCGTTCCCGCGATCGGCCGAAGAGTTACTTCCCCATCCTCCACCCGGACCAGGATCTCCGGCGAGCTTCCGATCAGATAGACATCGTCGCAGTGGAGATAGTAGAGGTAGGGAGCGGGGTTCAGTGCGCGAAGATAGCGATAGGTGAGAAACGGGTCTGGGGCCGGCAGATCTACCCGGCGGGATAACACGGTCTGAAACGTATCGCCCGCGGCGATGTAATCCTTGATCCGCCGGACATCGTTCTGGAACTGCTGCTGGGGGTAGGGTCCAGCGGTAGCGGGCAGCGCTGGTGACTCGAGCGGCAGAACCGGATTGGGACCACCGGCCTTGAGCCGATCCAGCCAGGAGTCGATTCGGGAGATCGCGCCCGCATACAGCTGCCGAAGCTCCGCCGCAGAGGTGCCCCGAGGAACGTCTACGGTCGCTACCACCGTGGCGCGATTGAACAGGTTGTCCAGCACCAGCAGGGTGTCGACCACCATGAGGATGGCGTCGGGCAGACCGCGGTCGTCTGGCGGGGAGGCCGGCAGCGACTCGATGCTACGAACGATGTCGTACCCGATATACCCTACTGCCCCGCCGGTGAAGCGGGGCAAACCAGGCACCTCGACCGGGGGGTGCCGGCGCATGGTCTGGGCCAGGTGGTCCAGCGGAGCCACATCGGCATCCTGCAGCTTCCATCCGGTGCTCGTGGTCCATCGGGAGCACTCCCGTCCCTGATATCGAAACACTTCGGTTGGATCGGTGGCAAGGAAGGTGTACCGGGCCCAGCGCTCGCCTCCCTCCAGCGATTCGAGCAGAAACCCGTACTGCCCCTGGTGAAGCTTGGCGAACGCGGTGACCGGAGTGTCGCCATCCAGCAGGACTTCATGGGTGACGGGAACCATCCCGCCCTCGCGAGCGCGTTCCGCGAAGGCGTCATAGCTCGTCCTCATTGGGGAGCGGCCACCAGGTACCGGCCTGCGGTAGCAATCGGCGCGGTGAGGTGATCCAGATCGGCCCGGACGGTGGGCAGCAGCTCGATCTGATCGCCGCTGGACAGGACGTGTCCTACAGCCAGCGCTTCCTCGAACGCTCCGTCTGAGCGATACACTTGCCGCGCCCGCTCCGGCGCGGAGAAGTACCGGGCGTACTCGAAGGTGAGCCTGGCTCCCCCGCGGATGGGCTTGCTCATGAGAATGTCCACTCCGTAGACGCCCGGCTGAGGCTTCACTTCCACGGTGACGTCCTGACCACTATCGGGAAAGGCCCCGGCCGTGAACGACAATCGGGCGTATACGATGTTTTCGGGGGGGCCGTGCCGAAGCACGATTGTTCTTGGGGTACCTGCGGGGAAACTCACCGAAGTATCCGCAGGCCCGGGCCCCGAGGTCTGCAACACGATGGCGCGATTCAGCGGGATTACTCGGGCGGCCGTGGGTACCGTGGGAGGGGCAACAGCGACTGGCCTTTTGCTGCCGCACCCCCCAACCTGCGAGTAGCAGCAACCCGGTTGCCGGGGCTCTCAGGTCCCGGGATATTGCGCGCATCGACAGCGTGAGAGGCAGGAGTTGAGAGATAAGAAGGCCATGTCCAGGAGCGTGAGAGCACATTGGGGAGCTCGAGTACTGCTCGGCGTTTTCCTTCTTATCTCCTACCGCTCAACGCTGTCGGCTCAATCCTGGAATACTCCCGAAACCATGACCCTGGTGCGGCGCGCGGTCGATCGCCGACTGGCGGTGCAGGCCGACAGCTCGCTCACCAGTTATCGGGCGCGGGCTCACGGGTTTCTCTTCTTTCTGGCCCAGGTTGGAGAAGGACTGGCCCAGCCACCGAAACTGGTCAAAGCCGACCAGCTCGAGGTGGAAGTGTATTGGCAGGCGCCCAACCACAGCAAGCAGGTGATCCTCGGCTGGCGCGATGGCGCCTTTCTCCCCACCGATATCAACTACCATCGGGACCACCTCGGGATCGTCACCAACAACTTCGGGAATGTGATCCGGATCGGGGAAGGAGATGAGGTGCGTGACGTGGTCCATCCCCTTTCTCCCGCCGGCCTCACCGCGTACGACTTTGCCCTGACCGACTCGATCGCGATCCGCACTGCCCAGGGCGAGGTCACCGTTCACCAGATAGCGGTACGGCCTCGCTCTTTCGACCGGCCGCTGGTGGTCGGCACCCTGTATCTCGATGTGGCAACGGCTGAGCTGGTCCGGTTTCGTTTCAGCTTCACGCCACCGTCCTATCTCGACCGGCAACTGGAAGACATCAGCGTGGTGCTGGAGAACGCGCTGTACGAGGGTCGTTTCTGGCTGCCCTATCGCCAGGAGGTGGAGATTCGCCGCCGGGCCATCTGGCTGGATTTTCCGGCCCGGGGAATCATCCGCGGTCGCTGGGAGATCGACGGATACGACATGAATGTGCCCTGGCCTCCCGACCTGGTTGGTGCGCCCGCTATCGGTGGCCTGGTGCATCCGGGAGGTGACTCACTCTGGACCGAGCCGCTGGACCAGGCGATAGCCGGTGTGGCCCAGCCGGTAAACCGGCAGGACATGGAGTCTCTTCGAGCCGAGGTGGAGCGCATTGCGGGGGCCCGGGCTCTGGCCGGACTGCCCTCCCAGCGGCTGGCCACCGGCTCGCTGAGCGACATCGCACATGTGAACCGAGTTCAGGGTCTCGCTTTGGGGATCGGGGGGACATTCGGGCTCAGCAGCGGGCGGCTTCAACTGCGCCCTGCGGTCGGCTATGGCACGTCGGATCACCGATGGCTCGCCTCGCTCTCTGCTGGCTGGAACTTTGGCGCCACCCGACTCGAGGTCTCGGGCTCCCGTCGGATCAGCGATTTCAGCGATGTCCCTGTAATAGCTCCACTGCTGAACTCGTTCACGTCTCAGGAGGCCGGCCAGGATTATGGCGACTACGTGCTGCTCACCGCCGCCGATCTCACCGTCGCCCACCGCCTGGGAGGACGAACGTCTCTTCGCGGCAGTGTCGGGGCCGAGGAGAGCCAGTCGGTAACCGTTCAAGCATCTCCGGCCAACGGGACCTACCGCCCGAATCCAGCACTGGGCAGCGGAAGCTATGGGGTAGCCCGACTCGAGCTGGAGCAGGCGAGCGGCGGAATCGCGCTGCGCCGCGATCTCCAGGGACAAGTATCGCTCGAGTTGGGGGATGGGCCGAACAATTACGTTCGGGCCGCAGCGCACGGGGTTTGGACCGCCCGGTTCGGTGGCAATGAGCTCCAATCAACCCTGGACCTGGCAGCCGGAAGCAACGGCCTTCCGCCGCATCGGAGCTTTGTGCTCGGCGGGCGGGGCACGCTGGTCGGAGAACCATTCCGGGCATACGGCGGCAGGGAAATGGCCCTGGGTCGACTGGAATGGAGGTTCGAAGTACCGGTGCCCGCTCTTTCGCTTGGCTCGTACGCCTCGACTGGCCAGCATATGGTGGTGGCGCCGTTCGTCGCCGCTGGGTATGCGGGACGTCCCTACCAGTCGCTGCCCTGGACGGAGACCGACGGCATTCGTCCCGTCGCTGGCATCGCGGTCGAGTGGCTCATGCGGATCATCCGGTTGGAGGCGGGGGTTGGACTGCGGGATGGCCGGGTGGGTCTCACCATCGATGTGAACCGGGACTGGTGGGGCCTGCTATAGCTCCCTTATTTTGCGGCGTGGCTCCGCCCCCAGGGGCTCCCTCCACCCGCCGTGTAGAGCAATCATGCAGTTCACCGATGAATGGTTGGTACCCTCCATCGAGACTCTCCTGTCCGATGAGGCCGTCAAGGCCTTGCGGCAAGAGCCGGGACCCGATGCGTCCCTCTGGGACCTGCTGATCGGCCGGAAGCTGGCCACCGACGAGCAAATCCTAGGTGCCGTGGCGGCCCGTTTTCGATTGCCGGTGGCCGAGCTCTCCAAGGCGGACCCCAAGCTTACGACGACAGTTCCCGAGCAACTGGCCCGACGGTTCAACGTGGTACCCGTGCGCCAGACCGACTCCTTCCTCGAAGTGGCGACCTCAAATCCATTCGACATCGATGCCGAGAAAATGCTGGCCTTCGCCACCGGGCGAGAGGTCCGCATGTTGCTGGGCTCCCCCTCGAAGATCCGAGAGAAGCTCGACGAGACCTATCGCGAAACCGAGACCGCGGTGGCCCGGCTGCTCGAGGGCATCAGCGGCGACTTCGAGGTAGAGCAGATCAAGGAGGACGAGGAGAACGCCGCGAGCGAGCAGCAGGCCAGCCAGCGGCCGATTCTGCGGCTGGTCGATACCATGATCGCCGATGGCGTAACCAACCGGGCCAGCGACATCCATATCGAGCCGGTGGAAGGCGGCGTTGTCGTTCGCTACCGCATCGATGGCGTCTTGCGCCAGGTGATGAAAATCCCTCGGAGCGCCGGCGTCCCCCTGATCTCCCGCATCAAGATCATGTCGAAGCTCGATATCGCCGACCGGCTCCGGCCTCAGGACGGAAGAGCCCGGGTCTCGGTGAACGGCGAGGCAATCGATCTCCGGATCTCGACGCTTCCCGCCTCACACGGCGAGAAGGTGGTCATCCGGGTGCTGAATCAGAAAGCCACCACCCTGTCGCTGGACTCTTTGGGACTGAGCGAGGACGAAGAAAAGGGGATCCGGGCGCTTCTGTCGAACAAAGAGGGCATCATCCTGGTGACCGGGCCGACCGGGTCGGGCAAGACCACCACGCTGTACTCCGCTCTGCGGGCGGTCCAGGGTACCGGCGTAAACATCGTGACCGTGGAAGACCCGGTGGAATACCGGCTGGGCGAGAACGTCGTCCAGGTGCAGGTGAACGAAAAGGCCGGACTCACCTTCGCGGCGGCTCTGCGATCCATTCTGCGGCAGGACCCGGACGTGGTGCTGGTGGGTGAGATTCGAGACAAGGAAACCGCGCAGATCGCGCTGCAAGCTTCGCTCACCGGCCACCTGGTGCTCTCCACTCTCCACACCAACGATGCGCCCAACACGGTAACCCGTCTGGTCGACATGGGCATGGAGTCGTACAAGATCGCGCCGGCGCTGCGGGGCATAGTCGCCCAGCGGCTGATGCGCCGGCTTTGCAAGAAATGCCGGGTGCAGGCAACCGAGCCGGTAAGCGAGCGGCTGCAGCGGTTCGTTCCTCCCGGGATCACCCTGTACCAGGGAGTTGGCTGCTCCGACTGTTCGATGACCGGCTACCGTGGTCGATTCAGCATCGTGGAGGTCCTCACCATGAATCCGGACCTCGAGCGCCGCATTGCCGATGGCGCCAGCGCGGAAAAGATCGCTGAAGCGGCCCGCAAGGCCGGGATGCGCTCCTTGTGGGGGAGCGGCCTGCGCCATGTGCTGGCCGGGGAATCCACCCTGGAAGAGCTGCTGCGGGTCACCGATGTCCCCCGGGAGGAGGAGCCGGCCGAGCCGCCTCCCGCTCCTCGCCGAGGCCGTTCCGGCCGAACGGCGGCTGCGGCACCGCCCCCCTCGTCGGCAGCGCCTCCCCTCTCCGACTTCTCGATGGACATGGAGCTGCTCGAGGAGCCCAGCGACGTCGATGGCATCGTGGCGGGCGGACGGGGGCAGGGCGCCTGTGTGCTCCTGGTGGAAGATGAGGAACAGCTCCGCCGGGTGATGAAGGACCTGCTGCAGCGCGAGGGTTATCGGGTGGCCGAAGCCAGAGATGGGGTTCAGGCGCTCGATGAGGTCGACCGATTCGCCCCTGATGTGATCATTCTCGATCTCAATCTGCCGGGGCTCGACGGGTACGGCGTATTGGCGCAGCTGCGTTCGCGTCCGGCCACGCGCGACATTCCGATTATGGTCCTGACCGCCAAGGGCGATGAAGACAATGAGGTGCGGGTGTTCGAGCTGGGTGCCGACGACTTCGTCACCAAACCTTTCCGGGCCCGGGCCCTCACCGCGAGGCTCGAGGCGATGTTGGGCCGCCGCAGAGCCTGAGCAACCCGTAACGCAGAGCCGTTCTCCGCCCTAAGCGACTTTCCATTCACCACATGCTGATTATCGATCCGGCCAGCCCGATGCTGGCGCGGATCCCGGAAGCGGATAACTGTTAAGCCATGCCATCTGAGTTGTTTGCCCGACGGCTTCAGGGATGACATCGATTCGCGCCTCGCTGGTCGACGTCTACGTTCTCCGTGGGGTCGGAAGCTCGCTGCAGTGCCTGGTCGCTTCGGCGGGCGCCCGGTGGACGCTGTCCCGGTTCGTGGGAGAGCGTTCACGGCCACATCGAGCCGGCCGAACGGCCCACTCGGGCGGCCGAGCGCGAGTTGGAGGAAGAGACGGGCCTCATGGCCGCTCGGCTCTACAACCTGAGCCGGGTGGAGCTGTTTTACCAGCACCGCAGCGATGAGGTGGCGCTGGTCCCCGTGTTCGCCGCCTTCGTGGCGGACGACGCGGCGGTGCGACTCGGGCCGGAGCACGACGGGTTCGAGTGGCTCAGCCCGGCCGCCGCGCGAGCTCGCTTCGCCTGGCCCCGCGAGCGCCGCGCCCTCGACGACATCGAAATCCTGCTGAGCCAGGGAAACGCGGGTGCGGTGGACGACGTGTTGCGGGTATGCTGAGCCCGTTTCTGCTTCCCCTCCTGACGATCTGGTCTCCTTCCTCGGGCAAGGCTGCGCCGTGCATCAGGCCCATCCGTGCCGGCACCCAGGTACAGGGTGAGGTGCGGGTCTGCCCGGGCCGCTATCGGATTGCCGACGCCAACGAGCAAGGCATCATCATTGCCGCGGCCTCGGGCACCCGGATCGATCTGACCGGAGTGATTCTGGAGAGCGGCGACTCAGTGCCGGCTCGGTTCGTGGGCGCTGGTATCACCAGCCGGGGCGTGGACGCCGTAAGCATCACCGGCGGTGCCATCCATGGCTACCGGTACGGGATCCGCTTGGAGGGTGGCCGGTCTCACCGGGTCAGCGGCGCCGATCTCTCCGGCAGCCGGGACCAGGGCGTGCGCTCCACGCCGGCGCGGCCGGAGGCCGCAGACCAACTGAACCTGATTCGGGCGGACAGCTTCGAGCGGTATGGCGGCGGCATTCTGCTCCGGCGAACCAGCGGAACCAGCATCACCGGAGTCACTGCTCGGGCCGCTCAAAACGGGATCGCGCTCATGGAGGTGCGCGACAGCTACATCGCCGACAACGATGTGTCGGCGAACAATGGTTGGGGCATTCAGCTCTGGCGGTCGGCCCGCAACGTCATTGCCCGGAATCGCGCCGACCATACCCGCCGCTGTGAGTCCCAGGTGCCGGCCGGGGATTGCGGCGCGGCCGCCCTGCTCCTTCGCAACGCAAGCGACTCCAACACCATCGTCGACAACGACCTCAGCGCATCGAGCCTGGGTCTTCTCCTCGCCGGGGATCCCAAGGCAATGGAGCCATCGGTCGGTAACCTGGTGTACCGCAACGACGCCTCAGCCGCCTTGCGGACCGCCTTCGTTTCGTCCTTCGGGTGGAACAACCTCTTTCTGGACAATCGGGCGGACAGCACCGTCATCGGAATCAGGCTGACGCACTCGGGCGGGTCGACGGTCAGGGGCAATACCATCATCGGTGCCCGAACAGCCGGCATCGTCAGCGAAAACGGCAACGACAACGTGATTCTGGGAAACGTCGTGATCGGCGGAGGTGTGGGGATCAGGGTGGCCGCGCCGGCTCAGCAGGGCGATTCCAGTCGGCGTTACCGGATCGACGACAATCGGCTGTCGCGACTGGAACAGGGCATCGTGATGGAGCATACCACCCGGGCGCAGATCCGGGGAAACATCTTCGACGGGGTGGGGGACGGATTGGTGGTGGACGGGGACGGCCACGCCAGCGAGGTGACCGGCAACATCTTTCTTCGCGCGTCCCGCTGGTTCATCGAGGCCCCGGATCTGGCGGCAGGCGGGAACTACTGGGCAACGGCGGACGCGTCAACCGCAACTGCCAAGGTGAAGGGCCGGATCAGCGTGCTCCCGTGGAAGCCGGCCAGCGCGGCAGGCTACTGAAGAATCTCCTTTGCTACGCGTCCGCAGGTCCCTCGGGTTGAATGGCTTCCTCACCCGGCGGATCGGTTGTCCGGTGAAGGGCGGGGGCAGCTCCTCTTCACCCCGGCAGGCAACGACCAGCCGGCTTCGAGCCTGGGGACAGGTGTGGAGCAGCGCGTGCGCGAACGGCTCGGCCGATCCGGTCGGCATCCGCACATCCGCGATGATCATGTCGTATTCTCCCTCCTGGGCCAATCTGAGGGCCTGTTCTCCCGACCTCACGGATTCGACCGCGTGCCCATCCGGGGCGAAGAGCGCGCGGACCAGACGATGCACCGCCGGGTCTTCGTCCACCACGAGAATGCGGCGGTGTGATCGCCCGTTGTCGGTGCTGGGGGCCGCAGCCTCCGCCGGCAGGTCGGTTTCGTAGACCGGCAGGTTAATCCGGAACTCGGCTCCGGTCTCGCCCGGCTGCTCGTAGGTAAGGTCTCCGCCGTGTGCCTTAACCAGGCCGTAACTGAGCGAGAGCCCCAACCCGGTGCCTTCGCCGGGCGCTTTGGTCGTGAAGAACGGGGTGAAGAGATACGGCGCCAGGTGCTTCGGCACTCCAGGCCCGTTGTCCCGGACTCGCAGCACCGCCTCTCCGTCTTCCCGGCTGGTGAGCAGGGTAATCCGCCGGTCCTGCTCAGACGGAAGACTGGTAACCGCCTGCACGGCGTTGGTGATCAGATTGAGCAGCACCTGCTGCAGCTCGTAGCGGTCTCCCAGGACGATCACCGGATCGGGGCTCAGCTCGGAATTCAGATCGATGCCATGCAGCTGGAGCTCGTAGACGATTAGAAGCGATGTCCGGGTTACCACATCATTCAGATCCACCGCCGTTTTCTCACTGACTCCGCCCTTTCGGGCGAAGGTCAACAGATTGCGCACGATTCGCCCGGCCCGTTCGGCCTGATCGTGGATGACCCGGAGGTGCTCGCGAGGAACATCGGGATGGGCCGGACGCTCCAGCAACAGCTCCGCCAGGCCGGCTATCGACGTCAGCGGATTGTTCAGCTCATGAGCCACGCCGGAGACGAGCTGTCCGATCGACGCCATCTTGTCGTTCTGAATGATCTGAGCCTCGAGCATCCGCTGCTCGGTAACATCTTCGATCAGGATCACCACCGAGCCGGGCCGGACTCCTGCCAGTGGTGCCGCGGTCAGCCTCAGAACCCGTTGGCTCTCGTCCAGCCGTACGACAAGGGGAGCGCCCTTCTCTCCACGATAGGCCGCCTCGATCATCCCGGCCACCGGTTCTGCGGCTCCAGCAAACAGCTCCGAGAAGTCTCGTCCCACCAGCTCAGGCTCGGCAACGTCCGCCAGGCTGGCCAAGGCGCGGTTGGCCCTGAGAATTGCGCCACCCGGCCCAACCACGGCGATTCCCTCCGCCAGCGCGTTGAAAGCGGTTTCCCACTCCTGCTGCCCTCGGCGAACCATTTCGTAGAGGCGGCTATTGGCCAGCACGACCGAGGCGTTGGTGGCGACGGTGGACAAGAGCCAGAGGTCTTCGGTGGTAAATGGCCCTCCCCTCCGATCGGCCACGGCCAGTGCACCCATCGTGATGCCCTGAGCCCGGAGCGGCGCCACGGCGGCTGAGCGCACCAACACCCCGCCGATGAGGTCCACGGTCGGGGTATCTTCGCCTTGGGCCACCTCGATCCGGTCTCGACCGATGGCGAACCGAACCAGTGCGCTCTCCGAGTCGGCGCTGACCTGGCCCACCATGGATTCCAGCGTCCCCGATCCGGCCACCACCCGGAGCAGTTTGCCATCCGTCTCCACCACCACCACGATGGCCCCGTCGGCCTGGAGGAATCGAGCGGCATACTTCGCGACCTGGTCCACCACTCGATCCAGCTGAATCGACTCCGACAGGACGTAGCTCAGCTCCTGCAGCGAAAACAGCTCGCTGATGCGGCGGTCGACCTGCACCGCCAGCTGGTCGGCTTTGGCCTCAGCATCCCCGGCGCGCTTCCGGGCTCGGAGCAGCGCCACCGAGAAGGTCCCCAGCACGCTGGACCAAGGCGAACAGCGAGATCCACCAGACGCGTTCCTCCGCCCACCACGCGATGACCCCGAGGAGGACCGTGGAGACGAGCTGAAGCGGGATCTCCCACTGCGCGGAACCAGAGCGAGACAGCCACCAGCGCCACGGCAAGGAAGAGCAGCAGTGTAGCGGCGAGGCGAGGCAGCGCGTGGGTGGTGAGGATCGCCGCAATGATGGACACCACTGCGGCCAGGGCGGCAACAGCCGCCATCGGGAGAGGAGGAGCAGCCTGACGGCGCGCCAGCTCAGGGCTCCCGGGCTTGGCTTCGGACGACGCGCTCGGTCACGTATGCCTCCGGTGGCGCGTTCGGCTTGATTCGGATCGACTTGGCAGGAATACCCACATTCACGTGATAGGGCCGTACGTCCTTGGTAGCCACCGCATTGGCCCCGACCATGGCGTTTCGACCCACGCGAACACCCGCCAGCACAGTGGCGTGATAGGTAATTCGAACGTCGTCTTCGAGAACGGTTCGTGCGTTGGTGACATCCTTCTGGTCCACGATGCTGTGGGTGTGGCTGTAGATGTTGGCGTAATCGGAGATGCTCACCCGGTTGCCCAGCGTGATGCCTCCGCGATCGTCCAGCAGCACGTTGCGGTGGACCACGACGTCATCGCCCACCTCCAGGTTGTACCCGAAGGAAAACTCCACGAACTGAAACGCTTTGAAGTTGCGGCCCACCCGGGCGAAGATGTGTCGGGCCAGAAGTCGGCGGAACCGAACCCCCAGATGCACGTTCCCGCCGCCGAGCGGCGAACGGTCGAAGCTCTGCCACAGCCAGATCAGCGGTTTCACCCGGGCGTACCGCTCGGCGTCCACCTCCGAGTAATACTCCGGCTCCAGCGTGATGTTCCGCGGATCCAGCGAGAGCAGGGCAACCCGGGTGGCTTCCGGGGTCTTGGGGTCCTGCAGCATCCCGTCATAATCCTGTGCGCCCGGGTAGGTGATCTGGAACAGCAGCTCGCGGGTGATCCGGTGCCAGTCAGCCTTCGGCTGCGACAGATGTTCCTCGAGATCGGCCAGCCATCCGTCGTAAAACTGGTCGGTAGCCTTGGGCAGGCGGACTTCGCGCAACGGCAGCAGAACCATGGGGGGTCTCGTTCAGTCCCCGTGAGGGGGTGGAAGTGCGCGTTTAGTCTAATGATGCGTAGGGGGAAAGGGGGACACCAGTGGTGCCGAATGCAGCAGTGGGATTTTACAGGGAAATGATTTGCACGTAACCGTGGCAGCTCTGCTGCAGGTCCTGACTCGAGACCGGCTATCGCCCGGTATCGATCGGCTCGGTTCTGGATCGGGCGGCCACCCGGGCTCGCTCCCG
This sequence comes from uncultured Gemmatimonadales bacterium, assembly GCA_963825815.1. GTDB lineage: Bacteria > Gemmatimonadota > Gemmatimonadetes > Gemmatimonadales > GWC2-71-9 > CAVVWJ01. Next base: position 165,132 of record CAWGVB010000002.1, on the reverse strand, counting down.
GTCCAGCAGCGGCAGCTTCCGCTCCCAGTCTTCCGAGGTCAGCGCCCCATACGACAGCAGGAACGAGTCGTTGACCGGAATCTCCTCCTCGAACAGATACAGCGCACTCGCCTGCTCCCGTACGCCGAGCTGCTGAGAATTGAACCGGGAACTCAGGGCAATGACGCCAAGCGGGCGGAACACCCGGTTTCTGATGAGGATGGTCAAGGTTTGGGGGTCGAACCTTACATCGGCCCGTTGTCCGAAGAAGCTGACCAGCCCGATACCCGGAGTGGCCACTCCGGCCCGCGACGCCACCGAATCGATAGCCCGTTTGTGGCTGTCGAGCAGGGAGCGAAGCGATTGAGCGGCGTCCCGGGCAAAGAGGGGCATGAGCCTGGGATCGAGCGGGACGAATCGGATGACCAGATTGTCATCGCCTACCCGGAGGGAGAGATCGTCCTGGGACAGGCTGCCATACCCCTGGGGAAGTGGCCGGCCCTGGGCCGGCGCCTGGCCTGTGGCCGGCCGAGCGCAGCCGAGCAGCAGAACAGCGAGAGCAAGATGACGCAGGCTCATGGGTTTTCCCCTTGGGCGGCTGCCAAGACACTCTGGGCCAGCTCGGCTATTCCCGCTGCCGAACGGCTGCTGGTCATTTCGACCTGGTCCTGCCGGAGCTGCAGGATCTCTGCCAGCTCCCGCTGACGGGCTGCAACGGCGGAGCGGCTCAACTTATCCGATTTGGTCAGGACCGCTAGCACCGGTCGGCGGCTCTCGATCAACAACTCCTGCATCTCCCGATCTTCCTTCGATGGGTCGTGTCGAATGTCGAGCAGCCACACGATCCCGCTCAGGGTCTGCCTGGTCCGGAGATAGCTGTGGATGAGCTTGCGATAGCCGGCCCGATCGGTCTTGCTGGCCCGGGCAAAGCCATAGCCCGGCAGATCCACCAGATACAGCGATGGCAGCCGGTAAAAATTGAGCAGTGTGGTCTTGCCGGGAGAGCCGCTGACCCGGGCCATCCCGGGTCGGCCCAACAGGGCATTGATCAGGCTCGATTTGCCTACGTTCGACCGCCCGATGAAGGCGATCTCGGGAAGCGAGGGCTCCAGCCGCACGCCGGCGTCCGGAAAAGAACCGATGAACTCGACCGGCTGCGACGCCAGCGGATTGGGTGCACTACCCGCACGTGAGAAGGGCGCACCCTGTGCGCCCTTGCCGACCGCCTGACCGCCTGACCGCTCGTCCTTCTCTGCCTCCGCCGCCCCGCTGCCCCGCTGCCCCGCTGGTCTCACGCCTCCCGCTTGGTCCGTGCCCGCTCGGTGACGATCAGGGGCGATGTGCCCTCGCTGATCGCTTCCTTGGTGATCACGATTTCCCGGACATCTTCCCGGTTGGGCAGATCGAACATGATGTCCGTCATCATCGTTTCCAGAATGGCGCGGAGCCCGCGAGCGCCGGTGCCCCGTTTCAGAGCGCGTTGGGCCACCGCGCGGAGCGACTCGGGATCGAAGGTGAGGCCGACATCCTCCAGCTCGAACAGCTTCTTGTACTGCTTGGTCAGGGCGTTCTTGGGCTCCACCAGAATCCGGATCAGGGCCTCCTCGTCGAGCGCCTCGAGCGAGACCACCACCGGCAGACGTCCGACCAGCTCGGGTATCAGGCCGAATCGGAGCAGATCGTCGGGCTCCACCTCGGAGTAGGGATTGCCCTTGCTGAGCTGCGGCGCGGCCTTGCGCTCGTTGGTGCTGAATCCGATCTGCTGCCGACCGGTGCGCGCCTCGATGATTTTTTCCAGCCCATCGAACGCGCCGCCGCAGATGAAGAGGATGTCTTTGGTGTTGATCTGGATGTATTCCTGCTGCGGGTGCTTCCGGCCGCCCTGAGGCGGCACCGAGGCGATGGTGCCTTCCAGAATCTTCAGCAGCGCCTGCTGGACGCCTTCGCCCGAGACATCCCGGGTAATGCTGGGATTTTCGGATTTCCGGGCAATTTTGTCGATTTCGTCGATGTAGACGATGCCGCGCTCGCACTCGGCCACGTTGAACTCGCCGGCCTGAAGCAGCCGGACCAGGATGTTCTCGACATCCTCTCCGACGTATCCGGCTTCGGTGAGCGTGGTGGCATCGGCAATGGTGAAGGGCACATCGAGAATGCGGGCCAGGGTCTGGGCCAGCAGGGTCTTGCCGACCCCGGTGGGTCCGAGCAGCAGGATGTTGGACTTGTCCAGCTCGACATCGCCTTCTCTGCCGCTGGACGCATTGATCCGCTTGTAGTGGTTGTAGACCGCTACCGCGAGGGTTCGCTTGGCCCGCTCCTGGCCGATCACATACTGGTCCAGCACGTCCTTGATTTCGGCGGGCGTGGGAACCTGGGTAATGCTGTCGGCAACCTCGCGTTCCTCATCTTCCGCCAGGATCTCATTGCAGAGCGTAATGCACTCATTGCAGATGTAGACCGACGGGCCGGAAATGAATTTCCGGACCGAATCCTTCGATTTCCCGCAGAAGGAGCAGCGGAGATGCTTGTCGTTGGACATGGAGCGCTTCGTGATGGAGGTGGATTGGGTGCCGGGTAAACTGCCCCCGGGTCTCCCGACCGTCAAGTCTTCTCCTTGCCGTCCTTGCCGTTCGCGTGTGGCACCAGGTCCTTGTGCGGCGTGAACACGCTGTCGATCAAGCCATACGCCTTGGCTTCTTCGGCGCTCATGAACCGGTCGCGATCCATGTCCCGCTCGATGGTCTCGATCGGCTGCCCGGTATGGAGCGCGTAGAGCGAGTTCATCTTGGAGCGGAGATAGAGGATCTCGCGAGCCTGGATCTCGATGTCGGCCGCTGTGCCCTGGGCCCCGCCCGAGGGCTGGTGGATCATGATCCGGGAATGGGGCAGCGCGCTGCGCTTGCCCTTGGCGCCGGCGGCCAGCAGGAAGGACCCCATCGAAGCAGCCATTCCCATGCAGATGGTGTTCACCGGCGCTCTCAGGTGCTGCATGGTGTCGTAGATGGCCATGCCGGCCGACACCACCCCACCCGGCGAATTGATATAGAGGTAGATGTCCTTATCCGGGTTGTCGGCCTCGAGGAACAGAAGCTGCGCGATGATGATGTTCGAGACGTCGTCATTGATGGGAGCGCCCAGAAACACGATCCGGTCCATCAGCAGGCGGGAAAAGATGTCGTAGGTGCGCTCGCCGCGACTGGAACGCTCGATGATATAGGGCGGATACAGAGTGGCCATCGTCAGGACTTGACCTCTTCAATGGTGGACTGCTTCAGGAGGAAATCGAAGACCTTGTCCTCGGTAAGCACCCGCTCCAGCTCCTGGAGCCGGTTGGCCTTTTGCAGGGAGGCATACACCTGGCCCGCGGGCGTTCCCCGGGCAGCGGCCATGCTGTTGATTCGCTCGTCGATATCCGACTCGGTGGCGCGCAGGCCGTGCGTTTCAATCAGAGCATCGAGCACGAGATCGCGCTTGACCTGGGTCTCCGCGATCCCATGAAACTGCTGCTCGAACCCCTCGAGCTGGTCCTGGGGAACCTTGTACATCTCGGCGTAACCGTGCAGTAGCCGGTGAACCAGGGAGTGCGGGGCCTCGACCCGGTTGGCCTCGACGATCTGGGCGATCAGCTGCTGCCGCAGCTGGGCGTCGGCCTCGCGTCCCGCCTCGCGCTCGAGATCCTGGCGGATGGCGGCCCTGAGTGCGTCCAGGCTCTCGAAGTCGCCCGACTCACGGGCCAGGGCATCGTCCAGCGGCGGCAGCTCCTGCCGCTTCACCTCATGCAGCGAGATCCGCACCCGGCGGGTCTGACCCCGGCGGGCCTCATCCGGATGGTCCTCGGGAAAGCGGACATCGGTCTCGGTGGTCTCGCCCGGGAGCAGCCCCATGATCTGCTCTTCCAGCTCCGGAATGGCCTGGTTCTCGCCCAGCACCAGGTCGTGCGGCTGAACCGGCCCGGCCACGCCGTTCTCTATTGGAGCGACCTCCACGCGAACCATCTGGCCTGGCGCCGGCTTGGTTCCCTCGATGGGGATCCAGGTGGCCTTGTGCTCCTGGATTCGGGCCAGCTGCTCCGTCACCGCCTCATCGGTTACCGGCGCTACCCGCCGCTCCAGCCGGAAGCCCCCGATTCGATCCAGCTTGAGCTCCGGCCGCACTTCAACCAGCAGCTCGAACTCGATCGGGCTTCCCTCTTCGAACTTCAGATTTCGAATCGATGGATCGGTAATCGGTTTGAGCGACTCACTGGTCTTGGCGGTTTCCCAGCTCTCCCGAATCACTTCTTCGAGCACCGTCTGGCGAATGGCATCGCCGAAGCGCTTGCGGACGACGGTATCAGGCGCCTTGCCCGGTCGAAATCCCGGCAGGCGAGCCCGCTTGGCATAGTACTTCAGGGCCCGGGCTTCCGCCTCGCGGATGCGGTCAACCGGTACCGTCACGTGCAATGACTTGGAGGCGGAATCTTCGGCGGTCTTCTCGACGGTGATGGAACTCATTGTGCGGGAATCTACCCTGTCGCTGACCTCAGGGTCAATTTGGACTGCACCGCGCCAATCGTTGCACTGCGTGCTTCCGGGGGCCGCAACCGGCCATTGCACCTCAGGCCGACCCCAGCCAACATTCGGCCGCTCTGCCGGGACAGTCCGGCCCCCCTGGGCGACTCAATCCTGCGAATCCTGGTTTGCTCAGCCGGCCAGGCGTGGTGGCATCCAGTTGTGGTGCCCGGAAGGGTGAAGCCCAATGCGCTCTTACGTCCCAGTGCTTCTTGCCGTGCTGTGTGCCTGCGGTAGTGACACGACCGAACCGACCGATCCCACAACGGGGATTCTGCAGATCAGAACCGAGACCGCGGGTGAAGTGACCGCGGAGGGTTATAGCTATCGAGTAGACGGTGAGCCGCCCCAGGCAATCGGCACCAATGCCACGATCTCCCGGGAAAACCTGGAGACCGGGTCCCACGTCATCCAGCTGGCAGGACTACCGGACGGCTGCTCTGCCAGCGGTACGAACCCGCAGGCAGTGAGCGTCGAGCCGGGCTCCACTTCGTCCGTGAGCTTCGCGATCACCTGTGTGCCTCCGGTGGGCACCATCCAGGTGACAACCGCCACGTCGGGTCCCGCTCCATCCGGCTACGATCTCGTGCTCGATGGCAACACCCTGGGGCCCCTCGGAGCCTCCGAGACCAGAGCGCTGGACAGTGTGTCTTCGGGGGTGCACTCGATCGGGCTTTCGGGCCTACCAGCCAACTGTCAGCTGGCTGGCGAAAACCCCCGAGACATCACCCTGCAGACCGGCGATACGACCGCGGTGGCCTTTGCCATCACCTGTGTGGCCCCTCCGCCCGAGACCGGCACCCTGAAAATCACCATCGCCACCACGGGAACGGACCCGGACGGATACCGTTTGGTGGTCGATGACATCCCTCAGCCGGTGGCGCTGAATGCTACGGTCCTCCTCAACAATGTCGCCGCCGGCAATCACCTGGTCCGTCTGAACGGATTGGCCACCGGCTGCGCGCCCGCCGAGGCAAACCCGAGTCAAGTGGCGGTCACTGCGGCCGGCACCGCAACAGTGACCTTTACCGTCACTTGTACCCCTCCGCCGGTCGGCAGTTTGCGGATCTCGACTGCAACCACCGGAAGCAGCCCCGACAGCAACAGTTATACCTTCGCCGTCGATGGCGGTGCCGCACAGCAGATCGCTTCCACTGCCGCGGTAACGCTGGACAGCATCGAAGCCGGCGCTCACACCGTCGCGCTCTCGGGTCTGGCCGAGGGTTGCACGCTGGACGGCAGCAACCCTCGTGCGGTATCCGTAACCAGCGGGAGCGTCACGGAGATTGTCTTTGCCGTGGGATGCGAGCCGCCCACCAGCAGCCCGTGGACCCGGTTGGAAACCGGGACCAGCTTCAGCCTCTACAGCATCTGGGGCAGCTCATCGGGAGATGTGTTTACTGTCGGTGAACCGGGCGGTCGTTATGAGGCCGGCATCTTTCACTACGATGGACAGGCGTGGGCCCAGCAGTCGATGGAATCAGGAGTGACCCTGTACGGGCTTTGGGGCAGTGGGGCCCACGACGTCTTTGCCGTGGGCACGAGTCCTCTGGGTGCGAAAGGGTACGATGGCGTCATTCTTCATTACGACGGAACGGCGTGGACCCCGATGGCTGGACCCGGCGTCGGGACCCAGAGCGGATCGGTTCAGGTGGCGCTGTTCTCGGTCTGGGGCGCCTCGTCCACTGACGTGTTTGCGGTTGGTGAGGCGGGCAGCGATTTCAATCGTGCTCTGATCGCCCATTACGACGGCACCCGCTGGTCCGAGATGTCGCTGGAGGCCGGAGGGGATCGCGTGCTGCGGGACGTGTCCGGCAGCTCGGGGCAGGATGTGTACGCGGTAGGATTTTTCGACGCCGGCACCAGCCTGAAGGGAAAGTTTTCCCTGGCCGCCCGGGCCCGCCTGTTCTCTGAGGGCGTGATCCTGCATTATGACGGCAGCACCTGGCAGGAAGCCCAGCCGGCCGCGGCGAACATGTCCTACAATGGGGTATGGGCTGCCGCGCCCAATGATGTCTTTGTGGTGGGAGCTTCGAACGATCAGGGGGTGGTTCTGCACTTCGATGGCACCGCCTGGAGCCCCATGCCGGCTCCGCCCACCGGCCCGCTGCTCGATGTCTGGGGCACTTCCGGAGCGGATGTGTACGCCGTGGGGGTGGGCACGATTCTGCACTTTGATGGACAGAGTTGGAGCGAGACGCTGTCCGCTTCCCAGCGGCTTGCCGGCGTCTGGGGCGGCTCCCCCAGCGACGTATTTGTGGCGGGCAGTGGTGGGACTGTGCTCCGAGGTACAGCCAGTCTTACTACTGCATCGAGGCGCTAGGCCCGATGGCCACCGTGCTCCTGGTTGACGATGAGCAACCCATCAGGAGTGCGCTTCGCAAGATCTTCGAGCACGGTGGGCTTGCCGTCCGGGAGGCCAACTCGGGCCGGGCGGCGCTCGAGGCTCTGGACGACGATGCCAGCATTGCGGCAGTGGTCAGTGACTTCATCATGCCGGAGTTGGACGGCCTCGACTTCTACGATGCCCTGGTCGCCCGTTCTCCCCACCTCCGAAACCGGGTGGTTTTTCTCACTGGAGCCGCCCGAGACCCCACGGTGCATCAGCCTCTCGAAGATCGTGGGGTGCCTCTCATCAACAAGCTGGACGATTTGAGCATCGTCCTCGACGCGGTGAGACTGGTCTTGCTCCGTCCAATCGAGCTGCCGTGAACTGCTGCAGGACCGGCGATTCTCCAAATCGCGCCATCTGTCAGATCTAACAATTTTGTCGATTAGGCCCGAAGCGTCCGACAATCTGGTCGATTGCTTTGGCTCCGATCTTCGGCAGCCCTCCTCTGAGAGGGTAAATCGCGCGCGCCATGCCTGGCATGCGGGTTGCCTTCGATTCGCTTGACCCCACGAGATACGCGGCTCGTTGCGCTATCGTGACCTGATTGTCTTCGCCGAGCCTAAGCAGCAGGCGAAGATTTGATGTTTTCAGAGGAGTGCGGCAGGATGAGACATCGAACAACTGTCATCGCGCCCATGCTGGTGGCCCTGGGAATAAGTCGGGGCGGAGTGCTCCAGGCTCAGAGCCCGACATTGGGCCTTGCCACCCACACCACTGCCAGGCTCGACGCCCGCTCTCGAGAGCGGGTGAGAGAATGGAACGATGCGGCGCCGGTGATTCACTGCGGGCCCGCGCCACTGATGGAGCGTCCCGGCGCCTCGGCCGAGGCGGCGCGTCCTCACGTGGTCCCGCTGGAGCAGGCCTTTCTTGATGCTGCGCTGGTGAGACGGGAGATCGCCGCTCGCTCACCGGCAGTTGTCAAGCGGCCATGACCCCTAAGCACTATCTCCTGGCCAGTGACTTCGATCAGACGCTGAGCTTCAACGATTCCGGCATTCTACTGAGCGAGATGCTCGGAATCGGCGGCTTCGAGGAAAAGTGCGCCGGGCTCTCGTCCATGCATCTGGTAAATCAGGGCGCTGAGCTCTCCTACCTTTTGCTCCACGACCCGGAATACCGGCGGGTGCGGAAGGAGGACCTGGAAGAGGTGGGCCGTCGCATCCGGCTCAAGCAGCACATCGCGGCGCTCGGCCGGGTGCTGGACTCACTGCAGGGGTTCCGCTTCACCTTTTGCGTCATTTCGGCCGCGCCAGAGGAAGTGATCCGTTCTGCGCTGGCCGGAATGGTCCCGCCGGAGCGGATCCACGGTACCCGCTTCCGCTACGATCCTGGAAACGGGGAGATCCAGTCCATCGTCCGGGTGCCGGCCGGATACGGGAAGGTGGCCGTCCTGGACCAGCTCCGGGCCGAGCTGGGACTGAGCGGCGACCGCATTGTCTATGTCGGAGATGGAGGATCGGACGTGCATGTCATGCTGCACGTGAACCGGCTGGATGGACTGACGGTCGCGGTGTCGGAGAACAAGTTTCTGACCCCGATTGCGCGGAGAACCGTGCTCAGCGATGACGTGCTCAGCGTGATGGTTCCGGTGCTGGAGGAGATCGTCCAACTCGATGCCGGCGCAATCAGGGCCTTCTTCGGCTCCCACGGCTTTGTGCTGCAGGAGTGGGACAAGGCGCGGACTGACTCGCTGATCATCCGGGGCGCCCATCCCGATCGCTACCCGGCCGTCGCATGAAAGCCGTCGACGCGCTGGGATGGCTCGCCACGGCCGTCTTCCTGGCATCCTACTCCCGGAAGAGCCAGCAAGCTCTCCGCCTGACCCAGGCCGCCGCTGCGGTGCTCTGGGTGGTGTACGGCATCCTGCTCCAGGCGTTGCCCATCATCGTGGCCAATCTCCTCGTTGCTGCGGTTGCCGCTTATTCCTCCCGCACCGAAGCCGGGCCTGAAAGCAGGGAGGCCATTACGACTTCAGTCGGGCCGGATCTATCCCGTATTTCCTGACCTTGTAACTGATGACCCGTTGAGTCGTGCCCAGGAGCCTCGCTGCCCTGGAGCGGTTACCCCGCGCGGTCTTGAGCGCGTCCTCGATCAGACTGCGCTCAAAAGCCTCGACCGCATTGTCGAGCGAAGTGCTCACTACTGTGCCGGTGGCATCGGCGGTCTGGAGCGTCGGCGGCAGGTGGTAACCGTGAACGACCTCTTCGTCCGCCAACAGAACGGCTCGCTCGATGGTGTTCTCCAGCTCCCGTACGTTGCCGGGCCAGTGATAGCTGGACAGCAGGTCGATGGCCGAGGTAGAGATCCGCCGGATGCTCTTCCCGTGCTCCCGGGCATACTTCTCGATGAAGTGATCGGCCAGGGGAAGCACGTCGGCTTTGCGGGCGCGAAGCGGCGGGATGAAGATGGGGAAGACATTCAACCGGTAGTACAGGTCCTCCCGGAAGGTCGAGTCGGCCAATGCTTTCTCCAAGTCCCGGTTGGTGGCGGCAATCACTCGCACGTCCACCGGCACCGACTCCGTTCCTCCCACCCGCTCGAACTCTCGCTCCTGGAGGACCCGCAGCAGCTTCACCTGTGTGGACGGACTCAGTTCCCCGATCTCATCCAGAAACAAGGTTCCGCCGTTGGCCAGCTCGAAGCGTCCTTTCTTCCGCTGCTGCGCTCCGGTAAACGCCCCTCGTTCGTAGCCGAACAGCTCGGATTCGACCAGGGTTTCGGGCAAGGCGGCGCAGTTCACCTTGACGAAAGGCTTCTGGGCCCGGGGCGAGTGCAGGTGAACCGCTTGGGCGACTAGCTCCTTGCCCGTGCCCGATTCGCCCCGGATCAACACCGTGGTGTTACCTCCAGCAACCCGTGCCACCGATTCGTACAGCTGGCGCATGGGGCCGCTGGCTCCCACGAGGCTGAAGAGGGGATTCCGTTGCTGCAGCTCCTGCCGCAGCTGGGCGTTTTCCGAGACCAGCTTTTGCCGCTCCACTTCGAGCAGCCGGTGAATCCGGACTGCCTGCGAAATCATGGAGGCCACTACCCGCAGAAATTTCAGCAGGCGATCCACGTCGCGCTCAGGACGGAATCGCACCTCGACCATCAGCGAGCCGATGCAGCGCCGGTGAAGCACGATCGGCACTGCCAGCGCGGTGTGCTCGCTGGTCCCGTCAACCTGGCGGCCGATAACGAGAGTCTCTCCGGTCGTGGCCGCCTCTGCCAGGACCCCCTGGGCGGGGCCGTAGGAATCGCCCTCCCGATCGTGGCGCAGCCCGACCTGGGCCCTGATCTCGAGGGCCCCGGTTTGCTCGTGCAAGAGAGCCACGCCCCCCCGAAGTACCGAACAGCGCCGGACCAGAATGAGTAGGACGTCCGAGAGACCTGCGGGCAGACTCAGGTGTCCGGCAAGCGCCTGGCTGACGTCGACCAGGGTCCCCAGCTTCCGCGCCTCACCGGCTTCGGTCCGAAGGAGCGGCACCGCGTCCGGCTCAGCATCGCTGGGGCCGCGTTCCGGATTCGAGGGCAGCAGGGCGGGTGGATGAACCACAATCCGCGGGGTATTCCCCGCAGCTGGGTTGGTCATCGCTACTCCCAGGTATAAGCTCAACAAAAAGCCCGCTCATCTGGAGCGGGCCTGGTGCACGACGTACTGTCCGAGCTTGTAGTGAAGGCCTACGCTCCCTGGTCTCTGCGCAGTGCGCAGCGAAGCCCGCGGTTGTGCCGCCGGGGGTTGAGCTGGAGGAAGTGCGGTAGACCGTGATCCATCGTTTCTCCGACGAATGAGCGTTCACTGGCAAGCTAAGAGCGCTCAGCACTGAGTGTCAACCACGCTGTACGACCGCCGCCGAGGACCCGCCTAGGGGACTCGCGTGATCATCAGGCCCGCAGTATGATGGTGCAGTTCAACGCCACAGCCTGCTCAGGAAAGATCGGATGGCCGCGCGCATCCTCGTCGTCGATGACGAGCCGATGGTTCGGGCTCTCATCGTTCGTGCTCTGACGGATGAAGGGTATGAAGTCGTTGCAGTGGCCAATGGCCGTGCTGCGCTGGACGCGGCCCGCGGAGCCGACACCGGGTTTGACCTGATCGTTACCAACAATTACATGCCAGGTCTCACCGGACCCGAGCTGGTGGCGCGGGTCCGGCAGGATTTTCCCGAGCTGCCGATCCTCCACATCGATGACCTGGTCCGGCGGGAGCGGTTGGGGCACTTGCCCTCCGACATTCCGACCATCTACAAGCCTTTCAGCATCGCCACCCTGACCGGCACCGTCCGAAAGCTGCTCGCCCGAGACTAGACCGCGCTGAGGGAATCTGCCAGAGCGGCGGCAGCGCACCGCTTTTCCTGCCCCGGTTCTTTCACCTATCTCGTTGCCCATCATAGCAATAACGATTGGCCTGGGACCTGCTTGGAGGCCTCAGCCTATCGGCGTGACCCAACCTGACCGAGGAAACTGCCTTGCCCAAGCTGCGGCTGAGAATGGACACGGTCCGAAGCAAGATTCTGGTCTTTGCGCTGACCGTAGCCCTCATCCCGTCCGGGCTCACCGCATGGATCTCCTACAGCCAGAACAGCCGCGCCCTGGAAGCAAAGATCAAGCAGGAGCTGCTCAGCTCCAGCGGCCAGGCTGCCCGAGAAATGGACGTGTGGCTGAAGGAGCGCCTGTACGACCTCCGGGTGTTCGCCAGCTCCTACGAGGTCTCGGAAAAACTCGCCCGCCGCCGGCCCGGCAACTCGCAGGAACGCCTGAACGACTATCTCACCTCGGTCCGGGACCGATTCAACGAGTACGAAGATCTCGTGGTCGTTCGACCCCCAGGGTCGGCCGATTGCTGCTACCAGTCCCCAGGGTAAGGGCATCCGGCTTCCGGCCGACTGGGCCAAGGAGCTGAGCACCAACAACGCGCTAGTGGGGCAGGCCAGCTGGGACGAGTCACTGACCAAAGGCGTGCTGGTGGTGGCGGTGCCGGTCGAGCGCGGAGAGGGCCAGATGCTCGGAGCACTGGCGGCCCGGCTGAGCCTCCGCGGAGCACAGAAAGGATTACGGGCCTTCGCCCCCCGGGGCGGCCAGGCGTTTCTGATCACCATCAACGGCGACATGCTGGTCGGGACTGCCGAGAGCTCCGCCGAATTCATGAAGTCCCGTCTCAAGCCGCGCACGCTGGACCGGCTCAAGTCACGCGAGGGCCTGGTGATCGGCTACGAGGGCCTGTCGGGCGCGGAGGTGGTGGGCAGCCTCAAGCGAATTCCCCGGGCCAAGTGGGCCGTCGTCTCTGAGATTCCAGCCGATGCCGCCTTCCAGGAGATCCGGCGATTCCGCGACGTCAGCCTGCTCATGGTGTGTGGGCTGCTGCTCGCGGTCGGGTTCATGGCGTACCGGCTGGGAATCCGGATCGTTCTGCCGCTCGAGCGGCTGATCCAGGGCGCGGTTGAGGTGGCCGAGGGCGACCTGGCGGTGGACCTGCCTGCCGCCACCGGCGAAGTCGGCGAGTTGACCGATGTGTTCAACCACATGGTCGCCCGCCTGCGGCAGGGTCGCCAAGAGCTCGACACGATGAATGACCGGCTCCGCAAGCAGAACGAAGATCTGGAACGGCTCTCAACCTCGGATTCGCTCACCGGCCTGTACAATCGCCGTTATCTCACCCAGCGCCTTTCCGAGGAGCTGCTACGGTCCTATCGCCACAAGGGCGCATTCAGCATCCTGATGGCGGATGTGGACGAGTTCAAGAAGTACAACGATGCATTCGGCCACCCGGCCGGAGACGAAGTCCTCAAGAAGGTGGCGAGCATTCTGCTGAACTCCACCCGGTCCGAGGATTGTACGGCGCGCTACGGCGGGGAGGAATTTGCCGTGCTGCTGACCGGGACCACCGGGGAGGTGGCGAACGAGGTGGCCGAGCGGATCAGAGCCCGGGTCGAGTCCAACCAGTTTGCCGGGCGCAAAATCACTCTCAGCATCGGAATAGCTGAATTCCCCAACCATGGGGAGACGGCGGAGGAAGTGATCGCGAACGCGGACGAGGCTCTCTACGCCGCCAAGCGCGCCGGGCGGAATCGGGTCGTGCGGGCCGGCACGAAGCCGGCCAATGTGAAGGGAAAGGCCTAGCTAACGGCGGACGATCAGCTTCCGGAAGATCCAACCCCCCCGCCCCATGTCATCGCTGATCCGCACCCAGTCCTCCAGATAGGAATAGCCGGTCAGGCTGTCCCCACCTTCCACTGCAAATGCCACAGGCGCGGTGGTGCCCGGTGCCTCCCGCACATTTCCTGAGCCGATGGCCTTGAGTGGGACCGGAACCGCGAATGGCTTCTCACCCGGCCGGTCGGCCGAACGATCCCGAGCCGACAGACGCCCGGTACCGGCTGCAGCCAAGGCCTTGGCCTGGGTCGCCAGATACAAGGCCCCGCCGTAGTTCTCCTGACTGAACTCGGTGGAGGCCTCTCGCAGGAGCCGGGCAGCCTGGGTGGCTTCCGGCGCGGTCTGCTGGGCCGACCGGGCTTTCAACGGTTGCAGCGCGACCTCGGCCTCCGCCATGCCTGACGCAGCTTCCGCTCTACTGGCCAAGGTCTGAAGCTTGGCCATGGCGCGAACTACCTCTTCCCGCGCCTCGTCCAGCTGACCCTGCAGCTCCTCGACTTGGGCCGTTTTCTCCAGCAGGGCGAGCTCGAGCCGGGAGATCCGCCGGTCCTGTTCGGCCTTGACCGCCGTCTGAACCCGGACGGCACGGCGGGACGCGGTGGCCGGTGCCGGGGCGGTCTCAGCCGATTTGCCGGCGCAGCCAAACAGGGGCAGCCCCAGGATCAGGACCAGGACGCCGGTTGACGCAAGATGCCCGTTCACCCGTCTGTCTGACATTGGCCTGACTCCGTAAAGCGTGATTTCAGCGGCTAGTACGACCTGAGAGGGCAGTCAGAGCAATGGACGTGCCGGGGGGTGGAGGCGGGGAAGCAGGGAAGCGGGGAAGCAGGGAAGCCGGGAGGGGTCGAACATCTCGAATGCGAACGGCGGGAGTTGAACCCGCACCCCTTTCGGGACAGGATCCTAAGTCCTGCGCGTCTGCCGATTCCGCCACGTTCGCGTCGTCCCGTAGTATAACTGATCCCCCTCCTGATCTTGTTGCGTTATCGGTGAGATTGATCACTCCATCATCTTCTTACCAACCCTACGTTGTCGGCTGGTGTAGCGGGACGTGATTTTCGACATCGAAGAGCAAGGAGATTCATCATGAGCAATCGAGACAACGAGACCACCCGAACCAGCGGTACGGTGGTGGCTCTTTTTCACAATCAGGCGGACGCTGAGCGTGCTATCCAGCGGCTCAAGGAACGAGGCTTCGCGGAGAGCCAGATCGGCGTGGCCATCAAGGATCGAGGCAGGCAGGAGGAGCTGATCGAGGGGACCGGGACGCAGGCAGCGGAAGGCGCAGCTAGCGGGGCCATTGGAGGTGGTGTGCTGGGAGGCGTGATCGGACTGCTCGCGGGAGTCGGCGCACTGGCCATTCCCGGTGTCGGCCCCATCATCGCGGGCGGAACCCTGGCCTCGACCCTCGCCGGGGCCGGGATCGGCGCGGCCGCGGGTGGCCTTCTGGGCGCCCTGGTAGGGATGGGCGTGCCCGAAGAGGATGCCAAGCACTTCGATCAAGGGTTCCGCTCGGGAGGTACCCTGGTCACGGTTTCAGCCGGAAACCGGGCCGAAGAAGCTCGGACCTGTCTCTACGAGAGCGGCGCCGATCTCGGCTCCATGGGGCGGGACATGAGCAGCGCTGTTGGTTCGAGCCGCGGTTCCGATACCGTGCGCCGGGAAGAGGCCAGGGTAGAGTGGACCGGGGACGCCAACGTCCAGGGAGGAACCGAGGCCTGGAGAGGCAACGAGCGGAGATACCGGCACGATACCAACTACAGCGGTCCGGAGCGCCGTCTGTCTCGCGTCTAATCCAGACCTGGACAGCACTCTAAAGCCGGAGGGACTTCGCGTTCCTCCGGCTTTTGTGCGACTGGCGACGCGAGTGAGGCATCGTCTTGGTTGTGCCCCCTCGACGGTGGCTCTAGCTTCAGATACGCTCGATAAGGAAACGTTTCCGGGTGTCTAGCTCTCCTCGCTTCCGGCCGCTTTCAATCCCGTTTACCCCACTCCTGCGGTACGCTGTCGCGGTGGTGTCTGTGGGTTTGGGCGTTCTACTGCTGTTCGGTGTGGGGAAGATAGGCGCAGGGGCATACGACGGCCGGCCGGTTCTGCTCGTTGCGGTAGCGGTAAGCGCACTCTATGGTGGGACTGGTCCGGGCATCCTGGCGCTTGGACTTGCTACCTTGGTGGCTCGCGATCCGGTGCTCGCTGTGGCCGGAGTCCTTCTGGTCTTGCTGTGTAGCCGGTTCCGGAGAGCCGGCCCCGGCCGCCCAAATCCATCCGCAGGGCAGCCCACCCCGCATTCCGCCGGCGATCGGCCGGCTCTGCCGCTCGTGATGGCCGACGCGAAACCGGCAATTGCGACGGTCGCTTCGCCCCGTCTTCGCGAGGTTACCACCGAGGCTACCTGGCGGTTCCGTCACGAGCAGCCCCTGGACATCACACTGCCCGAGGACGAGCAGGTCGAGCATCTCTATCTGTATTCAGTGCTGGCGGAGTGTAACGACGCATTCGCTCGGATGTACGGTTTTCGGTCTGCCGCCGACGTGGTTGGAACTCGTCTGGTGGTGTTCTGTCCTCCCTCAAACCCTGAGAACCTCGCCTACCTCCGAAGCTTCATTCGAAGCGGTTACCGCCTGGAGGATGCGCACTCCCATGAGATCGACCGATACGGCAAATCCAAGTATTTCGTGAATAACCTGGTGGGGATCTTCGAGAGAGGTCAGCTGGTGGGGGCCTGGGGAACCCAGCGGGATGTCACGGAGCCCAAGGGCAGCAAAGCATCTCAGGAATACAGCTCCCGACTCCATTCGACAAAAAGCTCATCGCAGTAGCTGTTGTTGCTCGAGGTTGCGGTTTTAACCCGCTTCCCGCCGGGCAGCACGGCAAAGGCGCAGAACTGGGCGACCGCCGGCTTGTGGTTGGGCCCGGTGCACTCTGGAACTGCGGTGACGTTTACCTGGATCCAGACGGTAAGGTCCGGGTGGGCCCGCTGCCACTGCGCGCACCTCCCTCCTACGTCAGGATCAACCTGAAGGCCGTTGGGCTTGATCATGATCTGACTCACCGTTCCGGCCGCCGCTGCCGCGGGGCGGACGTATTGCCACGGAGTACAGCTCTCATCCACCGGGTAGCCATCATGTTCGGTCGCGACACAAGAGAGCCCCGCGAGGGTCTCGCCTCTCTGGGGAACCTGGAGGTAAACGGTGTCCGATAACTGGTTTGGAGTCTGGATCGCGAGCACCGCCCGTTTCCCTTGGCCGGGAGTGACCTTGATCAGGACGGAATCGGGCCGTCCTTCCGGGTCCGACAAAGTGAGATCCCAGGAGACCACGACCTGAAGGGAGTCGCCTACCTCGGCCAGGGCAGAGCGCACCTCAACCGCATACGACAGCTTGGGAAGCGGATGCTGGGGGTGATCCCGGAGAAACCCGTCCAGCATCAGGGAGGCAACCAGCGTTGCTAGGCCCGCGTAAATCAGCCAGTTCCGAATGTTGAGGGGGCGTGACAGTGGGAGGCGGCAGGGGCTCGGTTCGGCGTCTCCGAACACTCCGGACGTGAACCTCAGGCTTGGCCACAACTGGTCTCCATGCGGGTCATTTCAGAATCTGCTCACCCTGCTCGAACACGACATCCACCGGAATTCCCTTACTTCCGAGCCGCGCCAGATCCTGCTGGAGCGTCGGTGACAGCTTTCCCCGTTCCTCCATGAAGCGGGTCACGCCCACGTAGTCTCCATCGCCCTGGAAGCGGAGTATCTGCTCGGCCAGAGCGTCCACTGCTGCCTTCATCCGGGGAAAATCCACTCGATACCGTCCGGTGGTGGAGTCCCGGCTGAACGCGCCCCGTTCTTCGAAGAAGGAGAACTGGGCGGCGTTGGCTCTGCCGTGCGCGTTGGAGGCGCCGAACCGGATCGAGCGGAAGATGCTGGCCAGAAAGGTGACGTAATTGTCCTCCAGCGGAGCCTTCAGCTCGCCCCGTTGCTGCAGCTTGGTGATCATGTAGAGGCCCAGGATATCAGCCTTGCCTTCTTCCAGGGCGCCTGCTTGCTCCTTCAGCGCCTCCCGCACCGTTCCCTTACCGTTGATGGTGTTCTTGATCCCCAGCCCGTGCGCCACTTCGTGGAACATGACGTTGGCAAAGAACGCGTCGAAGTTGAGGTGACTGCGCTGGTCCTGGGCGATCAGCTCGTCAGCCACCGGCAGCAGGATCTTCTCGAACTTGGCCTGCATGGCATTCTTGAGCTGTAATCGGCGGGTCCCCTTCCGAAGCTGCACCTCCTCGTCGTTCGGCAGGTTGATCGCGATGGTCTTGGAGCCGGCGTTGGCATCGCCGGCGTAGTAGACGGCATCGTAGGCGTTGAGATCGGAGTCAGTGCCCGGCCGTTCTCGCTTGTAGGCGGCCGGACACCGGCAGCTCCCGCTGCAGTCCCGGCAGCATCGCCGCGTAATGGGCGAGCCGGGCGCTCCATTCCTTGTCCTTTACCAGAACGAAGGCTTCGTTGGCAGTCTTGTAGCCGAAGAGCTGCGTCTTCGTAGTTCTCGATGGGACCGATCACCAGATCGATGGTGTTGTTCTTCATGTCGAGCCACGCCAGATCGCTGGGCTGGTACTCGTCGGTCTCCAGGGCGCGGGCCCGCAGCTCCAGATATTTCCGCAGTCCGGGATCCTCCGCCAGCGCTGCGGCCTTTCTCAAATTGGCCGCCGCTGCTGCAACCTGTGCCGGCAAAGACCTGATGATAGGGCGTCGGCAACCAGGTGACCGGCCGAATCCCGGTGAACCATGGTGTACTGGCTGCGGAGCTCCTTTCCGGCGCTGCGACTGTGCGGCCGACGTCGAACTCCTCCTTGGTCATGTCTCGAGGATAGAAACCGGCACCGGGCGGCTTGGGCCCCACCCCATCTATGAACGGAGCATTGTTGTCCAGCCGGTCCCACGGACCGTAGTTGATCTCCGCGTATCGCCGAACCGCCGGATCGGCAATGCCCCTGAGGAGGGCCTCCCGATCGCCATAGGCTTGGCGCCAGAAGATCTCATCCATCGACCGAGCGGCAGCGATGAGCAGAGGCAGCATTTGCCGCTCGTGCGGGCTGAGCTTGGTAAGATCGGTCGTCAGTGAGACGCTGGTGTACTGGGCGAGCTTGGTCTCAATAGGAGAGTCGGAGCTGCGGGCGGAGGTATCTGCACCCTTCGGCGGTTCAGCTCGACAGGACATCAGAGCGAGCCAGCTGGAGAGAACAATAGTTCTGAATGTTCGCTGGATCATGCTGGCCCGCTTACCTCCCTTCCAGCTCCCGCTCCCCGGGAGTATGCCGCTCTGCCCGCCCGGTCCCGGGATGGGACTTGGCCTCCAGGTAGCGCTCGCCCTTGAGCCGCACGAAGGTGACAAACCGCTCGTACTCCTCATCCGACAACCCGTTCGCAATGGCGGGAATCAGTCCCTTGACCAGCGTAATGCGCTCCTCCAGTGCCAGCATGTTCGCCTGGTCGACCAGGGCTCTGATGGCAGGATGGTTCATCCAGTCGGTGGCTTCACTGGTTGTCATCGGGCGCGCTCCTGGAAGAAATTGTGCCGGTCAGCCGCCGGCGGTGGCGGCAACGGCGGCGATCTCGATGGCTCGGTCCAGCTCGCTCAGCAGATGACCCACGTCCCGCCAGACGGCGCGCGCGCCCACGTCGAACAGCTGCTGCTCGGTGGCAGGCCCGGTGAGCACTCCCAGGAAGGCGACACCCGCGCCCTGGCAGGCCTCTCCATCATACACCGTGTCACCTACCATGGCGCAATGTGAGGCCGGTAGCTCGAGCTTCTCCACCGCGTCCACCACCAGGTCAGGCGATGGCTTGCTGGCTTCGTCCGGGCTCTTGGAAACCACCACGTCCGGCAGCCGTTTCAGATCCATGCCGGCGCTGGCCGAGGTAGCCTCAGATGCTTCTCGTCACTCGAGGTGGCGAGGGCGGTGCGGATCCCTCGCGCCCGCAGGGCTTCGAAGATCTCGGCGGCACCGGGGAAGATCCGGAAACGTTGGTTCCGGGCAATCTCGAGGAACTCCTCCTTCTGGAGCTTTGCGAAGCTCCTCTCCCAGGCGTTCCTCCGTCTCGGCGCCCAGAATGGAAGGGACCAGCTTGTCGCCGCCCTTGCCGATCTCGGGCACGATCCGCTCCGGCGGAACCTGAAAACCGAGTCGCTGAAAGGCGCGGCACCAGGCTTCGACGTGCGCCGGATTGGTGTCCACCAGCGTCCCGTCGACGTCGAAGATCATTCCGCGCATGGTCATGGTCCAAGTTAGTTAAGGGCGGGAAAGACGGGAGGGAACGCGGGAACGCGGGAACGGGAACGACGGAACGACGGAACGATGGAACGTGGAACGCGGAACGTGGAAACGATCAACCGGCGGCATAGAAGAAGCCCCCTGGTCAGCGCAGAGGGCTCCTTCGTACTCTCGTTCCGTCCTTCCGTCCGTTCCGCCGTTCCGTCCTACTTGTCCGCCAGCCGAATCCGCTCCACCCGGCGGCCCTGCGCCCGCGGATTGTAGATGCCCAGGGTGACGATGCTGCCCGGCTTCTCGGCCTTGAGCGCATTCCGGAGATCGGCCTCGGTCCTCACCGGCTTGCCCTCGACCGAAAGGATGATGTCGGGCCCGTTGTTCTGGGGGTCGTCGTACAGCGTCTGCCAGGAAGGTCCGCCCGGCGTAACGTCGGTAACCACGAGCCCGCGCATGTTCGGCGGCAGTTGAAGCTGCTGGGCCACATCGGAGGTGACCGGCTCGACGCTTACGCCCAGCCGGTTCATGGCCGAACCGCCGGTGTTGTCGGCGTTGTCCGAGTCGCCCTGGTCGGCGGCTGCCAGCTGCGGCTGCTCGTTCAGGGCCTGGAGCTTGACGTTGAAGGTCTTCCGCACGCCGCCCTTCCGGGCAACCTCGACCTTGACCACCTCGCCCGGCTTGCGGAATCCGATCACCTGCTGGAGCTGGCCCACTCGCTCGACCGGCTTGCCGTCCACCGAGATGATGACGTCGCCCGGCAGAATTCCCGCGGCCTTGGCCGGCGAGTCGTCGCGTGGGGATGTCCTTGACCACGACGCCCCGGATCTCCGGCAGACCGACGTAGGCCGCGTCGTTGAGGGTCACGTTGTCGATCGAGACACCCAACGCGGCGCGATGCACCGAGCCGGTCTCGATCAGCTGATTCATGACCGTGCGTGCGAGATTGATCGGGATGGCAAAGCCATAGCCCGAGTAGAAGCCGGTCTCGCTCGCTATGGCGGAGTTGATCCCGATGACCTCGCCCCGGACACTCACCAGGGGTCCACCCGAATTTCCCGGGTTGATGGCTGCATCGGTCTGGATGAAGTCCTGAATGCTGCCCTGGCCGCGACCCGGCAGTCCCTGCAGCGCCCGGCCCTTGGCGCTGACGATGCCGGAGGTGACCGTGAAGGTGAGCCCCTCACCCAGCGGGATTCCCGATGGCCAGCACCCATTCTCCCACCCGGGCGTCGTCGCTATTGCCCAGGGCCACGGGCTGGAGTCCCTTGGCGTCGATCTTGAGCACGGCCACATCGGTATTGGCGTCGGTTCCGATGACCTTGGCCTTGAACTCACGGCGGTCCAGCAGGCGAACCGTGACCTGCTCGGCCCCTTCGACCACGTGATTGTTGGTCAGGATGTAGCCATCGGCGGAGATCACGAAACCGGAGCCGCTGCCCTGCTCGATGTCGGGCTGTTGCCGGAACCGGGGAAAGAACCGCTCCATGCCCGGAGGGACTCGCTGCCGCGTGGTCTGCTCGGTCCGCTGGGAGCGGATATAGACCACGCGTTGGTTTTACGTGCTCCGCAACGGCGGCAAAGGCTTCACTCAGGTCCTGCAGGGGTCGTGCGGCTGGAATCGAGGGAGCCGGTACCTGCGTAATCGGAGAAGCCTGACGACCCTGAACCTGAGCCGAGGAGCGGCTGGGCAGATCGAGCAGGCCGGCGAAGAGCAGCCCCAAGGCAAAGGCCAGGGCGACCAGCCCTCCGAACTTGAGCCAGTTCAATGATCGTGCGGACATCGAGAGGTCCTTCGAGAAAGCGTTTGGGTAATGCGGCCTGGGATCAATTTAACCCTACCCCCAAGCCTGGTGTTGAGTTTCGGCACGTCAAGAGAGGAGGGTAAGCGGGAAGCGGGGAGGCGGAGACGAGAGGGCCCAACTTCTTCGCTCCGATCCCCGCTTCCCCGCTTCCTCGTTCTTTAGCCTACTTCTTTTCGTCCACGATCTCGTAGTCGGCCTCGACCACGTCGTCCGGGAGGCGCCCGGCTCCTGGCCGCCGCCCTGAGGCTGGCTGCCGCCGCTGGACTCGCCCGATCCACCCGGCGTGCCCGTTCCGGCGGCCTGATAGAGCGAGGCTCCCGCCGCCGAGTAGGCCTGGTTCAGCTCGTCCAGAGCTCGACGGATCCCATCGGTCTCACCGGTCCGAAGCGCCTGTCGCCCGCCCTCGAGTGCCGCATCCAATCTCGACTTGGCATCGGCCGGCAGCCGGTCCGCCCATTCCTTGCTGTCCTTTTCGACCCGGTATACCAGGCTGTCGAGCTGGTTACGAGCCTCGATCTGCTCCCGGCGGGCCTGGTCTTCCTGCGCGTGCTGCTCGGCGGCCTTGACCATCCGGTCGATCTCGGTGTCGCTGAGCCCGCTGGAGGCCTCGATCCGGATCTTCTGCTCCTTACCGGTGGTCTTGTCCTTGGCCGAGACGTGGAGAATGCCGTTGGCGTCGATGTCGAAGGTGACCTCGACCTGAGGCATGCCCCGAGGTGCCGGCGGAATGCCGGTCAGCTGGAACTTGCCGATGGTCCGGTTGTCCATCGCCATCTGGCGCTCGCCCTGGAGGACGTGGATCTCGACCGTCGTCTGGTTGTCCTCGGCGGTCGAAAACGTCTCCGACTTCTTGGTCGGGATCGTGGTGTTCCGCGGAATCAGGACCGTGGTTACCCCGCCCAGCGTCTCGATGCCCAGGGACAGCGGGGTCACGTCGAGCAGCAGCACATCCTTGACCTCGCCGCCCAGCACGCCGCCCTGAATGGCGGCGCCGATAGCCACGACCTCGTCCGGATTGACGGACTTGTTCGGCTCCTTCCCGAAGTAGTCCTTGACGATCTGCTGGATCTTCGGAATCCGGGTCGATCCGCCGACCAGGATGACCTCGTCGATCCGCTTGGGATCGAGACCGGCATCCTTCAGCGCTGTCTGCATCGGCGGGATGGTGCGCTGAATCAGGTCGTCCACCAGCTGCTCGAACTTGGCCCGGGTCAGGCTGATGTTGAGGTGCTTGGGCCCGGACTGGTCCGCGGTGATGAACGGCAGATTGATGTCGGTCTGGGTGACGGTCGAAAGCTCCATCTTGGCCTTCTCCGCCGCCTCCTTGAGGCGCTGGAGCGCCATGGGATCCTTGGAGAGGTCGATGCCCTGGTCCCGCTTGAACTCCGCCACCAGCCACTCGATCAGCCGCTGGTCGAAGTCATCGCCGCCCAGGTGGGTGTCGCCGTTGGTGCTCTTGACCTCGAACACGCCTTCCGCGAGCTCCAGCACCGAGATGTCGTAGGTGCCGCCGCCCAGGTCGTACACCGCGACCTTCTCTTCCTTCTTCTTGTCCAGGCCATAGGCCAGGGCCGAGGCGGTGGGCTCGTTGATGATGCGGACCACGTCGAGGCCGGCAATCTTGCCCGCATCCTTGGTGGCCTGCCGCTGCGCGTCGTTGAAGTACGCCGGAACGGTGATGACCGCCTTCTCCACCGTATGGCCGAGGTAGTCTTCCGCCGTCTGCTTCATCTTCTGGAGAATCATCGCCGAGATCTCGGGCGGGGTGTACCGCTTGCCCTGGATTTCGACGGCGGCCAGTCCGTTGGGGCCTTCGACCACCTTGTACGGGAGCCGCTTGGCCTCTTCCTGGACCTCGCTGAAGCGGCGGCCCATCAGCCGCTTGATCGAGAAGATGGTCTGTTTGGGGTTGGTGACGGCCTGGCGCTTGGCCACCTGGCCCACCAGCCGCTCGCCATCCTTGGTAAAGGCTACGACCGAGGGGGTGGTCCGCCCACCTTCGGCGTTGGGGATGACGACGGGATCGCCGCCCTCCATGACTGCCACGACCGAGTTGGTGGTGCCCAGGTCGATGCCGATGATTTTAGATGCCATGTTGACTCCGAATAGCTCGTAGTGTTGCCGTGGATGCCAGTCTGTCGCTCGCACACGGGTCGAGCGGGTGCAGGAGCAAGCGCCATACCGTTGAAAACTGCCGTTTTGGCACAAAACGGGGCCGTAAGTACCCGTGACATGGCTCACGACGGTCGGAATCCTGCGCTCGCGTTAGGTTGAACTTCGCCTAGCCCTTGGGGCACGGCTGGTCTTTTGGAGGCTCACCGAACGTGAGGAGGTAGCCATGCTGTGGACGATCTTCGTGATACTCCTGGTGCTGTGGCTGCTGGGAGTCGTCACATCCTACACCCTCGGGGGTTTCATCCATGTCCTGCTGGTCATCGCGGTGATCATGGCCGTGATGCAGTTGATTCAGGGCAGAAG
The DNA here is from genome assembly GCA_963825815.1 of uncultured Gemmatimonadales bacterium. Classification (GTDB taxonomy): domain Bacteria; phylum Gemmatimonadota; class Gemmatimonadetes; order Gemmatimonadales; family GWC2-71-9; genus CAVVWJ01. Next base: position 141,550 of record CAWGVB010000002.1, on the reverse strand, counting down.
GGCTTTGTAAAGAGGGCTACGGCTATTGGCTATGACCGGCCTCTCCGACCCATAGCCAATAGCCGTAGCGGTCCCAATGCCCCGCAAGCTCTCGCCGCCGCGCAGAGAAGGTCCGTTACGCCGTCGTCGGTCTGGGACATATCGCCCAGGTCGCCGTGCTGCCGGCTTTTGCCCACGCCGAAAACTCCGAGCTGACCGCCCTCGTCTCCGACGATCCGGAGAAGCTGGAGAAGCTGGGCCGCAAGTATAAGGTCGAGGGGCGGTACTCCTACGAGCAGTTCGACGAGTGCCTGGACAGCGGGACGGTCGACGCGGTCTACATCGCCCTGCCCAATCATCTGCACCGGGAGTACGCCGAACGGGCGGCGCGCGGCGGGGTCCACGTCCTCTGCGAGAAGCCGCATGGCGGTGACGGAGGAAGACTGCCTCTCCATGATCCGGGTGGCCGAGGAGAACCAGGTCAAGCTCATGGTCGCCTACCGGCTGCACTTCGAGGAAGCCAACCTCAAGGCGATCGATCTGGTCCAGAGTGGGAAGCTGGGAGACCCGCGGCTGTTCGACTCGGTCTTCACCATGACAGGTGAAGGACGGCGACATCCGGCTCAATCCGCGGGAGCTGGGCGGTGGAACGCTGTACGACATCGGGATCTACTGCATCAACGCGGTGCGGAATCTCTTTGGGGCCGAGCCGATGGAGGTTGTGGCGTTCAGCGCCAACAAGGGAGACCCGCGTTTTCTGCAGTGCGAGGAGACCACCAGCGCCATCCTCCGGTTCCCCGGCCGCGAGCGGCTGGCCACCTTCACCTGCAGCTTCGGGGCGGCCGACGTCTCCCACTACCGGGTGGTCGGCACCAAAGGACAGCTGGTGCATGGATCCCGCCTATGAGTATGCCGGAGAGTTGGAGCAGAAGGTCACGGTGGACGGCCGCACCCGGAGCAAGACTTTTCCCAAGCGGGACCAGTTCGCGCCCGAGCTGATCAGCTTCTCCGAGTGCATCCTCAACGGGAACGCCCCCGAGCCGTCGGGCTGGGAGGGTCTGGCCGACGTCCGGATTATCCGCGCGCTCTACCGCTCGGCCGATACCGGCCAGCCGGTGACGCTGGAGCCGTTCACCAAGGAAGACCGGCCCTCGCTGGAGCAGGAGATCCGCCGCCCGCCGGTCTCCAAACCCGAGCTGGTCAATACCGAAGCACCGTCTGAGTGACATCTACCGGCTCGGCTATATTGAGCCATGTTCCCCTACCGAGACGATAATCCCACCCTCGCCACGCCCATCGCCACGCTGCTCCTGATCGGGTTGAACGTGGTGTCGTGGGTGGTGGTGCAGGGAATGGGCGCGGAGCCCAGCCTCTCCCGCTCGGTCTGCGAGCTCGGCCTGATCCCCGGTGAGTTCCTCGGCCGGCTGCCGGACGGATTCAGCATCCCCATGAGCCGCACCATGGCCTGCGTCATCGAAGGGGATCCCAGCTGGTATCACCCCGCTCACCTCCATGTTTCTCCACGGCGGCTGGTTTCACCTCATCGGCAACATGTGGTTCCTCTGGGTCTTCGGGAACAACGTGGAAGATTCGATGGGCCGCATCCGCTACTTCTTCTTCTATATCCTCTGCGGGCTGGCCGCGGCGGCCTCGCAGACCCTCGTGAATCCGGGGAGCGCCGTCCCCATGGTCGGCGCGTCCGGGCGCCATCAGCGGGGTCATGGGCGCCTACGTGGTGCTCTACCCCAAGGTTCGGGTTCACATGCTGGTGATCCTGGGCATCTTCATCACCCGCATCGTGGTCCCGGCGTATCTCATGCTGGGCTACTGGTTCCTGCTTCAGCTGGTGGGCGGCGGCCTGGCGAGCGGAGAAGGCGGCGTCGCCTTCTGGGCCCATGCCGGCGGGTTCGTCACCGGCGCGGTGCTGATCTCGATCTTCCGTGATCCCGCACTGGTGGCGAAGCATCGGGCGCTGGCTCGAACGGTGGATACCCTGGGGTACCGCGAGCAGACCTGAGAGTAGCGCGGACGCAGTTGTCGAATGCCGGGCGGCCGGTAACTTCCAACATGCCCTCACTCCCACCGGCACGAATTCCTTCCTCCTCCACGCGGGGCCCTGGAGGTGCCGGTCACCCCCAGGAACCCCGGCATTCCGCTCGAGCTCGACTGGATCCAGGAAGTCCGGGTCAATCGCAGCGCGGTCGAGCGGCGGGCCGCCACGCTGCGGACCAGGCGGACCGTTAAGCGGGAGTGGCAGGCGGCCTGGCTGCTCCGGGCCATCACCCTGATCGATCTGACGACCCTGCAGGGGGACGACACGCCGGGCCGTGTGCGGCGTCTCTGCGCCAAGGCGCGTCGGCCGGTCCGCGGCGATCTGCTGGAGTCCATGGGGGCGCGGCAGCTTCCCATCCGGGCCGCCGCGGTCTGCGTCTATCACGCATTCGTCGAGACCGCGGTTGAGGCGCTGGATGGCTCGGGGATACCTGTGGCTGCCGTCTCCACCGGATTCCCCGCCGGTCTGTCACCCTACCGAGCAGCGAATCGCGGAAATCCGCGCGTCGGTTGCGGCGGGCGCGGAAGAGATCGATGTGGTCATCACCCGGGCTCATGTGCTGACCGAGAACTGGTCGGCGCTCTACGACGAGGTGCGGACCATGCGGGAGGCCTGTGGTGACGCCCACATCAAGACCATCCTCGCGACCGGCGAGCTTGCTACGCTGCGAAACGTTGCCCGCGCTGCGCTGGTCTGCATGATGGCGGGTGCCGATTTCATCAAGACCTCGACCGGCAAGGAGCCGGTGAACGCCACCCTGCCGGTGGGCCTGGTGATGTGTCGGGCGATCCGAGAGTACCAGGAACGCACCGGGCACCTCGTCGGGCTCAAGGCCGCGGGCGGGATCCGCTCGGCCCGAGAGGCGCTGGACTGGATGGCGCTGATGAAGGATGAGCTGGGCGATCTGTGGCTCCGGCCCGACCTGTTCCGCATCGGCGCCAGCACGCTGCTCTCGGACATCGAGCGGCAACTGGAGCACTTCGTGACCGGCCGCTACTCGGCCGCCCACCGGCACCCGTACACGGGTAACGAAGTAAGACAGGTGAGAGGTAAGAAGTAAGCGGGAACATGGATCGGCACTGATAAGTTCCCCTCACTTCTCCCTGCTCACTTCCCGACTCGTCACCGCTCGACCTCTCACCTCTCACCCTGCACGAGAACCGGTCATGGCATCAGTTCCTGAGATCTTCCAGTCGATGGAGTATGGACCGGCACCGGAGTCGGCTGGGCCGGCGCAGGAATGGCTCGAGCGCGCAAGGGCGGCGCTTCGGGCTGTTTATCGGAGGAGGGTGGAGCGAGCCGGGCCGGGAGACGTTCGAGACGCTGAACCCGGCCACCGGCGAAGCCCCTGGCGACGCTGACCCAGGCGAGTCCCGCCGACATCGATCGGGCGGTGGCCGCCGCCCGGCAAGGCGCAGCCGGACTGGTGGGCCCTCGGCGGGCACGGCCGGGCCCGCTACCTCTACGCCATCGCCCGGCAGATTCAGAAGCACAGCCGGTTCTTTGCCGTCCTGGAGTCGCTCGACAACGGCAAGCCGATCCGGGAATCCCGCGACATCGACGTGCCGCTGGTGGCGCGCCACTTCTATCACCATGCCGGCTGGGCCCAGCTCATGGAGCAGGAGCTGCCCGACCGGGAGCCGGTGGGAGTGATCGGGCAGATCATCCCGTGGAACTTCCCGCTCTTGATGCTGGCCTGGAAGATTGCCCCCGCGCTCGCCATGGGAAACACCGTGGTGCTCAAGCCGGCCGAATTCACCTCGCTGACGGCGCTGAGCTTTGCCGAGCTGTGCGAGGAGATCGGTCTCCCGGCCGGGGTGGTGAACATCGTGACCGGAGACGGGCGCGCCGGCGAGGCTCTGGTGAAGCACCCCGACGTGGACAAGATCGCCTTTACCGGCTCGACCGAGGTGGGACGGCTCATTCGGCAGGCGACGGCCGGGCAGCGGCAAGAAGTTGTCGCTCGAGCTGGGCGGAAAGTCTCCCTTCATCGTGTTCGGCGACAGCCGATCTGGACAGCGTGGTGGAAGGCGTGGTGGACGCCATCTGGTTCAACCAGGGCCAGGTCTGCTGCGCCGGCTCGCGGATTCTGGTGCAGGAAGGATCGCAGGAACGTCTGGTCGCCAAGCTCAAGGCGCGAATGGAGACGCTTCGGGTGGGGGATCCCCTCGACAAGGCGGTGGACATGGGCGCCATCATCGCCCCAGTGCAGCTGGAGAAGATTCAGCAGCTGGTGCGGCGGGGCGAAGACGAGGGCGCCACCCTGTGGCAGCCCTCCTGGAGCTGCCCCCGGGATGGCTGGTTCTTTCCGCCAACGCTGTTCACCGAGGTGTCGCCGGCGGCGACCATCGCACAGGTGGAGATCTTCGGCCCGGTCGTGGTGCTGATGACTTTCCGCACCCCGGCCGAAGCGGTGGAGCTGGCCAACAACACCCGCTACGGCCTGGCCGCCAGCGTCTGGACCGAAAACATCAACCTGGCGCTCGATGTTGCGCCCCAGCTCAAGGCCGGCACCGTCTGGATCAACTGCACCAATGTCTTCGATGCCGCCAGCGGCTTCGGCGGCTACCGGGAGAGCGGCTTCGGGCGCGAAGGGGGACGAGAGGGGCTGCAGGGAGTATGTGAAGTGGGCGGGGGAGCGGGGCGGCCGGGCAGCGGGCGGCAGGCGGTACAGGCGGTCAGTGCACGAGCAGGGAAGCATCCGAAGAGCGGTGAAGCCGCAACCGGCGGTCAGACAGGCGTCCGACCGTCTCCGCCGCTCCGCCGCTCCGCCTGTCCCGCCCATCGACCGCACCCCGAAGCTCTACATCGGCGGCAAACAGGTCCGCCCTGATTCGGGCTACAGCCTCCCGGTGCTGGACCGCCGGGCAAACACCTGGGCGAAGTGGGGCAGGGGAATCGCAAGGACATTCGCAATGCGGTCGAAGCGGCGCACAAGGCGGCCGGCTGGGCCCGCGCCACCGCGCATGTCCGGGCCCAGGTGCTCTACTATCTGGCGGAGAACCTGGCCGCCCGGGCCGAGGAGTTCGCCGGCTCGGCTGCAGACGTTCGGCGGGCGGGAACGCAGAACGAAGTCGCCCTCACCATCGAGCGGATGTACACCTATGCGGCCTGGGCCGACAAGTACGATGGCGCGGTTCACCATACGCCGTATCGCAACGTGACCCTGGCCATGCCGGAGCCGATCGGCGTGCTCGGCGTGGTCGCTCCGGGCGAATGGCCGCTGCTTGGTTTCGTGTCCGCCGTGCTTCCGGCGGTGGCCCTGGGCAACACCGTGGTGGCGATTCCATCGGCCGCGGCCCCGCTGGCGGCCACGGATCTGTATCAGGTGCTGGAGACCTCGGACGTACCCGACGGTGTCATCAACATCGTAACCGGCGATGCTCGGGAGTTAGGACGCGATCCTGGCCGCTCACGACGATGTGGACGGGATCTGGTACTTCGGGACGCGGAGACTGGAGCGGAAGTGGAACGGCTCTCGGCCGGCAACATGAAGCGAACCTGGGTCGATGAGGCCGGAGCCGGCGACTGGACCGAGCGCGGAGCTCGGCGCGGGCGAAGAGTTCCTGGAGCAGGCCACTCAGGTCAAGAACATCTGGATTCCGTACGGCGAGTGAAGCAATTCACCACAGAGGCACAAAGGACACAGAGGGATCTGGCACCTCGTAGACCACCATCGCGGTAGCAGTCATCATTCCCTTCACATTTTTGTAGTTTGATTTGTAAGCTTTCGGATCTCAAGCTTGCAAGGTTTAAGGGAAGATGTTCGCTGCTGAGGCTGCGGCGATATCGAATCCGTCCCGAATCTCTGTGTCCTTTGTGCCTCTGTGGTGGATCCTCCCGATCCTATCTCGAAGACCGTGCCGGACTTTCCCGCGCCTCTCCCCGATCCTCGGCGTGATGCTTGATCGAGCGCCCTTCCACCAGAAAGACCACGTCTTCGCCGATGTTGGTTGCCAGGTCGGCGATCCGCTCCAGGTTCCGACTCACCAGAAACAGCTCCATACCCGCGCCGATGGTATGCGGGTCTTCCATCATGTGGGTGAGCAGAATGCGGAACACCGATCCGTGCAGCGCATCCACCTTGTCGTCCCGCCGGCAGACTTCCCGCCCACCGGCGGCGTCGCCGCGGATGAAGGCCTCCAGCGCATCGGAGAGCATCTCCCGGGCCAGGCGGGCCATCTCCACGATCTCGGGCTCCGGCGCGATGGGCCGGGCCTGAAGCAGCCGCTCGGTCGACTGGGCGATGTTGACCGCGTGGTCGCCCACCCGCTCGAGGTCGTTGGCGATCTTGAGCGCCGAGGTGAGCATGCGGAGGTCTCGCGCCATCGGCTGCTGCAGCGCCAGGAGATTGACGCACTGCTCTTCGATCTCCACTTCCATCGCGTCGATCACCCGGTCGCCGGCGATCACCCGCCTGGCCTTTTCGCTGTCGCGCTCCAGCAGCGCCTCGACCGCCAGGCCCAGCGCGGCCTCCGCCTCACCGGACATGGTGAGCAGCCGCACCTTGACGTGGCTCAGCTCGTCATGAAAATGACGATGAACGTCGACGCTCATCCGAATCTCCCGGTGATATATGCCTCGGTGCGCTCGTGGGCCGGCTTGGTGAAGAGCCGCTCGGTCTCGTCGAACTCGACCAGCTCGCCGCGATCGAAGAAGCCGGTGTAGTCGGAGACCCGCGCCGCCTGCTGCATGTTGTGGGTCACGATCACGATGGTGTAGTGCTGCTTCAGCTCGACGATCAGCTCCTCGATTCGCTGAGTGGCAATCGGGTCCAGCGCCGAGCAGGGCTCGTCCATCAGGAGCACCTCCGGCTGGTTCCCCAGCGCCCGGGCAATGCAGAGCCGCTGCTGCTGGCCTCCGGACAATCCCGTGCCAGGCTCCTCCAGCCGATCCTTCACCTCGTCCCAAAGCGCCGCCTGCCGGAGGCAACGCTCGACCAGGTCGGGCAGATCGCGCCGGCTCACCAGCGCGTTGAGGGCGGGACCGTAGGCCACATTCTCGAACACGGTCTTGGGGAACGGATTGGGGCGCTGAAAGACCATGCCCACCCGCTGCCGGAGCGAGACCAGGTCGGTGCCCGGGCCGAATACCGACATCGCCCTCCACCTGGATATCTCCCTGGTGGCGCACCCGGGGAATCAGATCGTTCAGCCGGTTGATGGAGCGGAGAAAGGTGGATTTGCCGCAGCCGGACGGCCCGATGATGGCGGTGACCGCCTTCCGCGGGATCGAAAAGTTCAGGCCTTTTAGGGCCTGACGCGGGCCGTAGAAGAAGTCGAAATCGCGAACCTCGATAGCAGACCCTGAGGCGGAACGGCGGAATGACGGAAGGTCGGAAAGCGTGCCGGTACCGTCGTTCCCTCGTTGCCGCGTTCCATCGCTCCCTCGTTGCTGCGTGGGATGGTCACCGCACTCATCCAAACCTCCCGGTGATGTATGCCTCGGTCTGATCGTGCCGGGGTGCGGTAAAAATCTGGCGGGATGGTCCGGTCTCGATCATGCTGCCCAGGTAGAAGAAGGTGGTAGTGTCGGAGACCCGGGCCGCCTGCTGCATGTTGTGGGTCACGATGATGATGGTGAAGTCTCGCTTGAGCTCGAAGAGCAGCTCCTCGATCCGCTGGGTGCCCTGGGGGTCCAGGGATGCAGTGGGCTCGTCCAGCAGAACGACGTCGGGAGAAGGCGCGATGGTACGAGCCAGGCAGAGCCGCTGCTGCTGACCGCCGGAGAGCGCCATCGCGCTTGCCTTGAGCCGGTCCTTCACCTCGTCCCACAGAGCCGCCTGGCGCAGAGCCTGCTCCACCCGCTCATTCACCTCTGACCGGCTCATCCTTCCATTTACCCTGAGCCCCGCCGCCGCATTGTCATAGACCGACATGGTGGGAAACGGCGTGGGCCGCTGAAAGACCATGCCCACCCGGCGCCGCAGCTGCATGACGTTGACCCTGGGGGCATAGATGTCGGCCCCGTCGAGCAGCACCCGGCCGGTGATCCAGCCATGGTCCGACAGCTCGTGCATCCGGTTCAGGGCCCGGAGAAAGGTCGACTTGCCGCACCCGGACGGCCCGATCAGGGCGTGCACCCGGTTGGGCGCAAAGCTGAGTGACACCGACTTCACCGCGGTGAACTTGCCGTACATGGCCGAAAGCTTGTCGGTCACGATGCGGGGCTGCGGGGCCGTCTCCGGCTCCGGGCGGGTCGCGGCAGCGGCGCGGCTCAAGGTGAGCTCAGCCATTGAGGCTGAAGCGGCGAATGGCAAGGCGAGCTCCCAGGCTCAAGAGGAGGACGACCAGAATCAGCACCAGAGCGGCGGCCCAGGCGTATTGATGCCACTCCTCGTAGGGGCCGGTGGCATAGTTGAAGACGGTGAGCGGCAGTGCGGCCATCGGCTGGTTCAGGTCATAGCTCAGGTACTGGCTGCCCAGCGCGGTGAACAGGAGTGGGGCGGTCTCGCCGGCAATACGGGCGATGGCGAGGAGAGCGCCGGTCATGATTCCCGGCAGCGTGGTGCGAACCACCACCGAAAGACTGGTGCGCCAGCGGGGATATCCCAGGGCCAGCGCAGCCTCACGCAGCGAGTTGGGCACCAGCTTGATCATCTCCTCCGTGGTCCGGAGCACCATGGGAATCATCAGCAGCGAGAGCGCCACGCCTCCGGCCAGCCCGGAGAAGTGCTTCTGCCGGGCTACGATCCAGGCCCAGGCAAAGACGCCGACCACAATGGAAGGCGTGCCGTTCAACACGTCCGCCACGAAGCGGCTGACCCAGGTGAGCCGGCTGGTGGGATACTCGGCGCAGTAGATCCCGGCACCCACTCCGATGGGCAAGCCGATGAGACTGGCCGTGCCCACGATGAGCAGGGTTCCCACCAGCGCATGCACCACGCCGCCTCCGGTCTCACCGGCCGGAGCCGGTGTCCGGGTAAAGAAGTCGAGCGAGAGACTGCCCGCTCCCTTGGCCACCAGATTCAGCAGGATGAAGAACAGCGGGATGAGCGCCACAATCACGGCGCCGATCATCAGCCCCACCATAAGATTGCTGAGAGCCCGTCGCAGCACCCGCCGGTTCACTGCCGAGCTCCTCTCACAGCGCGCTGCTCCCCGCCCCGGAGCCGCGGGCTACTCGCCAGATCAGGAGCCGGGCGCCGGCATTCACCAGCACGGTCACCAGAAAAAGCACGAAGGCGACGTAGGCCAGCGCCGAGAGATGCAGATCGCCCACCGCCTCGGAGAATTCGTTGGCGATCGCCGCAGCCATGGTGTAGCCCGGAGCAAAAAGAGAGGCGGCGATCTCGTGCCGGTTGCCGATCACCATGGTCACCGCCATGGTCTCGCCCAAGGCCCGGCCCAGTCCCAGGATGATGGCGCCGATCAATCCGGAGCGGGCGTAGGGAACCACGGCGCTGGTGACTGCTTCCCAGCGCGTGGCGCCGAGTGCCAGGGCCGCTTCCCGCTGGCTGTTCGGAACCGCCAGCAACACTTCCCGGGACACCGACATCACGTACGGCATCACCATGATGGCCAGGATGATTCCGGCTGCGAGCATCGACGGCCCGTAGATCGGGCCCTCGAACAGCGGGAGAAATCCGAAGGCCTTCCGCAGCAGAGGAAAGGCGGTGGTGCGGAGCGCGGGGACCAGGACGAAGATCCCCCAGAGCCCGTAGACCACGCTGGGGATGGCGGCGAGCAACCCGATGAGAAAGGCCACCGGCTGGCGGACCACGCGGGGCGCGAACTCCGTCAGATAGATCGCGACGCCGAGCGAGAGCGGCACCGCTATCAGGAGAGCGATCAGCGAGGAGAGCAGGGTCCCGAAGATCAGCGGGAACGCGCCGAACTCTTCCGCCACCGGGTCCCAGGTGCTCGAGGTGATGAAGTCGAAGCCGAACCGGCCTGCCGCAAGCCGCGCTCCGCTCCACAGCTCGTAGACCAGAAATGCCAGAAGGATGGGGATGAGCACAGCGGCGAACGTGAGGACCAGCTTGAAGATCCGGTCGCCGTGATTGGCTCGCTCGAGCGAGACCGAAGCGAGGGAGGCGATTTCCTGGGGCTGCTGGACCGCGGTCATGCCATGAGTGTAGAGCGGACCCTCTCGGGCGCCGTCACGGGCAGGTAACGGCTAGGTCACGGCGGGACTATTTCTGGGAGAGTCGTTGCTGCAGCAGCTCGATCACCGGCACCGGGAGCGGCGCGTAATGCAGATCGGCGGCCATCCGCTGAGCGTTGGGCTGGAGCATCCATTGGAGGAACCCGTGAAGCAGCCTGGCCTTGGCGCTGTCGCGGGGTTGCCGGGGAACCAGCAGCCAGGTGAACGACGCGATCGGGTAGGAATCCTTTCCCGAGGCGCCGGTGATGCTCACCCGAAAGTCGGTGTCCGGACCGAGCCGGGCACCCGCCGCCGCTGCCGACACGCTCTTGAGGCTGGGCTCGATGAAGGCTCCCTCGGCGTTCTTCATCCAGGCGTAGGGTAAGCCATTAGATATGGCATAGATCAGCTCAACGTAGCCGACGCGCGCCCTCGGTCTGCTTGACCTGCTGGGTGACACCTTCATTGCCCTTACCGCCCAAACCGGTGGGCCACTGCACCGAGGTGCCCTTGCCGACCGCTCCCTTCCACTGGGGGGAGATCTTCGACAGGTAATCGGTGAAGACAAAGGTGGTACCGCTGCCATCGGAGCGGTGGACCACGATGATGTCCTGATCGGGCAGCTTTACCCCGGGGTTGAGAGAGGCGAGCCGGGGGTCGTTCCATCGGCTGATCCGGCCCAGGAAGATGTCCGCCAGGGTAGGGCCATCGAGCTTGAGAGCCGTCTTGCCTGCCGAGGGCAGGTTATAGGTAGCGACGACCGCGCCGAGCACGGTGGGGACATGCAGCACGTTGCCCTTGACCGCATCCATCTGGGCATCGGTCATGGGCGCATCGGAGGCGCCGAAGTCCACCGTGCCCTCGGTGAACTGCCGGATGCCGCCACCGGAGCCGATGGACTGGTAGTTGATCCGGACGCCGGTCTCCTTGTTGTAGGCGTCGAACCATTTGGTGTAGATCGGATTGGGGAAGGTGGCGCCGGCGCCGGTCAGTGCAGCCGCACCGGCTGGCAGTTCGGCCCGGAGCGGCTCGTCCTGAATTCGTGGCGCGATCTCCTGCGGAACAGCTCAGAAGCAAGAGGAGCAGGCCAGCCGGAAATGGGAACCATCGGGTTGGAATCATGTGCTGTTATGCGCTCTCACCGTAGTTGGACGCTGCTCAACGCTCCGCGATCATCTTCCCATCGGCCTTCAGCGAGGGCAGCCGAGCCTGGACCAACTGAACCACCGGCTGGGGCAGCGGAGCGTACTTCAAGTCCTCGGCCATTTTTTGCGCATCGGGGGTCAGCATCCAGGCGAGAAAGTCTCTGATGGCCTTGCCCTTGGCCGCGTCCTTGATGTCGGGCTGAATCAAGAGCCAGGTGAAGGAGGAGATCGGATAGGCCTCGGCTCCGGGCGCGTTGGTGATGGAGACCCGGAAATCCGTGTTTTTGTCAAATTTGGCCCCTGCCGCGGCAGCCGTTACCGAGGCGAGGGAAGGCTCCACGAACTTCCCGGAGCTGTTCTTGATGTCGGCGTACGGAAGTCCGTTCGACAGGGCATAGATCAGCTCAACATAGCCCAGCGATCCTTCGGTCTGTTTGATCTGCTGAGTCACGCCCTCGTTTCCTTTTCCGCCCAAGCCGGTGGGCCAGTTGACCGAGGTGGCCTTGCCGACCTTGGTCTTCCACTCGGGTGACACCTTGGCCAGGAAGTCGGTAAAGATGTAGCTCGTGCCCGACCCGTCCGACCGATGTACCACGATGATGTCCGAGTCAGGGAGCTTGACTCCCGGATTCAGTCCGGCAATGGCCTGGTCGTTCCACTTGGTGATTTTGCCCTGGAAGATCCCGGCGATGGTAGGGTCCGTCGAACTTGAGCTTTGTCTCGCCCAGTCCGGGGAGGTTGTAGGTCAGGACCACGGCCCCGAGCACGGTGGGCACGTGGAGAACCTTGCCACCCACGGCCTGCATCTGCTCGTTGCTCATCGGGCCGTCGCTGGCTCCGAAATCCACCGTGCCCTCGGTGAACTGGCGGATGCCTCCGCCTGAGCCGATCGACTGGTAGTTGATCTGAACGCCGGTCCTCTTGTTGTAGGCGTCAAACCACTTGGTATAAATCGGATTGGGAAACGTGGCTCCGGCACCGGTGAGGGTCACCTGAGCGCTGGCCTGCGGGCCGCTCAGCATGGCCAACCCGATCAGAAGCGCGATGCCCGAGCCGATCGTGGAGTGCTGTCTCATGCTCTGTCTCCGAGTACGCTGCGCCGGTTAGAAATTGAACTGCATATGGATGAATCCGGTGGTACGGGTCGAGTTTACCGCGTTGGTGTAGATACCCGGTTCGTTCCAGAAGGTGTCGATGTCGCCCAGGAGGCGTACCTGCGGAGTGAGTTGATAGGAGACGCCGCCGATCGCCCGCTCCTGATCGTTCCCGCTGATGTCCGTACTCGGGGTCTGCCGGTCGTATCGCGCGAGGATTCCGGCTCTCGTGTTCGGCACGTTGAACACCCCGAAGAAGCTCCACACATCAGAGTCGGTCTGGGGCACCGCGGCGGGTGGCGGAGTTCCGGTGACCGGCGCGAGATTGTCGAGCCGGTCACGTCCCCGCCCGTATTCACCAGCCAGCGTGAGCATCTTGGATCGGTAGGACACCATGCCGATATAGCGATCCCTGGTTCCGCCACCGGTGGGCTGGCCCACTCCGGCATAACCGGTGATCCGAAGGCCACCCACCCGGCTGAAATCGTCCGTCTTCAGGACCCGCACCGAGACCCGGGCCTCGAAATCCTTGTATGAATCGCTCTCCGGCTTGGAGTAGAACTCACCGTTGTAAACCCCGACCTGGAAGTTGACGTTGTCGTACCCGAACTTGCCGTCGACTCCGGCCCCGAAATCCGAAGATGCGAGGTAACCGGCGGCGGCAGGGCTGCGGAACCGCTCCATTGCCATCTGGCCCTGCATCCGGTAATCCCACAGCGCTTCCTCCCAATCAAGCCAGGGTGTGTGCATGACCCCGAACTTGGCGGTGAGGGGACTGTTTTCTGGAGTATAGGCCGCGTAGGCGTACTTGAGCCGAAAGGCCAGCGAGCCATCCGCTACCCGGTAAATGTCCGGCGTCACCCTGACTGACACCCCTTCGACGAACTTGCCGGTCACGTTGATGTAGGCCCGGGTAAGGTCGAAGGCGTTGAGATTCCTCCCGGTTACCGAATCGCTATTGAACTGGTAGCCGTACTGGGCGTAGACCAGAACGGTGGTCTCGATCTTTGGCGCGGTGGTCTGCGCTGCAGCCACCCCGAAGGAGGTGAGCCACAAGATCAGTGATGCCATCGCAGAAGGGCGGAGCCCTATAGTCATGACCTCTCTCCTCTGTAGGAAGGGGGCACTTCCCTCACGAGCTCCGAGCAGGTAGCTGCTCGCGAACAGTAAACCAACAGGTACCAAGTCACGGAAATACAGTCCGCCAAGTCACAGGAACCGTCCGTTCGTGTAACGAGAGAGTAAAGCCATCACTAAAGGAAATGCCCGGTTGTGCGGACAATTAAGGGGTCTGCCACCTAGAGGTCAGGCCCCGTGCCGGACAACCGAAACCCCACATCCGGACCCAACCCGCTGGTCCTCCTGCTGTGCATTCTGGCACCGCCGCTCGGGTTGCTCGCCTGGGTCTTCACCAGTGGATCCCACCGCCCTGCCTACCTTCGGCTCGGGCTGGGTCCGAACCGGCCTGACTCTGCTGCTCCTCGGCTCGACACCGCTGGTTGCCATCATCCTTGCCGCTGAAATCGGTCTCTGGCCCGATCCCAAACCCCAACCCGGTCGGACCCGGGCTGCTGTTCTTCTTCGCCGGCGTGCTGGCCACCGGCTGCCTGGCCGTCGGAGTGGTGACGGTCTGGCTGAAGCTGCGCCGAGCCTCCTAGATGATTCCACGGGCCCGGAGACTGGTGGCAGGGCTGGAGATCGCCGGCGGATTCATCGGCATGGCCGTCGCTTCCAGCTCGGCGGCGGCTTCAGGCCTGAGCTTGCTCCAGCGGCTGATCATCGGCTCCCTCGGCATTCCGTTTGCTCTCTGCGCCTATGCCGGCCGCGAGCTGTGGTTCGATCTCCCCCGCGGCTATCCGCTCTCCCTTCTGGTGCAGGCCCTGCAAATACCCGCGTATTCTTCGGCCAGCATGCTTTACCTCTTCTATTGCGGGGCACAATTTGGGGTATGGATCGGCAAGACCGGACTGGCCCCCATGTGGGGATTGGGGAGCCGATCTACTCTGGAATTGATGAATCACCCTCGGGGCGAAGCCGTCGGTCTCAACTTCCTGGCCATGGCTGCACTGGCCGTCCTGGTGATGGAGCGGGTCGCGTCTCGGAGGACCGGCATTGGAGCCATCAGGCCGAGGGCAGTCCCAGACTGAAACATCAGCCCCCGACCAATCGTAGGCATCCATTAACTGAGCTGGTGCACTCGAGCCGGAGGATGCGTCATGACCTTCAAGCCGAAAATCTGGCAGCCGATCGCGGTGGTATTGAGCGCCGTCAATCTGGTTGCGGTCGGATTTGCCGCGGGGGCCGCGGAGCCGTACCATGCCGCAGTGCACGCCGCTCTGGCGCTCGGGTTGGGGCTCTGGGCCCAGCGCCTGCGAGGGAGGTTGCAACCGAGCGCTGAGCCGGGAGAGCTTCAGTCCGGACTGGAGGATCTTCAGTTCGAGGTGAGCAACCTGCGGGCCGACCTGAACGAGATGCAGGAGCGCCTGGATTTCACCGAACGGGTACTGGCGCAGCCGCGGGAGAAGTGAACTTCACACCTGACTTCTGACGTCGCGCAGCGACTTGACTGGCGACTGAGAGCCATGCAGCTCATCCCGGAGCTGGAAAGAACTCGCGACGAGACGCTACGGTACTACTCCCTGGAGAAGTCCGATCTGGAGCGCCGCTACGGCCCGGACAAGTGGTCAATTCGATATATCCTCCACCACCTCTCCGACAGCGAAACCGTACTGTTCGACCGCATTCGTCGAGTGCTCAGCGAGCCGCGTCAGGTGCTCTGGGTTTACGATCAGGATGCCTGGGCCAATGGCCTGGATTACGCCCAGGTGCCTCTCGAGCTCTCGCGCCGAATCTATCAATCGGTCCGCGATGCTATCATCTATTACGCCGGGCGGTACTACGAGACCAAGGGGCACCTGGAGTTTGTCCACAGCGTCACCGGGGTGCGAACACTCAAGGATGAGTTCGACAAGGTTGCCAGTCGCACAACGAGCATCATCTGGCCCAAATCCGGCTGGCGCTGAAGAGCCCACTTGCCAGCAGGGACTCCTCCGGTCGGCCGCCCTCATGAAGGGCTCTTCCATGAGCTCAGGCTGTGGCATGAAACGCCGTCAGTTCGTCGCTCTCGGTGCCGCGGCGGGGTTGGGTGCACCTCTCATCCGATCTCCCACCATTGAGCTGGCCCAGGAACCGAAGTGGGCGGTGGATGGCCGGGGCTCGGTTGCACGACTGGGAGTGTTGACCCCGGATTTCGATCCGGTGCCGGAATCAGAGATGGCGGCCATGGCGCCACGCGGTATCTCGATCCATGGTTCCCGCGTCGCCCGGCAGCCGGGTTCTCCTCGCACGTTCGCCGAACCTCCCCACGTCGATACAGCCGTGGAGCTGCTCACCCAGCTGCGCGCCACGGCTTCATTCTCTTCGCGTTCACCAGCAGCAGCTACGTGTTGGGGACCGAAGGTGATAAGGCCGTCCGTGCCCGGTTGGAGAGCCGCTCCGGAAAGATTCCGGTGCTGTTCACCTGCAGTGCAGCGACCGAAGCACTCCGTCGCTTGGGAGCGCACCGTGTCGCGCTGGTCCATCCGCCCTGGTTTGCTGAAGAACTCGAAGCACAAGGAGCCAGTTATTTTCGCAGTCAAGGATTCGAGGTGCTCCGTAGCTCGCGCATTCTCCCGTCGAGATCGTTCACCGAAGTCGCTCCAGCCGAAGTCTACGAATGGACGAGAGCTAATGTTCCCAGCCGTCGCCGATGCCGTGTTCATAGGCGGCAACGGCCTTCGGGCGATTGGCGCTATCGCTGCTCTGGAAAAGGCTCTGGACAAGCCGGTCCTTACTGCCAACCAGGTGCTGCTCTGGCAGTCTCTTCGGAGCGCCGGGGTGGCGTCGAGCGTGACTGAGTACGGTCGAATCTTTGCCAGCATAGAATCCTCCCTAACGACCCGGGTTACGCCGCAGTCCTCGAGAAGCGCTTCAACAAGCGGTTCAGCGCCCGCCCCGACTACATCCAGCGGGCCGGCTCGACCGATGAGGTGATCGCCGCGGTGGAAGAGGCGGTGAAGGAAGGGCGCCGTCTCGTCGTGACCAGCGGCGGACACTGCCTCGAGGGGTTCGTCTCCGATCCCGAGGTGCGGGTGATCCTGGACCTCTCGCCCATGAAGCGGGTCTACTACGATCCTGGAATGGGTGCGGTGGCGATCGAGGCCGGCGCCACGGTGGGGGAGACCTTCGAAGCGCTGGACCGGAACTGGGGAACGGTGGTGCCGCTGGGTGAATATCCCGCCATCGGCATGGGCGGACACGTTGCCGGCGGCGCATTCGGCTTCCTCTGCCGCCAGCTCGGCCTGGCGGCGGACTACCTGCACGCGGTGGAGGTAGTCACCGTCGATCTGCACGGATCGGCCGGGAGCGTCGTTGCTACCCGCGAAGCATCGGATCCCAATCGCGAGCTATGGTGGGCCCACACCGGTGGTGGCGGCGGCAACTTCGGGGTGGTGACCCGCTACTGGTTTCGCTCACCGGATTCCAGCGGAGAGAACCCCCAGACCCTCTTGCCCCGCGCGCCCGAGAAAGTCACGACCTTCAAGGCCGAATGGAGCTGGAGCGACGTGGACCGCCCCAGCTTTCTGAGACTGCTGCAGAACCACGGAACCTGGTGCGAGCGCAACAGTCAGTCCGGCTCGCCCAATGCGTCGCTCTGGACCCTGTTCGAGATTCATCGGAAGCAATTCGGCAAGATCATCTATCGCGGGGTGAGCACGGCCTCAGAGGCCGACCGTCAGTGGCGCGAGCATCTGGCGGCGCTGTGTAATGGAGTCAATGAGCCGGGGACTGGGGACACGGCGGCCATGTCCTGGCTGGACTTTGCGCTGAACCCGCTCCCCGATCTCTTCGCCGCGCCGCCAGGCGGGGCGAGCGTAAAGGTGAAAGATGCCTTGCTCCGGAAGCGGCTCACCGACCAACAGATCGACATCGCGTACGATTTTCTGACCCGGGACGACTACGACGCGATGGGCGGCATGCTGGGGATGGCCAGCTACGGAGGAAGGATCAATACCATTGCACCCGACGCGACGGCCTCGGCCCAGAGAGGCTCCATTCTGGATCTGGCCTGCAGCACCGGTTGGGTGGATCCGAAGGATGAAGAGCAGAACCTGAGATGGGCGCGGACGTTCTACCGGGAGTTGTTCGCCGGAACCGGCGGCGTGCCGGTTCCGGGCGAGCGCTACGATGGCGCATTCATCAATCACCCCGACACCGATCTGGCCGATCCGGCGCTCAATACTTCGGGCGTCCCCTGGTCCACCCTGTACTATCAGCGGAACTATCCCAGCCTTCAGCGGATCAAGGCTCGATACGACCCGGTGAACGTGTTCCGTCACGCACTTTCCGTCCGCAGCGAAGGTCCCCCGTGAGCGGGCGACGTCGGCTGCTCCTGGTTGCGGCGGCCATGGCGGGGTGCACCGGCACCCTGACGGCTCAGGCAATCAGGATCTGGCCCGGGATGGCTCCCGGGTGGGGCACTGGACCCAGACGGAGCGGACCTTCGAGCACACGCCGGTCGGCAGCGTCGTGATGAATGTGGTGACTCCCACTCTGACACCGTATCTCCCGGAGCGATCCAAGGCCACCGGCACGGGTGTGATCATCGCTCCGGGCGGAGCCTTCGTCGCGTTAACCGTCGGGCTCGAGGGCAGGGAAGTGGCCGAGTGGCTGCGAGCTCGCGGCATTGCCGCCTTCCTGCTCAAGTACCGTACTGTCCAGAAGCTCCAGGAGGGAATCCCCGAGATGGACATGGATACCGCCGGGCGATACGGCATCGCCGACGGCATTCAGGCTCTCAAGGTAGTCCGGCGACACGCCGCGGAGTGGGGCGTCTCCCCGGATCGGATCGGATTTCTGGGTTTCTCCGCCGGAGCAATGGTGGCGAGTGGGGCGGTGTTGCAAGCCGACTCGGCGGGCCGGCCCAACTTCGCCGCCTTTATCTATGGCGGACCTTTCGGCGTCATGCCGGCGGTCCCAGCCAGTCTACCGCCGCTGTTTATGGCCTGGGCCCAGGACGATCGGGTAGCGCTGGATCCGGTGCTGAGGTTTCGCGACGCGCTGGTTTCAGCAGGCCAGAGGCCCGAGATCCACGTCTTCAGTGCCGGTGGCCATGGGTTCGGCATGAGGAAGCAGGGCACCAGCAGCGACCATTGGATCGACGAGCTCTACTACTGGCTCAAAGCGCAACGATTAGTCTAGAACCCGTTGCGGGTTCATGGCCGATGACCGCTGCATGGTGGTGCCTCTTCAAAAGCTGGTAGTCAGCCGCACTATGAGATTGCGGCCAGGATCCAGCGCATACGTCTTATAGCGGCTCAGGAAGTTGGCGTACTTCTTATCGGTGGCGTTGCGCAGCTCCAGGTCTACCCTGAGTCCCTGGTTCCCCACCGGCAGGTTAAAGCCGCCAGCGAGATTGAGCAGGGTGTAGCCGGCCGACGAATAGCCGCTTTCGCTGAAGAACTCCGCCTCACTCGGGTCCAGCCGATCCTGGCGGGAGTTGGTCTCCCCACCGATCGAGAAATAGGGACTCTCCAATCCGCCGAGGCGGTCGCCCTCCAGCCGCACTAGATACGTCGCACGAAGGGGTGGCATGGTAGGAAGCGGCGTGTCCAATGTGGTGTTGGTGCCGTTGGTATAGTCGGCCGAGCCCTGCAGATGGAGATAGCGGGTCGGATGATACTCGACCGCACCCTCGAAGCCGAGCAGCCGCGCATCACCCTGAGTCACGTCGAAGATCTGGAAACCTGACTCCGGGTCGATCTCCGAGGGTGGGCTGCGAGTAGATGAAGTTCTGAATGTAGTTGGCGAAGACGCCGAGCTCCGCGCGTACTCTCGAGGTCTGAGCCCGGAAGGCAAAGTCGGTATTGATGGAATGCTCGTTCTTCAGGTCCGGGTTCCCCCGCTCGAACGCGACCGTTCCCTCGTGGACTCCGTTGGCGAACAGATCGAAGCTGGACGGCGCCCGGAACCCCCGGCCCGACGTTCAGCACCAGCGCCACCGGCTCGGAGAGGTGGTAAAGCACCCCGAGCGTTACCGGTGACGGAGTTGTAGGTCCGCTGCTCGCCGGTGTCCCCAGCTCAGCGTCGGCATCGGCGTTGAGCTTGCGATAGTCGTAGCGTCCGCCCAGCGGAGAGGTTCCATCGGCCGTAGTCCGCCTGCTCGAAGGTGTAGGCCCCGCCGGTCCAGGCGCTGGTGTTGGGGATCAGGGTCTCTTCGCCGAACTTCTCGAAGGTGTTGTGCAGGCCGAAACGCCGATCGCGCCGGCCCAGCGGCCCAGCGGCGCATGATGGAAGTGGAGGTTGGCGGTCCAGGTGTTGCGAGAGGAGCCCGAGCGCCACCTCGGGTGCGTCCTGCTCCTCGAACTCCCGCCGCCGGTTGCGCTCGAAGCCGGCGTCAGCCTTCCAGGCGCGAGTTGCCCCGGTGGCAGGGTCAGTCCCGATCTTGGCGCGATCCTCGCCGATCCGCTGCAACGGCGTGGCTGCTGGGATCCTCGGCCGGGTCCTCATGGATCTCCAGCCGCTCGTCCCGATGGGTGTAGGTGGCATTGACGCTGCCCCAGTCGCCCCGGTAACCCACCGAGCCGGTCCCGCCCAGCGAGCTGGTTCCCGCTGTTGAAGAGCGGGCCGACCGGGGTGCGGATGTCGTCGCTGGTCCGGCCGGTGAACGAGGTCCGCGGCCCGAACCCGCCGCTCGCCCCCTCGAGGGCCAGCGTGCCGTCGGGCTGCTGGTTGTTGGTGCTGTACGCGGTCGGTGACCGTGCGCCGCGCACAAATCCGGCGCGGCCGATCGCCTCGGGCAGCTCCTTCGGCACCACGTTGACCACGCCGCCCAGCGCATCGGAGCCGTAGAGCACGCTGGCCGGCCCGCGGATCACCTCGACCCGCTCGGCATCGCTCCGTATCCACATTGGGCGAGTGCTCGTCGCCCCACTGCTGGGTTTCCAGCCGTCTGCCCGTCGGCGACGATCGAGGACCCGGTTGGAGGTGAGCCCCCGGATCACCGGCTTCCCGATGCCGGTGCCGGTGCTGAGGCTCCGCACTCCGGGGAGCGTCCTGTACCGTCTCGCCCAGCGACGGCGCCTGCGCCTGGCGCAGCTCGTCGCCGCCCAGGGCGCTCACCGGCTGCGGGCGAGTTGAGCAGGGTGGTCGCGTTGGGTGTGGCGGTCACCTGCAGCGCCTCCAACTCGACCACCGAGGGCTTGAGCCGGATAATTACAGACGTATCGCGACTCGGTCACGACCAGCGGCTCGACCGTCGGCGCAAAACCGATGGCGGATAATCGACAGGTGATACTGTCCCGGAGCGACCGCGGGAAAGACGAAGCGACCCTCGGGTGTGGTCGAGCTGATCCGCTTCAGCTCGATCAGCGTCACCCGGGCCTCCGGGATCGGCTTTCCAGCGGAATCCACCACCGTTCCGGTCACTTCAGGTGCCGCGGGGGGTGGTGAATCTGGAACCAACGTGCAAATGGTTCGGCGCCGCCAAAGCAAGCGCCAGGAGCAATGAGTGCATCCTGCCCTCCAGTGTGTGCGTTACCCCGCGCCTCTATCTGCACGAAGCGACTACGCGTTAATGGGGCTTGGCTGAAGGTAGGCCTTCTCGTTAGCGCGGTGGATGCTGCCAGGAGGAGCCCTGGAGTGCTGGAGGGAGCCCCTGAAGGAGGATGGGTGAACCAACGCGACCCCGGCCATGGGCCGGGTGACCGCCGGACTGAGCCGGAGCTTGACCGGAACCGACACGCCCGACGCCACTCTTGCCGTTGCGAGCGCAAGCACACACCGCTCGGCGTGAGCCCCGCAGCCGCCGGGCTGGTCGAAGTGGGCGACGTCAGCTCGAGCACCGTCGGGCCTGGAGTGGAATAGGAGAGCGTCGAGATCCGAAAGGCCAAACCCACCACCGAGAAAGGCGGTGAGCAGGCAGAGGGCGCCAAGTCGGCGGACGGTCGCTCGGATCACATACGGAGAGTAGGGAATGGTACCCCTTTTGTCTAGCACGATCGAACGCGAGCCGTGTCTCAACTCTGCAACAACCACGGAGACGATATTGGCCGGTCCTACGGAGTAGCCCTCAGGCCGCCGGTCTTATTTCTCCCTGCGCTGCTGGCACCCGGGCCCGCTGCTGCGCCAGTCCTGCCGTGCCGCCCTCGAGCAACAGCCGGCCGGCCGGAATCCGGGCAGCCAGCCTGCTCCAGCAGCATTGGGCCCGACGATGCCGACGGTTCCCGCCATCACGAACAGCAGGCTGGTGGGAAGCGGGATCCGGGTCCCGATGGCGGAGAGCGCTGCGGCCACGAAGACCGGGTGGTAGAGATAGATCGGGTAAGACGACCCTCCGATCTGTTCCATGAAGCCGCAGCCGCGGCAGCAGCTGCAGAGCGCTCAGGCTGGCGGATATGCCGATCAGCAGGTTCAAGGCTGACCGATGCGCCACGGGATCTATCGGGGCGAGCGTCCGAGTCAGGACGAAGTAGCTATGCCAGCCCTGAGCCGCGACGAGGCACACCAGCGTCAGGGTCAGTGCACGCGGCGTCTGAAGCAGATCCCGGTAGCGGTGCGCGGCGAGACCGGCCAGGAAGAACGGCAGAAGGTACGTGGCGTTGTTGAGGCCGAAGGCCTCGTGTCCCTCGAACAGCCCGCCGGCAGTAGAGCACCAGTGAGAGCGCGAACACGTACAGGAATTGGCGGAACGTCGATAGGGCGCCAAGGATCTCGAACGTGATCACCGCAACGAACACCAGCAGCAGCGCCTGTACGAACCAGAGATGCCAATAGGGATAGATGTAGATGGTCCAGACCTGGGAGGCCGGCGGCACCCGGTGATCCGTCACGAGGTGCAGAGTGTACAGGACCGTGGTTGCGACGATCAGCGGCACGCCCAGGCGGCGCAGCTTCTTCCCCGAAAATTCGAGAGCCTGTTCCGGCCGCAGCGGCCGGTAGGCGTATACCAGGCCGGAGAGGAAGGTGAACAGCGGCATCCGGATGTGGACGAACAGATTGGTGAAGTGCCGGTAGACGGAGCTGTCCGGCGCGTGCAGTCCTGAAGCCGAAGATGATCCGATGGCATGAAAGGCAACCAGCAACAGACACGCTATGCCGCGAAGCGTCTGCACCCGGGCGGACTCCAGGGGATCGATCCGCGGAGGCTGGGCTGTGGCGGGGGCCGAATGGCTGGATGGCCTGGGCGCAATGCTGGGCGACGCTATCGCAGTCGTCATCGTGCGTGGCTCCGCCTTTCGAGTGCTCGTGCGAGCACAGTGCGACCGCCCCGCGCGATGCAAGAAATTGCGCGGTTGTCGGGCTACATCTTTTCTCAGGGGTGCTGCGGTGAGATAAAAAAGTATCGCCAGCGCGGCTGCGTTTGGCAACGTTAGGGTAACGGTACGACCACAGTTTGTCGCACCTGAACGTGGGACAGCCGGGCGAGATTAGACGAAGCTATCAGTCCGGGTTAACGTAGGTGGTGCCCGCGATAAACCATCAAGTCACCCTCATGCACGCCCCGGCAGGCGATTCGGCCACCCGCGGACGCTCGCTGGGTCTCCCGCTCGACCTGCTCCAGCAATCCGCCGGCCGCCTTCGCACTCTCGCCCTGCTCTACGCGTTCGTCTTCTTCATGGCCGGGATCTTTCCGGCACTGCTGTTCCCGGAGGAGCGAGCCCGACTTCCTCGGGAGCTTCATCCAGTGGGGTCCCGGCGTGATCGGGATCGTGGTGGCGTTGCTCGTCGCAGCCGTGATCCGGAGCGAGCGCTTCTCCGCTTCCCACCGTCATGAACGTCGGCCTGGTGTTCGAGATCGCCAGCAGCTACGCCATCGCCGCCGCCGAGTTCGCGCGATCCCATGGCACTCGAGACCCATCAGGGGCTATCCTGGGCCTCTCCTGGGTGGCCGTGTGGGTCGTGCTGTTCACGGTGGTGGTGCCGACCACGCCCCGCCGGGCGGTGCTGGCCGCCCTGGCGTCGGTCAGCTCCGTCCCGGTCATCATCGGACTCATGATCGCTCCGGCGCGACCTCGCTCCGGCTGAACCCGGCGCAGTTCTTCTTTGGGCTCGTGTTTCCCTACCTGCTCGTGGTGGGCATGGCCTATGTCGGCGCCCGGGTGGTCTACCGCCTGGGCACCGAGGTCAAGCGGGCGCGCGAGCTGGGGAGCTATCGCCTGGAGGAGAAGCTGGGTGAAGGGGGAATGGGAGAGGTCTGGCGCGCCCGCCATCGGATGCTGACCCGGCCCGCGGCCATCAAGCTCATCCGCCCGTCTGTCGGCCGGCGATGGTCACGCCGGTGCCTCGGCCGAGGCCATGCGGCGATTCCAGCGCGAGGCCGAGGTGATCGCCCGTTTGCGCTCCCCCCATACGGTGGAGCTCTTCGATTTCGGCATGGCCGACGACGGCGCCTTCTACTACGTGATGGAACTGCTGGAGGGGCTCGATGCCGACTCACTGCTCCGGCGCTTCGGGCCGATTCCGCCCGAGCGGGCCATCTACCTGCTTGCGGCAGGTGTGCCACTCGCTCTCCGAGGCGCAGTCCTGCGGCCTGGTGCATCGCGACATCAAGCCGGCCAACATCTATCTCTGCCGCTACGGCGAGGAGTACGACTTCGTGAAGGTGCTGGATTTCGGGATCGTGGGGGCGGTCCGGGACACTCCGGGCGGGAACGTCACCCGCACCGGGGAAAACGCGGTCCGGGGCACGCCGGCGTTCATTGCTCCCGAGCAGGTGACCGGAGGCGAGGTGGACGGGCGGGCGGATATCTACGCGACCGGCTGCCTGGCCTACTGGTTCCTGACCGGCGAACTGGTGTTCACCGCCGACACGCAGATGGGACTGCTACTGAAGCACGTGCAGGCCGCACCCACGCCGCCGTCATCCCGGACCGATCGGCCCATTCCTCCCGAGCTGGAGGACCTGGTGCTGTCCTGCCTAGCCAAGGACCCCGCGCAGCGGCCGCAGTCCGCCAGAGAGCTGTCCTCCCGCCTGGCCCAGCTCGAGGGGGCGGACGCGTGGACCGAGGATCGGGCGCGGGACTGGTGGTTGACCCACGCGCCGGCGAGTCCGGTGGCACCGCAGGCTATAAGGGAGTCGTAGCCGACCACAGGATTGAGGTGCTGTTCCGCAGGCCCGCTACGGCGAAACGATCAGTAGCTGGTTCTGCCGATCCGTCATCCTGATTCCGGTGGAGTCGGGGGAGAT
Source organism: uncultured Gemmatimonadales bacterium (assembly GCA_963825815.1). Taxonomy (GTDB): domain Bacteria; phylum Gemmatimonadota; class Gemmatimonadetes; order Gemmatimonadales; family GWC2-71-9; genus CAVVWJ01. The sequence goes on along the minus strand of CAWGVB010000002.1, from coordinate 116,968 downwards.
CGGTTTGCCGTTCAGGTAGTACCTGGCACCGGGCACCGGCTTCTCCCTCAGCACGAAACGCCAGCCGCTCTCCTTGCCGTCGATCCGGTACTCGATCCCTCCATCCGTCTTCGCGCGAGTGAACGAGATCCGGTTGCTGCCCACCGGCAGGTCCTCGATGCTCACATCCTCCCAACCTGCCGGCAGGTGCGGCTCGAAGGTCACCGTCCGGTGCACCGCGTCGGGCTGCACGCCGAAGACGTGCTCCACCAGCGGCACCACGATCCCGTAGATGGTCCAGGCCTGAACGAAGTCGCCATAGTCCGGCATCATCTCCGAGATCGAGCCGGGGAGCTTGCGGCCGAAGGTCTCGACGATCCGGTTCATGTACCAGAGCGACTGGTCGGCCCGGCCGTAGGTCGCCTCCGCTACCGCCAGCACCCCGGTGGAGATGGTCATCATCGCCGCCTGCGCCACGCCCGACAGATACGGCCCGTATTCTCCCACATCATTCTGCCTGATCCGGTCCAGCGCCTGGATCGCCCGCTCCCTGGGGGCGATGCCGGTCTCCATCGGCGTCGCCACCACCCAGTTCTTGTTGGTGATCCAGCCTTTGGTCGTATCCGGCATCGCCTCGAACCGGCCCCGGAGCCGCTCGTAGTAGGGGATCAGCTCGCGGTCCCTTGCCGACATCTTGTCCTCACCCCGGAGGCGGATCTGCTTGATGACGCCTTCGGTCGCGCTGATCGCCTGGGCCCGGGTGCCGTAGAAGTCGGCGTAGGAGCTTTCATCCTCGAGCCAGAGGCGGTCGTTGATCCGCCGCTTCAACTCCTCCGCCTGCTGCCGGTAGCGCGCCGCCGAGCTCCGGTGGCCCAGGTCGGTGGCGATGTCGGCCGTGGCCAGCAGCGCCTGTTGAGTATAGACCGCGACATCGATCAGCTCCGCGTTGAGCCCGGAGATCTCGGTGACGCCGTAGCCGCCGGGAAAGAGGTTTCGGTTCTCATCCATGTCGACCAGGAGCCAGCGAATTCCCCGCTTCATCGCGGGGTACATCTCCCGGGCAAACGCCAGGTCGCCGGTCCAGCGGACCACCTTGGCCGCGGTCATGATGAAATGCGCGGTCTCCTGGGTGTTGCCCGGATTGAACACCACGCCGTTGGTGGTGACCTCGTGGATGATCCGGCCGTTGCCGTTGACCTTGTTGGATTGAGACAGGAGGAGCCGCAGCGTCTGCCTTGCCAGATCGAAGTCACCGGTTGCGATCTGACCGTGGAGCGAGTAGGCGCCGTCGGTGCCGAACCACCAGGGATATTCCGGCAGACCGGCGCCGAGCCCGCGACCGATCCCCGGCACGTCCCGGACCAGCCACGCGTTGTTGATCCGGACCCAGTCGTAGACCTGCTGCAGCCGTCTGGTCGGGAATCCGGATCCGGGCCCGGTCGATCACGCGGCGTAGTGCGTCTGTTTTCGCTCCAGCAGCTTCGGGTGCTTCGCGGCGATGGAGCTGAACGCCTTCTCCGCCTCTGCCGCCGAGTGGCTGGATCCGGCAAAGACGAAGGTGAGCGTCGCACTGTCACGCGGCTCGATCGAGATCATGTAGCTCGAGGCGGCGGTCACTCCCTGTCCTGCGCTGGAGATCGGGTCGGGACTGGGCAGCCGCGTCGCGCCTGCCGCCGTGGTCGCTCCCCAGACCGCGAACCAGCGGTGACGTTTGTCCCGGGCGAGGAACCGGCGCGTGGCCGGCTGCCAGCTCACCCGGTCGGGAGCGTCGGTGAGGCCGAGTTTTTCGGACTGCCAGACGGGAAGGAGATCCGTCTTCACCCTGAGCCGAAAGCGGAGCTCCCGCCGCTGGTCGCCCTGGTTGCGCAGGATGTACTGCACCACGATGCCCGGCTGACCCTCGGGGGCAAACTGGAAACGGTCGATCTCGACCTGGTCCAGAACCTTGCCGTACCGGAATCGATTCCCGTACGGGTAATTGATGAACTCTTCGCTCTTTCGAAGCGCAGCTTCCTGCCCGGCGGCGGAGTCGGCGACGCTCGCCTCGAAGCCGTCGATCAGCTTGATGGGATGGACCCAGAGGCCACCCATCTCCTGAGCCAGGTGCTCGCCCAGGTCGGGGAAGTTTCCGTCCTGGGTGCCGATCAGGTAGGCCCGGTCGCCGGCGGTGACGTAGGGGTCGGTGGCGTTCTTTCCATTATTGCTGATGCCGCGCATGGCCGTCGCGGCATACGTTTCCTGCTGGGCCAGGAGCAGAGTGGGAGCAGCAAGGGCCAGAGGGAGCAAGCCGAGGAGTCGGATCATGGGAGGAGTTTACAGTGATGGTGTCCCCGAACAAGCTCACGGTCGAGGAATATCTGGAAGGGTTTCGGCGAAGCGACCATGCGCGGGTCCTCTCCTGCCTCACCGACGACGTCGAGTGGGAGATCCCCGGCATGTTCCATGTCCGGGGCAGGGAGGCGTTCGACCGGGAGATCGAGAACGAGGCCTTCGAGGGAAGTCCCCGAATCACGGTGACCCGGCTGATCGAGGAGAACGATATCGTGGTCGCGGAGGGTACGGTGGAGGCGCGGAAACGAGGCGGCGAGCCCCTGAACCTCAGATTCTGCGACGTATTCACGATGCAGGCCGGAAAGGTCCGGCACCTGGTCTCGTACTTAATGGAAGTGAGGGCTTGAGGTCATGAAGCCCTACGTCACCCTGATTTCCAGATCATTCCTGAAGACGTGTGGGCGCCGACAGATCACGGGAGTGCTGGCGGCGCCGGGGATCAGCGCCACATTAAGACCATGCGCCGCTCCGTTGTCCTCGCCGTCTCGCTGGCTTTGGTCCTGGCGTCGCCGGTCCGAGCTCAGTTGCTCCCGGGCTGGGGATTGCAGCAGCACCGGGCGAGCCAGGCCGACATGCACCAGCTCCGGATGGACGCGGGCAGGCTGGCCATGGCCGAGCGCGAATTCATGGGCAGCAAGGCGACGCGGCGAAGTACTGGGCATCGAACGGCAGAAGGAGATGCTGGGTAGCGAGAGGACCCGGGCTCCCCACCGCCGTCGAGGGAGCGCTCTGAGCATTCGGGAATTTTGGGTGAAGAACGTCCTGCAGCCGGCCTTCGATATCATGGCCAACCCGGCCGCCACCTGCGAGCTCGCCCGGAGCATGCTGGGCCGGATCGTAAAGATGGAGCACCAGGCTCAGATCATCGGTCTGGCCGGCCTCAGCTTCGGCGACCTCGGCAATCCCAGTTCCATCCTGGGGCAGGCCTTCTCGCTGGCCCGGTACCGCTGCCTGGCCGAAGCCTTCGACGAGTGCATGGCCACCGGCAACGGCCAGGCGCTCATCATGGCGATGTCCGAGTGGGGGCGGCAAATCAAGATCACCAGCCCCGAGCTGGAGGAGGCCTGGGAGCGGCAGGTGACCTACCTGTTCCGCCGGTGCACCGTCTACAAGCTCAGCTACAACATGAAGCTGCAGGACCGGACAACGCGGGAGTCGTCGGTGGTCCTGGGATCGTTCACCCTGCTGTTCAAGACGGAAGGGGAGGGCATCGCGGCGTTCGCCCGCGGGATGTGGGTGACACGGCAGCAGGAGATGATGGCGCCCGACGTCCGGGTGATGGATCCCGATTGCGGGCCTGACGCGCCGACCTGCCGGGAGAAGGCCAAGGGCGGCATGGGCGGGGCGGCGTTCGGGATCGTGCAGCTGCGGCGGGACGCCACGGAGCAGAGCTTCGAGGTCGTCCCTTTCGAACCCAAGCCTCCGCTCGAGACGCGGCGCACCGAGGGCCCGAACATCATCACCGACCGCCGCCTGGTCCTGCCAGATAACGCCCAAAACCTGGATCTGAAGAAGGGTCGGGCCTGGACCATGCTCCACACCACCCGGCACCGGGAGGGCAAGGACTCCCTGTTCATGAACTTCGGGCCGCCGCTGACCCAGATGAATGCCATCTCGGCTGGAACCGGCGGCAACGTCGAGATGGCCGACGCCAACGGCACCGGTCTCTACTACATGGCCAACGGCAAGGAGATGGGGGAATATCCCACTGGCCATCGACGAAACCTGGGTCCGGGAGCGTATCCCAAGCTCTACAGCGCCGGGCACGCGGCCGCTCCAACGGAGTGGAGGAATCCACCACGTTCGAGCTGACACACCGGCCCGATCTGTTTCCGAAGGAGGACTACGTGGAGAGTCTCGAGCTGGGCCCCCAGCCCAAGGCGCCGCAGGTTCCGGTCGACTAGGAGACAGGGAGCTCAGGCGGAGGTTGAAAGCTGCTTCCAGGCTTTCCGCAGAAGCTTCCGGGTGTTCTTGTAGCTCAGACGGTCGAGCGCGTCGTCCAGTCCGCACCAGATCCGCTGCCGGCCATCCTCCGGCGGCCCCGCCTCGCGGGTAAAGAGCACCAGGAAATACTCCACCCTGGCCTTGGCCCCGAGGAATCCATACTCCAGAATCCCCGCCGGTCCGATCAGGCTGGCGGAAACGCCGGCCTCTTCCCGAGTTTCCCTCAGTGCCGCCGCTTCCGGGCTCTCACCCTTTTCGATATGGCCCTTGGGAAAGATCCAGTTCCGCGGATTCCGCCTGGCGGTGACGAGCAGCACCTGCGGTTCCCTGGCGTCGAGCCGGACAACGATGGATCCCGCCTGGCGGATGAGTGGCACCCTCGGTCAGTCGCCAGCCATCAGTCGTCAGTCGTCAGACTCGGCAATCGGCCTCGATGAGGCAACTAGCGTTCGGAATCCTCGTCCAGACGGTCTGAATTATTGTCATCGCGGCGGGGCGCCGTTCCGGATGAGGCGCCGGCGCCCACGGCCTCGCTGACCCGCTCGGTGAGCTTCCGGCCGACCTTGCTCGCCACCTTGAGCGCGGCCCCACTCGCCGCGGCGGCAGCGGCAGTTCCCAGCGTCTCCTTCACGCCCACCTTGGCCGCCTTCACCAGCATCTTCTTCGACGGCTTGGCCCCCACGATCTTCCTTGCCCGCCGGCGCGCCTTTGCCAGCCCCGTAATCGGGATGCATGGTGAGCAGCTGCGCCACCGCGGTGGCGATGAGCCGCTTGTACTGCTTCTTGGACAGTGTGCTCTCGACCGCCTTCATTCCGGCAACGAGAGTGCCCATCCCGAGCTGGGCGAGTTGGTCTTTGACTTTGGCCATCGGCTATCTCCTGGTATGAAACCTCGCATAACGATGCGAGTACATCAGAACATGTCTTTGTTCAAAAGCACACCTCCCGAGTCCCCCTCCCCATCTGAAGCCCCAGACACCGGAACTCCAGAGGTGTGCTGTTCACCCAAAAATTCCTCGCGCGGTCTCGACTGACCTTCCTGACCTTCGTGTCCTTCGTGCCTTCGTGGTAAAGTTTTTTCCGAGCTTGGGGATGGCTCAGGCGCATGAGACTCGACCGGGACAGGCGGAGCTTGGAGCGATCGACCCAACTCCTCGACCCGACTGAGGATGCGCTCGCCCGACTCGCCACCCCAGATCGAGTGAAAGCGATCGAACGCCGCCGTACCCGCCTCCTCCGCCAGGCGCGCCAACGTGGTGAGCCCGGGCTCCAGACCGGAGAACTTGCTGGCCGAAACGCCTTCGCGGAAGGAGGCGATTCCCGACGAGAACACGTGCATGTCGTGGTGCTCGCCCAGGAGGTCCTGCGCCTCCTTGAATCTCCGGATCAGGGCGCCGGCTCGCCGGTTGCCCCGGGCGACCGGCTCCAGCAGATACCTGAGCCGCTTGACCGAAATCCGGGTCCGGTGGGCCTGCTCGGCATCCCCCGCGCCCTGGATCCGGCCGAGGTCGTCCCGCAACCGCTGAACCTGACGCTGGGCCAGGGCTCCGGTCACCTCACGGAAAGTTGCCGGCCGCTGACCCTGCGCGGTTTGCAGCTCGATGCGGAGAATTCCCAAGGCCCGGCGCAGGGTCGCCGCCACCTTCTCGTACCGGCGCGCCACATCGGCTACCGCGCGGTCGTGCGTCTTCTGCTTCCGGTCTTCCAGCCGGCCCACCAGCCAGTAGAAGCCGGGAATGTCGTCCGGTCCCAGCAGCGGTGACTGCTTCCCCAGCCAGGCGAGCTGAACCTCCACGTCGCGGCCGTCGTTGGTCGCGCGGGCGAGATCGCGCAGCCGCCGGCGCATCTTGCCGCTGACGCTACCCTCCAGCTCCGTCCGATAGGCCCGAATGGCCGAGCGAAGCCGGCGAATCCCTACCCGGAAATCGTGCAGTGCCTCCTGGTCGAGCTGGTCGCCCAGGCGTGCGTGGGCCATATCGATCTGATCGAGATAGCTCAGTGAGAGAAGGCGCGATGCTTCCTGGGCCGATCGGTCGAGCAGATTGGAGGGAAGTCGGGGCGGCATGACCTACTCACCCAGCCGCCGGAGCTCGCGATCGGTCATCAACCACTCGAGACATCCGGTGCCGGGTTTGGATGGGTCGTCCATCTGCAGAAGACAGGCGCCACCTTTTTTGAGATCCACCAAGGAGACGCTCCTGCCGCTCAGGAGATATCCGACCAGGAGTCCAAGGTGCGGCTCGTGACCCACCACCGCCACCGTTTCACGGTCGCCTTGCTTATCCAGCCAGGGACGGAGGTCTTCGGGCCGGTGTTCGGCGGTGAGCTCCTCCACCTCTTCCAGGTCGACGCCGTATTCCTGGTTCACGATTTCAGCGGTTTGCGCCGCGCGAGTCCATGGGCTCGTACCAATGATTTCGAGGGATGGGACCAGGCGGACCAGTCCGGCGGCGGCCTTCCGCACTTCCTTCTTTCCCTTGGGCGTGAGGGGGCGAAGGCTGTCGTCTTTACCGGTACGCTCCCATTCCTCCCGGTCGCCGGCCGGGCCATGCCGCACTACCAGAATTCTCACCGGGACTCAGTGCGCTTGCGGGACCGGGGAGAGCGAACCTTGGGCGGGGCCGTCCGGGACGCGGTAGCAGGCTCCCCTCCGTTCTCCAGGGTCTGGTCTGAAGGGGGTTGGCCCCGCTCGCCGAAAATGGGAACGAAGTGAAGCCCGGTGCCCGCTGCCGCGACCCGTGACGACTCCCGGGCCCGGGCCTGGAACACCGCCTGAGACCGGATTGCCTCCTGCCCCTCTTCTCGAGGTACCCGCAGATAGGTGCCGTCGGCCTGGAGCATGCGGGCCTTGACGTTGTCCTTCAGGACCACGGCCAGAATGTCGTCGACCAGCCGGCTCTTGAGCTTGGGGTCCTCGATCGGGAACATCACCTCGACCCGGCGGCGGAAGTTGCGCGGCATCCAGTCGGCGCTGCCGAGGAAGACCTCGGGCTCGCCGGCGTTCTCGAAGTAGAAGATCCGGCTGTGCTCCAGGAACCGGTCGACGATGCTGATGACCCGGATGTTCTCGGAGAGCCCGGGGACGCCCGGCCGCAGGCAGCAGATGCCGCGGACGATCAGGTCGATCTGCACCCCGGCCTGGGCGGCGCGGTACAGGGCGTCGATGACCGTGGGCTCGACCAGCGCGTTCATCTTGGCGATGATCCGGGCCGGCCGGCCCTGCCCGGCGTTCCGCCCTTCGCGGTCGATCAGCTCGATCGACCTGCTCCCGAGGCCCAGCGGGGCGACCAGGAACTTCCGCCAGCGGCGCCCCTGGGAGTAGCCGGTCAGGAGGTTGAACAGCGCGCTGGCGTCCTCGCCGAACTCGGGGCGGGCGGTGAAGAGGCCCAGGTCGGTGTAGATCCGGGCGGTGGTCGGGTTGTAGTTGCCGGTGGCGAGGTGGACGTAGCGCCGGATGCCCTCGGGCTCGCGGCGGACGACCAGCGCCGCCTTGCAGTGGGTCTTGAGCCCGACCATGCCGTAGACGACGTGCACGCCGGCCTTCTCCAGCGAGCGGGCCCAGACGATGTTGTTCTCCTCGTCGAACCGGGCCTTGAGCTCGACCAGCGCGGTCACCTGCTTGCCGTTCTCGGCGGCGCGCTCCAGGGCGCGGATGATCGGGCTTGTCGCCGCTGGTGCGGTAGAGCGTCTGCTTGATCGCCAGCACCTGGGGATCGTCGGCGGCGCGCTCGATGAACTCCACCACCGCGCCGAACGACTCGTAGGGGTGGTGGACCAGGATGTCCTGGTCGCGGATCAGGTCGAACACGTCGGCGGCGGAGGCAAACGCGGCGGGCACACCGGGCACCAGGGGCTCGTCCTTCAGATCGCGGAACCCCTCGAGCCGGTGCAGCGCCATGAAGCCGGTGAGGTCGACCGGGCCGGGCACCCGGTAGACGTCGCGGTCCTCGAGGTCGAGGGCCGCAACCAGCATCTGGACAAAGCGCTCGTCCGCCGTCTCGGAGATCTCCAGCCGCACCGCGTCGCCCCGCATCCGCTGGCGGAGGTTCTCCTCGATGGTCTAGAGCAGGTCTTGGCCTCGTCCTCCTCGATCGTCAGGTCGCTGTTGCGGGTCACCCGGAAGACGGTATGGCCCAGCACCCGGAAGCCGCCGAACAGTCGTCCCCAGGTGGGCCGCGATCACGTCCTCCAGCAGCACGAACCGGAGCCGGTCCGGCGCCGAGCCGGGCAGCGGCACCACCCGGTCGAGCACCGAGGGGACCTGGACCACGGCGAACAGCTCCTGCAGCTGGCTGGCCTGCTTGCGCTCGACCAGGAGCGCGAGGTTCAGGCTCTTGTTGTGCAGGTGCGGGAACGGGTGCCCGGGGTCGATCGCCAGCGGGGTCAGGACCGGATAGACCTGGTGTTGAAGTACCGGTCGAGGAAGGCGCGCTCCGTCGGGTTGAGCTCCTCCAGCCGCACCCACTCGATGCCGCTCTCCCGCAGCTCGGGCGATCAGCTCCTGGTGCAGCAGCTGATACTGGTCCGCCGACGAGCCGGTGCGCCCGCTGCTCGATCCGGTCGAGCTGTTCGACCGGCGCCAGGCCGTCGGCGGGGAAGTCCTGGGGCTCGAGGCCGGCGTAGAGCTGCTCCTGCAGCCCGGCGACGCGGACCTCGAAGAACTCGTCGAGGTTGGAGCTGACGATGGCCAGGAACTTGAGCCGCTCGAGCAGCGGATTGGTCGGGTCGGCCGCCTCCTCCAGCACCCGGCGCGTTGAACTCGAGCCAGCTCAGCTCGCGGTTGAGATAGTTCTCCTGAGGAAACTCGGAAAGGTTCTTGGGCACGATCGTCTCAGCCTGCTCCGACCACGTGCAGGCGCGGCCCGCGCGGTCCGTCGTTCATCCGGGAGCGTGACCCGAGCGGATGCCAGACCAGCTCCACCTCGGTGCCGAACGCCTGGCGGAAGAGGTCGGCCTTTCGGGCTGCGTCGGCAACTTCGATTTGAGGAAGCGACGGGGCCTCGACGCTGATCCGAAGCCTTCCCTGAAGCGCGCGCACCTTGATCCCGGTGATGGACTGGGAATGGGTGCGGTCCAGCCCCTCGGCGATCCGAAGAATGCCGCTCAGCCGCGCGATGAGCCGGCGATCCGACCCATCCAGGTAGGCCAGGTTCTCGTGCCGCTTCCGGGGAAACGCTTTGCGGTGATAGCGCACCACATTGGCGATCAGCTCCACCTCGTGCGGGCTGAAGCCGGGCAGATCGCCGTGCATGATCAGGTGATAGGCGTGCTTGTGGTGCTTGGCGTGGCTGATCAGATAGCCGATGTCGTGCAGGATCGCGGCGGCCTGGAGCAGGTCCCGGCTGGAAGCGGGCAGGTCGTACCGGGTCTTGACCCCGTCGAAGATCTGCAGGGCCAGAGTGGCCACCTGCTCGCAGTGCCGCTCGTTGGAGTGCGCCTTCCGGGCAAAGTGGCGGGCCCACTCGATCCGATTGCTGGGCTGCGGGGGCTGGGCTTTGGCTGACCGGCCGGGCAGCTCCGCAGATCATGCGGAGCAGCAGGCCGTCCCGGATCCCGCGCTCGTTTACCATGATCTGCTGGGTGCCGAGCCCCCGGACCAGGCGGGAGATCACCGCGGCACCGGCCACGATGATGTCGGCCCGGTCGGGGCTGAGCCCGGGGATCTGGCGCCGGGCCTTCGAGCGGAGCTGTCCCGCAGATGGTCGCAGCAGGTGGACGATGTCCGAGGGCGTGAGCACGTAGCCCTGCACCGAGCCATGGCGGCCTTCGCGCTGGAACTTGGACATGTGCGCCAGCGCGGTGAAGGTGCCGCCGCTGCCGATCATGATCTCCGCCCGGTGATGCGGTTGGCGGAGCACCGACCGAATGCCCCGGTCGATCTCCTCCTTCATCTCCTTCCAGTGCTTCGGCTTGAGTGGGTCGGATCGGACCAGCCGCTCGGTGACCCGGACCGCGCCCAGGGGCAGGGAATACACGTGATCGATGGCGGTGCCGGCGGAGAGAATCACCTCGACGCTGCCGCCGCCGATGTCGACCACGGCGGTGGAGCGGCCCTGGAAATCGAAATGGCGGGCGGCGGTGTGGAAGGCGAGCTGGGCCTCTTCCTCGCCCGAGATCACGTCGATCCTGACCTTGTGCTGGCGGGAGACCTCGCGGATGAACTGGCGTCCATTGGCGGCCTCGCGCACCGCGCTGGTGGCGATGGCCCTGATCTGGCGGATTTTGAAGCCGTCGGCGATCGCCTTCATCTTGCCGATCGCCGCGAGGGCGCGCTCGATGGCCTCGTCCGACAGCCGGCCGGTCCGGTCGAGCTTTTCGCCCAGCCGGACCATCTCCCGCTCTTCGTCCAGAATGCGATAGGTATCGTCGTCCTGCACTTCGGCGACGGTCAGCCGGATCGTGTTGGTGCCAACGTCGATGGCGGCCAGGCGGGGCGGTGCGGGGGGGTCAGGGGCGGTCATGGGCTGGGTTGTAGATTCCCACGACTTCTTCTTTCGCGCCAGTCCCCCTCGTCACGACTGGGTAACGATCATCCTAGTCCAAGGTCTAGGTGACTGCGGTCGGAGGAGTTACGGGCTTGATCGGGTTCAGGTACAAACTTCAACACGAAGACACCAAGGACACGAAGGGACACGAAGTTGGATACGGACATCGCTCAGAAACCTTTTGGTCAAAGGCACACCCTATTAGTACGAACCGCACGTCTTTTCTAGTCTTCATCCATTCAGGATTCTACGGATTCCGTCTCTCAGCAGCACCTCATTGAAGTTGATCAGTGGACCGATCCACAGATCTCCAAGCCTGAGATAGCTGAGCAGCTGTGCCTTATGCACCGGTAAGATCGACTCGACTGACTTTACCTCAACCAGCAGCATCTCTTCAACAAGTAGGTCCAGTTTCAGCCTACTACCCAGAGAATGACCCTTGTAGATGAGAGGGACCTGCACCTGACGAAGGCACCTGATGTTCCTCAGCGATAGCTCTTGAGCTAGCGCCGCCTCATACACCGACTCGAGCAACCCAGGTCCGAGGATCCGATGCACCTCAATGGCTGCTCCGATGACCTGGTAGGACACTGCCAGAGCATCGGCGCGCGTACGTGGCCTGAATACCCTCTGAAGCATCCGTGAATGTGCATAATACCTGCCCGAGAGGACGTAGCGATTTGATGTGCCGTTGACGAAAAGTTTGCAGAACTGGTCTTATGACGGGCATTTGTGTACTTCGTGTCCTTGGTGCCTTCGTGTTGAAGTTTGTGCCTGAGCCTGACGAAGACGGCTAGACGCCCACCTGCGCAGCGATACAAGATCGTTACCCCCACCAGTACCATGGTCTAATAGCCGTTCAGCCACTGTTCCCGAGATTGGTCAGTCAGTAAACCAGAATCAGTGGCAATCACTCGCGCAGGCGGCCGCGGGTGGAAGGAATCCTGTGGGTTGAATTCCACACGTGAAAAGGCGGTCGAGATGAGGAGCAAGAGCCTGCTGCTGATTGCCATGGTGGCGCTAGCGTTGGCCTGCGCCAAGCGGCCCGAGTCGCCCGATGACGCCAAATACGGCGTCAAAGTGCCCAACGGGCTCGCGTTCTCCGAGTTTAAGGGATACGAGGACTGGCAGCTCATCTCCATCAGCCAGGACGGACCCTTGATCGCCGCCATCCTCGGCAATCCCGTGATGATCAAGGCCTACGAGGCCGGTATTCCTCGCAACGGCAAGCCGTTCCCCGACGGCTCCAAGATGACGAAGATCCACTGGGTCCCGACCAAAATGGCGAGCTTCCCCGCCGCAACCGTCCCGGGGAGGCAACACGACGTGGACTTCATGGTCAAGGACAGCAAGCGGTTCGCGGATAGTGGAGGATGGGGCTGGGGCGTGTTCGAGTATGACTCCGCGTCGGGAAAGTTCACCCCCGCCACCACGACCGCCACCCCACCTCAGGGGAACGATGCCAAGTGCGGATTCGCCTGCCACACGATTGTGAAAAACAGCGACTATGTCTTCACGGATTACGCGCACAGATGAGGCTCTCATGACCTTGCATCGCGCACACCTGATCGCCGGCGCCGCGCTGCTAGGCGCAGTCTCGATCCTGTCCGGGTGCAACCGCTCGAGCGCAACTGCCGAGGAGACCGCTCGAGCGAGCACTCATGCCGACTCGAGCTCCACCCCGGCTGCGAGCCTGCCCCAGCAGATTGCCGACCAGATGGTCCAGCTCAACGGTGGCATCCACACCGGATTCCGGTTCAATCACGCCAAGGGAATAGTGGTGAGCGGGAGCTTCACTCCCACAGCTCAGGCCAAAACTCTCAGTCGTGCCGCACACTTCAATGGGCCGGCGGTTCCAGTGACGGTGCGCTTCTCCAACGCTCCCGGAATGCCCGTCAACGCGGACAATGATCCCCGGTCCGGGCCCCGCGGGATGGCCATCCGCTTCAACCTGCCCGGCGGCGGCTTCACCGACATCGTCAGCATCTCCCATAACGGATTTGTGGTGGGGACAGGCGAGGAGTTCCTGGCGTTCTTCAAGGCGATTGCAGCCAGCGGCCCCGACGCTCCGCATCCCTCGCCGATTGAGACCTTCTTCGGCAGTCATCCTCGTGCCGCCAAGTTCGCCATGGATGTCCAGGCGCGGCCCAAGAGCTATGCTACCGTGGCCTACTTCGGGAACAATGCGTTTGTCTTCGTGGATGGCCAGGGCAAGCAACAGCCGGCACGATACCAGATCATCCCCGCGGCTGGAGTGGTGAACCTGGACTCGGCGGCGGCGGCCAAGCAAGGAGCGAACTATCTGCAGGACGAGCTGCAGCGGCGATTGGCGGGGGGGCCGGTGCAGTTCCGGCTCTATGCACAGCTTCCCAATCCGGGAGATCCAACCAAGGACGGCTCGCTCGTCTGGCCCGCCGACCGGAAGCGGGTCCTGCTCGGCACCATCCGCCTCACCAAGGTCGAACCTAAGCAGGAAGAGTTGCAGCGCTCACTCGCCTTCAACCCCATCTTCCTGACCAACGGGATCGACTTGTCCGACGACCCACTCGTCCCGCTGCGCTCGGCGGTATATGCGCTGTCTGTGGCGCACCGGCATTGAACGGCGAGACCGTCGATGTGTCTGACCGGAAACCAGCAGGTGATAGTGGTGCCGAGACCCAGCTCGCTCTGCGCCGACACCCGTCCGCCGTGGGCTTCCACCAGATGCTTCACGATGGCGAGACCCAGCCCGGTGCCTCCCTGCTCCCGGGAACGAGCCGGGTCCGAGCGATAGAACCGCTCGAAGATGCGGGGCAGGTGCTCCGGGATGATGCCGGAACCGGTGTCGGCGACGCTCAGGGCAATGCCCGAATTGACTACCGCGCTGCGGCAGGTGATCCGCCCTCCGGCCGGGGTATAGCGGGTTGAGTTCTCCAGCAGGTTGGTCAGGATCTGGCGCACCGCATCGGGATCGGCGACCAACTCGTCGGCTCCGGCTCCGATCTCGATCCGAAAATCGATTGCTGACCTCCTGTTGCCGTCGCCCAGTCCATCCCAGGTTTCCCGGCAGATCGCCGCCACATTGATCGGCTCGGGCTCGGGCTGCCAGCCCCCGGCTTCCAGCCGGGCCAGATCCAGCAGATCGTCCACCAGACGCTGCATCCGCCTTGCGTTCCCGGCTATGGTGGCCACGAACCGCCGGCTGATGTCCGGCTCCAGATTATCGCTCAGCAGGGTCTCGGCGTAGCCGGAGATCGAGGTGAGCGGGGTCTTGAGCTCGTGCGACACATTGGCCACGAAGTCGCGGCGCATCGACTCGAGCCGCCTGAGCTCGGTGAGATCGTGCAGCACCAGCACGGCCCCGCCCGACGGCAGCGGCCGCGCGTTCATCAGCAGGGTGCGGTCTTCCATCTCGACTTCACGGTCCTGCACCAGTTTCCCCTGCATCACCTGGTCGACGACCTCCCGCGCGCCTTTCACCCGAAACAGCTCGGGGAAGTCGGGAAGCGATTGATCGAACTTGTATCCCAGAATCCGGCGGGCCGCCGAGTTGGCGGTGACGATCCGGCCGCGCACGTCGGCGGCGATGACCCCTTCCACCATGGATTCGACCAGGGCGGCCGATTCCGACTGTTCCCGGCGCAGGTCGGCGAAGCGGTCGGCCAGCTGGCGGTGCATCTCCCGGAGCGCCTGCACCAGGCGATCGATGTCGGGAATGCCCGAATGGGGAAAGCGGGGCGGCGCGCCATCGGCAATCGCCCGGGCGGCCGATCCGATCTCGACCAGCGGCCGCGCGATCGAACGGCCGGCGGCGAGCGCGAGCACGCTCCCGATCAGCAACGCCAACAGGGCGGCGCCGGCCACCGCCTGTTGAGCGCGGTTCACGATTTCGTCCACCTGATCCAGACCCGCGGCCACCCGCACCACGCCGGGGCCTCCTGGTATCGCGACGTACATCAGCAGTCGGCCGACGCTGGCGCTCCGCCGGCTGGAGCTTCCGCGCCCACCGCGCAGCGCGGCCTGAACCTCGGGACGGTTACTGTGATTTTCGAGAGGGGGAAGCTTGCCGGGCGGAAAGTCGCTATCCGCGCGGACCCAGCCGCTGCGGTCGATCAGGGAAATGCGATGTCCGGTCTGCGAGGCGAGCCGACGTACGGTGACCTGCCATGCCGCGGTGTCGGCGGGGAGCGCCTCGCGAACCAGGCGCGCTTCGCTCTCCAGCGAGCGCACGATGTCGGTTTCCAGATCCCGGCGGAGCGAGCGCTCGGCCAGCCCAAAGAGAATCCCCACCGTCAACACCAGGATCAGAATGGATCCCAGCACCAGCCGCCGAACAAAGCTCACTTGCTGCGGGTCCCGCGCTCACCTCCCCGAAAGCGGTAACCGAATCCTCGCACGGTCTCGATCAACTTGCCGGCATCCTCCAGCTTGGTTCTGAGCCGCTGCACGTGCATGTCCACCGTACGGGTCTGAATGTCCGGCTGAGCCTCCCAGACGATCTCCAGCAGCTGGGGACGGCTCTGCACCCTTCCCCGCCGCTCCACCAAAGTAAGCAGGAGCTTGTATTCGGTCGCGGTGAGATTCAGTTCGCGGCCGTGGAGGGTCGCGCGGTGCGCCGAGCGGTCGATGGAGATGGGGCCGGCGCTGAGGGTCGAGCCGGCGCTCACCGCGGGTGAGCCCAGCCGGCGGAGCAGGGCTCCCACCCGGAGCGACAGCTCCTGGGGCGAGAACGGCTTGGTCAGATAGTCGTCGGCGCCCAGCGACAACCCGCGGATCCGGTCGGTCTCTTCCCGCCGGGCGGTGAGGAGAATGACTCCGACATCCTTGGTTTCCTCCCGCCGTCGAAGCTCTGCCAGCACGTCGTAGCCGGAGACACCGGGCAGCATCAGATCCAGCACCACCACGTCGGGCCGTTCCTCCCGCGCCGCCTTCAGGGCGTCGGGCCCGTTGGCGGCGGTGGACACCCGATAGCCCACCTTGGCCAGGTGGTAGGCGACCAGCGCGGTGATGTCCGGCTCGTCGTCCACGACGAGGATACGATGGGTCATGCCCAATCCCGTACTCGAGGGTAGGGACGAATATAGGGGGAGGGCGGGAGGGACAGGAAAGCCCGGCTGGGCGGCTGCCGAGTCGGTCTTTGCGGGGGCTCGCACACGGAGCGGGTAGCGGGGATTCCTCATCGCTGACCCGGGCAGAATCTCTTCCGCTATGGTGTGGGGGATGGAACCAGCACCTGATTCGTTCGGTCCAGCACCTGGCTGCGCTCCTGTTCGCACACCTTGGGCGCCTTCTCGCTCATGCGGCTGGGGGCGATCCAGCGGCTGGTCGAAGCCACCTCGGAACTGGTGGCGTCGCCCCGGATTTTCAGGGCGACGTTGGCGGAGCAGCGGGAGAGCAACATTGTCGCCTTTGGGTGTAGTGGGTGAAACCCCGTCGCTCAGGATGTTAGTCCCGCCACATTGTCTCGCGGTCACAGGTCTGTCACGGAATGGTTATCCCCCCGCCGTTGCGCATCCGCCTTCCCCTCTGATATTTCCGGCCATGCTTCCCGAGATCCGAGTCTTCGTCAACACCGGCCTGGTGGATCTGCCTGCCGGCTCGGCCGTGGCAGAGGCGGTGCGGCGGTTCGACCCCGCCCTCGGCGACCGGGTGATCGCCGGCGAGGCCTATGTCACCGATGGACGAGGGATTGAAGTCGATCCGGATCAGACCCTGGCCAATGGAGCCATCCTTCGGGTGGTGGTGCGGGCCAGGCGGGGAAGCAATGCTGACGCGTGAGCTGATCGGGCGGCTGCCCAAGGCAGAGCTGCACACCCACCTGGATAGCGCCCTTCGGCCCGACACCATGGTCGAGCTGGCGCGCGCCGCCAAATTCGAGCTCCCGACCACCGAGCCCGACGCGCTGCGTCGGTTCATGCTGGTCGACGATGCCGGCAGCCTCGAGGACTATCTGGCGCGGTTCGAGTACACCATCCCGCTGCTGCAGACGCCGGAGGGAATCGAGCGGGTGTCATACGAGATGGTCGAGGACGCCGCGCGCGACGGGTTGCGCTATCTCGAGGTGCGCTACTGCCCCAAGTTGAGCACGCGCGGTGGGCTCACCATGGAGCAGGCCCTCGACGCGGAGCTGCTGGGACTCGCGCGAGGTGAGCGGGATTTCGGCGTGATAACGCGGGTGATCAACTGCTCCCTCCGGCACTACAGCCCTGAGGTATCGGTCGCGATCGCACGGCTCTCCGTCGCGTATTGTGACCGCGGCGTCGTGGCGTTCGACCTGGCGGGCGGCGAGGCAGGCCGGCCCGCGGGCCGGCACAAGCCGGCTTTCGACCTGGCGCAGCAGGGATATCTCGGCATCACGGTGCACGCGGGCGAAGCCGCGGGGCCGGAGTCGGTCGCGGAGGCGATCGCCCTGTGCCATGCCAACCGGATCGGCCACGGCACCCGCATCGGGGACAGCCGGGCGCTCATGGAGTACATCCGGGATCGTCAGATTCCGGTGGAGATCAATATCACCAGCAACATTCAGACTCGCGCCGTGGCACGTGCGTCGGACCATCCGGTGCGGGAGTACTTCGATGCCGGGCTCAACGTCACCTTGTGCACCGACGGCTGGCTGATGACTGGCGTCTCCTTGAGCGACGAATACTGGCTGGCGCACACCGATCTGGGTTTTACCCGCGACGAGATCGACCAGCTGATTCTCAATGGGTTCGAGAGCGCGTTCCTGCCGTGGCCGGAGAGACAGAGTTTGGTCGCGCGGGTGAAGGAGGAGTTGGCGGGGTTGTAGAGACGAGTCGCGAGTCACGAGTCACGAGGTCACAGTCACGAGACGTCTGAGCGCTCCTGTCATCCTGAGCCCCCGGCTGTCATCCTGAGCGAAGCGAAGGATCCCTTTCCATGCGACTACGCTGGCTGCTCGGCCCTGTCCTCCTCATCACCGCGCTCCTCTCATCCTGGATGATTCCCGGGCTTACCTGGCGCGGGGTCAGCGGACTGGTGGCGCAAACTCAGGCCGACAGCGTTCGGCAGGGCAACACGCAGGTGGTGCAGCCGCCCAAGCCCGATCTCACGCCGGTCCATCAATCCCTGAGCCTCGGCTCGCGGCTCACCGGTCTGTTCGGTATCGTCGCCCTGGTAGCCATCGCGATCGCCCTGTCGCACAACCGGCGGCAGATCCGCTGGCGGGTGGTGGCGTGGGGGCTCACCCTGCAACTCCTGTTCGCCATTTTTGTCCTCCGCATCCCCGCCGGTCAGCAGCTGTTTCGCGCCCTGGGCAGTTTCGTGACTGGAATCCTCAATTATTCCTACATCGGCTCCCAGTTTGTCTTCGGCGAACTGGGTAAGCCGAACTCCAGCCTGGGCGTGATCTTCGCGTTCCAGCTCCTGCCCGCGATCATCTTCGTCAGCGCGCTGTTTGCCATCATGTACTATCTCGGCATCATGCAGCTCATCGTGCGCGCCTTTGCCATTCTGATGAGCCGGGTGATGGGCGCGAGCGGAGCGGAGAGCCTCAACGTGGCGGCGTCGATCTTCATGGGTCAGACCGAAGCGCCCCTCACCATCCGGCCCTTCCTTGCCCGGATGACCCGCTCCGAGCTGATGACCGTAATGACCTCGGGGATGGCCCACATCTCGGGCTCGATCATGGTGGCGTACATCGCCTTTGGGATCGAGGCCCGGCATCTGCTGACCGCGGTGATCATGACCGCGCCTGGCACCATCATGATGGCCAAGCTGTTCGAGCCGGAGACCGAGGTGCCGGAGACCTATGGCAAGGTCAAGCTCGACATGCCCAAGCAGGACGTGAATCTGCTCGACGCCGCCGCCCGAGGTACCAGTGAAGGGTTGAACCTGATGCTCAACGTGATCGCGATGCTGGTGTCGTTCGTCGCCCTGGTCGCCTTGCTCAACGGAGGCTTTGCCGCCGATTCACGGGTACATCAGCTGGTTCCCTCGCGACCTGCAGACCGTGCTGGGCTGGATCTTCCGGCCGATCGCCTGGATCATGGGCGTTCCCTGGCACGACAGCGGGACCATCGGAAGCCTGCTTGGCACCCGGATGGTGCTCAATGAATTCATCGCCTACTCCCAGCTTGGGCCGCTGAAGGGGCAGCTCGACCCGAGATCATTCACCATCGCCTCATTTGCCCTGGCGGGTTTCGCCAACTTCAGCTCGGTGGGCATTCAACTGGGCGGCATCGGCGCGCTGGTGCCGGAGCGCAAACGTGACCTTGCCCGGCTGGGGATTCGGGCGATGCTTGCGGGGACGCTGGCGAATTTCTTGTCGGCGACCATTGCGGGAATTCTGCTGTGACGTGGCTGTCTGTGACCGGAGCTGGAGCCTGCTCCTCCGAGGCGCTGCAGCACTCGACGGTCGGAGCCCGGGGACTCCTCATCGCTCGAGATTCCTCGATGCCACCCCGGTCTCCTCCCCTCGTGCTGACGCGCCCCTCCGGAGCAGGCTCCAGCTCCGGTGGGAACAAGTTGAACGGTCCGATGGCGTCCACAGTAGTGAATCGCAAGTACAGCGACTGGCGTGGGGCTCCGCAGGGCGCGTCAGCACGAGGGGAGGAGACCGGCTCTGTCGGGACCTGCATTGTTCAATCCGCCGGGCTCCGACCGTCGAGTGCTGCAGCGCCCGGAGGAGCCCGCGCCAGTCGCGAAAACCCCCACAACAGATGATTTGGTGAACGACATCGAAGCAGCGGCAGAAGCGATACGAGCGAGAATCGGCTCACGGCAGCCCAAGGTGGCGGTTGTGCTGGGGTCCGGTTTGGGTGGACTGGCCGACCGCATCGGGGAAGCCGTCAGAATCCCCTACGGAGACATCCCGGGATTTCCCGAGACCACCGTAATTGGACACGGCGGCGAGCTGGTGATCGGCAAGCTGGCAGGCAAGGAGATCCTGGCCCAGAGCGGCCGCTTTCATCTATATGAGGGCCACCAGGCGAGCGTCACCGCCTTCCCCATCCGGGTCTTTGCCACCCTGGGCATCGAGACCCTGATCCTGACTAATGCCGCCGGGGGAATCCGCCGAAGCTTGACCTCGGGCGCCCTGATGCTGATCAACGACCATATCAACCTGACTTTCCGGAACCCGCTGATCGGACCGGTGCTGCCCGGTGAGGAGCGGTTCCCCGACATGTCCGAGCCCTATGAGCGGTCGCTTCGCGCCCTGGCGCACGAGGCCGCGCAGGAGCAACACCTCGCCCTGCAGGACGGGGTCTACGTGCAGCTGCTCGGACCCAGTTACGAGACACCGGCAGAGATCCGGATGCTGGAGCGGCTGGGTGCCGACGCCGTGGGGATGTCTACCGTGCTGGAAGTCATCACTGCACGGGCCCGGGGGCTTCGCTGCCTGGGAATCTCCGTGGTCAGTAACGCCGCCGCGGGGATTCTGCCGCAAAAGCTCGATCATCTCGAAGTGATGGAGGCTGCTCGCCGGGTCGGTGGTCAGCTCGCAGGACTGGTCGAAGGGATTATTGCGAAGCTTTAGGAGCGGGCACGGTGTGATTGAGCGGACCGTGTCCGCTGCCCAGTCCGGGTGCGGCCGCGATTGCGCGATGGACAAAGTCCAGTCCGTCCTCCACCGCACGCTCCAGCGGCCGGCCCAGCGCGAGCCCCGCAGTGATCGCTGCTGACAGGGTGCACCCGGTGCCATGGACCGACGCGGTGTCGATGCGAGGCCGGCTGAAGCGGCGAATTCCGGATGGCGTCACCAGGATGTCGGTCAGCACCGGCCCGCTGAGGTGCCCTCCCTTGATGAGGGCGGCGCCGGCGCCGAACCGCAACAGCGTTGCACCGGCCCGTTCCATCGTCGGTCCATCGTGCACCACGCGGCCGGTCAGGATCGCGGCCTCGTCCAGGTTCGGGGTGACCAGCGCGGCGAGCGGAAGCAGATCCTCTCGCACTACCTCTTCGGCCTCGGTACTGAGGAGCCGGGCCCCCGAGGTGGCCACCATGACCGGATCGACCACGAGCGGTCCCCAGCCGTTTTCCCGGATCGCGCGCGCTACCAGCCGGACCAGCGCGGCCTCGGCCAGCATGCCGGTCTTGAGCGCGGCAGGCGGAAGATCCTCCGCCAGGGCGGTGAGTTGTTCGGTCACCATGTTTTCGGGGACGCTCTCGACCGCGCGAACCTGCCGGGTGTTCTGGGCGGTCAGGGCGACGATCACCGTCGTCCCGAAGACGCCGAATTGCTGGAAGGTTTTGAGATCCGCCTGGATCCCGGCGCCACCGCCGGAATCCGATCCGGCAATGGTGAGGGCGATCTTCATCGGGCGAGCACCGGCATGAGCAGCTCCCTCCAGACGCTGATTCGAGACCTGCACCGCCGCCGCGGCAGGGAACGGCGCGGGTTGGCCCTGGCCGAAGGCGTGCGTCTCGTCGAGGAGGCGCTCGCCGGCGGCATAGCGATTCGAGGTGCGGCGGTTTCTGCGACGCTGGAAAGTACCACCCGGGGAAACTCTCTCAAGGCGGCGCTGGCCGGCCGCGGCATCCGGTTGGAAGACGTCAGCGAGAGTGAGCTGGAGGCCCTGGCCGATACCGAGCATCCCCAGGGCGTTATTGCGGTGATCGAACCTCGGCGTTGGAGCTGGGTGGACATCCATCTGCTTTCCGGAACGACGCTGCTGGTGCTCGATGGGGTGCAGGACCCGGGGAATGTGGGAACGATGTTTCGCACTGCCTTGGGACTAGGCGCGGCGGGAGCGGTGGCGCTGAAAGGGACAGCCGATCTGACCAATCCGAAAGTGTTGCGCTCCGCCATGGGAGCGAGCTTCAAGCTGCCGACGATCTCGGCCACGCCGGAGGAATTCGTGGCGTGGTCCCGGCTTCAACGATCGGAGATCTGGGTGGCCGATGCCGCAGGCGAGAGAGTGGAACAATTGCCGGGCAGCAGCCCGGACCGTGCCCCGGTGGCGTTGGTACTGGGGAACGAGGGCGCCGGCGTGAGCGCGTCCCTGGAGCTGGCGGCCGACCGGCGGGTGGCTATCCCGCTGGCCCGCGGAGTGGAGTCGCTCAACGTGGCGGTGGCCGCCGGGATCCTGTTGTACGAGGTCACCCGTGCTCGCTGATCTCCCGCTCGGCTTCGAGATCGTGGTGGCCGCGCTCTTCGGAGCGATGATCGGCAGCTTCCTGAATGTGTGCATCCTGCGCTGGGGAGCGGAGCCGAAGCAGTCGGTGGTTCACCCCCGGTCTCGCTGCCCCCGCTGTGGCCGCGGGCTGGCGTGGTACGACAATGTCCCCGTGCTCTCCTGGCTGATTCTCCGTGCCCGTTGCCGCGGGTGCGGCGAGCCGATCTCGGTGCAGTACCCGCTGATCGAGCTGGCTACGGCAGGCATCTGGGCCTACATGGTCTGGAGGTACGGGGTCACCATCGAGGCTCTGCGTGGCGCCCTGTTTGGAACGATTCTGCTCGGCATCGCCATGACCGACGCGCGGGAGTACATCATCCCTCACGAGTTTTCGCTGGGCGGAACTCTGCTTGCGGTGGTTCTCTCTACCTGGTCGGATCCTTCCCTCTTGGTGCCGAGTCTGCAGGGAGCTTTGGTGGGTGCCGGTTCGGTGCTCCTGATCGGTGAAGTCTCAGAGATGGCCATCGGGCAGGAGGCGATGGGTGGTGGTGATTGTGCGCTGATGGGGATGATCGGTGCGTTCCTCGGCTGGGAAGCGATCGTTCCCGTACTATTCCTTGGGGCTATCATCAGCACGGTTCTGTTTTTGCTGGCCGCGGTCTGGTCCCAGCGTTCCCCTCCCGTAGCTCCTGTTGCGGTGGAGCCCGAAGCGGCAGACACTGGCTTTCGCTGGGGACTGGTCCTCCGACTTTTGCTGCTGGGAGCGGTGCCGCTCCTGTTCCTGGCACTCGCTTTGGCGACACGACACCTGAATGAAGTATTGAATGTCCTGTTTCAGGCACTTCTGGGCGCCGGCATCGCGTACTATGTGGCTCTCCTGCTGCCGCAGCGTATAGCTGAATACTCCTGGGTCGGGGTGATGGGACTCATCGGAGCCGGAATTGCCGTTGCCGCGGGCGCCGGTTTGTCCGTTCCCCGTCTTGTGTTCGGGGTGATCATTGTGATCGCGGCACTATGGTTCGCGAAGCGAGCCACCCTGATTGCCTCGCCGGCCACCGCCGAGGGCCTCCAGTCTCAGGGATACCTCCCCTTTGGGGTCGGACTCACCGCAGCGGCGGGCTTCCTGCTGTTATCAGGATCGATGCCGCTGGTGCGGCAAATGGTCGAGGAATACGGCAGGTTGCTGAGCTATCTGTGAGAGTCTCCGTCCTGAGTCTGCTGCTTTTGACGGGGCTTGCCGCTGCTTGCCGGGGCGAGCGCCCCAAGCCGGTCGGTCCCGATACGCTGAGCCGCTTGGTGGACAGCCTTCGAGGTCGAGTGGAGCTCGCCACCGGGCTCAAATTCAAGTCACCCCCCAAGTCCGCCCTTCGGACCCGGGCGCAGGTACGGCAGTACCTGCTCAGCAAACTGGACGACGAGCTGCCTCCCGCCAAACTCGAGGGGCTGGAGACCGCGTATCGACTGTTCGGACTCTTGCCCGATACGCTGGATCTCAGGCCTCTGCTGCTGGAGCTGTATACCGAGCAGGTGGCGGGGTACTACGATCCCGATTCGGCAACCCTGTTCGGGGTGGAGGGAGCCGACCCGGCTCAGCTGCGAGTGGTGGTGGCCCACGAGATGGTGCACGCGCTGCAGGGAGAGCGCCTCCCGCTCGACTCCATTCTGCACGACAAGTCGAACAACGACCGTCTGGCGGCGGCGCAGTCGGTGTTGGAAGGCCAGGCCACGCTCAGCGGGATGAAGGCGCTGTTTCCCCCCAAGATGGACCCGACCAGAGATCCGGATTTCTGGAGCGAGTACGCCGGACAGATCCGGACGGGGCAGGCATCCATGCCGGTGTTCGCCCGGGCGCCGCTAGTGGTGCGCGAAGCTCTGGTGTTTCCCTATTTGGCCGGCGCGGAGTTCATGCATTGGTGGGAGGGATCGCAGTTCAAGGACACTGTGCCTTATGGGCCGAGGATGCCCTCCTCCACCGAGCAGGTTCTCTTCCCCGAGCACTACGCCCAGGGCGACCAGCCGCTCGAGCTCCGGTTTTCCCGGGATTCGGCGACGCTGTACGAGGATGTACTGGGCGAGAGTGAGCTCTCGATACTCGCGGCCCAGCTCTCCGGTGCACTCCAGCCCAGGAAGGCCGCGCCCCGCGGCTGGGGCGGAGACCGCTATCGGGTGTTACGAACACCGGACGGGCCGGTGTTGATGTGGTACGTGGTCTGGGACGACATGCGCTCGGCAGAGCGGTTTACTACCGGGTTCGGCGAGAAGCTTCGGCGCACCGAACGCAAAGGATATCGGGCCTCGTTTGATCGTCTGGAGATCGAGGGGAAGCCGGCGACCCGCTACGTGCTTGCGCCGGAGGGGTGGTCTGGCTGGAATGATCCGCCGCGACCGTCGATTGTCAGATAGCGGAAGGAAGCGGTAAGAGCGGAAGGGGCGGTATGAGCGGTCGGCGAAGCGCTGAAAGTTCAGGGTTGGTTACGACGCAGCATACAACCGTACAGCCGCCAGGTCAGAGTACCAGCTTCGTTCCGAAGAGACTCCAACTCTCGGTACATCTCCTCGTCGAGGATTCCACAGTCCCTGCTGAAGCGCAGGAGGTACGAGAGCTCAGATAGCGACCCCAGAGAAATGTCGAGATATCGGCGGAATTCTCGAGTACCGCGCTTTGCGGCTCCTTCAGCTATGTTCGTCGGAGCTGACAATGCTGCGCGACGCGTCTGAGCTGTCAGTTGGTACCGCTCGCTCGAGGGCCAAGACTTGGTCACCTCATACACCCGCAGCGCGAGCCGATGGGTAACTTTCCAGGCTGCAAATTTCTCGTATGGGATCACGCACAAAGCTATCTGGAGCGCCAGGAGAATCAGGAACCATGAGACCTCCTGCCGGCGCGTAATTCCGCTGTTCCTGCCCCTACCGCTCCTACCGCTCCTACCGCTCTTCCCGCTACCGTAACGCGCGGCTGACTGTGTAGATCAGAAGACCCACCAGGCCTCCCACCAGTGTCCCGTTGATTCGGATGAACTGAAGGTCGCGACCCACCAGGAGCTCGATCCGGCGTGAGGTCTCCTGTGGGTCCCACGAGCTCACCGTTTGAGCGATGAGCCCACCCACCTCGCCCCGGTGCTGCTCCACCACCCGCAAAACCGCCTCGGCCACCCAGCCATCGATCTTCTCCAGCAGCGCCTCGTCTTCCAGCGCTGCGGCGCCGAGGGCGGAGAGCCCTCGGGCGACGGGCCCCGGAGCACCTTCAGCGGTCGCGTTCTGCCGGCCGAGGATCTGCTTCAGTTCCTGCCACAGCGAGGCGGCCAGCCGGCCGCTGGTTTCGGGGTCCAGCACCTGCTGCTTGATCGCCTCGGCTCGGGCAATGACCTCGGGTGAATCCTGGAGCTGCACCATCCAGTCGGCCAGCAGATCGTTGAACTGATGCCGCAGTGGATGGTCGGGGTCCTCTCCCACCTCGAAAAGGGTCCGCTCGATTCCGCCCAGCACCTTCTGATGGATCCGGTCGTCCACCACCTTCGGCACCCACCAGGGACTTTCCTCCCGAATCTTCTCGCGGATCAGCTCCTCGTTCTCGGCCACCAGCCGGGTGAGACCGTGGATCACCCGGTCGAGCAGCTGCTGGTGCCGGTCGTCGATGGTGAGGAGGGCAAGTCCCTTGGCGAGCACCGGGGCAATCGGCATCTGCCGGAGCGGCTCGACCACGGTACGGTCTAACAGGGCGTGGACGTCCTCGTCCCGGACCACGTTTCCGGCTCCCCTGAGCACCGAGCCCACCTGCTCAGCCGCCATCCGGGCGTGCTCCATCTGGCTCAGCCACTCGGCGGCCCGCCGGCTGATCTGGGCGGCCTTGAGTTTGGCCGTGAGGACCTCGGGAGACAGGAAGTTGTTCTGGACGAAGTTCCCCAGGCTCCGGCCGATCCGGTCCTTCCGGTTGGGGATGATGGCGGTGTGAGGAATTGGGATGTTGAGGGGATGGCGAAACAGAGCGGTAATGGCGAACCAGTCGGCGATGCCGCCGACCATCGAGGCCTCGGCCGTGGCCCTGATGTAGCCGAGCCAGGGATGCTGGGCCTCGTACATCCGGGCCAGAACGAAGACGATCCCCATCAGGATCAGGAGCCCGGTGGCCCTGGTCTTCATCCGGTCGAGGTTGCGCTGGCGCTCCTCGGGGTTGGAGATGTCCTGCATGGTGGCATGAAGAAGTAGGCGGACGGGCGGACTGGCGGACAGGCGGACGGCGGAGGGTCGGAGAGGCGAAGGGATTAAGGCAGCTTGGACCGACCAAGAGATGAATACAGTCCCCAAGTGAGTTTGCCGATACGGTTTCTCAGCGCATCGAGCCTTTCCATAGTCTCTTCGTCGAGTAGTCCACGATCCCTGCTGAAATGGAGTAGATAGGTCAACTCCGACAGGGATCCCCTAGCTATGTCCAAGTATCTCCGAAATTCTGTTCTTCCCCTTTTGGCTGCACCTTCGGAGATATTGGTGGGGATGGACAGCGCCGCCCTCCGTACCTGCGAGGTAAGTTGATAACGCTCCTGAGTTCGGCCAATTTTTCGTGACGTCGGTAAACCTGCAACGCGAGCTGGTGGGCCGCCTTCCAGGCTTCAAACTTCTCGTATGCCATCATCCCATAGTATTCCATCCGACTGTACGACTTACGCGTATCCAAACTCCGCACCTGTAGCTACTTCCGCCTCCGCCCCTCCGCCCTCCGCCCGTCCGCCCCTCCGCCCGTCCGCCCCTCCGCCCCTCCGCCCCTCCGCCCCTCCGCCCCTCCGCCCCTCCGCCTTGAACAAAGTCCGCTCCGCTGCTAAGCTTACGGGCTTATGTTTGACGAGCTTTCCAGGCAAACTCAACGCCACGCTCCAGAAGCTCACCGGGCGGGGCGTTTTAACGGAAGACGCGGTCAAAGAGGGGCTCCGGGAGATCCGGCGGATCCTGCTCGAGGCCGACGTCAGCTTCGATCTGACCCGCGACTTCCTGGAGCGGGTGCAGGCCAAGGCGGTCGGGGTCCTTTCCCTCAAGGAGGTCCGGCCCGGGCACCAGCTCGTCAAGATCGTCTACGACGAGCTGGTAGCGCTGCTGGGCGAGAAGCAGGCGCCGATCGCCTACGCCTCGGTCCCGCCGACGGTCATCCTGCTGGTGGGACTGCAGGGATCGGGAAAGACTACCACGGCCGGAAAGCTTGCCCGCCGGCTCAAGCTGGAGCAGAAGGCGCCGTTCCTGGTGGCGGCGGACGTGTATCGTCCTGCGGCCATCGACCAGCTGCACACCCTGGGTCGCCAGGTGGACGTGGGCGTGCACAGCGACAACGCGTCGCAGGATGTGGTGAAGATCGTCCGCGACGGCATCGCCGCCGCTGGTAAGGCCCGGGCTCGCAGCGTCATCGTGGATACCGCCGGCCGGCTCCAGATCGACGACGAGATGATGGACGAGCTCAAGCGGCTCAAGGCGGCGGTCACGCCCCACGAGATCTTGCTCGTCGCCGACGGCATGACCGGCCAGGACGCGGTCCGCATCGCCAAGGGGTTTCACGACGCGCTCGGCATCACCGGCGTGGTGCTGACCAAGATGGACGGCGACGCCCGGGGGGGTGCCGCGCTCTCGATCTACGGAACCACCCACGCGCCGATCAAGTACATCGGCGTCGGAGAGAGGCTGGACGCCCTGGAGCCG
This sequence comes from uncultured Gemmatimonadales bacterium, assembly GCA_963825815.1. GTDB lineage: Bacteria > Gemmatimonadota > Gemmatimonadetes > Gemmatimonadales > GWC2-71-9 > CAVVWJ01. The sequence continues at coordinate 89,496 of CAWGVB010000002.1, read as the reverse complement.
TTCCATCCCGACCGGCTGGCGGGAAGGATCCTCCAGCAGGGCGACATCCTCTCGCTGGTGGAGAAGGCGCAGGGCGCGGTAGACGAGAAGGAAGCCGAGCGGCTGGCCAAGAAGGTCACCTCGAAGAAGGGGCTCGACCTCAGCGACTTCCTGGGCGCCATGAAGCAGATGCAGAAGATGGGGCCGCTCAAGAACGTGCTCGGGCTGTTGCCCGGAATGAATCCGGCCATGCTGCAGGCGGCCAAGATCGACGACAAGAAGCTGAAGCACGTCGAGGCCATCGTGCTCTCGATGACCCCGAAGGAGCGGTCCAACCCCGACCTCATCAACGGCCAGCGCCGGTTGCGCATTGCCAAGGGGTCGGGCCGCACGGTGCAGGAAGTGAATACCTTGCTCGCGCAGTTCAAGCAGATGCAGAAGTTCATGAAGATCGCGGGGAAGACCGGAGGCGCCGGTCTGAAGCTGCCCTTCGGACGCGGCGGATTCCCCGGTTAACCCGTAGCCAGGACACCCACTATGGCAACTCGCATTCGTCTCCGCCGGATCGGCCGGAAGAAGCTTCCGCTCTACCGCATCGTGATCGCCGACCAGGAAGCGCCGCGGGATGGACGCTTCATCGAGATCATCGGGACCTACAATCCCAAGGGCGCAGACCGCGGCCGACAAGGTCAAGGTCGACGCGGACAAGGCGCGGCAGTGGATCGCCAAGGGCGCCACGCCGTCTGACACGGTGCAGTCGCTGCTGAAGCAGGCGGGGGTGTTCGCAACAGCGGGAACGGCAAAGGCGTAAGCGGGAAACGCTTGTCCTGCACGCTCACGATTCGTGACCGGTTACGTACGTGGTCGTGGGCGGCTCCGGAAACCCCACGGGTTGAAGGGCGACTGCACCCTCTTCCCCCTGACCGCTGACCCAGGTACCCATCTTCGCGCCGGGCCGGCAGCTCTGGGTGGTGAACCTGAGCGGTGAGACGGTGGCCGGTCCGCTCACGGTCGAGCGCAGCCGGGAGTACCATCGCGAGTGGCTGGTGAAGTTCGCGGGGGTGGAGAGCCGCGACGCGCTGGATCCGTTCCGGGGCACCTTTCTGGGCGTGCCCGCCGGAAGCTGACGCCCGCTCGGCGGACGACGAGGTCTACCTCCACGAGCTCGACGGCTTCTCGGTTCGGCTGGCCGACGAGACGCCGCTGGGTCTGGTCTCCGCGGTGTACGAGCTGCCGTCGGGACTGATGATCGAGGTGCAGGGGCCCAAGCGCGAGTTCCTGCTGCCGTACAAGAAGGAGTTCGTGCAGGAGGTGGATCGGGCGGGCCGGCGGTTGGTGGTGACGCCGCCGGAGGGCTTGATCGAGTAGTCGGAGGGCGGACGCGGGCGGTCGGAGCAGTTGAGCGGCTCGACTTCGCTGCGCTCGGGATGACAGTCCGAGGTGCCCCGATGCTGACCATCGATGTCGTCACCCTGTTCCCCGAAGTCATCGCCCCGTATCTGGCCGCGAGCATTCCGGGCCGGGCCGCAGCGGCGGGATTGGTGCAGTATCGGCTGGTGCAGCTGCGCGACTTCACCCACGACCGCCACGCCACGGTTGACGACTACGCCTACGGCGGCGGTGCCGGAATGGTGCTCAAGCCGGAGCCGTTCTTCGAGGCAGTGGAAACGCTGCGGCCCACCGGGCCCATCGTCCTGCTCTCGGCTCGGGGCCGGCGATTCACCCACGATGACGCGGTGCGGTTCTCGCTGGGTGAACGGCTGACTCTGCTCTGCGGTCACTACAAGGACGTGGACCAGAGGGTGGCCGACGCGCTGGCCACCGAAGAGCTCTCGATTGGAGACTTCGTCCTGTCGGGAGGAGAGCCCGCGGCGCTCTGCGTAGTGGACGCCGTGGTGCGGCTGCTTCCAGGAGCGTTGAGCGATCACGAGTCGGCCAGCTCGGACTCGCACTACGACGGCGTCCTGAGCCCGCCGAGCTATACCCGGCCGCCGGAATATCGCGGGCTCGAGGTTCCTGAGGTGCTGCGGTCCGGCAACCATGCGGAGATCTCGGCCTGGCGGCAGCAGGAGGCCGAACGGCTGACCCGGGAGCGGCGGCCGGATCTGTGGGAGAAGCACGCAGTCATCCTGAGCGAAAGCGAAGGATCCGGCCGTCCGGAGAGATGACAAAACGCGCTCGCTGATTTAAGATGTTGCAGCTTTTTCGACCCAACGCTGGACCGAGGGAGGATGCGACCATGGAACGATTGGCAGAAGTGGCCCGTGAGGGCTTGCGCACGGACATTCCTGCATTCGATCCGGGAGACACCGTCCGGGTCATGGTTCGCGTCCGCGAGGGTGACAAGGAGCGTCTTCAGGCGTTCGAGGGGCTGGTCATCGCCAAACGGGGTGGCGGCATCAGCGAGACCTTCACGGTCCGCAAGATCTCGGCGGGTGTGGGAGTCGAGCGCCTCTTCCCGGTCCACAGCCCCACGATCGCCTCGGTCGAGCTGGTTCGCCGGGGACGGGTGCGCCGCGCGAAGCTGTACTATCTCCGCGCGCTGAGCGGCAAGGCCGCCCGAATCCGGGAGAAGCGCGAGAGCTGACCGCATGGCTCCACGCCCCACTCTGGTCCGCGAACGGGCCGTTTGGGCGGAGGAGCACCTCCTCGTCGGGGTGGACGAGGTCGGCCGTGGCCCCCTGGCAGGTCCAGTGGTGGCCGCGGCCGTTGTGTTTCCCATCGGCTGCAGCGCGGTCCGCGGCCTCCGCGACAGCAAGATCCTTCCCGCGTCAGTCAGGGCCCGCCTGGCCGAACGATCGTGCGCCGGAGGGCCATGGCCTTTGGGGTGGGCGCCGCCTCCGCCCACGAGATCGACCGCTACAACATCCGGGTGGCCAGCGCCATCGCGATGCGGCGGGCCATCGCCTGTCTGATCCGCCGCTCGTCACTGGCCCGTTTTCCTCTGGGCCAAGGCGGCCGAGGCTACCTCGACAGCGGACTACCCTTCCGCATCATCATCGACGGTCTGCCGCTGCCCGAGATCGGCTATGCCCATGAGGCGCTGGTCGACGGGGATGCGCGCTGTCAGTCCATCTCCGCCGCCGCCATTCTCGCCAAAACGATCCGAGACAGACTGATGCATCGGCTGGCCACCCGGCATCCCGGCTACGGCTGGCACACCAACGTCGGCTACGGCACGGAGGAGCATCAGGAAGGGCTCCGGATCAACGGCCCCACCCGGCATCACCGCCTCACCTTTGCCCCGCTCGCGCAGCTGACCCTGTCCCTGTGACTCGCGAAGCTCGCTGCGTTGGTCATTCCGAGCGCAGCGAGGAATCGGCCGGATGACGCTCAGGCTCGATGTCAGACTGCGCGGGTGGGGCGATCCCTCGCTACGCTCGGGATGACGGCATTGGCGTGCTCGGGATGCGCTTTGCCCGCCAGCATCCATGCTCGCCGCGCAGCAAACCAACGCCGAGCGAATCCTCTCCGGCCGAGACACTCCCTCGCACGATTACGACCTGATCCACCAGCGGATCGAGGTCCGCAACTTCGACTGGGACGCAACCGCTTTCGACGGCAAGGTCACCACCACGATCGTCTCGCTCAGGCCCGGCCTGGATTCGATCGTGCTGGACATGGGCCGCCGGCTCGCGGTGCGGTCGGTAAACGGGTCGGTCGGGCGGAAGGGCGGTCGGGCGACTCCCCTCCGATTCAGTCGTCCGGGAGACTCTATCTCGATCCGCCTGCCCAAGCCCGCCGGATTCCGCGACACGGTCCGCTTCACCGTGGACTACCGGGGCAAGATCCGGCAGGGGAGGGGACTCTACTTCTTCAAGGCAGAAGCCAGGTCGCCCGCATCGGCCGCAGCAGATCTACAGCGGGGGAGGGACCGACGGAAATCCCAACTGGATTCCCACCTACGGGGCTCCGCATGACAAGGCGACCTGGGATCTGATCGCCACGGTCCCGGCCGGTTACACCGTCGTTTCCAACGGGCGGCAGATCAGCGATGTGCCCGGTGCCAAGCGAACCCACACGGTGCAGTGGCGGCAGGAACGGCCGGCATCGACCTATCTCATCTCACTGGTGATCGCCCCGTTCACCCGGCTGAGCCGACAAGTGGCGGGACATCCCCCTGAGCTACTACGTGTACCCCGAGGATGCGCCCAGCGCTCGGCGCCTGTTCGGCATGACGCCCGATCTCATGGACGTCTACACCCGGCTCACCGGGGTCAAATATCCCTGGCCCCAATACTCGCAGGCGACAGTCACCGACTTCATCGGCGGCATGGAGAACGTCGGCGCTACGACGTTGGTGGATTGGCTTCCCGATGCGCGCGCCTACCAGGATCGACCCTGGTACCAGCGGTCGCTGATCCCCCACGAGCTGGCCCACCAGTGGTTCGGCAATCTGGTCACCACGGGAAACTGGGTGAACTACTGGCTCAACGAGGGCATGGCCGAGTTCATGGCCGGGCAGTACTGGGCCACGAAGCAGGGCCGCCGGGAAGAGGAGAATTACTACCTGGACGAGTATCGCCAGTTCCTGGAGCTCGACGGCCGCCGGCGGGTTCCCCTTGCCGCGTACAACAGCAACATCGTCTACGTCAAAGGGGCCCTCGTGCTGGAGATGTTGAAGCAGCAGCTGGGCACCGAGCGGTTCTGGGCCTCGATCAATCGGTACCTGACCCGACATGCGTTCGGCAATGCGCTGAGCGACGATCTCCGGCGCGCGGTGCTCGAGGCCACCGGCAGAAATCTGAGCTGGTTCTGGGACCAATGGGTGTACCAGGCCGGCTATCCCGAGTTAGTCGTGAGCACCGCCTACGATTCGCTCGATAGATCACTGTCGCTCACCGTGAGACAGACGCAGCTGGACACCGCCAAGGCCGACAGCACCGGTCTCCGGTATTCCACGCCGGCCGTGTTCCGGGGCCAGATCTCGGTTCGTGTGGCCACGGCGCGGGGGGATGTGCGGACCCGGGTCATGCTCGATCAGCGGGAGCAGGTGCTGCGGATCGGGGGCCTGCGGTCGGCTCCGACGATGGTGGTGTTCGATGAAGACAATGCGCTGCTGAAGAAGCTCACGTTCGAGCAGCCCACCGACTGGCTGCAGATGCAGCTGGCCCGAGACCCCAACCTGTGGAATCGAGCCTGGGTCATCGAGCAGCTGGCTCGCCGCACCAGCGACTCGGTGGCTGCCATTGCCCTGGCACGGGCGACCCGTTCGGCGGACTACTATCGAGTTCGAGCCGAGGCGGCCGCCGCTCTGGGCCAATTTGAGCCGAAGCTCGCTGTTCCCGCGTTGGAGGCAGCGACTCGCGATACCTCCGCCGCGGTGCGCGAGGCAGCGATGGGGGCACTGGGCTCAGTGGGAGGAGAGAAGGCCCGGGACCTGGCGCTTGCAGCCTGGCAGAAGGATTCGAGCTATCAGGTGCGAGCCCAGGCGCTCGCGGTGCTCGCGCGAATCGATTCCGCCGGTGCGAAGCCCGTCGTGCTGGCCGGCCTGACCACGCCCTCGTACCGTGACGTCATTCAGACGGCCGCCATTGCCGCCTCGGCTCAGGTCGCGGATTCGGCGATTGTGGATGGCCTGGAGAAGGTCCTGGGCCAACAGGAGCTGGCAGCGATCACGCTGGCAACTCGCGCGAGGGACGGCGATAGCCAGGCCCTGAGCATTCTGGTTCGTCACCGCGATGACAAGCGTTCCTGGGTCAGGCGCTGGGTACTGGATGCCATTGACCAGGAGCTGGGGAAGGCCGCGGCAGAGTGAGTCAGGGCGCTGCCTGGCTCAGCGTGCGCTCCGCTCTTTTGCGCTCGAACAACCACTGCTCCAGTCGGAGCAGTCCGTATGCTACCACAATGGAGAACGCCGCGAATGTCAGGCCCGAAAGCAAGGTGACGTACCAGCGCTGGGCCGAGATGGCTATGATGCGAAACGGACTACGGAGATAGCCGTTTACGAAGAAGAGCGGCATGGACACCTCTCCCACGAACTGAAGGAATCGCTGATTTCGGAGGATGTGCCCGGTCAAGCGGTAGAAGTAAAGGATGATGGTCAGCGCGCAGATGAAGGTGAGCGGCCAGACCAGGGCATACAGGTTACCCAGAATGAAGACGGGAATGGCGAGCAACGCAGCCCCCAGTCCGACTCTGACCCCGTAGCGTGCGTAGGCAATCCCGAGACAGAGCTCCGGCAGGTGACCGATGGGAGTTTCGACCAGGTCGATCCACCATTTGTGCGACGTAATGGGGTTCAGGAACATCGTAGCGACCACACCGGCGGCTGCCAGGAGCAGCAGGGCGGGCTTGCCCACTCTCGCTATGAATCGAGCCATGCTGGGCCACAGCCAGTAGAACTGCATGATGAAAGCCAGGAACCACCAGGGCCCCACCGGAGGAAGACCATAGAACGGCACTATGCTGATGATGCCCAGGGTGGTCAGGACCAGGTCGTCCAGGTTCTGCATGAAGAACGCCGGAAAGCCCCCTGCCCGGTACTCGATAACCCTGAGGATCAGCCAGAATCCCAGCGCCAGGAACCACATCGGGTAGATCTTCCGGACCCGGCTCCAGACGAAGCGGCTCCAGGACGGAGTCTCCCAGTATTTGAGCGCCAGGCCGTAGGCGGACAGGAAGATGAAGATCTGAACGCCGAAGTGGCCAAAGTAGGAGAACAGGGTCTGAAAGGTCTGCCTGGGGTCGCCCACGGTGGCCAGAAAACGAGGAAAGCGGTCGGGGCTGAACCCAAACTCCATCTCCAGGACGGCTTTGGGGATGGAGTGGTAAAGATTATGCAGCACGATGGCGAGGATACCTAAGCCTCGCAGCACCACGGTGTCCTTAAGATCGAAGGGGAGTCGGGCGGTGCCAGCTTGGTTGGTCATTCGGCCTCATCGGATCCCAGGAGCGTGAACTCGGATGAACGTTTATCGTGCTGCCTATGACAACAACTGAACGGACGTCGGGGGCCCAGGAGCTCAGCGTGACGCTGGGTCTCGCCGCGCTTGCCTGGCTGGTCATGGGAATCCAGGAAATTCTGTTGTTCGCCCGACCCGCGCCCTACGGTGGCCCCTACGTCATCCACCCCATCCGCTACTTCCCCTACGCACTGTTCTATAACCTGCTCGGCGTCATGATCGTCGCTGCTCCGGTGGCGGTGGCGTGGCTCGTGTGGTATCACCGGCCGGTTCGCCCCGTTCTGGCCCGACGGGTTCATCTGGTCGAGCTCTGGCTGCTGATGCTGGTGGTTGCCCTGGACCACGCGGACAACGAGGTTCTCCGCTTCATGGGCATTCACCTCACGCGCAGCCTGCTGCTGACGTACTTCCGGGTGAACGCGTGGGACGAAGACATGGGACATATCTTCGCCACCGATAAGGGTGGTCCTGGCTTGCCGTTCGTGCTGCTGCTGGTGATGCCGCTCGCGCTCTGGTGGATGGGACGCCGGCTGATCCGGAACGCTCACCGGCTTCCGCGACTTCGACCCTGGGCCCTTGCCGCTGCCGTGGCGCTGCTGCCGCTGGCCGTCCCGCTCTACTTTTACAACTACAAGACGATGGGCGTGAACCGGATGATCCGGGTTCAGCCGGAGATCGTCACGCTGTACGCCGAAGCGAGGAAGGACCTTGCCGCGGGGGAGCGGCCGGCTCAGCTCGATTCCCTCGCCCGCGAGTATCAGCGCAACTGGTTCGCCAACAGCAACGATACGGCGTGGCGCTTCAGCGATCCGGAACGGCCGCTGATTCGCATACCGGTTGGCTCTCAGGCCCCAAGCGAAAAACCCTGGAACATCATTTATATCCAGCTGGAGACCTTCCGCGGCTGGAACACGGGCTTTCTCCGACCGGATACCACTTCGTCGGTGACCCCGTTCCTGGACAGCCTGGCCACCAGGAGCGGCAAGGCGGCGTATTGGCGCCGTCACCTCAGCATGGGGCCGCCAACTGTGAGCGGGTTTGTCACCGGTTTGTGCTCGATCAAGCCGCACTCATTCTACAACATCACCAACCAGTTCACCTATACCTCACTGGAATGTCTCCCCTCGGTGTTGCGGCGGCACGGCTACCATGCGGAGTATTTCACCGGGTTCGATCCCGACTGGGACGGTGAAACCATCTGGGTGCGCCGTTGGTTCGACGACTACACCTTCAACCGAGCGGGTGGAGACCGAGTCCTTTTTCATCGCGCGGCCGATCGGATCCGTGAAATGGCGCGGGGCTCGAAGCCCTGGATGATAACCATAGCGTCAGCCACCAATCACATCCCGTTCCGGAGCCCGGAGCCCCGATTTGTCGTGGGACCAGCCGACAAGCCCAACGTGGCGATCCGCTATACCATGCGGTACACCGATGACGTGCTCCGCGAGTTCTTCGACTCGCTCAAGCAGGAGCCGTGGTTCAGCCGGACATTGGTGGTGATCACCGGGGACCACGGGTACAACCTGGGGGAGCACGGGCCGGCGGGACAGCTGAATGGGTATCGGGAGACCGTGTGGGTACCGCTGATTATGTACGGCGAGCACCCGCGTCTGCCACGGGGCCCGAGGGATGAGCCGGCCAGCCTGCTGGATATCGCGCCCACGCTGTCGGACCTGGTGGGTATCCGGGACCCCAACCCGTGGATGGGCTCGAGTCTGCTGACTCAAGGGCGATCGCCCAGCTTCGTCTTGCAGCGGGAGACGGCGACGCTGGGAGAAAAGGATCGCTACAGCATGGTGGTCGACCCATCCAGCGGCCGGGCACAGGTGTTCGACGCGTTCACCGATCCGCTGCAGCGGCACGACGTCTCCGCCGATCACCGCGCCTTTGCCGATTCGCTACGGCGGCGAGCCGGCGACGAACGGGTGTTGACCGACTACCTGCTCGAGGCCAACAAGGTCTGGCCCGACAGCATGCATGCTCCCCCCTCAGCCGCGGTGGTGGCGCGCTAAGCGCAGTCAGGCCGGCGCGCCCACTCGCGGAAGCCACTCCAGCACCGGCGCAACCAGACCAGCCGCCGCCGAATCATCTCCTGAACGGGGCAGTGTGAGCACGCGGTCGACGCCGGAGAGCCGTGCGATGGCGGCCGCATTGCTTCCGGCAGACTGATCCTTCGGCTCCGGGGTGGTCAGCACCACTCCCGCAGCCGGAACGCCCGCCAGTTCCAGCGCACTCAGCGTCAGCAAGGTGTGATTGATGGTCCCCAGCCGGTCGGCCCCTACAATGAGGGCCGCCGCGCCGAGAGATCGCGCCAGGTCCACCATGTTCCATTCCCAGGTAATCGGCGTGAGCAACCCTCCCGTTCCCTCGATGAGCGCAACCTCGGCCCCATCGCTGAAGCGCTCGATTTTCAGAACCAGCGCGTCGAAGTCGATCTCCGCGCCGGCCCGCTCGCTGGCCAGCACCGGAGCCACCGGATCCGGCAGGCGAATGATCGCGTGCGCCGGCTGACTCTGCCCCGTGGCCCGCGCCAGCCGCACTCCGTCTTCTCGCTTGCTCGGGTGTCCCGAACAGCCGGTCTCCACCGGCTTAATGGCCACGACCGACTTTCCCGCCTCCCCGAGCGCGCGAGCCAGGGCACAGGCCACCCAGGTCTTCCCTACGCCGATGTCGGTGCCGGTAACTAGAAGCCGCATGCGCTACTCGACCGTGACGGTTGCGGTCATGAATGGGTGGGGTGCGCAATGGTAAGGATAGGCGCCCGCCGAGCTGAATGTCTGGGTGAAGGCATTACCCGGCGCGAGCAGGGGCGAATCCCACGCACCCTGATCGCTGCTGGAAGTGTGATCGGTAGGCGTCGACTCACAATTGACCCAGACGACGCTGGATCCGGCCTGGATCTGCACGTTCTGGGGCTCGAAGGCGAAGTCGTGGATGGTCACGAGCGTCGATCCGTTGACGAGCGAGCCCGGGGCAGAGCTGCACAAGGCCGAATTGTCGGTTCCGGTTCCGAGTGCTCGGAGAAGCAGGCGACCAGTATCGCTGCCAGCGCGAGACCCCCCACCGCGAGCCGGCCGTGGCTGCGGCTCATGGGCCTTCCTTCACGATCACCACGCCCTTCATGAAGGGATGCGGCTGACAGGAGAACTGGTAGGTGCCGGGCCGGGTGAAGGTGTAGCGCCAGGTGCCGCCTGACTTGATCAAGCCGGAGTCGAAGCTTCGGTCTACCGCGGTGACGGTGTGCTCCAGAGGATCGTTGTTGGTCCAGGTTACCGTTGTTCCAGCCGTGATCTCTATCCGGTTGGGTTGGAAAGCCAGGCTCTTGATCCCCGCCTTGATCGAGGCCTTGCTGGCAGCCAGGGAGGTGTCTCCCGCAGCGGTAACTCCTGCCGCCGGCGGTGGCGGCGGTGGCTGGTGCTTTCCGAAGTAGCGCGAGAGCGAGATGGGGATGGTGAACTCGAAGCCATAGCGGACCTGGCTGCTGCCGCGAGAGGCCCCTTGCAGAGTGGCGGTATTGGTGTTGGTGGCCTGAAGCGACAGCGTGTGGGGCGAGCCCGGGATGGCCAGCTGCAGGCCGGCGCTCCAGGCCACCTTTTCGCCCAGGAGTGAGTCGCGCTCGGTGAGGGTGACCGCATCTCCCGCTAACGCAATGTACCGGTGCAGTCGAAGCACTAATCCTCCGCCCACTGCGACGTCTACATGGCCGCTCTCCGTTGGATCATCCAGCAGCCGGGTTACCCCGATCAGTCGCACCTTCCCGAACCCTCGCGCGACGGAGACCTCCCCGTCCAGCCCCTCTGCCGCCAGGTTGTAGCCCAGCTGTCCGCTCAGATCCACCGCGGCGCCCGCATCCTGCGAGAGCGCGAGCCATCGTCCAAAAAACTCCCATTCGTTGGGATAGCGGGGAGCCAGGGTCGAGTTGGTGGAGTAGAGAAAGCCGAGCATGGCGCGGTGGAACACGCCGGTGCTGACCAGAAAAGTCGGAAAGCTGGTGATCTTCCGCTCCGGCTCATCGCTGCGGACGAAGCGATGGAGGAAATTGAACTGGATGGTGCCGGCAGGTGACACCCACCCACCGGAGATATTGGGAGGCCGGTCGAGCAGAGACTGGGCCCAGAGCGGGCCACCGGCCGCGGTTGCGCAGAGCAACAGAGCGAGGAGCCGAGTCACCTGTGACGCTCAAACATGGATTGCTCCGGTTGTCGGGTCAGACGATACTTTGGCTGTATGGAGCGTTGTTCGCCAGGGCTACGCACTACCGGATGAGGAATCATGGTTCACCAACAATATCCCGTTCTGCTGTTTGCCGGCATCGTCGCCGCGGGTCTGGCCTGCTCTTCAGGTTCGAGCAAGGCCGGCGGGGGCCGGCACTCCACGGTCGGCGGCACCGCCGCCTGCAAGCCGCTGGAGACCCGGGAGCCTAACGCCGCCAATCAGCAGCCAGCCTTTCCCGGCCAGACCCGGGCCTGTGAGGACAAGTCCAACGTCGCGTTCGACGTTACCGTCGTGGCTCGCGGGCTCGAGCACCCCTGGTCGGTTGAGCCGCTGCCGGGCGGAGACCTGCTCATCACCGAGCGGCCCGGCCGGATGCGGGTGATCTCGGCCGCGGGAGATGTGGGTCCGCCGATCGCCAATCTGCCCAAGGTCGAAGCGCGGGGACAGGGCGGACTGCTCGATGCCGCGCTCAGCCCGTCCTTCACCAGCGATCGCACCATCTACTGGAGCTTCTCCGAGCCCCGTACCGGCGGCAACGCTACCAGTGTCGGGAAGGGGGTGCTGTCGCAGGACGGGAAGACTCTCGACCAGGTGAAGGTGATCTTCCACGCCATGCCCACGTATGACGGGGACAAGCATTTCGGATCTCGCCTGGCCTTCGGTCCCGACGGCAAGCTCTACGTGACCCTGGGTGAAAGATCGGACAAGCAGATGAGACCCCAGGCGCAGCGGCTGGACAGCGACATGGGCAAGGTTCTCCGGCTCAACCCTGACGGGTCGGCCCCGGAGGACAACCCCTTTGTGGGCCAGCCGAATGCCCGGCCAGAAATCTGGACGCTGGGCCACCGAAACGTGCAGGCGGCGGCGTTCGATCCCCAGGGCCAGCTGTGGGAAGTGGAGCACGGCACCAATGGGGGAGACGAGCTGAATCGAATCGAGAAGGGCAAGAATTATGGTTGGCCGCTGGTCGCGTACGGCGAGGAATATTCCGGCGTGCCCATTCCCGGTGCCGTTACCGCCAAGGAGGGATACCAGCAGCCGGTGTACTACTGGGATCCGGTGATCGCGCCGGCGGGAATGCAGTTCTATAGCGGCGATGCCTTTCCTGCCTGGAGGGGTAGCCTGTTCGTTGGAGGTATGGGCGCCACCAGTCTGGTCAGACTCAGCATGGAGAACGGCCGAGTCACCGGCGAAGAGCATTTGCTCAAGCAGAGGGGGAAGCGCATTCGGGACGTGCGGCAGGGTGCCCGGGGCGAGCTGTACGTAGTGACTGACGAGGACAACGGGGAGCTCTGGCGGATAACCCCGAAGGGCAGCAAGTAGTCCGTGTCGCGCAGTCGAGCCGGCCTGGTATAATGGGGCATGGCGAGCTTCGAAAGACGGCCGCTAATCCTGTTCGGGCGGGCAGCCCTGTTGCAATGTCCTAACTGCGGCGGCGGTCCACTCTTTTCACACTGGCTTCGGATGCGGGAACGCTGTCCGGTCTGCGGTATCCGGCTGGCCCGGGGAGAAGAGGGATATCAGGTCGGCGCGTACATGTTCAACATGGTTGCGGCAGAGCTCATCTTCGCGGCCATCTTTTTGGCCATCCTGGTTTACACCTGGCCCAACCCGCCGTGGACACCGCTGCTGTACGGCGGCATCGCCCTCATGATTGTCCTGCCGGCCTTGTTCTATCCCTTTTCCAAGACGCTCTTTCTGGCCTTCGATCTGGTGTTTCGGCCTCCCACGGCGACGGACTTCGAGTAATGGAATATCCCCCTGGCTGGACCTGCGAAAAAACCGTGGTGCAGATCGAGTACTACCTCGTGAGCCGGCTGGAGCTTGCCGATGCCCTGGCGGTAGCGGAGCACCTGGAGGCATGTCCCGGCTGCGCGCACCAGCTGGTCCTCCTCCGGATGCCCCCGGGCCGGCGGGCCCGTGCCTGAGCGGGTCATTGGGTTTGCCGGAAGTCTCCGGAAGAAATCGTACAACCGCGCTCTGCTCGAAGCGGCGCGGGAGCTGGCCCCCGAGGGCATGCTGATCGAGACCGTCGAGATCGGCGATCTCCCATTTTACAACGCGGACGTCGAGGCCCAGGGCGATCCGCCGAGCGTGGCCGCATTCAAGGCTGTGCTGCAGCAAGCGGATGGGCTGCTGATCGCTACACCCGAGTACAACGATGGTATACCCGGGGTGCTGGGCAACGCGCTCGAGTGGGCTTCCCGTCTTCCAGGCCGGGCCCCGCTCGCGGGCAAGCCGGTAGCCGTGATGGGCGCTTCTCCCAGTCAGATCGGCACCGCCCGGGCCCAGCACTACCTGCGTCAGATCCTGTCCCACGTGCATGCCCGGACTCTCCCTCCGCCCGAGCTGCTCGTGGCCCAGGCCCATCTCCGATTCAACGCCGAGCTTCGGCTCACTGACGACGCCACGCGCAAGGTGCTCCGCTCGCTGCTGGAACGGTTCAGCCGATGGATCGAGCGGGAACGCGCGGCGGTGCAAGCCGAGCGAGACCTGATGGCCAAAAGCCCGGCCTAATCCTCAAATGCAGACCGAGTCACAGGTCGCTGCCCTCGGGCATGTCATCCAGCTGGCCGTCGCTCCGGTCTTTCTCCTCAGCGGGGTCAGTGGACTCCTCGGCGTGCTCACCAATCGGCTGAGCCGGATCATCGACCGGGCCCGTGTGTTGGAGGAGAGGCTGATGACGGCTGCGCCTGTGGGTGAGGAGCAAATTCACGGCGAGCTCCGCCTGCTTTCTCACCGGGCCCGGCTGATGAATCGCGCCATCAGCTTGTGCACGGTCTGCGCGCTGCTCATCTGTGCGGTAATCATCGCGCTGTTCGTGGCCGCGTTCCTGGAGACCAACGTGGCCATCCCGATCAGCCTCATCTTTACCGGGGCAATGCTGGCCCTGTTCACCGGCCTGATCAGCTTCCTCCGCGAGATCTACATCGCCACCCGGAGCCTCCGCATAGGACCGCACTGAGTGCTCATGGCGGAGCTCCTGGTCAGAAGCTGACCGCGTGGGCAATGCTGGTGAGCGGCCGAATGCTGCAGTCACCCACCAGCTCCCGAAGCCGTCCCTCGGTAAAATGCTCCGAGCGGAATCCGCCTGCAGCTTCGAGATACTCCGCCGTTTCCGCGATCACGGTATGGCCCAGCCGCCGATACCACTCCCGCCGGGCCGGGATTGACGCCGGGGAATAGACCGACAGGAACCTGGTACCGGCTCCTGGAGCCAATCGGCGCATCTCCCGGAGCACGGCCGCCTTGTCGCTCATGGTTCCCCAGGTGTTGGTGACACAGAGGGCCAGATCGAACGGGCCCTCGAGCGGAATCCTGGTCGCGTCTCCGACAACAAAGAAGAGCGGGACACGGCCGACCTGCCGCTCCGCATCGGCCACGTAGCTTCGCTCGTAGTCCACCCCGACCCCCATGGCCAGGCGCTCGCCCAGGCGAAGCAGATGGCGTCCGGTGCCGCAGCCGACGTCGAGCACCCGCATTCCTGGAGCGAGCATGTCCCGGAGCAGATCGATCTCTGCCCTTAAGAATTTCTGGATCGCCTCGGGCTGGGATTCGGGATCGAGCGCCCGGTTCAGGAGGCCGGAGGCGTAGACCTCGTCGTTCGACATGGGTGTCCTCTCCTATGGTCTGTGCCACCTCGACGCTGCAAGTAGTATCACGAAGGATGCGGCCCGTTGCACGATCGAGCGACGGAATCTCTTCCCCTTCAGCTCTGACCAGCCGGCGAATTCACTATTCAGATGATGCATCTGGTTGGTCATAAACGGATTGGCGAACGCGTCGGCGAAAGGCCGGAGCGGGCGAGGTTAATTACACGATCCTTGCACTGATCGGGCTGCCTTACCGGCAAGTTTTTCCAACCCGGCCTTCAGAGGTGGACCGTCATGACCCAGCCCTTTTTGAGAATTCCCGAGCCCGAGACCCCGCGACCCTTCAAGCGCCGGTTCCAGCCCAATGGAATGCAGCTCGCCGTGCGCGATACCTGGAACCGAGTCCGACGCCATGGTGCCGACGTCTGGCGGAGCGGCAAGCGTCACGGAGCAGCGCTCTGGTGGAGCGGCAAGCGTAACGGAGCAGAGCTCTGGCGCCAGGGCAAGCGGCACCCCCGCATCATCGGCATGATCGGCGGAGCCGCCGCCCTGACACTGGTAGGCGGGTACACCTTGAGCGCCACCGGCAGCGGACGCTCCCTCTGCGCCACGGCCCTCGAGACCCGCTCGCCCGGGTCGAAGAAGGCCAAGACTCCCCGATTCCTGGTGCTGATGGAGCCGGTCGGCGCTGCGGCGGCGGGATCTGATCTCGAGGTGCGGTACGATGTGTGTGGATTGCCTTCAGGCTCAGCCTACCGAGGCCGACTGCAGATCACGCAGCAGCGAGTAGCGAAGAAAGGCTCGGCCAAGCCAAAGACGTTGATCGTCAATTTCAAGGATGAAGTGGACGGCGTGGCCACCCGGCGGGAGCGCGAAGTCGAGCTTCGCAACCTGAAGCCTGGCGCGTACAACATCGAGTTGTCCGTCGTCGACGGCCGGGGCCGAGAGCGGAAGACCCAGCGGAAGATGCAGCTCAAGGCGCGGTAAATCGGCCCAGCACCCGGCGCACCTGCATCCGGAAAAGCCGGCCCTGTGCCGTGAGCCATCCCGCCTCCCGGACTTCTTCTTCATTCAACAGCAGCTGCCAGGCTGCTGCTATGCCGGTGCGTCCCAGGTAGCCGACGAACTTCCGCGGGTTACTGCGTTCCACCACCGGAAGCCGGCCCACGTTGAGCCGGGCCATCTTGGCTACCGCCTCCTCGGCCAGCTCATCGGGGTAGGTGACGGTCAGCTTTTGCGAGCCCGCCGTTGCCACCGTCAGCTCGGCTGCATCAGGACGGCCCAGCGCCTTCATCAGATCGCCCCGGGTGAGGAGCCCAACCAGCTGACCGTCGGCACTCACGATCGGCCAGGCATGGCGGTGGCCCAGCTTGGGATCTCCCGCCGCTATGCTGTTGCCCACCGTCTGCACTGGCGTGTCTGGAGTGAGAGTGGGCACATCGCGCTCCATGACGTCCTGCACCCGTACCCGCGCCAGCGGACTGACGCTGTACTCCCGGCTCACGTGGTACCCTCGGCGCGCCACTTTTTCGGTGAGGATGGAACGGCGCATGAACAGAACGGTGACTCCGTGAGCCGCCGCGCAGGCCACCAAGAGGCCGGGCAGCGCGGTAAAGTCTCCGGTCAGTTCCAGCATGAACGCCACCGCGGTGAGCGGCGACCGCATGGTTCCTCCCATCACCGCGGCCATGCTCATCAGTCCCCAGAGCCCGCTTTCACCCGGCCGGATGACGTGAGCTTCCAACGCTCCGAGGGCGCCGCCCATGATCAAGAGCGGTGCGAGCACGCCGCCCGAAGTGCCCGAGCCGAGCGCGAATGACCAGATGACTGCCTTGGTGAGCAGCAGGCTCACCAGAAACCAGCCCACGATCTTGCCCTGCAGCAGGCCCCCGATGATGTCGTAGCCGACACCGAGCGCATGCGGCTGGATCAGCCCGCCGATGCCGACCACCGCACCGCCGAGAACCGGCCACCACATCTGGTTCAGGGGAACCCGCGCGAAGAGGTCCTCGCAGGCGTACACCAGCCAGGTCAGACAGCCGGACGCGAAGCCCGCGACGATGCCGATGGGCAGAGAGAAGGCCAGCTCCCGCCAGGGCAGCACGGCGTGCAGCGGCACTGGAAAGATCGGACCCGGCCCCAGCAGGGGAACCCGTACGGCTGCAGCCATCGCGCACGCGGCCGCCACCGGGATGAAGCTCCGAGGTTTCCACTCGAAGAGCAGGAGCTCGACCGCAAGGAGGACAGCCGCAAGCGGGGTCGCGAAAATCGCCGCCATCCCGGCCGACGCGCCGGCCACCAGCAGCGTCTTTCGCTCGGCAGCGGAGAGGTGAAAGCCCTGGGCGAAGAGCGATCCGAACGCTCCACCAGTGGCGATGATGGGACCTTCGGCGCCGAACGGTCCACCGGTCCCGATCGAGACCGCCGAAGAGATCGGTTTCAGGATGGCGACCTTGGCCGACATGCGACTCCGGCCGATCAGGATGGCCTCCATCGCCTCCGGAATTCCATGTCCGCGAATCCGATCGGTGCCATAGCGGGCCATGAGACCCACGATCAGGCCGCCCACCATGGGCACCAGGACCGCCCAGTAGCCGAGATGATTGTCCGCCGGCGAGACCAACTCGGAGGAGAACCGCTGGTAATACGCCAGGTTGGTGAAGGTGCCGATCAGCCACACCAGCGCCCGGGCAACAAACGCGCTCATGACGCCCACCACCAGCGCCATGAGCGATATCACTAGCAGCCGAGGACCGGCGGTGAAATCCGCCAGCCGATCGTCGGAACTGCTCACCTCTTACTTCCCGGACACGGGCCAGCTGCCTCCCAGCGAGCGATACAGCTGCACTGCCGACGACAGCTGCTCGAGCTGCGCCTGGCTCAGCGCCAGCTCAGCGGTGAAGAGGCTCCGCTGCGCGTCCAGGACCTCGAGATAGTTCGCAATACCGGTCCGATATCTCAGCTCGGCCAGCTGCAATCCCCGGCGGAGGGCAAAGGTCTGAGTTTCCTGTGCGACCACCTGATCCCGCGTCGTGCGCACTCCCGCCAGCGCATCACTCGCTTCCCGCAGCGCGATCAGAAAACTCTGCTCGTACTGCAATCGTGCCTGATCGGCCCGGGCCCTCGCTGCTCGAGTCTCATTGATCAGCCTGCCACCGGTGAAGATCGGCAGGGAGACCCCGGCGAGCGCCTGGTACACCTCTCCATTCGAGATGAAGAGCCTGCTGGCCTCGGCCACCTGGGTTCCGTAATAGCCGGTGATCGTGATCGTGAGGCAGCCGGGCAGCCTGGGCGACGCCGATACGCGCCGTGGCCGCGGCGTACGCCCGTTCCGCCGCCTGCACGTCAGGCCGCCGGGTGAGGAGAGCGGCAGGAAGCGAGTCCGGCACCTCGAGAGCGTTCACTATCCCCGCGAGATCCTTGCGTCGGGTTATCGGAGCGGGTGCTTGCCCCAGCAGGAGGCTCAGCGCGTGCTCCTGCTGGGCCCGGAAACGCTCGGTAGCAGCCAGTGCCGCTGCCGGCACCGCGACCTGGGCCTCGAACTGCCGCACGTCCAGCTCCGAGGTCAATCCCTGCCGGAATCGCCGCCGGGCCAGCTCCAGCGTGGCCGTGCGCGAGGCCAGCGTTCGCTCCGAGAGCGTCCGCTCCTGGTCCAGCTCAACCAGTGACAGATAGGAGAGCGCTACGTCGCTCACCAGGGAGAGAACCACCGCACGCTGGCTCGCCTCGGTGGAGGCCAGATCGGCGTTGGCGGCCTCGATGCCCCGACGGGTGCGTCCCCAGAAGTCCAGCTCCCAGGCCACGTCGCCGTGACCCGCCAGGCGTCGAACTGGGTTGGAGGAAACGAGCCGATCGCAACCTGGTTGGTACTCACACTGCCGTTGGCACTGATGCTGGGGAACAGCGGCGCTCGAGCGATTCCGACATCGGCCCGGAACTCGCGAATCCGGCTGATGGCGGTCTGGAGATCCCGGTTCTGCACCAGCGCGAGCTTCGTACCAGATCGAGCAAAGTTGAGTCGCGAAAGACGTCCACCCAGGCGAGGCCGGGCAGCGAATCGGGCAACACTACCCGTGCCGCCGGCTTGGCGGTGACTGAGACGGTGTCGCTATCCCGGGCCGCCGCAAGGGAATCAAAGAACTGCCGAGCGGAGGCGGAGGAGCCGGCGGTTCCGACTTGCGTCTTCTCCGGAACCACTGCCTCCGGATGGTAGTTCGGGCCGACGGCGCAAGCCGCCGCCACTGACGCCAGGATCAGCGTAAGGACTTGGCGAATCATTTTGCCTCCGGCGAGGCAGGTGCGGGCACCGGCTCGCGCGCGCCGGCGGCACTGCGGGAGAAGCCCCGCTCGGCCAATCCGCGGATGATGCTGAAGAAGAGCGGGATGAAGAAGATGCCGATCGTGGTGGCGAACAGCATCCCGAAGAAGACGCCCGTGCCGAGCGAATGCCGGCTCCCGGCGCCGGCCCCGCTCGCGATGACCAGCGGCGACACGCCGAGGATGAACGCGAACGAGGTCATGAGAATGGGACGGAAGCGCTCCCGCGCCGCCTCGATGGCGGCCTCGCGGAGGCCGGTGCCCCGCTGGCGAATCTCGTTGGCGAACTCCACGATCAGAATGGCGTTCTTGGCCGCGAGCCCCACGACCGTGATCAGTCCGACCTGGAAGTAGATGTCGCTCGGCAGTCCCCGAATCCAGATCCCGAGCAGTGCGCCGAGCGCGCCGAACGGCACGCCGAAGAGCACCGCGAACGGAATCGACCAGCTCTCGTACTGCGCGGCGAGCACCAGGAACACGATGACCAGACCGAGAGCGAAGACCAGGCCCGCCTGGCCGGAGGCGGCCCGCTCCTGGAACGACTGCCCGGAGTACCCGATGCCCACGCCCTGCGGCTCGAACTGCTCGGACACCAGCTGATCGATCTCCTTCATCACCTCACCCGAGCTGCGACCCTGCTTGGGGGTGCCGGTGAAGAGCGCCGAGCCAAAGCCGTTGAACCGGAGCAGCTGGGTGGGCCCGCTCCGGAACTCGGTCCGGACCAGCGAGGAGACCGGGATCATCTCCTGATTGCGGCCGCGGACGTACAGCCGTGCGATGTCCTCCGGGTCCGCGGCGGAACTGCGGCTGCGCCTCCGCCTGCACCCGGTAGGTCCGGCCGTAGAGGTTGAAGTCGTTGATGTACAGCGTGGAGAGGAACGTCTGCAGCGTGCTGAACAGTTCGGTGAGGCTCACCCCGCGCGACTTGGCGGTGGCCCGGTCTACGTCGAGATACACCTGGGGCACGTTGGCCCGGAAGTTGGTGGTCATGCGCCTGCACCGCGGGCAGCTGGTTCACCGCTGCCTGGAAGGCCTGCACCTTCTGCGCGAAGTCGCGGACGTCCTTGCCCGAGCGGTTCTGCAGGTTGACCTCGACGCCCGAGGTGGCGCCCAGTCCCGGAATCTCCGGCAGGTTGAAGGCGAAGCCGACCGCGTCCTTCATCCCGAACAGCTTCCCGTTGATCCGCTTGGTGATCGCGTCGATGGACTCGTCCTCTCCCCGCTCGTCCCACGGCTTCAGCAGGATGAAGATCGTGGCGCTGTTGGTCTGGTTGGTGCGGGTCAGCACGTCGAGTCCGGCAAACGCCACCACGTTCACCACCGCCGGCTCCTCGTGGAGGAATCCCTCCACCCGCTGGATCACCGCCCTGGTGCGCTGCAGCGACGATGCGTCGGGCAGCTGCATGGCGATGGCGAAGTAGCCCTTGTCCTCGGTGGGAATGAACCCGGTGGGCACCCGCTTCCAGAGGATGACCGCCAGCGCCACCATCACCACGAACGCCGCCAGCCATATCCGCGGACGGCCCAGCACCCGGCCCACGCCGTTCGACGTAGCGGTCGGTGAGGCTGTGGAACTTCCGGTTGAACCAGCCGAAGAAGCCGGTGGTGTTGTCCTCGTTGCAGCCCTTGAGGAGCATGGCGCAGAGCGCAGGCGTGAGCGTCAGCGCCACCATGCCGGAGAGCAGCACCGCGATCACCAGCGTGACCGCGAACTGCTTGAACATCTCGCCGGTCACCCCGCCGAGGAACGCCACCGGCACGAACACGGCACAGAGCGCCAGCACGATCGCGACCAGCGCGCCGGCCACCTGGCGGATCGCCCGGTCGGCCGCCAGACGAGGCGGCAGGCAGTCGCTCGCCGGCCATGATCCGCTCGGTGTTCTCGATGACGACGATGGCGTCGTCCACCACGATGCCGATCGCCAGCACCAGCGCGAACAGGGTCAGCACGTTGATGGTGAAGCCGAGCACCAGCAGGCCGAGGAACGTGCCGATGACGCTCACCGGCACCGCCAGCATCGGGATCAGGGTGGCCCGCCAGCTCTGGAGGAAGAGGAAGACCACCAGCGTCACCAGCAGCCATCGCGTCGACCAGCGTCGTCCACCACCTCGTGAATCGAGGCGGTGACGAACGGCGTGGTGTCGAACGGGATCTTGTAGTGCACGCCTCGGGGGAAGCTGTGGGACAGCTCGCCCATCCGCTTGACCACCGCCTCCTTGGCCGCGAGCGCGTTGGCTCCCGGGCGCAGATACAACAGCATCGGTGCCACCGGGGTGCCGTTCAGCCGGCCCGCCAGATCGTAGTTGCGAGAGCCGAGGACGACCTTGCCGATGTCGCGGATCCGGACGATGGAGCCGTCCTCCTTGGCCCGGACCACGATGTCGGCGAACTGCTCCGGAGTCTTGAGCCGGCCCAGCGTGGTGACCGGCAGCGTCAGCTCGGTGCCTTCGGGGGCAGGCTCGCGTCCCAGCCGGCCCGCGGGACTGGTGGCGTTCTGCTCCCGCACCGCCGCGGCGACGTCGCTCGTGGTGATGCCGAGCTGCGCCATCCGATCCGGATCGAGCTGGATCAGCATGGAGAACTCGAGCCCACCGAAGGTCAGCGCGTTGCCGATGCCCGGGCGTGCGCTTGATCTCGTCCTCGACGTACAGCTTCATGTAGTTGGTGAGGAACGCCGCGTCGTAGCGGGGATCGTCCGAGGTGAGCGCGACGACGCCGAGGATGTCGGTGTTGGCCTTGAGGATGGTGATGCCGTTCTGCCGCACCGCGTCGGGCAGCTGGGGCTCGGCCAGCTTGACCGCGTTCTGCACGTCGACCGCAGCCAGGTCCTGGCTCCGGGTGACGTCGAAGTAGATCTGCAGGCTCATCGTGCCGTCGCTCGCGTTGGCCGACGAGTAGTAGAGCAGGCCCTGCAGCCCGGACAGCTGCGCCTCGATCGGCGCGGCCACCGCCTCGGCCACGTCCTCGGCCGTGGCGCCGGGGAAGACCGCCTGAACCTGGACCGCGGGCGGCGTGATCTGGGGATAGCGCGAGATCGGCAGCAGCCGGATGGCGAACACGCCGAGCAGGGTGATGATCAGGCTGATGACGATGGCGAGAACCGGCCGCTTGATGAAGAAGTAGTGGACCTCGTCGTCGTCCCCGCTGGGGGGCACTGCTCGGGGGTGCGTCATTTCGTGGTTCCCGGCGTGGGTTTCACGTTGCTGCCGGCAGCTCCGCCAACCGCGGCGGTCTCCTCCGGGCCGGCCAGAGCGCTGTCGGCCAGTGCCACGGCCTTGACCGGCCGGCCGGGGGCGGCCTTCTGCACTCCGTCCACCACCACCCGGTCGCCCGGGCTCAGGCCCTTATCGATGATCCAGAGGTTGCCGCTCCAGGGCCCGGGCTGCACGTCGCGGGAGACGACGGTGTCGCCCTTGGCGACGACCAGAACGAACTGGCGTCCCAGCGCCTGCTGCACCGCGCGCTGCGGAATGGCCAGCGCGCTGTCCTGGGTGAAGCCGGTGAGCCGGACCCGGACGAACTGGCCGGGCACGAGGAGGTGGTCAGAGTTCTTGAACAGCGCGCGGAACTCCTGGGTCCCGGTGCCGGGATCCAGCGATGGCGCCACGAAGTCGAGCTTGCCGGTCCGGGCCAGGGTGGTGCCTTCGGGCAGGGTGACCTGCACCGCGAGCGGGCTTCCCGGCCGGATCAGCTTGCTGGCATCGGGATCCTGCTTCCAGGTGATGCAGCTGCTGCGCCGTGGGGCGGAAGCTCACGTAGACCGGATCCACCACGTCGATCGTGGTGAGCAGGTCATCCGTCCCGGTCACCCGGGCGCCAACCTCGAAATTGGTCCGACCCACCCGGCCCTCGATCCCGGCGCGCACCACGGCGTCGTCCAGGTTCTTTTTGGCCTCGGCCAGATCGCTCTGAGCCGCGCTCAGCTCAGCCTCGGCATTGTCCACGTCCTGCTGCGCCACCGCGTTCTCCTTCACCAGTGGCTGCAGCCGGTCCAGGGTGCGCTTGGCGTTCTGCGCCCGGGCGACGCGCCGACTGGTAGGCCGCCTCCGGCCGGATCCGCTCGATCCGGTAGAGCACCTGGCCCGGCTTCACCACGCTGCCCTCGGTGAAGGGCCGCGCCTCGATGATGCCGTCGATCCGCGAGCGCACCTCCACCCGGCGGTAGGGCTGCACCTCACCGGTGAACTCGAAAGCGGTGGGAAGCCGCTGCGGCTGCACCGACACGACGGCAACCTCCGGCGGAGGCGGCGCCGGGGGCGGCGCGTTCTTCTTGCAGCCGGTGCTCAGCACGCACACCAGCCAGGACCGCCAGCGCGCCCAGGCGCGCACCGTTCAGTGTACTCACTTGGAATC
The DNA here is from genome assembly GCA_963825815.1 of uncultured Gemmatimonadales bacterium. Lineage (GTDB taxonomy): Bacteria > Gemmatimonadota > Gemmatimonadetes > Gemmatimonadales > GWC2-71-9 > CAVVWJ01. The sequence continues at coordinate 66,133 of CAWGVB010000002.1, read as the reverse complement.
TCCTTTTTCCCGCCTTTGCCGGCCGAGCCAGCACGAACCGACTCACCATCTCACGCACCGCCTGCCACATCGCATCCCGCTCCGGCATCGTGGCGTCGTAGGGACCGAAGCTGGAGACCTTATCCGCCACTCCCAGGACGGCATAGCTGATGGTGCGCGCGGTCACCTTCACGTCCATTGGGCGAAATTCACCGGTCTTCATTCCGGCCAGCAGAATGGCCGCGTAGAGTTTTCGCCAGCGATCGCCCAGTTGCCGGCAGAGCAGACGTCCCGACTCCGGAAACTCGGAGCTCTCGACCTTAACCACCTGCAGCAGGTCCAGAGTTCCCGGTTGCCAGGCCCGCTCCCAGAACCGGCGGAGCAGCTGCTCCAACAGGTTCCACAGCGGCCCCCGGTGGTGGGCAAGGCTGGCCTCTTCGATCTCGATCGACGGCATCAGCCGCTCGGCGATCACTTCCTCGAAGAGAGCGGCCTTAGACCCGAAATAATGGGAAACGGTTCCCGGAGAGACCCCGGCCCGCTCGGCCACGTCGGCCAGAGTGGTCCGCTTGTAGCCGTTCTGGCCGAAGGCGAGCACCGCCGCGTCCAGGATCTCTGCCCGACGAACGTCGGGACGGCGCTGCCAGCGGGGGCCCTGTTGCAGGGGTACCGGACTGATTGCCACATCCACCTCGAAGGAAAAGAAAGCGGGCCGCTGCCCGACGGCCCGGCTTCACCTTATTGAATGGCCAATTAATAGGAAAACGGCGAGCGCCGCAAGATCCCGCGCGTCGCCAGGAAATCAGTTACCTGATCGTGACAGGACGAGATATGGTAGGGCTAACGCGGTGCCTGACCGGCTCGGCTGGCTCGGATCACTCGCCGGATGGCCCAGATCCCCGGGATCATCGGAAGGATGGCGGTGTACAACCCGGGGAAGTAGTAGACCCCGGTGGTCTTCAGGTAATAGTTCGGCATGTTCGGGACGAAGCGGCCGTTGGAGACCGCTTGCGAGACCGTCTCCGAGAGCTCGGGGCGAATGGCTGGACGAAGGAGAGGGAAGATGAAATGGGTGAACTCCGCCACGCCGGGTCCGATGAAGATGAACCAGGCGAGAAATCCCGCCAGAGGTATCCGGTAGTACAGACCCAGGGCGGTGAGCGAGTACAGGGTCGGTCCAATGAAGGCAAAAACAATGAGAAAGGACCGCTCGGTCCAGCTGATGTCGAACAGCCGGCTCATGGCGGGACCGAATCCGGTCAGGTACTCCTCCGCCATGTGCGCCTCGAGCGCGGCGACGGTCAACAGGAACAGAGGCAGAATGACGTCAGGTGAAAGCGGTCTTCTGAGGTAGGTCCGGCTCCAGAGCACCAGCGCTATGACGCTGGAGCCTCCCACGATCACGACCGGCGGTAACCCGATGTTCCGGTACCCAGCGATCATTGCGGTTGCGGCAAAGGCAACTGCCGCAAGGACGCTGAGGATGCGGGTCCGCCTGGTTGTTTCCATTACCTCCGTCGGCGCTAATCCCGCAGGTAGTGGCAGCTGTATCCGCCCGGATGCTTCCGCAGATAATCCTGGTGGTAGCTCTCGGCGCTGTACCAGGTCGAGGCCGGCTCGATGCTGGTGGTGATCGGCCGCTTCCATTTACCCGATGCGTCGATCCGGGCCTTCACCCGCTCCGCGATCTCCTTCTGCTCCGGCGTCTGAGGAAAGATCGCCGAACGGTACTGGGTTCCGGTGTCGTTGCCCTGGCGGTTCAGCGTGGTTGGGTCGTGCAGCCGGAAGAACCAGTTTTCCAGCAGGTCTTCGTAGCTGAGCACCGACGGGTCGAAGGTGACCCGGATCGCCTCGGCGTGGCCCGACTTGCTGTCGTGGGTGTCCTCGTAGGTGGGGTCCTTCACCCAGCCGCCGGTGTAGCCGACATCGGTGTCGATCACTCCGGGCACCTTCCGAGGATCTCCTCGACACCCCAGAAGCAGCCGCCGGCCAGCACCGCTATCTCGGTCTGCTGAGCGCCGGCAACAGCCGAGTGGGTCGCTCTATTCTCCTGGCTCATCTGCTTCTCCCTGAGTTCTTCGGTTCCCTGAAAGGTAAGCGGGCGGTCACGCCGAGATGTGGCCGAACGCCTTCCATGTCCCGGGTGTGCCGGCAGCCACACAGACCCAGCCGATGTTCCCCTCGGGTGACGGAGCCGAGTGCCATACTTTGTCGCCCACCTGCCAGGAGCCGGCGGTGGGAGGGGCGGTGTCGTGGATGGTCTTCAGATTGGGGATGTAGGAAGACTCAGCCTTGTTGACGGCGACCGACCCGCTGATGCTGTTGTTCTCCAGACGGGAGAGCCGGGCCTGAGCGGTAACGTCCCCATTCACGATGCAGTCGATGAGCCACTGATCGCTGGCCTCGGCGTCGGTGGCGTAGCCGGCCATCGTGCAGTTGAAGAAGCGAACCCCGGAGTGGCCGGCGCCGGCGTGCTCGACCTGGACCCGGCCCAGCGAGCAGGCGGTAAACACCGTGGGTCCCAGGGCCGGCCAGCGGATGCTCACGTCCCCGATAGTGGAATTGATGAAGGAGGACTGGCCCGCCAGGCTGGTCCAGGAGAGCCGCCCGCAGCGCACGTTGGCCATCCGGATGCTGCCCACCACGTTGCTGGGGCCGAGCACGCTGATCAGCTCCCGGCAATCCGAGAAGGTGGTGTTGCCGTAGCCCTCGAGGATGAACCCCTCGCGAAAGCCAACCGCGGCAATCCCGGCAAAATGGCAGTCGCCCCCGGAAGAGCGAAGCAAGTCCCGCTCGGCGCCGGGGTTCGGCGTTCTCCGCGTGGATCCGGTCGAACCAGATGCCGATCGGGCCCGCGTCGTCGATCCAGATGTAGGGCGAGACCCGGTTGTTCTCCAGCTGGCAGTCGCTGAAGCGGAGCATGTTGCAGTGATCGTTGGCAATCGGTGCTGATCAGATGGAGCGGCGCGTACTCGGTATCGGCGTTCCGGGCCGGGTCCCCCGCGGTCCGGCCGCAATCGACCAGCGCGAGATTGTTGAACGATCCGTCCTGGCACTTGTCGAGCAGGAGCCCGGCGCCGCTCGAAGCCCTCGATGATCACATTCTGCAGGACGGGATAGGACACCTCCTGCAGATGAACCCCGTGGCAGATCGAGCTGTTTCCGATGACGTGCAGGTTCTGCAGCACGCAGCCGGCATGATTGGGCTGCTTGCTCGCGTCGTGGATGTATTCGATGGCGGCCCGGCCGGCGTTGACCGGCGGGCCATGGCGACGGTGAGCGCCACAGATTTGGCGCCGCCCAGTCCCAGGATCCACTTGCCGGTGTTGCAGGGAATCTGGAGCGGAGCGGTGATCCGGTAGAACCCGGGCGGGACCACCACCAGGCGGGCCGGGCTGGCCAGCGCCGCGTTGAAGGCGGCGGTGCAATCCGCTCTCCCGTTGTTCAGCGCGCCGAACTCGGTTACGGAGGCAATGCCGAAGGGTCGCGCGTCGATCAGGCCGCGGACGTACTGCGGAACGGCGGTTATCTTGCTGGCCACCTCCCCAATCTAGAGAAGGCGTCCGGAAAGGAAACTGCTATGCAACGCCGCTCCGCGGTGGGCCGATTGGCCGCCGCAGCTGCCGGGCTCTCCCTCGGCACCGTGCCTAGCCTCGAGGCTGCGCTCCCGCTCGAGGAGAATTCTTTCTCAGTTACTAGCACGAACCTGGCTGCATCCTCGGGAGTGGTGACCTGCCCGGTCTGTCAGGAGATGGCAGACGCCCTCGACCTCACCCCGGCCGGGCCCTGTCTCGGCTGCGCCGACCAGAACCCGGCGCTCAGGGCCGAGCCGTACTCCGATACGTTCTGGGTGCTTTCGCCGCGCGAGGTCCGCCGGCTGGAGCGCGAAATCGAGCGGCTTGCGGCTGAGGCGGGGCGGGTGGATGAAAAGTTCGCCCGGCTGCAGCAGCAACAGATGGCCGAGGGTGGTGACGGGTATGACCGGGCAATGGAGTCGGAGAGAAATCGGTGGCACGCGCTGCAGCGCGAGCTGCACCTGCTCCAGATGCTCCGGGCGGCGTCCCGGCAGTTTCGCAGGTAGCGTCCGCCGAAACCCTCTCGGCGCGATCGATCTGAGGGCAGGATGCTACTATTGCCGCCCCCAGGCGGCTGCGGTACCTTGGGCCTCAGTCCACTCTTTATCACGATGCCTCCCAGGCTCGGCTGAGTTGCCGGGACCAGCAAAAGCTCTGCTCATGGCACACCCTGCGGCAGTTTCTGGTTCCCGTACCGTCCTGGTAGTCGATCGACGAACCAATGGTCCGTACGCTCCTGTGCCAGCTCCTGGAAGAAGTGGGGTTTCAAGGCCGCGGCGGCCGACAACGGCAAGACGGCGCTTCAGCTAGCTCGCAAGCTGAAGGGTCGCGCTGAGTATGGTCATCACCGACCTGGTGATGCCGCACATGGACGGCTACGACTTTGCCCAGGCCTTCCGAGCAGCTCTATCCCGATGTGCCGATACTTTTCATGACCGGTCAGTGTCCTGCGGCGCTCGAAGACAGCTTGTCGAACCAGCGCGAGCAGATCCTGTTCAAGCCGTTCAATCCCGACGGCTTCCTCGAGGCCGTTGCCCGGCTGCTGGAGTCGCGAGTCAACCATAAGCGGGTTTCCGCGTAGCATGGCGACCGCTCAACCTGCGATCTGCCGCTCTCTGTACGATGTCGGGAGGATTGCGTAGCCGCGGCGAGCAACTCCGGCAGCAGTCCACGACTCATTCTGTGCCGCTCGGCAGCTCGATTCTTGAGGAGTCGGGACCTGCTCACGGTGAGTCACTTCCAGCGGCACCTCCGTTCTACCCGCCGACCCGTTGTCGCTCCACAGACAGCACATCTCCAGCTCATGGCGTAGGGTTGGAGTAGGGAGAACTTCATCGCAACAGCGGCCCCAGGACTCTCACCAGGCCGACAATCACCACTATTCCCGCCAGATCCAACACCAACCCGTATCGAATCATCCGCCCCAGCGGAATTAATCCCGAGCCGTAGACGATGGCGTTGCATGGCGTCGAGACCGGCAGCATGAAGCCCAGGCTCGCGGCCATGGTGGCGCCGAGCGCCGGCTCGAACGGGTCCAGCCCGGCCGCCCGGGCGATCGCGATGACCACCGGGACGACCATGTTGGCCGAGGCGGTGTTCGATGTCGTCTCCGAGAGGACCACCGCGGCGATGACCGATGCCGCCAGCAGGCCGAAGCTCCCCTCGATCGGCAGCAGGCCGGTCAGGCCCCGGCCCAGCGCCTCGGCCAGCCCGGTCTGAAACGAGAGCACACCCAGGGCGAAGCCTCCGCCGTAGAGCAGCACCACGCCCCAGTCGATCTGCACCGCCTCCTTCCAGGTGATCGCCGGCCCGTCATCGCCGGGCAGAACGAACAGCAGCAGGGCGCCGAGCAGCGCGGCGACTCCCTCCGGCAGACGCTGGGTCAGAGCTCGGTAGACCGGGCTCGCTTCGCCCGCGGCCAGGGCCACCACTCCCGGAATCACCCAGAGCGCCACCGTCACCGCAAACGCGAGTGCGACCGAGCGCTGGCCCCGGGTCCAGGGGCCCAGGAGCTCCCGCTCCCGGCGGATCGAGCTCGGCCCCGGTGGGCAGCTCGCGCACGCCGGCCGGGGCCGCCGGCATTGAGCAGGACATAGAGGATGCCGAACAGCAGCAGCACGGCAGGAACGCCGATCAGCATCCATTGGAAGAAGCTGATCTCCACGCCGAGCTGGGAGCGGATGAACCCGATCCCGATCACATTGGGCGGCGTGCCGACCGGGGTGGCCAGGCCTCCGATCGAGGCGGCGAACGAGGTCATCAGCATGAGCGCGGTCGGGTAGCGGGGGTCGATCGGAGCCGGATGTGGGACCCGCGCATGGCGGCGAGAATGGACAGGCCGATCCCGAACATCATGGCGGTGGTGGCGGTGTTGGAGATCCACCAGGAGATGAGCGCGGTGACGGCGCCGAAGGCGAGCAGGATCCGGCTGGGCCGGGCCGCCGACCCAGGGAAGCGACAGCACGGCGTAGGCCACCCGGCGGTCGAGCCCGTGAATGAAGATGGCGCGCGCCAGGATGAAGGCGCCGATGAAGAGGAACATCAGCGGGTCGGCGAACGGCGCGAACACCTCCTTGGCCGGGGCGACCTGGAGCACGACGCAGGCGGACGCGCCCAGCAACGCCGTGACCGGGAGGGGCAGCGCCTCGGTGACCCAGAGGACCACGACGGCGGCCAGAACCGCCGCAAGCCGGTGGGCCGGAGGCGAGAGTCCTTCCAGGGGAAGGATGAGGAAGAGCAGGAAGACTGCGGGGGCGAGAACGGCTCCGACGCGTCGTTGCACGCTACTACTCTATTGCGGCGTAGATTCCGCGCCAGCGGCGATGGTGATGCTCCTCTGAGTCCTGCTTGACTTCCGCTTGACCGCCATTCGCCATTCAGAAGTGTGGAACTTCAAACGCCGGCTCCCCGATAAAACGAGGTCTTCCCGTGCCCGCTTTGCGATACCTGCCTACCCTGATCGGCCTAGCCGGTCTCGCCGCCGCCGCGGCCTGTCGCGACGAAGCTCCTTCGCCCACCGCTCCGGAATCGGCGCCGGCCTTTGCCGCCACCGCCGCGGCGCTCACCTTCGTCCAAGTCAGCGCCGGCGTCGAGCATGCCTGTGGCGTCACCACCGACGGCAAGGCATGGTGCTGGGGCGCAAACCAGTTCGGCGAGCTGGGGATCCCGCCGGAGGACTCGCCCGACCCGTGCAGCTCGCGGCCCTGCAGCTTCCGTCCGGTCGCCGTGTCGGGCGGGCTCCGGTTCCGCCACGTCGTCGCCGGCTCGCAGTTCACCTGTGGCGTCAGCCACGATGACAAGGTCTTCTGCTGGGGGCGGAACGACGGCGGCCAGCTCGGCACGGGAAGCACGGCAGAAGGCAGCTCCACGCCTGGCCAGGTGGCCGGCAACCGCACGTATCGCCAGGTCAGGGCAGGCATCGGCAACGTGGCCTGCGCGATCGCCACGTCGCGCGCCGCGTTCTGCTGGGGAGCGGGTCGTCTGGGGAACGGGTCAAACAGGAGCCGCGTGCCGGTACAGGTGAGCGGCAACCTGGCCTGGGCTCAGCTCACGGTGGGAGCGAACTACACCTGCGGGAGGACGACAGCCAGCCAGGCGTGGTGCTGGGGCGCCAACAACAGGGGGCAGCTGGGCAACGGCACGATCGACCCGAGCGGCGTACCAGTGCGATCGGCTCGAGGCTTCAGCATCGCCCAGATCGAGGCCGGGAGCGGCCACACCTGCGCGGTGCTGGTGGATGCGCGGGCGTTCTGCTGGGGAGACGGAGTCGGCGTGGGCGACGGCAGCGGCACCGGACGCCGTCTCAACCCAACGCCCGTCGCCGGCACCCGCAAATGGGACAACGTCTCGGCGGGCGTCGTGAACAGCTGCGGAGTCACTCTGGCCGGCCGGGGCTTCTGCTGGGGGATGGGCACCAGTGGAGACCTGGGCAACGGCTCCACGGCCAACCGGTTCACGCCTGCGCGGGTGTCGGGCGACATCGACTTCGTTGCTATCAGCGCGAGCTTCGTCTTCGCCTGTGGCGTGGCCGAGGGAGGGAAGGCATGGTGCTGGGGTGACAACAGCAACGGCCAGTTGGGCGACGGGAGTGGGATCAACCGTTCGGTGCCGGTTGCGGTAGCGGGGACGTAGGCGGGGCCATGACGATCAAGAGATTGGACCACGTCAGCGTCGTGGTCGACGACCTTGCAGCCGCTATCGCTTTTTTCACCGCGCTCGGCATGACGGTCGAGGGCGAGAGCCCCGTCGAGGGCCCGTCGGTGGACCGCCTCAACGGGCTCGAAGGTGTCCGAGTGGACATCGTCATGATGCGGACCCCGGATGGACACGGGCGGCTCGAGCTGACGAAGTTTCGCCATCCAGGACTGGTCGAGCTCGAACCGGCAATCGCTCCGCCGAACACGCCGGGCCTCCGGAGCGTGATGTTTACAGTCGAAAGCGTCGACGACAGTGTCGCTCGCCTGCGCGCCAGCGGCGGCGAACTCGTCGGCGAGGTGGTCCAGTACGAGGACAAGTACAGACTCTGCTACATGCGTGGCCCAGCGGGCATCATCGTCGCCCTGGCCGAGGAACTCTTCTGAAGGAGTGAAAAAAAGTCCTCCTCGCCACGCGCTCATCTCACTGTATCCTCTGCGTTGACTCTACGGGCCGCTCGCAAAACGCGGTGATTTCATTCAGAATCGCAACAAGCTGCGAGCCTTGACAGCCACGTAAATTGTTGCAGCACAGCAATGTCGCTGCAGTATTCTCTTCGTATCCTGGAACCGGGGATCACTGGCTGATGAACGATTGGGACCTCCCACCTACGAACGGCCGCCTGCTGGAGGGCGCGAGCCTTCTGCTGGTTGACGACGATAATGGTGTCGGACTAGCGCTAGCGCGGATGCTGAACCTCGAAGGCGCTGTGGTGGTCGTAGCGGGGGACGTTGAGGACGCCATCGATGTCCTCGAGCGCGACAAGCCGGCGGAGCTCCTGGACGTGGTGGTGACCGACCTCGAGATGCCCGTGGTCTCCGGCCACGAGCTGATCGCGGTGCTCCAAGAACGTCGACCTGGGTTGCCGATCGTGGCGATGACCGCGTACAACCCTCCGGTGACCTTCCCCGCCGCCGTGCCCCTGTTCTACAAGCCGTTCTCCCCACACGAGCTCGTGCAGACGCTGGTCCCGCTGGTGCGTCAATCGCAGGAGAGGCGTCGCCAATCGCGGCAGAGGCGGGCTGATGCGGCCCGGGTGTGCCGTTCTTGTTAGCAGGTTACAGCGGCAAGCTTGTTCTGGACAAAAGTCCTACTATCCGCATCCGATCTTGCGGTTATCTCTGCATAGACTAATCCGTTCGCGTTCGGATTCCCACACGAGTGTATCAGCATTACAGGCTGTCCGAGTAGCGTCCAAACCTCCCACACAGCAGCAATCAGAGACCTCAGCGTGACCATAGTCACTGTGCTCGATGGGCAGTGAGTCTACCTTGGCGCCGGTGAGGTGCAGCAAAGCTCCTCTCGAGGTTCCATCCCGAACCCACCCAGGCTGGAATGCCCAAACTCGAGGATCTGTGGCCCGAACAACGTATTGTTGCGGCTGTCCTGGTCGTGGTGTTGGCCGGGCTCTCGCTGCTCTGGGTCACGTACAAGCCTGCGCCGGACGCACCGAGGGCGCACCGCTTGGAGGAATCCGGGTCCGCAGTAGAACGCGAGCCGGATTCCATCTCCTCGTCTTCTGCAGCATCGGCCCCGGCCCGTCTTCGCGCTGAATCAGGGACTGCATCCGCGCTTCCCCCGGCCTCCTCCGGCAATGCGGCCTCGGACTCCCTTCTTGTTGATGTACGCTCGAGCGATCCCACCATCCAGACCGATCTTCGCTACGCCACGACGAACAACTTCACCGGTGCCCCGCTCCCCGGCTACGAGGCGCCACGCGCGCTGCTCCGCCCGGAAGCTGCTGCCGCGCTGAGCCGGGTGCAGGCCAGGCTGCGCAGCAAGAATCTGGGGCTCAGGGTACTCGACGCGTACCGTCCGGTAAGGGCTTCGCGCGCGATGGTCGACTGGGCCGACCGCACCGGGAACCGGTCGCTGATCGACAAGGGCTACATCCCCGAGCGGAGCCGGCACAACCTGGGCGCGTCGGTGGATGTGACGCTGGTGGATCTTGCGACGGGAACTGAGGTCATACCGACCACAGCCTTCGACAACTTCACCGGCATACCTGACACGGCCAACGCCACGGCCGAGGCGCTGCGCTACCGGAAGCTCCTGGTCCAGGCCATGGAGTCCGAAGGGTTCAGTCCGTTTGGGCGGGCGTGGTGGCATTTCAACTACCCGGCGGAAGGGGCGGTGCCCCTGGATCGGGTCATCCGATAGTCTTCCGCAGGACCCGAGGCGTGGCATGTCTCGACCGGCTCCGACTGTGTGGCGATGCGTCCTTGCGCTGCTGGGCACTGTCGCCTGCCGCAATCCCGCCGATCGCATTAATCAGGAAATCCGAAACATCACCTCGGCCGATAGCCCCCCAGCATACCTCGAGGGGGTCCGCTGGAAGTTGCTGAGGCAAATCTACGAGGACCGACAGTACCGGCCACTCTGGGTCGGGATTCGTCCGCTGCCGGAGAGAACCAAGGAGTTGATCGCAAACCTGTGTGATGCCGAACGGGAAGGACTTCGCCCTGCGGATTACCGTCTTTCCGAGCTCCGCCGCACTCTGGAACGGTTGCAACCGAGCCTCGATAAGCAGAGACCCGAGGCCTTCGCCGTGCTCGACCTCGAGCTCACCAGACGGTTCCTCGACTACGGAGCTGATTTGCTCGCAGGCCGGCTCGACCCGAAGGCCGTCGCGAGCGAGTGGTACATCAGGGCGCGGCGCTCGAGCATCGATGGGACGCTGCGGGGTGCGGCGCAGGCGGAAGAGTTCCAGGGCATTGTCGCTCCGCTCCGGCCACAGCTAGCCCGGGTACGCCGACCTGGTGAAAGCGCTTGCCGGCTATCGTGAAATCCTCGAGCACGGCGGCTGGCCCAAGGTGCCGGGGCGTAGCAATCTCCGGCGGGGCGCTCGCGGCGCCCGGGTAGCGGTGCTGCGTCGGCGACTCAGGATAACGGGCGACCTTTCCGGCTGGGCGGGGACCAAACCAGTCTACAACCGCGCGGTGGCCAAAGCGGTGGCGCGTTTCCAGTCGCGCCACGGGATCCCGAGCAACGGCATTGTGGGCGCCGCGACGTTAGCCGCCCTCAACGTGCCGGTGCAGGTCCGGATTCGGCAGATCCAGCTCAACTTGGAGCGCTACCGCTGGCTGCCCGCCGAGTTCGGCTCCCGGTACATCTATGTGAACATTCCCGATTACAGGCTTTCTGCCTACGACGTGGGCAAGCCGGTGCTCAACATGCGGGTCGTGGTAGGGGGCGAGTACCAGAACACTACTCCCGTATTCGCCGACTCGATGACGTTCGTGGTCTTCCGGCCCTACTGGTATGTGCCGCAGCGGATCCTGGTCCGCGAGATTCTCCCCCAAATCAGGAAGAAGCGCTCCTACCTGGCCCGGAACCATTTTGAGGTGATCGATGCCAAATACGAGTCACGGGTGCTTGACCCACGCCGGATCAACTGGTCCCGAGTAGACCTGACGAAAGTTCGACTGCGACAGAGAGGGGGAAGTCCCACGAACCCGCTCGGGCTGGTGAAGTTCATGTTTCCAAACCAGTTGGCCATCTATCTGCACGACACACCCAGCCGGAGATCGTTCAGTCGGCCGCAGCGGACGCTGAGTCACGGCTGCGTCTGGGTGGAGAAGCCGGTGGAACTGGCCGACTACGTACTTGCGGGACAGGGCGACTGGAACGAGAAGAAGATCCGACAGGCCATGCTGACCCCGCACTCGGCGAGCGCGGGGGGAAGGCTGGACGGCCACAGCGTCACCCTGGAGCAGCCGCTGCCAGTCTACATCGTCTACTTCACTGCATTCGTCCGGGACGGCATCGTCAACTTTCGGCGTGATGCCTATGGCAAGGATCGGGAGGCGATGGCCAGACTGGGTAAGCTGAGGCCGACCGATCCCCGACTGTGCGAGGAGCTCCAGAAGCTTGTTCGAGGATGAGGTGCCCCTGCGGGAAAACAGCCTGCACATTTCGGCTTGACCGCACCAGCCAAGTCGGTGACGTGGTGGGAACGAACCCGGCGCACGGCATCTTTCGGAGATACTGAATTTCACCGTCGTCAGCCTGATTTACCCAGCTCACTCATCTCACGATCCAACGCGTTGAGTGCCCTCATGATCGCGTGGGCTTTGTCGTGTGCTTCCTTGCCTTCAACACTGTGAATTCCAAACGCCCCGCCATGGGTGACCACGTACACAGGGGATGCTCCCTCTTCTTCCGCGTATTCCTTGATACGCCATTGCGCGGCCCCAGGCCGGTAATCCTGAGCCAAGCCCTGCGCGAGCTCCCGGCGCTCCTGCTCGGTCCACAGCGCTGGGCCTTCGCGTTCAAGTTGATTGGTGAGCCACTCCCGCGCATCCATCTTGGACTGAATACGTGACACAAGCCCTCGCTTTCTTGGGATGGGGAGAAGGTACGGCCAAGGCCGGGGTCTCGCCATAACGGGCACTTGGTAGCACTTCTACACAGGTGACGGGCGTTCCCAGTTAAGGAGTGTAGGGTGGCGCCGTCACGAACTTGGCGGGCACCATCGTGAATTTGTAATAGGTAGGGTTTCGCCAGTCTCCGGCGACGGCGATGTAGGCCAGAAGGTCCCGTCCCACGTGCGTCTGGAATTTCGACAGGACTTTGGGGATGTACCAGCCCTGGGGGTTGGCGCGGACGTTCTTGAAGCTTTTCCAGGGTCCCCATGGCTTGGGCGATTCGTAGAACACGAGCTCGGTCTCCTCGATCTTGCCGGCATGACCGTTGCCGATCGGGTAGTACCAGGTCACCAGCACATACCTCTTGAGCGCGGGGAGATAGGTCATGCCAGCCTCGCCGCATCTTCCCGGAGCATCGATGATGAGGGCGGCCTTGTTCATGTCGCTGACCCAGCTGGAGTCCTGCATCCCGTCCCCGCCGATGTAGAAGGCCCAGTCCGCCGCCTTCAGAGCACCAATCCTCGATCTCAGGACACGTCCCAGAATGAAATTGTCGCCATTGTCCCAAAAGCCGTTATTGGCGTTCGCGTAGACATACTTGTCGGCGTTGTCCACGGTCGCCGCGGCGTAATCCCTTCCATAATGGATGAAGAAGGGTGTCGAGAACCTCATCCCGGGGAACATCGGCTGCTTGAGGTTCTCCGCAATAGGCGGTGTCCAGTGGACACCATGATCGGTCGATTTGATGATGCTCGCGTCGATGCGGGTCTGCCTTCCGCCGTAGGCCGGGTCAACATACCGATCCATGCCGATGGACAAGTATTGAACCCCATCGATGGAGATGCTCCCCCCACTTTTCCAGTTCCGGCCGTCGATGGCGGTCGGCGCATTCATCGCGCCGTATTCCATGAGGCTCTGCATCTGCCCGGTCAAGGCGAGCGGATCGTTCCCGGTCATTTTCGTATAGCCGATATTCCGTTTAACAGTGCCGAAGGCGGCGCCATCGTTCACCGCGGCATAGAGGTTGTCGTCGTCCGCCCAGGTGGGATCCCAAGAATCTCCCCCGTAGTTCATATAGGTCGGCGCTCCCAGCTGGACATCCACAATGCGGCTCGATTCCTTCGCCGAGGGTTCCCCGTCCCCGACAGGACAAGGCGAGAGTCCCCGTCACATAGAGGAGAAGAAACCTTTGAACACGTGGAATCGTGCTCCTCATCATATCGACATTTTACGGTATCAAGAGATCTGAGCTTCGGCGAGCGCTCCGTGGGATCTGCCAGGTTCACCAGAAGGGCTGGTCGACGATGCCGACGGTGGCAGCGTCGATGATCCGTGCTCCATGGCCAGAGGCAGCGCGACATAGAATGCGGCGCCGCGCTCGGCCCTGCGCTCCGCCCACAATCTTCCGCCGTGCGAGGTTACCAGTGTGCGGCAGATCGAAAGGCCCATGCCCAAGCCGCCATCCTTGGTAGTGTGGAACGGCTGAAACAAGGTCTCCACGTCGTCCGGCAAGCCGACTCCGCAGTCCAGCACGCCAATGCGGATCTCGTTCTGCGCGATGAGAAGTCGTCACCGTGAGGTTGCGGTCTTCCGGTGGATTCGATGCCATGGCATCGCACCCGTTCACGATCAGGTTGAGGAGGACCTGCTGGAGTTGCACCCGATCCGTCATGGCCGGGGGAAGATCGCCGGTGGCGAGATTCGAGATGGAGACACCGCGCGCAATAAGATCGCTGCGGGTGAGGCGGAGCAGTTCTTCGAGACTCTCATTCACATTCACCGGCTGGAGCGCGACCTCGCCGCGGCGCATCATGGTGCGCAGGCGCTCGATGATCTCTCCGGCACGGCGGTCGTCGCTGACGATGTCCGCGAAGATGGCGCGAAGCTCGACGAGGTCGGGCGGGTCCTGCGACATGAAGCGCTGGCCCGCCTGCGCATTGCTGAGGATGCTGGCGAGCGGCTGGTTCAACTCGTGCGCGAGGGAACCCGAGAGCGCGCTCAGGGTGGCCACGCGGGAAAGATGCGCCAGCTCCTCCCGCTGCTGCTGCGCCTCCGCAGCGGCCTGCTTTTGCCGCGTGATGTCCATCGAGACGCCGAGTATTCGCGGAGGTGCGTCACTTACGGCGGGGTTCAGGCTGCGGCCCCGCGCGGCGATCCATCGCACCGAGCCATCGGGCAGGATGATGCGATACTCGGCCTCATAAGAACCGCCAGTCTCCAGCGCGTGCTGGATCGCCGTCGCGCGCACGGCGCTATCGTCGGGATGGACCCGTCCGGCCAGGTTGGCGTAATGAAGGGGTTCGTCCGGCTCGAAGCCGAAGAGCTTTCGTCCTTCCTGCGTCATCCAGACCCGGTCGTTCGCCACGTCCCAATCCCACAGCGCCAACTGCGCGCTCTCCACCGCCAGGCTCATGCGCTCTTCGCTGACGCGCAACGCCTCCTTCGACCGTCTTTCGTCATCGATGGCGACCGCGAGCAACATCAGTGGAGTGGCCGCCATCAGGAGGAACAACTGCAGGGCCAGTGCGTTTTCCGCGGGGGTTTGCGTCAGGAACGGCCCGCGACCGTGCATCGTTCCCCAGATCGCCAGAATCGTGATGACCAGCATGGAGGCGCTCATGCCTCCAAGCCCAAAGCGGAGGGCCGCCCAGATGAGCAGGGGAACGGGTGCATAGAGGAGCGCGGGCGAAGTGTCCGGTCCCGCAGGCTCCCGATTGAAGGCGATCCATCCGACCACGAGAATTCCCGCGGCAAGGAAGCATGCTTCCAGAATGCGCCTGGGTGCGGGTTTGAATCCTTTGGTGAATCGCTGCTGGACGCCAATCAGGATGACCGGCACCAGCACGATCGCCGTCACTCCATTCGAGATGCTGAGATTGCGCCATTCGACCCAGTAGTCGAGTTCCAAAGTGATTGGAGACCGTGAAGGCGGCCCCCCAGAAGGCAGTCCCCACCGGAACGATGATCACCGCGATCAGGACGAAGATGATGGCTTCACGAAGGCTGATGAGATGGAACCGGGACTTGATGAACAGGCGAATCCCGGCGGCCGTCAAAACAGCCTTCACGGCATCGAAAGCCTCGCACTGCAGGGCATAGAGAGGCGGCCAATGCGCCTGCTGCGTGGCGAAGTAGTGACTGCCAACGGCGGCCAGCGTGTAGGCCCACCAGTGCCGGGTGGGGACGAGCAGCAGAATGGCAACGAGGACCGCGTGCGGAGGAAAGAAAAGGGATACCTTGCTGTCGGGAAAAGTCAGCACCCAGGCGGTTCGCGTCGCCAGATAATAGCAAGCACCGCCGGCCAGAATCTGGAATACCGTGCGGAGAGAGAACCCAGGCTGCCGCATTGTCTCCATCATTCGAGCCATTCGATCCGCTCCGAGTTGGGCGAGACTGCGTACGGCGAATCAGGGAGACAAGCGACGGGGAGCACGCCCTCCCCGCCAGCGTCGATGTGGGCGGGATCATCCTCCGGAGATGCTCGGGTATCCGAGAAGCCCTTATACCGGAAAACCGCCGTCTAAACTGGACCACAATCTGGACCAACCGTAGATGCCAGCACCGCCCGGAGAGGCTCCAGCCTCGCGAGCTGCTCGGTATGATGCAGCCAAGCCGTCGCTACGTCCACACGACGGGGCGCTCACCCCGATCACATCTTGGAGCGGCCACTCCGTTTTGCGAGTGGGTACCTGTAGGCCTCGCGCGCCACCGGCACAAGGGGAGGCTGGACCGATATACCGGTGGCTTTGGCCGATGCCACCCGGGCCGCCAGAGCCGCGACGGTGGGCTCCTCGAAGATCGCTGACGCAGCGGCACCTCCACGTCGAAGATGGAGCGAATCCGGGCGACGACCTGGGTGGCGAGCAGGGAATGTCCGCCCAGGGCGAAGAAGTTATCGTGGATCCCGACCCCCTCCAGGCGCAGAACGGCGGCCCAGATGCGGGCCACTGCCTCCTCCGTCTGGTCCCGGGCAGGCACGAAGGCTTGCTCCAGTCTCGACCGCTCGTCCTTCGGTGCCGGCAAGGCCCGGCGGTCTACCTTGCCGCCAGGAGCGAGCGGCAGGGCATCGAGGGCTACAAACCTCGATGGCACCATGAAATCGGGCAGGCGCTGTTGGAGGAAGCCTCGCCATTCGTCGGTGGCCGGCAAGTCGCCTTCCGGCACCACGTAGGCCACCAGCTCCCGGCCGCGGTATACGTTCTCCCGGGCGATCACTATACAGGCGCGGACTCCGGGATGTTGGCAAAGCGCGCACTCGATCTCCCCCGGCTCTATTCGCTGTCCACGCAGCTTTATCTGGTCGTCGTACCGGCCTAGAAACTCGAGTACGCCCTCGGCTCGCCAGCGAACCCGGTCTCCGGTGCGGTACAAACGCCCGCCGGTGTTGCCCTCCGACACTGGCGTGAACGGATCGGGAATGAACCGCTCCGCAGTGAGGCTGGGCCGGTCGAAGTAGCCCCGTGCCAAGCCGGGCCCGCCAAGGTGGAGCTCGCCGGGAACGCCGATGGGCACCAGCTCGAGGTGGCGGTCGAGCACGTACGCGGGCGTGTTCGCGATGGGTCGACCGATGGGCACCGCAAGCGTATCGTCGTCGACCTCGCGCACCTGGTGCCAGGTCGAGGTTGTGGTGCACTCCGCAGGTCCATAGCTGTTGATCAGCCGCTGGGGAGGCCCAGCCGCCAGCACCTCACGCAACCGGGCAGGATCCACTTTCTCGCCGCCGATCTGTACGTCTCGTACGGTCCGGAACGCATCAGGCACGTCCCGAGCCACCTGATTGAAAAGCGCAGTGGTAACGTCGATACTCGTGATGCCTCGCTCGCGCAGTTCGGCCGCGAGCGCCCGGGGCGACAGCACCAGCTCTCGGGGAATCACCACCAGCGTGGCGCCATTCAGAAGCGCGCCCCAGATCTCCCAGGTGGACACGTCGAACGTGAGATTGCAGACCTGGGCCACGCGGTCAGCCGGCGTCAGTTGGACGAAATCGGTGTGGCGGACCAGCCGCATGATGCCCCGGTGAGGGATCGCTACCCCTTTGGGGCGCCCGGTGGAGCCCGAGGTGTACATCACGTAGGCCAGATCTTCGGCGTGCACGTCCCCTGCCAGCGGGTCGCTGGACTCGCGCTCGATCGTCCCGCGCTCGAGATCCAGGCACACGATCATCGGAGTCAGGCAGCGTGGCATCCGCTCGGTCTGGTGACGATTGGTGAGCACGAGACCGGCCCCAGCGTCTTCCACCATGAATCGCAGCCGGTCCGGTGGATAGCTCGGGTCCAGCGGCACGTACGCCGCGCCTGCCTTGATGATCGCGAGCAAGGCGACGATCAGATCGGCAGAGCGTTCGAGGCAGACCCCGACCAGTTGCTCCCGACCGACCCCGCGAGCGCGAAGATATCGCGCCAATTGGTTGGCCCTCGCCTGCAGCTCGCGGTAGGTAAGCCGCTCGTCCTGGAAAACCAGTGCAGTAGCCTCAGGCCGGAGCGCAACCTGCAGGTCGAATAAGGTTCCGAGGGTGGCCGCCTCCGGATGCTTCGTCACCGGGGCGTTCCACTCTGTCAGGAGCAGCCGGCGCTCGGGCTCGGTGAGCAGCGGTAGGGCCGAGATGCGGCAATCCGGGTCGGCGACGATACCGTCGAGCAAGGTCCAAAGGTGCCCGAGCATGCGGACTATGGTCGCGCCCTCGAAGAGGTCTGTGCTGTACTCCGCCTCCACGCGGAGCTCGCCAGCACTGTCGGAGACGACAAACGTCAGGTCAAACTTTGCGGTCCCACTCTCGGGCGTGTCCATCTGCAGGGTCATCCCCGGCAAGTGGAGTGGGTGCCGCGGAACGTTCTGCCAAGAGAGGAGCACCTGAAAGATCGGCGACCGGCTCAGGTCGCGCTCCGGCTGGAGCTCCTCGACCAGCTGCTCGAACGGCACGTCGGGATGGTCGTAGGCGCCCAGGGTTACCTCTCGCACCCGAAGGAGCAGCTCCCGAAACGTCGGGTTACCGGAAAGATTGGTGCGGAGAACCAGGGTGTTGGCAAACAGGCCGATCAACGACTCGGTCTCCGACCGAGTGCGGCCCGCGATCGGAGAACCCACCAAGATGTCGTCCTGCCCGGTGTAGCGGGCCAGAAGTGTTTGGCAGGCAGCGAGCACGATGGCGAACAACGTCACGTTCTCGCGTTGGCTCAGCAGTCGCAGCCGCTCGCAGAGAGCCTGAGGCAGCACGATCGTGCTCCCGTGCTCCCCGCCCGCTCCGGACTGGTGGTCGTGAGTAGTCGGTGGGCAAGTCGAGCAGAGTGGGACAACCGCGGAGCTGATTGCGCCAATAGGCCAGTTCTCGCTCCAGCCGTTCGCCCCGAAGCCAGTCTCGCTGCCACACGGCGTAATCACCGTACTGGATGGGCAGCTCAGGCACTGGAGCAGGCTTGTCACTGCAAAAGGCGTTGAAGAACGCGGTGAGCTCGCCTGACAGGAGCTGGCGAGACCAACCATCACTGATGATGTGATGCATGCTGAGCACCAGCAGGTGCTCATCGGCGGAGAGGAGGAGCAGCATCGCGCGGAAGAGGGGCCCATGGACGAGGTCGAACGGCTTCCGGGCCTCGTCGGCCACCAACCGCTGTGCCTCGGGCTCCCGCGCGCCCGGGGCCAAACCGCGGAGATCCGTGACGGCGACTGTGACGGGTGCCGGGGGCGACACGATCTGCTCGGGGATGCCATTGGTGGCGACGAACCGAGTCCGCAAGACCTCGTGACGGGCGACGATCGCGTCGAGGCTCTGCTGCAGCACGGCTCGGTCGAGAACCCCCTTGAGCCGGATCACCCGAGACATGTTGTGCAGGGGCGTTCCGGGCTGCAGCTGCTCCAGGAACCAGAGGCGCTGCTGGGCGAACGACAGTGGTGTCGGATCGGAGCGAGGGCGCCGCGGTATGGCTGCCGCGGCAGGCAGGGCGTGCCGCTCGAGCAAACGCTCTTCCAAGCTGGTGCGCTCCACGATCGAGAGATCGTCGAGCTCTCGGCTGACGTCGGTCACGGGTGCGCTCCGGTCTGCCGAGCGGAGCTCAAGGAAGTTCCGCTCGCCTGGAGAAGCAGATCGACTATGACACGAGCCTGCTCCGCCACCGTCGGAGCATCCAATAGCGAGCGGACCGACACCTCGACTCGTACCTCCTGGCGGATGCGCGATACCAGGAGGGTGGCCAGCATCGAGTCGCCTCCGAGCTCGAGGAATGGCTGGTCAACCCCCACGCGCTCGACCTTGAGCACATCGCCCCAGAGCCGTGCCACCAGACGCTCGACCGGGGTCCGTGGGGCGGTATACGCCCGCGCCACCGCCGCCGCTTCTGCGCTGGGGCCGGGGACGAGCCCTAGCCGCTCGGCCAGCCCGATGCGCTGCAGCTTACCCGTCGCGCCTTTGGGAATCTCGGCGAGAAAGACCACGGTCCGCGGCACCTTGAAGTCGGCCAGTCTCTCTGCGGCGAAGTCCCGGAGCTCCCGCTCGGTCATCGCCGCGCCCGGGTGCAGAACCACGGCCGCGCCGATCTCCTCCCCGAGCCTGCCATCGGGAATCGCGAAGGTGACAACCTGGGCCACCGCAGGGTGATCCATTAGTACCTCGTCGACCTCCCTCGGAGAGATCTTTTCGCCGCCGCGGTTGATCACCTCCTTAATCCGACCGGTCAGCCGAAGGTAGCCGTCTCCGTCCAAGCTCCCCTGGTCGCCGGTCCTGAACCAACCATCGGTGAACGCAGCCCGATTGGCTTCGGGGTTGTGGTCATACCCGGGCGTCACGTTGGGTCCGCGGATCACTACCTCGCCCTGAACACCCGGGCGGTAGACAAGGTCGCCGGCAGCATCCATCACTGCGATCTCAGGTCCGGCGGCGATTCCCACCGAACCGGGCTTACGAGCCCGCGGCGGCAGCGGGTTGCTGGCCACCTGGTGGGCGGCCTCCGTCATCCCATACGCTTCGATCACAGGCGCGCCGAATGTCTCTTCCAACTGATTCATGATCTGTGGCGGAAGCGCGGAGGAGGACGAGCGGATGAAGCGCAGCGGATGCCGTTGGATGACTTCCCGGCGTGCTGGTGCCTGGGCCAGGATGGACTGGTGCATGGTGGGCACACCGGTATACCAGGTGGGCCGGCACTCCTCCATCCAGTCGAAGAATTGCGAGGCGTAGAACCCCGGTGTGCAGATGACGGTGCCGCCGGCCGCGAGCGAGGCAAGCACGGCCGCAACCAGGCCGTGGATGTGAAACAAGGGCATCACGTTCAGGCAGCGATCTCGGGTGGTGAGGTCGAGTGCCGCTCGAATATGCTCCGCCGACTGACAGAGATTTTTCTGGGTGAGCGGCACGAGCTTGGGCCGCGAGGTGGTGCCGGAGGTATGCAGAACCAACGCGATGTCATTGGCCTCGCTGAAGCCGCGGGGGCCGGGCCGCGGCCGGCTCCGGCCCGGCCGCGAGGGTGAACCCCCCCGGTTCAGCCTCGGTCGGTGCCGACAACTGGAGGACGGGAATACCCAGTGTGCGGGCGACAGCGACCGCCGGTACATCGCTCCCCTGGGCGACGATCAGCATCTTGGCACCGAGGTCGGACAGGTAGAACCCGAATTCCTCGGCACGGTAGGTAGGATTGAGCGGGGCGGCCGTAGCCACTGACGCTACCGCCAGAAACGTCACGGCCATCTCGGGCCCATTCGGCAACACGATGGCGACGCGGTCTCCGCGCCCTATCCCGAGCCGATTGAGCTCACCGCCGGCGATCTCGACCTGGGTGCGGAGCCGAGCGTACGTCAGGCCGGTGCGGCCGGGCGCCGTTACCGCGATGGCGTCGGGCGAGCGCGCCGCCTGCATTTCCAGCAGCCCGTGAATCGTCACTGGAGATTGGGGCGCTGATCGCGCCCGTCCAAGGGTTATTTCTCGTTCATGCCGGTCTCGGCAACCCGTGCTCAGAACCTACGGGACATCGGGGTATCCCGGAAGTCTCGCTGTCATTGGTAGTGCCAGGTGTTGAACATCTGATCGGTACCAGATGGTCCGCAGTGGGATTACACCTCCCAGCATGGCTCCGGATGCAGGACCGTGCCACGGGGAAACGAAGGGACTGAGTGTGCCGCCGCTCCTCGGCGAGAAACGCGCGCTCATGACTGGAATCAAGGGAGGCTGAGACGGGACAGTAAGCCTGCAGCGAAGGCGGTGGGCAGAAACTGGACCAAACCTGCTAAGTCTATGAGGGCGGTGGGACTCGAACCCACGACCTAGGGATTAAAAGTCCCTTGCTCTACCAACTGAGCTACGCCCCCGAGAGACGGAAACACTGATTCCAAAATATCTTAGACAATTCATCGGGGGGCAACCTTTGAGGGCTGACGGTCGGGGTCCCAACCTGCCCTTACCACCTCGCTTTCTTGGAGGTAAGCTCAGTCTAACCAGCCGACATATCGCGCGTGCCGCCCGAAAGTCCGGGGGTCATTTGGCCGAGTTCAGGCAATACGGCGAACAATCCTCGCCGAAGCCGATTCTCCTCGTCGACGACAACGAGCAACTTCGGCAAATCATGGCGCGCGCGCTGGACGATGCGGGCTACATCGTCCTCCAGGCGACGGATGGGCCTGAAGCATTAGACGTTCTGGCGGTGGGCCCTCAGATCCAACTGCTCATTACCGACATCGCAATGCCTGGGATGAATGGAATCCAGCTGGCATCCCACTGTATGGCTGCGTCTCACGTGCCGGTCCTATTCATCTCTGGAAACCCCCAAGAAGCGGCTGAGCTTCCGGGCCCCATCCTTCAAAAGCCTTTTACCCCAGAGACCCTGGTGGATACAGTCAAGCGGTTACTTGCCATCATGGGGCCATATGTGAATCCCATGTAGTCAAGGGCTAGTGAATTTGCTCGGCCTGCTTTAGAGCGCTCCCTTCTGTTGCATGCTCCCACCAGAGTCAGCAGGACAAGAACCGCGGGCGCCAGTGAGGCGCCGTAAAGTTTGCGTTCAGGCACGGCTGGACCTCCACTTCCAGGCTCAGTCGGCGGACACCGAGGCCGGCTGATTCTTCCGGTGATGGGCTTCTCCGGGGAGTGGCGGCGTTTTGCTGTAGTCCTGCATGACGACGATCAGCCCGTGATCAGGCGTGTTCTTCTCATACCCGGCAACCAGCTGGGCGTTGTAATGATCGAGGTAGAAGTCGAACGGATCTTGCGGATTGGCATCCACGATCATGAGATCGGCGTCGTGCATGGTGAGCTTGCCGAAACGCAGCACACCCCCGCGGTAGAACATGTAGTTCGCGGCCTTGGGGTCGGGAACGGTCAGCGGCTTGACCTTGCTGCTGTCGACCGGCTGGAATGTCAGCACCATAGCGGTGTCGGTGACTTGCACCCCGCCCACCCGGCCTTTGACCAGCGGCGGAGGCAACAGCCTGGGAGGATCCAGGTAGAAGTCGTCCTTGTCGATCCGGACGCCTCGTACTCCCTCCAGCTTGACCAGCTTCTCCAGGTGCAAACCGAAGAACTTCATCAGTCCGCCCACCCCGATTCCCGCTGCCTTGACCGAGCTGGGGTGGAGGCGGAGCTCACCGGTTGGGGTCAGCGTCAGATCGGCCAGGATGTTGAACGAGATTCCCTTCATGGTGCCTTGCTGCCTGATCTGCCCCTTCTCGACGCTGATCCGCAGCCGCCGAGGGGTGATCCCGGGTAGGCGAAGGTGTAGCGGTTGAGCAGGTCGCCCAGCGACGCGGGCGTTATCCCGATTCGGGCCGAGTCGATGGAGAGAACGAAGGAGCTCTTGTCGTCGAAGTACGGGGAATGCTCTGGGGAGGTTGGCTGGAGCTCACCGCGGAGGGATTCGATCTTGAGGACGATGCTCGAGTCCACGTGAAAATCGACGTGGCGCATCTGGACCTGTACCGCCGAAACCTCAGGCTTTTGCGCCGAGTGCGTGGCTCGGTCCAGCTCCACATAAGAGGAATGTGCCCCACCAGACAACAGCGGCCGCTCCGTTCACCGGCCCACTCTCCTTTGCCGGTCAGCTCCTGATCTCGGTGAGACGCTTCATGGCTTTGGCTAGCGTGTCCAGCAAAAGATCGGGAGGTACCGGCTTGTGCAGGAACGGCTCGTCGGCAGTGACCTGGCCCTTCTGCAGCTCCGCTTCCCTGCTGTGTCCCGACATCCATACGATCGGGATCTGGTGATACCGCCGGCTCAGCTCCGCGGCCAGCTGACGTCCGCTCATCCCCGGCATGACGACGTCGCTCAGCACGACATTTACCGCTCCACCGATCTCCTCCAGCTCTTTCAGCGCCTCCCTGCCGTTCGAGGCGCCGAGCACGTCGTAGCCGGCTTCCTGCAAAATCCGTAGCACCACAGCCCGCACCGGATCCTCGTCTTCCACCACCAGTATTCGGCCGCGAGACTTGCTCTTGACCTCGTCCGGGAGGCCCCGAGCGCGGTTTCATGGTGGGCTCGGGCGCGAACGGCAGCAGAATTTTTATCCTGGTGCCCCGTCCCAGCTCGCTATCAACCTGGATGTAGCCTCCGCTTTGGGCGACGATCCCCTCCACCGTGGCCAGACCCAGACCGGTGCCCATCCCCACTTCCTTGGTGGTGTAAAACGGCTCGAAGATGTGGGGCAGATGCTCGGGCGCAATTCCACTGCCGGTATCACCGACCGAGAGCTCGGCGTAGGCGCCGGCCTCCACCCGCATTTTCAACCGGTCGAACACCCGGCCTGATCTCACCTCGTGCGTGGTGGTGCGCACCTCGATGGTTCCCCCCTCGGGCATGGCATCACGGGCATTGATCACCAGGTTCAGCAGCACCTGTACCAGTTGCGCCCGATCCACCCGGACCCACTTGGCGCCGGGAGAGAGGCTCAGCTCCACCGCGGTGTTGCTGCCCAGCAGGCGCCGCAGCATGGGGAGCGTCTCGTCCACTGCCACGTTCAGATCGAGGACCTCCGGGCTCAGCACCTGCTGCCGGGCAAAGGCGAGCAGCTGCCGCGTCAGGCTGGCCATGCGTTCCGCCACCTTCTGCAGCTCGATGAGGTCCTGGCGAGTCGCGGGACTCAGCCCCGGATCTCGTCCGATGAAATGGGCGAATCCACTCACGGCGTACAGTTGGTTGTTGAAGTCGTGAGCCAGTCCGCCGGCCAACAGGCCGATCGCCTCCATTTTGGCGGCTTGCCGGAGGGCATCCTCGGCCCGACGCCGGTCGGAGATGTCGCGCTGAATGGACGAGGCGCCGGCGATCCCGCCGTTCTCGTCCCGGATGGGGGAAAGGGTGAGAGAAATGTCGAGCTGGGTGCCGTCCTTGCGGCAGCGTCGTGTCTCGTAGTGCGCCACGTGCTCGCCTCGGCCGACCCGCTCCAGAATGCTCTGCTCCTCCGATCGGAGATCGGTGGGCACCAGGTCGTAAATCGACCGGCCCACTATCTCTGTCGCGCCATAGCCGTACATCCGCTCCGCCGCGGCGTTCCAGGTCAATACCGTCCCGTCCAATGCCTTGCTGATAATCGCGTCGTCCGAGGACTCGACGATGGCGGCCAGGCGAGCCGAGGTCTCCAGGGCTCGCTTGCGCTCGCTGATATCCCGCTTGATGGAGGACGCGCCGATGATGGTACCCGAATCGTCGCTGAATCGGAGAGATGCTCAGCTCGATGGGGAACAGCGCTCCGCTCTTGTGCCGGCGAATGGTCTCGAAGTGGGCGATGTGCTCGCCCTGGCCGATACGGGCCAGAATGTCGCGCTCGTCATCGTGCAACTCGGGAGGGATCAGCTTGTAAATGGAGGAGCCCACCATCTCCTCCGCCGAATATCCGAAGATGCGTTCGGCCGCCGCATTCCAGCTCAGCACAGTCCCGTCGAGTGTCTTGCTCACGATCGCGTCGTCCGAAGACTCCACAATCGCGGCTAACCTGGCGGCGGTCAGGTCGGCGACCGAAACCGGATGAGGCGGGCGGGGTTTAGAGGCTGACAGGCGGGCTCCGAGAGCAAAGTGAGGGGCTCTTGAGAATGTAGGGCGTGAGGGGCAGCGCGGCAAACGCGCGTGTGATCTGCATCACACGAACGGCTGCCGATGAGGGCAGCCGTTCGGTGAGAGCGCAGTTTGGTGGGCAGCTAGGGCGTAAGCCGCTCGTTGGTAGCCAGCGCCGCCGTGGCGGCATTGCGGCCACCTATGGCGTAGAGTGTTCCGCTGATCACTCCAACACCCAGTGCACCGCGAGTGGTCGGCATTCCCGCTGCCGAAGTCCAGGAGTTCGTGAGCGGATCGTACACTTCCACAGTGTTGTAGTAGGTCGAGCCGTTTCGGCCCCCAACGACGTAGAGTTTCCCGCCGATGAGGCCGCCGCCGCTACCCACTCTGGGCGTCGGCATCGAAGCAACCGTGGACCAGCTGTTGGTGGCCGGGTTGTACACGTCGACTCGGCCGGTGGCGGTACCGCCCCCGGAGTTGCCGCCTGCGACGTAGAGCTTGCCGGCGACGACCGTCACCGCCGGCCCCACGTGAACGGCAGGAGCATTGCGCAACGTGGTCCAGGCGTTGGTGGCCGGATCGTAGCGATGCAGCAGCGCGGCCGCGGTCTGCGGACCGGTGGCGGTCTTGGTGCAGCCGCTGAAGACGTAGAGCTTGCCGCTGATCACGCCGGAGCCGCCGCAGCCGCTGAACACGGGCATGTTCGCCTTCGTGGACCAGGTGTTGGTGCTGATCCGGTAGGCGTAAAGCGTCCGGGTAATCACGGCGTTGGCATCCTGGCCGCCGGGCAAGTAGATCGTTCCGCTGATGTGGGTCGCGCCGTTGCCGAATGGGCGGGCGGCCGGGAGTGATGCCTTGGTGGTCCAGGCGTTGGTGCTCGGGTTGTAGACCTGGACGGTTTTCAGCGCGGTGCCGGCGCTGTTGGCGCCACCGATGGCGTAGAGGAGTCCTGATGCCGTCGCGGTGGCCAGGTTTCGCCGAGCCGACGGGAGAGAAGTGCGGGTGACCCAGGAGCTCGAAGCGGCCGGTGCGGTCCAGCGCTTGGCGAAGAGCGAGCCCCCAGCCGAATAGTTGCTCTCGCCAGCGATTGCGCCCGACTTGTTGATCGCGAAGGCCGCAGCGTAATCGCCGCCCAAAGTTCCGAGATCGGTCATGGCGCCGTTCTGCCAGATGAACGCCCTGGTTTGGCCAGAAGCGTTGCTGCTGGCGCCGATGACCTGACCGTTGTCGTTTATGCCGTAGGCGTAACTGTAGGCGCCTCCTAACGTGCCGAGATCCGTCATGGTGCCATTGGTCCAGAGGAACGCGTGGGTTCGGTTCGCGCTCGTATAGCTGGAACCAACCACCTGTCCGGACTCGTTTATGTCTTGGGCATAGCTATACCTTCCCCCAAGGGTACCCAGATCTTTCATCGAGCCGTTCTGCCACAGGAAGGCGTGGGGGTAGCCCAGACTGGTGTAGCTGTAGCCAACCACCTGCCCATTGTCGTTGATGCCGACAGCTTCACCGTAACTGCTTCCCAGGGAGCCCAGGTCGGTTACCAGCCCGTTCTGCCAAAGCACGGGCCGATTGGAGCAGCTGCTATTGTAGCTCAATCCCACTGCCTGACCGCTTGCATTCACGGCGTTCGCATAACTGTAGTCATAGCAGGCGGAGCTCAACGTACCCAGGTCTCTCATGGATCCATTCAGCCAGAGAAAAGCATGATCGCTGCCTGAGGTATTGGTGCTGACCCCAACGATGTGACCGCCGTCGCTGATGCCGTATGCGTAGCTGTTGGCGCCTCCCAGGGTTCCCATATCCGTCATGGTGCCGTTCTGCCAATAAAACGCATGGGTGGCACCGGAGCTCGTCTCGCTGTAACCCGCAATCTGGCCGCTCGCGTTGACATCATGAGCGGTACTGGTATTCCCGCCCAGTGTTCCCAAGTCACCCGCGGCAGCCGACGCGTGAATGCCGACTAGAGGTCGAGCACCTTCTTCGCTGGGCTGCAGTGGGTCTTCGCCGAAGCAGCCTGCGAGCGCGAAAACGGCGGTGGCAAGGATCAGCGATCGAGTGTGCGTCATGTCCGGCTCCCGCGGAGTGTTTGGACGACCGAGCTCAAGGGTCTGTGAATTACGGCCCCATCTTAGGCTGCGCCTGTCAAGCACATCTCAAGCGCTTGCACTGGGTCGTGATACGCCAGGATATGGAAGGGGTATGACAGTGGGGCAACGAAAGTGCGACAACGAACAGTACTGTCCACTTGAGCCTGATTTGAGGAACAGCCGGCGATACTATGGGCCGACGGTCACGAACTTGGCCGGCGAAGGCACTCCGGCGCTGTTGATCAGGAACAGCATGTACGGTCCGGGAGGAGCGACTGCCCCGCTGGCTGGAGGGTTCTTCACCGTGAGCGTTGTCGTTCCGGTGACCTCGAACTCGAGCGGGTAGAGGAGCTGACTCTGATTGAAGGCATGAGTCACCGAGGACGTACGAATCAGGTTGCCCCGGACGATGGCCGAAGCATCCGGCGTTTCGACGGTGAATGATTGGGTGTAGTGGATCGATGCCGGTGCGGAACTAATGACGGGCCGGGTCGCGGAGGTCCCGTCCGGGTTGAAGAGGTACGGCGGCGAGAACAGCTGCAGGGAGAACTCGGCGTTGGCATACGACACGCCGCCGCCCTCTCCGCTACCGCTGGAGAGCACCCGTCCGCTGGCGAGCAGCAGCGCGGTGGAGTGATAGGTACGGTTCTTCTGTTCCGACGCCATGGTGGTCCACTGTCCGGTCTGCGGGTTCCACAGCTCGGCTTCGTGAACCGCACCCGCCTGATCGTTGAACCCCGGGCCGCTGGTTCCACCGGTCGACCAGCACACTGCCATCGGCCAGGATGGTGGCGTTCAGCTGGCGGCGCGGGTGCTTCATCGTCGCGGTGAGCTTCCAGGTGGGGGTCGGAGTCGGTCAGATCGATGATTTCCGCAGTAGCAGTAGGAGCGCCGGCGTACTGCACGTCGACCCCCTTTCCGCCGCCGACATACAGCACTTTCCCGGGCTCGTACATGACCGCGCTGCCCAACACCCGATCCTTCACGATGCGGGCGGGACCGTCGGTCCACTGGCCGGTTCCGGTCACGTCGAGGAAGTGGCTGGGCTGAACAAAGCCGGCCAGGAACACCCTGCCATCCGGCGCAACGAACTGGGGCGGGTAGAAGGGGGCGCCAACGCTTAGAGAAGCGGTGCTCAGCTGGCGCCACCCCGTCGGCGTACTGATCTCCGGGAGGGAGACCGTCTCCAGGTTCGTATCCTGACCCGAGACAGCCAGCAGGCTGCCGTTGGGTAGCGTGGTGATGGTGGGGTAATACCGGCCCAGGGCCATCGACCCAAATCCACTCCAGTTCGCCGTCGCCGGATTGAACAGGGTGGCGTCTCTGAGGCCGCCGGTGCGCGAGTCGGTTCCTCCCACAATCAGGAGACGGCCATCGGGCAGGAAGCCGTGTCCGCTGCAGTAGAGCCGGAACGGCTTGGCCGGCAAGGCAGTGAAGCTGGATGGCGCGCCCCACAGATATGCGCCGCCGGTATCTCCCCAGAGGAGCACCTTCCCGGTGCTCAGCTGATGCGCGTGCACCACCACCACGGGGGTGGTAACCGGTGCATCCCACTTACCCACCAGCGCAGGACTGCCGGCGCTGATGCGGGAGAAGGTGGCCGGTATGGTCAGAGGCTGGATAGCCGGGAACTGACACTTGGCCGTCCCGCAGCCGGCAATCTTCCATCCGTTGAAGGCGTACCCTGTGGCAGGTGTCGGCGTCAGGGTAACGATCTTATTCGCCGCGGCCGAGATCGAGCACTGCGCCGCACTGCTCAGCACGCCGTTGGTAATGGTGCAGGTCTTTATCAGCGTCCCGACCTGCAGCTTGACCTTGCCGCTGCCGCCGCCGGTGCCACTCGAGATTTTGATATTGAAGGGGCCCTTGTTGAACTTGGCGGTGACGTTGCGATCCACCGTCAGGTTTACCTGGCACGCTTCGGTTCCGGTACAGGTCGTAACGCCTGAGGTCCATCCGGCAAAGGCATGGCCCACTGCCGGCGCCGCCTTCAGCGTCACGGTTCCACTGATCAACTTCGAGCAGACGGGGCCGCTGGCCGCTCCGAGAGAAATGCGGCAGTTGATCCCGCTTGGGACCGACGTCACGGTCCCGGTCCCAGTACCCGACCCGATGATGGTGAGCTTGTGAGCGACTGCGGCGGTAGCAGTGGATGGTGCGGTGAGCTCGGGATTGTCCTGGCAGGCGTACAGCATCAACAACCCGGCAATGAGTGAACCTGATGTCTTTTCTTTCCAGCCTGACATGCCGCTACCCTCTCCTGCTGTTTTGCCCGTCGCCGATCTTCCTGCCCAACCCTACCCAACGTGGATCAAGCCGCCGTCAAGTCACTGGCGCTCATGCACTCTTCGCACACAAAAGCCGAGACACCTGTTCGGCGGCTCGGCGGTCGTGGAACCCTGGTCGTAATGTCACCAACGATTCTGGCTTACAGCGCGGTACCCAGACGGTCAAGGACGCCGGTTACGTCGGGTAAGGGAATCCGCTGGGATGACCGGCGGCCCGACCGCTCCCGCGCTTCCCACTGCTCCAGCGCTTCCCGCTCGTCCTCCGCTGGGTCTTCCCAACCATTATATGTCGGTACCATGGCAGCTCCTCGCCGGTTACGGGCAAGAGTGTGCCATTACCCGCTCAAGTGAGAGTCAAGCCGGGCGGGAAGGAGAGCGCCGGGCGCGGCGAGCCAGGGCGGGGAAGCCGTAGTGCCGGCGAACCAGCATCCACAGCACCGGCGCGATGATGAGCACCAGACCGAGGATGATGCCGGTGGATTTGGTGGAGAAGTCGAGCAGCTTGAGGGCGGAGGCGAGCAGCACGAAGGCCAAGGCCCGGCGGATCAATCCTCCGGGGGCCCGCGCCGAGAGGTGAGCTCCCACCCAAACGCCGGGAACGCACCCCAGGAGCAGCGAGGTGGTGATGTCCATATGGAAGTCGCCGAACAGGATGTGGCCCAGCGCCGCAGATGCGACCAGCGGCACGGCCTGCACCAGATCGGTGCCCACCAGCTCATTGGCTGTCAGGCTGGGATAGAGCGCCATCAGGGCAATGATGATCAGCGACCCGGAGCCGACCGAAGTGAGGCCCACCACCAGCCCGCCCAACGCGCCGACGATCATGGTCGGCCCGGGACGGAGACTCAGGCGCGGCGGTCCCTCGGGCAGCGGCGCGGCCCGGCCGTCTCGCACCCGGGCATACTCCAGCAGCCGAACGTAGGCTCGGGCGATCAGCCCGGCGGCCGCCAGGAGCAACGCCAATCCCAGAGCCAGGCGGATCATGTCCTGCACGTCCTGACCACGACCGAGTGCCCGGGCGACGAGCACGCCGCTGAACGCGCCGGGCACCGACCCGATGCAGAGCCACTTGACCAGCCCCAGGTGCACGGTACCCCGCCGGAGGTGCACCACGGATCCCACCGGCTTCATGATCGCGCTCGCCACCAGATCCGATGACACCGCGGCCAGCGGCGGCACTCCGAAGAAGAGCACCAGCACCGGGGTCATGAGGGCCCCGCCACCCATGCCGGTGAGCCCGACGACGATGCCGATGCCGAAGGCGGCAAACGCGAGCAGAAAATCGAGATTCATGAAGTCACCATTCTCTTCTGCTGCTCCGGTGTGGGAAGCTGACAGATCAGAGCGGGCCCAAACCAGCGATGGCGCCGCCGGGCAATCCAGTCGTAGAGCCGATCTCGGACCGGGCGGGGAACCACCCGGGCCAGGGCCAAGAGTCGCCAGGGCAGCCCCAGATACCGGGCCAACCGGAGCACCGCCTCGAACGGATGGAGACCTGATAACCGCCGGCCGCTGTCGTCCTCGAGCAGTGCCACCGAATCCACGGCTCGAAGCTCGGGGTGCCGGGCGATTATCTTTCGGGCGAACTCACTCTGGAGGGAGGCAAAGCACAGCGTTCCCTTCCGGTCCGCCCGAAGCACCAGCTGCACGATGCGGGTGCAGAGACCGCACTCACCATCAAAGAGCAGGACGCTCTGGTGCTTCATATCCATATGAGATCCCCGAAGAACGACGTAGCATGATACCGGCGCTCCTCCGCCAACCCAAGGCTCACCGGACATTTCGCGCGCGCGCCCTGCGCCGCCCGTCAGCGATGGTGCTGCTGGGGTGTACCCACACCACCAATCTGCTCAATCCCACCACGCCGGCGTTTCTCGGCTCTTATGCGACTACGGTGGATTCGGTCGACGCCGGTGAGCTCCGGGTCGTGACCTTCAACGTGAAGCTGGGACGCAATATTCCCGGCGCCATCAGCGTGCTGGAGAAGAGCCCATTGGCCGGAGCGGACGTGATCTCCCTCCAGGAGATGGACGAGGTGGGCGTGGAGCGGATCGCCCGGACGATGAAGCTGAACTACGCCTACTATCCCGGCTCGATCCATCCCATCGACGACCGCTACTTCGGTCCGGCCCTCCTCTCCCGCTGGCCGATCGAGCGCAGCTGGAAGCTGATCCTTCCTCATGAAGGGCGCATCCGGCATCAGCATGCGGACGGCCACCGGCGCCATCCTAAGGATCGGCAATCAGCGGGTCCTGGCGTACGCGGTGCACCTGGAGACGCAAATCAAGATTTCCGACCAGGGCCGCCGGGACCAGGTCCAGACCATCCTCGACGATGCCGCAGAATTCAGCGGGCCCACCGTCATAGCCGGCGACTTCAACAGCGAAGGGATCGGGCCATTTCTGGTGAGACATGGCTATCGCTGGCTCACCGAGCGGGTCGGGCCCAGCATCACCATGTTCTCCTGGGACCACATCTTCGTTCGCGGGCTGGAGCCGCGGCAGGCGGGAGTCATGCATGACGTCCGCGGCGCCAGCGACCACAAGCCGGTGTGGGCGGTGGCCGCGCGGATGGAGCCGGCCGCGCTGGGAAGCGCCAGCCGCTAACGCGGGATCAGTTGGCCTGCAGAGGATTGGCGGGCAGCGGGGTGGAGGCCGGGCGCTGTTTCTCCGCGCGTGCTCGCCGGCTCGGCGGTAGAGCCGACACTCAAATGCACACCACAACGTCGAGCAGAAGATGGCGTCGGGCTCGGGGCGGGGGCCGCAGCTCCGGCAGCTCTGCTGCGAGGCAGGTGGGGGCGACTGCTCCGCCCGCAGCGCCTCGAGTGCTATGGCGGTGTATTTCGCCTTGAGGAATTCGTAGTCCGCATCCGATAGCTTGCCGGTCTCGCGATCGAAGTCGATCTCCTTGAGCGCGGTCAGCGCCACGCCCCTCGGCGTCTCTTCCGGATCCAACGGCTCGTCCGGACGGTGGACTCTGCCGGAGGGACGAAACAGCGGCAACAGCACCAGCAGCAATCCGGCCATGCCGACCAGCACGGCCGCAATGGCCTCGCCCAGCATCAATCCTCCACTTCAGCGAGCGCTGCCTTCAATCGGTCGAGCTCATCCGCGCTGGCGGAGACGGGCGGTGGCACCTCCGGCGCCCGCTGCACCGCCTCCCGCCGCTTGAGAACCGCCGCCAGCGCGATCCCCGCCGTGGCCACAGCGGCTCCGGGAAGGAGATAGCCCCAGAGATTGAAGCCCTTCGGTTTGGGAGCCATCAGCGCTTTCTCGCCGTACTTCTGCACGAACGCGTCGAGAATCTCCCGGGCCGACTTGCCCTGGTCTCGAAGCGCAAGCACCTCCCGATGCAGTGCCGGCGAGTAGGTGCAGGAGAAATCCGTGGTACGGCAGGTGAACACATCGAGGGTGCAACCGCAGTTGCAGGCCAGCTTCTGCTTCGATGGCTTGAATCTCCGCGCTGTTCTCCCGCGCGTCGGTGGGCTGCCGGGAGCGGCCCAGCGCGGTGGGATCCCGCAGCGTTCCAGTGGCTCCGCGGCCGGCCAGGGAATCCACTTGCTGCTGCCCGAGGCCGAGGGGAACGACCGCTGCCAGCGAGCCGAGAAAGGCGCGGCGGGAGAGAGGGCGTCTCATGGGAGCGAACGGCATCTAGTCGGCCCCCGTTCCCACCAGCTCGACCTGATACCCTGCCTGTTTTCTCCGGGGCGCCGACACTACCGGACCTCCGCCGGGCCACATGGTGATTATCCCGCCGAACACGAGCACCAGTCCGCCGAACCAGACCCACCACACCAGCGGATTCAGGTTGAAGCGGTAGACCGCTTCCTCGGTTCCGTTCACCGCTCCGGCAAACACCATGTACACGTCTTCCTGCAGGTTGCTGCGGATGGCTACCTCGGTGGACGGCTCGAAGGTGGGACGGTTGAAGCTGTCCACGTGCTGCCGCTTTTCCGAGGTCATGAGTCCGGCCCGCCGCCCGTCCTTGGTGACCTCTACCGTCGCGGCGGAGACCACCCGGTTCAGCGCCTCGTACTGGGAGATCCCCAGGTGAGTAAAGCGATAGCTGTGGCCGAAGGGGCTCTGCATCTCGACCGATTCGCCCGGCTTGAGCGTGGCTTCCTGCTGCCGGCGGAAGGCCATTCCGGCAAAGGCCACGAAGTAGATCAGAATGCCGGCGTGCACGATGTACCCGCCGTAGCGCCGGCGGTTCCGGCCGATCAGCCGGGCGAACGCCAGCGCGGGCGATTCGCCGTGCATCCGGCGCCGGGCCCGGATACCGCGGTAAAACTCCTGCACGATGGTGCCCGCCACGAACCCGGCCAGGGCGAGCGCCACCAGAGCGTAGAAGTCTCGCATGCCGCCGGCCAACAGGAGCACCAGCGTCAGCCCACCGGAGGCCACCGGCGCGATGAACTGCCGCCGCAGGTTGGCGGTGGATGCTTTTCGCCAGGCGATCAATGGGCCCACGCCGGTAAGGCCGAGGAGCAGGAGGCCCAGTGGGACATTCACCCGATTAAAGAACGGCGGGCCTACCGTGATCTTGGTGCCCTTGACCAGCTCCGACAGAATGGGAAAGAGCGTCCCCCACAAGCACGGAGAATGCTATGCCGACCAACAACAGGTTATTGAAGAGAAACGCCGCTTCGCGGCTCACCATCGACTCCAGCCGAACCTCGGCTTCGAGCAGCGCCCACCGGGTATGCAGCAGCGTGAACGAGAGCACCGCGGCCACCACCAGGAAGGCCAGGAAGAAGTAGCCGACGTTGGACTGGGTGAAGCTGTGCACGCTGGCGATGACGCCGGAGCGGGTGATGAAGGTGCCGAAGATGCTCAGCAGGAACGTCCCGATGATCAGCCCGAAGTTCCAGCGCTTGAGCATCCCCCGCTTCTCCTGAATCATCACCGAGTGGAGAAAGGCCGTCATGGTGAGCCAGGGCAGGAAGCTCGCGTTCTCCACCGGATCCCAGGCCCAGTAGCCGCCCCATCCCAGCTCCACGTAGGCCCACCACATCCCCAGGGTGATGCCGATCGAGAGGAAGAGCCAGGAGACCAGGGTCCACTTCCGAATGGCCTGGATCCAGCCCGGTGTCCAGCCTCCGGGAGAGCAGTGCGGCCATCGCAAAGGCGAACGGTATGGTGATGCTGATATAACCCAGGTAGAGCATCGGCGGATGGATGACCATCCCCACGTTCTGCAGCTGGGGATTGAGTCCCCGCCCGTCGGCCGGAACGAAAGCCAGCCGCTCGAAGGGATTGGCCGCGAAGAGCATGACGCTGACGAAGAAGCACACGACCGCAGCTGGTTACCCCGGCGACGTAGGGCATCAGGTGGGCGTAGCGTCGGGGCGTCAGCAGCTGGGCGGCGGAGGCGAAGAGCGAGAGCACCACCGCCCAGAAGAGGAGGGAGCCCTTCTGGCCGGCCCAGAAGGCGGAGAAGATGTAGTAGGAGGGCAGATTGCGGCTGGTGTAGGCGGCGACGTACTCGATGTTGAAGTCGTGGGCGACCAGCCCCTTCCACAGCGCGATGGAGGCCACCAGCCAGACAGCCGCACACGGCGTACACCGAGCGGATCACCGACCGGGACAGCTCCGGCCGCCCGCGCCAGCGCCCGGAGAACGCGATGCACGACGCACCAGAGTGCCGAGAGGAGGCGGCCCAGAGGGCGAATTGTCCCAGCAGTGTCATGGAATGTCAGGCCTTGGGAACGGCCTCGTAGCGGGAACCGCACTTGGCGAGCACATCGGTGGCGCGGATGACACCGTCCCGGCCCAACCGTCCTTCGACCACGACCTCGATGTCATTGGCATCGGTAAAGGTGTCCGGCACCAGGCCGTGGTAGGTGACCGGATAGGTCTTGATCCCGTCGGAGACCTTGAAGTCGATGACCTGGGCGCCCGGGATCGCGGCGGACCGAGCCCGGCACCACCTTGGCGCCCACCTTGAATCCGACGTTCTCGACGAAGCTCGGATCGGTGGCCGTCTTGGCCGCCAGCTCGGCCGGGGTCAGGAAGTACACCCCGGTCTCCTTGACCCCCTCGGTGATCAGGAAGCCCACGCTGCTGACGATGATGGCGGCGCCGAGCAGGAACTTGTGGCCGGCTTTCATTATCTAAAGCTTCCCCCGACTGAGGTGAAGATCAAGAGCAGTGGCCGGGGCTGCGATCACCGGCGCCTTGCGACTCACCAGCACGGCGGCAAGCCCGCCCCGCTGGGCCACGTTGACCACCTGCTTCTGCGACGCCCGGGCCAGAATCGACACTCCGTGTTCGGTCGCCGCGAATCCCATGACCGTGTAGAACGGCTCGGCGCTCAGCCTTCCATCCGGATGCAGCACCGGGAACTCCCGCACCGGAATGGTCGCCAGCTGCTGCGCCACCCAGCTCCCGGGATGCGCCAGCGCCGCTTCGATGGTGTCGTGCCATTGTGAATCAGACACCGCGCAGCCCAGCATCACCCCTTCGCCGCCGTAGGAGCGATTGGGCTTGAGCACCAGGTCATCCTGGTGCCGGGCGACGTATTCCAGCAACTCGCCCAGTTGCCCGTCGGGGAGCACCGTCCGCCGGTCGGAGATTAGCCGGGTCCAGAGAACATGTCGCTGAAAAACCAGCCGTTCATCCGGACTGAAATACTTCTGGGCGATCAGCGGGTCGGTCGAGCACTTCCCAGCAGCTCTTCTGGTCCAGCTCGGCGGCGATGGATGAGATCAGACGGTTCTGGCGCAGCAGCTGCTTCATCGGCTCGACGCTGACGCCCTCCTCCTCCAGCTCCAGAAGATCGGTCACACTGTAGTCGCGATATCCGAGATCTACCCGGGTGCCACAGTAACGGACCTCACCCTGCTGCAGCTCCAGCTCGGCCGGATCCGCATGCATCACGTGAAGCCCGTGCCGGTCGTGGAAGTAGCGACACAGCTGCTCCTGCTCGTCGGGGCCGTCGCCGGAGTACTTGGCTTCGATCAGGCAGAGCTGTGGGCCCGAGTCGATGGCTTCCATATGATCCAGGATTTCCTGGAAGAGGAGCTCCCGGATGTCATGTCCGCACTCGAGGTCCAGCCCGGGGTCCTCCCGCCGGAGCGCGGGCACCACCAGCTCCGACACCAGCCGCTCGCTCTGGGGGACCATGTGGAGCCCGCCGATCCCGCTCAGGTTGGGCTCCACCAGACGGAAGGATTGCTTCCACATGGGGCTGGTGAAATCGATCAGGGCGTCCATGCGTCCGAAAACCGAGTTGTGCTCCTCCTGGCTGGTGCCCCAGCACTCGATCAGCCAGCGCTCCTCCGGGTCGGGCAACCGAAGAATCTGCCGCACGTCTGGGTCGTCCAGATAGAGCCGAGGGAGACGCTTGAGGGCATTCTGCACCGTGAGAGTGACATGGTGGATGTAGGCTAGCTGGTCGGGCAGGACTGTGAGCGGCAGGGGAAGCACCCGGATCGGCTCGATCTCGCCGTCGTGGAAATAGACCATATGGCGAGCCACTGCCTCCTCGCGCAGGTCTTCCACCAGCCGGATGAGCCGGTCCTCGCTCAGGCGATAGAGGGCGTGTTGAACCCGGCTGGACAGGGCCAGCCCACTCAGTCCCAACTCCTCAGCGGGAGTAAGCATCTCGCTTCAGTGGTTCGGGTGTGTAAGGCTTGCCCGTGTATGTTACGTCCTCCTCGCGGTGCCGCAACGCCGACCGTTCGATCCTGGACCGCCTATGCGCGCCGAAGCCGCCTACGACGAGCTGATCCGAAGAGTGCGGGAGGAGACTCTCCTCACCTCCTGCGAGGCGCTGCTCGAGTGGGACGAGGAGACCTACATGCCGCCGGGCGGGGTGGAGAACCGAAGCGATCAACTGGCGCTCCTGGCCGGACTGCTGCATGAGCGAGGGACCGATCCCAAGATCGGCGAGCTGCTGGCGGAGTTGGAAAGGTCGGACTTCGTCACCGATCCGAGGTCTCCCGTTTCCGTGAACGTCCGGGAACTGCGGCGGGAGTATGACCGCTATGTGCGACTTCCCCGCCGCCTGGTGGAAGAGGTGGCCCGCACCACCGCTCTGGCCCAGACTGCGTGGGCCGAGGCCCGGGCGGCGTCACAATTCACGGAGCTTTCGTCCCTGGCTCGACAAGATCATCGCCCTGAAGCGGGACGAGGCGGAGTGCGTGGGCTACTCGGGTGAGCCTTACGACGCGCTCATCGAAGACCACGAGCCCGGGATCGACAGCCGGATCGTGGGACGGCTCTTCGACGCACTGCGGCAGAGTCTGGTTCCGCTCGCAGCGCAGATTGCCGAGCGTCCAGTTCTCCCGCCAGTTCCCCGGGGCCCTTTCCCGGTGGACCAGCAACGGAGCTTCGGTGAAACGGTGGCGGTCGCCGCTGGTTTCGACCGCCACCGGGGTCGGTTCGACCTGGGAATCCACCCCTCCTGCAACGCCATCGGCCCGGGAGATTGCCGGCTGGTCTTGCGGTTCGACCAGGGCGATTTCGTGGCTGGAGTGCTCACCATTCTGCACGAGGTCGGTCACGGGCTATACGAGCAGGGATTGGACCCCAGCTACTATGGAACACCGATGGGTGAGTCGGCTTCCGTCGCAATGGACGAGGCCCAGGCCCGGCTCTGGGAAAATCGCGTGGGACGGAGTCCCGGGTTCTGGCGCTACTTCTATCCTCGATGCCGAGAGCTGTTTCCCGATGCCCTGCGCGGGTACGGGCTGGATCGCTTTGTTCTCGCGGTCAATCAGGTGAAACCGACGCTGATCAGAGTCAACGCCGACGAGGTCACCTATAACCTGCATATTCTGGTGCGCTTCGAGCTGGAGCGGGCGCTCATGTCGGGAGATCTCAAGTCTGCCGATGTGCCGGAAGCCTGGAATGCCGCTTATCGCCGGTATCTGGGGGTCATGCCGGCCAATGACCGGGAGGGCTGCCTGCAAGACGGCCATTGGGCCGATGGCCTCATCGGGTACTTCCCAACCTACACCCTGGGCGATGTGTTTGCGGCGCAGCTGTTCGCCCAGGCCGAGTCCGAGCTGGGCGATCTGGAGAGCCAGTTTGCCCGGGGGGAGTTCGCTGAGCTGTCCGGCTGGCTGAGACGCAAGGTCTATCGGGAGGGAAGTCGCTATCCCTCGGCGAGATTGATAGAACTCGTCACCGGGTCTCCTCCCAACCACCGGCCCCTGATTGACGCTTTGCGGAACAAGTATGCCAGGCTTTACCGGCTGTAGTCCCTCGCGCTTTTTGCTGCCGGTGGCCGCAGCGCTGGCAATTTCCGCCGCTGGCTGCTCTCGAGCGCCTTCGGCCTCGGCTCCGGGCGAGCGCCATTTCCGCAATGTTCGGCAGCTCACCTTCGGCGGCAACAACGCCGAGGCGTACTTCTCGCCCGATGGCCGGCAACTGATTTTCCAGCGGCAGGAGCAGCTGAACCACGGCTGTGACCAGCAGTACGTGATGAATGTGGACGGCAGCGGACTGCACCGGGTGTCGAACGGGAGGGGCCGCACCACCTGCGGCTACTTCTATCAGGACGGACGCCGCATTCTCTACAGCTCCACTTTCGAGAGCTCACCGGAGTGTCCCCCTCCGGTGGATCGGTCGCAGGGCTACGTCTGGCCACTGCACAATTTCGAGCTCTACACCGCTCGAGCCGACGGAAACGACATCCAGCGGCTTACCCACAACGATGCCTACGACGCCGAGGCCACCGTTTCGCCCGACGGAAGCCGCATCGTGTTCACCAGTACGCGGGATGGCGACATCGAGCTGTACACCATGAAAGTGGACGGCACCGATATCCGCCGGGTAACCCGCCGGGTCGGCTACGACGGAGGCGCCTTCTTCTCACCGGACGGAGCCCGGCTGGTTTGGCGGACGATGTATCCCGAAACGGCGGCCGACTCCGCCGACTACCGGCACCTGCTCGGCCAGCGGCTGGTGCGGCCCACCCGGCTGGAGCTCTGGGTAGCCGGTGCGGACGGCAGCAACGCTCGTCAGGTGACCCATCTGGGTGCCGCCAGCTTCGCGCCGTTCTTTCACCCAGACGGACGCCGTATCGTGTTCGCGTCGAACTATCCTGATCCGAGGAGCCGGAACTTCGATCTTTATCTGGTCGGGGTGGACGGCAGCGGGCTGGAGAGGGTGACGACGAGCCCGGAGTTCGACAGCTTTCCGATGTTCAGCCCGGATGGGAAGAGCCTGGTTTTCGCCTCCAACCGCCGGGCGAAGCAGCCGGGGGAGACGAACATCTTCATTGCCGAGTGGGTGGAGTAGCAGTCCCGGTCGCCTCCAGCGCCGCCTTGCGGAAATCCTGCAGTGAGGTCTGGTGCTCGCTGTACTCCGGCCGCCCCAGCTTGATCTCCCCGTCGTAACGCTTCAAGAATGCCGCGTACGCTCGAGAGAGCGCCTTCGGGTCCTTCTGAAACCGAGCCACCGTCCCTTGAATCATGTAGCCGAAGAGGTGCCCCGGAGTCTGGCTCAGGATGCTGTCGCCCAGGGCCCGGGAGGCGGTGACGTCGCCGGTGTGAACCTGGAGGAGAGCGGCATGATAGCGGGCGTCGGCGTCGACGGTATCCAACTGGGCATACGCCATCAACGCCATCGGAGTGAACCGGGTAACGGTAGCCTCATCGCCCGCCTGGGCTGCCTGCATCACGCGATTGTAGAGCCGATTGAAACGCTCCCGCGGGCTCATGCGGCTGATGTCGGGCGGCGACTCCTCGGCTGCCGAGGGCTGAGCGGCGGCAACGTCGGGCTGAGCGGAGGCGCCCTGCGACTGGCGGGCGAGCATGATGATGAGCGCTGCCATCAGGGCAGCCACTGCTCCTCCGGCGATGACCCATGGGGTACGGTCCCGGGCTGCAGCCGCCCTCCCACCCACCGGCGCCCCACAGGCGGGGCAAAACCGCGCGCTGGTGGGAATCGGGACACCGCAGTGAGTGCAGGTCGAGGCTTCGCGAGAGGCTCCACAGTTGGAGCAGAACTTGCCAACGAGTGGGGTGCCGCAAGACTGGCAGAGGGAGGCTGCGCCACTAGTCATCGGAAGAAGCCACCGCAAACTATCAGGCTGGGCCGTCGGTCTGCATGAAGTACAGATTCCACCGGCCTGGGCCGCCCGGCCCAGCATGGGGGTGAATCCAAGGCGATAGCGGAGTGACATAACCCTACCATATGGCCGCAAGCGCACGGAGCACAAGGCCTGTCGTGCTCCGTGCTCCAGTCTCAGTCGACCCGCACCGCCTCGATGCCGATCGTGATCTCCACATCATTTCCGATCAGCTCGGTACCGGCGACGCTCTCATTCCAATCCATGCCGAAATCACGGCGATCCACAGTGGTCGTCGCCTCAAAGGCGATCCGCTCGCGCCCTTCTTGGTCCCGGGCAATGCCTCGATACTTCCCCGACAGCACCACCGGTTTCGTGTGCCCCTTGATGGTCAGCGCGCCGATCACGTCGAGGGTGCTGTCGGTCGCCATGAACCCCTCCCCCTGGAACGTCATCTTGGGGTAGTGAGTCACGGCAAAGAAACGATCGGAACGGAGGTCTGTGTCGCGATAATTGTTACCGGTGTTCAGGCTGGCTGTCTCGATCTGGACGTCCACCTTCCCGAGCTTCCAGTCACCGTCTTTGGTGGTGAGGATGGCGTACCACTTGTTAAAAGTGCCGCGGACGCGCCCTACCAGATGGCGGACTCCAAAGTCGACCTGGGAGTGGACCATGTCCACCACCCATTTGGTCTCCCTGGCATACCCGCTGGACGTTTCCGCAGCGGTTTGCGCCTCTGCCCTCGAGCCCCAACCTGCATGAGCGCCGCCAGGCCCATCGTGACCACTGTCATCCGAGCAATTCGCATGGCTCCCTCCAGCGTGTTTACCTGAAACTTGGAGCCACGTTCATGAAGCGGAGATGAAGGCGCAATGCAACTACGCTCAGACTAGGAAATTCTGGGTAACTGGTCTCCGGAATTTAGCGCTGAGCGGGAATCCGCAGGCACCACGGGGCTCGGCATGTGAGATGGTTCCCTTCGCATAGCCGGGCGGAGCCAGGGCACGAGAATTATGAAGATTTCATGAAGCGGAGAGTCTTACCCCAAGTACCACTTGCGTAATTCTACGGAGCACCCAAAATAGGAGCACGATCGTCCATAAAGACGGTTTTCAAGGTAGGCCTATGGCCAAGAGATTTGCCGGCTGGCAGGTCGCGAGCATTGCTGCTCTGGCGGTAATGCTGTTCTCTGGCTGTACCGACGAGAAGATCGTCTACCGCGAGCCGATCAATCCTCCCCCGGACGCAAACTCCGGTTTCCTCGGCTACTTCACCAGCAGCGATAAGAACACCACCTGCGGTAACTGCCACACCAGCCACCAGGCGGGCTGGATCAACACGGCTCACGCCAACGCGTACGCCACTTTGCTCAACTCCGGTGCGTCCCAGTCGTTCTGCGAGTCGTGTCACACCGTCAGCGACAAGGGCAATGCGGCCGCCGGGCCGGCCGGGTGGGACGTGGTGAAGGATACGGCGTACCACGACGTCCAGTGCGAGAGCTGTCACGGTCCCGGCAATACGCACGCCCAGAACCCGGATGCTCCTTCGGGTGCGGGAAATCCGCCTCTGGCTCATGTGGCGGTGCTGGGTGACTCGACCACCATGGCGCAGAGCTGCGCCGATTGCCACAGTGGGTTCCATCATCCCTTCGTCGATGAATGGAAGCTCTCGGCCCACGCAGTCTCGTTGCAGGAGGAGGACGGCACCTTCGTCAAGGATGCATCTCCCACCTGCGGCTCCTGTCACGAAGGGCGCGATGTCTTGGCGGCCTGGGGTGTAACCGCCGACTATGCGGAGAAGGGTTTGCCCGGCACCGAAAATTATCTGGGAATTACCTGCGCCGTGTGCCATGACCCGCATGGTTTCACCACCGGCACGGACGGCCTGCCCGTAGCTGGCCAGCTTCGGTTTCCGATCGACGTGCCGGACGTCAACCAGAACCTGTGCATGAAGTGCCACCAGCGCCGAGCGGAGCCAGAAGAGGCATCCGCCCGGGGTCCTCACTCGCCTCAGGGCCCGATGCTGCTGGGTGATGCCGGCTATCACCCGGCCG
Source organism: uncultured Gemmatimonadales bacterium (assembly GCA_963825815.1). Taxonomy (GTDB): domain Bacteria; phylum Gemmatimonadota; class Gemmatimonadetes; order Gemmatimonadales; family GWC2-71-9; genus CAVVWJ01. Next base: position 23,610 of record CAWGVB010000002.1, on the reverse strand, counting down.
GGTTCGATCCCGACGTGCAGGCGGTGGCCAGTACCCACGGGTCGGAGCGCAACCCGAGGCTGTGTGCCGGCTGTCATGTGAACGGATACGATGTGACCGACCCAAACACGGGGAACCAGGTCGTTCACTCGGTGGGCCATCTGTTTCTGCCAATCCCATGCCTGGATGCGCAGGGAGCACCAACCACCGACAGAACCTGCGCGTACGATACCCAGGCGCGGACCTGGGGAGCCTGCACCAACTCCGGCTGCCACGGCGATGCCTCTACCGCCGCTGCCGCCTTCGCCTCCTCGGGCCAGCTCCTGGATCAGCTGACCAAGCAGATCTGGGACGACAAGAACGGCAACGATACGGTTGAGGCGGCGCCGACCGATGGAGGCTACCTGTCGGACTTCACCAACGTCCCGCCGACCGAATACGCGACCACAGACAACCACATCACGCCGGCGGAGGGTGCCCTGTTCAACGTGCGGATGCTCCGGCCCGGCCCGCGCGAGCTGGGCGGCGGCGTGGACGGCTCATCCGGCGTGCACAACCCATTCCTGGCGCGGGCGCTGCTGACCGCAAACATCGATGAGCTCCGCGCTACGTATCCCGGCCTCCCACAGGCCAGTGTGGCGGTCCAGGATATTATGAAGAAGGTGGAGGCCAGAAACGGACGGCCGCTCATCCGGCCCGCGCCGGGCCGGCCGATCTCGGTCCGCTAGCACTTCCACCACATATGGCCCCCGTCCACCTGGTCAAAGCGGTGTGGTCGGGGGCTCTTGGTATTCAGGCCCACCCTCCGGTCTCCGACATCATCTCGGGGATCCAGGATTCACTCTCAGGCCGGTTTGTCGATTCGGTGGTGGTGCGCTCACCGCTGCCCGATCCCCTCATCCCGATAGTCCAATGGATCTTCCAGCGCCCGAGCTGGGTGATGATCAGCGGGATCGTGATCGGCGCGCTGCTCGCGCTCGCGGTCCTCCTGCTGATATGGAGACGAAGGAAAGGGATTGGCCACTGGCTGATCACCCGCGACCGCGGGGTCAAGCTGGCGCTCGGCGCAGCGGTGGCGGCGGTACTGCTCTTGGTGCTCGCCGGAGGGCTCAAGGCCCATGACTACGTCATGCACGACAACGATTTCTGCGCCGGCTGCCACATCTTCGTGCCCAGCGGCCAGATCTTCGTGCGTCCGGATACCGGGACCTATCTCCTGGTCAACAAGCTCGAGGGGCCCCACGACAGTCTCTCCTGTCACGCCTGTCACCCGTTCGAGCTCAAGGCCCAGAGCAAGGAGCTGTACTACTGGATCATGGCGCGACCGGACAAGATCCCGCCCCACGCCAAGGTACCGCGAGCCATCTGCGAACAATGCCACGTCCAGGGCGAAGCGAAGAAGACCTGGCAGCGGATAGCCTCGACCGCCGGCCATCGCATACACCTCGAGTCCGATTCCGCTCCCCTCAAGAATGTTCAGTGTCTCACCTGTCACGCGCGCTCGGCTCACCGCTTTCAGCCGGCTGACACCACCTGCGCCCAGAAGGGCTGCCACCTGACGGACGACATCAAGATCCGGCTGGGGCGAATGGCGGCTCGTTTTCATGACCGTCCGGTTCAAGCCGCTGCCCAACGAGGAGCAGCTCTACTGCAATTCCTGTCACCAATTCACGGCGGAGGCCCAGCTGGTCTCGCTGGACTCGGCCAGCAGAACCCTGCAGCCCCGTGAGCGACAATGCTTCGGCTGTCATGAGATGCAAGCGCTGCTGGCGACGTTCGATCCGGCCAAGGACCCCCACAAGGGGAGCTGCGGGATGTGTCACAACCCGCATACCGACGTGAAGCCGAAGGACGCACTGAAGTCATGCGCCGAGGCGAACTGCCACTCCACCTGGCGCAACGTTCCCTTCCATGTCGGCGCGGCCCACCGGAAAGTGGCCCAGCGCTGCGAGACCTGTCACCAGCCGCACGCCGCCCGGGTGGATGCGAGCGACTGTGCCGGGTGCCATGCCGAGGTCAGAAAGCGAGGGGGACGGGTGCAGCCTCCGCTGCCGTTCGACACCACGAAGGCGTTGCGGCAGACTCTGCGGCTGGTGGAGCCCGGTCGCGCGAGGGGCAGGGGAGACGCTCCGGCGGGCGACGATCCCGCACCGGGCATCAGCGCGCGGCCTCCATCTGTCAGCGACAGCTTCTCCCATCGGCGCCATCGCCGCCTGCCATGCATCACGTGTCACACGACCACCTCACCGACCAGCTCCCTCACTTTCACTCCACCGCGTGGCTGTCAGATCTGTCATCATCAGCGCCCCTCCCGGAGCGACTGCGTCAGCTGCCATCAACCGGCTGAGCTGGCCTCCCCGGAGCAAGTGACGGTGGAAGTTGCGGTGCCGAAGCACCCGCCACGCCCGCGAGTGGTGTCCTTCGGCCATTCGAACGCATGCGAAGGTGCAGTGCACTCAGTGTCATACCGTGCCGGTTACAATGGCGCCGAAGCCGGAGGCAGCCACCTGTACCAGCTGTCACGATGACCATCACACGACGAACCGGAGTTGCGCGGCATGCCATCAGAATTCGGCCATCGTCGAAGCCCATGCTCGACCGGTGGACGCCCACTCTCGGTGTGACGGGTGCCATGAGCCGGCGACGGTTGCAGCTCTCACCCCTACCCGATCGTTCTGCCTGACCTGCCATACCGTCGATCACTACGCCAAGAGGGAGTGTACGCAATGCCACTTCCTCGAGTCCCCGGAAGCTTACCGCAGGCATCTGAAGGAGTCGGGACGCGAATCGTGAGCCGTGGCCTGAGGGTTGGACTCGTCGCTGTACTCGGTGCTGGTCTCCTCACCTCCAGCCTCGAGGCGCAGGGCTACCGCCTTCGGCTCGATGCCCGAGCTCAGGCTGCTGCTTACCGTGGCGTGCGGGCCGACAGCGTGCTCTTTACCGATGTGGTGGTGGGGCCGACCGGGGGATTCCAAACTACGGACGGATTCTTCGTCCACTGCAACGGCGGGGTCCGCTGCTTTTTCTTCCGGCCCGGTCCCTATCTCCAGGGTGGGCCCCTAGTCACCAGCGCCGACCTTACTCTCTGGGGCCTGGGCCTGAACGGCCTGAGCCTGCGGGTGAACGCGCGAGCAGGCACCGACCTCGGCGACACTGACGTGTGGCCCGGGACCGATCCCCCGGTCCAACTGCTGGAGGCGTACGCCGACTACGCAAGCCGGAGCGTGACCGGCCGCCTCGGGCGTCAGCTGCTGGTGAGCCGGCTCGGCATCATCGGATTCGATGGAGGTCGAGCGTTGGTTCGAGCCCAGCAGATCGGCCTGGAAGCGGACGGCTACGTGGGGTATGGGCTGGCTCGAGCCACGGCCCTCCCCGTCTCCAGCTCGGCGATCAATCCGCTGGATGACTTTCAGCCCCGATCCCGGCAGCTGGTGGCCGGCGGTGCACTGGGGTGGGCCGGCCGCTACGGTCAAGCCCGGCTGGAATATCAGCGCGAGGTGGATCGCGACTCCCGACAGTTCGGATCCGAGCGGGTGGCGCTTTCGGGGGAGCTGCGGCCCTTCTCCCGATTGAACGTCACGGGCGGAGTGGAGTACGACCTGGCCAACACCTGGTTCGGGAACGCCGACCTGAGCCTGCGCTACACGACTTCCGTCGTTACCGCACTGGTGGGCGCGCGGCAATACCGGCCCCACTTCGATCTCTGGACCATCTGGGGCGCCTTCAGTCCGGTGCCGTACCACGCAGTGAATGCTTCGCTCTGGGTGCACCCGATCGCCCGGCTGGAGCTGAGGGGCAGGTGGGAGCGGTACGCCTACTCACCTACCGAGACCTCGACCCCGCTGGTGGATGTGGACGACGACGGCTGGCGCCTGGGAGTCGGGGCCTCCTTCAGCCCCAATTCGGTCTGGACCCTCGATGCGGGATACCGGGAGGAATACGGACCCGGGGCCTCTTCCCACGGTTTCGAGGCCAGCATCAGCGCCGTGCCTTTGGCTCAGCTCACGCTGACGGCCTATGGCTCAACGCTGGATCGGCCACTGGAGTTTCGGTTCGAGGAGACCGGGGTGGACGTGTTGGGCCTGGATGCGGAGTGGCGTCCCAGCGAACGGTTACGGCTGGCACTGGGCGGCGCGCATTATCGAGAGGACCGGCGGCGGCCGGACGTGAGCGGGATCGATTGGAATCAGACTCGCCTGCATGCAGGGCTGACCTTGTTCCTGGGAAGCGGAGCGGACCACTCTCGGCTTCCGCGGGCGCTCCGGACCCGGGCTCCAGCCGGAACGCGATGAAGCACCGCTGGGTCGTCTTTGCTCTTTTCGTTTTACTCTGCGGCGGAGCTCGCCGGGGATCTCCCAGGAGCGCCAGACCATTTGACCACTGGCAGCATCGGAAGCTCTTTCCCAGCTGCGTCAGTTGCCATGCCGGAGTGCTGGAGTCGGATCGGCCACTCTGGCCTGCTGCGACTGCATGTGCCGATTGTCATGATGGAACGGTCGAGAAGCGGGTAGAGTGGCAGCCGCCTTCCGGTCCGCCCCGAACCAACCTCCGGTTTACTCATGGCGGTCATGCCGAGGCGGTGCGAGCGGCTCTCGCGAAGGACTCAACGGTGAGGTGTGAGTCGTGCCATGCCGGACCCGAAGGACGAATGCAGGTTCGGTTGGCGGTGGTTCAGAGCTGCCTCACCTGCCATGGGATTCAGACTGCCCACCTGTCTGCGCCCGACACCAGCTGCGCAACCTGTCACGTGACGTTGGCCCAGGCGTCCCGGCTGACTCCGCGCGATGTGGCGGAGTTCCCGATTCCCCAATCGCACAAGCGAACCGGGCTTTGCGTTCAGCGGGCATGGCAAGCAGGCCGGCTCCTCCGGCGGAACATTCAAGGTTTCAGCAGCCTGTGCTACGTGCCATGCCCGCGATTTCTGCATCCAATGCCACGTGAATGCGCCCGAGGTGCCGGTGATCCAGGCTCTGGCCGAGGATCCCCGGTCGACCGCCGTGGAGGCCAAGCTCGAGGCTCCCGCCGATCATCGCGACCCCGAGTTCCTGGTTCGGCACGGAGGGCCAGCCCGTAAGTCTCCCGGTACCTGCGCCACCTGTCATACTCAGGAGAGCTGCCTCACCTGTCATATCGGGAAGCCTGCTACGGTGCGAGTGCTCCCGGTAGCCGGGCCAGGAAGAGGCAAAGGCGCGAGCACCGAGCGAGAGCGGCCCCCCTCGCACGGCAAGGATTTTTCCGAGATTCATGGTCCGGTTGCCGATGCCCGGCCCCAGTCCTGCGAAGGGTGCCATGTGCGTCCCCAGTGTCTCGACTGCCACCGGCCCAACCCGGCGGATCCGACGCCGGGATACCATCCGGCAGGCTTCCTGTCTCGTCATCCGGCGGCTGCATACACCCGTGAGACCAGCTGCAGTGACTGTCACAACACCGGTCAATTCTGCTCTGACTGTCATGTCAAAGCGGGGTTATCCGCTCAGGGACCGCTGAATGGGGGCTACCACGATGCCAAACAGTTTTTCACGCTGAATCATGGCCAGGCAGCGCGGCAGAATCTGGAGAGCTGCGTTACCTGCCATGCTGAGCGCGATTGTCTCACTTGCCATTCGGTGGTAGGCGGACGGCGGTTCAACCCCCACGGCCCCGGCTTCGATCCGCAGACGCTGCGGCGCAAGAACTCTCAGGCCTGCACCGTATGTCACGGTGCGGCGGTTCCAGAGGGCAATTAACCAGAGCCCCCGCTCGACTGCGAACGGGGACTCAAGTCATTCGCCACTCTGTCGTGGACCGCCGTCGGCGGATGCGCCCCTCAGTGGGCTGCCACGAATTTGATTGACTGCCGGGTGAGTTGGCGAAAGCACATTGGTTCTGGTTTCACTTGGGCCCCGCGATTGCTACGGGCCTGAGACGTCTGGTGGTGGTGCCGTCACCCAGCTGGCCACTGAGATTGTCTCCCCAGCAATAACCGATTCCGGTGGTGGCCGTCCCGCAGGTGTGGTGAGCGCCAGTGCTGATCTGAACCAGGGCGAGATTGCCGGCCACCGGAACCGGAGTCGACCGGTCCAGAGTGGTGCCGTCACCCAGCAGTCCACCGGTCCCCCAGCAATAGATGCGGTGGAGAACGGTCTCGGCGCAGGTGAAGGGGCCGCCGAACCCCCCTGCGCTAATGCTCTCAAACGAAAGCCCTCCCACCACGGCTACGGGCCAGAGGCGGTGGCGGAGGTAGGTCTTGCCGATTCCCAGCGCACCCCATCGGTTGTTTCCCCAGCAATACGCTCTAGCCGCGGTAGAGACAGCGCAGGTGTGCAGGCTCCCCGCTGACACCTGCCGAAACTTCAGGGTTCCAGCGGCGACCCGGACCGGGCTGAAATGTCCCACTCTGGTGCTGTCTCCCAGCTGACCGTAGTAGTTCCGCCCCCAGCAGTAGAGCTGCCGGGAGATAGGGAGACCGCAGGTATGTTGTCCGCCTGCACTCAACTGAAGCCAGCGCCGCCCGCCGAACACGGGCACCGGGACCAAGCGGTTGATCGTCGTGCGATCGCCCAGCTGTCCAGTGGAGTTATTCCCCCAGCAGTACGCCAGACTATCGGAATACCCGATGGCGCAGGCATGGTATCCGCCGGCGACAACTTGGCGGAATCGGAGAGCGCTCCCTACCTGGGTCGGTGTCTCCCGGTACTGAGTACCACCATCGCCCAGCTGCCCATAATCGTTTACGCCCCAACAGTGGACTCGAAACCCGGTCCCCAAGCCACAGGAGAACCCGTTGCCGGCGCTCACACTGCGAAATCTGACGGTTCCTACGACAAGTCCCGGCGTGGTTTGCGGATCCTGGCTCGATGCACCATTGCCAAGCTGTCCAACGGAGTTACTCCCCCAACAGTAGGCCGCGTTTTCCGAGGTTACCCCACAGGTGTGATCGTTGCCCGCACTCACTTCTCGAAACACCAGTGCGCCGGCGACCGCCAGGTTCGAAGTGGACGGTTCCGCTGCCGGGGCCGTGGGTGCTTCGGTCGTACTCTGGCAGCCGATGGCTGCAAGCAGCGCCAGAGAGCCGAGTGTCAGGGATAATGGTCTTAGCATAGTGAACCTCTGCATTCCAATTTTTTTGCCACTCACGCCAGGACCTTGCGGCACGGCTCCGCCCCTTGATCCGACACCACTCCCCACTCGTCGGTGAAGATCCACTCGTATCGGTCGGGATAGAGGTCGAACCTCACCACCCCGTGCGCGACGATGATCTTCTCGGAGGCCGGGTGCGATGGTGGCACGATGTTCCTCAGCTTCACGCCCGCCGTGCCACAGACGTACTGCCGGATCCCGTCGTCAGAGACCGTCCCGTCCGCCAGCATCGGCCGCAGCCGCTCGTAGCGGTGTGCGTGTCCGCTCACGGCGAAGGAACAGCCCGCCGCCTGCAACAACTTCCACCAGGGTCCGATCCGACCCTTCCAGGTCATGTCCTGCCGCACGCCATCGTGGAGCGCGGTGTGGTACTCGCAGACACTGGAGAACATCGGGTAGTGGAAGAAGGCAGCGATCTGCTTGCCGGGGTTCGCCGCGAGGTCCGCCTTGAGCCAGGCGACCTGCGCGGCCTGGTCGACGCCGCCCCGGGTGGCCGGGAAGCAGTTGAGCGAGTAGAGCCGCCAGCTGCCGAGTGTGGTCGCCTGGTAGCCGGGCGCGCCGGTGTATCCGTAATAGCCCGCGCCCCGCGGGGTCGCGTAGTCCACGTCGTGGTTGCCGATGGTGAAGAAGGTGCGGCTCTTGAACAGGCCCCAGGTCTGCGCGTACCACTGGTCCAGCTCCGCCCTGGTGCCGTTGTGGGTGAGGTCGCCCACCATGAACGCCATCGCCGCCGGATCCGCATCGAGCACCTTCTTCACCAGGGCCGCGGTGCGTCTTCGGGGCAGCAGAGCGACGTTGGTCGCGTGCAGGTCGCCCGCTCCAATCAGTGTGGCGAAGCCCGCATCCGCCGCCGCGAAGTCGGGCTGCAGCAGCCGGTCGAAGTCGCAGCCCGCCCCGATCAGGGGGAGCGCCGCCGCTCCGAGGATCCTCCCCAACGCCTCTCTCCGTCTCATCCGGTGCCTCCTTTCACTTCGCCGGGCGAATCGCTCACCCTCGGTGAACAGGCTCTACTCTCACCCGCGTAGATGCAGGTGAATAGTTGGACCGGAGGCATGACAGGGTGGTGGGGTTGGAGTGAAGATCTCTTCACCATCGGTTCACAGCCCCTTCGATGCTCCGGGTGCATTGTGACGCGCGAGCCGGGTTCCTGGCCAATCCCGACCCGACCCGGCCCGGAAGAGGAGACTGTATGAGACATCGTCCATGGCTCTATACCACACTGGGCCTGGCCGTCGCTGCGCTCGCCTCGTGCGGTGAGGAGACCACTGAGCCGAGCACGGAACCCAGTCCGAATGCTCCGACGCTCGCAGTGGCCCATGACACCTGGATCTATCGGCGCAACATGCCGTATGGCCGGTGGGACTTTAGTGTGGCCGATGTGCCGAATGCGCTGGGTCAGTCGGTGGTTTACGTGATGGGGGGAAGCACGCGCTACTTCACCGCGGCGCTAGGCCGGGTGCAGGCGTACAACGTGGCCACCAACACGTGGAGCTGGAAGGCCGAAATGCCTATGCCACTCTACAAGATGAACGGAGCGGGGGTCATTGACGGCAAGATCTACATTTCCGGGGGCTACCGTTCGGGAGACCGAGTTGACCGTGGACTCTTCGTCTATGATCCCGAGACGGATAAGTGGACCCAAAAGAGCAATATGCCCGAGAGGGGAGCGCTGGGGCTGACCGGCGTCATCGATAACAAGCTTTATGTCGTGAGCACCTGCTTCGACCGCGCACCATCGAGCACACGGTTCGTCGATTGTGAGACTCTAAAGAATGGTCGTCCGCTGTCGAACCTTTTCCGCTACGATCCTGCGACTGATCAGTGGACTACGCTGCCGAGCCCAAGGGACAGGTATTCAGTGGGAGCCGCCGGTGTGCTCTACGGCAAACTATATGTCAGCAATGGGATTCATCTGGAGGTCTACGACCCGGCCACCAACCGGTGGACAACCAAGGCGGCACCACCGCCGTACTCCGTCGGTGCCGGTGCAGCCCTGGGTGCTAAGCTGTACGTGATTGGCTGGAGCACAACGACGGTGTATAACCCGGGCACGGACAGCTGGACATTCGGAACTCCGATGCCGAGTCACCGAACCATCCTTGCCGCGACCCGCGTCTTCCTCGAGGGGCGTCCTCGAATCGAAGTGCTTGGCGGCAGCTGGCCTAGCACGCATATGCAGTACATCCCATAACTCTTCCGGTCCGTTACCAGGGCTCACCGGGAACCTCGGTGAGCCCTTCTTCATGAAGCCGCCAGACAGGTAATGATTTCTTCACCATGGGTTCACAGCCCCTTCGATGCTCCGGGTGCATTGTGACGCGCGAGCCGGTTCCTGGCCAATCCCGACCCGACCACGGCCCCGTAGAGGAGACTGTATGAGACATCGTCCATGGCTCTACACCACACTGGCGCTGGCCGTCGCTGCGCTCGCTCGTGCGGCGAGGAGACCACACAGCCGAATTCGGCTGGAGATCAAGAAGAAGTGACGGCGCCGGAACTCGCGGTTGCCTCCAACACCTGGATCACGCGGAGAGACATGTGGAACACCGAGCGGACCGATTTTGCGACCGCCACGGTGCCCAACGCGGCCGGCCAGTCGGTGGTGTATGTCATCGGCGGGCGCGGCGCCTCCGGCGTGGGGCTCACCAGTGTCATGGCCTACAATGTGGCCACCAATACCTGGGCCCTGAGAGCGCCCCTTCCCTGGCCCCGCTACGCGATGGCCGGAGCCGGTGTGATCAACGGCAAGATCTATGTAACTGGGGGGTACCCGTACGGATACTCCAGTCCTCGGACCCTGATGTATGATCCCGCCAAGAACATCTGGGCCGAGAAGAGCCGCATGCCGGACGTGGAAGATCTGCAGGCCGGTGGTACAGGGGTGACCGGGGTCATCAATGGCAAGCTCTACGTGGTGACAGAGGGACGCTGCACTGATACTGCCTACGAGCCCTATATGTGCGGGGAGCTACTGCTCCGCTACAATCCGGTCACCGACCGCTGGGCCCCGCTGGCTTTACCCCCTCAGGACGTAACCTGGACTACTAACACATACCCGTCGTGGGGTACTAATGGGATGGGTGGAGTCATCGGCGGGAAGCTCTATGTGGTAGGCACAAGCGGAGGCGAAGGTCGACTCGCGGTCTACGACCCGGCCACCAACCGGTGGACGGCCAAGAGAGGTCTCGGACAACCGCGCTACGGTGCAGCCAGTGTGGTCCATGCCGGAAAGCTGTATCTGATCGGGGGCACTCGCTTGAATGCTGACGGGACCAGAGAGGTTCTCCGGGCGAACATCGCCTACGATCCGGGCACCGACCGGTGGACCAACTTTGCGCCGCTTCCAACCGCCCGGACCGGGATCGGGGGCAGCCTGGTCTCTCTCGATGGAAAGCCCCGGTTCGAGGTAGTCGGCGGCAGCCGTCCCGGGAACAACCTGCAGTACATCCCATAGCCATATGGTCTTTCCCGAACAGAGGCCCCGGTCATTCCGGGGCCTCTGTTTTACCGGACCAGAGTCTATGAAAGCTCTTTCATGCGGACTTCAGGCTCTACAGCGGAGGTGACGGCCAGATTGAAGTCAGATATCGAGATGCTCACACCCTGGAGGGATTATGCGAGTCCGCGAGCTGATGCAGACCAAGGTGCAAACCGTACGCCCGGACGACGCGGTGAATGATGCGGTGGTGACCCTGACCGACGCACACGTCTCGGCCCTGCCGGTGGTGGATGAGACCGGGCACATGATCGGCGTCATCTCCAGCACGGACATTCTGACTTCCGAGGCCGAGGCCCGCGACGCGGTGGAGCGGGAGGCGCTATTCGAGCAGATGATGGTGCGGGACATCATGACCCCTCGCCCGCTCACGGTCACCTCCGAAGCCGACGTGAGGGAGGCAGCGCAACAGATGCTCTACGCCGAGGTCCACCGGCTCTTCGTCACCAGTGGCAATCAGCTGGTAGGCGTGATCTCGACTACCGACATCGTGCGTGCCGTGGCGGTGGGTGGCCTGTAGACGCATCTGAGAGCATCTACCTCGACTAATGAGTCTCCTATGTGCGCAACCATGGTGATTCCACGATTCACCCCTGGCGAAGTCTTCCCCAGCGTCATAGCCCAGGTTCACGACGTCTGGATGGCCGATGCGAGCCAGCGGCTCGAGCCCTTGATGCAGTCAGATACCAGTTTCTTGGACCGATGGGCGGCAATGAACTACCTCACCGATCGACTCCCGGAGCGGCTCACCCTCGAGCAGGCGCTCCTGCGGACGCTCGATTGCTCTCTCAGCCTCGAGGACAGGAACCAGGTCTGGAACCAGGCCAATCGCGTGATGCGGCTGCACGCGGAGCTGCACGAGTTGAGCGACCAGCCCGCCACTGCGAGTGATATAGCCAGGGCCACCCGGGTCTTCCTGGAAGCGCTCCGGCTTTGGTGCGCCGACGTCGAGCTCGTGACTCACTCCATCCGCTGGCAGGACCTGAGGACGTCGGCAAAGCGAGCCTTCGACCAGTTTGCCGCGGGAGCACGCGATCCCTGGCTCTTGCTCCAGAACAGACAGCCTCTTCCACAGGAGAGTCACCCATGACCGCAACCCTCACGACTCGGCGGCCCGCAGCGGCCGCGAAGCAAACCCTGGGCGATCGTCTGGCTTCGAGGCATGACCGCTGGATGGCCGATTGCGACGTTGCCCTCGGACCGGTAACGGATCGCGACGCCACCTTCCTGCAGCGCTGGGCCGCTATCCGCTACATCGGTGACACCTTTCCCGAGCGGTTTCAGCTGGAGCAGGATCTGGTGGAAGAGCTGCATCCCTTCATTCTGGCCGAAGTGCGGGAGCGGCTGAACATGCAGATGGACCGCCTGGTCCGCCTCCAGCAGGAGCTCGAGGCACTCGGGCATCAGCGAGGAACTGCCCGGGAGATCGCCCGGGTCGCGCGCGAGATGGTCGATGCGCTACGGCTGTGGTACACCGACATCGAATTTGCCGTCGGCGGGTTGCCGCTGGAGGATATCGGCCCACGGGCGGTTGAGTTGCTGGACCGGTATACCAGCTGCGCCGGGGTCGACGAGTTTCTCGTGGGGTGAAGCGAGTGAGGACGGCCATGAATTGCGCATCTCTGACAAGGATCCAACCCGCGGTAGGGACCACACTGATGACGCTGGGGCTCGTCCTGTTCGGCGGATGTGTGTCCCCACCCGCTGCCCCGGTTCCGGTCCAGGGCACGAAAGCCGAGCTGAACGCGCTGGCGGGTGACTGGGACGGCCACTACCGGAGCAAGGATACGGGGCGCCGGGGAGCGATCCGATTCTACCTTCCGGAACATGCTGACACGGGTCACGGAGAGGTGGAGATCACGTTCTCTCCGACACTTCAGATGCTTCAGGGTCTCGAGGAGAACAAGAACGAACCGAAGCCCTGCACCATTCTGGACATCACCGTCGTCGAGGTGGAAGGTGGCCGAGTACGGGGAACTATGGCCCCGTACTGGGATCCCGACTGCGATTGTCGGGCCCAGACGGTATTCGAAGGGAAGCTATCGAGCGACCGGATCAGAGGCACATTTACCAGCCGGCGAGCATCGACCGACCGGAGGCTGCTGACGGGGGAATGGGAAGTTGTCAGAAAGGAGGTACCCGATGAGGTATCGATCGGTACACCCCAATCGCGGTGAGCGCTGGCGGGTTCTTCCGGGGGACGGCTTCATCGCTCGCCCCTCCGGGATACTCACCCATGCCGTGACCATCCTGCGCCCCCGCTCTGAGGTCTGGCCCTGGCTCGCTCAAATGGGCGGCGGGCGTGCCGGCTGGTACAGCTACGATCAGATCGATAACGACGGGCATCCAAGCGCAGAGCGTATTATCCCCGAGCTCCAGCGGATTGAGGTGGGGACTATCTATCCCGCCAAGCCCGGCGTCACCGAAGGCTTTGTATTGCTGGCCTTCGAGCCGGAACGATATCTCATTCTCGGCTGGCCATCCCCGGCGGGCCAGCCGGTTGTGACCTGGGCCTTCATTCTGGAGGAGCCCAGGCCTGAATGCACCCGGCTCATTGTACGGGTGCGGGCAGCGGGGGATTACCGCCCCCCATTCGGGTTGCCCCGCTGGACCGTGAAGACGCTGGTTCCTCTGGGGCATGCACTGATGCAGCGGAAACAGCTGCTCGGTATCGCCCGGCGGGTTGAAGCCGCGGGTCCAGAGCAGGACGGGGTAATGCGATGGCAACTGGACGGTCGTCTCCATTCCGCGCAGCACCGCCTCACCATTTAGCGATTCTCCATGGAGAGACAATGAAACCAGCGCTCAAGCGTACCGGACAACTCCTGGGGGTCGGAGCCCTGGCAGGGATGGGTTACCTGGGCACGACCTGGGCTCGCTATGGGAACCCATCCCGCCGCGGGCCGAAGGATCTTCGACTCGATCGGTTCATGCCGGTTTACGAGGTACGGGAGGTGCACCACACCAGGGTTGCGGCGCCGGCGTCGGTTGTATTCGCCGCGGCCCAGGAAGTGGACATGCAACAATCACCCCTGCTCAAGGCGATTTTTCTCGGCCGTGAGCTGCTGATGGGGGCTGCTCCGGCTTCACGGGCACCACAGAGCATCCGGTCGGAGGTACTTGCCCTTGGATGGCGGGTGCTTTTCGAGGAGCCCGGTCACCACCTGGTGATGGGAGCCGTCACTCAGCCGTGGAAGGCCGATGTGGAATTCCGCGGCATTCCACCGGAGGAGTTTCCCGCCTTTCGCGAGCCTGGCTATGCCAAGATCGCGTGGACCATCGTCGCGGAGCCGCTGAGTCCCACTGCGTGTGTCTTTCGCACCGAGACCCGGGTCACCACGACCGATGCCGAGTCGCGCAAACGCTTCCGGCGGTACTGGTGTCTGGTTTCACCTGGCGTTCTAGTGATTCGTCGGGAGATGCTGAGGCTGGTCCGTCGGGAAGCGGAACGCCGGGTCGGTGAGCGCACGAACCAGGGTCACACGTAGCCGGCCGAGATTAACAGGGAGGACATCATGTTGATCGACCAGTATCGCGCAGTTACCGAGACGGTGTTGCGCGGATCAGCGGCCTGATCTCGATCAGCCGGGAGTAACTCTGCCGGCGAAATTGCTCGAGTACCTCGAGCACCTTGTCGGACGACTCACCTAAAGCACCCAGGAGCACTCCGCCCAGCTGTAAGCTGCCCTCGACGATCTCCGGGACGACACTGGTCGCACCGGCGAGAGCCAGCTTTTCACACTGACTCACGTCCCGGGCCCGAGCGAGGATCGGGAGGTCCGGCATCATGCTTCGCAGGACCTGCACGGTACGGGTGGCGGCTGCGGGCTCATCCAGCGTGATCACCACCACCCGGGCCCGCTCGACTGCGGCGGCCTTCAGCACGTCAGCTCGGCTGGCATCCCCGAAGAAGACGGGAAGCCCCTGGCGCCTCGCGAGGATGACGTGTTCCGAGTCGAGATCCAGAGCGAGGTAGGGCGCATATACCGATTCCAGCAGCAACCCGAGGGTCTGGCCGACCCGTCCGAATCCCGCGATCACAACATGATTCTGCAGGTGCGAGGTGTCTTCCATTAACACGCCGTGCGGGCCGCTCGGCGCAGTGTCGAGCCGCCGAGACAAAGCGCGGGCAATGCTGAGCAACAGGGGAGTCACCGCCATACTCAGTCCCGTGACCAACATCGCGACGTCGCTGACGGTTCTGGGCAGGACGCCGGCGTCTCGGGCAAGCAGAAACAGCACGAAGGCAAACTCTCCTCCCTGGGCCAGGGAGACACCGAGCCGGACCGAGACCGACAGCGGAAGGCGAAACAGGGCCGCCAGACCCACCAGAATTCCCGCCTTGGTGATCAGCAGACCCAGGAGCAGCGTGGCCAGCAGGAGCCAGCGATCCCGGAGCAACCCAAGATCGAGGCCCATACCGACTGTCATGAAAAACAGCGCCAGCAAGATGCCGCGGAACGGCTGGATGTCTCCCTCGATCTGGGGCCGGTACTCGGTCTCCGCCATCAGCAGCCCGGCCAGGAAGGCTCCGAGCGCCATGGGAAGGCCAAACCGCTCGGTTATCCAGCCGACCCCAAGCACCACCAGCAGCACGATACCGGTGAACAGCTCCGGGGTATCTGCGCGAGCAACGTGACGCAGCACCGGCCGGACTGCCAGTCGGCCGAGACGAGGATGGCGATGAAGGCAATGGCCGTCTTCCCGAAAGCGGTGCCCAGCGCCGGCAGGATCCGGGCACCTTCCCCGCCCAGGAGGGGTATCAGGGTGAGCAGCGGCACCACTGCCAGATCCTGGAACAGCAGCACCGCGAAGGCGAGCCGGCCATGATGAGAGGCCAGCTCCCGCCGCTCAACCAGCATTCGGAGAACGACGGCGGTAGACGAAAGCGACAAGCCAGCACCGATGATCAGCGCAGCACCATCGGCCAGTCCTGCCGCCCGCAGGCCGGCCCAGAACACGAGCGCCGTGACCAGAACCTGTGCCGCACCCAGGCCAAACAAATAGCGTCGGAGTGCCAGTATCCGCTCGACCGACAGCTCCAATCCGATCCAGAACAACAGGAAGACCACGCCCAGCCGGGCCACGCCGTCGGTCGACTCGATGCATGGTCAAGCGCCAGCCCGAAGGGACCGATCAGCGCTCCAGCAACCAGGTAGCCCAGCGCCGAGCTTCCTGGAGGCGGCGGAAGACCGAAACCACCGCGACGGCTGCGAGGAGCATGATCAGGACGTCGTGTAGCGGGACTGCCTGGGTCACGGTTGCCTCGAGTCGAGGGATCCATGCTGCCTGGTCGAACTGCCAGTTATGCCAACCAAAGTGGAAGTTGAATTGATGGCATCTAGCCTTCCAAGGGGAGCTGAAGCGTCCGTGAAGGTTGCTTCAAGCACCGCCTCACGTCTTAGGCCAACGCTCATACCGCCTTCAGGTTCTCTTCACCCCCGGTCCGCTAAAGTATCGAGGGAATGGGAGGGTCTTGCCTGCACACCCTCGGAGAAGGAGTACGCATGAGCTGGGCACATATTCATCTCGCGCTCAACCACGTTCCGGTGATTGGGCTTCCTATCGCTGTCGTTCTGCTGGCCTGGGCGATGATCCGCCGAAGCGCCGAACTGACCCGCGCCTCGTTCGTCCTGCTGCTGGTGCTCGCGATCCTGACCCTGGTGGTTCAGCTCACCGGTGAGCCCGCGGAAGATCTGGTAGAAGGGCTTCCCGGCGTACTCGACTCGATGGTGGAACGCCATGAAGAAGCGGCGCTCATCGGCACTATCGGGATGACCATCCTCGGTCTGCTCGCGCTGTTCGGCTGGTGGTGGTCTCGGGCAGAACGCAGGTTGGCGCGGTGGTATCCGGCAATTATGCTGACCATAGGGGTGCTGGTCACCGGGTATATGGGGTGGGTTGCCAATCTCGGCGGGCAGATTCGCCACTCGGAGATCCGCCCGGGCCAGGCCGCCGCATCCGGCGCTGTGGTCGAGCGTCCGCACCGTCAGCACCAAGCAGGCGAGCGAGGCGGGGATAACGATTAGAGCGGAGCGGATCCTGCCGCACGCGCGAGCATTGCCGGACGCGGCAGGGCCGACTGGGTCACCCGGGGGAGTATGACCGTGACCCCAAGGCCGCCGAGAGAGCTTCGTTCAGCTGCTACGGTACCGCCATGCAAGGCCACAATCGAAGCCGTTGCCGTGAGGCCCAGGCCGGGCCCGCCCTCCCGCGCCCTCGCGCTGTCGCTGCGGTAGAAGGGTTCGAACAGGTGAGGCAGCACGTCATCGGCCAGACCGGGCCCGTCGTCCTCGACCGTGATCACCGCCTCCCCATTCCTGACAGCCACCGTGAACTCGATGCGAGAACCCTCGGGGGTATAGCGTCGGGCATTGTCGAGCAGCTGCTCCAGGATCATCCGCATCAAGCGAGCATCGGCTCTGATCAGCACTGGCTCCCGGGGCGTTACCAAGACGACCTGGTGTCTTCCACCGCCTTCCAGGGCTCCGGCAACTACGGTCCGAGCAAGCTGTCGGGCATCCATTTCTGCAAAGTCGAGCTTTACCTCGCCTGCCTGCAGCCGGCCGAGGAGAACCAGTGCATCACAGATCAGGGTGAGGCGGTCGACTTCCTCCAGCGTGCTCGCCAGGATCCGGCGATAGTCGTCGGGGCTTCGCTCCCCCCAGAGCGCAACCTCCACCCCTGCTCGCATGGCGGTGATCGGGGTCCGCAGGTCGTGCCCCAGGTCACGAATGATCCTTCGGTGCCACTGCGCAGCCGCCTCGAGTCGAGCCACCATTGCGTTGATGACCTCAGTGAGACCGTGGAATTCACTCACCTCGGCATGCGCAGTAATCCGACCGCCCGCCACCTCACCGGTAATGGCACGGGCCTGGGCGGTAATCCGATGAACCGGGCGCACAGCAGAGGCCGCCAGCCAGCCGGCTCCTATCGCGGTAGCGAGAGAAACCAGTAGCACCGTCCCGACCATCCGCAGGAGTGCCTCGTTCAAGCTTCCTTCTATAGGGGACAGGGAGGCGCCGACCTGCACCACTCGGCCTGCGGCCCCGTCCATTCGGGGTGCTGGGAGGTAAATGGAACGAAATCCGTGGCCCTGCCACTGTTGAGTGACGAAAACGCGCCTCCCTCGGTGGGCCTGCTGCAGGGCCGTGACCTCGAGCGGCAGACTCTTTGCGAACGTGATATTGCCGGTGAGGATTCGGCCGCCCGAGTCACGGAGGGCCACGAACCGGTTCACCTCCTGAACGAAACGATCCAGCTCGGTACGCCCATGGACCGCAAGGCTGCCATGCGCCACGAGATTATCGACCTGCAGCTGGGCCGAGCTCTGCAGTGATCGATCCAGCTGCTGGATCAGTGTGTCCCGGACACCGAGGTAGCCCCAGAGGGCCAAGCCCAGCAATCCGGCGAACATGGTCACCGAGAATCGAACCGCGAGCGTCCGCTGGAGACTGAATGACGGCGGGGAGCGGGACATCACTCGGCGGACGAGCCCGTCAGCCGGTGGATGTGGTCAAGCAGATCGGCAAACCGAAACGGTTTCGTGAGGTAGGCGTTGGCCCCCGAGGCCAGGCAGAGCCGAATATCCTCCGGCGAGTCCCGGGCGGTCAGCATGAGCACCGGCATCGACCGCCCCTGAGCGCGTAAGGCCTGTACCACCTGAGGTCCGCTTCGCTTGGGCAGCATATAGTCAAGCAGGACCAGATCGTACTGCTCGCCGAGGGCCATGGCGATGGCCTGCTCGCCATCGTGCCCTCG
Source organism: uncultured Gemmatimonadales bacterium (assembly GCA_963825815.1). GTDB lineage: Bacteria > Gemmatimonadota > Gemmatimonadetes > Gemmatimonadales > GWC2-71-9 > CAVVWJ01. The sequence continues at coordinate 5,255 of CAWGVB010000002.1, read as the reverse complement.
TCCGACCTCGTAGTTCTCCTCCCGGAGCCCCTGTTCCAGAAATCCGCCGACCTTGGGATCATCTTCCACGACGAGAATCCGCATGCTGGCTACACCCCCGGCCTCATCAGACTACCGCCGGCTGAACGACGAGGGCCGTGACCATGCCGAACATGCCGTGCTCCGACTCGGCGTGCGGCAGGATGTGGCAGTGGAACGCCCAGGTGCCGGGGTTGGTGGCCTTGACCATCACGTCCCAGCGCTCGCCGGGCGCGATGTTCAGCGTGTCGCACTTCCAGGGCGCCGGCTGATCCCAGCCGTCCTTGGCGATCACGGTCATGTGCATCCCGTGCAGGTGCATCGGGTGGATCATCATCCCTTCGTTCATGAAGCGAATGCGGACCGTCTGGCCCTGCTTGCACGACGATCGGCTCGGTCGCCGGGAAGCTCTTGCCGTTCAGGGTGTAGCCGTGCGACGCCGTCGTTGAGGACCATCACGTAGTCCACGTCGGCCCGCTGCGATGCCGCGGCTTGCCTGCGGCTCGACGATGAACGCGCCGAGCAGTCCCATGCCCGACCTGCTTCGGCGGCGTTGTGGTGCGAGTGGTACATGTGCGAGCCGGCGTTGGGCACCGTGAACTCGTAGGTGTACGCTCGCCCGGCTTGATCGGCGGCTGGGTGATGAACGGCACGCCGTCCTGGTCGTTGGGCAGCTCGAGCCCGTGGAAGTGGATGGCGGTCGATTCCGGCAGCTTGTTGTGAGATTGACCCGGACCCGGTCGCCTTCGCGCACGCGGATCTGCGGGCCCGGGAACCTGATCGTTGTAGGCCCAGGCCTTGACCTTCCTGCCCGGGCTCGACCTCCCACTGGATCTCCTCGGCGGTGAGCTCGTAGACCTTGACGCCCTTCTCGATCCGCGGCTGCGAGCAGCTGGTTGCCCTTGCCCTCGGTCTTCGCCGGGAAGGCCTTGATGCCCTTCTCGTGCATCGCATCCATGGTGTCCGCCCTCTGGCGCGCGGAGGGCGCAGCCGGGGCAGCAGGCGTGGTGCCGGCCTGGGGTGGGGCCGCCTTGGATTCACCGCAGGCACCGATTACGGAAAGCGCCGTAGGCAGCGCAATTGCGGCTGCGGTTCCCTTCCGAAGAAAATCGCGTCGAGAGCTCGCCTCGTCCCGCCGAACGTCGAATGTCATGGTCCCATCCAGGGTAAGTGATTAGCGATGCTGGACGAGAGTCTAGTGCGGAGTTCATGAAGCTTGGCTGGAGCTATTGTGAAGAGGCCTTCATGATCCGGAGACGTCGGGGGCCGGGTCTTCAGCTGGACAAGCCGGAACGGGGGATAGCGATCGGTTGTAAGTAGAAAGGCGTATGCCGCCACCCGGAGCCACCACCGGAATACGCCCACCACGAAATCGAATAGTGCTAGCGGATAGCGACCGGTCAGTAGAATAGCGAACCATGCGACGATGACGCAGAACAGAGCGCCGATAGCCAGGAATGCCAGCACGAAGTAGTGGGGAATGGCCAAGAACCACTTCACCAGAGGAAGCCAGCGATTCAACCCTGCCGCGTCGGGATAAGCGATGGCGAGTAGACGTCCTGTTCCTCATCGGTGGAAGGATACTTGTCAGTCAGCAGGGCCAAGTAGGACGCAACCCGGGTGCTGAAGCGCGTCAGCTCGAGATTCCAGTCGAACCACCACACGCGGATACTTTCGCCGAAATGTCAGCATCAGCACTGTAGGCAACCAGACGATTCCCCCTGCAGCCAGGGAGAGGTCTTTCGCACCAGCGTGCGCAGCAGGCCCCGATAGGAGACCGAGCACGATGGCAATGGGGATGACCATGAACGGGCGAAGGAAGGTCGTGAGCCAGTCCAGCTCGCGATCGGGATACTCCACCTCGAGCAGCGCCGGGAACTCAGCGGGACTCGTTTCGCTCATCGGTGCCTGATGCCCCGAGCCTGCATCCCCGAACGGCGCGCTTTGGCCCGACGGCGGGTTCTGACCGGCTGACGCGATGGCGGAGCCACCACCATGGTCGCGGTGAAGATCTCGGTCGGTTTCCCGAGATTGTAGAAACCGTCGAAGAACCGGTCGTACGCTTCATCCACGCTGAGCCGCTGCCCGGTAATCCTGTCGATGACTCTCATGATCCCTCCCTGAATCGAGCTGCGAAGTCAAGCACAAGATGGTCAGCGGACCATGAAGAGGAGATGAAACAGAGCCGAAGTTCGGTCATCATCGGGGATGAAGAGATCTTCCCCAGTCCTTCACCTCTGACTCAGCCATACGGTCGCAGATTATGAGGTCTGCAGCAGTCAACCGAGGCGTTGAAGGAGGTGGAGCTCGCTTGTTCAAGCGCTGGGTATCACGAAGACCGCTGCGACAAGGGCAATCCGGATGCGGGCACGTCTCGGGGCTCCTAGAAGCTTTCATTCTTGAGGGCGCGGCCAGCGCCGGGAGTAGACGATGACGACACTCACCAGGGAACCGGTTGCCGGAGTTCCTGATGCACGACCGGTCATCCAGACCATCCATGGTGAGGTGCGTGGCAGCGTTGCCGATGGCGTGAACACGTTCAAGGGCATTCCCTACGCGGCGCCGCCGTTTGGCGCCAATCGGCTCCGACCCCCACAGCCGGTCGAGCCCTGGAGCGGCGTGCGCGACGCCCTCACCTACGGCCCGAAGCCGCCCCAGCTGCCATATCCCCCGCCGTGGGACGTGCTCATCCCAGAGCTTGCCACCCTCGGCGAGGACTGCCTGAACCTCAACATCTGGTCGCCGCGACCTCGGGTCGGCCGGGCTACCGGTGATGGTCTGGATTCCTGGCGGCATGTTCGAGTCCGGAACGGGTGCGACGCCGGTATGACGGCAGCCGCTTCGCCCGCGACGGCATCGTCTGCGTGACCATCAATTACCGGGTCGGCGCCGAGGGCTTCCTCTATCTCGGCGACGGAAACGCCAACCTCGGCCTGCTCGACCAGGTCGCCGCCCTCGAGTGGGTGCGGGAGAACATCGCCGCCTTCGGCGGCGATCCCGGCAACGTCACCATCTTCGGCGAGTCGGCCGGTGCGATGAGCGTCGGCACGCTGCTGGCCATGCCCCGCGCCGAGGGGCTGTTCCGGCGCGCGATCGCCCAGAGCGGGGCGGCGCATCAGGTGATCTCGGCCGCGACCGCGCGGCGGGTCGGCCAGCGCCTCGCCGAGAAGCTTGGCGTCGAGGCGACCCGAGAGGCGATCGCGGCGGTCCCCGTCGATCGCCTGCTTCAGGCCCAGGCGGAGCTGAAGGCCGATCTCGTCGCGCATCCCGACCCGGAGCGCTGGGGCGCGGAGGTGGTGGCCAGCATGCTGCCGTGGCAGCCGGTGATCGACGGGGACGTCATCCCCGCGCGTCCGATCGATCGCATCGCTGGCCGGAGCCGGCGCGGACATCGACGTCATGGTCGGCACGAACACCGACGAGTCGATCGTTGTTCCTGGTGCCCGGTCGGCGCGATCGACCAGATCACCGCCGAGGCCCTGGCCGGCGCCGTCGCGGCCTACGGGCTCCCGGTCGAAGCGACGCTGGCCGCCTATCGCGCGGCGCATCCCGGCGCCAGCGCCGGCGACCTGCTCGCGGCCATCCAGACCGACTGGTACTGGCGCATCCCCGCTCATCCGCCTGGCCGACGCCCACGCGAAGAGCCCCGCGGCCACCTACATGTACGAGTTTGCCTGGCGCTCACCGCAGTTCGACGGACGCCTCGGTGCGTGCCATGCGCTCGAGATCGCCTTCGTCTTCGACACGCTCGGCAACGGGACCGAGCCGCTGCTGGGACGCGACCCTCCGCAACAGCTCGCCGACACCATGCACGCCGCCTGGGTTGCCTTTGCCACCGATGGAGACCCCGGTTGGCCGAAGTACGACCTCAGCCGCAGGGCCACCATGCGCTTCGATACGACGTCGGAGGTCGTGGACGATCCTCGATCCGCGGAGCGGGCACTGTGGGAAGGCGTGCGTTAGCACGGAGGGCTGGAACAGATGCTAAAGAAAATCCTTGCTCGTCTGCGGTGTCCTCTCGTCGCTGCTGTACGTCGGCATCGACCTGCTCGCGGCCTGCGATACGGCGACTATCACAGCTTTATCTCCAGGCCATCAGTGAGCTGGCCGCGGTGGGAGCCCCGACCAAGACACCTGGTCGATCCGCTGTTCATCGCCTACGACATACTCCTGATCGCCTTCGGCGTCGGCGTCTGGACATCGGCCGGCCGCACGACGCGCCTTGCGCATTATCGGAGCCCTGCTGGTCGGGATCGCGGTCGTGGGCCTGATCACCCCCCCGATGTACCTGCGGGGGACGGGGAACATATCGAGCGACCTCCCGCACATCATTTTCACCGGTGTGATCGTGCTCTTCATCCTGTCGGCCATGGCCTCGGTGCTTCTCTCTATGGAAGGCGATGGCGGCTCTACTCCTTTGCGACGCTTCTGACGCTGCTCGTGTCTGGCGCCTGGACCGGGTTCTAGGCAGCCGGCTTGCCGCGGGCAGCCTACACCATGGCTCGGGGTCGCGGAGCGGATCAACATCGGCGCTCTACTTGCCATGGGTAGCGGCTGCTGGCCATCAGCCTCTTGCGCCAGGAGAGGCCGCTCGTGACAGAGGTCGATGCCGAGATCAGGCCTCTGGCGGCCTAAGGAGCTACCGTAAGTTTCCAGGGCATCGCGGGGAAGGCACGAGCATGCCTACAATGCTGCCGTGCGGCCCGCTCGCAGGGCGTTGAGAATCACGGCAACATCGATCGCCTCCTGCAGCAGCGCTCCCACAATCGGCGGGATGTACCCGAGGCTCGCCAGCACCATGGCCACGCTGCTCAGGCCCAGCCCTGCCCACAGACTCTGGCGAGCCAGCCGGAGGGGACGGCGGTGCTAACGATGATAGCCTCCGCCACTCGGCTGGCGTCATCGGCCAGGATCACCGCATCCGCGGCCTCAGCGCTGATGCCTCCGCCGCCGGCCTTGCGCGAGGGCAATTCCCACCGTCGCGGTGCTCAGGGCGGGCGCGTCATTGGTACCATCTCCCACCATGACGACCCGCGCCCCTTCCTTCATGATGCGTTGTACGTGGGCGACCTTCTCTTCCGGCAGCAGGTCACCCCGTGCCTCTTCAATCCCCACCGCACGGGCGACGGCGGTCGCGTTTGCCTGATCATCTCCCGACAGCAGAACGATTCTGGGTAGTATGACAAAGCTGGCGCAGCCGTGAGATAGCAATACGTAACGCGGCGCCAGACATAACA
>CAWGVB010000001.1:0-20394 GCA_963825815.1 uncultured Gemmatimonadales bacterium | reverse complement strand
GCGCTACAACCGGAGACTTCGGGAGCTGATCCACTTGGATGACGCCCGGCCGTCGTTCATCGTATCACACGAGCTGGCGCTGGATGAGGCGCCCGATGCCTACCAGCATTTCGACGCCCGGGAGAACGGGTGGACCAAGGTGGTGCTGCACCGGGGGACGCAGGAGTGCGCGGCAGCCGAGCGCGGGTGAGGCTACAAGTCAGGAGAAGAAGCGCCGGCCGTCGCGGCCGACAGCGGCGGTTGCGTGAGGGAAGCGGTAAGGCGGTAAGCAGGCCCCGAGCCATCGAAGCGAGGGGCCCGCCCTCCGTCACGCCGCTGCTAGGACGGAACGACGGACCGCCTGACCGCCTGACCGCCTGACCGCCTGTCCCTAGCGTCCAGCCTGCGCCTTGAGTTGCTGCTGCCAGTTCTCTGCCACGACCAACTCACCCGGCTGTCCGGCCTCGCCCTCGCGCAGTACGAGGAACCGCTTATTGTCGGGACTCAGGGAGTACGAGGGGACCGGGCCTCCGCCCACGAGCTGCGCGGTCGAGAAGAGGATCCGCTGCCTGCCCACCGAAAAGGTGCCACCCGCCTGGGATTTCCGCGGAGACCATGTCGCCCTTGGCGTTGATGTAGAACAGCTCGCGCCCGGTGCTCGACCAGGCCGGCTCGTTGCCGCCCGCGGTGGAGACCTGCCACTTGGCCGACGCGGTCTCCGGAAAAGGACGGACGTACACCTCAAAGGTCCCGGATTCGTTCGAGGCGTAAGCCAGCCAGCGGCCGTCGGGCGAGAGCGCCGGAAAGAGCTCCACGGCGGGGCTTGCCACCAGCGGCACCACCGTGGTGTCGCCCGTCTTGAGGCCGAGGAGGTCGGGGCTGCCGCTGGTCGTCGCCGTGCGAAGGATCAGCCAGCGCCCGTCACGGGAGCTGGTCTGCCTGTCCGACATCGCGCGAGGTCAGCAACCGCGGGGAGCCGGTGCCGTCGGCACGGCGGGCGTAAAGTGGGCCGGCACCGCTGCCGGAACGGTCCGAGACATAGAGCACGTCGCGCCCGTCGGCCGACCAGGTGGGACGGCCGCTGGATGTGTCGGAGAAGGTGATCCGGGAGAACGGGCCCGAGGGAAGCTGCTTGACCCAGATGTCCCGCCGTCCATCCCGCGTCAACGTCACCGCCAGCGCCTTCGCGTTGGGCGACAGGCTCGCCGACCCAATGACACCCTGTGGATCCCACCCGGAGTCCACCGGCGTTACCACGCCTTCGCGGCTCACCCATGCCGCCCGGCGAGAACCGAGCGTGCCGCCGGTGGTATAGGCCAGCGTGCCATTCCCGGCGAGCGACAGGTCGATGTTGAAGCCGCCGTTTCGCACCCCGATCCCCTCTAACAGTGCAATCGGTGCACCGGTGAGCTCGAGCTTCTGGGGTCGAACGGGATCCCGATCAACTTGCCGTCCGAGGTGACCACCAGCAGGTGACCGGTCGGCGAGTAGGTCGCGTAGACGCCCCTGACGAGCGACCGCGCTGGGCCGTGGGCAGCGGCATCGTCATGATCTCGAAGTCGGCCGGACCTTGGCCCACATGGCGGAGCCGGAAGAGGATGCCGCGGGCGCCGGGCAGGACGTGCACCCATTCGGCCCCGACCTCCTTCGCCTTCGTCTGCATCTGATAGACCGGCTCGATCTCTCCGCCGGTGGCCCGCATCCGGGCAAGGCCCGAGTCCACCTCGAAATAGATGTATCCGTCGTCGCCCCAGTCGCCTGACGTGCTGTTGGCCTTGTTGGTCAGGGTGATCGTCGGCGCGCCGGCCAGCGACGCGACCCGCACCTCGTTGCCGTTCTTGATGAATCCCACCCGGTTGCCGTCCGGCGATAAGAACGGGTTCGAGGCGGCCTCGGTACCGGCGATCGGTGTCGCGCCGAGCTGGTCCATGCGCCGGAGCCAGAGGCGGCTGCCTCCATCGCCGGGCCCACTGTAGACCAACGCGCGTCCGTCCCGCGAGAGCGCGATGCGCCCGCCGCCAACCGTCAACGGCGGCTGCAGTTCTGGTTCGGCTTCAGCGCGAGGCTGAATTGACTCATCAACGGTGCCGGCGCCGGGCGGAGCCAACCCCAAAGAGCGGCGGCCGTGGCGAGCAGGAGCGCGGTGGCGAGCGCCGGGAGGAGCAGCCGGGTGCGGCGGTGAGTCTCCTGCTCGGCTGCACCCCGGTCACCGCGGGATCGCTACGGTCGTCGAATACCCCTTGTCGCTGCAGCGCCTCGGCGAACTCGGCCGCAGTCGCAAACCGATCGGCGGGGAGCTTCTCGAGGGCGGTCAGTACTGCGGACTCGACATTCCGCGGGATCGTATGCCGCTGCGACATCAGCGGCCGCGGGCTCTCGGTCACCACTCGAGCGACGACCGCCTGTGCGGTCGATCCGGTGAACGGCGGGTCACCGGTGAGCATCTCGTAGAGCACGGCGCCGAGCGCGTAGACGTCGGAGCGCGGCGTGATCTCGCGCTCGCCCATTGCCTGCTCCGGACTCATGTAGTGCGGCGTGCCGAGCGACATGCCGGTCTCCGTCATCCGGGCGCCGCTCGCCTTGCTGGCCGCGAGCGCGATGCCGAAGTCGGCTACCAACGCCTGGCCGTCGTGCAGCAGGATATTCTCCGGCTTGATGTCGCGGTGCACCACCCCGTGCCGGTGGGCGTAGTCGAGCGCGGATGCGATCTCGGTGGCGATCCGTACCGCGTCCGCGATGGGGAGCTGCTTCTCGCGGGTGATCCGGTTGCGGAGGGTCTCACCCTCGATGAAAGGCATCACGTAGAAGAGATACGAATCCGCGGCGCCGGAATCGAAGAGCGGCAGGATGTGCGGATGCTGGAGATTGGCCGTGAGTTTGATCTCCGCCAGGAAGCGCTCGGCGCCGATGACGGCGGCGAGCTCGGGGCGCAAGACTTTAAGGGCCACGCGGCGGTCGTGGCGGAAGTCTTCGGCCAGATAAACGGTGGCCATTCCGCCGGCGCCGATCTCTCGGCCTACGCGGTAGCGGTCGGCCAGAGCGGATTGGAGCCGGTCGAGCAGTTCGGCCATGTATGCTTTCTCGTGAGGTGCACCAAGATGGAGCCATAGAGCCTGCGGGGCTAGGGCGGTGAGCAGGCAAAGGAAGCATCGGCTCTGAGCGAAGCGAAGGGGCCGAAGCCTTGCGTGGTGGGCCAGGAGCAATATGTTGGCGACAATTGCCCCCATGCTGGCCTTCAACATCTTTGCTTTTAAGGGAGCACATTCATGCGCGCTCGCGTACCAATCCGTCTCACCCTGCTCACGCTCCTCTTTGCCTGCAGCAGCGATCGCCCTGCTCCGCTCGCACCCAATGGGGCAGCGTCGGATAACTCGCCAACCATTTCGGCTTCGGCTACAGCCAGCCAGATCGCGCGACTCCGCCAGCTGGTGGCGCCGTTCCACGACTTCGACAAGGCGGTGGCGGCGGGCTGGTCGGCGCAGATCACCCCCTGCTTGATAGCCGCCGACCTGCCCAGCCAACCCGGGGCCGGCGCGATGGGATTCCACTACGGCAAGCTGGCATTCATCCAGGACGGGGGCGTGGTCAACCTGACCCAGCCCGAGCTGCTGCTCTACGAGCCGGAGAAGAATGGGAAGCTCCGGTTCGTGGGGGTGGAGTACATCGTGCCCTTCACCGATCATCCGGCGAGCGCGGCCCCACCAACCCTGCTGGGTCAGAGCTTCGCGCAGGTACCCGAGTTCGGCGTCTGGGGTCTCCACATCTGGGTGGGTCGCCACAACCCGAGCGGCATCTTCGCTGCCTGGAACCCCAAGGTGAGCTGCGCCAACGCACCGGCGAGTCAGCAAGCACGGATGACGCATCATCACGGAAACTGATCGGACCAGTCACCGTCCCTAGCGGATAGCAGAAGGGCCACTCATCGCGAGTGGCCCTTTCTTCTGTTTGCGGTAGACCTCAACGGGTCGGTCCCGCCGGATCTTCGAGGAGCAATATTGGGAACGAGAAGTGGTGCTCGCTTTGGAGGAGAAATAGTGCCTCCTCAGCGGTCAACCGGGAAACCGCCGAGCTGCTGTCCGGCTCGACCGTCGCAACCGGACGGGAGGGGCCGAGCAGTGACGCTGAAACGGCAAGGCCGAAGAGGAGGTCCATGGGTCCCCGTGCGAGAAGTTGCAGTTCCACATCGACTTAACACGGCGGCTCGGCGCAACCGGCATGCCTGCCGGTCTGCTTCCCTATATAAGGAAGGGTTCGAGTCCTACGTGGAGGAGACTGAGCCACTTGAGGCCGGGCTCTCAGCTGAATCCGCGGACCGAGAACCGGTCGCATCCCCGTACCTGTGGTGGGGGTGACGCATCGCAATCGTAGATCATGTCGTCCTCGGTTGACATGAACGCAAGCCGGGAGCACACTCCCACTCCTCGTGACTGACATCCCTCCCCGCCTGGCCGAAGCCCTACGCGACCGCTATCGCCTCGAGCGCGCACTGGGGCAGGGCGGCATGGGGGCGGTGTACCTGGCGGAGGACCTGAAGCACCACCGCATGGTCGCCGTCAAGGTCCTGCGCCCAGAGCTGGCCGCGAGCCTCGGCACCGATCGTTTCCTCCGGGAGATAGAAGTCGCCGCCCGGCTCCAGCATCCGGCGATCCTCCCGCTGCACGACAGCGGCGAGGTCGACGGCTACGTCTACTACATCATGCCGTACGTCGAGGGCGAGTCACTTCGCGACCGGCTCGCGCGCCAGGGCGAGCTCCCGGTAGAGGACGCCGTCCGAATCCTGTCGGAGCTGCTCGACGCGCTGGCCTATGCCCACGGCAAGGGCATCATCCACCGCGACATCAAACCCGACAACATCATGCTGCCTGGGCGGCACGCGCTGCTGCTCGACTTCGGGGTGGCCAAGGCGGTGAGCGCATCGGCCGAGCCGTCCTTCGTCACGACGACGGGCATGGCGATGGGGACGCCGAGCTACATGGCACCGGAGCAGGCGGTAGCGGACAAGGAGGTCGACGGCCGGGCCGACCTCTATTCGCTCGGCGTTGTCGCCTACGAGCTGCTCGCGGGGCGGCGGCCGTTCACCGGGAATACGGCGCAGGCGATCATCGCGGCGCAGATGACCGAAACACCGGCGGACCTCAGGACTCAACGCCCCGGAGTACCGGACGAGCTCGCGCACCTGGTCATGCGCGCACTCGAGCGGCGGCCGGCGGACCGCTGGCAGAGCGCCGAGGAGATGCTCGCGCAACTGCAGCCGCTGGTCTCCGGATCGGTGACCACGCGACGGGTCCGCATCGCGGGGCGGCAGCCGGCAGCGCACGCTCGTCGCGGTGGGATTGGGCGGCATGCTGCTCGCCGGACTCGCCGGGGCCCTGCTGCTCCGCGGCCGCGAGGAGCCCGAGCTCCGCCTCGGCCGACGGGTCCCGCTTACCCGAGACCCCGGGCTCGAGATCGAGCCTGCGCTCTCGCCCGACGGACGCCTGGTCGCCTACGCGGCGGGCCTCATGCCCTCGCTCGAGATCAGGGTGCGCCAGGTGGACGGTGGCGCTGCGATCGCGGTGGCGGGCGGGAGCGAGCGTCCCCAGCGCTGGCCCTCGTGGTCGCCCGATGGAAGTCACATCATGTTCGGATCTCCCCGCGGCATCGAGATCGTGTCCGCCCTCGGCGGAACAGCCCGGGTCGTCGTCCCCCACGTGCCCGATCCGAACGCGGACCCCTGGGGCAGCGCAGGCCTGCTCATGCCGGGAGGCTGGACCCCGGACGGTAAATCCATCGCGTTCATCCGAGCCGACACTCTCTATCTCCAGGCCCTGGACGGCGACAAACCGCGGGCACTCGCGCACGGCGGCGAGATGCACTCGCTGGCCTGGTCACCGGACGGGCGGTGGATCGCCTGCGTGCTGGGGAACCGGCAGGCGCAGCAGCCGGGCTTCCTCTTCGCCAACGGGGGCGGGGCCGCGCTGGGACGTGATCCCGGCGACAGGCGGGGAGCCGCAGGCGTTGACCAAGGACCAGTACTACAACGCGAGCCCGGTATGGGGACCCGACAGCCGCTCGCTGATCTTCATCTCCAGCCGCGCCGGCGGAGTGGATCTCTACCAGATGCGGCTGCGGGGAACGGCAGGCCCGCAGGGGAGCCATCGCGGCTCACCAATGGCCTGCATGCCCTATCCGTGAGCGTCGTCGCGCGACGGGCGGCGCTTCGTCTACTCGGATTTCACCGAGACATCCAACGCGTACTCGCTGCCGATCCCGAAGGGAGGACCGGTGTCGGTGCGCGACGCCGAGCCGATCACCCGCGGTAACCAGGTGCATCGAGAGCGTCGAAGTCTCGCGCGACGGACGCTGGCTCGCGTTCGACTCCGACCTGCGCGGCAACCAGGACATCTACCGGCTGCGGCTTCCCGACGGCGAGCCCGAGCGACTCACCGATGACGACGCGGAGGAGTTCTGGCCGACGTGGTCACCGGATGGCCGCGAGATCGTCTTCCACGGCTTTCAGGGCGGGCGCCGGCATCTTTTCGTCATGGCCGCCGACGGCCGCGACCGACGCCAGATCACCGACGGGCCCGACGACGATCGCACGCCAGAGTGGAGCCCGGACGGTCGGACGGTGTACTATCTCCGCAACTTCAACGGGCCAGGGAACGAGATCCGGGCGATCACCCGCGGACAGGACGGGAGATGGTCCCCGCCGCGGACAGTCTTCAGGGGCGAGACCTACCCAGCCGCTCCCCTCGCCCGACGGACGGCTGGTCGCGTTTTCCAACGCGGGAGCGGTGCGGGTCGTGCGCTCGGATGGCGACTCGGTGCGGACGCTGGTGCCGCGAGGAGACGGAGCAGCTCCGCGAGCGGTCTACGTGGACTGGTCCGAGGACGGCCGCACGGTCTACTACCTGGCGGTCGACCCGGCCGAGCGGACGACGATCTGGTCGGTTCCGGTGGGCGGCGGCACGCCGAGGCTCCTGGTGCGCTTCGACGATCCCACCCGGGAGTGGCACCGGTTCGGGTTCAAGACTCGGCGCGGACGGTTCTACTTCACCGTGGGGGATCGCCAGAGCGACCTGTGGATGGCGGACGTGGAGCAGGCGCAGCATTAAACCCCGCGGTCCGCCTTCTATCTCCTTGTTGGATCAAGAACTAGCCCGGGTAACCGGGCTATTGAGTTTCCAGTGATTCCAGAGTGATGGCGGCCCGTAGCTTGTTTCTCGTCAATCTGACCGGCGGAGTCGTCAGAACCGGCGAGCCGGCGCCTCAAAGGCCGACCAATTAGACCCGGAGGCACACAATGTCAGCAGACTACAACGGCTGGGCGGATCGCCCCGAAGAGGAGCGAGAGGGCGAAGAGGTAGAAAGCACCATGTCCAAGCAGATCGAGAGCGGCAGCGCCACGGCAGGCGGAGCGCGGTTCGACTCCCCACTGAGCCTGTGGATCGCAATCTGGCAGCGGCAGCTGGTCAACGGCTCAGCCTGAAGAACGAGGCCTATGTGCCATTCCTGCCGATCACGAGCGGATGGCCTTTGGTCTTGAGCCGGGACTCGGCCCGGCTCAGGGCAGGTAGTAGACCGGGTTCGGCAGCTTGAAGGTCCGCTCGGCGAAGCCGCCGGCGAGATCGCTCTCCTGATCTCCCATGCTCAGGATGATGGTATAGCCCTGCTCGGCGATCTTCCGCCGCTCCGGTGCCTTGAAGTCCACCGCACTCTTGAAGTGGGCACCCTCGGGAAGCAGAATGACCGCGGTCGGATCGTAGCCCTGTTCCCGGAGGTTTCGCTCGGTCGGTTCGCGCAGGTTGGGTGGACGGCCGCTGATGAAGAACACCGCCACGCCGAGCTCGTGCGCGCGTCGGGCCAGCGTCAGGGTCGGCGCGAGCGCCTTCGACTTGGCGAGCGCCTGCCAGGCACGGAGACCACAGGGACCGTGCTCGAGGTCGCACCCTCCTCCCACCACTCGACCCCACCCGTTCAGGCGATAGGCAGGCCAGTTCGACAGCGAGGTCTCATCGATGTCGAGCACGATCGCGGGCTTCTTCGCTGTTTTCGACCGCTGCTCCAGCCACTCCTGCGCCCGGGCCACCACCGCCGAGAAGTCCCGGTCGTACCGGCCCGAGCTGATGTACTCCTCGACCTGCTGCTGCGCTTCATAGAGGAGGGGGACGTCGGAGGAGACGGTGGCCGGGGAAACGGCCGCGGGAGAGCCGCCCTGAGTTGCAGTACCGGCACACGCGAGCGCCGAGGGCGGCCAGCGCTGGGAGGCGACGGTTCCAAGCCAGGATGACGGGTTCATGCGGTAGCGGGGCCGTGGCTGCGGCTCTGTCTCCAGTTGCCGCCCACGTAGGTGCCTCGCACGACCCCATTGTCGGCCCCGGAGACCAGCGCTTCCGCCAGCGTCTCGACCTCACATCCCTCGAGCGAGGGGTGCTCGAGGTCGATCACGACCAGATCGCCCCAGTGACCGGCCTCGATCCGACCGGCGGGGAGTCCCAGCGCTCTGGCACCGCCGGCCGTCGCTGCATCGAGCACGACTGACGCCACCTCCCCTTCCCCGCTCCGCAACACCCCACGCCTCTCCTTGCGCAGGCGCTGCCCGTACTCCAGCCAGCGCATCTCCTCGAGCGGTGAGATGCGCGCATTGGAGTCTGATCCCAGGCTCAGCCGCTCCAACAGGTCGGGGACCGGCTCCAGCACGGGCAGCCCGTCGCCCAGATTCCCCTCGGTAAGCGGATTGACGCAGACGGTCCCACCCGCCTGGAGAAACTGCCGCAGATCCTCGGGTGCGGTATGGGTGCAGTGCACCGCGGTCAGGTTCCCCCCGATGTCGAGCGTGTCGAGCAGCACCCGCATCGGTGGCCGGCCGTACGCCGCTACGCACTCCTCGATCTCCCGCCGCTGCTCCTCCACGTGCATGTGGAACGGCAGCCCGCGCCGCCGCGCCTCGGCGTGCAGCGCCGCGATGTCGTCGACCGTCGCGGCGCGGATGCTGTGCGCCACCGCGCCGAGGCTCTGGGTCCGCCGATCGAGGGCCGACTCGAGCCGGTCCATCTGCTTCCAGTACGCGGCCACATCGGTGGACCGGAAGCGCCGCTGCGCCGGGCCCGAGCGGCTGGCCGATGGCGCCGGTGGCGTAGTAGGTCTGGAGCAGCACGATGCGGATGCCGGCGGCGGCCGCGGCCTCGAGCACGACCCGGTCGAACTCGTAGTCGGTGCCGTCGCCCGCGTGGTGGAGATAATGGAACTCGCCCACGGTGGTGATGCCGGCGTCCCGCATCTCCTCGAACGCCTGGACCGAGAGCCGGAACAGCTCGCGCTCGTCGAGCCGCTCGACCAGCGCGTACATCGCCTCCCGCCAGGTCCAGAAGTCGCCCGACCCGGCCGGGAACCGCTCGCCTCGACCGCGGAGGCCGCGCTGGAAGGCGTGGGAGTGGGTGTTGACGAAACCGGGCAGGAGCGCGCAGCGCGGGTGACGGTCGGTCGGCTTCCGGCCGGAGGTCACGGCCTCGATCCGGCCGTCTTCGCCCACGACCACCTGCAGTCCGGGCTCGAAGCGGCGGCCGGTCCAGGTCAGTTCGGCTTCGATGACCCTCGCGCTCACGCCGGGCCCGCCGCGCGCCGGCGGCCGATCAGCAACGCTATTCCTCCTTCCGCTTGGCCGTAGGCGGAAGAAGTCCGTTGAGTCGGAGATAGTTGGCCAGCTGGCTATAATGGTCGGCCCAGTCCTGCGCCGTGGCCAACATGACACCGGCCCGGGAGAGCTTCCGGCCGCCGAACCAGGGAAGCTGCTCGTCCAGCTTGGAGTCGTCCACCTTGGCCAGGGCGGACTCGCAGAACTGGAACGACTCCTTGAGCGCCGGCACCAGCTTGGTCTTGCCGGCGTCGCCCTTCAGCTCGGCGCGCTTGGGCGCCTCCACTCCCGAGACGGTGGAGCAGAGATAGTCGTTGCCTCCTCCCAGGTGGGCAATGACGTCGCCGAAGCTCATCTGCGCCGGGGTGGGCTTGTAGCCATACTTGCCGCCGGGCATCTCCTCCGCCGCAGCGACGAGATCCCGCCCGTTGCGCTGGGCGAGCGAGCGCAAGGCATCGGCTACCGGAGACGAGCTGCTCTGGGCAGCGGCCGGCACGGTGAACACGCAGAGTGTGAGGAGGAGAAGACAGGTCTTCATGGCATGATCCCGGTGGCGGGTGATGGCGACCTCACCTCAACCTAGCAACGCCAACCTCTTCCGCCACCCCGGTCCTTCTTACTGGCCTTTGCTCGCCGCGATCACGCGCTGCAGAAACCCGTCCAACGCATCGTCTTGAATCCAGCGCGCGACCACTACCAGATCGTATTCGGGTATCGCGCAGACCGCGTTGGTGCCGTGGCCGATGTGGCAAAACGTATTGGGCGTGGCGCCAGGCCACGGTCGCTGCCCGTCCGCACCTGGGGAGTTCAGGAAATAGTTCATGAAGCCGTAGGTCGGCTCCGGTTTCGTGGGGGTCAGCGCCTGGGCGATCCACGCCTCCGACAGGATCTGGCGGTCCTTCCATTTGCCGCGGCGGAGCGTGAGGAGCCCGAACCGCGCCAGGTCGCGCGCGCTGATCCACATGCCGCCGCCCCAATGCGCCCCGCCGGACACCGACTGCATCCTCTTGCCGCCGATCTTGACCCACGAGTTGTCGTAGCCGTGCCAGACCCAGGTATTCGAGGCCCCGATCGGGTCCATCAGGTATTGCTTCAAGACTTCCGGCAGCGGACGGCGCCACACCATCAGTGCGGCATAGGCGAGCAGGTTGACCCGGACGTCGTTGTACTTGTAGGTCGTGCCCGGTTCAGCGTGGATCCGTTTCTTGTACTGCTCGATCGGCACATCGGCAGGCGGCCGGTCCGCCCAGTCGGGTTTGCCCCAGAGCGTGCCTTCCCAGTCGCTGGTCTGACGCAGCAGGTGCTCCCAGGTGATCTTCGCGTTGTGTTCCGAGTCGAACTCACCCGTCTTCACGTAGTCTTTGACCCTGGCGTGGAGATCGGGGATGAGCTTGCGATCCCACGCCAGGCCGACCGTGCTCGAGAGGAAGCTCTTGGTGATACTGAAGGTCAGATCCACCCGCTCCGGCTCGCCCCACTCTGCCACCAGATAGCCGTGCCGCAGGATGATACCGGTCATCTCTCCGCGGCTTTTGAATGGGCCGAGGGGATCCGGCAGCGGCTCCCGGCCGAACGGGCTGGCCCAATGCTCGGCCAGGAGATCTCTCGGCGCGGTGCTCTCCATCGACTTGGCAAAGGCGATTGCCGAGTCAACCAATTCCGCGTTCATGGCGACGGATGCGGGGGCGCGCCGTTCCCACTGCCCGGCAGGCGGGTAGTACGGCGATGCCGGAGGCCTGGACTGGGCACCGAGGGATCCCGCGGCGAGGAGAACACCGAGCACCAATGCGAAGATCTTCGCGCTCACGGCTTCAAGGTTGTGGACTGACGCGGCTCCCATCTTTCGAGGGACCATAAGGCGACAGCCAATCGATATCCTTGACCGGCGCCTTCGGATCATCGCCCGGCTCGCGGACTGCGGGCAGGATGGACGTGGCAATGAAGTTATTCAGGTATCTTCCCCCGCGTCGATTTGAGAAGTTGCCCCCCATGGCTGTCGCAACCAGGTCCAGCTCCGGCACCACGAAGACCATTTGACCGCCCGCTCCCCGAGCCGAATAGCCTAATACCTGGCGGCCCTTGTACGGGTAATACTCCATCCACCAGAAGTAGCCGTAATAGATGTTGCGCAAATGATATTGGGGCGAGACTGCAGCCTTCGCGTAGCTCGCGCCGAGAATCCGCTTTCCGGCCCAGGTGCCGCCGTTCAGCATCAGCTGTCCGAACTTCATGTAGTCACGCGCCCTGATCGCCACGCTTCCTCCGCCGTAGGGGCGGCCGTTGGTGTCGAGGGGCCAGGAATAGTGCATGATCTGCATGGGGCGAGCGACCAGGCGGTCGAAGACTCGAACCGGCGACTGGTGCATCGCTTCGCCGAGCATAGAGAGCGCCAAATGCGGCTGCATGCTGCAATAGACGCTGTTCGTGCCGGGGTCGGTCGCCATCGGCACCGACATGAAATAGGCGATCACGTCAGGCGGCTGCAGCTCGTCATTGATGTAGTCCTCGTTGCCCGGCGCCTTCTCATCGGTGTCGTCGCAATAATGGCCCGACGACATGGTAAGCAGATTCTCCAGCGTCATCGCCCGCTTGCGCGGCTCCAGACCAGCCGGGAAGACGCCTCCATTCATCACCTGGTACACATGGCTGTCGAGCCGAAGCGGCGCCCCGGCGTACATCGCGGCGCCGATCGTCGTGCTGGTCAGGCTCTTGGCGCCAGAACGCAGGGTGTGGAGCTTGTCGCGCGAGAAGCCGTGGAAATATTCCTCGAGCAGGAGCCGGCCGTGGCGGGCGATCAGGAGGGCGTGGATCTCCGGCGCGTCGGCCTCGTCCATCTTCATGTCGATGATCGACTGGACCAGGCGTTCCATCGCCGGCTGATCGATCCGTTGGGCGGCGAGGGTCGAGGTAGGCCACCCGTCACCGAGAGAAGGCGGCGGAGAATAACGGTACGGATTGCCGGGGCGGGGCCGCGGATAGACCAGGCTCGAACTGTCGTCGCGCGAGAAATCGTAGGTCCCGCCTCGATTGGGGAAGACGAGCGAGAAGCCGTCCATTTCCTGCTGAACGAAGCCGGTGGCGAGTACCCGCTCGGAAGCGTCGTCAGAGCCCGCCATGAGCCGCACGGCATCGCCGCTGCGGATAAGCCTGCGCACTCCTCGCTGGTTGCCGAGATCGAACTCAGGGTTTCTGAGCACGGCATCGTAAGAGCCGTCAGCTCGCCGCCGAGCGAAGATGTAGAAGGAGAATTCGTCCTCGCCCGGATCGACCGTACCGAGCCATTTACCGGATCCGTCGGCCTTCAGCATGACCGGCGAAGCGCTCGGCCGATCCTTCCGAAGCCAGAGGCCGCGGATCAGGCCGGGTCCTTCAAAGCGGCCGCTGAAGCTGCCTTCCTTTCCCGGCAGCTCGAAGGTGAGCTCCTGGCCTTTCTGCGTCACCGGCGCCTCGCGCCCGGCGATGTCGGCAAGAAGCCCATAGCTCGTACGCTCGATGATGAGCTCGCCCCGTACGTCGGGGCCGAACCACTTCTTCGCGCTCCATAGCCCGGACAGATCGGCGGTGCTGGCACCAGCCGCCGGCGCGCTGCTGTTCTGCGCCAGGACCGGGCCCGAGCCGGCAAGCAGAGCAAAGTAGCGAAAGCGCGCAGTAGAAGAAATGTTCGGCCTCATTGTCGGGGCTCCTCAGTTCAGGTACGGGGAGGTCTCACCGTTGCGAAGCACGGTGTTCACGGTCGTTTGACCCAATCGGCCGCCAAAAGGTTGCGCGTTCGATGATCGTAGCGCTCACGCCGACTCCGCCGCGCAGGCTCGGTGGACGATGCGAGTCGAGCAGCTCCCCGGCGCGGACGAACTCCGCCACCGGCAGCGATTCGTTCGGCTTGTGGGCGACCTCGATCGAGCCCGGTCCCCAGAGGACGCAGTCGAGTCCCAGCCGGCTGAGCCAGCCGCCGTCGGTGCCGAACGGCGCGCTACCGGATCCGGTCCTGCCCCAGCTCGCCGGGCGAGCAGGCGAACGATCGGTGCGTCCTCCGCGGCCATCATCGGCGGAGTCTCACCTACCAGCGTTAGTTCGAAGGGCACCTGGGACACTGCCTTCTGCACGGTCGCTCGCACGCGTTCAGTTATATCGTCAGCCGACATCCCCGGCAGCAGCCGAACGCCGAGGTCGAGCACGCAGTCGGCCGGGACCACGTTGACGGCTCCGCCGCCGGCAACTCGGGCGACGTTGAGGGTGACATAGGGGACCTCGGGAAAGTGCTCCGCGTTGGGCGGCCGCTCCCGCTCGAGCGCCTGACGGAAGTCGGCGAGTGCGACGATCGCTCGGCCGCCAGCCTCGACCGCGTTCACGCCGAGATGGGGAAGGCCGCTGTGGGCGGGAACGCCGGTGAAGGAGAGCCGGAGCCGGAGATGGCCCTTGTGCATGCGCAGGACCCGGAGCGAGGTCGGCTCGCCGATGATGGTGGCCCGCGGGAGTGGCGGGACCGCGCCGGGCTCATCCAACAGGCGCCGCGCGCCCAGGGTACCGGTCTCCTCGTCGTGGGTGAAGAGCAGCACGAGCTGGTGGCGGAGTCGCGAGATGTCGGCCGCGGCGAGCCGGTTGATGGCGAGGGCGAGGAAGCCCTTCATGTCGGCCGCGCCGCGGGCGACGTAGCATCCATCGCGCTGAGTCAGGGTGAACGGGTCGGACTTCCAGCCCTCCGATTCGGCCGGCACGGTGTCCATGTGGCCGGAGAGGACCAGACCGCGGTCGCCGTCTTCCGGGCCGGCCGCCACGATCAGGTTGAGCTTGGCGCCGTCGGCCGTCGGGTGCCGGGTGATGCGGACGCCGGGGCGGTCGAGATAGTCGCTGATGAAGTCGGCGATCTCGCGGTTGCTCTTGTGGCTGGTGGTGTCGAAGGCGACCAGGCGGGCGAGAAGGGCCTCGTCGGAGAGCGGCTCGGCGGTCATCGTTCGCCGGAGATGGGCAGCGCCATATCTATCCTCGGGTATGACGGACCTGCTCTGAGGCTCGAGGTCGCGTTCTAGTTCTGACGTCATACTCTCCGCCGTACCGCCTCACCGACCTGGCGCTTCCCGATACGCGGCAACACATTCGACCGTCTCCCACAACGGTCACAAATGACGCGAGCGATAGCGTGCGTCGCATTCCTGGCGCTCCTCAGCGGCGGTGCGCGGGGAAATAGCCTCCCCTTTGTTCTCCCCAACGACAACGGTTCACCGGCCGGCCGCCTCTCTCATGATACGCTCGAGCTTCACCTGGTCGTCGGCATGGCCGTCTGGCGCCCCGAGGCCGACAGCGGGCCATCCATCGAGGTCGCGGCCTTCGCCGAAGAAGGGAAGTCGCCCCAGGTCCCCGCCCCACTCATTCGGGTACCCGCCGGCACCACGATTTCAGCCACCGTGCGGAACGCACTCGCCGACTCGACCCTCCGGATCTATGGTCTGGCGACGCGACCCGCCTCCGTCCACGACAGCCTCGTCATCCCGCCCGGGGAGTCGCGCTCGGTGACCTTCCCGGCCGGCACACCCGGGAGCTACCTCTACTGGGCCTCGCTCGGCCGCAGCAATCGCGGGCCCGAAGCGGAGCGGATCGCGGAGCGGGAACAGCTTGGCGGGGCTTTCCTCGTGGACCCCGCTGGCGGGTCGCCGCCCGACCGGGTCCTGGTGATCAACGTCTGGGGGAACCGGATAGACTCCACCCGCTACCGCACTGCCTTAACCATCAATGGCCGCTCCTGGCCCTACACCGAGCGCCTCGAGGCCACGCGTGGGCGATACGCTCCGCTGGCGAGTGCTCAACGGCAGTTGGCGCAATCACCCGATGCACCTGCACGGCTTCTACTACCGGGTAGACGCGCGGGGCGACGGCTTTGCCGATACCCTCTATTCCGCGGCCGACCGGCGGCTGGTGGTAACCGAAGCTCTGCGGCCGTTCACCACGATGGCGATGACCTGGGTACCCGAGCGCGCCGGGAACTGGCTCTTCCACTGCCATATCGGTTTCCATGTGGTGCCGAGCGCCCGGCTCAATCCCCCGCCTCGCCAGAGTCACGACCGTCGTAGCGCACGACGCGGGCAGCCACATGGCCGGCCTGGTGCTCGGCATCGCGGTTCGTCCCGCGGCCGGATCTGCCTGAGCCGGCCCGAGGGAAGGCGCGGCGGCTCCATCTGTTCGTCCAGGAAGGGATGAAGCGCGGACGGGCGCCGAGGGCGCATGGGGTTCGTGCTTGCAGCGGGACGCACGTCCGCCAGCGACGGACTCAGTCGAGATTCCGGGCTCGGTCCTCGTCCTCACCCGCGGCCAGCCGACCGATGTCGTCATCGTGAACCGGCTGCGCGAGCCGACGGCCATCCACTGGCACGGCATCGAGCTGGAGAGCTATTCGGATGGGGTGGCCGGATGGAGCGGCACCGACGACCCGGCTGGCCCCGTCGGTCATGCCGGGCGACTCGTTCACCGCCCGGCTCACCCTGCCCCGGGCGGGCACCTTTATTTATCACACCCACCTGAACGACATCGAGCAGCTCACGTCGGGACTGTACGGCGGCATCGTGGTGCTCGAGCCGGGCCGGCGCTTCGATCGCCGCCGGGACCACCTACGAAGGTAACGCGTTTTGTCCGGCCGCACCGTGTACGCGTGTGGCAGTACGATCCGTGCTGCGTCAGGATCGTGATGGTAAGGAAGGATAGAGTCCGCAGCTTGAGCCATGCCTGGAGCTTGCGGAGCTTCCACCAGAGAGAACATCCTATGGGCATGGCTGCCCCGGTCTTCTACACCGCTGATATGGTTCGGGCCCTGCCGGACGACGGCAACCGGTATGAGACGGTACGGGGCGAGTTGCTGGTGACCCCAGCTCCCCGAATCTGGCACGAGGCCATCGTCCTCCGCCTGACCGTCGCCCTCGAAGCCTATCTCCGCACCTATCCTGTGGGCCACGTGTTCGGGTCGCGGTCCGACATCTCGTGGACTCCCGATACGCTCGTCCAGCCGGACGTCTTCGTGGCGCCTCTGGCTGAGGTCCGAAGCCTCGACTGGAGCCGGGTCAAGACTCTCCTGCTGGTCGCTGAGGTGCTGAGTCCCGTCTTCCAAACGGGCCGATCGGTTCACCAAGCGGATCGAATACCAGCGGCAGAACGTACCGTGTTATTGGGTGATCGATCCGGATGACCGGCAGGTCGAGGTCTGGACCCCAGTCGACACCTTTCCGCTGGTCGAGCGCGAATGGCTGAGCTGGCATCCGGCAGGGGCCGGCCGGCCGTTCGTGCTGGATCTGCCGGAGCTCTTCCGGCCCATATGAAAGTGGGTTGAGATATGAGGATCTCCTTCATCGGCCTGGGCAGCATGGGTCTCCCCATGGCCAAGAATCTGCTCGAGGCCGGCTTCGAGCTCACGGTTTACAATCGGACCAGGAGCCGGGCTGACGAGCTCGGCCAGACCGACCTCCGAGTCGCGGCCTCACCCCGGGAAGCAGCCCAGAGCGCCGACCTCCTGCTCACGATGCTCGCCGACGACGCGGCGGTCGAAAGCGTGATGTTCGGCGACGAGGGAGCGCTCGCGGGGCTCAAGCCCAACGCGACCCATGCGTCCATGAGCACCATCAGCCACCTGCTCTCCCGCCGTCTGACCGACGAGCATCGCTCCCGCCGGCAGCACTACCTGGCCGCGCCGGTGTTCGGCCGGCCCGAGGCCGCCGAGGGGGGCAAGCTCTGGATCATTGCCGCGGGACCGGGCGACGCGATCGAGCTCTGCCGGCCGGCCTTCGCCGCAATCGGACAGGGGGTCGAGATCGTGGGCGACGATCCGCCGATGGCCAACGTGCTCAAGCTCGCCGGCAACTTCCTTCTCGCCTCCGCCATCGAGGCGATGGGCGAGACCTTTACCCTGGTGCAGAAGTACGGGATCGAGCCCGGCCGGTTCCTCGAGATCCTGAACGGCCGGCTGTTCCGCTCACCGATCTACGAGAACTATGGCAAGCTGATCGCCGAGCGGCGGTGGGAGCCCGCCGGATTCAAGCTGCGCCACGGGCTCAAGGACGTGCGGCTCGCGCTCAGCGCCGCCGAAGACGTGACCACGCCGATGCCGCTCGGGAGCCTGATCCGGGACCACTACCTCTCGGCGATGGCCCGGGGCTGGGGAGACAACGACTGGGGAGCCTTGGCGCGAGTGGTGGAGGAGAACGCGGGAGCTGCCGTCGAGACTGGTGCCTAGAGCGCCCGAGGTCTGGGGCATCGCGCTCGTCTCACTGATCCTGCATCTCCTGCCTCAGCCGGGATACGGCTTTCATCGCGACGAGCTGCTCTACCTCGCGATGGGACAGCACCTCGATCTCTTCCGGATGCAGTTCCCTCCCCTCATCGCCTTGCTGGCCGAGCTGGCCCGCTCCCTTCCCCTCGACCTGCTCCGTTCGGTCCGGCTGATCCCGGCCCTGGCGAGCGCGGCCCTGCCGGTGCTGGCAGCGATGATCGCTCGCGAGCTGGGAGGCCGGCGGAGAGCCGGGTTACTCGCCGCTCTGGCCGTACTGGTGGCGCCGCTCTTCCTTCGCGCCGGCGTGCTGTTTCAACCGGTAGTGTTCGAACAGCTCTGGTGGTGCCTGGCGACGCTGGCATTGGTCAAGCTCCTGAACGGCCGAGACCGCCGCTGGTGGTTGGTCCTGGGGTTGGCGCTTGGGCTGAGTGCATTGACCAAGTTCAGCGTGGTGTTTCTGGCCGCCGGGGTGCTGGTCGCGATCGTCGTCTCACCGCTCAGACAAGACCTTCGAACCCTTTGGCCCTGGCTTGCCGCCGCGCTCTCGGCGGTGCTGGCCCTGCCCAGCCTGACCGGCCAGATCACCTGGGGCTGGCCCTTCCTGGCCCAGGCCCAGGAGCTCCGGGCCACCCAGCTGGGCCACGTGGATCCGCTGGGATTTTTCCTGGGCCAGTTCCTCCTGCTCGGGCCCGGCGGCCCGCTCTGGCTCATCGGACTGGTCGTCCTGCTCGTCTCCGCCAGGCTTCGGCCCTTCCGGCCGCTCGGACTGCTGGCGCTCACGGTGTTTCTGCTGCTTCTGGCAACTCGGGGGAAGGACTACTACTTCGGGCCGCTGCATCCGCTGCTCATCGCCGCGGCAGCGGTGATGCTGGAGGTCTGGCTCGAGGGCCGACGTTGGCGGACGGCGGCCTTCGCCGCGGTCGTCGCATTCCTCCTGCTCGCTGGGATCGCGCTCTTGCCTCTCGGAGTCCCAATCCTCCCGCCCGAGTCGATGTCTCGGTACGCGGCCCGACTGGGTATGGCGCGGGCCACTCGCACCAACATCGGAGAATCTCTGCCGCTCCCCCAGGACTACGCCGACATGACCGGTTGGAGGGAGCAGGTCGCCACGGTGGCGACCGTGTTCCGCGAGCTTCCTCCCGCGGAGCGGAGCCGAGCGACGATCCTGGCGGTCAACTACGGCCGGGCCGGTGCGCTGGCGCTGTTCGGACCCGAGCTGGGGCTGCCCTACCCGATCAGCCGCAATGGCGACTTCTACCAGTGGAGTCTCGACCGGCCGATCGGCGAGACCGTCATCGTCGTCGGCGGCAGCGCGGAGCGATTGCGGGAATACTGGGGCGAGGTGAGAGAGGCGGCGCGATCCCGCAACCCGACGGGCGTCGAGGAGGAGCAGGACGTCCCGATCTTCGTGTGCCGGAAACCGAAGACGGATCTCCGGATGCTATTCCGTAGTCTGGGCCCTGAGTGGGGGTAGGGAGTCGCGCTCGGCGGCGCGCGCGCGACTCCCCCTTGGGTGATTCTCCGCCCGCTGGCGCAAGAGCTAACTAGCTCGGCCGAAGCTTCATGTTTGCCGGGTTCTGATAGACCATCAAATGAGCGTACGGCGTCCCCGCGAACATGATGTAGGTGCCGACCCCATTTGGATTGGGGTGGGTCGGTAGGCCGCTGCTCTCATGGTCGAACGGAGCCAGCAGCATCCAGTGAGGCGGCTCCTTGGCCATGTGGGCGCCATTGCCCGACTCCATCACGATGTCTCCCGATTTCGACTCCCAGTGGCGGCCACCCTGCATCATGTAGGCGATACCGGGCTTGTCGCTCTTGGGCTTGTCCTGATGGGTGAACGCCGAGACCAGGAAGTCCCAGCCCGCCTGGTCGGCGCAGACCGGCGAGTTGCCGCCGTCGTCTATTGTGCCGCAGGTGAAGCCGTTCTTGCCCTCGCGGAGCGAGGTGACACTGCCGTCTTTCTCGATTCGGGCGATCGCGGCGTTGGCCGAGATGGATTGCGGCGCGCCGGACATGGCTCGCTCGATGTAGGCCTTATCCGACTCGGCGGCTTGGGAATGAAGGGCGGCAGGCAGGAGGAGCATCCACGCAGCCACGCCCAGTGCAGGGGCAACTCTCATGACAGGCTCCGGTTGGGGTGAGAAGGCGAGAATATGGTGAGCGGGACGGGAGGGTGCAACGAGGCAGGGAAGCGGGGAGCGTGAGTCAAAGCGGTAAGGCGGTAAAACGGACGACGGAAACGTAGTACAACGGAAGCTGTCGCTTACCGGTCACCGCTCACTGGTTTGCTTGCGTCCGTCGCCGGGAGGTAGATGTCGAATGTGGTGCCCTGCCCCGGCGCCGAGTCGACGAACACGTAGCCGTCGTGCTGTTTGACGATGCCGTATACGCTGGCGAGACCGAGACCGGTGCCGCGCCCCACTTCCTTGGTCGTGAAAAAGGGCTCGAACAGGTGGTTGAGGGTCCGCGGGTCCATGCCGTGCCCGGTGTCTCGCACCTGGAGACGGGCGTACCGGCCCGGCTTCACCTCGATCCCTCGATCCCGCCC